>NZ_JBWKOM010000009.1:0-314632 GCF_059416085.1 Pseudomonas sp. GW821-FHT09E12 | reverse complement strand
TTGAATCTCAAGGAGTTTTCCGTTTCGACTGCGCCGGAAGTGGGGCGAATTATAGACTTCCAGAATCTGCCGTCAACCCCTAATTACGCTTTTGTTGCAAAAGATGGTTTTTCCCCACTAAACGCGGGATTCGCCGTGTCACCGGCGGCACCCGCAACAGTAACAACAACGCGCCAATAGAGGCGTAGATAGCCCACTCTTTAAGATCAGCCCGAACAATCCAGAGCATATGCAGTAAACCCAGCCCGAGAATGAGATACACCAACCGATGCAACTTCTTCCAACGACTGCCCAGGCGACGCTGGCTGTATCGATTGGAAGTCACCGCCAAGGCCAACAATCCGAGAAAGGCCAGGCTTCCTACAATAATGTAGGGCCGCTTACGCAACTCCACGCCCAACTGCGACCAGTCGAGCCCGAGGATAAATACAGCGTAAGCACTTAAATGCAGCACTACATAAGCAAAGCACCACAAACCAAGCTGGCGTCGTACCGCGATCCACCCCGCCCATCCCGTGAGTTTCTGCAGGGGCGTCATGCTCAGGGTGATCAGTAAAAAGATCAGGGTACCCAGACCCAATCGATCGACCAGTACCTTTCCCGGGTCGGGCCCGAGGGCGGAGGCCCAAGCCTGGTACAACCAAAGCAAAGGCCAGATAGCAGCAACGATGAAGACGCCAAGGCGCCAGAGTGGGTAGCGCATCAGTAATTCTTCCGCAGATCCAGGCCGGTATATAAAGAAGCGACTTCATCCGCGTAGCCATTGAACATCTGTGTCTCACGCACGTTGGGACTGAACAGACCGCTAGGCAATCGACGTTCGCGTGCCTGAGTCCAGCGAGGGTGATCAACCGTGGGATTCACGTTCGCGTAAAAACCGTACTCATTGGCAGCGATGCTTTGCCAGGTGGTTTTCGGCTGCTCCTCTACCAGACTGATACGCACGATGGACTTGATGCTCTTGAAGCCGTACTTCCAGGGCACTACCAAACGCAACGGTGCGCCATTCTGGTTGGGCAGCTCACGACCATACATCCCCACGGCAAGAATCGCCAAGGGGTGCATCGCCTCATCCAGGCGCAGCCCTTCTACATAAGGCCAATCGATCAGAGCAAAACCCGAACGTTGACCGGGCATGCTTTTAGGATCCTGAAGGGTTTCGAAGCGGATGAACTTGGCCTTGGAGGTTGGCTCGACCTGCTTGAGCAATTCGGAGATCGGGAAACCGATCCAGGGAATCACCATGGACCAGGCCTCGACACAACGCAGCCGATAGATCCGCTCCTCCAACTGATAAGGCTTCATGAAGTCTTCCAACGCATAACGCCCTGGCTTGCCCACCTCCCCGTCCACCACCACGCTCCAGGGCTCGGTTTTCAGCGCACCGGCATTGGCAGCCGGGTCGCCCTTGTCGGCACCGAACTCATAGAAGTTGTTGTAGTGGGTGGCATCCTTGAACGGAGTGATCGCCTCATCCTTGACGTTGACCGCCTGCCATTTGGTTTCCGGCAGCTTTTGCGCAAACCATGACGGCGCCTTTCCAGGCTCGACATCTGGATAGCGCCCAGCGTCTTCGGCACTGGCCCAACGTGGCAGCGCACTGGCAGCCAGGCCAGCAATGGCCCCACCCAACAGGCTACGGCGAGAGAAATAAAGAGATTCAGGCGTGACGTCCAACTCTTTGCAGTCAGACGACTTGGGGATTTTGATCAACATGGCAACTCCGCAGTATTGGAGGACTGATGCACCAATAGACTGCGGAGTATGGGGGAAATTACATTAAGGCAACGTTTTGCGTCGACGAAGACGCAGCAGGTATTGCACCGGACCGGACGCCGCATAAGCGAGGAAAACCAGCAGCAGAATCCGCGGCGGATCACTGAAGACCACGGCGAATACCAGAACCACGGCGAGAATCGCCACAAAAGGTACACGCCCCTTCAGGTCCAACTCCTTGAAGCTGTTGTACTTGATATTGCTGACCATCAGCATGCCGGCCGCCGCCACCATCAGCGCCACCAGGAACGACATCTTCGAACCCTGGATGCCGTAATCGCTGAACGCCCAGACAATACCGGCCACCACACCCGCCGCGGCCGGACTGGCCAGGCCGATGAAGTAACGCTTGTCGGCAGTCCCCACCTGGGTGTTGAAACGAGCCAGACGCAGAGCCGCGCCAGCTACATAGATGAAAGCGACCATCCAGCCGACCTTGCCCATGTCGCCCAGCGCCCAACCGAATGCCAACAAGGCAGGCGCAACGCCGAAGGCAACCATGTCGGACAGCGAGTCATACTCGGCGCCAAAAGCGCTCTGGGTATTGGTCATGCGGGCCACGCGCCCATCCAGACCGTCGAGCACCATGGCGACAAAAATCGCGATGGCCGCGAACGCGAAATACCTGCTCGCTCCTGCCGCGTCCCCGGCGCTCAATGCACTTTGGGCACTCATGGAGTTGATGATCGAGTAGAAACCGGCGAACAGGTTCGCGGTGGTGAAGAGATTCGGCAGCAGATAGATACCACGATGCCGGACTTTACGGCCTTCAGCGTCATGCCCTTCTTCGACATGCTCATCGATGGGTAGCAGGCTTTCGGCGTCAGAGGCCTGGTTTGGCTCTTCGGGACGTTCGCTCATGGACATTACCTTGCAACGGTGTGAAAAGTTTCGACGATACCCAGGGTCACGATTGGACCACAAAGGATCCAGCTTTATACCAGAACCTGTCTATCCAAACGAAAAAACGCGGCCTAGGCCGCGTTTTCCCTGACAAGACTCGAACTTAGTTCTTGGCTTTGTCGACGATTTTGTTGGCACCGATCCACGGCATCATCGAGCGCAGTTGCTCACCGATGATTTCGATACCGTGAGCGGCGTTGTTACGACGCTTGGCGGTCATCGATGGGTAGCCGGTAGCACCTTCGCTGATGAACATCTTGGCGTACTCGCCGTCCTGGATACGCTTCAGGGCGTTGCGCATGGCCTGACGGGATTCGGCGTTGATCACTTCAGGGCCAGTCACGTACTCGCCGTATTCGGCGTTGTTGGAGATCGAGTAGTTCATGTTGGCGATACCGCCTTCGTACATGAGGTCAACGATCAGTTTCAGTTCGTGCAAGCACTCGAAGTAAGCCATTTCCGGCGCGTAGCCAGCTTCGACCAGGGTTTCGAAACCGGCCTTGACCAGCTCGACGGTACCGCCACACAGAACAGCCTGCTCACCGAACAGGTCGGTTTCAGTCTCGTCCTTGAAGGTGGTTTCGATGATACCGGTACGGCCGCCGCCCACGCCTGCCGCGTAGGACAGAGCAACGTTCTTGGCGTTGCCGGAAGCGTCCTGGTAGATAGCGATCAGGTCAGGGATACCGCCGCCCTTGACGAACTCGGAACGTACGGTGTGGCCCGGGGCCTTCGGCGCGATCATGATCACGTCGAGGTCGGCGCGCGGAACGACCTGGTTGTAGTGGATCGCGAAGCCGTGGGAAAAGGCCAGGGTGGCACCCTTCTTGATGTTCGGCTCGATTTCGTTCTTGTACAGCTGGGACTGGAATTCGTCCGGGGTCAGGATCATGACCAGGTCGGCGCCGGCAACGGCCGCGGCAACGTCGGTCACTTTCAGGCCATGGGCTTCAGCCTTGGCAACGGTGGACGAGCCTTTACGCAGGCCAACGGTGACATCAACGCCGGAGTCTTTCAGGTTGCACGCTTGAGCGTGGCCTTGGGAGCCGTAACCGATGATGGCAACTTTCTTGCCCTGGATGATCGAGAGGTCGCAGTCTTTATCGTAGAAAACTTTCATGAATTTCCCCTATATCAGGCCGTTCAGGCCGTTCGCTAATTTGAGTTAGATGCTGAGTACTTTATCGCCACGGGCAATGCCGGTGACGCCACTGCGTACGGTTTCCAGAATCGAGGCGGTGCCGATCGACTGGATGAAACTGTCGAGCTTGTCGCTGGTACCGGTCAATTGAACGGTATACACGCTGGCACTGACATCGACGATCTGCCCACGGTAAATATCGGTGGTGCGCTTGACCTCGGCGCGCTGGGCGCCGGTGGCTTTGACCTTGACCAGCATCAGCTCGCGTTCGATGTGAGCGCTTTCCGACAGGTCGACCAGCTTGACCACTTCAACCAGCTTGTTCAGGTTCTTGGTGATCTGCTCGATGATTTCATCGTGCCCCACGGTGGTCAGCGTCAGACGCGACAGGGTCGGGTCTTCGGTCGGCGCCACGGTCAGGCTTTCGATGTTGTAGTTACGCTGCGAAAACAGGCCAACCACACGAGACAAGGCGCCCGGTTCGTTTTCCAGAAGCAAGGAGATAATGTGCCGCATGATTAAGTACGCTCCGTCTTGCTCAGCCACATATCGCGCATGGAGCCGTCTTTGATCTGCATCGGGTAGACGTGCTCGCTGGTATCGACCTGGATGTCGAGGAACACCAGGCGATCTTTCATGGCGAACGCTTCTTCCATCTTCGGCTTCAGATCCTTCAGGTCCGTGACGCGAATGCCCACGTGCCCATAGGCCTCGGCCAGCTTGACGAAATCAGGCAGCGATTCCATGTAGGAATGCGAGTGACGGCTACCGTAGTTCATGTCCTGCCACTGCCGCACCATACCCAGCGCACCGTTGTTCAGGTTGATGATCTTGACCGGCAGGTCGTACTGCAGGCAGGTCGACAGCTCCTGAATGTTCATCTGGATACTGCCCTCGCCCGTTACACAGGCAACGTCAGCATCAGGGAAACTCAGCTTGACGCCCATGGCCGCAGGGAAACCGAAGCCCATCGTGCCCAGGCCACCGGAGTTGATCCAGCGATTGGGTTTGTTGAACCGGTAGTACTGCGCCGCGAACATCTGGTGCTGACCCACGTCGGAGGTCACATAGGCATCGCCCTTGGTCACTTCGCAGAGGGTCTCGATCACGGTCTGCGGCTTGATGATGCTGCCGTCGCCCTTGTCGTAAGGGAACAGGCCGCGATCACCGCGCCACTCCTCGATCTGCTTCCACCAGCTGGCGACTGTGTCCTTGTTCGGGGTTTCGCCGATTTCCTTGAGGGCCGCGACCATTTCGGTCAGGACGCTCTCTACCGGACCCACGATCGGCACGTCTGCCTTGATGGTCTTGGAGATGGACGCCGGGTCGATGTCGACATGGATGATCTTGGCGTTCGGGCAGAATTTCGCCGGACCGTTGATGACACGGTCGTCGAAACGCGCGCCGACTGCCAGGATCACATCGGCATGGTGCATGGTCAGGTTGGCGGTGTAGCTGCCGTGCATGCCGAGCATGCCGACGAACTGACGATCGGTGCCAGGATAGGCACCCAAGCCCATCAGGGTATTGGTGACCGGCAGGTTGAGCATTTGTGCCAGTTCGGTCAGCGGCGCGGAGCCGCCACCGAGGATCACGCCGCCGCCGGCGTACAGCACAGGACGCTTGGCCGCCAGGAGCATTTCTGCCGCCTTGCGGATTTGCCCGGAGTGGCCACGAACAGCCGGGCTATAGGAGCGCAGCTTCGCTTTTTTAGGGAAAACGTATTCGAACTTTTCAGCCGGATTGGTCATGTCCTTAGGGACATCGACCACGACTGGACCCGGACGACCGGATTGCGCCAGGTAGAACGCCTTCTTCATGACTTCCGGGATTTCCGAAGCGTGCTTGATCATGAAGCTGTGCTTCACGATCGGCCGGGAGATACCGATCATGTCGGTTTCCTGGAACGCGTCGGTACCGACCATGGTGCTAGGCACCTGACCGGAAATGATCACCATTGGAATGGAGTCCATATAGGCAGTGGCGATACCGGTGATGGCATTGGTCGCGCCAGGGCCGGAAGTCACCAGTACCACGCCGGCCTTGCCGGTGGCACGGGCGTAGCCGTCAGCCATATGGGTAGCCGCTTGCTCGTGACGAACCAGGATGTGGGTCACTTCCGGCTCTTTGAACAGGGCATCGTAAACATGAAGGAGAGCACCACCCGGGTACCCATAGATATATTTGACGCCTTCGTCACGCAAAAAGCGGACGAGCATCTCACCGCCAGATAAAAGCTCCACGTTGTTCACCTCTAAAACGCCAGAATACCGCCCTCTTGAAAGGGGACGGGTCTTAATAGGTTTACTTCTCAGCAGAGCATGAGCGACGGTGGTCGCCGACTACGTCAGCACTGACTGAGCAAGTATTGGGAGTGCCCCAAGTGTTGCGGGGTTTTCCCACCCAGCGCGAGGTAACGCGTTGCGGGTGTAGCAGGTCGGCGCGGATGTGCGCCTCATGTTCTGCCGAGTGGGTCTGCTTCTGGCAGTCCCTCTACAGCGGACTTTGGATTCTTCTGTTTCGCCCTCTGCAAGTCAAGACGTCAATGTGCTTTATTCGAACTAAGCGCATGAGAACGCAAGAAAAAACCTGTAAACCGCGAGTGTCTGCGCTTCAATTGCGCAATCCTGGATAAGGAATTCAAAAATGCGAACCTTCGCCATGACCGCTGGCCTGCTGCTCGCCATGAGCCTCCCGTGCCAGGCCGGCCAGATTTACAAATGGGTCGACGCCCAGGGAGTCACCCATTTCGACGCCCAGCCACCCCAAGGCGTGGGCAGCACTGCCATCACCCTGCCAAAAGCGCCGAAAGGTGCAAGCAGTACTCCGCCGCCCGACAAGCCAGGCCCTCAGCAACAAGTCATGGACAATCAGGTCAAGCAGCAGCTCGCCAGGCAGGAAGCCGAACGCAGGCGTTTTTGCACACAGGCACGGGCCAGTCTGACGCAGTTGCAGAACAACCCGCGCCTGAGCGAGAGCACAGAGGGGGGAATGCGCCGCCTGACCGAGGAACAACGGCAGCAGCGCATTGCGGAAACACAGAAGGCGATAGACAACCACTGCCGCTAGGCAGTGGTTGCAGAAGGTTTAGCGGGCGCCGCCGATCAGTTGGTCAAACTCCTTGAGCAGGCTCTGCAACTGAAGGTCCCGGCCCTGCATCGAGCGACCGGCGAATACCACTTCGGCCATTTCCTGGATACCCGAGGCGTTGGGCAAAGGCAGATCCTGCTCAAGAATCGCCTTCATCCGCGGCAGGAAGATCCACTGCAGCCACTGCTCGAACTCCAGCGTATCCACGGCAAACGGCTCAACACTGGCCAGCGCTTCGGCACTCGGCGGAGTGTCATCCCACAACCCCTGTAACCGCATCTCACGCTCGATCAACAGCAACTGATCGGCAATCTTTGGAAAACGTGCATCCATCAGAGCGACACCTTGGCTTTTTGCCGGGCCTGAGCGGCACCGGCGGCATCGCCCTGTTTCTCGCGTGCCTGGGCAATCAATGCCCACAGGCTGGCCTGCAGATCCGGACGACCGTTGGCGAAGCTCAGGCCGCGACGGGCAAACTGCTCTGCCTGCGGGGCATCGCCCTGGGCCATGCGTACCTGGGCCAGGCGATACAGCACTTGCGGCTCACGCGGCGCGACACGCTGGGCGCGCTCAAGACTGGAGGAAGCACCGTTCAGATCGCCACTCGCCTGTTGCTGCTGAGCGGTGGTCAACAGGGCCAGCACCGGACCGTCCAGCTGCTCATCGGCGGACAGCCCGCCGGAGCTGGCCGAAGGCACTCCGCTCGGCGTCGGCGGCAGGCTGTAGCTGCCCTGATTGATCGGCGCGGACTGGATCGGCGCGGTATTGATAGGACCTGGGGTGATCGGGCCCGGGGTGATCGGTGCGCTGCTGATCGGCGCGGCAGTGGCCGCAGCCCCGCCCGGCACCATCACCACCACGCCCGAGTCCTGGGGAATACTTTGAGCCTGAGCTTGCGCAGGACGCTTGATGGTCGTCTGACGGAAGCCGCCATTGGCCGAAATGCGTTCGCTGTTGGACACCGCGGTACCGGAGTCCACCACCGGAATCGAGCCACGCTGCACGCTGGCACAACCATTGAGCAAAGCCAGAGCTGTAATAGCTGGAATCCACCACTTGTTCACGTCAAACCCTCTTCGCTTAATTCATCCAGCCCTTGACCCAATCCATCACCGACTCGCCGGACGCCGGGCTTTCGCCACCGCATGCCGGACCGGGAGGAGGTTCGCTGCCGCGAATATACGGCATCTGTACCGCGCCCGGACAGTTGGCATCCGAGCCCTGCCCGGTCCGTGAGTCGACCCAGGCCTGCACCACGTTATCCGGTTGTGGCATATCCAACGGCAACGGGTCGGCCTTGCGCATGAAGCTGGTCCAGACCTGCAGCGCACCGGTGGCGCCGGTGAACGGTGTCTTGCCGTTGTCATCACGCCCCAGCCAGACCACGGCCAGCAGATCCTGGCTGAAACCGGCGAACCAGCTGTCGCGGGAATCGTTACTGGTACCGGTCTTGCCCGCCAGCGCCAGGGAGCGCGGCAGCACGTTGTAGACCGAACTGCCGGTACCTTCGCGCATGACACGCTGCATCGCGCTCTGGATCAGGTAGATCGAACCTGGATCGAAACGTTGCTGGATCTGGAACGGATAACGCTTCAGCGGTTCGCCCTCAGCGGTCAGCACGCTACGGATCCCGCGCATCGGGGTATTGAAACCGCCGTTGGCCAGGGTCTGATACATGGTGGCGACTTCCATCGGGCTCAAGCCCCCCGCCCCCAACAGCATCGAAGGGAACGCCGGGAATTCGCGGGTGACACCAAGGCGCCCCAGGGTTTTCAGCACGTTCGGCACACCGACTTCCAGGCCCAGGCGCGCGGTCGACAGGTTATAGGAATGCGCCAGCCCCTGATAAAGGAAGACCGTGCCGTGGGAACGACGGTCGTAGTTCTGGGGCTTCCACACCTGTCCGTCGCCCCCCTTCACCGAGAACGCCTCGTCGGAGAGCCAACTGGTCAGTGTGTATTGGCTGGGTTTCTCCAGCGCCGTCAGGTAAACCGCGGGCTTGATCAGGGAGCCGATCGGCCGCACCGCATCCAGCGCCCGGTTGAAACCGGCAAAACCGGCCTGACGGCTGCCGATCATGGCCTGGACTTCGCCGGTTTCCGGGTTGGTCACCACCATTGCCGCTTCAACTTCATCCGATCCCTTGCGCCCGGCCAGGCGCTTGAAGGTATCCCCGACCGAAGCCTCGGCCTTCATCTGCAGAATCGGGTCGAAGCTGGTGAAGATCCGCAGGCCTTCCTCGGTCAAGTCTTCGTCGCGGTAATCCTCACGCAGCTGACGCTTCACCAGGTCCAGGAAGCCCGGGAACGAGCTGTCCGCCAGACTGCCGCGCTTGGTCACGCCCAAGGGCATTTTCTTCGCCGCTTCGACCTGCTCCGGCGTCGCCACACCCTGCTGCGCCAGTAGATCGAGCACCAGGTTACGCCGCTCCAGCGCACGCTCCGGATAACGACGCGGGTTGTAATAGGACGGCCCCTTGACCATCCCCACCAGCAAGGCGATCTGATGCAACTTGAGTTCGGCCAGCGGCTGGCTGAAGAAGAACTGGCTGGCCAGGCCGAAACCGTGCACGGCACGCTGTCCATCCTGGCCGACGAAGACCTCGTTGAGGTACGCCTCGAGGATCTCGCGCTTGTCGTAATGCAGCTCAAGCAGCAGGGCCATCATCGCTTCGGTGAGCTTGCGGCTCAGGCTGCGTTCGTTGGTCAGGTAGAAGTTCTTGACCAACTGCTGGGTCAGGGTACTGCCGCCCTGGCGCATGGCGCCGGACGAGGTATTGACCCACACCGCCCGGGCGATCGACTTGGGCGACACGCCAAAGTGGCTGTAGAAATCCCGGTCCTCGACCGCCACCAGGGTTTCCAGCAGATAAGGAGGCACCTGATCGATCTTGATCAGGATCCGGTCTTCGAGATTCTTCGGATACAGGCCGCCGATCAGCAGCGGCTCCAGGCGTACCACGGCCAGTTTCGAGCCTTTGCTACCTGACAGCTCGGCCACGTAGTCACCGGAAAAACGCACCCGCACCGGTTGCGCCTGTTCCATGCCTTCATAGAACTGGAAACCGCGGGTATTGAGTTCAACGGTGTTACCACTGACCGACGCAGCACCAGGGCCATTGACCACGCTTTCGCGGCGATAGCCGAGTGCGTCGAGTTCGGTGAGGAAATCGTCCTTGCTGAGCTTTTGTCCGACGAACAGCTCCAGCGGGCGCGCATAGACCTTGGCCGGAATGGTCCAGCGCTTGCCGGAGAATTTCTCCTGGACCACGGCATCGAGATAAACCGCAAAGCCGGCGAGCACCACCAGAGCGACCAGACCGAGCTTCAAGGCCCAGCCCAGCCAGGGGCGCGGGCCACTAGACGGACGTTTTTTAGCGGAACGGGGGGATCGAGTACGAGTCATGGCGGCGGATTATACGCACTTTATTCATCGTCAACAGGAGCGGCCCGAGGTTTGCGTTAGCCCTGTCAGCGGCCATAATGACGCCCTTGTATTTTCCCCGACTCTGAAGGATCGCCTGTGAGCCAATCCCTGATCGCCGCCCTGCAAAACCCGGCCCTCTACCCGCATTCCGTAGACGGATTCCAGGTCATCGAGACCCATATCTCCTGGGTCCTGCTCACCGGTCCCTATGCCTATAAGCTGAAAAAGCCGGTCAACTTCGGCTTTCTCGATTTCACCGGCCTTGAAGCGCGCGGGCACTTCTGCGGCGAAGAGCTGCGTCTGAACCAGCGCCTGACCGATGATTTGTATCTGGAAGTGTTGCCGATCACCGGCAGTGCCGAAGCGCCGCAGATCGCAGGGGACGGCCCGGTTATCGAATACGCCCTGAAAATGCGCCAGTTCCCGCAAAGCCAACTGCTCAGCACGCTGCAAGCCAATGGCGAACTGACCACCGCGCACATCGACGAAATGGCCCGGCAGATTGCCAGGTTCCACCTCGAAGCCCCGCGGGTCCCGGCAGCCCACGAAGCCGGCACCCCGGAAAGCGTC
Source organism: Pseudomonas sp. GW821-FHT09E12 (assembly GCF_059416085.1). Lineage (NCBI taxonomy): Bacteria > Pseudomonadati > Pseudomonadota > Gammaproteobacteria > Pseudomonadales > Pseudomonadaceae > Pseudomonas > Pseudomonas sp. GW821-FHT09E12. The sequence goes on along the minus strand of NZ_JBWKOM010000009.1, from coordinate 303,726 downwards.
ATGGAGCCGGTGCGTCAGAACTTCGAGCAGATCCGCCCATTCCTCAGCGACAAGGCCGACCTGCAACAGCTCGAAGCCCTGCAAGCCTGGGCCGAAAGCAGCTTCGAACGACTCAAGCCACTCCTCGCCAAGCGCAAGGCCGAAGGCTTCATCCGTGAATGCCACGGCGACATCCACCTGGGTAACGCAACGCTTATCGATGGCAAGGTGGTGATCTTCGATTGCATCGAGTTCAACGAGCCGTTCCGCTTCACTGACGTCTATGCCGACACCGGTTTCCTCGCCATGGACCTGGAGGACCGCGGCCTGAAATGCCTGGCACGCCGTTTCATCAGCCAGTACCTGGAACAGACCGGTGACTATCAGGGCCTGGAGCTGTTGAATTTCTACAAAGCCTATCGCGCCCTGGTACGAGCCAAGGTCGCCCTGTTCAGCATGCCGGCCGACGCCAGTCCGATGCAGCGCGCCACGGCCCTGCGCCAGTACCGCAACTACGCCAACCTGGCAGAAAGCTACAGCACCATTCCATCGCGCTTCCTGGCGATCACTTCTGGCGTTTCCGCCGTTGGCAAAAGCCATGTGGCCATGCGTCTGGTGGAAGCCCTGGGCGCCGTTCGCCTGCGTTCCGATGTCGAGCGCAAACGCCTGTTTGGCGAGCAGCAGGTACAGAACGATCCGAATGCCGGCATTTATAATGCCCAAGCCAATACCGCGACCTATGACCGCCTGCATGAACTTGCCGGTATCGTCCTGCGCGCCGGTTTCCCGGTGGTCATCGACGCCACCTACCTCAAGCGCGACCAGCGTGATGCCGCGGCCAAGGTTGCCGAAGCGACCGGCACGCCTTGCCTGATCATCGACTGCAATGCCCCGCAGGCCGTCATTGCCAGCTGGCTGGCACAACGCCAGGTCGATCGCAACGACCCCTCGGACGCGACCCTGGCCGTGATCGAACAGCAGCAAGCCAATCGCGAAGCCCTGAGCGCCGAGGAAGTGCTGCGCAGCAAGCGCGTCGAGACCAATGAAAGCGGGAGCCTCGACGCCCTGGTCGCGAACATTCGCCAGCGTCTCCCAGGCTTGTAATCAACTATTTCAGCCGTGAAATCGCAAAGGCTTCACGGCTGAAAAATAGTGGCACTATACTGGCGTCATAATTCCAGCAGGTGACGCCCCATGAGTCAGCCCAAACTTCTCGATACTCCCCTTTACGCTTTGCTGCACAAAGACGACATCGACGGCTTTAACCGGGAACGCCCGAAAGACCAGACTGTCGACATGCGCGGCGGCGATTTTCGTGGGCTCGACCTGCGTGAACTGAATGCCGACGGCATCGACTTCACCGACGCCTACTTCCGTTCTGCCGACCTGCGCGGCCTCGACCTGCGTAATTCCTCCATGGAAGGCGCCAGCCTGGCCCATGCGCAAATCTCCGGCGCCTACTTTCCGCCCGAACTGACTGCCGATGAAATCCTGATGTCCGTCAATTTCGGCACTCGCCTGCGCTACCGCACCAAGTAATCGCCCCTTTTTGCTCCGAGGTCCGGCGCTCTCTGCCTTACGCTGGACTTGGTCTTCTCCCGCCCCCTCTTCCCTCTGTTTCTGGCGTACTTTCCTCTGTCGCCTTAGAAGCTTTTGCGCCAAAACCGACCAAAGAACAGCGCTTTTCCTACTGAGCGCTACACTCCTTTGAGACTTGCCCACGCACCATTCGGCCGTCGCAAGGAGGCTTGATGAATGATGAATTGCAACACCTGAAAAACCTTGGCAAGACGTCGGCACAATGGCTGCATGCGGTGGGCATCCATAGCGCTTCGGACTTGCGCCGCCTGGGGGCGGTGGATGCCTATCGGGCCGTGCGGACCCGAGGGTTTCGAGCCTCGAAGGTGCTGTTGTACGCCATTGAAGGCGCACTGATGGATGTGCACTGGAATGACATTCCGGCAGAACGCAAGGAAGCACTCAACAAACAGCTGGATGCCATTTCTTCACGCCAAAAGAACTGACCTGGCAGGCTTTTTATGTATTTACTGGGGGAACAACCGGCTTACGCCGATGCCTTGATCAATCAGTTGCAGAGCATCCCGCCGCGCCTGCTGGAAGGCCTGCTGCCGTCCGGCGATGTGTTGGAAGTGGCCCCTTCCAAAGACCTCTCCAGCAGCCTTGCCGACAGCCAGTTGTTCCTGCTCGGAAGCGGCCAGGTACAAGCCAGCGTCGATGAGCGCCCACTGTTTTATCTGCATGAAGGCGATCTGCTCGGACTGCGCCGAGGAGCTGAGTTGCCTCACTGGCAACTCAGCAGCGAGCAGCCGTTGAGCCTGATCCCCTATCAGCGTTCCGCGGTGTTCCAGCATCTGTATGCCGACGAACAGCGGGCCGAACTGTTTCTACAGTACCTGATCGGACAAACCGCCCTGCTCTCCGATGCCGTTGCCCGCCTCAAGCAGCCCGAGTTGCGCAACAGCAACGGCTTTCAACGCGTGGCCAAGGACGAAGTGCTGATTCGCCAGGGCGATGACGCCGATCATGTGTTCGTCATCATCGAAGGGCACGCCGAAGCCTTTGTCGACGGGCACAAGGTCGGGGATGTGCCCAAGGACGAGATCTTTGGTGCGATGGCCATTTTTACCGGGGAGAAACGCAACGCCAGCGTGATTGCCAGCGAGCCATCCACCCTGATGCTGATCCCCAAGAGCCAGTTTCTCAGCCTGACCCAGAGCAATCCACGTATCGCCCATAGCCTGATCGAAAGCATGGCACGGCGAATCGACCTGTTGAACAAGGAAGTCAGCCGCCTGCACAGCCTGAGCGCTAACCTTTGAAGCCCCGTTTTACAAGCAATCCAAACGAGCGTTTGGCGGAATTCACAGAAACAGGAAAAACTTTGTTGACTTGGAAATGAGAATCGTTATGATTATCACAGCTGATCGCGAGATCAGTCGATAACCTGGAAGACCAGTGGTTCGGACTCTCAGATTATCTCCTCATCAGGCTAATCACGGTTATTTGACCCGGCTCTTGCCGGGTCTTTTTTTGCCTGAAAAAAGCCTACTGGCGCATCTGGGCGCAGTAGTCCTTCTCCGGCAACCGCGCGCTGTACCACACGTAATCCGCGCTTTGCGGCGATACGTGCATGCCCTTCTGCGCCAGCATCAGTACCACGGTGCCGTTCGATGCGTCGAGGTCCCGCAGGTGAACCGGCACCCCGACATCCCTGCGTGCATGAAAGGCCCCGGCAAACAGCAGCGCCGGCGTCGGTGCCGCCAGCAAGCGCTCGGCCATGCGTCGGTCGCGCTGCTGCTGAACCGCCAGCATCGCTGGCATCTGGCTTTCGGGCAGCAGGCCACAATGGGAGTCACGAACTTGCTGCAGCAACTCATTGCGCACCAAGGCGGCATTCGAGTGCTCGCCACTCAAGGCTGGTGCCTGGCGATAGATGTCGCGAACTTCGGAGCTATCCAGATTGGCCGCCAGCAACGGATAAGGCTGGAGCAACGCATAGCGCACGACAGGTCCGTACAGCGCCCAGTCCCACCCCGGCGACCAGGCCAATGCGCCTGGCAGATCATCGGACAAGCCCTGCGCCGCCTTGTGCTGGCGGAGCGAGTCGACCCGCGGCTGCTGGTCCGGCATGAGCATCTCCAACAGCAGGCTGCCTTGCCTACGCTGGGTCGCCATCGCCTGCAACAACCACAGCTGCAAGGCGTGATGCTCGGGGTGGTCATGCTGCTCGCCGACAATCACCCGCGGCGCCCGGGCCAGACGAATGACCAGTTCCTCTGGAGTCAGGAGCTTTCCACTGCGCAGGTCCTGAATCGCCCCGCGTTCAGCCTGGACCGGAAGTTCAGGCATGACCGGCACGCCCTCGCAGGCGCCCAGCAGCAACACACTCAGGATCAATAACACACGCATGTGGCGTCTCCGCGAATCGCCTCAGCGGGCGATGATCAAAGGGTGGCCGCGCTCGGGATGCGCCTGCACCAACACCTCCAGTCCGAACACCGCCTTGAGCGGTTCGGGCCGCAGCACCTGCGCCGGACTGTCCAGCGAGTGGGGCCGCCCGCCTTCGAGCAGCAACAGGCGATCACAATATCGCGCGGCGAGGTTCAGATCATGCAGGATCACCAGGACCGCGACCCCACGATCGGCAAATTCGCGGATGGCCTGCAACGTGACATGTTGATGTAAAGGGTCGAGGGCCGAGGTCGGCTCATCGAGCAACAGGGTCTGACCGACCGCGCCCGGCCACAGCTGCGCCAACACCCGGGCCAGGTGCACGCGCTGACGTTCGCCGCCCGACAAGGCCACATAGCTGCGACCGTACAGGTGCCCGGCATCCGCCGCTTGCAGGGCCTGCAGGACGATCTCGTCATCCCGCGCCCGGCCGCTTTGATAAGGCAGGCGCCCCAGGCCGACGACCTCTTCGACCCGGAAGGCGAACTCGAGCGTCGAACTTTGCGGCAACACCGCCAGCCTTTGCGCCTTTTGCCCGCCGTCCCACCTGGAGAGCTCACGCTGATCCAGCCAGACCTGACCCTGATCGGGTTTCAGCTCGCCGCACAAGGCCGCCAGCAAGGTGCTTTTGCCCGCGCCATTGGGCCCTAGCACTCCCAGCACTTCACCGGGCTTGAGCTCGAGGTCGATCCCTTCCAGCACGGTTTTCCTGCCACGGCGCACCGCCAGATTTTCCGCTCGCAGCATCAGGCGCGCCCTCGCAATAACAAAAACAGAAAGAATGGCGCCCCGATGAAAGCAGTCACGATGCCGATGGGCAGCTCCGCAGGCGCCAGCGCCAGGCGCGCCACCAGATCCGCCAACAACAGCAGGCTGGCGCCGGCCAGTATCGACGCCGGCAACAAGGTCCGGTGGTCAGGCCCCGATAGCAGTCGCACCAGATGGGGCACCACCAGCCCGACAAAGCCGATCAACCCGGCAGCAGCGACAGCCGCGCCGACCCCCAGCGCGGTACAGAACACCAACTCCCGCTTCAGCCGTTCGACATCGATCCCCAGATGACCGGCTTCAGACTCCCCCAGCAGCAAGGCATTCAAGGCCTTGGCCCGGCGTGGCAGCCACAATGCCACGGCCGCGCTGATCAGCAGCAGCGGCCACAACCTCGAATAACTGGCACCGTTGAGACTGCCCAGGTTCCAGAACGTCAGGGTGCGCAAGGTCGCGTCGTCGGCCAGGTAGGTGAACAGGCCCACCGCCGAGCTGGCCAGCGCCGTCAACGCGATCCCGGCCAACAGCATGGTCGCCACATGGGTCTGGCCGTTGCGCCGCCCCAGGCGGTAGACCAGCCACGCCACCACCAGACCACCGAGAAAGGCACAGAACGACAGCAGGTAAGGACCGATCGCTTCCGGCACGCCACCCAGCAACGAGCCACCGACGATGGCAAAGGCCGCGCCCAGCGCCGCGCCACTCGAAACGCCTACCAGCCCCGGGTCGGCCAGGGGATTGCGAAACAGCCCTTGCATCGCCACGCCGGACAGGGCCAGGACGCCCCCTACGGCCAACCCCAGCAAGGTGCGTGGCAGGCGAATCTGCCCGAGGATCAGTTCAGCCTGCTCCAGCCCCTGCCCCTCAATAGGCAGGCCCAGCAAACGCAGGGCGGCACGCAGGGTGTCGAGCAACGGCAGGCTGACCGGCCCGAGTGCCAGGGACAGCCAGATCGCCAACAGACACAGCAGGCTCAGGCCAATGAACAACGCACGGGGTTTAAGCAAAGGGGTCATTGGGCGGTGCTGGCCTGGCTCGACTCGGCTGGATAGAAACCGGCCGACAGCCTTTTCAGGCTCTGTGGCAAGCGCGGCCCCAGGCCTCCCACCAGCAAGGTCGGATCAATCTCGAAGACCCGGCCGGCCTTGGCCGCGCCGCTGGAGGCGAGAATCGGGTTCTCCTTGAACAGCGCGGCGCGGGCCGCCTCACCACTCAGGCTGCGATCGGCAAACACCAGCACCTCGGGGTTGAGTTCGGCCAACGACTCATTGGAAAAGGGCTTGTAGCCCGTATGGGTCGCAAGGTTGCGTCCGCCCGCCTGCTGCAGCAGCCAGTCGGCGGCCGTGTCCTTACCGGCAATCAGAGGTTTGCCACCCGCATGCCCGAGCAACAGCAGCACCCCCGGCGCGGCCTGTTTCTTCTGGGCCTGGCCGACCCAGGCCCGCTGCTGCTCCAACTGCTGCTGGTATTGCTCGAACAGCTGCGTCGCCTTGTCTTCGCTACCCAGCAACTTGCCCAGATGCTGCAGGTTGCCCCGCAGGGTCGGCAGGTCGGCCTGGGCCGAGAACAGTTCGACCTGCACCCCGGCGCTGCGCACCTGCGAGAGTACTGGCGGCGGCCCCATCTCTTCGGTACCCACCAGAATCTGCGGGCGCAGGCTGAGAATGCCTTCCGCCGACAACTGACGCTGATAACCGATACTCGGCAGGCTCTTCAGGGATTCGGGATGCTGGCTGGTGGTGTCCACGCCCACCAGCTTCGATTCGGCGCCCAGCGCGCTCACCCATTCGGACAAGGCGCCGCCGGCGCTCACCCAGCGTTGTGGTAGCTCGGCCGCCGCAGCGGCATGGCTGGCCAGAAGTCCGACACAGAGCGCGATTGCGCGGGCACTCGAACGCATAAAGGTATTTCCTTCAGAGAGTGGGCCCACGGAAGCCGCCGTACATGTGACATGCCCTGCAACCCAGGCATCGAAATGAGCAAGCGCCCCACAGGCGAAGCGGCCATTTGATAATTGTTTGCATTTGACCGTCAAGCACAGACATGTTTCACCAAGCGCCCACAGGAAAACTGTGACAGCCTGAGCCCAGAGCCGTCGGTTACCGAGGATAGACATGAAGTTTCTTTGCCCCCCCGGCGATCTGCCGGAGGCTTCCAGCCGAGGTTTCAACCTTGAAGGCCGGCCGCTTTTCGCGGTGCGCCGCGATCAACAGGTATACGTCTACACCAATCGCTGCCCCCATCGCGGGGTCGCTCTGGAGTGGCAACCCGATCAGTTCCTCGATCAAAGCGCCAGCTTGATTCAGTGCGCCACCCACGGTGCACTGTTTCTGATCGAAAACGGTGAATGCGTCGCCGGCCCCTGTGCCGGGCAACCCCTGAAGGCCATCCCCTGCCGGGAAGACAGCCAGGGCATCTGGGTTCAGCTTTAGCCGTTGAGCAATACGTCCAGACGACGGTCGATGCACACTTCTTCGGCGGTCAAGCGTACCCCGTAGGCCAGTACCTCGACCCCGGACGCCACTGCCTCGCGCAGCGCCGCGGCATAACCGGGGTCGATCTCTTCGGCCGGTCGCACCGCTTCGACACCCGACAGGTTGACGCAATACAACTGCACCGCGCGAATACCGTCCCGCGCCAGACAGGCCAATTCCCGCAAATGCTTGGCACCACGCTGGGTCACCGCATCCGGAAAGGCCGCGACCGCGGAGCCGTCAAAGCCCAGGGTGACGCTTTTGACCTCGACGAAAGCCGGGCCGTCCAGATAGTCCAGGCGGAAGTCGATACGACTGTTTTCCTGGCCATAGGGCACTTCCCTCTTGAGGGCGGTAAAACCGTTCAACTCAGCGATCACCCCGGCGTGCAAGGCTTCTTCCACCAGCGTGTTAGCCCGCGCCGTATTGACGCAAGCCAGCCGCCCCTGGGGCGTTTCGCTGATTTCCCAGGTCCCCGGCAATTTGCGCTTGGGGTCATTGGAACGGCTGAACCAGACCTGCCCGCCCTCGACCATGCAATTGAACATGGAACCCGTGTTGGGACAGTGAATGGTCAGCAACTCGCCGCCAATGGTCTCGATATCGGCGAGAAAACGCTTGTAACGACGGACCAGGCGACCTTCTTCGAGGGGGGGATGAAAACGCATCAGCCTTGCCAGCTCCGCAGGCCACGGGCAATCCGCTCCACCGCTTCCTGCAGGCGCGGCAGGCTCTGGGTGTAGGCGAACCGGACATGGTGCCCGGCCTGATGACGACCGAAATCCAGCCCCGGGGTAAAGGCAATGTGTTCGGTCTCGAGGAAATGCCGGCAGAAGGCAAAGGCATCGCCGCCGAATGCGCTGATATCGGCATACAGGTAGAACGCCCCTTCCGGCTCTACCGCAATGCCAAAACCCAACTCGCGCAGGGCTGGCAGGAGGAAGTCGCGGCGCCGCTGAAACTCGTTGCGACGCTCTTCGAGAATACTGATGGTGTCTGGCTCGAAGCAGGCCAGCGCAGCGTACTGGGCCATGCTCGGGGCACTGATGTAGAGGTTCTGCGCCAGCTTCTCCAACTCGCCGACCGCCGCCTGTGGCGCCACCAGCCAGCCCAGGCGCCAGCCGGTCATGCCGAAATATTTGGAAAAGCTATTAAGGACAAAGGCGCCGTCATCGACTTCCAGCACGCTGGCGGCATCGCAGCCGTAGGTCAGGCCGTGGTAGATCTCGTCCACCACCAGATGACCGTTACGCGCCTTCACCGCGGCCGACAGCCCCGCCAGTTCGTCGCGGGAAAGCAAGGTCCCGGTGGGGTTGGCCGGCGATGCCACCAGGGCGCCGACGCTGTCCTGATCCCAATAGCGCTCCACCAGATCCGGTGTCAGCTGATAACGCACGTCCGGGCCGACCGGCACCAGTTGCGCCGCGCCTTCCACCAGGCGCAGGAAGTGCCGGTTGCAGGGGTAGCCTGGGTCCGCCAGCAGCCAGTGCTTGCCGGGGTCGACCAGCAAGCTGCTGGTCAGCAGCAGCGCACCGGAACCACCGGGAGTGATCATGATGCGCTCGGGGTCGATGTCCAGCCCGTAACGCTGCCGATAGAATCCGGAGATGGCCGTGCGCAGCTCGGGAATCCCGCGGGCGGCGGTGTAGCGGGTCCTGCCCGCTTCCAGTGCGGCCTGCCCGGCCTTGATGATCGGCTCAGCCGTGGTGAAGTCCGGTTCACCGATTTCCAGGTGAATCACATCGTGCCCGGCCGCTTGCAGCTCATTGGCACGGGCCAGCAGGGCCATCACGTGGAAAGGTTCGATAGCGCGGCTGCGCGCACTGTAGGGCTGAGCCATTAGCCTTCCTTCATTGAAGTGAGCAAAAAACCGATTCTACCCAACCCCGGGGACAAGGGAGAGCCCAAAGCCTTTGAGCCCCCGCCATCCACCCCATTAAAGAACACCGACACCAGGCCCAGGCTTGGCTAAAATCATTAATTGACCAGGCCCCCGAACAGACCAGGCCAGGCGGCATCGACCTTTGCAAGCGCCGCGGGACGCGGGCTCGACAACCGGGAGTAGCGCCGTCCGATTTGATCTGGTAAGTTCGCCCGCTTGCAGTCGCAGGGCCGGCATGTGTCGGTGATGGAGCAATCCTGCGCAATGGATTACATGAGTAGAGGCGGTCCATTTCATGCCCACCCAAGCAAAGCAACAGAATCAATCGATCAGCGGCTTCGAGCCTTATGTTGAAACCGCAGGCGAAGAGTACATGGGCAAGCCCATGCGCGAGCACTTCACCAAGATCCTGAACAAGTGGAAACAGGACTTGATGCAGGAAGTCGATCGCACTGTTGATCACATGAAAGACGAAGCAGCCAACTTCCCCGATCCGGCCGACCGTGCCAGCCAGGAAGAAGAATTCAGCCTGGAACTGCGCGCCCGCGACCGTGAGCGCAAGCTGATCAAGAAGATCGACAAGACGCTGCAACTGATCGAAGACGAAGAATACGGCTGGTGCGAATCCTGCGGCGTCGAGATCGGTATTCGCCGCCTGGAAGCCCGCCCTACCGCCGACATGTGTGTCGACTGCAAGACCCTGGCGGAAATCAAGGAAAAACAAGTCGGCAAATAATCGCTGGCTTGAATGAAAAACGGAGCGTGCGAACGCTCCGTTTTTGTTTCTGCCGCCCTCCCCCCTGTAGGAACGAGCTTACTCGCGATGGCGATCCGCCAGACGCCATCGTCACCTTGGGACCGAACGAAGTAACATCCTCTCCATGACTGCCTCTCACGCCTCTTCCTACATCGGGCGCTTTGCCCCAACCCCCAGCGGGCACCTGCATTTCGGCTCGCTGGTCGCCGCCCTGGCCTCCTACCTCGATGCCCGCGCCGTCGGCGGCCGCTGGTTGTTACGCATGGAAGACCTCGACCCCCCCCGGGAAGAGCCCGGTGCCCAGGCAGCCATTCTCAAGGCCCTGGAAAGCTACGGCTTCGAGTGGGACGGCGAAATGGTCCGCCAGAGCGAGCGGCACGCGGCCTACGCCGAAGTCCTCAACCGTCTGTTCAACCAGGGCCTGGCTTACGCCTGCACCTGCTCGCGCAAGCAGCTGGAACCCTACCATGGCATTTATCCGGGCCTGTGCCGCAATGCCGGACATGGCCAGGAAGATGCATCCATCCGCTTGCGCGTACCGGAGCTGGAATATCGTTTCACCGATCGGGTCCAGGGCGAATTCCGCCAGCACCTGGGACGGGATGTGGGCGACTTCGTGATCCGCCGCCGCGACGGCCTCTACGCCTATCAACTGGCAGTGGTGCTCGACGACGCCTGGCAAGGGGTGACCGATATCGTCCGCGGCGCCGACCTGCTGGACTCCACCCCGCGCCAGCTGTACCTGCAGGAGCTGCTCGGCCTGCCACAGCCGCGCTACCTGCATGTGCCGCTGATCACCCAGCCGGATGGGCATAAACTGGGCAAGTCCTACCGCTCCCCGCCGCTGGCCGCGGACCAGGCCACCCCGCTGCTGTTGCGTGCCCTGCGCGCCCTGGGGCAGAAAACCGACAGCGAAATGGTCGATGCCAACCCTCGGGAAGTGCTGAGTTGGGGCATCGAACACTGGGATGCTTTACTGATCCCACGCACACTGAGCGTGCCCGAAGCGCAAATCCGCTGACGCCCCTTGCAGGTTGGCGCCCATCCGTTACCATCGCCGCACGTTTTCGGGCACGCACACAATAAAGAGAGGCCGAGATGTACATCTATCGCTTGGTCCTACTGCTGGTAGTGGGGATCTATCTGTTCTCCCCCGCCATCATGGATTGGTGGATCGATGCTACGGGCGCCTGGTATCGCCCGTATCTGCTCTGGCTGATCCTGATCGTCGTGACCTTCATCCTGCAGAGCCAAAAAGATGCCGATGAGCTTTAGCCTGACCCAGATGATCCTGATCAGCGCCGCGTACCTGCTGGTGCTGTTCGGGGTGGCCTGGATCAGCGAACGCGGCATGATCCCGCGCTCGATCATCCGCCACCCGCTGACCTACACCCTGTCCCTCGGGGTCTACGCCAGCGCCTGGGCCTTTTATGGCACGGTCGGCCTGGCCTATCAGTACGGCTACGGTTTCCTTTCCAGTTATCTCGGGGTTTCCGGTGCCTTCCTGCTGGCGCCGGTGCTGCTTTACCCGATCCTGAAAATCACCCGCACCTACCAACTGTCGTCGCTGGCCGACCTGTTCGCCTTCCGTTTTCGCAGCACCTGGGCCGGCGCGCTGACCACGGTGATCATGCTGGTCGGGGTATTGCCGCTGCTGGCCTTGCAGATCCAGGCAGTCGCGGACTCCATCGGTATCCTCACCCGCGAGCCGGTGCAGCACCGGGTGGCCCTGAGTTTCTGCGCGCTGATCACCCTGTTCACCATCTTCTTCGGCTCCCGGCACATCGCCACCCGGGAAAAGCACGAAGGCCTGGTGTTCGCCATCGCCTTCGAGTCGGTGATCAAGCTGATCGCCATTGGTGGCGTCGGCCTCTATGCCCTGTACGGTGTGTTCGATGGGCCGCAACAGCTGGAACTCTGGCTGCTGCAGAACCAGACCGCCCTCGCCGCCCTGCACACGCCATTGCAGGAAGGGCCCTGGCGCACCCTGCTGCTGGTGTTCTTCGCCTCGGCGATCGTGATGCCGCACATGTACCACATGACTTTCACCGAGAACCTCAACCCGCGCTCGCTGGTCAGCGCCAGCTGGGGCCTGCCGCTGTTCCTGTTGCTGATGAGTCTGGCGGTACCGCTGATCCTCTGGGCCGGCTTGAAACTGGGCGCCACCACTAATCCCGAATACTTCACCCTCGGCATCGGCATCGCCGCCAACAAACCGGCATTGGCCTTGATGGCCTATATCGGTGGGCTTTCCGCCGCCAGCGGCCTGATCATTGTCACCACCCTGGCGCTGTCGGGGATGGCCCTCAACCATCTGGTGCTGCCGCTGTATCAGCCACCGGCCGAAGGCAACATCTACCGCTGGCTGAAATGGACCCGCCGCGCACTGATCGTGGCCATCATCATGGCCGGCTATGCCTTCTACCTGCTGCTGGGGGCCGAACAGGACCTGGCCAACCTCGGCATCGTGGCCTTTGTCGCGACCCTGCAGTTCCTCCCCGGCGTACTCTCGGTGCTGTACTGGCCGACTGCCAACCGGCGCGGCTTCATCGCCGGGCTGATGGCCGGGACGCTGGTGTGGCTGGTGACCATGTTGCTGCCGCTGATCGGCAACTTGCAGGGCTTCTATATACCGCTACTGAACATGATCTATGTGCTGGACGACACCAGCTGGCACATGGCGGCCATTGCCTCGCTGGCCGCCAACGTCCTGATGTTCACCCTGATTTCGCTGTTCACCAACGCCAGCTCCGAAGAAGCCAGCGCCGCCGAAGCCTGCGCGGTGGACAACGTGCGCCGGCCGCAACGTCGCGAACTGCATGCTGCCTCACCCCAGGAGTTCGCCACCCAGCTGGCCAAGCCCCTGGGCGCCAAGGCCGCGCAGAAGGAAGTCGAGCAGGCGCTGCGCGACCTCTACCTGCCCTTCGACGAACGCCGCCCCTATGCCCTGCGCCGCTTGCGCGACCGTATCGAGGCCAACCTGTCCGGCCTGATGGGCCCCAGCGTGGCCCAGGACATGGTGGAAACCTTCCTGCCCTACAAGGCCGGCGGCGAAAACTATGTGACCGAAGACATTCACTTCATCGAAAGCCGGCTCGAGGACTACCACTCGCGCCTGACCGGCCTGGCCGCCGAGCTCGACGCCTTGCGCCGCTACCACCGCCAGACCTTGCAGGAGCTGCCGATGGGCGTCTGCTCCCTGGCCAAGGACCAGGAAATCCTCATGTGGAACAAGGCCATGGAAGAGCTCACCAGCATTCCGGCGCAGCATGTGGTCGGTTCGCGCCTGAGCACCATCGCCGATCCCTGGAGAGAGCTGCTGCAAGGCTTCATCAACATCCCCGATGAACATCTGCATAAACAGCACCTGGCCCTCGACGGCCAGACCCGCTGGCTGAACCTGCACAAGGCCGCCATCGACGAACCCCTGGCCCCGGGCAACAGCGGCCTGGTGCTGCTGGTGGAAGACCTGACCGAAACCCAGATGCTCGAAGACAAGCTGGTGCATTCCGAACGACTTGCCAGCATCGGCCGCCTGGCCGCCGGCGTGGCCCACGAAATCGGCAACCCGATCACCGGTATCGCCTGTCTGGCGCAGAACCTGCGCGAAGAGCGCGAAGAAGACGGCGAACTCACCGAAATCAGCGGCCAGATCCTCGAGCAGACCAAGCGCGTATCGCGCATCGTCCAGTCGCTGATGAGCTTCGCCCACGCCGGCAGCCACCAGCACAACGACGAAGCCGTGTGCCTGGCCGAGGTGGCGCAGGACGCCATTGGTCTGCTGGCGCTGAACCGGCGCAACTTCGAAGTGCAATTCTTCAACCTGTGCGATCCGGACCACTGGGTCGACGGCGACCCGCAGCGGCTCGCCCAGGTACTGATCAACCTGCTATCCAATGCCCGCGACGCCTCACCGGCGGGCAGCGCGGTACGGGTCAAGAGCGAGGCCAGCGAACACACGATCGACCTGATCGTCGAAGACGAAGGCAGCGGCATCCCCTCGAGCATCATGGATCGACTGTTCGAACCCTTCTTCACCACCAAGGATCCTGGCGAGGGCACCGGACTGGGCCTTGCACTGGTCTATTCCATCGTTGAAGAGCATTATGGACAAATCACCATCGACAGCCCGGCTGACACCGAAAGCCAACGCGGCACCCGTATCCGGGTGACTTTACCGCGTCATGTCGAAGCGACGTCCGCTGTGAACTGAGACCGTCGAGAGAATCGAATCAATGCCGCACATTTTGATCGTCGAAGACGAAACAATTATCCGCTCCGCCTTGCGCCGCCTGCTGGAACGCAACCAGTACCAGGTCAGCGAAGCCGGTTCCGTGCAGGAAGCACAAGAGCGTTTCAGCATTCCCACGTTCGACCTGATCGTCAGCGACCTGCGCCTGCCAGGCGCCCCCGGCACCGAACTGATCAAGCTCGGCCAGGGCACCCCGGTGCTGATCATGACCAGCTACGCCAGCCTGCGCTCGGCGGTCGACTCGATGAAGATGGGCGCGGTGGACTACATCGCCAAGCCTTTCGACCACGACGAAATGCTCCAGGCCGTGGCGCGCATCCTGCGCGACCGCCAGACCGCGCAAAGCAGCCCCAACGAGCGGCCGGCCGCCAAGCCGGGCAACGGTGCGGACAAAGCCAGCGCCAGCAACGGCGAAATCGGTATCATCGGTTCCTGCCCACCGATGCAGGATCTGTACAGCAAGATCCGCAAGGTCGCCCCGACAGACTCCAATGTACTGATCCAGGGTGAGTCCGGGACCGGCAAGGAACTGGTAGCCCGCGCCCTGCACAACCTGTCCAAGCGTGCCAAGGCGCCAATGATCTCGGTGAACTGCGCAGCCATTCCGGAAACCCTGATCGAGTCCGAGCTGTTCGGACATGAAAAAGGCGCCTTCACCGGTGCCAGCGCCGGGCGCGCCGGCTTGGTGGAAGCGGCGGACGGCGGCACCCTGTTCCTCGACGAAATCGGCGAACTGCCACTCGAAGCCCAGGCCCGCCTGTTGCGTGTGCTGCAGGAAGGCGAGATTCGCCGGGTCGGTTCGGTGCAATCGCAGAAGGTCGATGTGCGCCTGATCGCCGCGACCCACCGCGACCTCAAGAGCCTGGCCAAGATCGGCCAGTTCCGTGAAGACCTGTATTACCGCCTGCACGTGATTGCCCTGAAACTGCCAGCCCTGCGCGAGCGCGGCGCCGACGTCAACGAAATCGCCAATGCCTTCCTCGCCCGTCAAAGCGCGCGCGTGGGCCGCACTGACCTGAAGTTCGCTCCGGACGCCGAGCAAGCCATTCGTCACTACTCGTGGCCAGGTAACGTTCGCGAACTGGAAAACGCCGTCGAGCGCTCGGTCATCCTGTGCGAAAGCCCGGAAATCTCCGCCGAGCTGCTGGGTATCGATATCGAACTGAGCGATCTGGAAGACGACGAATTCATCGGCCTGGCGCCCCAGGCCGCCAACGCCAACAACAGCAGCCACGAGCCGACCGAAGACCTGTCGCTGGAAGACTACTTCCAGCATTTCGTCCTCGAGCACCAGGACCATATGACCGAAACCGAACTGGCGCGCAAACTGGGCGTCAGCCGCAAATGCCTGTGGGAACGCCGCCAGCGCCTGGGCATCCCACGGCGCAAGACCGGGGTCGCCAGCGAAAGCTGAAGTCCGGCGGTAACGGGTTGCGGGTAACACGCGACCTTGTGAAAAAACTGTTACCTCAGTCATTTCACGTAACAAAAGCCGGGGCTTAAGGTAACGAAGCCCCGGCTTTTTTTCGCCCGCGAAAACCTCAACACCACGCCTAACCCCTTGTTTTACTGGGCTTCGCAAAAGTTGGCACGGCACCTGCTATATGTTTGGTACAAGAACAATAACAAGCAATGCATAAGACAATAAAAATAAGACGAATCGACTCACGCACAATAAAAACAACACGGCGGAGGCGCAGCTAACTGATTCTTTTGGAGAGGCGTTGTCATTGGGGCTTGCCCCACAACCAGGCCGAGAACAACAAAAACTGCCCTAAGGCAGAGCCTGAACTGGTTGGATCATCGATCATTGCAACACAGCGACCAAAGCAATCCGTTTGCTCTTGGCTCCCGATTGGGAGGGTCATCCTGGGTTAACCAGGTGACAAGGGCGTTAAACAAAAACAAAAAGCCCGAAACCAATAATAAAAATAGAGCACGCAAACACTTCTGGGGGAGCTTCGGCTCCCCTTGTGGTTTCCGCGATTGCGACTTTACTGACGCAAAGCCCCGCCAACCCGCGTTCCAAAGCCCCGCGCACGACTCGCCGCAGCTTCCTACACCATCCCCCGACTAAATGCTAGAATCCCCGCCCATCATGCGGTCATTCTTCGTTATGGCCGAACATTCCTTCAAACAGTGCATCCCATGCTGAAGAAGTTGTTCCAGTCATTCCGTTCTCCCTTGCGTCGTACGCAACACAAACGCAGCACGCCTGAAGTGCTCAACAGCAGCCAACACTCGCTGCAACGCGCCCAGTTCAGCCGTTATGCGGTGAACATCGTCGAACGCCTGCAGAACGCCGGCTACCAGGCCTACCTGGTCGGCGGTTGCGTGCGCGACATGTTGCTCAATATCACCCCCAAGGATTTCGACGTCGCCACCAGCGCCACGCCGGAACAGGTGCGGGCCGAATTCCGCAATGCACGGATCATCGGCCGTCGGTTCAAGCTGGTGCATATCCACTTCGGCCGCGAAATCATCGAGGTCGCGACCTTCCGCGCCAATCACCCGCAAAACGATGAAGAGGAAGACAGCAACCAATCCTCGCGCAACGAAAGCGGGCGCATCCTGCGCGACAACGTGTACGGCACCCTCGAAGAGGACGCCCAGCGCCGCGACTTCACCATCAACGCCCTGTATTACGATCCGGTCAGCGAACGCATCCTCGATTACGCCAACGGCGTGCACGACATTCGCAATCACCTGGTCCGCCTGATCGGCGATCCACGCCAGCGCTACCAGGAAGACCCGGTACGCATGCTGCGGGCCGTGCGCTTCGCCGCCAAGCTGGATTTCGGCATCGAGAAACACACTGCCACACCGATCCGCGACCTGGCCCCCATGCTGCGGGAAATCCCCTCGGCGCGTCTGTTCGAGGAAGTGCTCAAGCTGTTCCTGTCCGGCCATGCCGCCGACACCTTCGAGATGCTGGTCGACCTGCAACTGTTCGATCCGCTGTTCCCGGCCAGCGCCGAGGCACTGGAGTACAACCCGACCTACACCCATACGCTGATCAGCGAAGCCCTGGTCAATACCGACCTGCGCATCAAGCAGAACAAGCCGGTAACCCCAGCCTTCCTGTTCGCCGCGCTGCTGTGGCCTGCCTTGCCGGCTCGCGTGCTGCGCCTTCAGGAACGCGGCATGCCGCCGATTCCGGCGATGCAGGAAGCCGCTCACGAATTGATCAGCGAACAGTGCCAGCGCATCGCCATTCCAAAACGCTTCACCATGCCGATCCGCGAAATCTGGGACATGCAGGAACGTCTGCCACGCCGCAGCGGCAAGCGCGCCGATCAACTGCTGGACAACCCGCGGTTCCGCGCCGGCTATGACTTCCTGCTGCTGCGCGAAAGCGCCGGCGAACAGACCGATGGCCTGGGCGAATGGTGGACCGACTATCAGGACGCCAACGAAGCCGGTCGCCGCGACATGATTCGCGATCTGAGCGGCAAGGACGAAGCCGGCACAGGTCCGCGCAAGCGTCGCCGCAGCAGTGGCGCCAAACGCAAACGCGCCACCGCCGGCGCACCGAGCGCTTCCGGCGAATAACCCGATGGAACGCATCTACATCGGCATGGGCAGCAACCTGGCTGCCCCGGCAGAGCAATTGCGCAGCGCGATCGACGCCCTGGCGCAGTTGCCGCACAGCCAACTGGCGGGGGTCTCGGCCTTCTATCAAAGCGATTCCCTGCTGCCCGGCCAACCGCGTTACACCAACGCCGTGGCCGCCCTGGACAGCAGCCTCGCGCCCCTCGAACTGCTGGACGCGCTGCAAGCCATCGAAAACGGCCAGGGCCGCGAGCGTCTCGAACGCTGGGGGCCACGTACCCTGGACCTGGACATCCTGCTGTTCGGCGATCGCCTGATCGACGAACCGCGGCTCAAGGTCCCGCATTACCACATGCAGGCCCGGGCCTTCGTCCTCTATCCCCTGGCCGAACTGGCCCCCGTCGACCTGCAACTGGCCGATGGCCGCCACCTGCGCGATCTGCTCGCCGCCTGCCCATTTGTCGGCCTGGAACGCCTGGCTTGACTGCTGAAACGCATCAGTTACGGCGGTAACACTCACGCCGTAACAAGGCGGTAACACATGCAATTGACTTCCCGAGTTCTCCTCACGACTATAGGCGTCCCGTTGCCGCCAACACGGCGTTACAGGGCGCAATCCAGGCCTTATAAGCACGACAACAGACCGTGCGCCTGCATAGATAAAGAATCACGCGCGTTACTCGCAGCAGTTTCCAGAGCGCCTGAATGAGGACCCCTTTTCATGCCAGACATCACCCTGACCACCCTGCAAGGCCTCAAGCAGAAAGGTGAAAAAATCACCATGTTGACCTGCTATGACGCGACCTTCGCCCACACCTGTTGCCAGGCCGGCGTTGAAGTACTGCTGGTGGGCGACTCCCTCGGCATGGTCTTGCAAGGGCACGACAGCACACTGCCAGTCACTACCGCCGAGATGGCCTACCACGTCGCCGCGGTCAAACGCGGTAACAGTGGTGCCCTGATCCTCGCCGACCTGCCGTTCATGGCCTACGCCACCACCGAACAGGCCCTGAACAACAGCGCCCAGTTGATGCAGGCCGGTGCGCACATGATCAAGGTCGAAGGCGCACTCTGGCTGGCGGAGTCCATCCGCCTGCTGGCCGAACGCGGTATCCCGGTCTGCGCCCACATGGGCCTGACCCCGCAGTCGGTGAACATCCTCGGCGGCTACAAGGTCCAGGGCCGTAACGAAAACCAGGCCCGGCAGATGCGTGCCGACGCCATCGCCCTGGAAGCGGCCGGCGCAGCGATGCTGCTGCTCGAATGCGTGCCGAGCGAACTGGCGGCGGAAATCACCCAGGCGGTGAAAATTCCGGTGATCGGCATCGGTGCCGGCAGCGGCACCGACGGTCAGGTGCTGGTTCTGCACGACATGCTGGGCCTGTCCCTGAGCGGTCGCGCGCCGAAGTTCGTGAAGAACTTCATGGCCGGCCAGGAAAGCATCCAGGCCGCCCTGAGCGCCTACGTCAATGAAGTCAAGGCCGTGACCTTCCCAGGCGCCGAACACGGGTTTTCTGCATGAATACTGTCAAAACCGTACGTGAACTGCGTGCCGCCGTGGCCCGTGCCCGCAGCGAGGGCAAGCGCATCGGCTTCGTACCGACCATGGGCAACCTGCACAGCGGTCATGCGGCCCTGGTGACCAAGGCGGCCCAGCGGGTGGATTTCGTGGTGGCGAGCATTTTCGTCAACCCGCTGCAGTTCGGTGCCGGCGAAGACCTCGACAAGTACCCGCGGACCCTCGCCGCCGACCAGGAAAAGCTCCTGCAAGCCGGTTGCCATCTGCTGTTCGCCCCGACCGTCGAAGAGATGTACCCCGACGGCATGGATGGCCAGACCCGGGTCAGCGTGCCGCAGCTCTCCGAAGGCCTGTGCGGCGCCAGCCGTCCCGGGCATTTCGAAGGAGTGGCCACGGTGGTCAGCAAGCTGTTCAACATGGTGCAGCCGGACCTTGCAGTCTTCGGCCAGAAGGACTTCCAGCAACTGGCGGTGATCCGCGCCCTGGTGCATGACCTGAACATGCCGATCCAGATCATCGGCGAGCCCACCGTACGTGCCGCCGACGGCCTCGCGCTGTCGTCGCGCAACGGCTACCTGAGCGAGGAACAACGTGCCATCGCCCCCGTGATCTATCGTGGCCTGACTCAAATCGCCGAGGCCATCAGCCAGGGCGAGCGGGACTATCCAAAGCTGCTGGACGAGCAAAAACGAGTGCTCGAAGCCGCAGGTTTGCGCCCCGATTACCTGGAAATCCGCCACGCCCGGACCCTGCGCCCGGCCACCGAGCAAGACCGCGACCTGGTGATCCTGGCGGCGGCCTATCTGGGCGCTACCCGCCTGATCGACAACCTGCATCTGGACCTCGACGCCTAGGTCCCAAAGGCCGATTGCCCGAAGCCCGACCTTCGGGCAAACTGCCGCCGCCCGGGGCCTGCAGCGATGCTGCGGGCTCTGTTCGAGGACCTGACCGAGAGAACCACTCATGCACGCCATCATGCTCAAGGCCAAGCTGCATCGCGCCGAAGTCACCCACGCTGTGCTCGACTACGAAGGCTCCTGCGCCATCGACGGCGAATGGCTGGACTTGTCCGGTATCCGTGAGTACGAACAGATCCAGATCTACAACGTCGACAATGGCGAACGCTTCACCACCTACGCCATTCGTGGCGAGGAAGGCTCGCGCATGATCTCGGTCAACGGCGCCGCCGCGCACAAGGCCAAGGTCGGCGACCGGGTGATCATCTGCGCTTACGCTCACTACAGCGAAGCCGAACTGCTCAACTTCAAGCCACGCATGCTCTATATGGCGCCGGGCAACGAGCTGAGCCACACCAGCCATGCCATCCCGGTTCAGGTCGCCTGAACCCCAGTCATTCTCACCCCCTGAAAATCTGTTCGTGCGCGGCTCTGAGGCGCCGGTGTAAAAAAGTACCGGCCGCAGGTCAGACAAAGCCAAGACAGATCAGCACGCGAGAGTTACTGTTATCGCCCTGCGTGCTTAATCGTGTCAGCGCAGGTTTGACCGAACGTTATTCTTCGAGCAGGACGTTCCGGGCTTTTCAGTGTCCAACAGGCAGTTCAAGTAAAAGGAAAACCGCAGCGATGGCGTACTACCGCACTCCTCACGACGTTACCGCTCTGCCCGCCTGGCAAGCGTTGAATGACCACCGCCAGGCCATGCAGGATTTCAGCATGCGCGAGGCCTTCAATGCCGACCCGCAGCGCTTTCATCAATTCAGCCTCAGCGGCTGTGGGCTTTTTCTAGATTACTCGAAGAACCTGATCACCTCCGAAACCCGCAACCTGCTGGTGGGCCTGGCCAACGAAGCCGGCCTGCAGGACGCGATCAAGGCGTTGTTCGCCGGTGAGCTGGTCAACTCTTCCGAAGGCCGTCCGGCCCTGCACACCGCCCTGCGCCGCCCGGTGGGCGACAAGCTGTCGGTCAACGGCGTCAACGTGATGCCGGAAGTGCACAAGGTGCTGAACCAGATCACCGAGCTGGTCGGGCGCATCCATGACGGCCTGTGGCGTGGCTACACCGAGAAGCCGATCACCGACGTGGTGAACATCGGCATCGGCGGTTCCTTCCTCGGCCCCGAGCTGGTGTCCGAAGCCCTGTTGTCCTACGCCCAGAAAGGCGTACGTTGCCATTACCTGGCCAATATCGACGGCAGCGAGTTCCACGAGCTGTCCTCGAAGATCCGCGCCGAAACCACCCTGTTCATTGTCTCGTCGAAATCCTTCAATACCCTGGAAACCCTGAAGAACGCCCAGGCCGCACGCGCCTGGTACCTGGCTCAGGGCGGCTCCGAGGCCGAGCTGTATCGCCACTTCATCGCAGTGTCGAGCAACAACGCCGCCGCGGTGGCCTTCGGCATCCGCGAAGAGAACATCTTCCCGATGTGGGACTGGGTCGGCGGGCGTTACTCGCTGTGGTCGGCCATCGGCCTGCCGATCGCCCTGGCCATCGGCATGTCCAACTTCAAGGAACTGCTGTCCGGTGCCTACACCATGGACCAGCACTTCCAGACCGCGCCGTTCGAACAGAACATGCCGGTTCTCCTGGCCCTGCTGGGCGTGTGGTACGGCAACTTCTGGGGCGCGCAAAGCCACGCGATCCTGCCGTACGACCACTACCTGCGCAACATCACCAAGCACTTGCAGCAGCTGGACATGGAATCCAACGGCAAGAGCGTGCGCCAGGACGGCACGCCGGTTTCCACCGACACCGGCCCGGTGATCTGGGGGGGCGTGGGCTGCAACGGCCAGCACGCGTACCACCAGTTGTTGCACCAGGGCACCCAGCTGATTCCGGCCGACTTCATCGTTCCGATCGTCAGCTTCAACCCGGTCGCCGACCATCACCAGTGGCTGTACGCCAACTGCCTGTCGCAAAGCCAGGCGTTGATGCTGGGCAAGACGCGCGCCGAGGCCGAGGCCGAGCTGCGTGAAAAAGGCCTGAGCGAGGCCGAAGTCCAGAAGCTGGCACCGCACAAGGTGATCCCCGGCAACCGCCCGAGCAACACCCTGGTGGTCGAGCGCATCAGCCCGCGCCGCCTGGGCGCGTTGGTGGCGATGTACGAACACAAGGTCTTCGTGCAGAGCGTGATCTGGGGCATCAACGCCTTCGACCAATGGGGCGTGGAGCTGGGCAAGGAGCTGGGCAAGGGCGTCTACAACCGCCTGGTCGGCAGCGAAGAAACCCCGGCCGAGGATGCTTCGACCCAGGGCCTGATCAACTACTTCCGCGGTCGCCACCGCGGCTGATAGCCGCCTGAAATAGCCTTTCGCGAGCAATCGAGCGTCGACCGGCTGCTCCTACAGAATCCGTATCCATCTGTGGGAGCGAGCTTGCTCGCGATTGGCCTCCCTCCCCTTGAACCCCTTCCGATCAAGGCGCATCTTTATTACTTGTCGCTAAAACAAGAATAAGGAACCGTCATGTTCGATATCAGCATGTTCCCCCAAGCCGATGCCGTCCGCCGGGCCGCACAATTGAGTCAGGACGACTACCAGCGGCTGTACCGCGAATCCATCGAGCACCCCAGTACCTTCTGGGCCGAACAGGCCACCCGCTTTCTCGACTGGAGCGCTCCCTGGCAAACCGTGCAGCGCTATGACCTGAAAACCGGCGCCGCCAGCTGGTTCGCCGGCGGCCAGTTGAACGTCAGCTACAACTGCATCGACCGCCATCTGGAAAAACGCGGCGATCAGGTAGCGATCATCTGGGAAGGCGACGACCCTGCCGAGTCGCTGCAAATCACCTACAAGAAACTCCATCACTACGTCTGCCGCCTGGCCAACGTCCTGAAAAGCCGCGGCGTGAAAAAAGGCGACCGGGTGTGCATCTACATGCCGATGATCCCCGAGGCGGCCTACGCCATGCTCGCCTGCACCCGTATCGGTGCGGTGCACTCGGTGGTCTTTGGCGGATTTTCCCCGGACGCGTTGCGCGACCGCATTCTCGACGCCGACTGCCGCACCGTGATCACCGCTGACGAAGGGGTGCGCGGCGGCAAGTTCATACCCTTGAAAAACAACGTCGACAAGGCCCTGCAAAGCTGCCCGAACGTCAGCACCGTGGTGGTGATCGAGCGCACCCAGAACCCGGTGAACTGGATCGAAGGCCGCGACCTCTGGTATCACCAGGCCCTGCGCGACGTCGAAGACGACTGCCCGCCGCAACCGATGGACGCCGAAGACCCGCTGTTCATCCTCTACACCTCAGGCAGCACCGGTAAACCCAAAGGCGTGCTGCACACCACCGGCGGCTACTTGCTGCAAGCGGCGATGACCTTCAAATACGTACTGGACTACCGCGAAGGCGAAGTCTTCTGGTGCACCGCCGACGTCGGCTGGGTCACCGGCCACAGCTACATCGTCTACGGCCCGCTGGCCAATGGCGCGACCACCCTGATCTTCGAGGGCGTGCCCAGTTATCCGAGCAGCTCGCGCTTCTGGGAGGTCATCGACAAACACCGGGTGAACATCTTCTACACCGCCCCCACCGCGTTGCGGGCGCTGATGCGCGAAGGCCCCGAGCCGCTGCAACACACCTCGCGCAGCAGCCTGCGCCTGCTGGGCACTGTCGGCGAGCCGATCAACCCGGAAGCCTGGGAATGGTATTTCAATAGCGTCGGCGAGCAGCGCTGCCCGATCGTCGACACCTGGTGGCAGACCGAAACCGGCGGCATCATGCTCAGCCCGCTGGTCAGCGCCAGCTACATCAAGCCGGGCTGCGCCACCCGCCCGATGTTCGGCGTGCAACCGGTGCTGCTGGATGAGCACGGCAAGGAAATCAACGGCGCCGGCAGCGGCATCCTGGCGATCAAGGCCAGTTGGCCGGCACAGATCCGCAGCGTCTACGGCGACCCGCAGCGCATGGTCGAGACCTATTTCAAACCCTACCCGGGCTACTACTTCACCGGCGACGGTGCGCGGCGCGATGAAGACGGCGACTACTGGATCACCGGACGCATCGACGACGTGATCAACGTGTCCGGGCACCGCATCGGCACCGCCGAAGTCGAGAGCGCCCTGGTCCTGCATGACAGCATCGCCGAGGCCGCGGTGGTCGGCTATCCCCACGACCTCAAGGGCCAGGGCATCTATGCCTTTGTCACCCCGATGAACGGCGTCGAGCCCAGCGAAGAACTGAAGAAGGAACTGTTGAGCCTGGTCAGTCGCGAGATCGGCAGTTTCGCCAAGCCGGAACTGATCCAGTGGGCGCCGGCCTTGCCGAAAACCCGCTCGGGCAAGATCATGCGGCGTATCCTGCGCAAGATCGCCTGCAACGAGCTCGACAGCCTGGGCGATACCTCGACCCTGGCCGACCCGAGCGTGGTCGAGGGCCTGATCGATAAACGCCTGAACCTCTGAGCAGGGCCTCGGGCCTCAACCAAGGAACAGCCAAGCGGTATGGAATTCATTCGCAGTCGTATCGAAACCCAGGTGATGAGCCTGGGTGGCCTGTCGCTGGGCCAGCTCGACCTGGACAACCCCAAGGGCGACCCGGGCCTGTTCGGCCCGGACGCCATCTGCTGGCAGGTGCATGGCGATTTCAGCAGCATGCTGATCGGCGGCATCGGCGCCTTGCTGATGCAAGCCCTGCACCCGCTGGCCCTGGCCGGGGTCTGGGATCACTCGAACTTCCGGGAAGACATGATCGGGCGCCTGCGGCGCACCGCACAGTTCATTTCCGGCACCACCTTCGGCTCGCGCCAGGATGCCGAATGGCTGATCGACAAGGTGCGCACCATTCACCTGCAGATCGTCGGCCATGCGCCAGACGGCCGGCCGTACTCCGCCAGCGATCCGCAACTGCTGACCTGGGTACATGTGGCCGAGGTCAGCAGCTTTCTGGCGGCGCACCTGCGTTATCGCAACCCGCGCCTGTCGCCTGCCGACCAGGACCGTTACTACGGGGAAGTCGCGCTGATCGCCGAGCGTCTTGGCGCCACTGATGTGCCGCGCTCGCGCCGGGCCGTGGCGGATTACCTGGCACGGATGCGCCCCCAGTTGCTCTGCGATGAACGCAGCCGCGAGGTGCTGCGTTTGCTCTTGGCGGCACCTGCCCCAAGCCGCCTGGCCAAGCCATTTGGCTTGTTGATGATGCAGGCCGGCATCGACCTGTTGCCCAACTGGGCCAGCGATATGCTCGACGTCAACCAGGGTCTGCTGCAACGCCAGTTGATCCGCGCCAGCGTCAACCGCAGTGCGCCGATGCTGCGCTGGGCGGTACGCAACGGCTCGATACATCGCGCACGCCGACGCATGGGCCTGTAATACCCGACCGGGCGAACAGAACGCGACCCACCGGTTCGCGATTGGCGACGTCGCGACCTTCTATGCAACCATGATTTTCCAAGTTCTCGCGCACCGGTCACCTGCCAATGGCCGCCGACCGATGCCGCCAATAACGATGAGGATTCGCGCCATGCAAGACGTCGTAATCGTTGCCGCCACCCGCACCGCGGTCGGCAGTTTCCAGGGTTCGCTGGCGAACATTCCCGCGGTCGATCTGGGGGCCGCGGTGATCCGCCAGCTGTTGGCCCAGACCGGCCTGGACGGCGCCCAGGTCGATGAAGTGATCATGGGCCAGGTGCTCACCGCCGGCGCCGGTCAGAACCCCGCGCGCCAGGCCGCGATCAAGGCCGGCCTGCCCCACGCCGTGCCGGCGCTGACCCTGAACAAGGTCTGCGGCTCCGGCCTCAAGGCCCTGCACCTGGGCGCCCAGGCGATCCGCTGCGGCGACGCCGAGGTGATCATCGCCGGCGGCCAGGAAAACATGAGCCTGGCCAATTACGTGCTGCCCGGTGCCCGCACCGGCCTGCGCATGGGCCACAGCCAGGTCATCGATAGCATGATCAGCGACGGCCTGTGGGACGCCTTCAACGACTACCACATGGGCATCACCGCCGAGAACCTGGTGGACAAATACGCCATCAGCCGCGAAGCCCAGGACGCCTTCGCCGCCGCCTCGCAGCAGAAGGCCGTGGCCGCCATCGAGGGCGGGTGCTTCGTCGATGAAATCACCCCGATCCTGATTCCCCAGCGCAAGGGCGAGCCCGTGGCCTTCGCCACCGACGAACAACCGCGCGCCGGCACCACCGCCGAATCCCTGGGCAAGCTCAAGCCGGCCTTCAAGAAGGACGGCACGGTCACCGCCGGCAACGCCTCGTCGCTGAACGACGGCGCCGCCGCGGTGATCCTGATGAGCGCCGCCAAAGCCCGGGCCCTGGGCCTGCCGGTGCTGGCGAAGATCGCCGCCTACGCCAACGCCGGCGTCGACCCTGCGATCATGGGCATCGGCCCGGTGTCGGCCACCCGCCGCTGCCTGGACAAGGCCGGCTGGTCCCTGGAGCAGCTGGACCTGATCGAAGCCAACGAAGCCTTCGCCGCCCAGGCGTTGTCGGTGGGCAAGGAGCTGGGTTGGGATGCGAGCAAGGTCAACGTCAACGGCGGTGCCATCGCCCTCGGCCACCCGATCGGCGCCTCGGGCTGCCGGGTGCTGGTGACCCTGCTGCACGAAATGCTCAAGCGCGATGCCAAAAAAGGCCTGGCCACCCTGTGCATCGGTGGCGGCCAGGGCGTGGCGCTGGCCATCGAACGCTGATCACAATCCCCTTGTAGGAGCGGCCGGTCGACGCTCGATTGCTCGCGATGGACCTCAACGGTAACGCGGTCTGCCTGGTGCATCGCGGTGTTGCGGCCGATCTTTCGCGAGCAAGCTCGCTCCTACACAGAGGACAAAACGAAACTGGTAGACTGCCCCGCCCAATCATCCGCAAGGCGCCCGCATGTCTTCCTTGAATCAGGCGCTGCGCGCCGCCCTCGATCATCGCCAGGACCTGCTCGTCGAGCTGCATCAGCAAGGCACCGACTGCTATCGGCTGTTCCATGGCAGCCAGGAAGGCGCCGGGGGCCTGACCATCGATCGTTACGGCCCGCAGCTGCTGGTGCAAAGCTTTCACCAGACGCTGGAACGCGATGCCTTGCTGCAATTGCACGAGACCGTCCAGCAGCAACTGGGCCTGGACACCCTGCTGGTCTACAACGACCGCTCCCGGGGTAACTCACGCATCGACCGCGAGGACTCGGTTTACCGCGCCGAAGAAGAGGCGCTCAAAGACCTGGTCGGCCACGAATGGGGCTTGAACTACCGGGTACGCGGTCGCCATGCCGGCCAGGACCCACTGCTGTTTCTCGACCTGCGCAACGCCCGTGGCTGGGTCAAGGCCCACAGCGCCGGCAAGAGCGTGCTGAACCTGTTCGCCTATACCTGTGGCGTCGGCCTGAGTGCCGCGGCAGGTGGTGCCCGCGAGGTGTGCAACCTGGACTTCGCCGAGGGCAACCTGGCGGTCGGCCGCGAGAACGGCCAGCTCAATCCGCAATTGCCAGCCATGCAGTTCGTGCAATCGGATTACTTCCCGGCGATCCGGCAACTGGCCGGCCTGCCCATCAGCCAGCGCCGTGGACAAAAGCTGCCCAGCTACCCACGCCTGGAACAACGCCAGTACGACCTGGTGCTGCTCGACCCGCCGGCCTGGGCCAAGAGTGCATTCGGCACCGTCGACCTGCTGCGCGACTATCAGAGTCTGCTCAAGCCTGCCCTGCTGGCCACCGCCGACAATGGCGTGCTGATCTGCTGCAACAACCTGGCGAAAGTCACGCTGGACGACTGGCGCGAACAGGTGCTGCGCTGTGCCGAAAAAGCCGGTCGCCCGGTACGCGAATGGCAGGTGTTGACACCCGCTCGCGACTTCCCGTCCATGGACCAGCAACCGCCGCTCAAGACCCTGATCCTGCATCTGTGATCTGCTGCGAGGAATCTGAACAATCCTGTTTGCGACCGTCACGGGATTGTTTCGGAACCGGAAACGCATGCCATACTCCAACGCACTTCCGATTCAGATAGATGAAGCCTCGCATGTCCAAAGGATTGATCCGCGCTATCGGCGCCTTGTTGACCGCTCTCGCCCTGTACAGCCTGTTGGGCTTTCTGATTTTGCCGGGCATCGCCTTGCGAGTGGCCAATCAACAGTTGGCCAACTACGCGACGGTACCGGCAAAGATCCAGCGCATCGAACTCAACCCGTTCAGTCTCGAACTGACGCTCTGGGGCCTGAATATCGGTGAGTCGGGCAAGGAGCAGGTGGCCTTCGAACGTCTCTACGCCAACCTGCAACTGGACAGCCTCTGGACCCGCGCGCTGCACCTGGCCGATATCGAACTGGACAAACCCAAGAGCGAGATCCTGTTCGCCAAGGATGGCAAGCTCAACCTGCTGGGCCTGTTCAACCTGCCCGCCAGCGAACCGATTCCGGACGACCCCGAGGCCAAGCCATTCCCGCTGCGGATCGAACGCATCAAGCTGGCCGACGGTTATGTGCATTTCGAGGACCAGCGCCCCAGCGAACCCATCAAGTTTCTCTACGACAAACTCGACCTTGAACTGAAGAACCTCAGCACCCTGCCCGACGACAGCACCGACATGACCCTGGTCGCCATGGGCCCCGCGGGTGGCCAGCTCGACTGGAGCGGTAACTTCAGCCTGACGCCGATCGCCTCCGAGGGCCGCCTGAAAGTCACCAACGGCCAGATGAAAGCCTGGTGGCCCTATGTCCGCGACGCGGTACCACTGGTTCTCGAAGACGGCGTGCTGAACCTGGATACCCACTACAAGCTGAACCTGGCCAAGGAAACCGAGCTGTTGCTCAGCGATGCCTCGGTCAGCGTCGCCCCCTTCGCCATCAAGGCCCCCGACGGTCGGCCGCTGGCCCGCCTGGAGCGCCTGGACGTCAGTGAAACCACGGTCGACCTGGCCAAGCAGCAAGTGGTGGTCGGCAAGATCCGCAGTCAGAAACTGGAAACCTGGGCCGCCCTGGAGGCCGATGGTCAACTGGACTGGCAGAAGCTGTTCGCCAGCCAGCCGGCCAAACCGGCCGCCAAGCCCGCTCCGGCCGCCGCCGATACTCCGCCGGCTCCCGCTCCAGCGCCAAGCAAACCCTGGCAGGTGCTGCTCAAGGACGTGCAACTGCGCAATTACCAGGTGCACCTGGCGGACCGTCAGGCCAAGCCGGCCGTAGCTTTGGAAGTCGGCCCGCTGAACGTCGACGTGCAGAACTTCGACAGCCTCAACCAGTCGCCTTTCAACCTCAAGCTCGACACCGGAGTGGGCAAACAGGGCAAGATCCTGGCCAACGGCGTGGTCAACCTGCAACCGGTGACCGCCAAGCTGGCGGTGCAGACCAAGGACATCGACCTGCGGGTCGCCCAGTCCTACATCAGCCCGTTCATTCGCCTGGAGCTGCGCAGCGGCATGCTCGGCAGCGACCTGGCGGTGGACCTGAAAAACATCGATCCCCTGACATTCAGCGTGACTGGCCGCGCCCAGGTCGACCAGTTGCACACCCTGGACACCCTGAAAACCCGCGATTTCGTGAAATGGCAGCAACTGGTGCTCGAAGGCCTGAACTATCAGCACGGCGAAAGCCTGACGATCAACAAGGTCAACCTGATGCAGCCCTATGCGCGCTTCATGATCAACGATGACCGCACCACCAACATCGATGACCTGCTGATCCCGCAACCGGCCGACAGCGCGCCGAAAGGCGCAGCCAAGTCGGCCGCCAAGGAAAAACCCCTCGGCATCCATATCGGCCAGATCGCCATCAACGACGGTTCGGCCAACTTCGCCGACTTCAGCCTGACCCCCAACTTCGCCACGGCCGTCCAGCAACTCAATGGCCAGATCGGCACCATCGACAGCCGCCAGGCAAAACCGGCCAGCGTCGATATCAAGGGCAAGGTCGACCGTTATGCGCCGGTCACCATCAAGGGCAGCGTGAACCCCTTCGATCCAATGGCCGCCCTGGACATCGCCACCAGCTTCAAACGCGTCGAACTGACCAACCTGACCCCCTACTCCGGCAAGTTCGCCGGCTACCGCATCCGCAAGGGCCGGCTCAACCTCGACCTGCACTACGTCATCACCAACGGCCAGCTCAAGGCCGAAAACAAAGTGGTGGTCGAACAACTGGAGCTGGGGGAAAAAGTCGACAGCCCGGATGCCGTGAGCCTGCCACTGAAACTGGCGGTCGCCTTGCTCAAGGATGTCGACGGCAAGATCTCCATCGAACTGCCGGTGACCGGCGATCTGAACAACCCACAGTTCAGCGTCATGCCGATTGTCTGGCAGACCCTGCGCAACCTGATCGTCAAGGCTGCCGCGGCACCGTTCAAACTGATTGGCGGGCTGGTCGCGGGTGGCGGTTCGGAAGACTTGGGCAGTGTCTCGTTCGCCCCGGGCTCGAGTGACTTGAGCCCGGAATCGGAAGCAACGCTGGTCAAGCTGTCCAATGCGCTCAAGGAACGTCCGGCCCTGCGCCTGGAGATCGAAGGCACCGCCGCGCAGAGCAGCGATGGCCCGCTGATTGCCGAGCAACGCCTGGAGCGGGAATACCAGTACAACTACTACAAGATGCTCCAGCGTCGCGGCGACAAGGTGCCGGCCCAGGCGTCGCTGCTGGAAGTACCGGAGAAAGAGAAAGCCCCGCTGCTGGAAGGCATCTATCGCACACGCCTCAAGACCCAGCCACCGGCCGATTGGAAGGACCTGGGCAAGGAAGAGCGCACCGCGAAAATGCATGAAGGCGTGATCAAGTTCTGGAGTGGCAGCGATGTGCTGTTGCGCCAGTTGGGCCAGGAACGGGCCAGCAGCATCAAGGACTTCCTGGTGGACAAGGGCCAACTGGCGGACGACCGGGTCTACTTCATCGATGCCAACCTTGGCCAGGCCGAAAGCGATGGTCGGGTCATTACCCCCATGCACCTGGACGCCGAATAGCCCCCCTCCCCGCCGCCCCGGAAACGGGTCGGCCCGGCGGTTTTCCCCCGCCATAAACAGAACAGGCCCCGACACACTGTGCCGGGGCCTGTTCTGTTTACAAAAGGAGCCACTTCCCTGTGGCCATTCGCATGAACCTTCAAGGAAGCGGTAGATGAATCCTCTACCGCATCTTCTCCCTGTCCAGGAAAGAAGCTTGAGGCTTAGTCGGTTTTCAAACCGTCAGCCGATACTGCCTTCACGCCTTTGATGTTCTTGACGATGTTGACTGCGGTTTCTTTCTGCGCCGCGGTCAGAGCAGTGGTGGAGGACAGGGAAACCACACCCTTGTTGGTTTCGACCTTGATGTCGGTACCAGGAATGCCTTTTTCAGTTACGAGATCCGCTTTGACTTTGGTGGTGATCCAGGTGTCGGAAGTGGCTTCCTTGGCCTCGGTCACTTCACCCGCCGCGAGCACCATTGGCGCCTGAGTAGCTTGAGTGGTCTGGGCAAATGCGACGTTAGCCATGGTCAGGGTCAGAGCGGTAGCAGTTGCAGCAGCGATAGCGAACTTCTTCATACGAGTAACTCCTGTTCTTCTGGAAAACCTGCTCCAAGTCCTGGCAGCAGGGTTACTTAAGTAGATTGCAGGCGTTATGCCAAGTTCAGAAAAACAATAAAACCCTTAAATATCAATGAATTACAAAACCATCCAAACACTCGCGGTCATGCAAAATGCATGACCGGCGAATAATCTGCATGCAAGTTGCACTTCCCAGGCGAGCTAACTTCCTGAATTCTCGATACTTTCCCCAAAGGCGCGCTGGCGCGTGGCGTTTCACGCGCCGAGCAAGCGAGAACCGGGCTCAGCTGCCGCTGGCGGTGCAGCCTTTGGGGGAGTAGTCCGCGGGGACAGTGGTGGTGCAGACCCAGCCATCGGCCGTGGTGCGGGTCAGGGTGACGGTCTTGTTCAGCACCGGTGCCGGTGCATTGAGGATGGTGCAGCCGATTGTTCCCGCTCCGGTCGAGGCAGAACCCGCAGCGGTCATGGTGCAGTTCGACGTCGCCGCCTTGCCCCCCACCAGCTCCAGGGTCGGATCGCTGCCCTGGTTCAGCACGTCCTCGAAGTTGACCTTCAGCGCCGAGGCTTCGGCCAACGCCGCGGTGACCTTGGCCCGCGCCTGGTATTTGGAATACAGCGGCATGGCAAAGGTGGCCAGGATGCCGATGATCGCCACGACGACCAACAGCTCGATCAAGGTAAAACCTTTCTGATACTTCATCTATCTGCTCCAAGCAGGGGATATCCAGGGGTCTGGGCATTCACCACACAGCCATAGCACAGCCTGTGCCAGCGCCTGCGCCCCGGCTGAACAGGGCTTTAGCGGCGCGGAGCTGCGGCAGTGAGCGCCAGAAGTCGCACTATCTGACACTTTTTGTCAGCCAAGTGCCCTGGGCCGGTCGTCGTGACGGGCTACGCTGTCATTCGATCATCGATTGCATTCACTGCCCGCCCCATCCAAGGAACGTATCGGGCCATTCAAACTCTATGAGCCGGACGCCGCGCCCCGCGCAGCGGTCCACTCGCTAACGCACAGGGCACTGCCGGCCCTGAGGACATCCATCACAACCCGGGACTCGACACCATGGCGGTCAAAGCAGCAAAAGTCAGTGTTTACCTGTGGGAAGGCACCGACAGGCAAGGCAGCAAACTGCGCGGCGAATTGAGCGGCCATACCCCCTCGCTGATCAGGGCCCAGTTGCGCAAGCAAGGCATCAACCCGGCCAGGGTCAGGAAGAAGTCCAGCTCGCTGTTGCAGCGCACGCCCCCGATCAAGGCCCGCGACATCAGCCTGTTCACCCGGCAACTGGCGACCCTGATCAAGGCCGGCGTGCCACTGCTGCAATCGTTCGACATCATTGCCGAGGGCTTCGACAACCCGAACATGCGCAAACTAATGGGCGAGCTGAAACAGGACATCGCCGCCGGCAGCAGCTTCACCACCGCGCTGCGCAAGAGGCCGCGGTACTTCGACGAGCTGTACTGCAGCCTGGTGGATGCCGGCGAACAGGCCGGGGCCCTGGAAACCCTGCTGGAGCGGGTGGCGACCTACAAGGAAAAAAGCGAAAACCTCAAGACGCGGATCCGCAAGGCCATGACTTATCCCCTGGCGGTGATCTGCGTGGCGCTGGTGGTCACGGGGATCCTGCTGGTCAAGGTGGTGCCGCAATTCCAGTCAATGTTCCAGGGCTTCGGCGCGCAATTGCCCATGTTCACGCAACTGGTCATCGCCCTCTCGGAATTCGTGCAGCACTGGTGGTGGCTGCTGGCGGGCGCACTGTTGCTCAGTGTGTTCGGCCTGCGCCATGCCCGCCGGCGCTCACCACGCTTTCGCCACTGGCTGGACATGGGCCTGCTGAAACTGCCGTTGGTAGCGCCACTGATGTACAAGTCCGCGGTGGCCCGCTACGCCCGCACCTTGTCCACCACTTTCGCCGCCGGAGTGCCGCTGGTGGAAGCCCTGGGCTCGGTGGCCGGGGCCACCGGCAACCAGGTGTTCAAGCAAGCGGTGAACCGCATCAGGCAGGACGTGGCGACCGGCATGCAGTTGCATTTTTCCATGCGCGCATCCGGCATCTTTCCCGGCATGGCCATCCAGATGACCGCCATCGGCGAAGAGTCCGGGGCCCTGGACGGCATGCTGGAAAAGGTCGCGATCCATTATGAGGAAGAGGTCGATACCCTGGTCGACACCCTGAGCAGTCTCATGGAACCCGTGATCATGGTAGTTTTGGGCACCCTCGTCGGCGGCCTGGTGGTCGCCATGTACTTACCCATCTTCCAACTCGGCACAGCGATCTGAACATGTCATTGACTGAGGTCCTGGCCAGCTACCCGCTGGTCTTCGTAGCATCGGTGCTGATCCTGGGCCTGATTGTCGGCAGCTTTCTCAATGTGCTGATCTGGCGTCTGCCAAAGATGCTCGAACGCGACTGGCACGCCCAGGCCCGTGACATCCTCGGGCTGCCCGACGAGCCTGCCGGGCCGACCTACAACCTGTTGCTCCCGCACTCCCAGTGCCCGCACTGCGCGCACCCGATCCGCCCCTGGGAAAACATCCCTCTGTTCAGCTACCTGCTGCTGCGCGGACGCTGCTCCGCGTGCAAGGCCCCGATCGGCCGGCGCTACCCGCTGGTGGAGCTGACCTGCGGCCTGGCCTCGGCGTTCGTGGCCTGGCATTTCGGCTTTGGCTGGCAGTCCGGCTTGATGCTGTTCCTGAGCTGGGGCCTGTTGGCGATGAGCCTGATCGATGCCGATCATCAACTGTTGCCCGACGTGCTGGTGCTGCCCCTGTTGTGGCTGGGCCTGATCGTCAATGGCTTCGACCTGTTCGTCAGCCTCCACGATGCGCTGTGGGGCGCCGTGGCCGGCTACCTGTGCCTATGGTCGGTGTACTGGTTGTTCAAGCTGCTGACCGGCAAGGAAGGCATGGGGCACGGCGATTTCAAGCTGTTGGCCATGTTCGGCGCCTGGGGCGGCTGGCAGATTCTGCCGATGACTCTGCTGCTGGCCTCACTGACCGGAGCCCTGGCCGGGATCGCCATGCTGCGCCGCAACCGCGCGCAAATGTCCACGCCTATCCCTTTCGGTCCCTTTCTGGCCATTGCCGGCTGGATTGCCTTGCTCTGGGGTGGTCAAATAACCGACTCCTATTTGCAGTTTGTCGGTTTCAGATGACCAAGCCTGTTTTCAAACCCTGGATCCTCGGCCTTACCGGCGGTATCGGCAGTGGCAAAAGTGCCGCGGCCCAGCACTTCATCGACCTGGGCATCCATGTGGTGGATGCCGATCACGCCGCCCGCTGGGTGGTGGAGCCCGGCCGCCCGGCCCTGGCCCGCATTGCCGAACATTTCGGCGACAGCGTGCTGCAGGCCGATGGCCAGTTGGACCGCGCCGCACTGCGCAAGCTGATCTTCGAGGTGCCGCAACAACGCCTCTGGCTGGAAGCCTTGCTGCATCCATTGATTGCCGATGAAATCGCCGCCCACCTGGCCCGTGCCGAATCGCCCTACGCGATTCTGGTGTCACCGCTGTTGATCGAATCCGGGCAATACGCGATGACCCAGCGGATCCTGGTGATCGATGTGCCGCAGCAACTGCAGATCGAGCGGACCCTGCAACGCGACCGGATCAGCGAACAGCAGATCCAGGCGATTCTCAAGGCCCAGGCGACCCGCGAAGATCGCCTGAGCCATGCCGACGATGTGCTGGTCAACGACCGCGACCTCGTCTGGCTGCACAGCGAGGTCGAACGCCTGCATCACTTTTACCTTACCTTGCGTGGAGGCCAGTCATGAGCCAACCCCTGACCGTGGAATGTCCAACCTGCGGTGCGCCCGTGGAATGGACCGCGAGCAACCTCAACCGTCCGTTCTGCTCGGACCGCTGCAAACTGATCGACCTCGGCGCCTGGGCTGCCGAAGAACACAAGATTCCGGTCAGCCCGGATGCCGAGGACGATCTGTTTTCCGACGATCTGCCGCCTCGCGCCCACTAAAGCTTTAAGGCCGCATGAAAGCGTAATCCTGCGTATCGTCGAGGTTCTCCGCGAGAAACTGCAACTCGTCGGCCAGATCCTCGCCGCTGCGCACCCGCCGACTCTCCTGCACCACCGCGCTGAGCAGGGCGCGCAGGCTCAAGCCCGGTTCGAACCCCTCTTGCTGCGCAGTATCCAGACTCTTGCGTACTTCCTGTCGCGCCCATTCATACACACTCATGACCCTGCTCCCGAACGGTTTTTGCCGAGCATGGGACCGCGCCTGCCGAACGTGTTTGATATGGATCAAGAACGCGGATCGTCATCCTTCCACGGTGCCGACAGGTAACGGGTGCGGTTGAAGGTTTCCAGCCATTCGGGGCAGAACACCACCAGGGCGCTGACCACCATGCCGTTGATGAAGGCCTCGGGAAAGAGGATCAGCCACAGGTAGCCGACGAAGTCCTCCAGCCATTCCGGCATGGCAAAACGCCCGTCGAACCACAGCAGCCCCAGGCCCACCAGCAGGCACAACAAGGCCGACAGGGCGGCGGCAAAAAAACCGGAACAGAAGATATACACAAAGGGATTACGCGGCTGCGCGCGCTCCACCAGGATCGCGCAGCATTCGGTGACCAGCACCGGCAGCAGGATCAGCAAGGCGCCGTTGATGCCGACCGCCGCCAAGTCCTGGCGACCCAGCGCGACCAGCCCCACCTGGGCAATCAGGCCGCCGACGATCGCCAGCGGCCAGTCCAGCAACAGGGTCACCGCCGTCATGCCGATGAAGTGATAGGACACCCCGGTATCGAAATCCCGGCGCACCAGCCACAACATGAACAACGCGAACACCGTACCGAACAGCAGATGCTGACGCCGACTGTCGCTGAACAGCTCGACCCAGGGCGCGCGCCAGGCGGCCCAGACCAGCACTGGCACATAGATCAGCCAGCCGGCGCCGAGAGTGAGCGGCGCCAGCAGCGCGGCACTGATCATGGTTGCGCCTGCTCCAGCGCTGCGCGCAGTTCGGCGGCCGTGCCGTATTCCCGTTGAGCCACCAGCCGGCCATCGTCGAGCTGCAGCCACAGGACTTTATCCACAGCCCCGGCGTAGCGCGGCGCCACCCGCCCGTCACGGTCGAGCATGACCCGGTAGCCATAATCACGCATCGCCGGCACCGCGAACATCCTGGCGATCACCGCCGGCATGCGCTGGATGTCCGCGACGAATACCGTGTGCCGGGCCTCCAGATAACCCGCGGGACGATCCTGCAAGGCGGCGTTCACCAGCTTGGCGCCATCCATGCTGCGCGCCACCAGCAGGGTCCGTGCCTGCCCGTCGAGGCTGTAGGCCCGGTCGAATTGATCGAGCAAGGTCCAGGGCGCCAGACGCTCGCCGACCTCCACCGCGTGCGCCAGCAATGGCATCAAACCCAGCAACAGCAATGACCAATACTTCACAGCTTCTTCCCCTTCCTTCGGTTAGTTCGCAGCGTCCAGTCTACACCGCCAGAGCGCCCCACCCGAGGGCCGCATCAGCCATCAAGAACCCCGTAATCACGGGCGAAAGGGAATAAATCGCCACCGGTTGGACAAGAGTCGCCCCCTGAACAACACTCCATTTATCCGTCACGCCCTCGCTCACGAATGAGCCAACTTCGTGACACATGCCCAGGCTGCCATTCGTCCTGGATGCGCAAAACCGTCAAAAAACCGATGCATAATGCAAAAAAAGGATTAATCTGCCAGAATTAGTCAATTCATTGACCATCAAAGCAGAAAAATAGTATTGTCTGGCCATCATGGGCCGCCAAAAAACAGACTTTTTTGCAGTAAGCCTTAGTTTTTTCAGCCTGCCTCTGTAGTGGCTTTACCCTTAACAGAGCTGGGTTCTTACCTGGCAACGACGGGATTCGATGCTTACGAAATCGATTGATAGCAGGTTCCTGACCCGAACCGGATTCATGGAACTCTTCATTTCGGGGGTAAAACTGACGCACGCCCTGTCCGCCGCCCTGCCTGGAATCCTGCTGCTCCTGAGTCTTGAATCCGCCAGTGCGGATATCTGGCCAACCGTACTCGGCCTGCTGCTGTTCTTTGCCGTCATCACCGTCATCCTGTTCCAGGCCCAGGGGGTCTACTCCGAAGAGTTCTTCAGCAATCGCCTGCGTCTGCGCACGATGCTGGTGGCCTGGACCTCCGCCTTCTGCATCCTGCTGGTCATGTACCTGGGGCTGCACCTGCTGCCGGTCTTCAGCCTGCGGGACCTGGCTATCTGGTTCATCGCCAGCCTCGTGCTGTTTGGCATCGAGCGTCTGTTTCTGCTGCGCCTGTTCCATTCGTGGATGGCCAGGGGCAAATACCTGCAACGCACGGTGATCCTCGGTTTCAGCGAGAGTGCGCTGTTCCTTGCCGAACACATGCAGCGCCATGGCGATATCCGCTCCGGCCTGATCGGTTTCATCGACGATCGCAGCGACCGCGTGCCCAAGGCCTTCTGCGACCTGCCTTTTCTGGGCAACACCCAGAACCTGGAAGAGCTGATCCGTTCCGAGCAGGTCAATCAGGTCCTGATCGCCCTGCCCTGGGCCGCGCACGCGCGCATCGGCGAACTGGTGCAACGGCTGCGGCAGTTGTCGGTGAATGTCGCCCTGGTGCCCGACATCACCACCCTGCGCTTTGGCCACAACCGCACGACCGATGTCGGCGGCATCCTGATGTTCAACACTTCCGAGCTGCCATTGCGCGGCTGGGCGCCGCTGATCAAGCGCTGCGAGGACATCGTGCTCGCCCTGCTGGGCCTGGTCCTGTTGTCCCCTGTGCTGCTGGCCACTGCCGTGGCGGTGAAGCTCGATTCCAAGGGCCCCGTGCTGTTCCGGCAAAAGCGCTACGGCTACAACGACCGGCTGATCCGTGTGTTCAAGTTCCGCTCGATGTATGTCGAGCAGGCGGACCTCAATGCCGAACGGCAGACCACCCGGGAAGACCCGCGGATCACCCGGGTCGGACGCTTCATTCGCAAGACCAGCATCGATGAGCTGCCCCAACTGTTCAACGTGCTGATGGGCAACATGTCGATTGTCGGGCCTCGCCCACACGCCACCGCCACCAAGGCGGCGGGAGTGCCGTTCGAACAGGCGGTGCGCGAATACAGCTCGCGCCATCGGGTCAAACCCGGGATCACCGGCTGGGCGCAGATCAATGGCTACCGGGGAGAAACCGACACCCTGCAGAAAATCCAGAAACGAGTGGAGTACGACCTCGATTACATCTCCAAGTGGTCGGTCTGGCTGGATCTGTACATCGTTTTCATGACGGTTCCGGCCGTCCTCTCGACGAAGGAAGTCTACTGATGAGCGCATTCACTGGATTGATCCCCTGCATTATTTCCGGCGGCTCTGGCTCGCGCCTGTGGCCAGTCTCTCGGCAGAACATGCCCAAGCCATTCATACGCATGCGCGATGGGCAGAGCCTGCTGCAAAAGACCTTCGTCCGCGCCAGCAGCCTGGCGGACGTCAGCTGCGTGGTCACGGTGACCAACCGCGAGCTGCTGTTCCGCTCGCTGGACGAGTACCGCAATGTCAATCAGGGCAAGCTGGGCCTCGACCTGCTGCTCGAGCCGTTCGGGCGCAACACCGCCGTGGCCATTGCCGTGGCGGCCCTGCATGTGCGCGAGTACTGGGGCGACGAGGCGCAGTTGCTGATCCTTCCGGCCGACCACCTGATCCTCGACCAGGATGCCTTCGCCGCAGCCGTGGGCAAGGCGCGCAGCCTTGCCGAAGCAGGTTATCTGGCGACCTTCGGCATTCAGCCCGACAAACCCGAGACCGGTTTTGGCTACATCGAACAGGGCCCGGCGCTGAAGGAAGGTTTCCAGGTCGCGCGCTTCGTCGAGAAACCCAACCTGGCCACTGCCCAGGCCTACGTCGACAGCGGCAACTACTTGTGGAACGCCGGGATGTTCTGCTTCCGCGCCGATACTCTGCTGCAAGAGCTGACTCTGCATGCTCCCGAGGTGCTGAGCGCCGCCCAGGCCTGCCTGGAACAAGGCATGACCCTGGACAACAAGCACTGCCGCCAGCGTGAACTCGACGCCGACAGCCTGGCTCGCGCCCCGGACGTTTCGATCGACGTGGCCCTGATGGAGCGCTCCGAGCGGGTCGCCGTGGTGCCCTGCGACCTCGGCTGGAGCGACATCGGTTCCTGGGATGCGCTGCGCCAGCTGACCCCGAGCGACGCCGCCGGCAACCAGGTCAACGGCGAAGCCATCCTGCATGACGTGCGCAATTGCTACATCGATTCGCCCAAGCGGGTTCTCGGGGCCGTCGGCGTCAGCGACCTGATCATCGTCGACACCCCCGACGCGCTGCTGGTGGCCGATGCCTCGCGGACCCAGGACGTGCGCCATATCGTTACCGAACTCAAGCGCCTCGGCCACAGTGCCTACAGCCTGCACCGCACGGTCACCCGCCCTTGGGGGACCTACACCGTGCTGGAGGAAAGCAGCCGCTTCAAGATCAAGCGCATCATGGTCAAGCCCAAGGAATCGCTGTCGCTGCAGATGCATCATCACCGCAGCGAGCACTGGATAGTGGTCAGCGGCGCCGCCCTGATCACCAATGGCGACCTGGAGGTCCTGCTCAACAGCAACGAATCCACCTATATCCCCGCCGGCCATAAACACCGCCTGAGCAACCCCGGGATCATCGACCTGGTGATGATCGAAGTGCAAAGCGGCGAGTAC
The DNA here is from genome assembly GCF_059416085.1 of Pseudomonas sp. GW821-FHT09E12. Classification (NCBI taxonomy): domain Bacteria; kingdom Pseudomonadati; phylum Pseudomonadota; class Gammaproteobacteria; order Pseudomonadales; family Pseudomonadaceae; genus Pseudomonas; species Pseudomonas sp. GW821-FHT09E12. The sequence continues at coordinate 263,481 of NZ_JBWKOM010000009.1, read as the reverse complement.
CTGGGCGAAGACGACATCGTGCGTTTCGAAGACGTCTACGGCCGTGCCCCGGCGCAGGTAAAACCATGATGAAGGTGGCGCTGATCATTCCCGCCCGCAACGCCGCACCGCACCTCGAGCGGTTGCTCCCGGCGCTGGCCGCGCAGACGCTGCAACCGGACACGGTGCTGGTGGTCGACAGCAGCTCGACGGACGACACCGTCGACCGCTTCCGGCAGTTCGGCGCCCGGGTGGAGGTCATCGCCGCCCAGCAATTCAACCATGGCGGCACCCGCCGCTGGGCGAGCGAGCAGGTGGATGCCGACGCGCTGATTCTGCTGACCCAGGATGCGATTCCGGCCACGCCCCAGACCTTCGCCAACCTGATCCAGGAGCTGGAAGAAGACCCGCGGATCGGCCTCGCCTATGGTCGTCAACTGCCACATCCCGGGGCCGGGATTCTCGAGGCGCAGTCGCGCCACTTCAACTACAGCCCCCAGAGCCGCAGCAAAAGCCTGGCCGACGCCGGGGAGCTGGGGATCAAGACCTGCTTCAGTTCGGACTCGTTTTCCGTCTACCGGCGCAGCGCCCTGCAAGCGGTGGGTGGCTTTCCCGAGGATGTCATCGGCAGCGAGGACGCCCACGTCGCGGCGCGCATGCTGCTCAACGGTTATCTGGTGCGCTACGCCGCCAGTGCGTGCGTGCAGCATTCGCACAGCTACAGTCTGATGCAGGAGTTCCGCCGCTATTTCGATATCGGCGTGTTTTATGGCCGCGAGCCCTGGATCCGCGAAGCCTTCGGCACCGCGGGCGGAGAAGGCAAGCGTTACGTCCAGGCCGAGTTGCGCGCCTTGCGTGACGCCGGCCAGTTGCAACGCGTACCGGAAGTGCTGCTGCGCAGCGCGCTGAAGCTGTTGGGCTATCGCCTCGGCCACGCCGAACAGCATCTGCCGACACCGCTCAAGCGTCGCTTGAGCATGTTCTCAAACTACTGGACCTGAGCTGTCATGATGACTATTAACCGACCTTCCCGGCTTTGTCTGTTGAGCATCCTGACCGCCACCCTGTGGCTGGGCGGCTGCTCGACCCCCGCCCATGTCGCGCTCCCCGACAGCGACACCCTCAAGGCCCGCCACGCGGCGGCACTGACCCTGGCCGACCTGCCGCCCGCCCAGGTGCTGATCCAGAGCGGCGACACCCTGCGCATCGTGCGCGATGCCCAGGAGCCGGCCAGCTCCGACGACATGACGATGTTCGTGGTGCGACCGGACGGTTTCATCTCGATGCCCAACATCGGCCGGATCAAGGCCGCGCTGCTGACCCCGGAAGACCTGGGCAAGGAAATCACCAAACGCTACACCCGTGTCTACCGCGAGCCCGAAGTGACCGTGAACATCGCCATTGCCCCGAGCAACCGGGTGTTCATCGGCGGCGCGGTGGCCAACCCGTCGTTCTTCAACCTGGCCGGCACCGTGTCGGTAGAACAGGCCCTGCTCAGCTCCGGTGGCGTGCTGCCCTCGGCCGACAGCTCCAACATCGCCCTGCTCAGGACCGGCCCCGACGGCAAGTACAAGATGTACTTCGTCGACCTCGGCAGCATGCTCAGCAACCCCGATCATCCGCTGGTCGCCCTGCAGCGCGGCGACCTGATCTACGTGCCGCAATCGACCATCGGCAGCACGGTGGAAGCGGTGGACATGTACTTCACCAAGCTGTTCCCGATCAACAAGGGGATCGGCCTGGGCTTCAACTACGACCTGAATGATCAGGAAGTGAAGAACAGCGGCAACACAATCAACAACTTCACCAGCAGTTCCACCGGTACCGGGACGGGGCAGTAAACAGGATCGATACGTTTGATCGGCCTCCATCAGCCACTGCTACAAGTACTTTCAACGGAGTGATCCCGTGATCGAAATACGCTCTCTACGCGACCTGTTGCGCCTGTTCTTCATCTTCCGTCGCGAGTTCAAGCTGGCGGTCATCACCACTATCGTGGTCGCGGTGCTGGGCGCCTTCCTGCTGCCGACGCGCTACGAGTCGGACGCGCGCCTGCTGGTCAAGCCCGGGCGCGACAGCACCACGGTACCGATCGAAGCCGGCAATCGCCAGACGCTGATCTCGCCCAGTACCCAGCACGACCCGATCGTCGATGAGGAGAAGATGCTCACCGGCCGGCCGATCGTGCACATCGTCGCCCAGCGCTATCTGGAACTGAGCGCGGCCGCCGAACCCCAGGGTTTCTGGAAGACCCTCAAGTTCTACGCCAAAAAGGCCATGGGCACGGCCATCGATGCGCTGCGCAGCCTGCTGCAACTGGTCGGCCTGTCTGAGCCGCAGAGCCCGCTGGACCGCCTGGCGACCCGCCTGGAAAAGAACTTCCAGGCCAGCCACGAAGCGGGTTCGTCGGTGATCGATATCAGCTTTACCTGGGACGACCCGGAAATCGCCCAGCAGGTAGTGAAGATCTGGGTCGACACCTTCCTCGAGGAGCGCGCCCGGGTGCTCGGTCGCAAAAGCCTCTATGCCTTCTATGAGGGCGAAGGCAACAAGGTGGCCGCGCAGATCCTCAGCCTCAAGGAGCAATTGCAGGGCCGCCTGAAGCAGATCGATTCGATCAGCGTCGATGCCCGCCTGGAAAACCTCACCAGCCAGATCGACCGCCTGACCGACGCCCGGGTCAATGCGCAGAACCAGTTGTCCGGGATCAGCAGCTTCCTGATCAACGCCCGCCAGCAGATCCTCGATCAGCCCGTCGAAGTGGTGACCAGTCGCGAGACCAGCCTCAACCCGACCCAGCTCGACCTCAAGCGCCAGCTCAACACCCTGCAGGTGGAACGCGCGCGCTTGCTGCGCACCTATTTGCCCGAGGCGCCGGCGGTCAAGCAGATCGAACAGAACATCCACGACCTGCAGGCCCTCAGCGAACAGGAAGAGAGCCGCCTGGAACGCTCGAAGAACATCGCGCCCAATAGCCTGGTGACCAACGTCAAGCAGCAGGTCATCGATGCCCAGCTGCAACAGCGCCGGCTGACCGGGCAGATCGAGAACTACGACAAGACCCTGGCCGCCCTGCGTACCGAGCGCGACCGGGTACTGACCGACGAGCCCGAACTCAACCGCCTGACCCAGCAGTTGCGCACCGCGGAAAAGAGCTACGCGCTGTACTCGGAAAACCTGGAACAGGCGCGTATCGACCACGAGCTCGACAGCAGCCAGATCAGCAACATCGCGATCATCGAGCACGCCACCTTCAACCCGGCGCGGGTCTTCCCCAAGAGCCTGCTGATCCTGCTGTTCGCCATTCCCGCGGGCATCGCCGTGGGTCTGCTGACCATCTATGTCTGCTACCTGCTGGACCAGCGCATCCACGACGGCTCGCGCCTGCCGGAGCTGTTCCAGGTGCCGCTGTGGGGCAGCGTGCCGGACCTTGAGGACGCCACGCCCGCCGCCATGACCGCGAGCATCTACCGGCTCTACAGCCTGCTGCCCATGGAGCGCATCGAGAGCCAGGGCTTGACCCTGGGCCTGACCTCGGCGCGCCATGGCGAAGGCGTGAGTTTCATCCTCGAACGCCTGCGCCGCCTGCTAGAAGAACGCGGCCAGCGCGTGCGGGTCAACGACAGCGCACCGGCCCAGCCCGGTGAAGTCCTGCTGCTGGATGCCTCGGCCCTGCTGTCGAACCAGGAGGCCTTCCTGATCCTGCGCCGCGCCGACCTGATCGCCCTGGTGATCGAGGCCCGGACCAGCACCGTGCCGATGATCGAAAATGCAATGTCGTTGCTGACTACCGCCTTCGGCAAGGTCGACGGACTGATCCTCAACCGTCGCCGCTTCGAAGTACCGTCCAGGGTGCTGGAGCGGATCAACAGCTGGCGCGGTGCGGCCTGATGCGTATCGCCTTGCTGGCCCCGCTGCCGCCGGAACAGACCGGTATCGCCGACTACGCCGCGCATTTCAGCAATGCGCTGCGCGGCCTTGGCATCGAGGTGCTGACGCCGCTGGCCGGCTGTCACGATCCCGCGGAACAGCTGACGCGCCTGCGCGCCTTCGACTGGACGGGCGTCGACCTGGTGCACGCCGAACTCGGCGGTGGCCGCTTCGGCGAATTCCAGGCGCTCGACTACCTGAGCACCGAGCAACCGCGGATCCCCCGCACGGCCACCGTGCATGACCCGGAGCGCCTGATCTGGCGGCGCGCCCGGCTGTTCTGGCCACTGACCCTGCTCGAACGCCTGCCGCACCCGCTGCCGCAAGCGGCGGCGCTGCTCGCCGACCCGCTGACCCTGCGCGAAGAACGGCGCCTGGCCCGCGGCATGCGCCGGCTGATTACCCTGACCCGGCTGGGCGGCGACTGCCTGCGCCAGCGCATGGGCCTGCGACCGCAACAGGTGGCGGTGATCGCCCACGGCAACCTGCCGATCCCCGCGGCCGAGCTGCCGCCGCTGGTGCCGTTGCGCCTGCTGTACTTCGGCTTCATCTACCGCGGCAAGGGCATCGAAGACCTGATCGAAGCCCTGGCCCGCACCCTGGCGGCCAACCCGCAGTGCCGTGGCCAGGTCCGCCTGACCCTGGCCGGCGGCACCGCCCCGGAAATGACCTTCGACCCGGCCGGCAACTACCTCGACGGCCTGCGCCAGCGCATTCGCGAATTGCAGCTGGACGATGTGGTGGACTGGCAACTGGACCTGCCGTCCGCCGAGATCGCCCGCACCATCCAGGCCCACCATGTGATGGTGCTGCCGTACCGGGAATCGAAAAAGCTCGCCTGGCTCGGCCAGATGCGCGGCACCAGCGGCGCCCTGTCCTGGGCCAATGCCTGCGGTCGCGGGGTCGTCACCTCCAATGCCCGGGCCTTTGCCGAGGAGGTTGCCGGCGGCAATGGCGTGACTTATCAGCAAGGCGATATCGAAGCGCTGAGCCAGCACCTGAGCCGTCTGGTGCTGGAGCCCGAACTGGCCCGCCAGTGGGCCGCGCGGGCCAGCGAGACCGGGCAACAACGCGAGTGGAGCGCCACCGCGCGGCGCTTCGCCGAACTGTTCAATGAAGTGTGCAAGGAGCGATCGAAATGAAGACCCGAGCAGGCCTTAAACGTCGCCCTCTATTGCGCTATCTGCCACTGGTCGCCGCACTGGCGGTAGGCGGCGCCCTGCTGCTCAGCGAACAGGTCGATGCCACGCCGATCAACCTGGCCCCCGATCGCACCCTGGTGTGGAAGGACTACCTGGGGGTCAATGCGCATTTCCTGTGGTTCACCCCGCAGCAATACCGCAAACAGATCGCCGCCTATAAGCAGCTCGGCCTGCAATGGGTGCGGGTCGACCTGCACTGGGATCGGCTAGAACCCACCGAAGAGGGTTATCAACTCAGCACCCTCGACGAACTGGACCGGACCCTGAGCGACTCGAAACTCAAGTCGCTGTTCTACCTCGTAGGCTCGGCGCCCTTCGTGACCACCGCCCCCAAGGGCGGGCCGTTCCAGGATCAGTACCCGCCGCGCGATCCGAAAGTCTTCGCCACGCGCATGGCCATGCTGGCCCAGCGTTACCCGGACATCGACGCCTGGCAGGTGTGGAACGAGCAGAACATACCCAACAACTGGCGGCCGAAACCCGATGCCAAGGGCTACGGCGAGCTGCTGCTGGCGACCCATCAGGCCCTGAACCAGGTGGCGCCGGACAAGATCCAGGTCATGGGCGGCATGGCCTACTACAGCCAGATGCCGACCCAGCGCAACGCGCTGATGTTCGAGAAACTCGGCGAACTGGGCGTGCAGAGCCTGGGCATGGTCGCCGCCTACCACCCGTATTCGGAAACCCCGGAAAGCGATGAGCCGGGCAAAAACGAAGTGCTGCTGCGCGGCAAGCAGCTCAACGACATGCTGCACGGCGCCGGTCTGAAGAGGATCTGGGCCACCGAGTGGGGCTGGTCGAGCTACGCCGGGCCCAAGGAGATGCAGCGGCTGATCGGCGTCGACGGCCAGGCCGACTACACCCTGCGTCGCCTGGCGTTGATGAGCGACCAGGACTACGAGCGGATCTTTCTCTTCGCCCTTTCCGATCTCGACTCGCGCGCCTCGGCTCGCGACCAGCATTACGGCCTGCTCGATCTCAACGGCGAACCCAAGCCGGTGTACAAGGCGCTCGCGCGGTTTCTCGAGATTACCGGCGCGCGCCTCAAACCCGGCAAGACGCCGGAGCTTGCGAACCTGCCCGACACCTTCTACAGCGTGTCCTGGACCCGCGACGACGGTAAGCGCCTGCTGATGTTCTGGAGCGCCAAGGCCGGCACCATCAAATTGCCGCAAGTGCACCAGGCCGAGCTCTACGATCCGCTCAGCGGAACCCGGGCCAGTCTCGAGGCCGCGGACGGCATCCAGCCGGCCGTGAAATCGTCCCTGCAGATTCTCGTGTGGTAATCGATCTCGACCTGGAGTGCCGTACGTGAAGATTCTCTGGATTCTCCCCTACCTGCCCTGGCCCATGACCAGCGGTGGCAAGACTCGCCAGTTTCACTTGCTGCGGACCTTGAGCGAGCGGGGTCACCGCATCACCTTGCTGGTGCAGTCGAAGACCGAGGCCGATGCCGCCACCCGCTCCGCCCTCGAGCCCTGGCTGGAACGCCTGATCGTGGTGCCCCGGCGCCCGCTGAAGCACCCGGTCACGCTGCTGGCCGGGCTGTTCGCGCCGTGGCCGCTGCTGACCACGGTCAACGGTGTGTCGCGCCCTTTGCGCGAACGCTTCGACAGCCTGCTGCAAGAGCCCTGGGATGTGATCCAGGTCGAGCACAGCTACAGCCTGCAACCCTATCTGCAACCGCTGCGGCGGGCCGGCCGGGATTTCGTGCTCACCGAGCACAACCTCGAATCCAGCCTGGGCGGCGCGACCTATGACCGCTTCCCGGCCTGGGCCAGCCTCTTCGTGCGCTACGACCAATGGCGCTGCCGGCAGTGGGAACGCAAGGCGTTCGACACGGCCCGCCAGGTGGTCGCGGTGACCGAAAGCGACGCCCGAGCCATGCGCCAGCTGACCCGTACCCCGGTCGAGGTGGTGGTCAACGGCGTCGACAGCCGCAGCTTTGCCGAGGTCTCGGCCGACCCGCAGAGCCAGCGGGTGCTGTTCGTCGGCAACTACGAATACGCGCCGAACCTGGACGCTGTGCTGTGGATGCTCGACGAGATTTTCCCGCGGGTCTGGAGCCACTGCCCCGAGGCGCGCCTGGCGGTGGCCGGGTATGCCTTGCCGGCCCACTGGCCCGAACGCTGGACCGACAGCCGCATCGAGTGGGTCGGCTTCGTGCCGGACCTGCCCGATCTGCAACGACGTTGCGCGCTGTTCATCGCGCCGTTACGCCAGGGTGGCGGCTCCAAGCTCAAGGTGCTCGAAGCCATGGCCGCCGGCCTGCCGCTGGTCAGCACCGCGCAAGGCGCCTCGGGCCTGGCCATCCGCCCCGAGGAACATTACCTGGCAGGCGACAATGCCCAGGCCCTGGCCGATGCCGTGATTCGCCTGTTGCGCGAGCCAACCCTCGCCGCCCAACTGGCCGGCGGCGCCCGACTGTATGCCCGCCAGCATCACGACTGGACCGTGGCCGGCGACGAACTGGAACAGATCTACCGGACTCTGCCCTCCACACAGGAGCATCCCGCATGCGTGTAGCCCTCGATTATCGTCCGGCCACGGTCGCTCCCTCCTCGGGCATCGCCCGTCAGGTCAAGGCTCTGGAACAGGCCCTGCGTGCCCGTGAAGACACCGAATTGCTGCTGGTGAGCGAAGCGCCACTGGAGCATGAGCAACGCCAGACCGCCTTCTGTCCGGCCTGGCCGAGCCCCCTCGATGGCGTGCAACGCCCCGGCGTGCGCCTGCGCTTCGAACGCAAATTCTTGCCGGCGACCATTCGCGAGCAGTCGGTCGACCTGTATATCGCCACCGCCAACATGGGCCTGCCCATCGGCCACAAACCGGCAGGCACCCGTTATGTGCTGATCCTGCATGACCTGTTCCAGTTGACCCAGCGCAACTTCCACCGTTCGCAGCTCAAGGCCGTGGCCTATCGGCTGATCGACGCCGTGTCGATCGCCTGGTCGATCTGGGTCGCCGATGAGGTCTGGTGCCCTTCGCGGTTTTCCTGCAGCGAAGCGGCCCGGCTGTTTCCCTGGGCGCGGCCGAAATTCCGCGTGCTGAACAACCTGGTGCCGGAGTTCCAGGGCGTCATCGGCCCACTGCCGACGGGCCTGCCCGAGCGTTACTGGCTGGCCGTCGGGACACGGGAGCCGCGCAAGAACATGCCGTTCTTCATCGAGCAGTGGCAGCGCTGCCGCCAGGAAAACCCGCAAGTACCGGAGCTGGTCCTGGTCGGCCATGCCAGCGACCTGCCCGCGAACCTGAGCCAGTTGCCCGGCCTGCATTGGGTCAACGGCGTCAGCGACGAGCAGTTGCAGGCCCTGTACCGGCATGCCGACTGCCTGTGGCAGCCCTCCTACGCCGAAGGCTTCGGCCTGCCGGTGGTCGAAGCGCTGTGGCAGGGCACGCCGGTCGCGGTGGCCAGGGGGTCGGCGCTCGACGAGGTCACGCCACCCGGCGCGCGGCGCTTCAATGCCCGCGATCGCGCCAGCCTGCGCAACGCGCTGATCGAACAGGCGCAGGACAGCGCCAGACCCGATCCGGATACCCTGCGCGACTGGGCCCGGCAATTTGCCGAGCCGGCCCACCGCCAGCGCCTCGACACCTTGCTCACAGGGCTCTTTCACTGATGCTGCCAGGAAAATTCATTGGCCTGACCCTGGGGTTGATCTTCGGGATCCTGTTGTGGGCCCTGCCACCGGCAAAAGTCATCTTCGTGGTGATCGGCCTGGCCGTGACCCTGACGCTGATCCGCAAGCCGCTGTGGGGCCTGCTGATCTTCGCCGTGCTGGCCACCTGCATTCCCTACACCACGCTGCAGCTGGGGATTCGCACCACGGTCAGTGAAGCGGTGCTCGGCCTGACGTGGGTCGGGCTGTTCTGGCAATCGTTCATCGGCAAGACCCGCAACCTCATGCTCTGGCGCCCCACCGAGCGGGCCATGGTCTGGCTGATGCTGTTCAGCGCCATTCCCTTTGTCTGGGGCATGCTGATCATTCATGCCGATGGCAACGGCCCGGTGAACTGGGTGCGCTGGCTGATGAACCTGTCGCTGCTGTTCATGGTGCCGCTGCTGCTGCGTACCGATGCCGACCGCGACAAACTGGTGATCGCCCTGCTGCTGGGCACTCTGCTGATGCTGCTGTTGTCGATCGGCATGTTCATCAAGTCGCGCAATGCCATGTCGATGATCCCGATCCTCACCGACCTCAAGTACGCCCACCCGGAAGCGGTGAAGGACATCTTCTCCGCCAACTACCAGCGCATGGCATCACCCTGGGTTCACCCCAACCTCACGGGCGGCGTGCTGGTGCTGTTCATTCCCCTGGCGCTGCTCTATGGCTGGACCCGCACCGGCGCGCGCCGGGCCCTGGGGCTGGCGGTGGCGATCCTCGGTTGCGCGGGGCTGCTGCTGAGTATTTCCCGCGGGGCGATCCTGGCCCTGGCCCTGGTGCTGATCTGGCTGACCTACAAACGCGTGCCCTACAGCGGCCGGATCATTGGCCTCGGGGCGGCTTTCGCAGTGGCCCTGGTGATGTTCTATCCGCCGCTGCAGGAACGCCTGATGACCATGTTCTCGGCGACCAACGCCAGTACCGAAGTGCGTTTCGACGAGTACGCGAAATTCCCCGAGGCGATGATGCGCTACCCGCTGGGCATCGGCTTCAAGGTCGATCCGCCGGTACCGGGCACCGACCTGCCGGGCATCTCCAACCTGTGGCTGAACTTCATCTATAAGATTGGCATTCCGGGGATGCTGCTGTTCATCGCCGTCACCCTGTTGTGGTGGCGCGAAGTGCGCCCGCTGGCGCCGATCCGTCAGGTGACTGCCGACAACGCGCTCTGGCTGGGCTGCATTTCCGGCCTGCTGGCGGCGTTGCTGACGGGTCTGTTCGACCACTACTTCAGCTTCACTTTCGTGTTGATCGGTCTGTTCTGGCTGTTGATGGGCATGAGCCTGCAACAGGTCCGGTTACGCCCGGCCATCACCCTCCCCCTCATCAACCCCAAGGATCGCCAAGCATGAAACACCGTATTTTCCATTCTGCGGATCTGCCGGAACGCCTGCCTGCCCTGGCCTCGGAGCTGGGTGTCAGCCACGATGAACTGCTCGAGGCCTACAGCTGGGGGCTGAACAACGACGTGCTGTTCGTCGAGGGCGACGGCGAGCAGGCGCGCTACAGCATCTCCTCGGTGGACATCGAACAGATCATCGAACATCCCCTGGCCCGAAGCCTGTATCGCCGCTTGAAGCAGGACATCCCCACCACCCTGGTGCCGCGCTACGGCAAGAACCTGGCCACCCTCAAGGACCGCTGGTTGCGGGCCTGGGAACAGGCCTACAACATCCTGATCAACAAGATCCCCAGCCATCACGTGCGCATCGCCTGGCTGCGCCTGGGCGGCGCGAAAATCGGCAAGGGCTCGACCATCTGGCGCAACACCGAGGTGCTGGGGGTGGAGAACCTGGTGATCGGCGATGACAGCGTGATCGCCTGGCATTGTCAGATCGACGCCCGGGCCGGGCTGATCATCGGCGATCATGTGACGATCGCCTCTCACGTGCTGATTCTCGCCGGCGGCCATGACCCGATGAGCCCCGAGTTCTGGTCGGTGTCCGCGCCCATCTACATCGATGACTACGCCTGGATCGCCACCCGGGCGCTGCTCGCCCATGGCTCGCATATCGGTCGCGGGGCCGTAGTGACCGCCAACACCCTCGTGGCCAAGGCCGTTCCCCCCTACAAGATCATCGGCGGCAGCGGTGCCAAACCCATGGGCGAGCGCCCTCACGACCTGAACTACAAGGTGGGTGGCAAAGGCCTGTTCACCCTGTTCTATTGATGCTCGGCAGCACCCTGCTACTGACCCTGGCGACCCTCGCCGGGCTGCTCGCCGGTTTTGCCCGCGAATGGCTGCTGGTGGCGGCCTGGGGCGCGGGCAGCCGCAGCGATGCGTTCCTGGTCGCGGTGTTCATTCCCGAAGCCCTGCGCATGACCCTGGCCGCCGGCATTCTCGCGGCCGCGGCCCTGCCGCTCTATCAGGAGCGCGACGCCCAGCGCCAGCACGCCTGGCTGGCCGGCCTGTGCCCACGCCTGCTGGGCCTGGGTCTGGGGCTGTATGCCCTGCTGGCCTTGAGCGCGCCGTTGTGGATCCGCCTGATCGGCCCCGGGCTCGACAGCGAAGCCCAGGCCGAAGCCGCCGCCAACCTGCGCAGCCTGGCCGCCTGCATCCCCGGCCTGCTCATGCACGCGCTGTTCAGCATCCCGCTGCACGCCCGGCAGCGTTTTGTCCTGCCGGGGCTAGGCTCGCTGCTGTTCAACCTGCCACCGGTGCTTTACCTGTTTTTCTACGGCCAGGCGAGCCTTGGCTCCGGCCTTTCGCTGGCATTTTTTCTCGGCAGCCTGCTGATGTGCCTGTCGCTGGTGCCGGCGGTCTGGCAGGCCGGCTGGCGCCCCTGGCAAGTCCGCGGGGATGCCGGTGCCGGCCGGGAACTGCTCGGCCGCCTCGGCCCGTTGTTGACCAGCAACCTGGCCAGCCAGGGCCTGGCGCTGGTGGAACGGCTGGTCGCCAGCTACCTGGGCGAAGGCGTGGTGACCTGGGTCAACCTGGCGCGCAAGCTGATCAACCTGCCGCTGATTGCCTTGATGAGCCTGAACCAGGTCCTGCTTGGCTTGATGAGCGGCAAGTCCGGCGATCAGCGCCTGGGGCTGCTGCATCGGGGACTCGACGCCGCGACCCTGCTGAGCCTGCCAGCCGCGCTCGGCCTGGTGGGCGCCAGCCCGGCGCTGATCCACTGGCTGCTGCCCGCCCAGAGCGCCGACGGCCCGCTGCCGGCACTGCTGGGCTGGTTCGCCGTGTCCCTGGTGTTCGGCGCCTGGAACGCCATGCTCGCCCGTTACGCCTATGCCGCCGGTGATACCAGCACGCCACTGCATTGCGAGCTGCTCGGCAGCCTGCTCAACGCCTTGCTGCTGGCGGGCCTGCCGCTGGTTCTGGGGCTGACCGCGATTCCTCTGGCGGCCCTCGGCGGTGTGCTCCTGACCAACCTGTTGCTGATGCAGCGCCAGCAATTGCTCACCCTCATCAACTGGCCGGTGCGCTGGGCAGTCAGCGCCGTTCTGCTGAGTGCCGCGGCGCTGCTGTTGCATCCGCTATTGAATGTCTGGCTGCAACTGGGGCTCAGCACAGTGGCCGGGCTGCTCTTGCTGATCGCCTTGGGGCTCTGGCTGAAACCCTGGCGGGCCTGAACGAGCGGCAGAGGGTTGACCTGATGTCACACTTATCCGTTATAAGTGCAGTCAGCCCCCGCCGACCCGGCAGAGTGTATTTCTTGGATCAGCGTTTGGACGCTAAGCTTGGACTATGGATGACTCAGATTACTTGCGCCTGCTCACCATTCAGGCCGAACAAGCCAACGCGTTCCTGTCCAATGCGCGCAAATGGGAGCGTGAGCGTTGGGTCTGCCAACGCCTGCTGCAAGGCTTGAACATCCCCTACCGTGCCGACGAGTTCACGCCCGCCGGGCAGGAGCCGCCGGACGTACTGTTTCGCGAGGCCTGTTTCGAGGTGTTCTTCGTGCTGGACGAAGGCCGCCGCCTCAACGACGAATGGCGCGACGAGTTGCAACGGCGCCGCAGTGCCTTCTCCCTTAGCCAACTGGTGCGCCGCGAGGCCAAGCCCAAGCGCATCCCGGCCAACGAACTGTTGCTCAGGCTGGCCCCGACCCTGCGCAAAAAAGCCCACAACTACAAGGAACGCGGCATGGACCTGGGGGAGCTGGACATCATCGCCTTCGCCAGCCTCAAGCGCGAAGTGCTGGACCTTAACAGCCATTTCCCGCCGCCGACCGAATACCTGCGCCAGGGCTGGCGCTCGTTGTCGCTGGTCGGGCCGACCTTCGCCCGCGTGCTGTTCGCCCACCCCGACGCGCCGGACTTCCTGCGCGGCAACCTGGGGCGCAGCATCCTCTTCGATGTCGGTATCAGCCTGTAGGCCGCCTGGAGCGGAATTTCCCGGACCTCTTCAGGCCATTCGTGGCATGGCGCAAACACCGCGCGAGTGTTACAAAGCGCAATCACTCACGGGATGACAAGGCCGGCATCCGCGAGCAGCTATGCTCCGTTCCATGCCGCATAGCCCGACAAGATGGCACTGCGCTGTAACCTTCATACTTTTCGCAACGTCTAGCTGACGAGGCTTTTTATGACCAGCCGCCTGAACCCCGACGACCAACGCCATGTCGAAGAATACCTGCAACTGGCCCAGCACCGAGTCGAGCGCCGGCCCTTCCGGCCGTGGATGCTCCTCGTGATAGTCGTGACCATCACCATTGGCCTGGGCCTGCTGAGCCGATTTATCAGTTACCTGACGCTATGAGCTGCATCGCGCTCGCTCGGGTAACCGTACCGATTTCTTTTAGCCTTGCGAGATATCCCCATGACTCATCGTATTGTCATCGTTGGCGGCGGCGCCGGCGGTCTGGAGTTGGCTACCCGTCTGGGTAAGACTCTGGGCAAGCGCGGTACCGCCAGTGTGATGCTGGTCGACGCGAACCTGACCCACATCTGGAAACCCTTGCTGCATGAAGTGGCCGCCGGCTCGCTGAACTCTTCCGAAGACGAACTCAACTATGTCGCCCAAGCCAAATGGAACCATTTCGAGTTCCAGCTGGGCCGCATGAGCGGGCTCGATCGCCAGCAGAAGAAGATCCAGCTGGCCGCCACCTACGACGAAAACGGCGTGGAGCTGCTGCCCGCTCGTGAGCTGGGCTACGACAGCCTGGTGATTGCCGTGGGCAGTACCACCAACGACTTCGGCACCCAGGGCGCCGCCCAGCACTGCCTGTTCCTCGACACGCGCAAACAGGCCGAACGTTTCCACCAGCAACTGCTCAACCACTATCTGCGCGCCCATGCCGGGCAGACCGATGTCGTGGAGCAGATCAGCGTGGCCATAGTCGGTGCCGGTGCCACAGGCGTCGAACTGGCCGCCGAGCTGCACAACGCCGCCCATGAACTGGCGGCCTACGGCCTGGACCGGATCAAGCCGGAAAACATGCACATCACCCTGATCGAGGCCGGCCCACGGGTACTGCCGGCCCTGCCGGAGCGGATCGGCGGCCCGGTGCACAAGACCCTGGAAAAACTCGGGGTCAAGGTCATGACCAATGCCGCGGTCAGCGAAGTCACCGCCGACAGCCTGATCACCGCCGATGGCCAGGTGATTGCCGCCAGCCTGAAAGTCTGGGCCGCCGGGATTCGCGCACCGGGCTTCCTCAAGGACATCGACGGCCTGGAAACCAACCGCATCAACCAGCTGCAGGTCTTGCCGACCCTGCAGACCACCCGCGACGAGAACATCTTCGCCTTTGGCGACTGCGCCGCCTGCCCGCAACCGGGCACCGATCGCAACGTTCCACCGCGGGCCCAGGCGGCTCACCAGCAAGCATCACTGCTAACCAAGTCGCTGAAACTGCGTATCGAAGGCAAGGCCCTGCCGGAATACAAATACACCGACTACGGCTCGCTGATCTCGCTGTCGCGTTTTTCCGCCGTGGGCAACCTGATGGGCAACCTGACCGGCAGCGTGATGCTCGAAGGCTGGCTCGCGCGGATGTTCTATGTGTCGCTGTACCGCATGCACCAGATGGCGCTCTACGGCCCGTTCCGTACCGCCATGCTGATGCTCGGCAGCCGGATCGGCCGCGGCACCGAGCCACGCCTCAAGCTGCACTGAATCTGAGCCTGTAGACCAAGACAAGAGTGCCCCGAGCGATCGGGGCATTTTTTTGCGCCCTGTTCAACACGGACTCAGGCAAACAGGCAGACTGTTAAAGATCGAAGTGCCTAGAGACTTCCTGCACTCTATTTCCAACTTTCCGCGCAACTTTAAGATTAATCTTAATTCTAAAATAGAAGAGCCACCGGACTTAACCCCCACATCAAAAAGTTGCTATCCCCCGGGCGTACCGAATACATACTCCGGCCTCCGCGCCACCTCTTACTGCGGCATATAGATAGCTGACCCGATAGTATTCAAGACGCCACTCATGCTCTATCTAGTTGCATTGATAGTTTGCCCTGCACGCTTAATCCTTCGACTCCAACCTGCTACCCCTGAGGATTAGCCCCTGCAAAACAGTTGCTTATATACAAAGATCGAAGACTTTGGCGGCGATCGTCCCGTTTAGCTGCCGACAGGTATTCCGACAACTTCATGCCACCCGATCAAATTTTAAGAATCTTCTTATTGAAATCATATCAGGCAAAAAAGTATCAGCCGCCATTCAAACCCATAGAGCATTCAATACTTTAAGAATGGTCTTATTGTAACGACCAAAGTGAAGATACAAGATTGCACCTCCAACTTTAGCAGGTACATGAAATGTCCAAACTTCTCAAAAGCATCGTCTCCATGGCTATCGCTGGCGCGGTCAGCACTTCCGCTCTCGCAGCAGATGGCACCATCAACTTCACCGGTGACATTATCGCCGCCTCCTGCAAAATCGACGCTGGTTCCGGCACCAACGTTGGTGGTAGCAAGGGCAACCAGAACATCGATGTCAACCTCGGCAAAGTCAGCACCGACTCGCTCTCTGGCACTGCAGGAGGCAGCATCGTCGGCGGTCAGAGCATCAACCTGAATCTGGATTGCGGCGGCACCGCAGAGGGCCTGAAGTCCGTCAAGCTGCAGTTCGACCCGAGCAGCGGCTCCGGCATCGACAGCAAGAACGGCTCGCTGCTGAAAGTCACAGGGGGCGCAGAGGGTGTGGCTATCGGTCTTTACGACGGCAGCAGCAAGCTGGTGAACCTCGGCGCGAACGAGACCATCAAGGGAGACTTGGTGCCACTCAAAGACGGTGATGTCACCACGTACACCGCCAAGCTGAACATGCGTGCAGGTTATGTGGCGAACGGTGAACCGGTCAAAGCAGGTCCTGCAAACGGCACCCTGCCGTTTACCTTGACTTACGAGTAACCCGCGCCAAAGGGAGGGGTCTGCGCCCCTCCCTCCGACCTGGAGCCGCTATGAAAACCTCACTATTGACACGTCTTGCACTCGCCAGCGTCATGACGCTTTTTGCGTCGATGGCCAGTGCCGGCATTACGCTGGATGGCACTCGCGTCGTCTTTGCTGCGCCAGCCAAGGAAACGTCCGTCGTCGTCAGGAACCAAGGCTCGAATGACATCATGGTCCAGTCCTGGGTCGAGCCAGACACCAACGGGCCCGTGACCGACGTACCGTTCGCCATTACCCCTCCCCTGGTTCGCCTGGGAGGCAACAAGCAACAGGTCCTGCGCATCCTCTATCAAGGCCAGGGGCTGCCGACCGACAAGGAATCCGTGTTCTGGTTGGCCGTGCAGGAGATTCCGCAAAAAGCCAAGGACGAGAACACCCTGCAAATTGCCATACGCCAGCGAGTGAAGCTGTTCTACCGCCCGGCCAATCTGCCGGACACTGCGGCAAATGCAGCCAAGAGCCTGCAATGGAAGCTGGTGGAACAAAACGGCAAAACCATGCTTTCCGTGAGCAATCCTTCTGCGTACCACGTGTCCTTTTCTGGTAGCACTGTGACGCTGCGCAATGGCAAGGACACGGGCACCGCCACCGCAGAAATGCTGGCACCAGGAGCAACACGCACCGTCGCGATCAAAGGCTCGACTGGCATGAGGGCCGGAACCACAACAGTGGAATTCGACAGCATCAACGATTACGGCGGACTGGACCGAGTCACCAGCAAACTTTCCAACTAACGGAAACACAGCCATCACTCGTGTCGCTCGCTAGAGCGCACCGCCTTACCTAATCCGACTTTTTAATCAGGTCAGTGCTTCGGGCATCCGATGCATGATCGAAAGGATTTCGCATGCCCATTTTTCAGAGAGAGCTCAGTTTCAGGATCGCCCGGCGGGCGTGCGCGACCTGCCTCGTGGCACTGGGGCTGACCTCGAAGCTGTCCGCCGCAGAAGCCGAGTTCGCCGACTCCTTTCTGAAAATGGGGGGTGCTCCGGTAGACCTCAAGTATTTTGAGAAAGGCAGTGCAGTTCCGCCTGGCGCCTACAGCGTCGACCTTTACCTGAACAATGTACTGATCAAGCGCCAGGAGATCACCTTCGCCGCCGACGCCTCCGGGCAGGTCAAGCCCGTCATCTCGCTCGGGCTGCTCAAAGAGCTCGGCCTCAACGCGGGCAAAGCCCAGCAGGATGGACTCATCGCCGCGGACACCAAGGATGAGCAGCCGTTCGATGTCAGCGCCCAGATCGCCGGCGCCGCGGTGGACTTCGACGCCACCAACCTGGCATTGCAGTTCAGCATTCCGCAGGCATACGTCCAGCGCTATTCCCGCGGTTACGTCGACCCCTCGGTTTGGGACGAAGGCATCACGGCCTTCTACAGCGACTACCAGGCCAACTTCAACCGCAACACCAACCGGGGAACGAAAAGCGATTACCACAACCTGAACCTGCGCAACGGCTTCAATATCGCCGGCTGGCGCTTTCGCAACGAATCCGCGCTGACCGGCGGAACCGGCACAAAAAGCGAATTCAAGAGCAACCGCAACTATCTGGAGCGCGACGTCCAGCGCCTGAAAGGCAAGTTTTCCCTCGGCGAGCTGTACACCCCTGGCGAGATCTTCGACAGCGTGCGTTTTCGCGGTGCACAGATCGCTTCGGACCTCGGCATGCTGCCCGACAACGAGATCGGCTACGCACCCGTGATCCGTGGCATCGCTGAAACCAATGCCACCGTAGAAGTACGGCAAAACGGCTACGTGATCTATTCCGCGTCGGTGCCGCCTGGCGCCTTCGAGTTCACCGACATCTATCCCAGCGGCTCCAACGGCGACCTGCAGATCAAGATCATCGAAGCGGATGGCCGGGTACGCGAATATCAGCAGTCCTATGCCTACCAGCCGGTCATGACCCGGCGCGGCAACCTTCGCTACAGCGTCACCGCCGGTGAATATCGCTCCGCCGACCAGCCGTCGCCGTCGTTCACCCAGGGCACGGCCGTCTACGGTGTGACCGACAACCTCACCGGTTATGGCGGTGCGCTGCTCGCGCAAGACTATCGCGCCGTCAACCTTGGCGCGGGCGTGAACTCCAGCATCGGCGGTATTTCCTTCGACGTCACCAGCAGTGAATCGAAGACCCAGAACGGCAAGACAAACAAAGGTCACAGTGCGCGCTTCCTGTACTCCAAGACGCTGAACGCCACCAATACCACCTTCACCATGGCCGGCTATCGCTACTCCACCGAAGGCTATCGCAGCTTCGGCCAGCATGTGGACGACCTCATGTATCAGGACCGTGCCGGCTTCAGCGCACAAAAGAGCCGAATCAACCTCCGGGTGAACCAGAGCCTGTCACAGCGAGGCTCGCTGTACCTCAGCATGGATGAAACCAACTACTGGAATCAGCAGGGCCGTACGCGCAACTGGCAATTTGGTTATGGCAGCAGCATTGCCAGCGTCAGCTACAACCTGGCGGTATCACGCACCCAGAGCGATCCCATGAACGGTGGTTCGGATACGCAACTCACCGCCAGTATCAGCATGCCGCTGGGAGGCCGGGGTAGTTCTCACCGCCTCTCCAGCAACGCCATCAGCTCGAGCAAAGGTGATTCCTCGCTGCAGTCGAACGTGTCCGGCTACCTGGACGACCAGGCAACCCTCAGCTACTCGGCGCAGGCCGGCCACAGCAAGAGAAATGGCAGCACCGCCGGCGCCAGCCTGGACTGGGATACCCCCGTCGCCAAGCTGCGTGGTGGCTATAACCAGGGGCGTGACGACAAGCATATCGACCTGGGTGCGTCTGGCTCGCTGGTGGTGCACAGCGGCGGCGTTACCCTCGGCCAGCCGCTTGGCGAGACTTTCGGTTTGCTGGAAGTTCCGGACGTCGACGGCGTCGGGGTATCCGGTTGGAACGCCGTACGCACCAATGGCAAGGGTTACGCGGTGGTGCCCTATATGCAGCCTTATCGCTACAACTGGCTGAACCTGGATACCCAGACCCTGGGGACCGACACCGAGATCAACGAAACCTCCAAGGTGCTGGTGCCAACCCGTGGCGCCATCGTCAAGGCCACCTATACCGCACAAACCGGTCGTCGCCTGCAATTCGTCCTGCGCGCGGACAAGGGCGATCCAATCCCCTTCGGCGCCCAAGGCTACGACGAACAAGGCAAGCCCCTGGGCATGGTCGACAACCTGTCGCGCCTGCTGGTCTTTGGCGTTCCCGACCAGGGCCGGCTGGAGATTCGCTGGGCCGAAGGCAGCTGCATGGTGGACTACAAGCTCCCCCCAACAAACAAGGAGCTGGCTTACGAACGCGTGGACGGCCTTTGCCGAGTCTTGTGACCCACACCCTTTCAAACCAGAGCGGACATATGCACAAACTGATCACTCTTCCCATTGGCCTGCTTGCCCTGGTGCTGGCCGAGCCAGCGCTCTCATGGTGCCTATGGGGCAGCATTTCTGGCCCTCCTGGCGCGTCATATAACCAGGTGAATGTTCCATCCAGCCTGACCGTCAAGCGGGTCCCAGTCGGCGAAATACTCGCAAGTTACTCCCAGCAGATCCCTGTCCAAGGAGGGATTACTTGTAGCAGCAACGAGATCATGAACATAACCTTTGAAAACGGCCTCGAACCCTCCGCCATCCCCGATGTGTACAAAACCGGCGTGGCGGGCATCGGTATGCGCATCATCGCTTCAAGACACGTGGGGGGGGGACAGGAGTTTAAGGTACCCCCTGCCTTCCCAACACACATTTACTGGACAAGGTTATAGCGTCCACCTGCCTACTTACATTCATGTCGAATACGTCCGCACGGAAATCGCAGTTGGCTCAGGCAAGGTGCCAACCAACTTTACAATCAACTTCATTATCCCTCCGAATACTGGCCTGACCCCGAGCACAGTGACTTACACATCCTCAGGATTCACCAACCTGGAGAACAACTTCTACTTCAGCAGTTGCGAGGCCCGGGAGCCCTCCATGAACGTACAAATGGGCAAGGTCCCGATTTCCAACATCAAGTCTGGCGCCGCACCGGAAAAACCCTTCGCCCTCGATATTCGCTGCCGCGGTATGCGGCCTGAAAAGCCGGTTCCGCTGAAGATTTATTTCGAAGGCAACTCGACAGGCCCAGGCATGCTGAATCTGACAGGAGCTGGGCAGACCAGTGTTGCCCAAGGCGTGGCTATCGAGCTGAAAAACGACAAGGGCACCAAACTCCCCTTCAACAAGCCCGGCGCGGTCAGCCTGGACTGGCAGCACAGCGAAACCGATGCCGAGGTCTACCGCTTCGCGGGGTCCGCTCGCTATACGCCGAGTGGCGGCGAAATAAAGGCCGGCAAGGCAGATGCAACGATGACTTACGTACTCGACTACAACTGACCGGACTCAGCCAGCATGGGCCACCCCATACAAAAGCCCCGAATGATCGGGGCTTTTTTTGTGCGTCGCATTCGCCGGCAAGCACCGCGTGTCAAATTCCGGGCAAAAAAAATCCCCGTATCTGTCGATACGAGGATTTTTAATATGGTCGGGGTAAGGGGATTCGAACTCCTGACATCCTGCTCCCAAAGCAGGCGCGCTACCGGACTGCGCTATACCCCGGTAAAAAAAAGGCACCTTTTAAAGGCGCCTTCTGCGAACAGAGCTTTTGGCGTCTGATCTTAAGATTCGATTCCAGCGAACTGGTTTCAAAAATGGTGGGTCGTGTGGGATTCGAACCTACGACCAATTGGTTAAAAGCCAACTGCTCTACCAACTGAGCTAACGACCCAAATATGGTCGGGGTAAGGGGATTCGAACTCCTGACATCCTGCTCCCAAAGCAGGCGCGCTACCGGACTGCGCTATACCCCGGCTTGAAATTGGCTCCGTGACCAGGACTCGAACCTGGGACCCAATGATTAACAGTCATTTGCTCTACCGACTGAGCTATCACGGAACTGAACATTTCAATTTACAACCTTTACAGCAGGCTTTTATTTCTAGAAGCCCCCTCGTCGACCTGGTCCGTATCGCTACGTTCATGTCTCTGAGGCGCGCTATTCTACAATCTTAAAAACCTCTGTCAACCCCCTAAATTGCTTTCAAGACAATGATTTGCAACTTATTTCAGTTTTTTCCTCAGGGAGGAAAAAGCCTTGGGGTGACGTACTGCGGGGCGCACTTTACAAGCCTTTGCCTTACAGTTCAACGCCCTATGCAAAAAAAGGCCTCGCAATGCGAGGCCTCCTTTACAACGACGCCCTATCGGGCTCAGGCGAAGACGATTTCGTCGTTTTCCACCTTGGCCGTCACAGTGGCTCCCGGCAGAAAACTGCCGGACAGAATCAACTGCGCCAATGGGTTCTCGATCCAGCGCTGAATCGCCCGTTTCAGCGGACGCGCGCCATAGACCGGGTCGTAGCCCACGGCAATCAGTTTGTCCAAGGCCTCGCCACTCAGCTCCAGCTTGAGCTCGCGCTCGGCCAGGCGGCCGCGCAGGCGCCCCAACTGGATCTCGGTGATGCCGGCGATCTGATCCCGGGCCAATGGCTCGAAGATCACCACTTCGTCGATCCGGTTGATGAACTCCGGACGGAAATGGCTCGACACCGCATCCATCACCGCCGCCCGCTGTGCTTCGCGATCCCCCACCAGCTCCTGGATCTGCGCCGAGCCCAGGTTGGAGGTCATAACGATCACCGTATTACGGAAGTCCACGGTACGCCCGTGGCTGTCCGTCAGGCGGCCGTCTTCCAGCACTTGCAGCAGGATGTTGAACACGTCCGGATGGGCCTTCTCGACCTCGTCCAGCAGGATCACCGAATAAGGCTTGCGCCGCACCGCCTCGGTCAGGTAACCGCCCTCCTCGTAGCCGACGTAGCCTGGAGGCGCACCGATCAAGCGAGCCACGGAGTGTTTCTCCATGAACTCGGACATATCGATCCGTACCATCGCCTCTTCGGTATCGAAAAGGAATTCGGCCAGCGCCTTGCACAACTCGGTCTTACCCACACCGGTCGGGCCGAGGAACATGAACGAACCACTCGGCCGGTTCGGATCGGACAACCCGGCGCGAGAACGCCGCACTGCGTTGGCGACCGCCACCACGGCTTCGTCCTGGCCAATGACACGCTGGTGCAGCAGGCTTTCCATCTTCAGCAGCTTGTCGCGCTCGCCTTCGAGCATCTTCGACACCGGAATACCGGTCCACTTGGACACGACTTCGGCGATTTCCTCTTCGGTCACCTTGCTGCGCAACAGCTGGTTCTCGCTTTGGCCATGCTGGTCGACCATCTGCAGGCTGCGCTCCAGGTCCGGGATCACCCCGTACTGCAACTCGGCCATGCGGTTCAGGTCGCCTTTGCGGCGCGCGGCTTCCAGCTCCTGGCGGGACTGCTCGATCTTCTGCTGGATCTGCGCCGAACCCTGCACTTCAGCTTTCTCCGAGGTCCAGACTTCTTCCAGATCGGCGTATTCGCGCTCCAGGCGGGTGATTTCCTCCTGGAGTTTCTCCAGGCGCTTGATCGCCGCTTCGTCGTCTTCTTTCTTCAGGGCCTGGGATTCGACCTTCAGTTGAATCAGGCGCCGTTCCAGGCGGTCCAGCACTTCCGGCTTGGAGTCGATCTCCATGCGGATACGGCTGGCGGCTTCGTCGATCAGGTCGATCGCCTTGTCCGGCAACTGCCGGTCGGTGATGTAGCGATGGCTGAGCTTGGCTGCGGCGATGATCGCGCCGTCGGTGATCGCCACCTTGTGGTGCACCTCATAACGCTCTTTCAGGCCACGCAGGATGGCGATGGTGTCTTCTTCGCTCGGCTCATCCACCAGGACTTTCTGGAAGCGCCGCTCGAGGGCCGCGTCCTTCTCTATATATTGGCGGTACTCGTTGAGCGTGGTGGCGCCGACACAATGCAGCTCACCCCGAGCCAGGGCCGGCTTGAGCATGTTGCCCGCATCCATCGAACCTTCACCCTTACCGGCACCGACCATGGTGTGCAGTTCGTCGATGAACAGAATGATCTGCCCTTCCTGCTTGGACAGCTCGTTGAGCAGGGATTTCAGGCGCTCTTCGAATTCACCGCGGTACTTGGCGCCAGCGATCAGCGCGCCCATGTCCAGGGACAGCAGGCGCTTGCCTTTCAGGCCGTCCGGCACTTCGCCATTGATGATGCGTTGAGCCAGGCCTTCGGCAATCGCGGTTTTACCCACGCCAGGCTCACCGATCAGCACCGGGTTGTTCTTGGTCCGACGTTGCAGCACCTGGATGGTCCGGCGGATTTCGTCGTCACGGCCGATCACCGGGTCGAGCTTGCCGTCTTCGGCGCGCTTGGTCAGGTCGACGGTGTATTTATCCAGGGCCTGACGCGACTCCTCGACGTTGGCGTCATTCACCGCCTCGCCGCCTCGCAGGTTATTAATGGCGTTTTCCAGCGCTTTTTTGCTGACGCCCTGGCCCAGCAGCAATTTGCCGAGCTTGCTGTTTTCGTCCATGGCCGCCAGCAGCACCAGTTCGCTGGAGATGAACTGGTCGCCTTTCTGTTGCGCCAGGCGATCGGCCTGGTTCAGCAGGCGCGCCAGATCCTGCGACATGTTCACGTCGCCGGTGGGGTTCTGGATTTTTGGCAAGTGGTCGAGCTCTTTGCTCAGTTCCTTGCGCAGGCTGTTCACGTCGAAGCCCACTTGCATCAGCAGCGGCTTGATCGAACCGCCCTGCTGTTCGAGCAGCGCCTGCATCAAGTGCGCCGGCTCGATGGCCGGATGGTCGAGGCCAACCGCCAGGGATTGAGAATCGGATAACGCCAGCTGAAGCTTGCTGGTTAATCGGTCTATACGCATTAGTCACCTTCCTTTTGAGCAGGTCGGAGCGATGGACACACCTAAATAGAGAAACCTGCCAGATACCCCTGTAGATGCGGTCGATTCTGGAAGATTCAAGCCTTGCGAGCTTGACACAGGTCAGAAGAGTCTAGCGTTCCAGCCAGATCAGGGAAGCGAAGCGCCCGGTGCGCAGGCTGCGGCGGTAGGAATAGAAACGCGGATCGCTCACGGTGCAGAAACCGCCGCCATACACGGCGGTGACGCCGCATGCCGCCAGGCGCAGGCGGGCCAGCGTATAGATATCAGCCATGAGCTTGCCGGGGTTGTGGCTCGGTACAAAGGCCTGTTCGGTCTGTGGTAAGTGCCGGACGAAAGCGTCACGCACTTCCGGTCCGACCTCGAAGGCTTGCGGACCAATGGCCGGCCCCAGCCAGACCAATACATCCTCTGGCGCGACTTTCAGGCTATCGAGCGTCGCTTCCAGCACCCCGGCCGCCAGCCCACGCCAACCGGCATGGGCCGCCGCCACCCGAGTACCGGCGCGGTCGCAGAACAGCGCTGGCAGGCAATCGGCGGTCATGGCACTACAGGCAATGCCGGGCGTGGCGGTCCAGCTGGCATCGGCGGTGGCGACAACGGACGGATCCGCCTCGACCACATCAATACCGTGAACCTGTTTCAGCCAGGCTGGCTTTATAGAGAAACGATCGGTCAGGCGACGGCGGTTTTCGGCCACCGCCTCTGGGTTGTCATCGACATGATCGCCCAGGTTGAGGCTGTCGAACGGCGCCAGGCTGACGCCACCCGCACGGGTGGTGACGCAGGCTTTGACCCCGGCCGGCGCGGGCCAGTCAGGAATCAGCCAGTCACTCATCCGACGAAAGCCTCGCGATCCTGCTTGAGCAGGGTCAGCAGCCAGACGAAATCTTCCGGCAGCGGCGATTCCCAGCTCATGCGCTCGCCGGTGGTCGGATGATCCAGCTCAAGGAACCGCGCATGCAGCGCCTGACGCGGGAAGTGCTTGAGGGATTCGACCATGGTCGGGTTCGCGGCGGGCGGAATGCGGAAACGGCCACCGTAGGCCGGATCGCCGACCAACGGGTAGTTGATATGGGCCATGTGCACACGGATCTGGTGGGTCCGCCCGGTTTCCAGTTTCACCCGGACATGGGTGTGGGAACGGAAACGCTCCAGCACGCGGTAGTGGCTGACGGCCGGCTTGCCGCCTTCCATCACCGCCATGCGCTGGCGTTGCTGACCATGCCGGCCGATCGGGGCGTTGATCTTGCCACCGGCGGTGACCACGCCGATCACGATGCATTCATAGATGCGGCTGACGCTGCGGCTCTGCAACTGGGCAACCAGCTGGGTCTGCGCCTGGATGGTCTTGGCCACCACCATCAGACCGGTGGTGTCCTTGTCCAGGCGATGGACGATGCCGGCGCGCGGCACGTTGATGATGTCCGGGACATGGTGCAGCAGGGCATTGAGCAACGTGCCATCGGCGTGACCGGCGGCGGGGTGGACCACCAGGCCGGCAGGCTTGTTGATCACCAGGATGTCGTCGTCTTCATAGACGATATCCAGTTCGATGTCCTGAGCGATCCATTCTCCCTGAGCTTCCTGCTCGGCGGTCAGCTCAAGAACCGCGCCGCCATGGACGATGTCTCGCGGGCGGATAACCGCTCCATCCACAGTCAGGCGGCCGTCTTTGATCCAGGCGGAAAGGCGCGAGCGCGAGTGCTCAGCGAATAATTGGGCGGCGACTTGATCGAGGCGTTGGCCGCCCAGTTCGGACGGCACCTCTGCGCGAAGTTCAATTTTATCGGACATGCTCAGACTAGGCGTCGGCACAGCCTTTGGTTTCGGCTGCGCGCTTGTGGTTAAATACGGCGTCTTTTGCCCCGAGGCTTTTTCAACGGGGCGCTCATCATAACAGGACGGCCCCGCCCAAGACAGCGGCCGTCATAGGGACGCAAGCCGCCATGCAAGTGAAACACCTGCTGCTGATCGCCATCCTCGCACTGACCGCTGCTTGCTCATCGAAGGAAGTCGTTGACGAAAACCTGAGCGAGGTCGAGCTGTACCAGCAGGCGCAGACCGACCTGGACAACAACAGCTATACCAGCGCCACCGCCAAGCTCAAGGCCCTGGAGTCGCGTTATCCGTTCGGCCGCTACGCGGATCAGGCACAACTCGAACTGATCTATGCCAACTACAAGAACGCCGAGCCGGAGGCCGCCAAGTCCGCCGCCGAGCGTTTCATCCGCCTGCACCCACAACACCCGAACGTGGACTACGCCTACTACCTCAAGGGCCTGACCTCCTTCGACCAGGACGTCGGCCTGCTGGCGCGCTTCCTGCCGCTGGACATGACCAAGCGTGATCCGGGTGCCGCGCGCGACTCCTACAACGAGTTCGCCCAGCTCACCAGCCGTTTCCCGAACAGCCGCTACGCGCCGGACGCCAAGCAGCGCATGATCTACCTGCGCAACCTGCTGGCCTCCTACGAAATCCACGTGGCCGACTACTACCTGACCCGTCAGGCCTATGTGGCCGCCGCCAACCGTGGTCGCTACGTGGTGGAAAACTTCCAGGAAACCCCATCGGTGGCCGATGGCCTGGCGGTGATGACCGAGGCTTACCAGCGTCTGCACCTGGACGAACTGGCCGCCACCAGCCTGGAAACCCTGAAGCTCAACTACCCCGATCACCCGACTCTGGTCGACGGCCAGTTCGTGCCACGGGTCGCCGAGGCGGACAACCGCTCCTGGCTGAGCAAGGCCACCCTGGGCCTGATCGAGTCCCGTCCACCGCTGCCGCCGGGAGAAACCCGCGCCAACCAGGACGTGATGAAGCAATACCAGGATGCCAAGGACGCGATTCCGGCCGAGCTCAAGCCTAAAGACGCCAATGGCGACGCTGTCGAAGAAGAACAGCATGAAGCCGAAGGCAACAACAGCGACCGCTCGTGGTTCAGCTACATGACCTTCGGCGTGTTCGACTGACACCGCCGCGGTCACAAAAAAGGGAGACTTTCGAGTCTCCCTTTTTTTGTCCGTGGATTTCAGCGCTGATTGCACTGTGCGCCCGGCATGACCTTGGCTAAACTGCCGGTTCCTCACTCACATAGCTGGCTACCATGCTTCGTCTACTGTTCTGGATCGCCCTGATTGCCGCTGCGGTATGGCTCTGGCGCAAATTCAAGCAGCCCGCCTCCGGCACCGCTGCGCCCCGCGAACCCAGCACCACGCCCATGGTGCGTTGTGCCCACTGCGGCGTGCACCTGCCCCGCGACCGGGCGCTGAGCCTCGAGCAACAGTGGTATTGCAGCCAGGCGCACCTGGAGCAAGGTCCGATCTCCCGCGATCGCTGAACCTCGACCGCAGCGGTGCATATGACGTCAAAAGCACGTTGTTTGCACCGCTGAATAATTCGCTACAAAAAAGCCACCGCCCCTCCTCACCTCGCTTCCGGCCGGCAACCCTCGGCAAATCGGGGCTATTACCCTGCACGTCATCTTGAATCCGACCAAACGGCCCCGCACCGCCCGGCCTTGAGCGGGCCAACGACCTCAAGCCTGCCTAGACTTCACGACACGCCAGGATGGCGGGTGCTCTCGCACCTCTTTCGCTCACGGATGAAGCAGTAAGCGGCATGAGCCCACGACAAAAAGTCTTGATCGTCGATGACGATCCAGGCATTCGCGAATATCTGGAAATCAGCCTCGGCCGGATGCAACGCCATACCCGCAGCGCCCGCACCCTGGGCGAAGCGCGTCACTGGCTGGCCCGGGAAGGCTTCGACCTGTGCCTGAGCGACCTGCATTTACCCGACGGCACGGGGCTGGAGTTACTCGAGCATATCCAGTGCCGCCAGCTGCGAATGCCGCTGGCAATACTCAGCACCTGCGCCCGCCAGGAAACCGCGATCCACGCCCTGAAGGCCGGCGCCATCGACTTCCTGAGCAAACCCGTGGCCCTGGCGCGCTTGCGCGAGCTGCTGAATGGTGCCCTGCCCGGATCGACACCCCCGCCCCCTGCCACCGGTCCATTGCTCGGCGATTCGGCCGCCATGCACAAGCTGCGCGGACAAATCGGCAAACTGGCCCGGAGCCAGGCCTCGGTCTATATCAGCGGAGAGTCCGGAAGCGGCAAGGAACTGGTCGCCCGCGCAATCCACGACCAGGGTCCTCGAGCCAGCCACGCCTTCGTGCCGGTCAATTGCGGAGCCATCCCACCGGAACTGATGGAGAGCGAGTTTTTCGGCCATCGCAAAGGCAGCTTCAGCGGCGCTATCGAAGACAAGCCCGGCCTATTCCAGGCGGCGCACGGCGGCACGCTGTTTCTCGATGAGGTGGCCGATCTGCCGCTGGCGATGCAGGTCAAATTGCTCCGCGCACTGCAGGAGAAGGCGATACGTTGCGTCGGCGAACAGCAGGAAGTCCAGGTCGATGTGCGCATTCTCTGCGCCACTCACAAGGCGCTGCAGGCGGAAGTGCATGCCGGGCGCTTTCGCCAGGATCTCTACTACCGCCTGAACGTGATCGAGTTGCCGGTGCCACCGCTACGGGCGCGCAAGGCTGATATCGAACCCTTGACCACCGCCATCCTCGAGCGCCTGGCGCAGGGCAACGACCAACAACTGGCACGGCTTCAGCCAGGCGCGTTGCTGGCACTCCAGGGCTACGACTTTCCCGGTAACGTGCGCGAACTGGAGAACCTGCTCGAACGGGCGCACACCCTGTGCGAGAACCGGCGGATCGAAGCACGTGACCTGCGCCTGACGCCAAACGGCGCCCACCCAGCCATCACGCCCGGCCCGGCACAGGTGATCAATCTTGAGAAACATCTGCAAGAGGTCGAGCGCCGGCTGATCCTCCAGGCTCTGGAGCACACCCGCTGGAACCGCACGGCGGCGGCCCAGCGCTTGAGCCTGTCGTTTCGTTCGATGCGCTACCGGTTGAAGAAACTCGGCCTGGATTAAATTCGCCCACTGGGCGCATAAGGCGCCGGGTCGATGATCGGCTCCCGGCCCAGCATCAGATCGGCGAACAGCTGGCAGGACGCTGGCGCCAGGACCAAACCGTTGCGGTAGTGCCCGCAGTTCAACCACAGCCCCGCCAACCCGGGCACCGGGCCAATATAGGGAATGCCCTCGGGCGAACCTGGGCGCAACCCCGCCCAATGGCCCACCACCTCGGCCTGCGCCAGCGCCGGAATCAACTCGATGGCCGAAGCCTTCAGGCTTTCCAGGGCAGACGAGGTCGGGGTCTTGTCGAAGCCTTCGTGCTCCAGGGTACTGCCGATCAAGATGTGACCGTCGCGCCGGGGAATCGCGTAACGCCCCTTGGCCAGGACCATGCAGGAAAGAAAATCCGACGCGCACTTGTAGAGGATCATCTGGCCTTTGACCGGCTCCACCGGCAACGCCAGACCCAGGCTCTTGAGCAATTCGCCGCTCCAGGCCCCTGCCGCCAGCACCACCTGATCGCCACGGATTTCGCCCAGGGAGGTCTGCACCCCGAGCACCCGCTCCCCTTCGCGGATAAACCCGCTGACTTCGCACTGCTCGTGAAGGGTCACCGTCGGCAGGGCCGACAGAGCGGCCTTCAGCGATTTGACCAGGCGCGGGTTGCGCACGTTGGCCACGTCGGCCATGTAGATCGCCCGCGAAAAACCGCCACCCAGCACCGGCACCGCGTCATGGGCCGCCGAGATATCCACAGCGCTCAATGGCCGCTGTTCGCGCCGCGCCCAGGCCAGCGCTTCGGCCTCGTCGTCGAGGTCCAGCCAGTACAGGCCGGTGGTGTGCACTTCGGGATCGACACCGGTGGTGGCGAACAGGCGTTCGGCCAGTTGTGGATAAAAGTCCTGCGACCAATGCGCCAACGCGGTGACCGCCGGGCTGTAGCGCCAGGGGTACAGCGGCGAGACGATCCCGCCGCCAGCCCAGGAAGATTCCTGGCCGACATTCGAGCGTTCGAGCAACACCACCTGCTGCCCGGCGGACGCCAGGTTGAACGCGGTCAGCAGGCCGATCACTCCACCGCCGACAATCACCACTTGCTGTTGCTTTGCCATAGTCCAGTCCAGGAAATGAAAACACCGGGCGCCGCCGGCGCCCGAGAAGGATGTTCAGCGACCCCAGCAATCCTTGCTGGTCACCCCGTCGGCCATATTGTTGTTGCCCATGGCACCGGTGTGGCTAAGGGTGAACTCGCCGCACTTGTCGCCGGCCATCATGCTCTCGGTTTTCGGCGTCGCGGTCAGGGTAAAGCTCTGGTCGGCCAGGACTGGCGTGATGCTGTAGTCATCGTTGCCGGCGCTGAGGCCCGGAGCGTTGCTGTAGACACCGCCCTTGGAATGAAACCGCTCGAGACTCTGCGCCTGTTCCGACAGCAGGCCGGCGATTTGCGTGCGATGGGTTTTCTTCACGTACTCGGTGATGCTGGGCAAGCTCAGGGTGACGACGAGCCCGATGATCGCAATCACGATCATGATTTCGATCAGGGTAAAACCTTGGTTGGATCTACGCATGCCTCACTCTCACTTACTGTATTTGTCGCCACATGATGCGGCGGCTGCCACCGCCCGGTTTCTCGACCAGGGAGGCGATACCGCCGCCGGAATCGCTGACGATTTTGCGGGTAGCGCGGTTAAGCACAGCACTCAATGCAGGAATGCCGCCGGTAAAGATGACACCGCTGGAAGGCGTATCCAGGCCATCGACCACTTCATCGCCATTGGTGTCGAGCACCGCGTCATCGAGCATCTTACCGCTGAATGCGTCCAGCTCGACCAATTTGCCGTTGCCGGCGCTGGAACAAGGGTCACCCGCCTCGACAGCGGCGGTGCTGAAGACAATGCGACCCGCCACCAGCGTGGCCTGATTGATGACCCGCTCGCCACTCGACGCCTCCCCCAGCGGCAGGTACCAGCCCTGCTCGGCCGGATAACTGACGTCCGCCTGGGTGCTGGTGATATAGGAGCCCGCGCTGCCGGCAAACAGCCCGGTAATCGCTTGCGCCTGCAGGTCAGCCACGGTGATGCGGCCCGTCCCAGCCGGGGCATCCCAGACCGCATAGAAACCCTGGGCATCCTTGCTGCGCTTGTCGGCCAGCTCGCTGAGCTTGCCGGTGCCAAACAGCACCAGCTTGCCGCCCTCGGGATGATCCACCAGCAACGGCTGCGCGGTGATCGGCTGGCTCGCGCCACCCGGAGCGCTGAACAACGGAGCACCGCCAAAGGCCGGACCCCAGCTGTCCGGCGCCGAACCGCTCAAATCGAACTTCCACAGATGGCCCTGAAGGTCGCCGCCATAGGCCGCCTGGACCACATTCTGGCTGTCCACCCGCACCTTCACCGAGGACAAGCCGCTCTCCTGACCATTGCCATCGACCGGGATTTTCCTGATCAACGAGCCATCGCGAATATCCACCACATACAGGGCGGCGAGCCCGGAATGACTGCCATAGCCATTGCCGATAAAGACCGCCCAGCGTCCGTCGGCCAAGCGTGCCACTTCCGGACGGGCGTAGGCATAACCCAGGTCATTGAACGGGTGGCTGTTATCGGCAACCTCAGGCGCGGCAATTTCCCACAGCGCCTGCGGCGTATTGCCGGCCTGGCCATACAGCTGCACCGCGTAAAACACCTTGCCTCCGGCCCCCGTGCCCGCTAGCGCCAGGGTTGCCCAGGCCGTGCCGAGTTGGGCATCGAAGACCGCCACCGGGCCATCGGCCAAAAACCGGTGACGCTCCCCGTTGACGTAGCCGGGGTCGGCGATGTGATGCAGCAGCGGCAAGGCACTGGAGGGCATATAGGCGTAGCGGCGCCGGCCATTCTCAGGGTCGATCAGCGAAAGCAGGCCGTCATTGGCGTTGACCAGCAGGCTCGGGGTCATGCCTTGGGCCTTGCTCGCCAGGTAGGCGCTGTAGTCGCTGTCGCCCTGCAGGTCGGCGGCGTCCTGCGCGGTCGGCGCTGCCATGACCAGCGGCGAGTTGACGATGTCTCCCAGCAATCGGCTCCGCACCTTGAGCCCGGCCCGGTTACTCCCCTGGCTCCAGGCCAGTAGATCGGCCGCGGTGGTGCCGGGCGGCAGGTTCTGGGCGAGCGCGGCCTGCTGCGCACCGGACAGTTGGTCATGGCGCAAGGCAACGGCGGTTCGGGAGGCACTGTTCCAGGTCTGGAAGATCCCCGGCGACGCATCGGCAACCAGGGTCGAGTCCGTGCTCCACAGCGGCGTACTGGTGTCGACCGCACCAGCGGGGCTGATGCCATACGCCCTGATGGTGCCGTGCCAATCGGCGGGGTCATAAGACGCCTGGAAATAACTCGAACCGCTGGCCAGCCCGGCGGCCCCCGCCGTGGCGCTGCCCGCCTGGGCGGTGGAAGCCGAAACCTCGCCCAGGGCCGAGGCCAGCGCGGCGTCGAGCCCCGCCTTGTCGGTCACCGGGTAGAACTTGCCCCGGCCATAGTTCGCCGCATCCAGCAGCATGGGGTACTGCGCGTTGAGACCGATGGTGTAAGTGTTCATGTGCTGTTGCGCGAAGCCCGCCGAATCCCAGCTTTTCCCCGCGATATCCATGCCTGCCGCGCGCATGTCGATATCCACCGCCAGCTTGGCGATGTCATCCAGATACAAGCTGCTGCCCTCCTCGTTACCACCAGGATTAATGCCGTCATTGGGCACCCCATCCCAATCTGGCAGGCTGCTCGCCCCCTGGGGTTCACGGGAGGGAAAACTGTGGTCGTAACTGGGCAGGCCATCGGTCACCACCAGGCCGTAATTGCGCTGGCAGCGATACTGGATCGGGCTGCCATAGGTAGAGGGCGTGCTGTTGTAGTAAGGCGTCAGCCCCCGAAAATAACGGCTGATCTCGTAATAGGTTTCCGCCAGCGGCGCCTCGGCCGAGGCCCTGAGCCCGCCGATGGCGGACAGCAATACCCGGTAATTGTCGTCAGCCTGAGCCCGGCTGACCTGATCGCCGACCGGAGCCAGATCGCTGATGGCGCGCACGATACGCCCACCCGGAGCCAGATCGCCGCCCGCTGGCGGGTTGAAGCTCGCCAGGCCAATGCGCAGCGCGCGGTTGTCAGCCACCAGCTTGCTGGCGGCCTCACGCACCAGGGTCATCCGGTCTTGAACGGGAATCGAGCCATCGGTGAAATCCCGATCGCGACCGTCGGCCAGGGCCAGCAGGTAAGCCAAATAGGCAGCCGAATAACGGGTGCGGCCGTTCCCCGCGGGATCAGGCAGCTTGAGGCACTGTGACCGGGCATGGTCGCGGTAGAAACCGACATAACCGCTGGCGCAGCCCGCCTGGCTCAGCGTTGAGAGAGCAAGCGAATCCGCGCTCGGACTGGCTCCGGCCAGGCATTCGCCCGCCTGCATCCGGCACGGCCTGACCGGCGCCCGCGCCAGCCCGGGATCGAAGCCCGGGGCATAGACAATGCTGTTCATGCTCTGCGAATCGTCGAGCAGCAGCATCACATTCGGTGCCACCGCCGCCGCGTTCGCCAAAGGTGCCTGCGCCGGGCTGAAGCCATAGGCCGGGGCACTCAGATAGAGGCCCAGCAAAGCGCCAGCCAGCAATCCCCCAGGCCTTTCAATACTTGGCATAAATGCTCTCCAGCACGCTGCGCGAGTGGCCGGCCAGCCCGACAGCGGTCACCCGGTACAGGGTCGCGGAAGTGTTGCTCGGCACATGGACTGCCCCCAGCGTCGTACCGAGGTTCTGTACAGCGTAAAATCCGTTACCGGTGGCGATCCAGGTCACGCCCGAATGGCTGTTGTGGCCCGCGGCGCTGACAGCCGCGGACTCGCCGGGCGGCGCGCACTGGCCGCCGCTACAGGCCGCCAATACATAACTGTCCTGCTGCACCGCGCTCTCACCGATGCGCAGCGCCATCTCCGCCGCCTGGAACGACTGATTGCGCAGCCACAGGCCGCCGGCCATCTTTTCCTGCAAGGTCGCATTCTGCATCGACGAAATGCCAATCAAGGTCAGCAGCAACAGGAACACCAAGCTCATCAACAGCGCCATGCCGCGCTGCGCCCCGGGAGCCGTTCGATACGAAGTCATCGGCAACTCCCTCACAACAGGCGATTGCGCAAGGCGGCCACCACATTGAACGTCTGCGGCCGCACTCGCGCCTGGGGATCGCTCAGGGTCAGGCTCAAACGCACGCTGCGGATCCGTGCCGGGTCTGCGGGATCACGGCTATAGCTGGAGGCCGCGACATCCGTGGCGGTGCTGGCGATGCCGAACGACACGTCGAACGCGCTGACATTGTTCACCAGCACCGCCTGGCCGGAGCCAGTGCCGGTGCCCATCAGCAGTTGATCGTCCTTCAAGCTGTACACCAGGCGCCGCACCGCAAACGCCTGCTGCCCCGAGAGGGCCTTGCGGGCACCGGTATAAGCGGTGGCGCTATTGCGGCAATCGCTCAGCACGGTCCAGGTCGGGGCGCCACCGCTGTCGCCGATATCGGCCGTGACCAGCGTCAGCCGGTGGTTGGCGTTGTCCCAGCGGATCGGCGTTTGCGCATGGCCGGCGAAGTCCGCGGCAATGCTGGCATCGGCGATGCTCTGCAGGCAGCCGAACATGCCGACCATGCGTATCTCCTGGATCATCTTGCTCAGCACGAAGCGCGCATCCTCTTGCAGGCTGGCCGAAGCGTTCTGGCTGACATAGGTGTTTTTGGCCGAGATGAAAATCTGCGTCACGCCCAAGGCCACGATCAGGCTCAACGCCAGCGCCACCAGCATTTCGATCAGACCGAAACCGCTGTTCCCGCGTCTCATGGCTTGCTCCCCGGATCCACCGCCACCCGGCTGCTCAGGACAAAACTGCGGGAGCCTTCAGCAGGCTGGGCAGAAACATGGGCGGCACGGGCGTCGTCCCAGGTGATGCTGATGGTGAACACGCCCT
Organism: Pseudomonas sp. GW821-FHT09E12; assembly: GCF_059416085.1. Taxonomy (NCBI): domain Bacteria; kingdom Pseudomonadati; phylum Pseudomonadota; class Gammaproteobacteria; order Pseudomonadales; family Pseudomonadaceae; genus Pseudomonas; species Pseudomonas sp. GW821-FHT09E12. Next base: position 228,621 of record NZ_JBWKOM010000009.1, on the reverse strand, counting down.
GTTTGAGGCTGATATGGCCCTCGGCGGTCGGCCCGCCGAAACTCTCGACATTGCGCTGGAAGTCATAGAGGTCCTGGTCCCGAACCACACCGAAATTGCCGGCCTCGGGAGCTGCCACGGTGTAGTCCGCGGCGCTGTTGGCGCGGATGCGATCGAGCATGTCATAGGCGATGAAGCTGGCCTGGCTGGTCATCAATGCACTGTCGGTGTAGCGCAGGGCATTGAGCTGGACCGCCGCCGCACCGAGCAGGCCGACGCCGAGAATCAGCACCGCCACCAGCACCTCGATCAGCGTCATTCCGGCCTGCACGCTCCTGCCCGTCATTGGCACTCCCCGTTTACCGCTATCCGTCCATTCAGGCACAGCGTGATCGTCCTGTGTTGCTCGCCCAGCACATAAGTCATGACCGGCGGGACCGCTGCCGATACACCGCCCAACGCGTTGAAGCCAATGCTGTCGAATTCAGAGGTTAGCGTCAGCCGGGCGCCGCGACTGACCGCGGGAACAACCCGCAATACATTCGTCGCCGGTCCGTCGCCTTGATAAATCGACAGCCCCCGGCTCCAGTTCGAATCGACCGCGGCCGGGCGCAGGTGCACCGGCAAGCCGCTGTCGATCGCCTCCAGACGCGCGTAATTCAAGCTGCGCAGCAGTTCGCTGATGTCGCTGTCGGCCTTGGAGCGCTGCGCCATCTGACTGAACGCAGGAACCACCAGGGTCAACAAAACCGCCGAAACTGCCAGGGCCACCAGTAATTCGATCAGCGTGAAACCTTCTGTACGGTGACGCATGCCATCCCCTTGAGCGGCCAGCGGCTATAACTGGCCCTGGCACTTCGAACCTTCATAGACCGAGGGTTTGAGGTTTTGCTCAATGGCCGGGCAAGGATTGTCCGGACCTGGCGCACTCCATGGAGGGAGAACCATGCCGCAGAAGGGTTTCGGCCTGATCGAAATAATCGTGGGCCTGGCGCTTGCCAGCCTGCTGATGCTGTTCGCCACCACCTCATTCGGGGAGTTGTTCCAGTCGACACGCCGGCTGGATGCCGCGCAGATGCTTGCCAGCGGTATTCGCAATGCGCGCACCGAAGCCATCCTGCGTCAGCAGCGAACCGTGATTCACGGGTTGAACGACGACTGGAGCCAAGGCTGGCGGATCATTCTGGATATCAGCGGCGAGGGCCCGCAGGACAGCGATAACCCGGTATTGCTTGAACGCCGGGGGGACGCCCGGGTGGCGATTGTCGGCAATCGCCCAGTGGAGCATTTCGTGCGCTTCAGTGGCCTGGGTGATCCGCAGCTGCCCAGCGGCGCCTTTCAGGCCGGGACGCTGCACATCTGCGCGGCCGATCCGGGAACGAGCCAGCACCAGGTGGTGCTTTCCCGCAGTGGGCGGGTCAGCCTGCGCAGCGACAAGGCCGCGCAGGCGTTATGCGACAGACAGGGCTGATCAGAGCAGGGAGCGAACGCGCAGCTCTTTGGGCATGGAGAAAGTGATGTTTTCTTCGCGGCCGGCCAATTCGTCGGCGCCGGTAGCGCCCCAGGCGTGCAACTGCTCGATCACGCCCCGTACCAGCACCTCGGGAGCCGAAGCCCCGGCGGTGATGCCGATGCGCTCGACGCCATCGAACCAACTGCGTTGCATGTCCTCGGCGCCGTCGATCAGGTACGCCGGGGTGGCCATGCGCTCGGCCAGCTCACGCAGGCGGTTGGAGTTGGAGCTGTTCGGGCTGCCCACCACCAGTACCACATCGCACTCGTCGGCCAGTTGCTTGACCGCGTCCTGACGGTTCTGCGTGGCGTAGCAGATGTCGTCCTTGCGCGGCCCGCCAATCGCCGGGAAACGCTGGCGCAAGGCATCGATGACCCGGCTGGTGTCGTCCATCGACAAGGTGGTCTGGGTAACGAACGCCAGCTTTTCAGGATTGCGCACCTGCAGCTCGGCGACGTCTTGCTCGTCTTCCACCAGGTAGATCGCACCGCCATTGCTGGCGTCGTACTGGCCCATGGTGCCTTCGACTTCCGGGTGGCCGGCATGGCCGATCAGGATGCATTCGCGACCGTCGCGGCTGTAGCGCGCCACTTCGATATGCACCTTGGTCACCAGCGGGCAGGTCGCATCGAAGACTTTCAGGCCACGGCCCGCCGCTTCGCTGCGCACGGCCTGGGAAACGCCGTGGGCGCTGAAGATCACGATGACGTCATCCGGCACCTGGTCCAGCTCCTCGACAAAGATCGCGCCGCGAGCGCGCAGGTCTTCGACGACAAATTTGTTGTGCACCACTTCATGACGCACGTAGATCGGCGGCCCGAAGACCTCCAGGGCGCGATTGACGATTTCGATCGCGCGGTCCACGCCAGCGCAGAAGCCACGGGGGTTGGCGAGTTTGATTTGCATGCTGTGCCTCGTGTCTTGCGGGCAAGGAATATTCGGTGCAACCGCTTCGCGATTGCTCGCTGGCCTGCTCGCGCCTACAGCAACCCTACGGAGACTGTAGACGCGAGCCGGCTCGCGATGCCTTTAAAGCGCTTTAACGTCGATGATCTCGACATCAAAGGTCAAGGTTTTACCGGCCAACGGATGGTTGAAATCAACCGTCACCTGGGCGTCATCAAAAGCTTTGACCACGCCTGGCAGCTCGGTATTCGCCGCATCGTTGAAGATCACCAGCAGGCCTTCGGACAGCTCCATATCCTGGAACTGCGAACGCGGGATGATCTGCACGTTTTGCGGGTTCGGCTGGCCAAAGGCGTTTTCCGGCTCGATGTTCAGGCTGCGCTTGTCACCCGCCTTGAAACCGAACAGGGCCGCTTCAAAACCTGGCAACAGGTTGCCGTCACCGACCTTGAAGGTCGCCGGGGCCTTGTCGAAGGTGCTGTCCACCGTGTCGCCGTTCTCCAGGCGCAATGCGAAATGCAAAGTGACTTCCGTGTTCTGGCCGATGCGTTGTTCAGCCAATACCTGTTCAGTCATGAACGGCTTCTCCGGTTTTCTTGCTTTTGAACATATCCAGCGCAAGCATCACCGCACCTACGCTGATGGCGCTGTCGGCAAAGTTGAACGCCGGGAAATACCAGCGGTTCTGCCAATGCACCAGGATGAAATCGATCACATGGCCCAGGGCGATGCGGTCATACAGGTTGCCCAGCGCGCCGCCCAGCACCAGTGCCAGGGCGACCGCCAGCCAGGTTTCGTTGCGCCCCAGGCGCTTGAGCCAGACCACCAGCACCGCGCTGACCACCACCGCGATCAGGGCAAACAACCAGCGCTGCCAGCCCGAGCTGTCCGCCAGGAAGCTGAATGCCGCGCCGGTGTTGTAGGCCAGGGTCCAGCTGAAGTAATCCGGGATCACCACGATCTGCTGATACATCGACAGCGAGCTTTCGAAGTGCAACTTGCTGGCCTGGTCGATGACCAGGACCAGCACGCTCAACCACAGCCAGCCCAGACGGCCGAAACGGCCCGCGGCATTAGGCATAGTGACGAACCTCGCCTGCGCCGCTGATGTTGTCGACGCAGCGACCGCAGATTTCCGGGTGCTCGGGGTGCACGCCGACATCTTCACGGCAGTGCCAGCAACGGGCGCACTTGGCGAAGCTCGACTTGACCACTTTCAGCTTGAGGCCGGCGACTTCGGTTTCCACCGCATCCGCCGGTGCCTGCGCGAAAGGCGCAACGCTGGCGGTGGAGGTGATCAGCACGAAGCGCAGCTCGTTGCTCAGCTTGGCCAGGTCGGCGCTCAACGCTTCCTCGGCGTACAGGGTCACTTCGGCTTGCAGGTTGCCACCGACGGCCTTGGCCGCGCGCTGGATTTCCATTTCCTTGTTGACCGCGACCTTGACCGCCATGATCCGCTCCCAGTAGGCACGGTCCAGCTCGAAGCCTTCCGGCAGCTCGCTGAGGCCCTGGTACCAGGTGTTGAGCATGACCGACTCGTTGCGCTCGCCCGGCAGGTACTGCCACAGCTCGTCGGCGGTGAAGGCGAGGATCGGCGCGATCCAGCGCACCAGCGCTTCGGAGATGTGGAACAGCGCGGTCTGGCACGAACGACGGGCCTTGCTGTCGGCGCCAGTGGTGTACTGGCGGTCCTTGATGATGTCCAGGTAGAAACCGCCCAGCTCCTGCACACAGAAGTTGTGCACCTTGGAGTAGACGTTCCAGAAGCGGTACTCGCCGTAGTGCAGTTCCAGCTCGCGCTGCAGCAGCAGGGTACGGTCCACGGCCCAACGGTCCAGGGCGAGCATTTCTTCGGCCGGCAGGATATCGGTGGCCGGGTTGAAGCCGCTCAGGTTGGAAAGCAGGAAGCGCGCGGTGTTGCGGATACGCCGGTAGGCGTCGGCGCTGCGCTGCAGGATCTGGTCGGAAACCGCCATTTCACCGGAGTAGTCGGTGGCCGAGACCCACAGGCGCATGATGTCGGCGCCCAGGGTGTCGTTGACCTTCTGCGGCGCGATCACGTTGCCCAGGGACTTGGACATCTTGCGGCCGTTCTCGTCGACGGTGAAACCGTGGGTCAGCAGTTCGCGATACGGCGCATTGCCATCGATCGCGCAGCCGGTCAGCAGGGACGAGTGGAACCAGCCGCGGTGCTGGTCGGAACCTTCCAGGTACAGGTCGGCACGCGGGCCGCTGGCGTGGCCCATCGGGTGCGAGCCGCGCAGCACGTGCCAGTGAGTGGTACCGGAGTCGAACCAGACGTCCAGGGTGTCGCTGATCTTGTCGTATTGCGGGGCTTCGTCACCCAGCAACTCGGCCGCGTCCATCTTGAACCAGGCTTCGATGCCTTCGTGCTCGACACGCTTGGCAACGATTTCCATCAACTCGACGGTGCGTGGGTGCAGTTCGCCGCTTTCCTTGTGCAGGAAGAACGGGATCGGCACGCCCCAGTTGCGCTGACGGGAGATGCACCAGTCCGGACGGTTGGCGATCATCGAATGCAGGCGCGCCTGGCCCCAGGCCGGCACGAACTGAGTCTCTTCGATGGCCTGCAACGCACGCTGGCGCAGGGTGTTACCGCTGGTTGGCTGCTTGTCCATGCCGACGAACCACTGCGCGGTGGCGCGGTAGATCAGCGGGGTCTTGTGGCGCCAGCAATGCATGTAGCTGTGGCTGATGGTTTCGGTGTGCAGCAGCGCACCGACTTCAGTCAGCTTGTCGACGATGGCCGGGTTGGCCTTCCAGATGAACTGGCCGCCGAAGAACTCCAGCGAGGTGGCGTAAACACCATTGCTCTGCACTGGGTTGAGGATGTCGTCGTTGACCATGCCGTAACGCTTGCAGGTCACGAAGTCGTCTTCGCCGTAGGCTGGCGAGGAGTGAACCACGCCGGTACCCGCGCCCAGCTCGACGTAGTCAGCCAGGTACACCGGCGACAGACGATCGTAGAACGGGTGACGGAAGTTGATCAGCTCCAGCGCCGAACCCGGGGCGGTGGCGATGACCGAGCCTTCCAGGTTGTAGCGAGCCAGGCAGGACTCCACCAGCTCCTCGGCCAGCACCAGCAGCTTGTCGCCAGCGTCGACCAGGGCGTAGTTGAACTCAGGGTGAACGTTCAACGCCTGGTTGGCCGGGATGGTCCACGGAGTGGTGGTCCAGATCACGATCGAAGCCGGCTTGCTCAGCTTGGCCAGGCCAAAGGCGGCGGCCAGCTTGGCTTCGTCGGCAATCGGGAAGGCCACGTCGATGGTCGAGGACTTCTTGTCCTGGTACTCGACTTCCGCTTCAGCCAGGGCCGAGCCGCAGTCGAAGCACCAGTTCACCGGCTTGAGGCCCTTGAACACGAAACCGCCCTTGACCATTTCCGCCAGGGCGCGGATTTCCCCGGCTTCGTTGGCAAAATCCATGGTCTTGTACGGGTTGGCCCAGTCGCCCAGCACGCCGAGGCGGATGAACTCGGCTTTCTGGCCTTCGATCTGCTCGGTGGCGTAGGCACGGCACAGCTCACGGGTCTTGTCCGAGGACAGGTTCTTGCCGTGGGTGACCTCGACCTTGTGCTCGATCGGCAGACCGTGGCAGTCCCAACCCGGAACATAAGGCGCGTCGAAGCCCGCCAGGGTCTTCGAGCGGATGATCATGTCCTTGAGAATCTTGTTGACCGCATGACCGATGTGAATCGAGCCGTTGGCGTAGGGCGGACCGTCGTGAAGTACGAACTTCGGACGATCCTTGCCAATTTCGCGCAACTTACCGTACAGGCCAATGCTGTCCCAGCGCTGCAGAATCTGCGGTTCGCGCTGAGGCAGGCCGGCCTTCATTGGGAAGGCGGTGTCCGGAAGGTTTAGCGTGGCTTTATAGTCGGTCATTTAAGGCTCTTCATTAGCGATTGGCGCTATGGATACGTGCAACTTCGGCACGGGCGGCGGCGACATCCGCGTTGATCGCCGTCTTCAGCGCCTCCAGAGAGGCGAAACGCTGCTCTTCACGCAGCTTGTGGTGGAAAACCACCGTCAAACGCCGGTCATACAGATCGCCGGCAAAATCTAAAAGATGGACTTCCAGGTGGGCCTTGCCATCACCTGCTACCGTCGGCCGCACGCCGATATTGGCGACGCCCGGCCAGGTCTTGCCGTCGATGTCGACATCGACCAGGTACACCCCGGACAACGGTACGCGACGGCGCTTGAGCTGCACATTGATGGTTGGCGTACCCAACTGGCGCGCCAGCTTCTGCCCGTGCAGGACCCGCCCGGCGATGCGGAACGGGCGACCGAGCAGACGCTCGGCCAATACGAAATCGGCAGCCGCCAGCGCATTGCGGACCTGGGTGCTGCTGACGCGCAGGCCATCCAGTTCGACGGTCTGCGCGGCCTCGACGGTAAAACCGTGGGTGATACCGGCCTTTTGCAGGAAATCGAAATCACCGACCCGGTCGCAGCCAAAACGAAAATCATCGCCGACTTCCAGGTGCTGCACACCCAGGCCGTCGACCAGGATGGTCTCGACGAATTCACTGGCGCTGAGCTTGCTCAAGCGCTGGTTGAACGCCAGGCACAGGACCCGGTCGACGCCCTCCTCGGCCAGCAACTGCAGCTTGTCGCGCAAGCGTGCCAGGCGGGCCGGGGCGGTATCCGGAGCGAAGAACTCGCGAGGCTGCGGCTCGAATATCACCACGCAGCTGGGCACGCCCAACTCAAGCGCACGCTCACGCAGCCGGCCCAGGATAGCCTGGTGGCCACGGTGAACACCGTCGAAGTTGCCAATAGTGGCGACACAGCCCCGATGCTGGGGGCGCAGGTTGTGGAGGCCTCGGACCAGCTGCATAACGCGCTTCTTGCTCATAAAGTGGTCGATTATAACCACACCCGACGGCCGGTGACAGGCAACAGCACGCGCCAAAGTGATCGAACCGACAAAACCACTGCCTCGCCGGCGTCCAAGTGCCTCAGGACCTCAGTGCAACGCCTTGCGATTGAAGTCGCGCAGACGGAAGCCGAACAACGCCAGCATGCCGAAATAGGCCACCACGCCCGCCACCACCAGCACACCCAGACGCAGGAAGCGTGCGAGCATATTCCCCTGATCCCAGGCCGGCATGAACTGCATCAGCCCCAGCAACACCGCCGACATCACGCTCACCGCGACGACCAGCTTGAGGGCAAACTTGCCCCAGCCAGGTTGCGGCAGGAACATCTGCTGCTTGCGCAGCTGATAGAACAGCAAACCCGCGTTGATACAGGCCCCGGCGCTGATCGCCAGCGCCAGGCCCGCATGTTTCAGCGGGCCGATGAACGCCAGGTTCAGCAGTTGCGTGACGATCAGGGTGAAAATCGCAATTTTCACCGGGGTACGGATGTTTTGCTGGGCATAGAAACCCGGTGCCAGCACCTTGATCACAATGATCGCGAGCAAACCGACCGAATACGCGACCAGCGCACGCTGGGTCATCGAGGCGTCGAAGGCGCTGAACTGGCCGTACTGGAACAGCGACACCGTCAATGGCTCCGCCAGAATCCCCAGGGCCAGCGCGCAAGGCAGCACCAGCATGAAGCACAGGCGCAGGCCCCAATCGAGAATCCGCGAATATTCATGCCGATCCTTGTTGGCGTAAGTCTTGGCCAGCGTCGGCAGCAGGATCGTGCCCAGCGCCACTCCCAGAACCCCCGAAGGCAGCTCCATCAGGCGATCCGCGTAATACATCCAGGACACCGAGCCAGCCACCAGGAACGAGGCGAAGATGGTATTGATGATCAGCGAGATCTGGCTCACCGAGACCCCGAGAATGGCCGGCAGCATCTGCTTCAGCACCCGCCAGACCCCAGTGTCGCGCAGGTTCAGGCGCGGTAGCACGAGCATGCCGATCTTTTTCAGGTGCGGCAGCTGATACAGCAACTGCGCCAGGCCACCCGCCAGAACCGCCCAGCCCAGGGCCATGACTGGCGGATCGAAATAAGGTGTCAGGAATACCGAGAAGACGATCATGGCGACGTTCAGCAACGTCGGCACGAACGCCGGGACCGAAAAGCGGTTCCAGGTATTGAGGATCGCCCCCGCCAGAGAGGACAACGAGATCAGCAATATATAAGGAAAGGTCACGCGCAACAGATCGGTGGTCAGCGTGAATTTTTCCGGGGTGTCGACAAAACCTGGCGCCGTCGCCCAGATCACCCAGGGCGCGGCGATGATCCCCAGCGCCGTCACCAGCGCCAGCACCAGGGTCAGCAGGCCGGACACATAGGCAATAAAGGTCCGGGTCGCCTCCTCACCCTGCTGGCTTTTGTATTCCGCCAGGATCGGCACAAAGGCCTGGGAAAAAGCCCCCTCGGCAAAGATGCGACGCAGCAGGTTGGGCAGCTTGAAGGCGATGAAAAAGGCGTCCGTCGCCATTCCGGCGCCGAATGTACGCGCAATGATGGTATCGCGCACGAACCCCAGAACCCGGGAAAGCATGGTGATAGAGCTGACAGCGGCCAACGACTTGAGCAGGTTCATGGAAAGGTTTTTTGCCTGTAGATAAACAGCAGGCGAACAATGCGCCCACTTGTGCGATACTCCGCGCCGCAACAGCACAGAGCCAAAGCTCGCGAGTTTACAGGTCAAGCGCCGGAAATAAATATCCCGCCTCTTCAGATCCAACCACTCAGCGGAACGCATCACCTGCCCTTGACAAGCCTTCAACTCATCGGCATGATTCGCGGCCTATTTTGTTTGCTATTTCCCAAAAAGTCTTTCGAGGAGCTCGACGGTGGCCAACTCACCTTCCGCCAAAAAACGTGCAAAACAGGCTGAGAAGCGTCGCAGCCACAACGCCAGCCTGCGTTCCATGGTTCGTACCTACATCAAGAATGTAGTTAAGGCCATCGACGCAAAAGACGCTGAAAAAGCGCAAGCTGCTTATGTTCTGGCCGTGCCAGTTATCGACCGCATGGCCGATAAAGGCATCATCCACAAGAACAAAGCTGCTCGCCATAAAGGTCGTCTGAATGGCCACATCAAGGCTCTGAACCTTGCTGCTGCAGCCTAAGCGACACGCTTGTTAAAAAACCGACCTCAGGGTCGGTTTTTTATTGCCTGCGATTTACTGCCTTGACCAGCAAACCACTATCGCCAGTAATCGAACATCGACCGGCAGCCCCCACAGGGAATAACCACTGCAGGAGCCAGCCCTAAAGACCGTTACGGAGTCTGCGCCCAAGGCAGGATCGGAATCGCCGTCACCGCATTCTGCGGACTGCCCTCGATCAACCGATCGCTATAGACCAGGTACACCAGGGTATTGCGCTTCTTGTCGAGGAAACGCACCACCTGCATGGTCTTGAACACCAGCGAAGTGCGCTCCTTGAATACCTCTTCGCCATCCTTGAGCTCACCCTTGAAGCTGATCGGGCCGACCTGACGACAGGCAATGGAGGCTTCGGCGCGATCTTCCGCCAGACCCAACCCACCCTTCACGCCACCGGTCTTGGCGCGCGACAGGTAGCAGGTCACGCCCTCCACCTTCGGATCGTCGAAGGCCTCGACCACAATGCGGTCATTAGGCCCGACAAATTTGAACACCGTCGACACCTGGCCGATTTCTTCAGCGCAGGCCAGCAGCGGCATCGCCAACAGCAACCCCAACAACCCTTTTGCTACACGCATTGGTTTTTCCTTAGACCAGAATCAGGTTGTCACGGTGAACCAGCTCGGGCTCAGCCATGTACCCCAACAAACCGACAATCGCATCAGAGGACTGACCGATGATTTTTTGCGCTTCCAGGGCGCTGTAGTTGGCCAGGCCGCGGGCGATTTCACGCCCGTCCGGCGCCACGCATACCACCATCTCGCCACGACGGAAGCTGCCCTGAACCAGCTTGACCCCCACCGGCAGCAAGCTTTTGTTGCCTTGGGACAAGGCCGACACCGCACCATCGTCCAACACCAGGGTGCCACGGGTTTGCAGGTGCCCAGCCAGCCATTGCTTGCGCGCCGCCAGCATGCCGCGCTCAGGCGACAGCAAGGTCCCCAGGCGCTCACCCGCCTTGAGACGATCCAGCACACGCTCCAGACGCCCACCGACAATGATGGTGTGCGCCCCGGAACGGGCTGCCAGACGCGCCGCGCGCAGCTTGGTCTGCATACCGCCACGCCCCAGCGCGCCACCCGTGCCACCCGCCACTGCGTCCAGCGCCGGATCGTCGGCACGCGCCTCGTAAATCAGCTGAGCATCGGGATTATTACGGGGGTCCGCATCGAACATGCCGTCGCGATCCGTGAGAATCACCAGCAGATCGGCCTCGACCAGGTTGGCCACCAGGGCCGCCAGGGTGTCGTTGTCGCCGAAGCGGATCTCATCGGTAACCACGGTGTCGTTTTCATTGATGACCGGAATCACCTTGAGCTCGACCAGCGCACGCAAGGTGCTGCGGGCATTGAGGTAACGCTTGCGGTCGGACAGGTCGTCATGGGTCAGCAGAATCTGCGCGGTGTGCAAGCCGTGCTCGGCAAAGCTCGACTCCCAGGCCTGCACCAGGCCCATCTGGCCAATGGCCGCGGCCGCCTGCAGCTCATGCATCGCACTCGGTCGTGCGGTCCAGCCCAGGCGGCTCATGCCGGCCGCGACCGCGCCGGAGGAAACCAATACCAGCTCGACACCGGCCCCATGCAAGGCCACCATCTGCTCGACCCAGACACCCATTGCCGCGCGATCCAGCCCTTTGCCGTCCGCCGTCAGCAGCGCACTGCCGATCTTCACGACCCAGCGCTGCGCACCTGTCACCTTACTCCGCATCTTCTTCAACCTTAGCTTGAGAGCCACGCGACCGAGCGCGCCCATAAAGTTATTCGTGGCTACGTTTCCCGGATACTAAAACGCCGCTCAGTGAGCGGCGCTTGTAGTTTACTGCAACGAATCAGTCGCGGACGTAAATGATTTCCGGACCATCTTCGTCATCCACATCTTCCTCATCCCAATCATCGTCGCCGATGTCGTGCACGCTCTTCACGCCGCTGCGGCGCAGGGCACGCTGGTCGTCCAGAGCCTGCAACTGGGCACGCGCCTCGTCCTCGATACGCTGATCGAGCTCAGCCAATTCGTCGGCGTAGGCCGGGTCGGCCGCCAGACGATCGGCACGATCTTCCAGATACCGCATGATGTCGCGACTCAGGCGCTCGGTACCGTCTTTGGAAATAGCCGAGATCACGTACACCGGACCGGTCCACCCCAGGCGATCGACGATCTCCTTGACCCGCGCCTCATGCTCTTCCTCGAGGATCTGGTCGCATTTGTTCAGCACCAGCCAGCGATCACGCTCAGCCAGGGACGGGCTGAACTTGGTCAGCTCATTGACGATCACTTCCGCCGCATCGGCCGGACTGCTTTCATCCAGTGGCGCCATGTCCACGAGATGCAACAGCAGACGAGTGCGCGCCAGGTGCTTGAGGAAACGGATCCCCAGGCCCGCACCATCCGAAGCGCCTTCGATCAGACCCGGAATGTCGGCGATCACGAAGCTCTTCCAGCGGTCGACACTGACCACGCCCAGGTTCGGCACCAAGGTCGTGAACGGATAGTCAGCCACTTTCGGCTTGGCCGCGGACACCGAGCGAATGAAGGTGCTCTTACCGGCATTCGGCAAGCCCAGCAGACCAACGTCCGCCAGCACTTTCAGCTCCAGCTTGAGGTCACGCTGCTCACCCGGCTTGCCCGGCGTGGTCTGGCGCGGCGCGCGGTTGGTACTGGACTTGAAACGGGTGTTACCCAGACCGTGCCAGCCGCCCTGCACCACCAGCAAACGCTGACCAGCCTTGGTCAGGTCACCGATCACTTCCTGGGTCCCGGCGTCGATCACCGTGGTGCCGACCGGTACGCGCAGCTCGAGATCCTCACCCTTCTTGCCAGTGCAATCGGTACTGCCGCCATTGGAGCCGCGCTCGGCATCGAAATGACGGGTGTAGCGGTAGTCCACCAGGGTATTGAGGTTTTCGTCGGCGATCATGTAGATCGAGCCGCCATCGCCACCATCACCACCGTTCGGACCACCGTTTTCGATGAACTTTTCCCGACGGAAACTCATGCAGCCATTGCCGCCGTCGCCAGCTTTTACTCGGATCGAAACTTCATCAACGAACTTCATAACAAAACGCCTCTCGCCGCACGGGCGAGCCGAAAAACACTAAGACATAAGACTCTTGCAAAAATGAGCGCAGCGACCCCGATCAACGGCCGTAACATCCAGCGCTGGCAGCCCATACAAACAGTTTTGCAAGAGACTCACCCCACAAACGAAAAAGCCCCGTCGCGAGACAGGGCTTTTCCAGCGATCGCGCAATTAAGCCGCGACGACGCTCACGTAACGACGACCGAAGGCGCCTTTTACTTCAAACTTGATCACGCCTTCGATTTTCGCGAAGAGGGTGTGATCCTTACCCATGCCAACGCCGTAGCCAGCGTGGAATTGGGTGCCGCGCTGACGCACGATGATGTTGCCGGCCTTGATGACCTGGCCGCCATACATCTTCACGCCAAGGCGTTTGGCTTCTGAGTCGCGACCGTTACGGGTACTACCACCAGCTTTTTTGTGTGCCATGAGTTCAATTCTCCTAGTGAGGAATTAGGCTGAAATTAAGCCTGAATACCGGTGATTTTGATCTCGGTGAACCACTGGCGGTGGCCCATACGCTTCATGTGGTGCTTACGGCGACGGAACTTGATGATGCGGACTTTATCGTGACGACCTTGGGAGATCACTTCAGCCTTGACGGTTGCGCCAGCAACAACAGGTGCGCCGATGTTCACGTCGTCGCCATTGGCAACCAACAGAACGCGGTCAAAAGTCACGGATTCGCCAGTGGCGATTTCCAGTTTTTCGATCTTCAGGTATTCACCTTCAGCGACCTTGTATTGCTTACCGCCGGTAACGATTACTGCGTACATGGTATTTCTCCGATAATCCTGCTCACCCAGCTCTTTATAAGAAGAGGTATTGGCTGGCATGGCTGCATGGGGCTGGAACGGCCCAAGTGCAATTGCGTAAGGCAGGTGCTGCCCAGGAAGTTCAGGGTGCGCGATTGTACGCAAGCTGTCTTGGCGATGCAAGGGGCCGTCCATCGCGCCTTGACAGCCCCGGACGTGGGTCCTAGCATGCCGCGCAACCCTTCTGGAGCACCTGTCGCTGATGCAACCCCAAGCTTTCTACCGCGCGGTGGCGGACGATTTTAGCGCCGTCGACGGCATCATCAAGAAGCAGCTGACCTCCCGAGTGCCGCTGGTATCGAAAATCGGCGACTACATTACCTCGGCCGGGGGTAAACGCCTGCGTCCTTTATTGGTGCTGCTGTGTGGCAAGGCCCTGGGTCGCGAAGGCGACGACCTGCGCCTGCTGGCCGCCACCATCGAATTCCTGCACACCGCCACCCTGCTGCATGACGACGTGGTCGACATGTCCGGCATGCGCCGCGGCCGCTCGACCGCCAACGCCATGTGGGGCAACGCCCCGAGCGTGCTGGTGGGCGACTTCCTGTACTCGCGCTCCTTCGAGATGATGGTCGAGCTGGGCTCGATGCCGGTGATGAAAATCCTTTCGCAGGCCACCCGCATCATCGCCGAAGGCGAAGTGCTGCAGCTGTCGAAAGTCCGTGATGCCAGCACCACCGAAGAAACCTACATGGAAGTCATCCGCGGCAAGACTGCGATGCTCTTCGAGGCCTCGACCCACAGCGCCGCCGCCCTGGCCGGCGCCACCGAAGAGCAGAGCGAAGCCCTGCGCACCTTCGGCGATCACCTGGGCGTGGCCTTCCAACTGGTGGACGACCTGCTCGACTACCGTGGTGACGCACAAACCCTGGGCAAGAACGTCGGCGACGACCTGGCCGAAGGCAAGCCGACCCTGCCGCTGATCTACACCATGCGCGAAGGCACGCCGGAACAGGCTGCCCTGGTGCGCCAGGCGATCCAGAAAGGCGGTATCGAAGACCTGGAAAGCATCCGCGCTGCCGTGGAGGCCTCCGGTTCCCTGGACTACACCGCGCAACTGGCCCGCGACTATGTCGCTCGCGCCATTGCCTGCCTGGAAGCCCTGCCGCCGAGCGAATACCGCGACGCGCTGGTGGAACTGAGCGAATTCGCCGTAGCCCGCACCCACTAAGATCCGACTGCACACAAGCCCGCTCCTGCCCTGCGCAGGAGCGGGCTTGTTCGTGATGCTTTCCCCCTCGATCCCCCGCTATACCCCTTCCCCAAGCAAAACCCTATATAATGTGCGCTTTTTTAGCCTTCCTGAATCCGAGGAGCCTTAGTGAGCACGCTGCCACCCTGCCCGAAATGCAATTCCGAATACACCTATGAAGACGGCGCCCAACTGGTCTGCCCGGAATGCGCCCACGAATGGTCCGCCAACGGCGAAGCCGAGGCCGCATCCGATGAAACCGTGAAAAAGGACTCGGTCGGTAACGTCCTGCAAGACGGCGACACCATCACCGTGATCAAGGACCTCAAGGTCAAGGGCACCTCGCTGGTGGTCAAGGTCGGCACCAAGGTCAAGAACATCCGCCTGTGCGATGGCGACCACGACATCGACTGCAAGATCGACGGTATCGGCCCGATGAAGCTCAAGTCCGAGTTCGTCCGCAAGGTCTGATATTCCGGCTATCGCCCCGTGCCAGGCACGGGGTGAAGCCCTCCCCGCTCCCGCTAGGCTCCCCTCATTTCCCGCTAAATATCAAAAGGCCAGCCCTTTTGACCCACAATAATTTCCACACAGAAAAAAGCAGAAACCGCCAATAGGTACTTGCTATTCATTGAATAAGAATTATTCTCATTGAAACCCATCAAGGAGATGAGACCCATGACTTATTTGATCGACGCATGGCTGGACCGCCCACACCCTTACCTGAGAATCCTGCATCGGGAAACCGGGGAAGTCTGTGCGGTACTGGAAGAAGAAGCCTTGAACGAGCTGCAGGATCAGGGCGACCTGGACCTCAACGGCCTGAGTTCCAGCGAACCAGTGGTGCTCAAGGAACTGGTGCGCAACCTGTTTCTGTTCTGCTATGCACGGGCCTTGCGCCCTACTGGAACAGCCGAAGGGCAAGGCCTGAGCGCAAAAATACGTCTATGACCCCACCTGACCCCTCTGCCAAGGCAAGCCTTCTCGCGATCCCTACACCGCAAACACGGCGTATGGATCGCGAGCAAGCTCAACCCGGCAGCTGAGGCTTACAGAACGTCGAGCAACTCGACGTCAAACACCAGAACGCTGTGCGGCGGGATGCTGCCAACGCCTTGCGCGCCGTAAGCCAGCTCGCTCGGCACGTACAGACGCCATTTGCTACCGGCATTCATCAGTTGCAGCGCCTCGGTCCAGCCAGCGATCACGCCGCCGACCGGGAATTCCGCAGGCTGGCCGCGCTCGTAGGAACTGTCGAACACGGTGCCGTCGATCAGGGTGCCGTGGTAGTGGGTACGCACGCTGTCTTCACGGGATGGCTTGGCGCCTTCGCCCTGGGTCAGCACTTCGAACTGCAGGCCGGAGGCCAGAGTGGTGATGCCTTCACGCTTGGCGTTTTCAGCCAGGAAAGCCAGGCCCGCACCAGCAGCGGCTTCAGCCTTGGCAGCGGCTTCGGCCTGCATGATTTCGCGGATCACCTTGAAGCTGGCGGACATTTCTTCCTGGCCTACACGGCTAGGCTTGCCGGCGAACGCGTCGGTCAGGCCAGCCAGGATGGCGTCCAGGCTCACGCCCGGTGGCGGGTTGTCACGCAGCTGGTCGCCCAGCTGACGGCCGATACCGTAGCTGACGCGGGTTTCGTCGGTGGACAGATTTACTTCGGACATGACACTGCTCCGCTGTGCGGACGGCTCGGAAATCCGCCGTGCGGACACAGCGCATCCCGGGACGCCCGGAACCAAAAGGGCGAGCAGACTAGCACAGATGCCATGGCGATGATGAACGTGCGTCCCGCCTGTCAGGCCGAGCGGACGGCGAGGGGCACCCGCAGGCTGTCATCGGTACCGGCCGAGAGGCCACACATCTCGTCATGCACTGAGGCATGGATCAGGTTGAAGGGCAGCTTGGGAAAGGCGTGCAACACTTCCCGGGCATGCTCCACCGAACGCAGATGCAACATCTGACCGTGGGCATCGCTCAACGGATAGGCCGCCCCATGCATCCGCGCCTCGAGCAGATAGATGCCGCCTTCGAGGGAGATCAGGTTCAGCTCGTCGATTTTTCCGGCGACGGCATAAGCATTCAACTCGTGCAGGTTCATGAGTGCACCTCGCGCAGTTCAAGCCCGTGACCTTTACAGGGATATGCCTCGGCCGGTAAAAGCACAAGCCACAAACGACGCCGCCCGTCCGTTTCACAACGGCCGGGCGGCGCGGCTACAGCGGTGACCAGGCGATCAGTGCTTGGTCAGCTTGTCCAGGTAGCCCATGGCGAAGGCCGAAATCACAAAGGTCATGTGGATGATCACGTACCACATCAGGTACTGCGGCTCGATGTTCTTCGCATCCATGAATACCCGCAGCAGATGGATCGAGGAGATCGCCACAATGGACGCGGCCACCTTCATCTTCAGAGAGGAGGAGTCCATCTTGCCCAGCCAGTTGAGCTTTTCCTTGTCCTCGTCGATGTCCAGCTGGGACACGAAGTTCTCGTAGCCGGAGATCATCACCATCACCAACAGGCCACCGACCAGCGCCATGTCGATCAACGACAGCAGCACCAGGATCAGATCGGACTCGGCCATGCTGAACACGTTGGGAATGACGTGGAAGACTTCCTGGAAGAACTTCAGGGCCAGGGCCAGCAGCCCCAACGACAGACCAAAGTAGATCGGCGCCAGCAGCCAGCGCGAGGCGTACATTGCATTCTCGATAAAACGTTCCATTGAATCTCACACAGGTCTGAAAACGGCGGCGAGTATATCAGCCGGCCAAAAGCCCATAAACCGCAACCAAATCCATTACCTGCGCGTCTGCCAAAGCGTTTTCTGCTAGTGTCGGAATCACGTGAACAGCTCAATGACATCGGACAGGAAGCCTGGAGAATGGATTTGCGATTGCCTTTGGCGGGTACCGGCCTGTGTATCGCGGTACTGCTCAGCAGCGGCTGCTCGCCCAGCGACGAGAAGCAGCAAGTCAGCCTGGAACAGAAAACCGCACAGTTCGAACAATCCCTGGACGCTATCCAGGACCCCAAGCTCAAGGACGCCATCGCCGATCTGGGCGGTTCGCTGTTACTGCTCGAACGCGCGCAACTGCGGCTCCAGAACAAGTCCATCGAGACCGAATACGGCGATGACGCCCTGGCCCTGCTCAAGCACTACCCCAGCCCGCAGGCGCTGGTCGACACCTACCTCAACGGCCTGTTCGTACTACGCAAGACCTCCAATTCCGACTACCTGACCGACCTGCAGCCGGTGTTTCCCTTCAGCTTCAACATGCCGGCGCAATTCCCCTTCCCCCACGGCCTGGAATGGCAATCCGTAACCCTGAGCAACGGCAAGGTCATCGCCTTCCAACCCGAATGGTCGGAAACCGATCCCGGCATCCAGTTGAGCCCGTCCAGCTCCAACCTGACCAACCCGGATGACCTGACGGTGACCTACCCGTTCATCGAAGGCCTGGAAGTCGAAAACAAGAACCAGCCCCAACCCGTGACGCTGCAAGGCAAGGCCGAAGTGATCGCGCCACACCAGGTCCTCACCTTCGAACTGGGCAAGGCCGATATCGGCAAGCAACGCAGCGACAAGAATGTCAGCGTGAAACTGCTGTCCCTGGACAAGAACAGCGCCGAAATCGAGTTGACCAACAGCGCCCCATTGTCGCCCGAACTCAGCGAGACGCCGCTCAACCCATTGCTGGTGCAGGCACGGGACACTACCGGGCAGATCCTTTCGCGCTCCGGGTCGATCAACGAAAACAGCCAACAGATCGCCTTCTACACCAAACAGCTCAGCGAAATGCAGAGGCAGAAGGCCTGGAGCCAAGCGTTCGAGCAGCAGCTCGAAAATGAGCGCAAAGCCTTCGAGCGCGAGCAGCACAGCCATTACACCAAGGTGTATTTCAACGGCCTGATCGACAAGCTCGAAGTCAATGTGCTGGACTTCTCCGCAGCCACCATCACTCGCAAAGACCTCAATCTGCCGGTGCGACGCTTCGACCCTCTGACCACCGACAGCAAGATCCAGCCCCTGCCCATGCCGGTAGTGGTGTATGACGATCAGGCACCGAACTACCTCAAGGGCGCCAATCTCGACCAAGAAACCTTGAAGAAAAGCGTGGTCGTTCATCAATCCACCGAAGACGCCAGCGCGGCGCGGATCGAGTTCGACCACCCGAGAACCTTCAATGACGAGTTGCTGGGCACGTCCTTTTCCACCGGCGACAGCCCCGTGACCTTCTTCACCCAGAACGAAAACGGCAAACGCGGCGAGCCCATCGAACTGCCATCGGAGGCAGTCGAGGTCGATCCGATGCGCAGCTCGATCACTTACGACCTGACCCTGTTCCCGGAAACCCCGGCTTACGCCGTCGGTGCGATCCCGCTGTTCCTGGCCAGCATCGAGAAGAAAGCCCTGCCCGTCAGCCAACTACCCAAAGGCCTGGAGCTGCGGGGCAATGCGCTGATCGTCGACCAGCGCCTGTTCCCGGCCGAGGCCTGGCGTTTCTACGCCAAGGAAGCCAGCGGCCAGTACCTGAAGGAGATTCTTGCAGTCAGCCATGAGGCGCCGGCAAACGGCCCGGCCTTGTTCGACGTGCATTACTTCTATGGACAGCCCACCGAGCTGGAAACCTACCAGCGCAGCGAACTCAATACCGTCGAATATGGCTTTGAGGTCAAGCTCGACAAGCTGGAGAACCCACCACCCGCCGAGTAGGACTCAGCGGTAGGGATTAATGGGAGATTGCGTCAATGGCGGCAGCGTTCGCCATTGATCTGCCGTAGTTGCGCCTGAAGGTGCAGGCACCAGATCTGCGGATCGTCGGCCAGCTCATAACCATGGGTGGTCAGGCTTTCGACGATGGAATCAAGGATGGATTCAGCCACGCTGGGACCGCAGAAAGGTCCCTGGGCCTTGATGGCCGAAGGTTGCTCGCCAGCCATTCCGGCCGCGAACAGTAGGGTCCACATTCCGTTATCTCCCGCCAGCGGGCGGATACTGCATTCGATACGGGTGACCAGGCCAAGACACTGGCGGGTAAGGCAGAGGTTGCGCGACATGGCGGCGACCCTCGGTAGATCCGGTATTCAGCCCTCATGTGAAGACTGTTTCGATCCAGTGACGACTGTCGTTCTCCTTGCCTGAGAATAGGAAGAAAAGCCTGAGAAGCAAAGTTGACCGGCTGAACAGGCGCCGAATGGTCTATTCACGAAAGTTGACGCCAGCGGACCGGCGCCGCGACGAAGGCCAAGCCCTCGCCGCGGCAAGGCTCATGCCGGCTTGGTTTGCGCCAATGCCTCTTGCGCCTGCTCTTTTTCCGCTTCCTTGAGGTCCTCCTCGCTGACCATTTCAGCGATGACCCGCAGGCGCTCCACCACCCGCGCGTTGACGCTGCCTTCCGGGAACTGGCCATCCGCATCCGGCTCGCCCGCGGGCTCGCCGACCAGCAGGCTCAGGGCCTCGTCAGCCTGGCGCACGGCATACACATGGAATTGCCCGGCGCGGACCGCCGCCAGCACCTTCTCATCGAGCATCAGGGTGGCGACGTTGGCGTGAGGAATGATCGCACCTTGCTCGCCCGTCAGGCCCCGAGCTTCGCAGAGGCGGAAGAAGCCTTCGATCTTCTCGTTGACCCCGCCAACCGCCTGCACTTCGCCGAACTGGTTGATCGATCCGGTAATGGCAAAACATTGCTTGAGCGGGGTTTTCGACAAGGCCGAGATCAGCGTGCATGCCTCGCCCAGCGACGCACTGTCGCCATCGACGTAACCGTAGGATTGCTCCAGCGCGATGCTTGCCGAGATCGCCAGGGGGAATTCCTGGGCGTAACGACTGCCCAGGTAGCCGGTGAGAATCATCACGCCCTTGGAGTGAATCGGCTGGCCGAGATTGACCTCGCGCTCGATGTCGACGATACCGCTGCCCCCCGGGTAGACCGTGGCGGAAATCCGCGCCGGCACGCCAAAGGCCGAGTCGCCCACTTCCAGCACCGTCAGCCCGTTGCACTTGCCCACGGCGGCGCCATCGGTGTCGATCAGAATGATCCCCGCCAGCATGTCGTCGAGAATCCGCGCCGAAACCCGCCCGGTACGGGTGGCCTTGGCTTTGAGCGCCCGTTCGATGTGCCCGGCATCGGTCATCTCGTCCGAGGCCAGGTGACGGATGAAGTCCGCCTCGCTGACCAGCTGGAACAGATCGCCAATACGCGCTGACAAGCGCCCCTGGTGCTCCGCCAGCCGGGCGCTGTAGGTTGCCAGACGCGCCACCGCATCCGCGGTCAGCGGCGCCATGCCTTCTTCGGAGGTGCGGGTTTTCAGCAACTGGGCGAACTGTTCGAGGCTCTCGTCCACCATCGGGATGTCTTCGTCGAAGTCCACCAGTACGCGGAACATTTCCTGGAAGTCCGGATCCAGGTCCTGCAGCGTGTAGTACAGCTGGCGGGCACCAATGATCACGACCTTGACCTGCAACGGGATGTGTTGCGGGGTCAGGGTCACGGTGGCCAGGCGCCCCAGTTCGCCCAGCGGCGACTCCATCTTCAGCTTGCGCGATTGCAGGGCCCGCTTGAGGGCATCCCAGACAAAGGGTTCGCTGAGCATCTTCTCGGCTTCGAGAATCAGGAAACCGCCATTGGCCCGATGCAGGGCACCCGGACGCAACTGCCGGTAAGTGGTGTAGAGCGCGCCCTGGTCGGTGCTGTATTCGATGCGACCAAACAGGTTGTCGTAGGTCGGGTGCGGCTCGAACACCACCGGCGCGCCGCCACTGGCCGGGTGACCGACCACCAGGCTCGGGCCGTACTGTTCTTCCAGCAGCTTGCGGGCCACTGCGTCGGTCTTGCTGTCGTCCACCAGTTGCTCGACCACAGTCTTGAGCAGGTACACCTGCATGGCTTGCAGGTAACCGCATACACCGGCGTTTTCCGCGTACTTCTCGGACAGCGGCGCCAGCAGCGGCTGCAAGGCCAGGGTGATGGTTTCTTCGTTGAGGTGACGCAGCTGGTTGCTCGACTCGCGCTTCCACTGCGGCAGGCTCGCCAGTTCTTCGTTGAGGCGCTCTTCCAGGGCGGAAATGTCCTCATGGAAACGCTCGCGATCGGCTTCGGGCAATTGCGCGAACTCGGCCTCGTCCAGCGCCTTGCCGTCGAGCATCGGGGTGAAGGCGATATTGCTGCTGTCGCGGTACAGCGCGACGTCCTTCTCCAGCGCCAGGCGCTCGATAACGTCGAGGGCACGGTCGTAACGCTGGTTGAACGCGCGGTCGATGGCGCTTTTCTTCTGTTGATAGGACGGATGCTCGAAGACCGCCGGAAAGGTCGCCAGCAAATTGTCGATCAGGCCGTTGATGTCACTGATGAACGCACCCGCGGCCCCCGAAGGCAGCTCCAGCGCGCGTGGCTCGCGCGGCTCATCGAAATTGTTGACGTAGACCCAGTCGGACGGGGTCTGCAGACGTTTGCCTTCAGCCTTCAGGTAGCGTTTGACGAAAGAGAAGCGGCCAGTGCCGGGCTCGCCCATGACAAAGACGTTGTAACCGGGGCGTGGCATGGCCACACCGAACTGCAAGGCTTCGACCGCACGTTCCTGGCCAAGCACACCGCGAAAGGGCTCCAAATCATTGGTGGTCGAGAAGCTGAACTGTTCAGCGGAAAACGGACGGGTCAGCGCTTCGGGCGCTAGACGCAAGCTGGCAGCAACAGGATCAGGCATCGGGCTTCCTTACATCAGGCGGGGCAGATGGGGCATTCTGGCGCCGGGTACAGCGGCTGGCAAGGCGCGACGCAGCGAAAGCGCGGGCAAATCCCCGGCCCCACGCAGACAGCATAAAAACCGTCTATTTCAAGGAATGTCATGCAAAAAAACACGGAACCCTTGGAATCTGCCTAAACTCCAAGCTGCGCGGCTGGACTAATAACCGGCCCACTGGCGCCGACATGGGCCAGAACCCTTGTCCATTGGTTTGCACATAAAGAGAACAAAGCTATGAAACGGATTCTTCTCGGTACTCTCTTCACCGCTGTTTCCATCAATGCAATGGCCCAAGCGCCAGGCGGTCCGGATTGTGGGTGGGGCAACCTGCTGTTCGAAGGACAGCGCGGCACTCCGGCTCACTTCCTGGCCTCCACCACCAACGGCACCTCCGGTAACGCGACCTTCGGTATGACTTCCGGCACCAACGGCTGCTCGACCAACAGCGCGCTGACTTACGGCGGCAAATCCTGGTTTGCCATGAATGGCATGATGAACGAGCTCTCCGAAGACATGGCCAAAGGTGAAGGCGAAGCGCTGACCACCTACGCCGTGGTCCTGGGCGTCGCTCCTGAAGACCGCGCGCACTTCGCCGCGGTCACCCACGAGCACTTCCAGCAGATCTTCAGCAAAGCCGATGTGACCGCGGAAGATGTGCACACCAACACCCTGGCCGTGCTGAAAAGCGATGCACGCCTGGCCAAGTACGCCACCCCGGCTTAATCTCGACCCGCCCGCTCTTCTCGGGGAGCGGGCTTTTGTTTTTCGGACATGACCCCTCCCGGGTCTTTGTTTTTTCCGACTCAAGTTGCCCACCATGCTCAAACGCCTTGCCTCCCTGGCGCTCTGTGTCTGCGCCCCGCTGTCCGCCGCGCCACAAATCGACCACTCACGTTTGCAGCAACTGGCCAGCGATCCGTTCTGGATTTCCCTTGGCCACTACGAAACCGCCAAGCTCGGTGGCTGGCGCAGCTATGTCAGCGACCCGAAGTTTTTCCTCGCCAAAGACGGTGCCGAACACCCCGACGCCGAACTCAAGGCCACCCTTGACGCGCTCTACGCCCCCGCCAGCAGCGGCAACCAGCATGCTCAATGCGTGTACCCCGCCCGCACCCGCTGGCTCAAGGCCCAGCTGCGCCTGAGCGATCTGCCGGCGGTGGACTGCAATGAGTTCAACCAGTGGTTCAAGGACGTCTCGCCCCACAGCACGGTGATGATTTTCCCGGCGGCCTACCTGAACAGCCCGTCGTCGATGTTCGGCCATACCCTGCTGCGCATCGACCAGGCCGACGTCCAAAGCAACCACACCGCCCTGCTCAGCTACGCGATCAACTTCGGCGCCTATATCGAAGGCTCGGACAACAGCATTCTCTATGCCTGGAAAGGCCTGATGGGCGGCTATCCCGGCCTGTTCGCCCTGGTGCCCTACCAGGAAAAGCTCTCGGAGTACCGCAGCCTGGAAAACCGCGACCTGTGGGAATACCGGCTGAACCTGACCCAGGCCGAAACCGAACGCATGGTCGAGCACGTCTGGGAACTGAAGCAGATCAAGTTCGACTACTTCTTCTTCGACGAGAACTGCTCCTACCGCTTGCTCGAGCTGCTGCAGGTCGCCCGTCCGAGCCTGCGCCTGACCGGGCAATTCCCGCTGACGGCGATTCCTACCGACACCGTCAAGGCGGTGAAGGAAGCCGGCCTGGTGGAGAAGATCGAATATCGTCCGTCCCGCGAACGTGAGCTGCTCGAGCGCGCCAAGCCGCTGAGCAGCGACGAACAGCAATGGGTGCTGAAGGTCAGCGCCGACCAGCAACAGTTGCAGGAGCCGGCCTTCAAGGCCCTGCCACGAGACCGCCAGGCGTTGATCATCGATGCGGCCTATCGCCTTGAGCGCTACCGGGCCAACGGTCAAGAGCGCGATCCGCAACGGGCGCAGCGCAGTTTCGAGCTGTTGCGGGCGATCAACCGCAACCCGCCGCCCGAACTGTCCATCGAACGCCCTGGCCTGCCGGAAGACGGCCATGAATCGCGCACCTGGCAGGTCGGCGTGGGCACCCGCGGCGACCAGGCCTTTGGCGAATACGGGCTGCGCATGGCCTATCACGACCTCAATGACAACGCCGAAGGTTTCCCCCTGGGCGCACAGATCGAAATCCTGCAGATGAAGCTGCGCCAGTACGAAGGCAACAATTGGCAGCTACAGCAACTGGACCTGGCGACCATTCGTTCGCTGACGCCGCGTAACGAACTGCTGCAACCCTGGTCCTGGCAGGTCACCGGCGGCCTGGAGCGGGTGCCGGGCAAACACGACGATGAAACCCTGGTCAGCCATGTCAACGGTGGCGGTGGCGGCACCTGGCAGCTCAGCGAGAACATGCTCGGCTTCGCCCTGGGCACCGTGCGCGTCGAGCACAACGCCGATTTCGCCGGTTTCATCACCCCGGCGGCCGGCTTCAACACCGGCCTGCTGTGGAAAAACCCGTTGGGCAATTTCAGCGTCGAAGCCAAGGGCGATTACTTCACCAATGGCGAGGTGCGTCGCAGCCTGAGCCTCAACCAGCAATGGGAGCTGTCGCGCAACCTGGGCCTGCGCCTGAGCGCCCAGCGCGAGTTCAGCCACTTGGCCACGGCGGAAAACGAGGTGATGCTGGAACTGAAGTGGTACCACTACTGACGCCCGGTAGCATTCTCACCGTGCTTTCACAGACCACTGACGAATCCCCTTCTAGACTTTCTCTATCAGCCGTTGAACGGCGTGGGAGTCAGAGATGTGGCGGTATGCGGTAGTGGCAGCGTTGCTGGCGTTGATGACCGGTTGCGAGACGACCCACGAGCAGTTGCTCAAGCAGGGTTATCCGCCGGCCTTCGCCGACGGCTTCGATGATGGCTGCGCCAGCGGTCGCCAGGCCGCCGGGGCGATCAACGGCGAATTTCGCAAGAACGTGCCGCGCTACCTCAAGGACCCGCAATACGCCGAAGGCTGGAGCGACGGCTTTCGCCAGTGCCAGGCCATGCTGGAAAACCAGGACCGCAACGATTATCGGGAACGTCACTGGGACGAACGCGAACGCGCCTGGCAAGAAGAAAAAGACCGCGACGCCGCGCGAGCCTATCGCTCACAGTAAGTCGCTTTCAGGCATGGCCAGAAACCAAAAGGCTGCGACCATGGCCCACACCTCCATTACGGGAAAACGCCCATGAGCCGAGCCTTCGTCAATGAGGAACTGACTGCCGCCCAGGCCGACCAACCCGTGGAACGGCAGATCAGCGCGCAGCCCAACTACGTCACCCCGCAGGGCCTGAGCGAACTGCAGGCCAAGGTCGCGTTCCTACAAACCCGGCACAACGAACAATCGGCGCTGGGCGACCAGGCGGACCCACAGCAGCTGGCCGATATCGAACGCGACCTGCGCTACTTCAACCAGCGCCTGCAAAGCGCCCAGGTGGTTCCCCAGGCGACATCGCGGTCGAAAGTGCAGATCGGCAGCCGGGTCATCTTCGCCGACGAGCACGGCACCGAGCAGTGTGTGCAACTGGTGGGAGAGGATCAGGCCGATGTCGCCAAGGGCCTGATCAATTGGGGCTCGCCGCTGGGCCGGGCGCTGCTGGGCACCCAGCTTGGCGATGAAGTGCTGTGGCAGCGGCCGGCGGGCGATCAGTTGATCGAGGTGATCCGCATCGACCCGGCTTAAACCACGCCCTGGGCCAGCATGGCATCGGCGACCTTGACGAAGCCGGCGATGTTGGCCCCTTTGACGTAGTTGATCCGGCCGTTTTCTTCGCCGTAATGCACGCAGGCGTGGTGGATCGACTGCATGATGCCGTGCAGCTTGCTGTCCACCTCGCCGGCGCTCCACAGCAGGCGCATGGCGTTCTGCGACATCTCCAGCCCGCTGACCGCCACGCCACCGGCGTTGGACGCCTTGCCCGGGGCGAACAGAATGCCGGCCTCGATAAAGATATCCACAGCCTCCAGGGTGGTCGGCATGTTCGCCCCTTCAGCCACGCACATGCAGCCGTTGCGCAGCAGCGTGCGTGCCGACTCGGCGTCCAGTTCGTTCTGGGTGGCGCACGGCAGCGCGATGTCGCACGGCAACTCCCAGGGGTGCTGTCCGGCAAGGAACTCGAGGTTGAACCGCGTCGCCAGCTCGCTGATGCGCCCGCGCTTGACGTTCTTCAGCTCCAGCACCGCCTGCCATTGCTCCTCGGTCAGCCCGGCCTCGCAGTACAGCGTGCCTTCGGAGTCCGACAGGGAGATCACCTTGCCGCCCAGGTCCATGACCTTGCGCGCGGCGTATTGCGCCACGTTGCCGGAGCCGGAAATCGCCACGCGCTTGCCCTCCACCCGCTCGTCACGGCGCTTGAGCATTTCTTCGGCGAAGTACACGCAGCCAAAGCCGGTAGCCTCCGGACGGATCAGGCTGCCGCCGTAACTCATGCCCTTGCCGGTCAGCACCGAAGTGAACTGATTGCTCAGGCGCTTGTACTGGCCGAACAGGAAGCCGATTTCCCGGGCGCCCACGCCGATATCCCCCGCCGGCACGTCCACGTCCGAACCGATATGGCGATACAGCTCGCTCATGAAGGCCTGGCAGAAGCGCATCACCTCGGCGTCGCTCTTGCCCTTCGGATCGAAGTCCGAGCCGCCTTTGCCGCCGCCCATGGGCAGCGAAGTCAGGGAGTTCTTGAAGGTCTGCTCGAAGGCGAGGAATTTCAGCACCCCCAGATTGACCGAAGGGTGGAAGCGCAAACCGCCCTTGTACGGGCCGATAGCGCTGTTCATCTGGATGCGGAACCCGCGATTGACCTGGACCTTGCCCTGATCGTCGACCCACGACACACGAAACACCACCGCCCGCTCCGGCTCACAGATGCGCTCGAGAATGCCCGAGGTCAGGTAATGCGGATTGGCCTCCAGGAACGGCCACAGGCTGCGCAGCACCTCTTCCACCGCCTGGTGGAATTCAGGCTGGTCCGGGTCGCGTTTTTTCAAGCGGGCGAGGAAGTCTTCGACGGATTCGATCATGGGAAAGTCTCGGCAAATTTATTGTCGTTAACGCAGATTTGCCCGGGACTTTAGCAACTCGAACAGCACCATGACAGAGCAAAATGTCGCAGTTATGAATTTAAATGGTGCAATTGATATAAATTTTTCGCCATTTTCAGCATTTCACGCACCATTCAGGGGATCCGAATCACCAATAACGCCCCATGTTGGCGAACCCAAAAAACAGGCAAAAAAAACGGAGCCCGAAGGCTCCGTTTCTTTCAAGCAACTTGCCCGGATCAGGCCAGTTTCTTGTAACGCACGCGGTGCGGTTGGGCTGCCGCGTCGCCGAGGCGCTTCTTGCGATCGGCTTCGTACTCGGTGTAGTTGCCTTCGAAGAACACCGCTTGCGAGTCGTCTTCGTACGCCAGGATGTGGGTCGCGACACGGTCAAGGAACCACCGGTCGTGGGAGATCACAATGGCGGCGCCCGGGAAGTCCAGCAGGGCTTCTTCCAGGGAACGCAGGGTTTCGACGTCGAGGTCGTTGGACGGTTCGTCGAGCAGCAGGACGTTGCCGCCCTCTTTCAGGGTCAGGGCCAGGTGCAGGCGGCCACGCTCACCACCGGACAGGTCCTTGACGAACTTCTGCTGGTCGCCGCCCTTGAAGTTGAAGCGACCGACGTAGGTACGCGACGGGATCTCGTAGCTGCCGATGCGGATCTGGTCGGAACCGTCGGAGATCTGCTGGAACACAGTCTTGCTGCCGTCCAGGTCTTCGCGGCTCTGGTCGACGCAAGCCAGCTGCACGGTTTCGCCGACTTCGATGCTGCCCGAGTCCGGCGTTTCCTTGCCCATCAGCATACGGAACAGGGTGGACTTACCGGCGCCGTTACCGCCGATCACGCCGACGATGGCGCCTTTTGGCATGGAGAACGACAGGTTGTCGATCAGCACGCGATCGCCGTAGCCCTTGGTGACGTTCTTGAACTCAATGACCTTGTCGCCCAGGCGCGGACCGGCCGGGATGTAGATCTCGTTGGTCTCGCTGCGCTTCTGGAATTCCTGCGATTGCATTTCTTCGAAGCGGGCCAGACGGGCCTTGGATTTCGATTGGCGAGCCTTGGCGCCCTTGCGCACCCACTCCAGCTCTTCCTTCATGGCCTTTTCATGGGCCGACTGCTGCTTGGATTCCTGGGCCAGACGATCGGACTTGGCTTCCAGCCAGCCCGAATAGTTGCCCTCGTAAGGAATACCGGCGCCGCGGTCGAGCTCGAGAATCCAGCCGGCGACGTTGTCCAGGAAGTAACGGTCGTGCGTGATCGCAACCACGGTGCCCGGGAAATCATGGAGGAAGTGTTCCAGCCAGGCCACGGAATCGGCGTCCAGGTGGTTGGTCGGTTCGTCGAGCAGCAGCATGTCCGGAGCGGACAGCAGCAGGCGGCACAGGGCCACGCGACGCTTTTCACCACCGGACAGGTGTTCGACCTTGGCGTCCCAGGCCGGCAGGCGCAGCGCATCGGCGGCGACTTCCAGCTGGCGCTCCAGGTTGTGGCCATCGCTGGCCTGCAGGATCGCTTCGAGCTTGGCCTGTTCGGCGGCCAGCTTGTCGAAGTCGGCATCCGGATCGGCGTAGGCCGCGTAGACCTCGTCCAGGCGCGCCTGGGCGTCCTTGATCACGCTGACCGCTTCCTCGACCACTTCACGCACGGTCTTGGTCGGATCCAGCTGAGGCTCCTGAGGCAGATAGCCGATGTTCAGCTCGGGCATCGGACGGGCTTCGCCCTCGAACTCGGTGTCGACGCCGGCCATGATTTTCAGCAGGGTGGACTTACCCGAACCGTTGAGGCCCAGCACGCCGATCTTGGCGCCCGGGAAGAACGACAGAGAGATGTTTTTCAGGATTTCCCGCTTCGGCGGAACAACTTTTCCCAGCCGATGCATGGTGAAGACGTATTGAGCCATGATGAACCTAGCGTCAGTGACTGATGAATGGAGAGCGGGCGAAGCCCGGGCCAGGCCATGCGCGGCGCCGGCATTTGATCGTGATCAATGCCTGCGTACGGAAAAAGCCTGATTGTCTGGAGCTGGAGCGCTCCCGCGTAACCGGCAAAGCTACCTCAATGGCCGGGCAAGGTCCAGCCAGCCGGGACTGGCACTTTGCCACAACTCAAGGCATGCTAGCCGCCCTTCGGGCGTCCGGCTTATAGTGCACGTCGCGCCAGTCCAGCCAAACCGCAGGATCACAGTTTGTCCAATGCCACTCCGCCCTTTTCCCTGCGCGCACCTGCACCTGCGTCCGGCTCGCCCCTGCGCGGCACCCTGAAAGGCGTGCTGGCGACCCTGGTCCTGCTGCTGCTCGCCCTGCTGTTCTGGCAACTGCTCGACCAACTGCAACAGACCCGCAAAGACCAGCGTCAACACGCGATCGACTACAACGCCGACCTGGCCGAGCACATCAGCCTCAACCTGGCACTCAATGCGCAGATCGCCCTCAACCTGCTGCCAATCGTCGAGCCGCCCCAGAATGCCGAACAGCAACAACTGCTGCTGAAAAGGCTGCAGCTGTCCCTGCCCGACCTGCAAAGCATCGCGCTGCTGGATGCCAAGGGCCAGCTCATCAACGACAGTGGCGCCGACGGCCAGGACGCCGCATGGCTCGCCGAGCTGACCAGCCGCAGCCGCGGCCAGCGCTACTACTACAGCAACGCCACCAACGGCGCGCTGGTACAGCTGCTGTTGCACCAGCCCAGCGGCGCCCTCAAGAGTTACTGGGTGCTGCGCCTGGCACCGTCTTTCGTCCAGTCCCTGGAGCCCAGTCCCGACCAGGGTTTTCACCCGACCTGGGTCATTGAAAACCGCCTGAACCAGAAAACCCTCAGCCGCGACGACGGCAGCAACACCCCGGTGAGCACCGACGACATAGCCAACAGCGTGCTGGTCGCGCCACTGGGCAATAGCGACTGGCAATTGCGCGGCCTGTTCGACGATCGCGCGGTGATCGAGCAACTGTTGCCGGCGTTTATCGCCAAGTGCCTGCTGGGGCTGGCGTTTTCCCTGCTGCCGGTGATCGCGTTGCTGAACATGCGCCGCCGCCAGCGTCAGTTGCACGAAGGGCGTCGGCGCTATCAGGATATTTTCGAAGGCACCGGGGTCGCTCTCTGTGTCCTGGATATCTCCGGGCTGCCGGCGTTTCTCGACAAGGCGCAACTGCACGACAGCGAACAGCTCAAGGCCTGGCTGGAGCACAGCCCACAGCAGCGCCAGCTGCTGCTTGAAGAACTGCGCGTCACCGAGGTCAATCAGGTGGCCCTGCGGCTGCTCAACGTCGACTCCTGCGAGCAGGCCTGGAAACTGCTGATCGAAGGCAGCCCGCTCCACAACAGCGCCATCGGCAACCAGCTGCTGGAGACCGTGATCAACCAGCACAAACAGCTGGAGCTGGAAATCCGCCTCAGCGACGCCCAGGGCCACGACCAGCATCTGTGGCTGGTACTGCGCCTGCCGGAAGACCCCTGCGACTATCGCGCGGTGATCCTCAGCATCAGCGACATCACCAGCCGCAAGCTCATCGAGCTGTCGCTGCTGGAGCGCGAGGGTTTCTGGTCGGATGTGGTGCGCACCGTGCCGGACCACCTGTATGTGCAGGACGTCATCAGCCAGCGGATGATCTTCAGCAACCATCACCTAGGCCAGACCCTCGGCTACAACAAGACCGAACTGCACCAGATGGGCGAGTATTTCTGGGAAATCCTCCTGCACCCGGAAGACGCCGACCTCTATCACCGCCTGCGCCAGGAACAGCGGCATGCCGGCTACCTGCAGTTGCTGCAGTGCCACTTGCGCTTTCGCCACCGCAGCGGCCAATGGCGCTGTTTCGACATCCGCGAACAGGCCCTGGCGCGGGACAAGTACGATCAGGTCACGCGCATCATCGGCGTGGCCAAGGACATCACCGACCAGATCGAGGCCAGCGAATCCCTGCGCGACAGCGAACGACGCTATCGCATGCTCGCCGAAAGCATCAGCGACGTGATTTTCTCCACCGACAGTAAGATGGCCCTCAACTATGTCAGCCCCTCGGTGCAGTCGGTACTGGGTTATGACGTGGAGTGGATCTTCCAGAACGGCTGGCAATCGACCATCGCCAACCCGCAGCAACTGACCGGCATCTACGCCCTGATGGAGCGGGTCAGCAAGGCCCTGGACAAGCCCGAGCAACTGGCACGCCTGCGTAACCAGGTGCAGACCCAGTTGTTCCTGTTCGACTGCCTGCGGGCCGACGGGCGCAAGATTCCGATCGAGTTGCGCCTGGTGCTGGTGTGGGACGAACACGGCGCTTTCGAAGGCGTGCTCGGGGTCGGCCGCGATATCAGCCAGCAGCGTCGCGCGGAAAAAGACTTGCGCATGGCGGCCACGGTATTCGAGCACTCGACCTCGGCGATCCTGATCACCGACCCGGCGGGCTACATCGTCCAGGCCAACGAGGCGTTCAGCCGGGTCAGTGGCTACGCGGTGTCCCAGGTGCTCGACCAGTTGCCGAACATGCTCACCGTCGACGAACAGCAGGAAGCCCACCTGCGCTATGTGCTCAAGCAGCTGCACCAGCACAGCACCTGGGAAGGCGAGGTCTGGCTCAAGCGTCGCAACGGCGAGCACTATCCGGCCTGGGTCGGCATCACCGCGGTACTCGATGACGAAGGCGACCTGGCCAGCTACGTATGCTTCTTCACCGACATCAGCGAACGCAAGGCCAGCGAACAGCGCATTCACCGCCTGGCCTACTACGACGCCCTGACCCACCTGCCCAACCGCACCCTGTTCCAGGACCGCCTGCACACCGCCCTGCAATCGGCGGAGCGGCAGAAGTCCTGGGTGGTGCTGATGTTCCTCGACCTGGACCGTTTCAAGCCGATCAACGACTCCCTGGGCCACGCCGCGGGCGACCGGATGCTCAAGGAGATGGCCACCCGCCTGCTCGATTGCGTCGACGATGACGACACCGTGGCGCGCATGGGCGGCGATGAGTTCACCCTGCTCCTGCAACCGCGGAGCAGCCGCGAGATCGCCCTGAACCGGGCGATCCACGTTGCCGAACAGATTCTTGCCAGCCTGGTGAAGCCGTTCGTGCTCGAAGGCCGTGAGTTCTTCGTCACCGCCAGTATCGGCATCGCCCTGAGCCCGCAGGACGGCAACGAACTGAGCCAGCTGATGAAAAACGCCGACACCGCGATGTACCACGCCAAGGAGCGCGGCAAGAACAACTTCCAGTTCTACCAGGCCGACATGAACGCCAGCGCCCTGGAACGCCTGGAGCTGGAAAGCGACCTGCGCCACGCCCTGGAACAGCAGGAATTCATTCTCTACTACCAGCCGCAGTTCAGCGGCGACGGCAAGCGCCTGACCGGCGCCGAGGCCCTGCTGCGCTGGCGCCATCCGCGACGCGGGCTGGTACCGCCGGGGGACTTCATCCCGGTGCTCGAAGAACTGGGGCTGGTGGTGGATGTCGGCGACTGGGTTATCAGCGAAGCCTGTCGCCAGCTCAAGGCCTGGCACCAGGCCAAGGTCCGGGTGCCGAAGGTCTCGGTGAACATCTCGGCCCGGCAATTCTCCGATGGCCAACTGGGCATGCGGATCGCCACCATCCTCAAGGACACCGGCCTGCCGCCAGCCTGCCTGGAGCTGGAGCTGACCGAAAGTATCCTGATGCGCGAAGTCAGCGAGGCGATGCAGATCCTCGACGGGCTGAAGAACCTCGGCCTGAGCATCGCAGTCGACGACTTCGGCACCGGTTATTCATCGCTGAACTACCTCAAGCAATTCCCCATCGATGTCTTGAAGATCGACCGCACCTTCGTCGACGGCCTGCCGTCCGGCGAGCAGGACGCGCAGATCGCCCGCGCCATCATCGCCATGGCCCACAGCCTGAACCTGGCAGTGATCGCCGAGGGGGTGGAAACCCATGAGCAATTGGACTTCCTGCGCGAGCACGGCTGCGACGAAGTCCAGGGTTACCTGTTCGGCCGGCCGATGCCGGCCAACAGCTTCGAAGGGCAGTTCAGCAACGACGCGCTGTTCATGTTCGATTGACCCCGGGTATCGCCTTCCCTGTAGCCGCTGCCGCAGGCTGCGATAAGGCCGAAGGCCTTCTGGCCTCAAGAGC
This sequence comes from Pseudomonas sp. GW821-FHT09E12, assembly GCF_059416085.1. Classification (NCBI taxonomy): domain Bacteria; kingdom Pseudomonadati; phylum Pseudomonadota; class Gammaproteobacteria; order Pseudomonadales; family Pseudomonadaceae; genus Pseudomonas; species Pseudomonas sp. GW821-FHT09E12. The sequence goes on along the minus strand of NZ_JBWKOM010000009.1, from coordinate 195,143 downwards.
ACGACCACTGCGTGGTCGATCGCAGCCTGCGGCAGCGGCTACAGGACTCAGCCTGGGCAGCTCATGAACACCACTTGTCTGCGACATGATGTCCTTTCATATGCCATCTAAAACCCGTTGGGTTAGAATGCCCCCCTTTTCTGCCCCGATCCTTGAGGACCGCCATGTTCAGCCGTGATTTGACTATTGCCAAGTACGACGCCGATCTCTTTGCCGCCATGGAGCAAGAAGCTCAGCGCCAGGAAGAGCACATTGAGCTGATCGCTTCGGAAAACTACACCAGCCCTGCGGTGATGGAAGCTCAAGGCTCGGTGCTGACCAACAAATACGCCGAAGGTTACCCAGGCAAGCGTTACTACGGCGGCTGCGAATACGTCGACGTGGTTGAGCAGCTGGCCATCGACCGTGCCAAGGAGCTGTTCGGCGCCGACTACGCCAACGTTCAGCCGCACGCCGGCTCGCAAGCCAACGCCGCCGTTTACCTGGCGCTGCTGTCGGCTGGCGACACCATCCTGGGTATGAGCCTGGCCCACGGCGGTCACCTGACCCACGGCGCCAGCGTTTCCTCCTCCGGCAAGCTGTACAACGCCATCCAGTACGGCATCGATGCCAACGGCCTGATCGACTACGATGAAGTCGAGCGCCTGGCGGTCGAGCACAAGCCGAAGATGATCGTGGCCGGCTTCTCTGCCTACTCGCAGGTCCTGGACTTCCCACGCTTCCGCGCAATCGCCGACAAGGTCGGTGCCTATCTCTTTGTTGATATGGCTCACGTTGCGGGACTGGTCGCCGCTGGCGTCTACCCGAACCCGGTGCCTTTCGCCGACGTGGTAACCACCACCACCCACAAGACCCTGCGCGGTCCACGTGGCGGCCTGATCCTGGCGCGCGCCAACGCCGACATCGAGAAGAAGCTGAACTCCGCGGTATTCCCGGGCGCCCAGGGTGGCCCGCTGGAGCACGTGATTGCCGCCAAGGCCATCTGCTTCAAGGAAGCGCTGCAACCTGAGTTCAAGGCCTACCAGCAACAAGTGGTGAAGAACGCCCAGGCCATGGCCGGCGTGTTCATCGAGCGCGGTTTCGACGTGGTTTCCGGCGGTACGCAGAACCACCTGTTCCTGCTGTCGCTGATCAAGCAGGAAATCTCCGGTAAAGACGCCGATGCCGCCCTGGGCAAGGCCTTCATCACCGTGAACAAGAACTCCGTGCCAAACGACCCACGCTCCCCGTTCGTTACCTCCGGCCTGCGCTTCGGTACTCCGGCTGTGACCACTCGCGGCTTCAAGGAAGCCGAGTGCAAGGAACTGGCGGGCTGGATCTGCGACATCCTGGCTGACCTGAATAACGAAGCGGTGATCGACGCCGTTCGTGAGAAAGTCAAAGCCATCTGCAAGAAGCTGCCGGTATACGGCGCTTAATTAGCAGAGCGTTACCTGAAAAGCCCGGCCTTCGCGCCGGGCTTTTTTTCGGCCGCGAATTGTCTGGCCCGGGGCCTGTAGCCGCTGCCGCAGGCTGCGATCGGCCGGCACGGCCGCGACACTCTGAAGATCGCAGGAAGGCCTTCGGCCTTATCGCAGCCTACGGCAGCGGCGCTACAGGACCAGCACCACTGGTCAGACCGGTCATGCCAATTTTCGGATTTACCCTTGTATTCGCGGGAAACTCAGGCATAGACTGCGCCTGCACTGGACATACCGGTAAGACCACAATAATTAAGTCCCGAATCTGATGCGCTCCGCGCACGGCAGCCGGGACACCGACCAGGATTCCCCTCATGCTCAGATGGTGCTCGCGTTCGATTTTCCTCCAGGTAGTCCTCGGACTGATGCTCGGCATCGTGTGCGGACTGACACTCCCCGAATACTCCTCGCAACTCAAGCCACTGGGCGACGCCTTTATCAAGCTGATCAAGATGCTGATCGGCCTGATCGTCTTCTGCGTGGTGGTCAGCGGCATCTCCGGCGCCGGCGACCTGAAAAAGGTCGGACGCATCGGGCTCAAATCCGTCATCTACTTCGAAGTCCTGACCACCATCGCCCTGGTGATCGGCCTGGTCTTCGCCTTCACCACCGGCATCGGCAGCGGCGCCAATATCCATCTGGAACAGCTGTCCGCCGCCGATATGAGCGACATCGCCCAGCGCAGCCAGCACATGCACGGCACCTCCGAGTTCCTGATGGGGCTGATCCCCAACTCGGTACTGGGCGCCTTCGCCGAAAACAACATCCTGCAGGTGCTGCTGTTCTCCGTGCTGTTCGGCAGCGCGCTGAACCTGGTGGGCGAAGCCGCTTCCGGCATCTCGCGGCTGATCAACGAACTCAGCCATATCATCTTCCGCATCATGGGCATGATCGTGCGCCTGGCGCCGATCGGCGTGTTCGGCGCCATCGCCTTCACCACCAGCAAATACGGCCTGGACTCGCTGCAGCACCTGGGCAGCCTGGTGGGCCTGTTCTACCTGACCTGCTTCGCCTTCGTGGCGGTGATTCTCGGGCTGGTCATGCGCTGTTCCGGCCTGCGCATGCTGCCGTTCCTCAAATACCTGCGCGAAGAGCTGCTGATCGTCCTCGGCACCGCCTCCTCCGACGCCGTACTGCCACAGATCATGCGCAAACTGGAGCACCTGGGCATCGGCAGTTCCACGGTCGGCCTGGTCATCCCGACGGGTTATTCGTTCAACCTCGACGGGTTCTCGATCTACCTGACCCTGGCCATCGTCTTCATCGCCAATGCCACCGGTACGCCGTTGTCGATGTCCGACCTGCTGACCATCCTGCTGGTATCGCTGATCACCTCCAAAGGCGCCCACGGGATTCCCGGTTCGGCGCTGGTAATCCTGGCCGCCACCCTGACGGCGATCCCGGCCATCCCGGTGGTGGGCCTGGTGCTGGTGCTGGCGGTGGACTGGTTCATGGGCATCGGCCGGGCGCTGACCAACCTGATCGGCAACTGCGTCGCCACCGTGGCGATCGCCCGCTGGGAAAAAGACATCGATATTCAACGGGCCAACAAAGTCCTGAGCGGCCAGCAGGGCTATGGTTTCCAACCGCGCAAGCCGCTGCCCGGCGCGCAGCAGCAGGAGTTCTGAGGCATGCCTTGTGCCTCTCGCCGGCAGGCACAACAATCAGCGCCTGCCATGGGCCTCATCCGCCATATTCCAGGGAGTGAACAGTGATCACCTCGTCAACGGTTGTAAATTCAGTGGTAGAAAAGCTGCGGGCGGCCTTGGCCCGTGGCCAATGGCGCTCCGGCGACATGCTGCCGGGACAACGTGAATTGGCCGAGCAACTGGGCATCAGCCGCCCGAGCCTGCGCGAGGCGGTGACTGTTCTGGAAACCCTGGGCCTGGTGCGCTCCATGCCCGGCAAAGGCGTGGTGGTGCTGGAGGCCAGCCTCAACGAACAACCGGCCAGCGACAGCGGCGTGGCGGGCGCCAGCCTCGAGGATGTGCTGCAACTGCGCTACACCCTCGAGCCGTTCATCGTCGGCCTGGTGGCGCAGTCCATCAGCAGCAAGGAAGTGGGCCAGTTGCGCCTGACCCTGATGGACATGCGCGAGGCCCTGGACGCCAACGACAGCGAAGCCGGGATGAACGCCTACATCGCCTTCCATGAAGAGCTGTTCACCCTGACCTCCAACCCGATCTTCCAGAACGTGGTGCAGCAGACCAGCAACGCCCTCAAGCAGAGCGCTGAGATCCTGCGCAACTCGCCGGAGCACCTGGCCGAACGCCTGGAAGAAAACGAAGCGGTGGTCCGGGCGATCCGCAACAAGAACAGCGCGCTGGCCAGTGCCGAAATGCGCCGGCACATCCTCAGGGAAGGCCAGCGCATGGGCATCGAGCTGAACATCCCGGACGACCATCTGGGCAACTAAGCCGCACAACACTTTCGTATCGGTAACCGGACTGGAGACAGGCCATGGCCAGCTACGCCTTGAACAAACTTGCATTCCCCCTCCCCGCTGCCCTGCCACGGCGCCGCAGCGGCGAGAAAAAACTGCTGGTCGACGATGTCTATCCGCAGATTTTCGATGCCATTCTCGAACAACGCATCGCCCCCGCCAGCCGGTTCACCGAGGACAGCCTCGGCGAAGTGTTCGGGGTCAGTCGCAGCATCATTCGCCAGGTCCTGGCGCGCTTGTCCCATCAACAGGTGATCATCCTGCGGCCCAACCACCGGCCTCAGGTGGCGGCTCCGGACCACGAGCAAACGCGACAGATCCTGCACGCCCGACGCCTGACGGAAATCACCCTGGTCAGGCTCGCCTGCCAGCAACCGGTACCGCGCAACCTCAAGCGTCTGCGGGAGCTGATCGCCGCTGAGCGCGATTGCATCGACCGCGGCTTGCGTGGCCCAGCGATCCGCCTGTCCGGCGAGTTCCACCTGCAATTGGCCGAGGTGGCCGGCAACGCGCCGCTGGCGCATTTCCTCGGCAGCCTGGTGCCGCTGACGTCACTGGCGATTGCCCACCATGAAACCCGCGCCTGCAGCCATTGCGCCTGGCAGGAGCACGCGGCGATTGTCGATGCCATCGAAGACGGTGACGTAAAGGCCGCGGTCGCCTTGATGACCGGGCACCTGGCTCACCTGGAGGAAAGGTTGCTCAAGGCCAGCGCGGTTCCACAGTAACCGGCGTTTCGCGAGCACGCTCGCTCCTGCAGACCGGAGCGGGCTTGTTCGCGATGACCTCGTGGCAAATGTGTAACGAAACTACTGCGCCGCCATCCGGGCGAATCCGGCACGGATCTTTTCTTCCGGCAGATCGTCGGCAATGAACACAATCACGCTCTCGCGCGCCTCGCCTTCGGCCCATTCGGTATCCCAGTCGAAACCGTACAGCTTGAGCACGCCCTGGAACACCAGGCGCCGTGGCTCGCCGGCAATGTTCAGCACGCCCTTGTAGCGCAGTAGCTGCTTGCCGTGTTCTTCCAGCAGTTCGTTCATGAACTCGCTGAGCCGGTCGATATCCAGCGGCGCGTCGGTGCGCAGCACCAGGCTGGAAATACGATCGATGGAAGGCGCCTTGCTCACCGGACGCAGGCTGACACCGCCGCCCAGGTCGGCATTCAGGTTGAAGCCTCGCACATCCAGCAGTTCGGCCAAATCGATGCGCCCATGCTCGACCACACGGATCGGCGCACGGCGGTTGATCCGGGTCAGGCGCTCGCTCAGCGCATTGAAGGTCTGCTCGTCCACCAGGTCGCGCTTGCTCACCAGCAGACGGTCGGCGAAGCCGATCTGGGCCTGGGCGATGGTCTGGGTCAAGTGGTGCTCGGCGTGCTTGGCGTCCACCAGGGTGATGATGCCGTCGAGGATATAGCGCTCGCGCAGCTCTTCGTCGATGAAGAAGGTCTGGGCCACGGGCGCGGGGTCGGCCAGCCCGGTGCATTCGATCACCAGCCGGTCGAAGGCGATCTCGCCGCTGTCCAGCCGTTCCAGCAACAGGTACAGCGCCTTGGTCAGATCGGTGTGGATGGTGCAGCAGACGCAGCCATTGGACAGCGTCATCACTTGCACCGGCTCGTCGCCCAGCAACTGGGTGTCGATACCGGCATCGCTGAATTCGTTTTCGATCACGGCGATTTTCAGACCGTGTTCGGCCTTGAGCAGGTGGCGCAGCAAGGTGGTCTTGCCGGCGCCGAGGAAACCGCTGAGAACGGTGACGGGGATTGGAGAGGACAAAAGCGGTTCTCCTGAAAAAATGGGAACGCAAAAACAACTGTAGGAGCGAGCTTGCTCGCGAAGAACTCAAGGACACCATGTGCGTTCAGAATGAACTCGGCGTCTTTACGTTTTTCGCGAGCACGCTCGCTCCTACAGAGGGACTAACGAATCAACAGCATTTGGGCCCGGCTTTGCCGCCGTACCGTGCTTCCTGGCGTTCCCGGAAGAACGCCTCGTACGACATCACCGGCTTGTCCGGGTGCTTGGTCTGCATATGCTCGACGTAGTTGTCGTAGTCGGGCATGCCGACCATCAGGCGCGCGGCCTGACCGAGGTATTTACCGAGGCGACTCAGGTCATTGAACACGATTGCAGTCCTCGATCAAGCATCTGGCAGTGCATGGAATGGCGATTCTTTATCCGTGCGTTCTTTTTTACCCCAGGCGGAAATACCCACCTTGAGGGCGTAGAACAGGATGCTGAATACCACCAGCAGGAACAGCACCGTCAGCGTGGCGTTGGTGTAGGCGTTGAAGATCACGTGCTGCATCTGCGTGATGTCCTTGGCCGGCGCGAGGATCTGACCATTGGCCAGGGCATCGCTGTACTTCTTGGCCAGGGCCAGGAAACCGACTGCCGGGTTGGCGTCGAACAGCTTGATGAGGCCCGCGGTGGTGGTGCAGATCAGCAGCCAGGCGGCTGGCAGCAAGGTCACCCAGATGTAGCGTTGACGCTTCATCTTGATCAGCACCACGGTGCCGAGCATCAGCGCGATACCCGCCAGCATCTGGTTGGAGATGCCGAACAGCGGCCACAGGGTGTTGATACCACCCAGCGGATCGATCACGCCCTGGTACAGCAGGTAACCCCAAAGGGCCACACAGCCGGCGGTGGCGATCAGGTTGGCGGTCCAGGACTCGGTGCGTTTCAGTGCCGGCACGAAGGAACCCAGCAGGTCCTGCAGCATGAAACGACCGGCACGGGTACCGGCGTCCACCGCGGTCAGGATAAATAGCGCTTCGAACAGGATCGCGAAGTGGTACCAGAACGCCATGGTGTTCTCGCCCGGCAGCACCGTGTGCAGGATCTGCGCGATACCGACCGCCAGGGTCGGCGCACCGCCGGCACGGGCCAGGATGGTGGTTTCACCGATGTCCTTGGCCACCGCTTGCAGGGCGTCCGGAGTGATGGCGAAGCCCCAGCTGCTGACCGTCTGCGCCACAGTGACCACGTCACCGCCGACGATGGCCGCCGGGCTGTTCATGGCGAAGTACACGCCAGGCTCGATCACCGAAGCGGCAACCATCGCCATGATGGCCACGAAGGACTCCATCAGCATGCCGCCGTAACCGATGTAACGGGCGTTGGTTTCGTTATCCAGCAGCTTCGGCGTGGTCCCGGAAGAGATCAGCGCGTGGAAGCCGGACACCGCGCCACAGGCGATGGTGATGAACAGGAACGGGAACAGGCCGCCTTTCCAGACCGGGCCGGTGCCGTCGGTGAACTGGGTCAGCGCCGGCATCTTCAGCTCGGGCATGGTGATCAGGATGCCGATCGCCAGGGCGATGATGGTGCCGATCTTGAGGAAGGTCGACAGGTAGTCGCGAGGTGCCAGGATCAGCCATACCGGCAGCACCGCGGCGACGAAACCGTAGCCGATCAGCATCCAGGTGATCTGTACGCCGGTGAAGGTGAAGGCCTTGGACCACACGGGATCCGCGGCAATCTGGCCCCCCAGCCAGATCGAGCCCAGCAGCAGGAGCACGCCGATGATGGAGATTTCACCGATGCGGCCCGGGCGGATGTAGCGCATGTAGACACCCATGAACATCGCGATCGGGATGGTCGCCATCACCGTGAAGATGCCCCACGGGCTTTCGGCCAGGGCCTTGACCACGATCAGCGCCAGCACCGCGAGGATGATGATCATGATCAGGAAGCAGCCGAACAGCGCGATGGTCCCCGGGATCCGGCCCATTTCCTCACGGACCATGTCGCCCAGGGAACGGCCGTTGCGCCGGGTGGACATGAACAGGACCATGAAGTCCTGCACCGCCCCCGCCAGCACCACCCCGGCAATCAGCCAGAGCGTGCCGGGCAGGTAGCCCATCTGCGCCGCCAGTACCGGACCCACCAGCGGGCCCGCGCCGGCGATGGCCGCGAAGTGGTGACCGAAGAGAATGTGCTTGTTGGTCGGAACGTAGTCCAGACCGTCGTTGTTGAGCACGGCGGGGGTGGCCCGGCGCGCATCGAGCTGCATCACGTTGTTAGCGATGAACAGGCTGTAGTAACGGTATGCGACCAGATAGATGGCCACGGCAGCGACCACGATCCACAAGGCGTTGATCGCCTCGCCGCGGCGCAATGCCACTACGCCGAGGGCGCACGCTCCTACGATTGCCAGCACCAGCCAGGGTAAGTGGCGTAGCGGGCTATTATTATTTTTCATTTTATTATTCCAGCCAGGGTGGACAAGAAAGACAGCCATCCGGAGTTTAGCGCTACTGGCCCCAAAGGCCACCCCCCACGTTGGTCTAGAGCGTCCTTTTGAGTTTTTTCCTAGGTTTTGCACCGCCTCGGTGCAACCGTTCCCGGAGCACTGAACCACCCGAGCGAAAAAGCGGTCGCACCTGTAAGGACTCGTCGTCTGGAGTGCCCATGCCCGCGCCGCCCAATAGACCGCCGTTGTCACCACCGCTGCTGTATCTGCTGTTCCTGGTGGCGGCGCTGTCGCTTGCCGACGGTGTGCCCTTGCCGGTCCCGGTCAACGGCTGGCTGCGCACCCTGGCCCTGCTGTTGATTATCGGCGGCCAGGGCCTGTCGTTCTGGGCGATGTGGCGTCTCAGGCAACGGCACACCACCACCAGCAATGCCGGCGAACCCCGGCGCCTGCTGTGCGATGGCCCGTTCGCAATCTCGCGCAACCCCATCAATCTCGGCGACACCCTGGGTTACTGCGCCATCGCCCTGTTGCTCGGCAGCCTGTGGCCGTGGCTGCTGTTGCCGCTGCTGATTTACCTGATGAACCTGACGGTGATCCGGCCGGACGAGCACCATCTGCTGGAGTTGTTCGGCGACCGCTACCGTGACTATTGCCGCAAGGTGCGCCGCTGGCTGTAGCGGGTTGGGCAAACCCGGGTCTATAGTCATTTCACCATGCAGAGGGGCTGCTCATGAGCGAACACCATTCCGATCGTCGCCGTTTCAAACGCATCGCCTTCGATGCCCGTACCGAACTGAGCCAGGGCCCTTATCGCTGGTCCGTGCAGTTGGTCGATCTCTCGCTCAGGGGCATGCTGATCCAGCGCCCCGATCCCTGGCTGGGGGACGAAAGCCAGCCGTTCGAAGCCGATATCCATTTGAGCGATGACGCCGAAGTACGCATGGACGTGCGACTGGCGCACGACGATCACGGTCAGTTGGGCTTCGTCTGCCTACATATAGACCTGGAGTCGATCGAACATCTGCGCCGGCTGATCGAACTGAATCTCGCCGACCCGCAGGAGCTGGAGCGCGAGCTGGGGGCGCTGCTGGAGGTTTGAGCGCCCGCCTCTTCCCGTCAGCCGTTCAGGGGAATGCCGAGGGCTCGGGAAATTCGCTTTCCATATCCCAATAACCGGGCTGTTGCCGACTGGCGGCGGTCCACTGCCCGTCCACCCAGCGATAAATCCGGTAGGTGGTCACAAAATCGTCACCCTCGCTGGCAGGCGCCGAAGACACCTGGGCGATCGACTCGGTAGCCCCCGATGCCGATGGAAGGATCTGCCAGGCCGCCTTGCCGGTCTGGGCCATCGCCAGCGGGCGCTGCTCCCCGTTTTCGTCCCGATACAGTACGGGCTCCAAGCGGCTTTGCGTCGGCGCCAGGATCTGCGTGGCCGGGCCGCTATAGCTGCCCATTGGGGCCGTCTGATCGACGGTGAGGAAAAATGCCGGGTATGGCAGGCCACTGAGCGGTACCTTCTCCACCTTCGCCAGCGGGTAGCCCAGGGACTGCTCGGCCAGCACTTCGCCAACCTCCGACACCAGGCGCACCCGAGCCTCCAGCTGCGGCTGGTGCTCGCTGTCCGTCGACTCGTCGAAGGTTTCCTCGTCCAGGCCACTGCCCCAGCTCTGCGCATGCAATTGCGCGGTGATGCGCCGGTCTTCCAGGACCTCGAGCACCGTGCCGTCGCCGACCAGCAATTCCTGGGCAATCCGATAGCCGTGCGGCGCATCTTCCTGGCTGGCCACAGCCAGGCCGCTTACCCACAACAGCGTAAAACCAAGGGCGCCAAGGCCCGCTCCTGTCATCTGCATCAACTGCTTCCTTTCAGTGGCACAAGGGGTCATTCGAACAGCGCATCCAGCGCCTGCTCCAGACGGGTTACCGCAATGATTCGCAAGCCCGGCGGTGGCTCTTTAGGGGCATTGCCCTTGGGCACGATGGCCCGTTTGAAGCCGTGCTTGGCCGCTTCCTTGAGGCGCTCCTGGCCGCTCGGCACCGGGCGCACTTCACCAGACAGGCCGACTTCGCCGAACACCAGCAAGTCGTGGGGCAAGGGCCGATTGCGCAGGCTCGACATTACCGCCGCCATCAGCGCCAGGTCGGAGGCGGTTTCCAGCACCTTGACCCCGCCGACGACGTTGAGGAACACGTCCTGATCGTGGGTCGGAATGCCGCCGTGGCGGTGCAGTACCGCCAGCAGCATCGCCAGGCGGTTCTGGTCCAGGCCCAGGGTAACCCGCCGCGGGTTGGCCAGGTGGCTGTCATCCACCAGCGCCTGGACTTCCACCAGCATCGGCCGGGTGCCTTCCCAGGTAGCCATGACCACACTGCCCGGGACTTCTTCCTGGGCACGGGTGAGAAAGATCGCCGAAGGATTGGAAACTTCTTTCAGGCCGCGGTCGGTCATGCCAAATACGCCCAGTTCGTTGACCGCGCCGAAACGGTTCTTCACCGCCCGCAGCAAGCGCAGGCGGCCGTCGGATTCACCTTCGAAATACAGCACGGTGTCGACCATGTGCTCGAGGACCCGCGGCCCGGCCAGCGCACCCTCCTTGGTCACATGGCCCACCAGGAAGATCGCCGTGCCGCTCTGCTTGGCGTAACGCACCAGCAGCGCCGCGCTCTCGCGCACCTGGGAAACACCGCCGGGGGCCGATTGCAGCTGCTCGGTGAAGATGGTCTGGATCGAGTCGATCACCATGACCTTGGGCTTCTCCTGCCGGGCCGTGGCGATGATGGTTTCGATACAGGTTTCGGTCATCACCCGCAGCTGGTCCTGGGGCAGGCCCAGGCGCCGGGCGCGCATCGCCACCTGTTGCTGCGATTCCTCGCCGGTGACGTAGAGCGCCGGCATGCGGGTGGCGATGTTGCACAAGGTCTGTAACAAAATGGTCGACTTGCCGATCCCCGGGTCGCCGCCGATCAGCACCACCGAACCGTCGACCAGGCCGCCGCCGAGCACCCGGTCCAGTTCGCCGGAAGCCGTGGAAAAACGCGGGATCTCTTCGACGCTGACCTCGGCCAGGGTCTTGATCTGCGCCTGCTGCCCGGCCCAGCCGGTACGACCGCTGGGGGCCGCGGCACCGCCGCTTTCCACCATGGTTTCGGTCAGGGTGTTCCAGGCCCCGCATTCGCCGCACTGGCCGGCCCATTTGGGAAAGGTTGCGCCGCACTCGGTGCAGCCGTACATGCGCTTGGCCTTGGCCATCTGATCCCCCGGGCAAAAACCGCGATGATAGCTCAGCTGGAGCGGATCAGCGCGGCGCCACCGTGCGGATTTCGCCCTCGGCCAGACGCGTGGCACTGTTGCCCAGCGAGTCCTCGGCATTCAGGTCGGCGCCCTTGGTCGCCAGGGCGTCGAGCAGCTCCACCCGTTTGAACAGCCCGGCGTACATCGCCGCCGTCTGGCCGGCGCCGTTGCGCTGGTCGGGGTTGCAGTCGGTGGCCAGCAGGCGCCGGGCGATCTTCACTTCGCCCTTGAAGATGGCGCCCATCAGCGCCGTGTTGCCCCTTTTATCCTGCACGCAGGCGTCGGCACCGGCGGCCAGCAAACGCTCCACCGCCGGCCCCTGGCCGTGATATGCCGCGAGGATCAGGGCGGTGTAGCCCTTCTCGTCCTGGGTATCGAGGGAATAACCGGCCTCGATAAAGGTATTGAGCATATCGACGTCGCCGCGACGGGCCGCATCGAAGTAGTAATTCTCTAGTTGGACCTTGACCGCCACCGGGTCCGCGGGGGCCGGCTGCTGCGCATGAGCGCCCAGCGAGCAGGCGGCCAGCAGCAGCGAAATGAACAGGCGCATGGTGCGACTCCCTTGTCTCAAAGATTCTGTAGGAGCGAGGCTTGCCCGCAATGACTTCAACCGGGGCAAATACGCTCGTCAGTTAGAACGCCATCACCGGTATTGGAGCCGCTTTGCGGCCTTTCGCGGGCAAGCCTCGCGCCTATATAAAGAGGAAGCGTCACGCCAGGGGCGTGACGCGGGGTGGGATCAATCCGACAGCTTGGCGGCCAGGGCCTTGACCCGGGCCAGGTCGCCCTTGGCCACCTTGGTCACGCCAGTGCCGTACTCCGGATCGGCCTTGTAGAGGAACGACAGCATGATGTGCTTGCTCTCGTCATCGGTGGTCGCCAGGGAACCGCCGAAGTTCTCGATCAGGTCCTGACGCTCCTTCTGGCTCAGCGAACGATACAGATCGCCGGCCTGCTTGAAGTTCTGCTCGCGCTGGATCTTCGCCTGCTGGGTGCTGCCACTCAGCGCCAGCTGGCTGTAACGCGCGCTTTGCGGCTCTTCACGCGGCATCAGGCGGCTCGGCTGGTAGTTCACGCCGGTGCTGGTGCTGCCGCTGTTCATCGCGCCGTCCTGGTTGCCATTGTTCACCGCGACTTTCGGCGCGTTGATCGGCAATTGCAGGGCGTTGGCGCCCAGGCGGTACATCTGGGTATCGGCATAGGAGAACACCCGGCCTTGCAGCAGGCGGTCTTCCGACGGCTCGATGCCCGGCACCAGGTTGGCCGGAGCCATAGCCACCTGTTCGGTTTCCTGGAACACGTTGGCCGGGTTGCGGTTGAGCACCATCTGCCCGACCTTGCGCTCAGGCACGCCCGGCCAGATCTTGGTGGCATCCAGCGGGTCGAAATCGAACTTGGCCAGATCTTCCGGCTTCAGGACCTGGACATACAGGTCCCATTTCGGGAAGTCGCCCTTGTTGATATGCGTCACCAGGTCATTGGTCATATGGCTGTAATCGCGCCCCTGCACCTCGACCACTTGTTTGGGATCGAGGTTGTTGATGCCCTGCAAACTCTTCCAGTGAAACTTCACGTAATGCACTTCGCCCTTGGCATTCACCAACTTGTAGGCGTGCACACCGTTACCGTCCATTTCCCGGTAACTGGCCGGAGTACCGGAATTGGAATACAGCTCGGTCAGGGTCCGGGTGGCTTCCGGAACATGGGAGAAGAAATCGAAGCGCCGGGAATCGTCATCCAGGTTGGTGCGCGGATCAGGTTTGAATGCATGCACCATGTCCGGGAATTTGATCGCGTCGCGAATAAAGAAAGTCGGGAAGTTGTTGCCGACCAAGTCCCAGTTACCATCGGCGGTATAGAACTTGGTAGCAAAACCACGCGGGTCACGCAGGGTTTCCGGCGAATGGTTGCCATGCACTACCGCGGAAAAACGTACGAATACCGGTGTTACCTGGCCGGCGGCGAATACCTTGGCCTTGGTCAGGTCGCTCAGGCTGTCGGTCACGGTGAAGGAACCATGGGCACCGGTACCACGGGCATGCACCACCCGCTCTGGAATGCGCTCGCGATCGAAACGCTGGAGCTTCTGGATCAACTGCACATCCTGCAGCAATACCGGTCCGGTAGCGCCCGCGGTCTGCGAGTTCTGGTTATCGCCCACCGCGGCCCCGTTGTCGCGGGTCAGAGTGGCGGCCTGTACGGAAAGAGAAAGCATACTGGCGGCGAGTACGCCCAATACGCGTCGTTGGGAAAAACTCCCAAGGCCAATGATCATGGTCATGTTTTATTCCTCTGGTTTTAATCGAACGCATCCAGGTGCGCCTGTCAGAGGCTAGTGACCAAAGAGTCGAACTCTAAATAGAAAGGTCGCAACAGTCTGATTGAAAAAATATTCTGGTATGTAAGAGCAAGCGCAGGTATTTCGCGCGCGATTGATGGCACTTTGTAAACTATTTGCCGTTAACTCGGTCGATAACTGCGAACGCTGTAAGCAGTTGTTGCAAGCAAGATGCCTTGTGCTGAATTACACTGCGTTCACCAACCTCATCTGTAACAAGGAATAACCTATGGGCGTGCTAAGTGAGTTCAAGGCCTTCGCGGTCAAAGGTAATGTGGTCGACATGGCCGTCGGTATTATCATCGGCGCCGCATTCGGCAAGATCGTCTCGTCATTTGTTGGCGATGTAGTCATGCCGCCAATCGGCTTGCTGATCGGTGGGGTGGACTTCAGTGATCTGGCGATCACGCTCAAGGAAGCTGTCGGCGAGACGCCGGCCGTGGTGCTGGCCTATGGCAAATTCATCCAGAGCCTGATCGACTTCATCATCGTTGCCTTTGCCATCTTCATGGGTGTGAAGGCGATCAACCGCCTGAAGCGCGAAGAGGCCGTGGCGCCAACCCTGCCGCCGGTTCCGACCAAGGAAGAAGAGCTGCTGGGCGAGATCCGCGACCTGCTCAAGGCGCAGAACAACAAGCCCTGAGGCTTCTGCCGCAACAAAACGGCGCCCCCTGCAAGTCAGGCGGCGCCATTTTTTTACCAGTAGTTTTCCACCGCCACCTGCCCGGGCCGCCGGGTCAGGCTCAGGTGCATGTCCCGTTGTTTGAGCAAGGCGCGGGTGTCGTCGATCATCTGCGGGTTGCCGCAGAGCATCACTCGCGAGTGCTCGGCGCTCAGGGGCATGCCAGCGATACGTTCCAGTTCGCCACTCTCGATCAGATGGGTGATCCGCCCGTTGAGGCTGCCCGGATGCTGTTCACGGGTCACCGTGGTGATGACTTGCAGCTTGTGGGCAACTTCCGCCAGATAATCGCGCTGTTTCAGCTCGGCCAGCAATTGCTGATAAGCCAGTTCCTTGGCTTCGCGCACGCTGTAGACCAGGATAATCCGCTCGAATTTCTCCCAGACTTCGAAGTCCTGCAGGATCGAAACAAAAGGCGCGATCCCGGTGCCGGTGGACAGCAGCCAGAGGTCGCGACCATCGACGAAACGGTCCAGGGTCAGATAACCGAACGCCTGCCGGTCCACCATCAGGGTATCGCCCTCCCCCAGCCGGCTCAGCTCGCTGGTGAACTCGCCGCCAGGCACGACGATGGAGAAGAACTCGAGAAACTCGTCGAAGGGCGAAGACACCATGGAGTACGCGCGCCACACCGTGCTGCCATCGGCCTTGGTCACCCCCAGGCGGGCGAATTGCCCGGCGCGAAAGCGAAAACCCGCGTCCCGCGTGGCGCGCAGGGTAAACAGGCTGGGAGTCAGGGGCTGGACGTCGAGCAAGGTCTGGCGCGTGTATTTTTCTGCACTGGCAGTCATGGCAGGCTCCAATAAGCGAATGCCCTTAGTGTCCCGCAAAGCGCGCGGCAGAAACACCGGCGGTTTGTAATGGCATAGAGCGCGGGCAATCGAGCGCAAAAAAACGTACCATTGGCCCCCTCTTCGGGCACCTGCCACGCGGCCTGCGCGCCACCTGCCCGAACGGTCCAGCCCGCATCGCGCCCCTCCCGCCGGCAGGACATTCACCGATTACCAAGAGTCCGTCCCATGCCCCTGCTCGAAAGCTCCTTCGCCCAGCTCGACCTGATCCGCCAGCCCGAACAACAGAACGAGCCCCTGCAAGCTTTCGACGCAGCGGACGAGTACTTGCTCAATCACCTGGCCGAACAGCAGCCGACGGCGGACACCCGGGTGCTGGTGCTCAACGACAGCTTCGGCGCGCTGGCGGCCAGCCTGGTCGGACGCGTACAGGTGCACAGCAGCGGCGATTCGTTTCTCGGCGCACTGGCGCTGGAGAAAAACCTGGTGCGCAATGGCCTGCCATTCGACGCCGTAACAGTGGTACCGGCCAGCGAGCCGTTGACCGGGCCGTTCGACCGCGTACTGATCCGCGTGCCCAAGACCCTGGCCCTGCTGGAAGAACAGCTGATCCGCCTGCAAGGCCAACTGGCCCCGGGCGCCCAGGTGGTGGCGGCGGCGATGGTCAAGCACCTGCCACGGGCCGCCGGCGACCTGCTGGAACGCTATATCGGCCCGGTACAGGCTTCGCTGGCGGTGAAAAAAGCCCGTTTACTGATCGCCACCCCGGAGGCGAAAACCCCGGCGGTTTCGCCCTACCCGACCCGCTACAAGCTCGACGAGCCCGCCATCGAGCTGCTCAACCACGCCAACGTGTTCTGCCGCGAAGGCCTGGACATCGGCACCCGCGCCTTCCTCCCGCACCTGCCGAAAAACCTCGGCAAGGCCCGGGTCGCGGACCTGGGGTGCGGCAACGGCGTGCTGGCCATCGCCAGCGCCCTGCACAACCCCGATGCCCATTACACCCTGGTGGACGAATCCTTCATGGCCGTGCAATCGGCCCTGGAGAACTGGCGCGCGACCCTGGGCGAGCGCGAAGTGACCGTGCGCGCTGGCGATGGCCTGGCCGGCCAGGAACCGCAGTCGCTGGACGTGGTGCTGTGCAACCCGCCCTTCCACCAGCAACAGGTGGTCGGCGACTTCCTCGCCTGGCGCATGTTCCAGCAGGCCCGCGAAGCCCTGGTGGTGGGCGGCGCGCTGTACATCGTCGGCAACCGCCACCTGGGTTATCACAGCAAGCTGGCGCGGCTGTTCCGCGGCGTCGAGCAAGTGGCCGCCACGCCCAAGTTCGTGATCCTCAAAGCCCGCAAATAATCCCCCTCTCTGTAGGAGCGAAGCTTGCTCGCGATACGTGCCACGCGGAATGCCTGAAGCACTGCGTTATCGTTCATCGCGAGCAATCGAGCGTCGACCGGCTGCTCCTACGGAAGAAAAGCTTGGCAATCGCGCAGGCAAAAAAAACCCTCCAGAGGAGGGCTATAAAACCGTGCCGCAAGGCAACGGGATGGGATGAGCGGTAGTAAAAATCAGTGTGTGGTCAAGCCCGCGGCGTTCATGAACATGCGCATCAGGCTGGCGACGATAAACAGCGCCAGCACGCTGCCGACCCAGATCCCGGCGAGCCAGCCCAGGCGCTGCCAGAGCGGTTTCTTCTCGGCTTCTTCGATTTCCTGCAACGTGGGTTTACCAGCCATCATCGAATACTCCTCTCGGAATGGAGACGATGGCGTCGCTCGGGGCGCCATCGCGAGCAGGTCCGCTCCCGCGCGGGGAGCGGCGCATTGACTAGTGGTAGCCGTCTTCGTGGGTGACCTTGCCGCGAAACACGTAGTAGCTCCAGAAGGTGTAACCCAGGATGAACGGGATGATGAACAGCGTGCCCACCAGCATGAAGCCCTGGCTTTGCGGCGGCGCGGCGGCGTCCCAGATCGAGATCGACGGCGGCACGATGTTCGGCCACAGGCTGATGCCCAGGCCGCTGTAGCCGAGGAAGATCAGCACCAGGGTCAGCAGGAACGGCGTGTAGTGAGCATTGCGGGCCACCGCGCGCAGCAGGCCGTACATGGTCACCAGCACCAGGATCGGCACCGGCAGGAACCAGAACAGATTCGGCAGGGTGAACCAGCGCGAAGCGATTTCCGGGTGGGCCAGCGGCGTCCAGATACTGACGACACCGATCACCGCCAGCAGCACGAAAGCCAACGGCCGCGCCAGGTCATGCATCTGCTCCTGCAGCTTGCCTTCGGTCTTCATGATCAGCCAGGTGCAGCCGAGCAAGGCATAGGCCACCACCAGCGCGACACCGCAGAACAGGGTGAACGGCGTGAACCAGTCCAGCGAACCGCCGGCGTACTGGCGGTCGACCACCGGCAGGCCATCGATGAAGGCGCCCAGCGCCAGGCCCTGGAAGAAGGTCGCCGCCACCGAACCGCCGATGAACGCCTTGTCCCAGATGTGGCGCTTGGCTTCCTTGGCCTTGAAGCGGAACTCGAAGGCCACGCCGCGGAAGATCAGGCCGATAAGCATCAGGATCAGCGGCATGTACAGCGCCGAAAGCACCACCGAATAGGCCAGCGGGAAGGCGCCGAACAGCGCGGCACCGCCCAGCACCAGCCAGGTTTCGTTGCCGTCCCAGACCGGGGCGACGGTGTTCATCATCACGTCACGGTCGCGGGAGTCCTTGACGAACGGGAAGAGAATCCCGATCCCCAGGTCGAACCCGTCCATGACCACGTACATCATGATGCCGAAGATGATGATCACGGCCCAGATCAGCGGAAGATCGATACCCATGACTCAATTCCCCTTGTTCAGGCTGGTGCCGTTGTCTTCGGCATCGTCGTCGGCGGCCGACAGCGGACGGGCCGGCGTGCGTTTCTGGCCAGGACCACCGTGGCTGACTTCCGCGCCTTCGTTGGTCTTCGGCCCTTTGCGCACCAGGCGCATCATGTAGCCGATACCGACCCCGAACAGCGAGAAATACACCACGACAAACAGCGCCAGGGTGATGCTCATCTGCATCAGGCTATGCCCGGACGAAGCGTCCGCGGTACGCATCAGCCCGTAGACCACCCACGGCTGGCGACCGATCTCGGTGGTGAACCAGCCGGCGAGGATCGCGATCAGGCCGGATGGGCCCATCCACAGCGCCAGGTAGAGGAACGCACGATTCTCGTAGATGCGGTCACGCTTGCGCAGCCACAGGCTCCACAGGCCGGTAAGGATCATCAGCATGCCCAGGCCGACCATGATCCGGAACGACCAGAACACGATGGTCGAATTCGGCCGGTCTTCCGGCGGGAATTCCTTGAGCGCCGGCACCTGTTTGTCCAGCGAGTGAGTGAGGATGAGGCTGCCCAGATACGGGATCTCGACGGCGAACTTGGTCTTTTCTTCCTTCATATCCGGCCAGCCGAACAGGATCAGCGGGGTCGGCTCGTTACCGACGTTTTCCCAGTGACCTTCGATCGCGGCGATTTTCGCCGGCTGGTGCTTGAGGGTGTTGAGGCCGTGGAAGTCACCGATCACGGCCTGGATCGGCGCGACGATCAGGGCCATCCACATGGCCATCGACAGCATGCGGCGGATCGCCGGGTTATCGCGGCCGCGCAGCAGGTGCCAGGCAGCGGACGAACCGACGAAGAACGCGGTGGCGACAAAGGCGGCCGTGGCCATGTGCGCCAGGCGGTACGGGAACGACGGGTTGAACACCACCGCCAGCCAGTCCACTGGAATCACTCGGCCGTCGACGATTTCGTAGCCTTGCGGGGTCTGCATCCAGCTGTTGGACGAGAGAATCCAGAAGGTCGAAATCAGCGTACCGATGGCCACCATTACGGTGGCGAAGAAGTGCAGCTTGCGCCCGACCCGGTTCCAGCCGAACAGCATCACGCCGAGGAAGCCGGCTTCGAGGAAGAATGCGGTGAGCACTTCATAGGTCAGCAGCGGCCCGGTAACGGAGCCGGCAAAATCGGAGAACCGGCTCCAGTTGGTGCCGAACTGGTAGGCCATGACCAGGCCCGAGACCACCCCCATGCCAAAGTTGACGGCGAAGATCTTCGACCAGAAGTGGTACAGGTCACGGTAGGTATCGTCGCGGGTCTTGAGCCACAAACCTTCGAGCACCGCCAGGTAGCTCGCCAGACCGATGGTGATGGCGGGGAACAGGATGTGGAACGAGATGGTGAACGCGAACTGAATTCGGGCGAGATCTAGTGCCTCCAAACCGAACATAAGCTTTCCTCTGTCAGGTAATACCGGCTGCCGGCTGGAGGCCTGCACCCACTGCCCCCACGGATCTGGAGTGTGGCGAATTCGAATTCGTTCTTTTTAAACCCATCGCAACGCAGGGAGTCTGGCCATCTGGCCACCAGACCCAACCTTGGAAAAGGTTTTGATCTGGATCAATCAACGCTGAAAGAGTAGTCGCATTTTCGCCGTTGGTTTGTGTGGTCTTTTGTCGCGTGACAGGTTGCCTCACCACGTCAAGTACGGGGTTTCCCCGAAGTTTTGCTCTCCCTGTAGCCGCTGCCGCAGGATGCGATCGACCGGAACGGTCGTGGCGATTTCTGCTCCGTCGAAGGTCCTTCGGCCCTTATCGCAGCCTGCGGCAGCGGCTACAGGGATTGGGTTATTTCGAATGAACGAGATAGATGCGAGGCTAAGGATTCTGCAACTATTGGTTACATCTTGGTGATAACCTCGCCCTACTCCACGCCCAGACCTGCCTTTCAGATGCCCAGCCAAGACCCTCTGCTGCTTCGCCATCACCGTCCGTTCATGGCTTTCTGGCTGGCGCGGATCTTCACCGCCAGCGGCTTCCAGATGCTCACCGTGGCCATCGGCTGGAACCTCTACCAACTGACCGGCAACGTGCTCGACCTGGGCCTGGTCGGGCTGGTGGAGTTCGCACCACGGGTGCTGTTCATGCTGCACACCGGGCATGTGGCGGACCGCTATGACCGGCGCAAGGTGGCAGCCATCTGCCAGTCGCTGCAGGCGCTGATCGCCCTGTCCCTGGCCATCGGCAGCGCCACCCACAACGTCACTCGCGAGATGATCTTCATCCTCGCCTTCCTGCTGGGCGCCGCCCGTTCCTTCGAGATGCCGACCACCCAGGCGCTGCTGCCGAGCATCGTGCCCAGCGCGCTGTTCCCCCGCGCCGTGGCCGCCGCGCAGTCCGCCCAGCAATCGGCGACCATCGTCGCGCCGGCCCTCGGCGGCCTGCTCTACGCCTTTGGCAGCGTATGGGTTTATGGCCCGACCGTGCTGCTGTATGTGATCGCCTGCTGCCTGATGCTCAACCTGCCCGCGCGGCAGACGCCGCTGAACAAGGGCAAGGCCACCCTGGACTCGCTGCTCGCCGGGGTACGCTTCATTCGCAGCCGCCCGGACATTCTCGGGGCGATCTCCCTGGACCTGTTCGCCGTATTGCTGGGCGGCGCCACCGCCCTGCTGCCGGTGTTCGCCAAGGACATCCTGCTCACCGGCGCCTGGGGCCTGGGCCTGCTGCGCTCGGCGCCGGCGGTTGGGGCGCTGCTGATGTCGCTGTGGCTGGCGCGCTTTGCGGTCGACCGCCATGTCGGCCGGGTGATGTTCACCGCCGTCGGCGTGTTCGGCGTCGCCACCATTGCCTTCGGCCTGTCGACCTCGTTCTGGTTTTCGCTTGCGGTGCTGGTGGTGCTGGGCGCGGCGGACATGATCAGCATGGTGATCCGCGCCTCCTTCGTGCAACTGGAAACCCCGGACGAAATGCGCGGCCGGGTCAGCGCCGTCAACGGCCTGTTCATCGGCGCTTCCAACCAGCTCGGCGAGTTCGAGTCCGGGCTTACCGCCCACTGGTTCGGCACCGTGCCGGCGGTGGTCCTCGGCGGAGTCGGCACCCTGCTGGTGACCGGGGTGTGGATAAAACTGTTCCCGACCCTGGCCCGTCGCGATCGCATGCATGGGCCGGTGGAAGAACAAGCCAAGGCCGAAAGCCGCGCCTGACAGGCGCGGCCAGACTCAAGCGTCAGTGGCTGGGCTGCGCCTCATCGACCACTCGCCATTTTGCCGCCTCCAATAGATCGCACCCATCCCGGGTCAGCAGATAGAGCACATCGATGATGTGCGGTATGTCCTTCACATCGCCGTGGCTGAAGTTCAGACAGCACAGGGTTTCCAGCAGATTGGCAGCCGCACGCATACGTTGCTCCGCCGCTTCGTGAAGTGCCTCCGAGGAAGCGTTGGCGTTGATAAAGAAAACGCCTGGCCGGCTTATGTTGGATTTGAGCGGCACATAGTGAGCGGTAGTTTTCGGGGTATTCATCCTTAAATCCTTCTTTATGAATGACCGCCCCCAATCGTGACCAAACGATAGGTGGCGGACTGTGCACAGGTTGGTCAACCGGGAAAGAAGGCACCCGGCACACCCGAAGGTGTCCCGCGCACAGCCCACCATAAAGCGTGCGGGCATAGAAAAAATGCCCGCAATACCAGGGTGGCGCATGCGCCTTCTTAATTTCGGGTGACCAAACCCGTTCGCTGAATTGGCAGCGACGGCGAGAACTATAGGTGTGATCGGATGGGCTGTGCAAGGAGCGGCTAATTAGCCTTTGTTACCCGGTTTTGAGCGTCAGTCGCAGTCGCCCCTAAACCAGCAACTCCCCCTCCACCACCGTCCGCCGGCCCCTGCCGCACAGTTGTTCCACCAGGGTCAGGGCAAAACTCAGGGCCGCCCCCGAGCCTTGAGCGGTGATGCAGTTGCCATCCACCACCACCGGTTGGTCGACGAAGTTGCAGCCCGACAGCTGATGGCTGGCGCTGGGCAGGCAGGTCATGCGCCGCTGGCGCAGCACCCCGCAATTCTGCAAGGCCAGGGCCGGCGCTTCGGCGATGCCGGCGAACAGGCGCCCGGCGGCGGCCTGGTCCTTGACCAATTGCATCAGCGGTTGATGGGCCGCCAGGTGCTGCGCGCCGACAGCACCACCAGGCAGCACGATCAGGTCGAAGTTCTGGGCCAGCACATCCACCAGCATGCCGTCGGCGGTCATGCGGGTGCCGCGGGCGCAGGTGAGCATGCGCCGCCCTTCGATACTGGCCACCAGCACTTCGACTTGAGCACGGCGCAGCACATCGATCAGGGTCACGCTTTGCAGGTCGTCGACACCCTCGGCGAGGGGAATCAGGGCTCTAAAGGTCATGGGCTGTGTCCGCGGTAGGGTCTTTAAAGCTTAGTCAGCTTTAAAGCCCTCCGCGTTCGGACGCTGCCGTCACTTGATGTAGATCTGCGCGCTCATGCTGTTGCCCGGCGCGTTGAGCGAGGTGTTGCTGAAGGTGAAGGTGCCTTCCTGTTTGCCGGCCAGGTCGAAGGTATAGATGTAGCCGACGGTGATCCCGGAGTTGCCGCACGGCACCAGGCTGGAACCCTCTTCGCAGACCGCCGCGCGCGTGCCGTTGACCTCGAAGCCGTCCAGCGCCACCCGGGGCTGGCGGCCATAGCCGATTTCCAGCACGTACACCTTGATGTTCGGGCCCTGATGATCGCAGGCGGTCTTGTCGCGTCCGTCCGACACATCCTCCAGGCCACAGGACTGCGACTCGACCTTGAGGATTTCCACCTGGCTCAAGGGTGGCGCGGAACGGGCCATGGCCGGCGCCGTGCCCAACCACAGGCTGCTGGCCACTACCGCCAAGGCCATCGTTTTTATCGTGCTGTGCATAAGTCCCCCCCAAAACGTCGGCGCAGTATGCCCCAGTCGCCACTCGGGCAAAACATCGCCGAGGATCGCAGCCATAGCCCTGCGCTGCTGGTATGATGCGCGGCTTTTTCCGACCCGCACAAAATCCCCGGACGCTTTTTTATGGTCTGTGCTTTGCTGTCTGGGTCGATACATTCACGGCGCCCTGCGCGCCACGGGGAGCAGACATGCTGGAAAGGCTGTTTCAACTCAAGGCACACAACACCAATGTGCGGACCGAGATTCTTGCGGGCCTCACGACCTTCCTGGCCATGGCCTACATTCTGTTCGTCAACCCGAGCATCCTCGGCGAGACCGGCATGGACAAGGGTGCGGTGTTCGTCGCCACCTGCCTGGCCGCCGCCATCGGCTCGACCGTGATGGGCCTGATCGCCAACTACCCGATCGCCCTGGCTCCAGGCATGGGCCTGAACGCCTTCTTCACCTACACCGTGGTCCTGCACATGGGCCATACCTGGCAAGTGGCGCTGGGCGCGGTGTTCATTTCGGCGGTGCTGTTCTTCCTGCTGTCGATCTTCAAGATCCGCGAATGGATCATCAACAGCATCCCGCTGCCGCTGCGCTCGGCGATCGCCGCCGGTATCGGCCTGTTCCTGGCGCTGATCGCCCTGCACAATGCCGGCATCGTGGTCGGCAACCCGGCGACCATGGTCGGCCTCGGTGATCTGAAGCAACCGGCGCCGATCCTCGCGACCCTGGGCTTCGCCCTGATCGTCGCCCTGGAAGCCCTGAAGGTCCGCGGCGCGGTCCTGATCGGCATCCTCTCGGTGACCATCGTCTCCATCGCCCTGGGCTTCACCCCGTTCGGCGGCGTGACCTCGATGCCGCCTTCGCTGGCGCCGACCTTCCTGCAACTGGACATCAAGGGCGCGCTGGACATCGGCCTGGTCAGCGTGATCTTCGCCTTCCTGTTCGTCGACCTGTTCGACAACTCCGGCACCCTGATCGGCGTCGCCAAGCGCGCCGGCCTGATGGGCAAGGACGGCCACATGCCGAAAATGGGCCGGGCCCTGATTGCCGACAGCACCGCGGCCATGGCCGGCTCCCTGCTGGGCACCTCGACCACCACCAGCTACATCGAATCAGCCGCGGGCGTCAGCGCCGGTGGCCGCACCGGCCTGACCGCCATCGTCGTGGCGATCCTGTTCCTCCTGGCGCTGTTCTTCTCGCCGCTGGCGGCCAGCGTCCCGGCCTTCGCCACCGCGCCGGCCCTGCTGTTCGTCGCAGTGCTGATGACGTCGGGCCTGGCGGAAATAGACTGGGACGACATCACCGTCGCCGCGCCGGTGGTGGTCACCGCCCTGGCCATGCCGTTCACCTACTCCATCGCCAACGGCATCGCCTTCGGCTTCATTGCCTGGACCGCGATCAAGCTGCTGTCGGGCCGCGCCCGTGAGCTGAACGCGCCGCTGGTGATCCTGTCGGTATTGTTTGTGATCAAGTTGGGTTGGTTCAACGCATGACTTTCGATTCCCAGGCTTACGCCACCCAGCTCGCCGACAAGGTCGCGCGCCTGCGTGAACTGCTGGCGCCGTTCGATGCCCCCGAGCCACAGGTCTTCGATTCGCCGCTGCAGCACTTCCGCCTGCGCGCGGAGTTCCGCCTGTGGCGCGAAGCCGGCGAGCGTCACTACGCGATGTTTTCCCAGGAAGACAAACGCACGCCGATCCTGATCGAAGAATTCCCCATCGCCAGCCTGCGCATCAATCAGCTGATGCCACAACTCAAGGCCGCCTGGCAAGCCAGCAGCGCCTTGAGCCACAAGCTGTTCCAGGTCGAGTTCCTCACCACCCTGGCCGGCGACGCGATGATCACCCTGTGTTATCACCGCCCGCTGGACGAGCACTGGCACGCCGCGGCGAGCCAGTTGGCGACCGACCTGAACGTCAGCGTCATTGGCCGTTCCAAGGGCAAGCGCGAAGTGATCGGCCACGATTACGTGGTGGAGAAACTCGAAGTCGGCGGCCGCACCTTCAGCTACCGCCAGCCCGAAGGCGCCTTCACCCAGCCCAACGGCACGGTCAACCAGAAGATGCTCAACTGGGCCTATGACGCCCTGGGCGATCGTCCGGACGACCTGCTGGAGCTGTACTGCGGCAACGGCAATTTCACCCTGCCCCTGGCCACCCGGGTGCGCAAGGTGCTGGCCACCGAGATCAGCAAGACTTCGGTCAACGCGGCCCTGAGCAACCTCAGCGAAAACGCGGTGGATAACGTCACCCTGGTGCGCCTGTCCGCCGAAGAGCTGACCGAAGCCTTGAACGAAGTGCGTCCGTTCCGTCGCCTGCAGGGCGTGGACCTGAAGAGCTACGAGTTCGGCAGTGTGTTCGTCGACCCGCCGCGCGCCGGCATGGACCCGGACACCTGTGAGCTGACCCGGCGCTTCGACAACATCCTGTACATCTCGTGCAACCCGGAAACCCTGGCGGCCAACATCGCCCAATTGCACGACACCCACCGCATCACCCGCTGCGCGATGTTCGACCAGTTCCCGTGGACCCACCACATGGAATCCGGGGTCTTGCTGACCCGGCGTTGAACCCGCCCCGCTGCACAGCAAACAGCCGTCCTCGTGACGGCTGTTTGCATTCCACGGTTTCCTGTAGCCGCTGCCGCAGGCTGCGATCGACCGGAACGGCCGTGGCGATCTTGAAATCGCTGAAGGTCCTGCGGACCTTATCGCAGCCTGCGGCAGCGGCTACAGAAGAGTGTCAGCTGACAGGGCGGAAGTACCCGGCCAGCTGCTGCAAGTCCTGTTCATTGAGCAGGCCGGCGTAGAACCTGAGCTGGACCCGCGCCAGCAGGTAGGCGTGCCGCGCATCGGCGAGGTCGCGCCGGGCGCTGAACAGCTGCTGCTCGGCATCCAGCACGTCGAGGTTGACCCGCTCGCCGCCGCGCACGCTTTTCAGGGTGGCCTGGACCAGGGCCTCGGCCGATTCGACCGCCATCTCATAGGCGCGGACCCGCGCCGCGCCGCTGGTGTTGAGGTTGAACTGCTTGCGCAGCTCGATCAGCACGTTGGCGGTCTGCGCATCCAGCTCGTATTGCGCCTGGGACAGCTGGCTGGCCGCCTGGCGGGTCGACGCCGACACCGAGCCGCCGGCGAACAGCGGCAGGCTGACCTGGATGCCGACGCTGTTGGTGTCGTACTTCTGGTTGTAGGTGCTTTCCGAATCCGAACGGGTCTGGCGGCTGCTGGCGTAGAGGCTGACCTTGGGCAGATGCCCGGCGCGCTTGCGCTCCACCTCATATTCCGCGGCCTGCAACGCGTGCTGCTGGGAGGCCAGTTCCGGGTTGTTGGCGACGGCCAGGTCGCGCCAGCTCTCGAAACGGTTGGGCTGCATGGGCTGGATATCGAACCGGCGGGCCAGCGGGTCGAGTTCGTCGACCCGCAACGGCTGGCCGACTATCGCTTCGAGCTCGCGCAGGGCGCTGTCCTGCAGGTCACGGGCCTCGATCTCCTCGGCCAGGGCCAGGCTCAAGCGCGCCTGGGTTTCCAGCACGTCGGTGCGGGTGCCTTCTCCGCCCTTGAGCAAACGCTGGTTGAGTTGCAGGCGCTCGGCATAGGCGCGCCGCTGGGCCTGGCTCAGTTCGATACGCTCCTGGGCCAGCAGGGCCTGGCTGTAGGCGCCCAACAGTCGCACCGCCAGTTCCTGGCTCTTGCTGCGAAAACGCTCGTCGGCGAACAGCGCCTGGGCCGCGCCCTGGCGAAAGCGCGCATAGGCTTCGTAATCCAGCAGCGGCTGCTGCAGGGTCAGGTTGGAGGCATAGCTGCGGTAGTCGCGATCGGTGGAAGAGTCCCCCAGGGGCGTGGCCTGGGTCACCTCGGATTGGTTGCGCGAGTTGTTGTAATTCCACGACAGGGTCGGCAACAGGGCGGCGCGGCCCAGCACGCGGTTCTCTTCGCCGGCGTCGCGCTCCTGGATCGCCGCCTGGAAAGTCGGATCGTTGCGCACCGCCAGCGCGTAAGCGTCCAGCAGCCCCAGGGCGTGGGCCGCGGGGGCGCACAGGCCATACAGGCTGGCCAGCAGCCAAGGGATAAGACGCCGGTTCATTCTTCCACCAGTGCCATGTGCGTGCGGTCCAGCAACGGCTTGAACAGGTAATTGAGCATCGAGCGCTCGCCGGTGCGCACAAAGGCTTCCACCGGCATGCCCGGGCGGATCTGCAAGCCGCGCAGTTGCTGCATGCCGTCGGCGCTGACCTCGGCACGCAAGGTGTAGTACGGCTCGTCGGTGCGCTCGTCCACCTGCCTGTCGGCCGACACCAGGGTCACCTGCCCGGCGACCCGCGGCGTGGTGCTCTGGCTGAAGGCCGAGAACATCAGTTCTACCGGCAACCCGGGGTGCACCTTGTCGATCATCTGCACCGGCACCCGCGCCTCCACCAGCAGCGGCTCGCCCTGGGGCACGATTTCCATCAGCGCCTGCCCCGGCTTGACCACCCCGCCCTCGGTGAACACCTCCAGCCCCACCACCACCCCGGCCGCCGGCGCGCGCACCAGGCTGTTGGCCAGCTCGAACTCGGCCGAGGCCAGGCGGTTGCGCAGGTCTTCGCTGCGGGTACGGGTTTCGGCCAGCTGGCTGCGCACCTCTTTCTGGAACTCCTCGGCCCGTTGGCGGATACGCAAGCGCATCTCGAGGATCTGCCGCTGCAACTGGCCGATGCGCCCGAAGTCCTCGGCGATCGAGCCGTCGATCTGCGCATACAGGCGCTCGCTGTCCAGCAGCCGGTTGCGCGGGATGTAGCCGTCGCGCGCGAGTTCGCGCAGCCCTTGCAGTTGTTCGTTCAAGGCGCTGCGCTGGAGCACCTTGCTCGCCTGGGAATCGCGGGTGCCGCGCAGTTGGGCCTCGGAGCCGGCGATGCTTTCGGCGATGCCCTGCTGCTCCATGGCCAGGGCCTGGGCGCGGCTGCTGAACAGCTGGCGTTGCAGGGCCATGGTGGCGGCCACTTCCGGGTCATCGGCCTGGGCCCGCAGTTCCGGGGCAAAGGCCAGGACCTGGCCACCATCGCGCTCGGCATTCAAGCGGGCCTCGCTGGCCAGGGAGCCGAGGAACTGGGTCCGCAGCGACTGCACCTGGGTGCGCAGCGGCAGCTCCTTGAGGCGAATCAACACCTGGCCGGCGCTGACCACTTCGCCGTCGCGCACCTCGATGCGCTCGATGATGCCGCCGCTGGGGTGCTGCACCGCCTTGCGATGCCCGGAGACCATGACCTTGCCGGCCACCGCCACGCCCTTGTCCAGGGGCGCCAGCGCGGCCCAGCCGAGGAAGCCAGCAAAGCCGCCAAGCACCAGCAGCCAGCCCAGGCGCGAATATTTCTTCTCGTCCAGGGCCAACAGGGTGCCCGGCGCGCGCTGGTGGTCGGCGGTCGGCAGGCGACCCAGGGGTTGTGCTTGGCTCATGCTTTTTTTCCTTCGCCGGCGGCGGCCACGCCCAGGCGATAACTGACATTCATGCTGGCCGCCGGGGTGCTCGCCGGCGTCACCGGGGCCGCGGCGGCCTTGGGCTTGTGCATCGTCTCCAGGACCCGCGTCGTCGGCCCGAAGGCCTGCAACTGGCCCTCGCGCAGGATCATCAACTGGTCGGTCAGGCTCAGCACGTTGGGCTTGTGGGTGATCAGCACCAGGGTCCGGCGCTGCTGCTTGAGCTGGGCAATCGCCTGCAACAGCGCCTGCTCGCCGGCCTCATCGAGGTTGGCGTTGGGCTCGTCGAGCACGATCAGCGCCGGCAGGCCATACAGCGCGCGGGCCAGGCCGATGCGCTGCTTCTGCCCCCCGGACAGCCCCGCCCCGCCCTCCCCCAGGCGCGTGTCATAGCCTTGCGGCAGTTGCAGGATCAGCTGATGCACCCCGGCCATCTGCGCCGCCGCCAGCACCTGGTCGGCATTCACCTCGCCGAAGCGCGCGATGTTCTCGGCGATGCTGCCGGCGAACAGCTGGATATCCTGGGGCAGGTAACCGATGTGCGGGCCGAGTTGCTGGCGGTCCCACTGGCTCAGTTCCGCGCCGTCGAGGCGGACCTTGCCGGCCAGCGGCGTCCAGGCCCCCACCAGCAGCCGCGCCAGGGTCGACTTGCCGCAACCCGAGGGGCCGATGACTCCCAGCACCTGCCCGGCCGGCAGGCTGAAACCCAGGTTGGCCAGGGCCGGACGGCGACTGCCGGGGGCGCAGGCGCTCAGTTGCTCGACGCTCAGTTCGCCCTTGGGCGTGGGCAGGCTCATACGCGCCGGGCGTGGCGGATTGGCCTGCAGCATCTCTGACAACCGCGCATAGGCCAGGCGCGCCGAACTCCACTGTTTCCATACGGCAATCAACTGGTCGATGGGGCTGAGCACCCGGCCCATCAGGATCGAACCGGCGATCATCATCCCCGGGGTGATTTCCCCCTGCACCGCCAGCAGCGCGCCAAGGCCCAGCACCAAGGATTGCAGGGCCAGGCGCACGCCCTTGGACCAGGCACTGATCAGCGCGGTCTTTTCACTGGCCAGGTTCTGCTGGGCGAGGAACGCCTGGTGCCCACCGAACCAGCGCGCGCGCAGCGCGGCAAGCATGCCCATGGCTTCGATGGCGTCGGCGTTGCGCAGGTTGGCCGTGGCCTGCTGGCTGGTGCTGATGGACAGCTGGCTGGCCTCGGCCAGCGGCGCTTGGCAGATCTGCTGGTTGATCCAGGCCAGGGCCACCAACAGCAGCGCGCCGCCCAGGGCCAGCAGGCCAAGCCAGGGGTGAAACATGAAGATCACCAGCAGGTAGACCGGAAACCACGGCGCGTCGAAAAACGCGAACAGCGCATTGCCGGTGGCGAACTGGCGCAGGGCCGTCAGGTCATTCAGGGCCTGGCCGGCGGCTTGCGGGCTGCCCTTGAGCTGGGCCTCGAAGGCCGCGTCGTAGACCCGCTGGTTCAGGCGCATGTCCATCTGCGTGCCCAGGCGGATCACCACCTGGCTGCGCACCCACTCCAGGGCGCCCATCAAGCCGAACAGGCCGACGATCATCAGCGTCAGCATCAACAGGGTCATCTGGTTGCCGGACGCCAGCACCCGGTCGTACACCTGCAGCATGTACAGCGCGGGCGCCAGCATCAGCAGGTTGATCACCGCCGAGAACAGGCCGATGTTGAAGAAGCCGCTTTTATAGGCGGCCAGGGCCGCCAGCGTCTCGGAACCGGCAAGTGGGTTCGGCCTGCTCATCGAGGTGTCCTGTTGGAAGTCGAGAAATACACCGCCACCCGCTCCGTCGGAGCGAGTCGGCAAGAGGCACGCCGCGCGCGTTGACAGCCATCGCGGCGCTCCCCAGAATTTGCCACCGCCGCCGCCCTGGCCTTCGAAAACTCGGGCGACGGGGGTGATTCAAGCGAACGAATGGAAGAGCGATCTTTCATTCGTTTTTTTATGCCTCAAGCGGCCATTCAGGCTGCCAGCGCCCAGTCCTGGGCCACATCCTGCACACCCACCAGGCCGATGTCGGCCGCGGCGGCGGATGCCGGGGCAACGTGGGCGACACCGGCCGCGGCCAGGTCGTCGAACGTCGAGTTGACCGACAGGTTCGGGCTGATCGCCTTGAGCAGGGCATCGATCTCGCCGGCCAGCGCCGAGCTGTCGCCGCTCATCAGGCCATACACCACCTTGTGCACTTCGCCAGCACGGCCTTCGTCGCGCAGGCTGTTGAGGCCCAGGTTGGTGAAGCTGACTTCCTGGCTGACTAGGTCGTAGCCGCCGGCGCTCGGGCCACCGGTCAGGGTGTCGCCCAGCGAGACGGTGTTCAGGTTGCCCCACAGGGTGTGGCTCGGGCTCTCGAACAGGGTGTAGTTCAGGTTGCCTTCGGCCACGAACGCGGCGTCGCTGTTGGTGCTCTTCAGGGCGTACTCGGTACCCGAGAACGGGCCCGGGTTGAAGCCGCCGGTGTTGGTGCCATCGACCACCTGGCCCGGGCGATGGTTGACGTCGCCAAAGTAGGCCGACCAGTCATTGAGGTAGTTCGCAACGCTGACGCCGCCGTAGGTAGCGCTGTAGGAAATGGAAATGCTCATGCAAAACTCCAGTACATAGGTTGGTCACTCCGCAGCGGGCCAATGCCCACTACGGTTTTGCCCTTCTCTGGGCAAAAGCGGTCAGAACTGATATTCGAGGGTGCCCTGCAAGGTGCGGCCACGCCCCAGGGTGAAAGCCAGCACGTCGCCCATGGGCACCAGGTAGGCGCGGTCGGTGACGTTCTCCATCGCCAGGCGCAGGGTCAGTTCTTCGGTGGCGCGGTAGCTGCCGTACAGGTCGTAAACGGTGTAGGACTTCCAGTCCGCGGGGTAGACGCTGGTGGTGGTACGGGTGTTGCTGCCGCCTTCCGAGTAGCCCGCGCTGTAGCGGGCCCGGGCGCCGATATCCAGCTTGCGCTCGAAGAAGCGCGCGCCCAGGGTCAAGGTGCCGCGGTCCATCGGCATGTGTTCGGCCGAACCGAGGATCGCGCTGCAATGGCTGGCGCTATTGGCCTGTGCGTCCGGGCGCATGCCGACCACCGGGGCGCGTCCGGCCGTGCTGTTCTTTACGGTCTGGGTCACCCCGCCCAGCCACGCGGTCTTCGAGCAGAAGTCGTTGCTGCCGATCATGTGGGTGTAGGCCAGCTGCCCGTAGGCGCGCCCGGCGTCGTAGTCGAGCTGGTACTCCACACCCTTGAAGCGGGTGTCCTGCAGGTTGTTGACGTAGGCGCTGTTGCCGATCCCGGCCATGCCGTAGCCGGGGGGCTGCACGCCCATGTTCATGAAGATGAAGTCTTCGACGCGGGTGTCGAAGTACGCGACCTTGATCCCCAGCCGGTCCTCGTCGAACCACAGGTTTTCCTTGAACACATTGACCCCGGCTTCCCAGGTGGTGGAACGCTCCGGGCGCAGGAAGGGGTTGGGGTACATGCTTTCGGCGCCACCGCCGTGGGGCCGGCCGGTGATCAGGGTCTCGGTGATCGCCGGCGGACGCCAGCCCTTGCCGTAGCTGGCGAACAGTTGCAGCCAGTCCACGCCGGGCTTGATCGACAGGCCGAAGGTCGGCGAGAAACGCCCTTCCTCGGTGTCCACGTCATAGTCGATCGGCACCGTGGTTTGCCGGGTGGTGCCGAGAATGAAGGTGCGGGTATTGATCCCGGTATCGCCGCGCAGCCGGTAACGGTCGTAGCGCAACCCGGCGTTCAGGTTCAGCCAGCCGTCGTAGTCGTAGTCCAGGCGCGCGAACAGGCTGCCGAGGGCGCGGTCGCCCTTGGGCGTCATGCCTTCCGAGGCCGGGGCGTTCACCGCCGAACCGCTCGCCACCGGCTGGCTGGAGTCCGGGCGCACCTTGTCGTAGAAGAACTCCAGGCCGTAGTTGGCCTTGAGCGTCGACAGCTCGCCGAGGGCGAAGGTCGAGGTGTTCTGCGCCTGGGCGCCGTAGGTGTCGGTCTGGTAGGTGATCGAATATCCGGGAGTGATGCCCCGTTGCAGGGTGCTCTGGTCGTTGCGATTGTCGACGTAATAGAGCTTGGCCTTGAAGTCCACCAGCGGGTTGTCCGGGGTGTAGCTGTAGTCGAGGGCGAAGTTCTGCGAGCGCACATCGCTGCTGCCCAGCTTCTCCCACAGCTGATCCTTTTCGGTGTTGAGCATGTTGGCGTCGTCGTAGGACACCTGGGTGGTCAGGTAGCTGAACTGCAGGCGCTGGTCCTGGGGCAGGTTCAGCCCGAGCTTGGCCAGGCGCGAGCGCATCACCGAAGCGGAATAGGCCACCGGCGAGTTCTTCACCCGGTCGTTGATCGAAGGGTCCCGCCAGCCGCCGGTGCGCAGTTCGCCGATGCTGCCGCGGGTTCCCGGGTCGTAGTCGCCCAGGTGCCGCTCGCTGGCGGCGACCAGCATGTCCCAGACTTCAGTGCCGATGGCGAAGGCCGAACTGCCGATAAAATGCGTGCCGTTGCTGCGCCCGCCCAGGCCGCTGGTCAGGCGGATGCGCCCGCCCATTTCCTCGCCCGGCTTGATCAGGTCGCGGGCTTCCAGGGTGCGGAAATTGGCGATCCCGCCGATCACCCCGGCACCGCCCATGCTGGAGGTCGCGCCCTTCTCGATCACCACCTCGGAGAGCAGCTCGGGGTCGACATACAGGGTGCCGTTGCGTTGCTGGTGGCCGCTCTGCTGGTAGTTCTGGCGCATGCCGTCGACCGCCATGTTGACCCGCCCGTAATCCTGGATGCCGCGGATGTTCACCGACAGGCCGGGGTCCTGCTGGCTGACCGCCGAATACACGCCGCTGGTTTCTTCCAGCATGTCCGCCGCGTGCCGGGGCGGATTGCGGTCGATTTGCTCACGGCTGACGACGCTCACCGAACGCGGCGCGCTGTAGACCCAGTCGCCTTTGCGCCCTTCGAGGTTGCCGGACACGGTGGTGGTGGCCAGGGCCAAGGCCCCCTGGTGCTCGGCGGCGACGCGGTTCAGGGTGACCTGGCTGTCGCCGGTGAAGCGGTATTCCACCGGCGCGTTGCCCAGCAG
Source organism: Pseudomonas sp. GW821-FHT09E12 (assembly GCF_059416085.1). Lineage (NCBI taxonomy): Bacteria > Pseudomonadati > Pseudomonadota > Gammaproteobacteria > Pseudomonadales > Pseudomonadaceae > Pseudomonas > Pseudomonas sp. GW821-FHT09E12. The sequence continues at coordinate 161,660 of NZ_JBWKOM010000009.1, read as the reverse complement.
CCGCGCCAACCCTTCCTGGACGCTGTAGCTGCCCTTGAGCGGCGAACTGTGCAGGCCCTTGAGGCGCTGGCTGTCGAACAGCACTTGCAGCCCGGCCTGTTCGGCGAAGGCCAGCACGGCGCTGTCCAGGGCCTGGGCAGGAATGTCGAACATCAGGCGGCTTTGCTGCTCGGCACCGGCAACCGCGGCCCCCTGCGCCGCATGCGCCAACCCGGCATCGAGCAGCAGCCCCGCGGCGCCCAGATGAATAGCCAGGGCCAACCGGCTTGCGGCATGAACTCCAGTGCGACTGCTTACCCTCATATCCGTATTCCTGCGCTGGCTGCTTTTTATTGATGCGAATGCATCTCAATTAGCTAGACGTGCCAGGCAGGAAAACTCAGTAAGGTTTTTTCCAACTATTTTTCACGGGGAGGAAAGCGGCGGCGCCAGGCCTCAGTAAATCAGGCTGACGCCGGCCAGATCGAAGTGCCGCACCTGCAGTTCCCGGGTCAGGGTGGCCAGGGCAGTGTCGAGCATGTCCAGGCGGAACACGCCGCTGACCTGACGCTGGGCCAGGGCTTCGTTACCCAATACCACCCGGCCGGGGCGATAACGATTGAGCTGTTCGATCACCAGCGCCAGCGGCTGGCGATCGAACACCAGCACGCCACGCCGCCAGCTCGTGGCCCGTTGCAGATCCAGGCCATCCAGAGTGACCACTCCCGACAGCGGGTTGTAGCGGGCGCTCTGCCCTTCCTGCAGGACCCGCTCGGAAGCGCCCTGCTGCGCCGGCGCATCCAGGCTTACGGCAACGCTGTGTTGCAGCACGCCGACCCAAACCTGCTGGCTGCTTTCACGCCCCACCACGAAGCGCGTGCCCAGGGCGCGGGTCTGCCCGCCGGCACTCTCGACCACAAAAGGGCGGGACTCCTCGCCGCCCATGGGCGCCACGTCGAACACCGCGGAGCCGGCGAGCAAATGCACCTGGCGCTGGGCCTGGTTGAAATTGAGGCGAATGGCGCTGGACGAATCCAGCTCCACGGTACTGCCGTCGGCCAGGTGCACGGTGCGCACTTCGCCTTTGCCGGTGAGGTAGTCGGCCTGCATCCGCAGCAAGGCGTGCGGCCCTTGCCACCAGCCGAGCGCGACAGCCAGCACCAGCACCGCCGCGCTGGCCGCCCGTGGCAGGAAACGCCGGCGGCGCGGCCGCTGAACCGCCGTGGCCCTGGCGGCGGGCGCGCGACGCGGTTGCGCCAGTTCCGGCTCCAGGCGCAGCTCACCCAGCGCGTCCCAGGTCCGCCGGGCAAACGCCAGCGCCGGGGCGTGGCGCGGGTCCCGCGCTTGCCATTGCTCCAGCTCGGCCTGCTCGGCGGCGCTCAGTCCACCGGCATGCAAACGCACCGCCCAGTCGGCGGCGGCCTCAGTGATACTGCGCTCTTGCGGACCCTGGCTATTCACGTGTGAATCTCGATTTCTCGTTATATATAAGCAGTGACGACTGACCCCGGGTTTTACCGTAACTCACTCGTCGGCCGCCCGACCGCCGGTAGCCAGGCGCTGCATCACATGGGCCAGGGCCCTGGACAGGTGTTTCTGCACCGAGCTGTCGGAAATCTCCAGATGCCTGGCCACTTCGGCGTGGGTCATGCCTTCGATCCGGTTCAAGCGGAAGATCTCCTGAGTGCGCGGCGGCAACTCCAGAATGGCCTGCTTCAATGCCTTGCGCTGTTGCTGCGCCATCGCCTGAGCCTCCAGACCGGCCTGCTCGTCTTCGATCTCGGCCAGGGCTTCATGGGGCACGGTGTCGGTCTTGCGCCGCGCCTCCTGACGGACATGGTCGATCAGCAGATTGTTCGCCGTGCGGTAGAGATAACCCTGGGAATTGTCGATGCGCTCGCCGCGCGTCTGTTCGGCCAGCCGCAGGAAACTCTCCTGCACCAGATCAGCGGCCAACTGCGGGTCCCGTACCTTGCGCGCCAGGTACCCACGCAAGGTAGCGGCATGCTTGAGAAACAGCCCCTTGAGATCCACGTCCGACAAACCGACTCCCTGGAACTTGAAGGAAATTGGCCGGCATCTTACGGCTTACTAAGAATTATTTTCAATTGATATGAGTACGCATCCTCTGCCGAGAAGGTGAAAGAACTTCTCCGCTCATCCGGGTAGTGTTCGATTATCGAACCATTATTTCGGGGCTGTCCCCCGGCTCATTGACCAAATTAACCAGTTAGTACAATTTAGCCCCAGCCGCTGGCCGCTCAAGCCACGCCCACAATAACAACGGAGAATTCCCCCCATGCGCCCTATCGTTCTGGTGCTCAACGGCCCGAACCTGAACCTGCTCGGCACCCGCGAACCCGCCACCTATGGTCACGAGACCCTGGCCGACATTTCCGCCCTGTGCGGGCGTGCCGCCGAGGAGTTCGGCCTGACCGTGGAGTTTCGCCAGACCAACCACGAAGGCGAACTGCTGGACTGGATTCACGGCGCCCGTGGCCGTTGCGCCGGGATCGTGATCAACCCGGCGGCCTGGACCCACACCTCGGTGGCGATCCGCGATGCCCTGGTGGCCAGCGAGTTGCCGGTGATCGAAGTGCACCTGTCGAACGTCCACGCCCGCGAACCGTTCCGCCATCATTCCTTTGTCTCGGGCATCGCCCTGGCAGTAATGTGCGGCTTTGGCAGCCATGGCTATCGCCTGGCACTGGCGCATTTCAGCCAGCGCTTTCAAGGAGCCCAGGCATGACCCAGCAGAACACCGTACTGGCCGGACTGATCGGCGCCGGCATCCAGGCCTCGCGCACCCCGGCGCTGCATGAGCACGAAGGCGACGCCCAGGGCCTGCGTTATCTGTACCGGCTGATCGACCTGGACCAGCTGCAACTCGACAGCAACGCCCTGCCCGACCTGCTACTGGCCGCCGAGCGCATGAACTTCACCGGGTTGAATATCACCTTCCCGTGCAAGCAAAGCATCATCCCGCTGCTCGACGAGCTGTCGCCGGAAGCCCGCGGCATCGGTGCGGTGAACACCGTGGTGCTCAAGGATGGCAAGCGCATCGGCCACAACACCGATTGCCTGGGTTTTGCCGAAGGTTTGCGCCGCGGCTTGCAAGGCGTGGCCCTGGCGCGCGTGGTGCAGATGGGCGCCGGCGGTGCCGGTGCCGCGGTGGCCCATGCGCTGCTCAGCGAAGGCGTGCAACAGTTGCATATCTTCGATGTGGAAAGTGCCCGCGCCCAGAGCCTGGCGGATAACCTCAACCAGCATTTCGGCCCCGGCCGGGCCAAGGCCGGCGTCGACCTGCCCGCCACCCTGGCTGCCGCCGACGGCCTGGTGAACACCACACCCGTGGGCATGGCCAAGCTGCCGGGCATTCCGGTACCGGTCGAGTTGCTGCGCCCCGGATTATGGGTCGCGGAGATCGTCTACTTCCCCCTGGAAACCGAGCTGCTGCGCAACGCCCGAGCCCTCGGTTGCCGCACCCTGGACGGCGGCAACATGGCGGTGTTTCAGGCGGTGAAGGCGTTCGAGCTGTTCAGCGGCGTGGCGCCGGATGCCCAGCGCATGCTCGCGCATTTCCAGAGCATGAATGGCTGACAGCGCCTGACCAGGTCAGTGCGGGGCTGTGATCGGCTCCGCTCTCGACAGGTACCTGCCACACTCCCCCGCGGCCATGCATGGCGACTAGGCGCGTTCATGACGACCAGCTGGCCGCAGCCGTCCGTGCATCACGCCGTGCGCCAGCAACCCCGCCAGCAAGCCCCAGAATGCGCCGCCCAACCCGAACAAGGTGATATTGGCGGCGGTCGCCAGGAAGGTGATCAAGGCGGTTTCCCGGCCACTCGGCTCGACCAGCGCGGTGGCGAGGTTGCCGCCGATCGCCCCCAGCAGGGCCAGGCCCGCCAGGGTGGTGATAAAGGTCGCCGGCAGGACCACGAACAGCGCCGCCAGGGTGCTGCCGAAGATCCCCACCAGCAGGTAGAACACCCCACACGCGAGCCCGGCCAGATAACGCTTGGCCGGTTCTTCATGCGCCTCCTTTCCCGTGCAGATGGCGGCGGTAATGGCGGCGACATTGAACGCATGGGAACCGAACGGCGCCATCAGCAAGGAGCCCAGGCCGGTCGCGGTGAGAATCGGATTGGCACTGGTCTTGAACCCATCGTTGCGCAGCACCAGCATGCCGGGCATGTACTGGCCGGTCAGGGTGATCAGGAACAACGGCAGGGCCACGCTCAGCAGCGCATTCAGCGAGAACACCGGCACAGTCAGCACCGGCAGGGCCGGCTTGAGTTCGAGGCTGGCGAAACTGACCTGCCCCAACCCGAGCAACAGCACAATGCCAATCAGCAACACCCCGACAATCGCATAACGCGCGGTAAAGCGCCGTAGCAGCACATAGCTGAGCAGCAGCGCGCCCACCAGCAAAGGATCGCCCCCTGCGCCGTCGAAAGCGCCAATCCCGAAGCGCAACAGAATGCCCGCCAGCAGGCCCGCCGCGATCCCCGGCGGGATCAGCTTCACCAGCCGCTCGAAATAACCCGACATGCCCAGCACCACGAAGCCGGCAGCCGACAGCATGAAGGCGCCGATCATTTCCGGGTAAGGCGTACTCGGCAGTACCGCGATCAGGAAGGCCGCGCCCGGTGTCGACCAGGCGGTAATGATCGGCTCGCGGTAGCGATAACTCAGCCAGGCGCCGGTCAGGCCGACGCCGATCGAGATCGACCAGATCCACGAGGCGGTCTGCTCCGGGCTCAGCCCGGCCGCCTTGGCCCCCTGGAAAACCAGAATGAAGGTTCCCCCGTAATTGACGATGACCGAGATCAGCGCGGCAACGCTTGGATGCAGCAGGTCAGTGATTCTGATGCTGGCGGTTTTCATCGGGGAAACCCTCTGGCTGTGTTGGCAAGGCGAGGGAGTATCCGCAGGTAATGGCCTGTATAAAATATCCACTTTCGATCAATATCCCAGACCACTTTTCCAGCTGCCGCCGACCGGCGATCCACAGGCCCCCGATGAAAACCCGCAAAACCGCCTATCCCATCTGGAACCGTCTGCAACTGGCCAAGGACGGCCACTTGTCCTTGCGCGAGCAATTGCTGCTGTTCCTGCGCAAAGGCATCGCCGACGGCAGCGTCAAGGCCGGGATCCGCCTGCCGGCTTCACGCGTGCTGGCGACACAATTGGGGCTATCGCGCATGACCGTGACCGAGGTCTATGGGCAGTTGATCGCCGAGGGATTCCTCGAGGCCCGGACAGGTTCGGGGACCTACGTCATGGCACGGATCGCCGAGCAAACGGCCTCGCCGCCCGCCCGGACAGAGGCCCCCGTCGGCTCCACCCGGGCGCTGACGGGGACCGACTCGATGTCCGTGGCCCGGGCCGCCTGGCCGCTGACCCCGGGCCTGCCGGCGCTGGATGCCTTTCCCTATGCGCTGTGGGGGCGCCTGGAAGGCCGCTTCTGGCGACGCCGGCCACTTCCCGACCTGTCCTACGGCGACCCGCAGGGTTTCCTGCCATTGCGCGAAGCCCTGGCGGCGTACCTCGGCGCGGCACGCGGAGTGGTGTGCCAGGCCAGTCACATCGTGATTACTCCCGGTGCCCAGGCGGCGGTGTCGATTGCCACCCTGGCGCTCACCGACCTGGGAGAGCGGGTCTGGGTCGAAAACCCCGGCTACGATGCGGCCTACCGCAGCGTGCTGCTGGCCGGTGTGCAGGCCGTGGGCGTTCCGGTGGATGCAGAAGGCCTGGATGTGCAGGCCGGCCGCCGGCTCGCGCCCGATGCGCGGCTCGCCCTGGTATCGCCTTCGCATCAGTATCCCCTGGGGGTCGGCATGAGCCTGGCGCGACGCCTGGCCTTGCTGCAATGGGCCCACGATGCCGATGCCTTCATCCTCGAAGACGATTACGACAGCGAGTTTCGCTACGGCGGCGCGCCAACCCCGGCGCTCAAGGCCCTGGACGGCCATCAGGGGCGGGTCATTTATGTCGGGACCTTGAGCAAGCTGCTGGCGCCGGGCCTGCGCCTGGGGTTCCTGGTCGCCCCCGAGGCGGTGGTGGAGGTGTTGCGCAACGTGCGCAATGGCAGCGGCCACCGCGTGCCTTTGTCGCTCCAGGCGACGGCGGCGGAGTTCATCGGCAATGGCCACCTCGGCAGCCACATCCGTCGTAGCCAGGCGGTTTATGCGCAGCGTCGCGCCGCCTTGCTGGCGGCCATTCACAACGCCGGCAGCGAGCGCATGACGGTAGCCAGCAGCGCCAGCGGATTGCACCTGCTCGCCGAACTGCCCGATGGGCTCGACGACCAGGCGATCGCGGCCGCCGCCCATGTCCGGAAGATCGGCGTCGCGCCGCTGTCAGGTTTTTTCGTGGGTGCCCAGGGCGGATCACGCCCGGGCTTGCTGATGGGCTTTGGCAATACCCGGGCGGAGTCAATGCCGGATGCGGTTGAAACCTTGTGCCGGCTGATCGACCGGCAACGAGGTTCAACCCTCTAGGCGATCAGGCCTGCAAGTAGCGCAGCACCGACTCGCAGATCATCTCGCGGTGGCGCTGCTTGATCGCTTCGTCGGGCAGGTCGATCTGGAAGATCTCGCCGAACGTGTGACGGTTGGACACGCGGTAGAAGCAGAACGAACTGATCAGCAAATGCACGTCCAGTGGGTCCAGGCCGGCGCGGAACACGCCCTCGTCGGCCCCGCGCCGGAGGATCTCGCCCAGGGCATGCAGGATGGTGTTGTTCATCGCCTTGATCGCTTCGGAGCGCTTCACGTATTCGGCGTTATGGATGTTCTCGATGCTGACGATGCGCACGAAATCGACGTTGCGGTCGTGGTGATCGAAGGTGAACTCCACCAGCCGGCGAATCGCCTCGCGCGGCGCCAGCTCCGCCAGGTGCAGGCGGCTTTCGGTGTTGCGGATATCGCCGTAGAGCTTCTCCAGCACCTCGACGTACAGCTGCTCCTTGCTGCCGAAGTAGTAATAGATCATGCGCTTGGAGGTGTGGATGCGCTCGGCGATGGCATCCACCCGAGCACCGGACAGGCCCTGCTGCACGAACTCCACAATGGCTTCTTGCAGAATGTTCTCGCGGGTCTTTTCCGGGTTGTTCTTGCGACTCTTGCGTGGCTCGATCACGGGCTGCTCGGGCGCTACGGAGAGTTCTGTGGTCATTGTCATTCTGGGGCTCACGGCCATCGCTGCACACGCGGGCGATTATGGGCCGCCTCGCGCAGCGAAGGAAAGCAGGACGGCGGCCCTTTGCCGCCGCCGTTACGAAACTCCTACAACTTCGCGTGCCGCACCCCGCCACTGCGCGACTTGGCCATGGCCGCCAGGCGTACCGCGACGTTCGCCGCGCCATACCCGACATAGCCATTCTTGCGCTGGATGATCTCGAAGAAGAAGCGCCCCTCGAACGGCTCGGTGTAGACATGGAACAGCTCGCCACCCTGGGTGTCACGGTCGTAGAGCACGTTGTAGTAGGCCAGTTCGCTGAGGAACTCGTCGTCGAAATCGAAGCGCGCCGCCAGGTCGTCGTAGTAGTTGAGCGGGATATCCAGCAGCGGCACGCCCGCCTCCTTGGCCCGGCTGACTTCGGCAAAGATATCGTCGCAATCGAAGGCGATGTGATGCACGCCCGAGCCGCCGTAACTGGACAGCGCATGGGAGATCGCGGTCTTGCGGTTCTCGGAAATGTTCAGCGGCAAACGAATGGTGCTGCAACGGCTGCGCAGCGCCCGGCTCTTCACCAGGCCGTAGGGGTCGGGCAGCACCACTTCGTCGTCGGCGGTGAAGTCCAGCAGGCTCTTGTAGAACAGCACCCAGCTGTCGAGGCTGTCGGCCGGCAACGCCATGGCCATGTGGTCGATGCGCTTGAGGCCGCCCTTGGCCACCACGCCGGGGAGCATATTGAAATCGGTGTCGTACAGGTTCCCGCCCTGCTCCTGGTCCACCAGGTAGATCAGGCTGCCATCCAGCTCGCGTACGGAGGCCAGTTCCAGTTCGTTGGGGCCCACCAAGCCGCGGTACGGCTGGCCCTTGTAGGCCACTGCGCGCTCCAGCGCCTTGGCGCTGTCCTTGACCCGGATCGCCGTGGCGCACACCGAGGGGCCGTGGGCTTCGAAGAAGCTGTGGGCAAAGGAATAAGGCTCGGAGTTGAGGATCAGGTTGATATCGCCCTGGCGCATCAGGCTGACATTCTTCGAGCGGTGCTGGCCGGCCCTGGCGAACCCCAGGCGTTCCAGCCAGCCGCCAAGCTTGGCGCCCAGCGCTTCGTCCACGGCGAACTCGAGAAACTCGGTGCCGCCATATTCACTGGCCGGCGGCGGCGCGAACAGCGTATCGATATTGGCCACCGGCGTGGCTTCCTGCGCCAGGCGCTGGCGGGTTTTCTCCTCGAGGTACAGCAGCGAGCGCAGGCCGTCCGCGGCGTTGGCCCGGGGTGGCGCGGCGCGGAAACCGTCGTTGAAGATCTCCAGGGACAAAGGCCCGGTGTAGCCGCTCTTGATGATCGGCGCGAGGAACCCCGGCAGGTCGAAATCGCCCTGCCCCGGGAAGCAGCGAAAATGCCGGCTCCACTCCAGCACGTCCATGGCCAGGATCGGCGCGTCGGCCATCTGCACGAAGAATATCTTGTCCCCGGGAATCTCGGCGATCGCCGCCGGGTCGCCCTTGAGCGACAAGGTGTGGAAGCTGTCGAGCAGCACGCCCAGGCTCGGATGGTCGGCCTCACGGACGATGTCCCAGACCTGTTGATAAGTATTGACGTGCCGGCCCCAGGCCAGGGCTTCGTAGCCGATCCGCAGGCCACGGCTGCCAGCGCGCTCGGCCAGCAGGCGCAGGTCGTCCACCAGGATCTGCCGATCGCCGACGCTGTCGGCCGCGGCATTGCTGCACACCAGCACCAGGTCGGTGCCCAGTTCCTGCATCAGGTCGAACTTGCGCTCGGCGCGTTCCAGGTTGCGTTGCAGGCGGTCGCGGCGGCAGCCTTCGAAATCGCGAAAAGGCTGGAACAGGGTGATGGCGATGCCCAGGTCTGCGCACATCTGGCGGATTTCCCGAGGGCTGCCGTCGTAGTAGAGCAGGTCGTTCTCGAAAATCTCCACACCGTCGAAACCGGCGGCGGCAATGGCTTCGAGTTTTTCCGGCAGGGTACCGCTCAAGGAGACGGTGGCAATGGAGCGCTGCATGTTTCAACTCCCGGTAATGACCACAGATCGGGCGCCGTGCCTGTGGCCGCTGCCGCAGGTCCTCCAGCGCACTGAAGATCCCGCGCCCGCTTCGCGGGCGATCGCAGCCTGCGGCAGCGGCTACAGGTACGTTTGTTATTGGATGGGGCGGATTATTGAGCCGGGCAGTACAGACAGCAATTCAAAGTGTACGAACCAGTTAGTTTTTCGTGCGATTATCGAACAAAATGGCCGTTGGCGAATTGACGATTTTTCGTCCGCTGCGCACCATCGACAGCACATTGAGCCGGCACCTAAGCGCCGGCTTCAATCGTCCAAGACCCAGAACACACCATAAAAATTTCAAAAATCGGGTACACCCTCATGCTTGCACTCAACGCCACACCTCTCTGTCTGGCCCTCTGGCCCTCACCCGGCCAGACCTCCAACAGCCGCCTTCAGACGGACGCACTACGGCCCCTGGGCTGACCATGCCCGCACGCTGACCAACCCGCTTTCCACCGCCGCGCCCGACGCGCGTCGACCAAAGCACTCAGCCGATCGATCATCGAGTTCATCCGCGGTCCGTCCGCACAGTCGACAATCGATCACGCGCCCTTGAGTCCCGACGAGTTGTCCCTCGTCAGTCATTGAACGGATGGCACACATGATTCCTTCTCAAAGCTCCCGCATGGCCCCGAGCCTCGGCACCGCCTCCGGCGGCATCGGCGACAAGATCCGCGGCGCCATGGCGGTCGGCAAGACCCGCTGGGGCATGCTCGCCCTGGTGTTCTTCGCCACCACCCTGAACTACATCGACCGCGCCGCCCTGGGTGTGATGCAGCCGATCCTGGCCAAGGAAATGAGCTGGACGGCGATGGACTACGCCAACATCAACTTCTGGTTCCAGGTCGGCTACGCCGTCGGTTTCGTCCTGCAAGGACGGTTGATCGACCGGGTCGGCGTCAAGCGCGTGTTCTTCTTCGCCGTGCTGTTGTGGAGCCTGGCCACCGGCGCTCACGGCCTGGCCACTTCGGCCGCGGGCTTCATGGTCTGCCGCTTTATCCTCGGGCTGACCGAGGCCGCCAACTACCCGGCCTGCGTGAAGACCACACGCCTGTGGTTCCCGGCCGGCGAACGCGCCGTGGCCACCGGCATCTTCAACGCCGGGACCAACGTCGGCGCCATGTTCACGCCGATGCTGCTGCCGTTGATCCTGCATGCCTGGGGCTGGCAGGCGGCATTCCTGTGCATGGCTGCGCTGGGCGGCATCTGGCTGCTGTTCTGGGGCCTGAAGTACTTCAACCCGGAAGATCACCCGAGCGTCAAACAGTCCGAGCTCGAGTACATCCAGAAAGAAGTCGAACCGGAACAGGCCCGCGTGCCTTTCTCGCGCATCCTGCGTATGCGCGGCACCTGGGCTTTCGCCCTGGCCTACTCGATCACCGCGCCGGTGTTCTGGTTCTACCTGTACTGGCTGCCGCCGTTCCTCAACCAGCAGTACAACCTGGGCATTAACGTGACCCAGATGGGCATCCCGCTGATCATCATCTACCTGACCGCCGACTTCGGCAGCGTCGGCGGCGGCATCCTCTCGTCGTTCCTGATCGGCCGCGGGGTCAACCCGATCAAGGCGCGCCTGATGTCCATGCTGCTGTTCGCCTGCTGCATCGTCGGCGTGGTCATGGCCGCCGGGGCCAGCAACCTGTGGCTGGCGGTGTTCGCCATCTCCCTGGCCATCGGCGCGCACCAGGCCTGGACCGCCAACATCTGGAGCCTGGTGATGGACTACACGCCCAAGCACATGATGAGCACGGTGTTCGGTTTCGGCGGCATGTGCGCGGCCATCGGCGGCATGTTCATGACCCAGCTGGTGGGCCATATCCTGACCGTCACCAACAACAACTACACCGTGCTGTTCACCCTGATCCCGGCGATGTACTTCATTGCCCTGACCTGGATGTACTTCATGGCCCCACGCAAGATTCCAAAAATAGAAGACTGACGCTTTCCTCTCGCAGGCCCGGTTCCGGGCCTGCTTTTTTCTCCCCCCTTCTCTCAGTCGATACCGGCTGTCCTCCCGTTGCCAACGCCACTCAGCGCCGCCGCTGTTGCCAGGCAGCCGCCAGGCCGCTGAGGCAGATCACCGCGATGCCCAGCTGGGTGATTGGCTGCGGCGTATGGCTGAACAACAGCCAGCCCAGCAATCCGGCGAAGACGATCTGGCAATAGCCGAACGGTGCCAACAGCGCCGGCGCCGCATGGCGGAAGGCCTGGGTCAGGAACAGGTGGGCGGTCATGCCGCAGGCCCCCAGCGCCAGCATCAGCGCGCCATGGACAAAGCCCGGCACCTGCCAGAAGAACGGCACCAGCGCGCTCATCACCAGGGTGTTGCACAGGCCGGCGAAGAAGTTGCTGGTGGTCGGGCTGTCGTGCTCGGCGAGCTTGCGGGTCAGCAGTTGGTAAAAGCAGAAAAACAGTGCCGAGCAGAAAGGCAGCAGCACCGCTGGGGTGAACAGGTCGCCACCCGGGTGAACGATGATCAGCACCCCGATAAAACCGCAGATCACCGCCAGCCACTGGCCCTTCGTGACCCGCTCGCCCAGCAGCGGCACCGACAGCGCGGTGACCAGCACCGGCGCCAGGAAGTTGACCGCCGTGGCTTCGGCCAGCGGGATAAACAGCAGCGCCGAGGTGAACAGCAGGCTGGTGCCGAGCAGGCACAAGGCCCGCGCCAGTTGCAGCAACGGCCGCTTGGTGCGCAACACCCGCAGGCCCGATTGCGGCAGGAAGATCCCGGCCATCAGCAGGGTATGAACCAGGTAGCGGGCCCAGACCACCATCACGATCGGATAGAACCCCGAGAGGTATTTCGACAGGGCGTCGTGGCTGGCGAACAGGAAGGTCGCCACGACGACCAGCAGGATGCCCTTGAAGGGCTGGTTGACACCGGAAAGGGGTGTACTGAGGGTCATCCGCGGAGTCTCTCAAGATAGGGTTTGTTTGTAGAAAACAGCTTCGCGGGCAAGCCTCGCTCCTACAGACGCGGCGTCCGTAGGAGCGAGGCTTGCCCGCGAAAAGGGTCACACCTGCTACCCGCTAAAGCCGGGCCAACAACGCCCGGGTCTTGTCCAGGGCCATTTGCGCCCGCTCCAGGGCGCCGACACCCTGTTCGAGCAATTTCACCGTGGGGATCTCCAGGCTCAACGGCAGGTTGGCCGGCAGACAATGCAAGAGCCCCGCCAGGTCGCAATCGCCATCCCCGGGGAAACGCCGCTCGTTGCGGGCCTGGCGCAGGATCTCCTGCATATCGTCCGGTCGCGGGCCGGCCACGTCGCACAGCTGGGCATAACGCAGCCGTGACGGCGCGACCTTTGCCAAGTCCTCCAGGCGCGAGGCCGAGCGATCGAAGTGGAATGCATCCACCAGCACGCCGGCGTTGTCGCGGCCGGCGTTCTCCACCACCCGCAGCGCCTGTTCCAGGTTGCGTGCATCGGTCCAGGGCATGAACTCCAGGTGCGGGTGCAGGCCGTAGATCGACGCCAGGTCGCACAGTTCGGCGAAGCGCTCGGTCATGCGCCCCTCGTCGGGGTCGTTGCCGGCCACCAGCAGCTCGCTGGCGCCGAACTCCGCGCCGACCGCCAGCACCGCTTCGAAATCCGCCACCCGGGTGTGCGGTTCGAGCCGCAGGATCTCCACATCCAGCACGCCGACGCCGGTGTCGCGCAGGCGGCTCAGGGTCTGTCGGCGCAGCTCGGCATCGGCCACCAGGGCAAAGTGATGCTCCTGTGGCGTCGCCGGTACCAGGCGCAAACCGACGTGGCTGTAACCGGCACGGGCCGCCACCTCGACCATCTGCGGCGGTGAAATTTCCAGCACCGTGAGGCTGGCCAGGGACAGAATACGTTCGCTCATGCTCATCCCTCGATCAGCGCCGGGGCACAGGCCCGACCGGTCACCGCCGCTTCGCGGATCGCCTCGATCAGCGCCAGGGTCCGCGCCGCATCGGCCACGCTGACCAGCGGCTCGACCTCGCGTCGCGCCACTTTGACGAAATGCTGCAACTGCAGGCGCAGGGCCTCGGCGGCGGTGAAAGGTTCCTCGACCGCCAGCAACGGCTGATGCCAGCCGGCGCCGGCCTCGGCGTACTGCCAGCGCTTGAGCTGCGGAATGCTCAGGGCGCCAGCGGTGCCAGCCAGCAGGTAGCACGGCTGGTCGGCCTGGCGCGGGTATACCGGGTTTTCGCCGGAATCCAGCTCCCAGCTCCAGGGCGCCGCCACGGCGTCGGAACCGGTCAGGCTGCCCAGGGCACCGTTGGCGAATTGCAGCAGGACGGCGGCGCAATCCTCGTTGGCAAAACCACGCACCGCGTTGCTGGTGACGGCCTGCACCTGATGCACCTCGCCGCACAGATGACGCAGCAGGTCGAGGTCGTGAATCAGGTTGGTCAGCAGCATCCCGGCCCCGGGTTCGCGGCGCCAGGGAATCTCGAAATAGCTGTCGGGCTTCTGCAACTGCCAGAGCGCGGTGACCGTGGTCAGCCGGCCCAATGCCCCGCCCCGCACCAGCGCATGGGCGCGAACGATCAGCGGATTGTGGCGCCGGTGATGCCCGACCAGCACCGGGACGCCGCTGGCTTTCACCGCGGCCACCAGTTCGCGCGCTTCATCCAGGTGCACGCCAACCGGTTTCTCCAGCAGCACCGGCACCCCGGCCGCCAGGCAATCCAGGGCGGTGCCGACGTGCAGGTTGTTCGGGTTGGCGACTATCACGGCGTCGGGGCGGGCCTGTTCGAGCATCAGTCCATGGTCGGGGTAATACGGCACCTGCCACTGCGCGGCGATCCCGGCGGCTAGCGTACCGGGATCGGCCACGGCGCAGAGCCTGGCCTCGGTGAGGGTCTTGAGGTGCTGGTAATGCTGCTGGCCCATGTTGCCGGCGCCGATCAGGGCAATGCGCAAAGGCGAGTCCAAGGCGGGATCCTCTTGTGATTGTTATGGGAACGTGAGATTTCAAATATTTAGAACTCGGTTCCACTTTCACACAAGAGCAAAACGAAATAGTGTCCGATCAACGAACAGCTTTAAGGCTTGAGATCGTGAAGGCCCTACGACCAGCGTGGCCCGGGCTTATCGCAGGCTGCGCCAGCGGCTACAGAACACGAGGAAACCCTGTAGCCGCTGCCGAGCCCCGCGAGGCTGCGATCGGGCGCGCAGCGGCCGCAAAACCGGCGACCGCGCTCAGCCTGTCCCACCCGTGGTGAGCGGTTTTGCGGCTCCTGCGGAGCCGATCGCAGGCTGCGCCAGCGGCTACAGAAAACGGAGGAAACCCTGTAGCCGCTGCCGAGCCCCGCGAGGCTGCGATCGGGCGCGCAGCGGCCGTAAAACAGGCGACCGTGTTGAGCCTGCCACACCGCAGTGAACGGTTTTGCGGCTCCTGCGGAGCCGATCGCAGGCTGCGCCAGCGGCTACAGGCTCAGCTGAAGAGTTCGGAGGCCTGGCTGGCGGCCGAGAGTTCGTCGGTGAACTTCAACAGCAGCGGCGCCAGTTCATGCAGGCGCGCCAGCGGCATGCGCGCGCTGGGGCCGGCGATGCTCAGCACTCCGACCACCCGGCCGTCGACCGGATGACGCACCACCGCGGCCACCGCCGAGGTGCCCACCGCCGAACTTTCCTCGACCCAGGCGTAGCCCTGTTCCCGGGCCAGGCGCAGGCGTTCGAGCAGTTCGATGTTCGAGCGCGGCGCGTTAGGGCCCAGGTCCGCGGGGATCTCGGCGGCCTGGCGCTCCACCAGCGATAACGCCTCAGCATCGCTCAAGCAGGCCAGCCAGGCATGCCCGGAAGCGGTATAGAACAACGGCGCCTCGCGGCCCATGTCGGGGTCGTAGCGCAACCCGGAACGGGCGCCCTGGGACTTGGCGATCCAGGTCTGGCGCTCGTCCTCGATCACCCCGAGGCGCACCAGCTCGCCGGTTTCCTGGGCCAGCCGGTCGAGCACCGGCTGGACGATATCCGCGCCGCTGCTGGACAGGTAGCGAAAGCCCATGGCCACCAGCTTGGTCGACAGGTGATAGCGCAGGTTGTCCGGGTTCTGGCGCACATAACCCAGGCGGATCAGCTCCGCCAACAGCCGGTGGGTGGCGCTTTTGGGGATGCCCAGCTGCTCGGCCAGGGTCTGCATCGGCAGGCCGCGAGGGTCGCTGGTAAGACTTTCCAGAACGCTGAAGACGCGCTCGATTTGACTGCCGGCCATGGTCGGGTCCAGACGAAATTTGGCCGATTCTAGTGACAACCGGCGCAATGGGGAAACACACCGCGGCCTCGTTCGATAACCGCCCATAAAAACCTCGGCACGGCGCAGATGATCCTGCCCTCGCCTTGCTGCCGACTATTCGACTCCGTATATTTTTTGGAATCAAGTTCCAAAAATAATAATCATTCGTTTAGCGGAGTTGCTTCTTCCATGCCTGCCATCGCCTCCCTGCACCACCCCGATATCGATTGCGACGTGCTGGTCGTCGGCTCCGGCGCCGCCGGCCTTTCGGCGGCCGTGACCGCGGCCTGGCATGGCCTGAAGGTCATAGTGGTGGAGAAAGACCCGGTGTTCGGCGGCGCCACCGCCTGGTCCGGCGGCTGGGCCTGGGTGCCGTGCAACCCGCTGGCGCGACGCGCCGGCATAGTCGAGGACGTGGAACTGCCGCGGACTTACCTGAAACATGAACTGGGCGAACGCTACCGGCCAGCAATGATCGACGCCTTCCTCGAAGCCGGCCCGCGCATGGTGTCGTTCTTCGAGCGCCATACCGCGCTGCAATTCGCCGACGGCAACGCCATCGCCGATATCCACGGCGATACGCCGGGCGCCGGCACCGGCGGACGCTCGGTGATCGCCGCGCCCTACGATGGGCGCGAGGTCGGCACGCTGCTCAAGCGCCTGCGCAAGACGATGCGCGAAACCTCGTTCATCGGCATGCCGATCATGGCCGGCGCCGACCTGACGGCCTTCCTCAACCTGAGCCGTTCGCTGCCGGCAGCCTGGCATGTGAGCAAACGCGTCGCTCGCCACCTGCGCGACCTCGTCACCCATCGCCGCGCCCTGCAACTGGTCAATGGCGTGGCGCTGGTGGCGCGCCTGGCCAAGTCGGCGCAGGACCTTGGCGTGCTGCTCTGGGAGTCGGCGCCGGTCACCGAATTGCTGCGTGACGGCGACGCGGTGACCGGAGCGATTGTCAGCAGCGCCACCCGGGGGCCCATTCGTATCCACGCCCGCAAAGCGGTGGTGCTGGCGGCCGGTGGTTTCGCCAACGACATCGAGCGGCGCAAGGCACTGTTCCCACGCACGCCCACCGGCCACGAGCATCTGGCCCTGCCGCCGCTGGCGGTCTCGGGCGACGGCTTGCGCCTGGGGGAAAGCGTCGGTGCCCGGGTCGATACCGACATGGAATCCCCCGTGGCCTGGGCCCCGGTTTCCGCGGTGCCCTACCAGGACGGCAGCCACGGGCATTTCCCGCACATCATCGAGCGCGGCAAGCCGGGAGTCATCGGCGTCTTGCGCAACGGCCAGCGCTTCGTCAACGAAGCCGACGGTTACTACGACTATGTGCGAGCGATGGTCGCGGCGGCGCCCGAGGGCGAAGAAGTGGCGTCGTGGCTGATCTGCAGTCACCGGTTCCAGCGCCGCTATGGCCTGGGCATCTCCCGGCCCTTCCCGGTGCCGCTGGCGCCCTTTATCCGCAGTGGCTACCTGAAACGCGGCGCGAGCATCGAGGAACTGGCCGAGGCCTGCGGCATCGATGCGGACGGCTTGCGCGCCACCCTGGCGGAATACAACCGGCATGCCCGACAAGGCCAGGACCCGCTGTTCGGCCGGGGCTCGACGCCCTACAACCGCAAGCAGGGCGACCCGCGCCAGCAACCCAACCCGTGCGTGGCGCCCATCGAACAGGGGCCTTTCTACGCGGTGAAAGTCCAGCCGGGCTGCTTCGGCACCTTCGCCGGGCTCAAGGTCAACCCCCACGCCCAGGTGCTCGACGGCCAGGGCCAGGCCATCGCCGGCCTGTATGCCGCCGGCAGCGACATGGCCAGCATCATGGGCGGCCACTACCCCGCCGGCGGCATCAATCTCGGCCCGGCGCTGACCTTCGGCTATATCGCCGGGCGGCACATCGCGGGCGCCAGCGATTACGAATAAGCCAGCAATCAACTTCGAAAAGGGTGTGGTTCCTGAGATCGCTTGAAGGCCCTGCGGACCTTATCGCAGGCTGCGCCAGCGGCTACAGAAAGCACGGAATCCCTGTAGCCGCTGCCGAGCCCGCGAGGCTGCGATCGGCTCCGCAGGAGACGCCCGCGGTTACGGATGGCCAATCAGAAATCGAAGAACACCGTCTCCTCTTCCCCCTGGATGCGGATATCGAAGCGGTACGCCCGCTGCCCATCCACGTCACAGGGATGCGCCAGCAGGGTGTCGCGCCGCTGCGGCTGCTCGATCAGGTTCAGCACCGGGCAGGCGGCGTTGGCTTCCGGCTCGTCGGCGAAATACAGGCGAGTATGCAGGTGGATGTTGATCCCCCGGGCGAACAGCGCCACGTTGATGTGCGGCGCCATCGGCGCCCCGGCGGCGTTGTTCACCACGCCCGGCTTGACCGTGTGCAGCGTCCACTCGCCGGCATCGAAGGTGGTGGCCGTGCGCCCGAAGCTGTTGAAGGCTTTCTCCGAATCGAACACTGGGTCGTAGACGCCCTCGTGGTTGGCTTGCCAGAACTCGAGGAACGAGTCGCGCATCAGATGGCCGTTACCGTCATACACATGGCCGATCAGCAGGATCTTTTCCCCCTGGGCGTCGGGCCCGGCCATCCGGTTCCAGATCTCGTCGCTGCGGGTCGGGTTGCCCGCGGCGGCCAGCGCCAGGCCGATGTGCACATAAGGGCCGGCTGTTTGCGAAGGGGTTTCAGGCAGCAATTGGATAGGCATGGCGGGCTCCTCAGCAATTCTCGAAGTGGGTCTTGCGCTGGCCGCGCAACACGATGTCGAAGCGATAGGCCAGGCAGTCCATCGGGTTGGCGCTGCTCATGTCCAGCCGCGCGATCAGGCTCTGCACCGCGTCCGGGTTGGCGATCGACTTGACGATCGGGCACAGCGGGATCAGCGGGTCGCCCTCGAAATACAGCTGGGTGATCAACCGCGTGGCGATCGACGGCCCGCTGATGGAGAAGTGGATATGCGCCGGGCGCCAGTCGTTCGGGCCGTTGCGCCACGGGTAAGGGCCGGGCTTGATGGTGCGGAAGCTGTAGTAGCCATCACGGTCGGTCAGGGCCCGGCCGACACCGCCGAAGTTCGGGTCCAGGGGCGCCAGGTAACGGTCGTTCTTGTGCCGGTAGCGACCACCGGCGTTGGCTTGCCACATCTCCACCAGGGTGTGGGGAATCGGCTGGCCGTACTGATCGCAGACCCGGCCGGCGACGATGATCCGCTCGCCCACCGGCAAGCCGCCGTTATTGAAATTGAGCAGCAGGTCGTTGTCGAAACGCCCGGTCTTCAGATGGGAGAAATCGGGGCCGCTGGTTTCGCTCAGCGATTGCGGGATGCTCACCAGTGCCTGGCGTGGCGAACGGGCCACGGAGGTCTTGTAGTCGGGGGTCAGGGCCTTGGGATGCCAATTACGGTCACGGATAACGAAACGACTGCTGTCTGCATCGGACATGTCGGTCTCCTGTTGTTTGATTTATGGAGCGCAGCCCACGCAGTTTCAAACAACAGCAGCCCGGCGACTATTGAAAAGCCCCCTCAACAACATAACCAAACGGTTATGGATAACGCCCCTCGCGATAGGCCTGCCCGACCTCCCGCAGCACCTCGACGCACCATTGCGCCGCCAGCGATAGCGGCAGGCTGGCATTGCTGGAGATGCCCACCGAGCCGCCCGGCTCACGCTGCCCCAGCTCGATCTCGCGCAGCTCGCCGTTGGCCAGGTCCAGGCGCACCGCATCCAGCGGGGCGATCCACAGCGCATCGCTGGACAGCGCATAGCGCCGGCTCAAGGCCACCGAGAGGGTCTCCAGGCGCTGGCGCGACTGGCTGATGCCGCATTGCACGAACAGGCTGTCGGCGAACTTGCGGATGGTGGTGCCGGCCAGCGGCAGTACCAGCGGGTAGCGCTCCAGCGCATGCCGGTCCAATGGCCCGTGCAGCAACGGATGATCGGGGCGCGCCACCAGGGTCATCGACTCGCTGTACAGATGCTCGAAGCTCAGGCCCTGGATCTGCGGGCTGTCCGTCATGCGCCCGACCACCAGGTCGACATCGCCGACCCGCAACTGCGACAGCAGGTAGGCGCTGGGGCCGGTGACCACGCTCACCACCAGCGCCGAATGCCGTTCGTGCAGGCGCCGCACCACCTCCGGCAGCAGCAGGCTTTCGGCGGTCGAAAGCACACCCAGGCGCACCACGCCGGCGGCATATTCGCCACCTCGCAGGGTGTTCACCCCCTCGCGCAGGGCCTGCACCGAGGGCCCGGCGTAACGCAGAAAGGCCATGCCGGCCTCGGTCAGGCTGAGCCCGGCCTTACTCCGGGCGAACAGCCGGGTATCGAGCAGTTCTTCCAGTTCCTTGAGGGTTTTCGACATCGCCGGCTGGCTTACCGCGAGCACATCCGCCGCCCGCGCCAGGCTGCCCTGGCGAGACATTTCAAGAAAACATACGAGGTGACGGAATTTGATGCGGGTATCGATGTTCAAAGGAGGCCCCGGATGTGTCGCGACAGGATCGATGCGGCTGTGGGCCATGGTAGCGTGCATGCAAAAGGCTGACGACCGGACTGGCGTCTGCCCTACTCACCAGCAACACTGATCAGCAAATTAGAACGAGGATTCACCCATGCTTTGGAAGAAAGGACGGCGCAGCGACAACGTGGTGGATGCTCGCGATGACAGTGGCGGCGGTGGAGGCGGCGGTCTGCGCTTTGGCGGCGGCAAGGGCCTGAGCCTGACCGCCATCATCCTGATCGTCGGCATCGGCTGGGTCACCGGCCAGGACCCGCTGCAAATCCTCGGGCAGCTCGCCGGGCAGATGGACCAGTCCTCGGCGCCCGCCACCACCCAGCAGACCCGCCAGGCGCCGCCGGCCAACGACGAGCAGGCGGAATTCGTGCGCTCCATCCTCGGCGACACCGAAGACACCTGGGGCCAGATCTTCCAACAGGCCGGACGCGCCTATCAGCAACCCAAGCTCATTCTGTTCCGTGGCCGGGTGAACTCCGCCTGCGGATCGGCGACCTCCGCCACCGGCCCGTTCTACTGCCCGGCCGACCAGCAGGTGTACCTGGACATGGACTTCTTCCGCGAGATGGACCAGCGCTTCTCGGCCGCCGGCGACTTCGCCCAGGCCTACGTGATCGCCCACGAAATCGGCCACCACGTACAGACCCTGCTCGGCGTCTCGGCGAAGATCCAGGCGGCCCGCCAACAAGGCCGGCAGATGGAAGGCGACGGCGGCCTGCTGGTGCGCCAGGAACTGCAGGCCGACTGCCTGGCGGGTGTCTGGGCCAACCATGCGCAGAAACGCCTGAACTGGCTGGAGCCGGGGGATATCGAAGAAGCCCTGAACGCCGCCAATGCCATCGGTGACGACCGCCTGCAACAGCAAGGCCAGGGCCGCGTGGTACCGGACTCCTTCACCCATGGCAGCTCGGCGCAACGGGTACGCTGGTTCAAGGCCGGTTTCACTCAAGGCCAAGTTGCCCAGTGCGACACCTTCGCGGCGAAGAGTCTGTAATGCGCCGGGTACTGGTGCTGCTCACGCTATGGATGATCTGCGCCGGTGCGCAGGCAGCGGAAAATGGCGTCAAGACGATCAGCCCCGCGCGACTGAACCTCGAAGGCGGCGAACTGGCCATCGGCCTGAGCCAGGACTGGCAGCGGCCGCTGCCCGAGGTCCAGCGGGCGCTGATCATTGTCCACGGGCGTCTGCGTAACGCCCAGACCTACCTGCAAAGCGCCGAACAGGCCACCAGCCAGGTCGGGCAAAGTGCGTCCACCCTGGTGGTCGCCCCGCAGTTTCTCAACCAGAGCGATATCGAGCGTCACCAACTACCCGGTTCGCTGCTGCGCTGGCAGGGCAATGACTGGATGGCCGGCGAGCCGTCCAGCGGGCCCAGGGCAGTCAGTTCCTATGCGGTGCTGGACGCGATCATCACGCGGCTGAGCGATCGCCAGCAGTTCCCGTCCCTGACCGAGATCGTCATCGCCGGCCACTCCGGTGGCGCCCAGGTGGTGCAGCGTTTCGCCCTGCTCGGCCAGCACCATCCGGGCCTGGAGGATGACGGCATCAAGCTGCGCTACGTCATCGCCAACCCGTCGTCCTATGCCTACTTCGACGAGCAGCGCCCGGTGAAGGTCGATGCCGGCGCGTGCCCCGGTTTCAACCGCTGGAAGTACGGCCTGCTCAAGCTGCCGGCCTACGCCGCCGGCCAGACCGCGCAGCAACTGGAACAGCGCTACGTCAAACGCGATATCACCTACCTGCTAGGCAAACAGGACACCGACCCGCACCACCCGGCGCTGGACACCAGCTGCGCCGCCGAGGCCCAGGGCGCCTACCGCTTGATTCGCGGGCACAACTACTTCGACTACCTGAAACAGCGTCATCCCCAGGGATTGCAACAGCAATTGATCGAAGTGCCCGGGGTCGGGCATGACGGCGACAAGATGTTCACTTCGCCCGAGGGGCAGAAGGCATTGTTCGGCCAATAAACAGAGTGAGATCAGCAAGAACGCTATCGCGGGCAAGCCTCGCTCCTACAGGTTCGTTGTCGTACCCGGCAGAGGGCTACAACGCAGATCCGTAGGAGCGAGGCTTGCCCGCGATGCTTTTTAAGCCAGCACCATCCGCCGCAGCGCGCTGCAATCCTCGGCATGCCAGTCGGCCAGCTCCGGCCACGGGTTATCCGGCAGGTTGACCAGCACCGTGTGGGTGCCCGCCGCGCGACCGCAATCAAGGTCGAAGCGGTAGTCGCCGACCATCACCATTTCGGCGGGCGCCACCTCCCAGGCCGTGGCCAGCTTCAGCAAGCCGCCCGGGTGAGGCTTGGGCGGTGCTTCGTCGCGCCCCAGCACGTCCTCGACGGCAAAGCAGTCGGCCAGGCCGATGGCCTCCAGGGTGACATGGGCCAGCTCCCGCGCATTGCGGGTCAGGATGCCCAGGCGATAGCCCCGCGCCGCCAGCTCCCGCACCAGCTCCACCGCCCCCGGCGCCGGCCGCGAACCCAGCGCCAGGTCGCGTTCGTGCTCCAGCAGCCAGGCGTGTTTCGCCGCGGCTTCGACGGCGGGCAAGGCCGCGAGGTGGGTCAGGATGTCGTGCTCCGGCGGGATCCCCAACGCCTCGCGGATGGCCGCGAAATCGTGCACGGCCACCGTCAGGGTGCCGTCCATGTCGAACACCCAATGCCGAACCTCGGCCAGGCTCATGCCCAGTCCTTGCGGTGGCGGATCAGGCCTTCCTGGGTCACCGACGCCACCAGCTGGCCGGCGCGGTTGAACACGCTGCCACGGGAGAAACCGCGGGAATTGCCGGCCCACGGACTGTCCATGGCATACAGCAGCCAGTCGTCGGCGCGCAGGTCGGCGTGGAACCACAGCGCATGGTCGAGGCTGGCGACCTGCATGTCCTTCTGCCACACCGACTTGCCGTGGGGCAGCATCGAGGTGGTCAGCAGGCCGAAGTCCGAGGCGTAGGCCAGCAGGTATTTATGCAGCGCGGGAATGTCCGGCAGGCTGCCGTCGGCGCGGAACCAGACGTATTTGATCGGGTCCGCCGGCTGCGGGTTGTAGGGGTCTTTCTCGGTGACCGGGCGCACTTCGATGGGCTTGGGGCACAGCAGTTTCTCGCGCATGTGCTCAGGGATAAGGTGCGCTCGCTGCTGGGTGATCTCCAGCTCCGACGGCAGGTTTTCCGGGCCGACCACCTGGGGCATCGTGTCCTGGTGCTCGAAGCCTTCCTCGTCGTACTGGAACGAGGCGCTGCAGGTGAAGATCGGGTTGCCCTTCTGGATCGCCGTCACCCGGCGGGTGCTGAAACTGCCGCCATCGCGTACCCGATCGACCTGGTACACCACCGGCAACGCCGCGTCGCCCGGGCGCAGGAAATAACCGTGCAGCGAATGCACATGGCGGGCCTCTTCGACAGTCTGGCTGGCCGCGGACAGGGACTGACCCAATACCTGGCCGCCGAACAGCTGGCGGAAACCCAGGTCTTGGCTGCGACCGCGAAACAGGTTTTCCTCGATCGGTTCCAGGGTCAACAGGTCGACCAGATCATCCAACACGTGGCTCATTCAGACTCTCCTCACACAGAGCAATGCCGCGCAGTCTTCGCTGCTGCGGTCGATTCAATCGGGTTCACACACATGGGCACACTCCAGATGCCCCCGACCTGCTATCCATGCAAGGTTTCCAACCATTGTTCGCGGTTGATGCGATACAGCACATGATGACGCAGCGGATGCTCGCTGCCGAGCTTTGGGTGATCGAAATCGTCGTGCGCAGCGTGTTGCATGCCGATGGCCTGCATGACTTTCTGCGACGGCAGATTGCTGGTGGTGGTGAAGGCGACGATCTCCTTCAGGGCCAGGCGATCGAAACCACAGCGCAGCGCGGTCCAGGCCGCTTCGCTGGCATAGCCCAGGCCCCAGTGCTCGCGCGCCAGGCGCCAGCCGATTTCCACCGCCGGGGTGAACGGCGCCTCGAAGCCCACCACGCCCAGCCCGGTAAAACCGATAAAGGCCCCGGTATCCTTGCGCTCCAGCGCCCACGTGCCAAAACCGTGCTCGGCGAAATGCCCACGGATCCGACCGATCAGCGCGGCGCTTTCCAGGCGGCTCAGGGGGGCCGGAAAGTAACGCATCACTTGCGGATCGGCACACATCGCCGCGAACGCCGGCAAATCCTCGTCGCGCCACTGGCGCAACAGCAGTCGAGCACTTTCGAGTTGCAGTATCGGCTCCATCGTCCCCTCCATTTCCATGCGTGCCAGTCTACATCGCTGGTAGGATCCTTTTCGGATTCCTACATGAAATTGCCATGCCACTGCCGCTGATCTACCACGAAGACTACAGCCCTGAGTTCCCGGCGGAGCACCGCTTCCCCATGGACAAGTTTCGCCTGCTGCGCGACCACCTGGTGGACAGCGGCCTGACCCGCGATGCCGACCTGCTGCGCCCGGAACTGTGCCCCAGGGAGACTCTCGCCCTGGCCCACGACCCTGGGTATATCGAACGCTATATGGCCGGCGAGTTGTCGCGGGAAGACCAGCGGCGCCTCGGCCTGCCCTGGAACGAAGCCCTGGCCCGGCGCACCGTGCGCGCCGTCGGTGGCTCGTTGCTGGCCGCCGAACAGGCCCTGGAGCATGGCCTGGCCTGTCACCTGGCAGGCGGCACCCATCACGCCCACTACGACCACCCGGCGGGCTTCTGCATCTTCAACGACCTGGCGGTGATCAGCCATTACCTGCTGGAAGCCGGACGGGTCGGCCGGGTGCTGATCTTCGACTGCGACGTGCACCAGGGCGACGGCACCGCGCGGATTCTCGAACATACCCCGGATGCCGTGACCGTCTCGCTGCACTGCGAAAAAAACTTCCCGGCGCGCAAGGCCACCAGCGACTGGGACATCCCCCTGCCGATGGGCATGGGCGACGCCGACTACCTGAAGGTGGTCGACGATGCCCTCAATTACCTGCTGCCGCTGTACCAGCCGGACCTGGTGCTGTACGACGCCGGGGTGGATGTGCACCAGGACGATGCCCTGGGTTACCTGAAGCTGACCGACCAGGGCGTCGCCGCCCGCGACGAACAGGTGATGCGCCATTGCCTGGGCCGCGACATCCCGGTGCTCGGGGTGATCGGCGGCGGCTACAGCAAGGACCGCCAGGCCCTGGCCCGGCGCCACGGTATCCTGCACCACAGCGCGCAACGGGTGTGGACGTCATTGGGTTGCCATTGAAAAATGAGCGCCGCCGCATCATCAGGTTGTCATCAAAAGGTGGGCGTCTTACCCCCAACGGCTGTGGAGCCGCTTATGGATAACCTGCGCGTAAGCCGCTGCATGCCAGGCAATACAAGCCCTCCAGCCCGCTGCTCATTTTTCGACCAACACCTATGGCCGCTGCCGTAGGCGGCGATCGGCCGGAACGCTCGCTGGCGTCGGCACTGGCGCTGGAGGTCCTGCGGGCCTGTCGCAGCCTGCGGCAGCGGCTACAGAAATGGGGGCCGGTCGCGTCATCGGGTTGTCATCAAAAGATGGGCGTCTTACCCCCAACCGCTGTGGAGCCGCTTGTGGATAACCTGCGCGTAAGCCGCTGCACGCCAGGCAATACAAGCCCTCCAGCCCGCTGCTCATTTTTCGACCAACACCTATGGCCGCTGACGTAGGCGGCGATCGGCCGGAACGCTCGCTGGCGTCGGCACTGGCGCTGGAGGTCCTACGGACCTTGCGCAGCCTGCGGCAGCGGCTGCAGAAATGGGGGCCGGTCGCGTCATCAGGTTGTCATCAAAAGATGGGCGCCTTACCCCCAATCTCTGTGGAGCGGCTTGTGGATAACCTGAGCGCAAGCCTCTGCAGCCCATGGGATACAAGCCCTGCAGAGCATTGAACGTTTTTTGATCAACCCCCTGCATAAGCCGCTGCGGGACGCATGGAGCATTGGCGGCGGGCCTGCCTCGGGTAGAATGCCTGGCTTATTCCGCCACGCTGCCGCCCGCCATGACCTTATCCCGCACCACCCTGCCCCATCACGTCGCCATTATCGGTGGCGGCCCCACCGGCTTGATGGCGGCCGAGGTGCTGAGCCTGGCGGGCCTGCGCGTCGATCTCTACGACGGCATGCCATCGGTAGGCCGCAAGTTCCTGCTGGCCGGGGTCGGCGGCATGAACATCACCCATTCCGAGGCCTACCCGGCCTTCCTCTCGCGTTATGCCGAACGGGCCCCACAGATGGCCCCGCTGTTGCGCGAGTTCGGCAGCGAGGCGTTGTGCCAATGGATTCACGGCCTGGGCATCGAGACGTTCGTCGGCAGCTCGGGCCGGGTGTTCCCCACCGACATGAAAGCCGCGCCGCTGCTGCGCGCCTGGCTCAAGCGCCTGCGCGATGCCGGCGTGGTTATCCACACCCGTCATCGCTGGCTCGGCTGGAATGTCGATGGCAGCCTGCGCATCCACAGCCCGGAAGGCGAAAAATCGGTTCAGGCCGACGCCGTGTTGCTGGCGCTGGGTGGCGGCAGCTGGTCGCGCCTGGGTTCGGATGGCGCCTGGATGCTGCCGCTGGAGCAGCGCGGCGTGCAACTGGCGCCCCTGCAACCGAGCAACTGCGGGTTTGAGGTGCAGGACTGGAGCGATCTGCTGCGCAGCAAATTCGCCGGTGCCCCGCTGAAGAACGTGGCCATTGGCCTGAACGACGACATCCCCCGCCTCGGCGAGTGCGTGATCACCACCACCGGGATCGAGGGCAGCCTGATCTACGCGCTGTCGGCACCGATTCGCGAGGCAATCAACAAGCACGGCACCGCCACGGTGCATATCGACCTGTTGCCGGGCAAACCCCATGACCGGATCCAGGCCGCGTTGAGCAAGCCACGGGGCTCGCGCTCCATGGCCAAGCACCTGCACAGCCAGGTGGGCATCGATGGGTTAAAAGCCGCGCTCTTGCGTGAACTGACCAGCGCCGACTGCTTCGCCGACCCGGCGCTGCTGGCCAAGGCGATCAAGGCCCTGCCGCTGACCCTGGTGAAAACCCGGCCCCTGGACGAAGCCATCAGCAGCGCCGGCGGGGTGACGTTCGAGGCCATGGACCAACGCCTGATGCTCAAGCAATTGCCCGGCGTGTTCTGCGCCGGGGAGATGCTCGACTGGGAGGCACCCACCGGCGGCTACCTGCTCACCGCGTGTTTCGCCAGCGGGCGGGCAGCGGGGTTGGGGATGCTCGAGTGGTTGCGGGAAAAGGCCTGAACCCGGCGCAGGCCCTGTAGCCGCTGGCGCAGCCTGCGATCGAGGTGGGCGGCATTCCGACACAGTCCTCGTAAAACCAGACGACCCGGTTCTCTTGGAGAAACCGGGTCGTTTGGTTTGGCGGCCGCTACGTCGGAATGCCGCCCATGCCGATCGCAGCCTCGCGGGCTCGGCAGCGGCGACAGGAGCGGTGTTGATCGCTTACGGCTTGCGCTTGCGCGGCCCGGTGTTGAACGCCGGCACCTTGCGCACCGGTTTCACCGCCGGAGCTTCGGCCACTTCGCCACTGTCCACCCACTTGCCCAGGTTGCGCTTGCCGCCTCCGCCGGAAGTCTTGGGTTTCTTCGGCTTTTTCGGCTTCTTGATCACCTGGCCGCTGGCGTCGGTTTCCGGTACCCGGTGCTCCGGGATGAAGTCCGGCTCGTCGTGGCGCTTGAGGGTCTGGCGGGTCAGCATCTCGATGGCCGACAGCAGGTTCACTTCATCGGCGCACACCAGCGAGATCGCCTCACCGGTGGAGCCGGCGCGGCCGGTGCGGCCGATGCGGTGGATGTAATCCTCGGCGACGATCGGCAGGTCGAAGTTGACCACCAGCGGCAAGTCCTCGATGTCCAGGCCACGGGCCGCGACATCGGTGGCCACCAGGATCTGGATCTCGCTGGCCTTGAAGCGGTCCAGCGCCCGCTGGCGGGTGGCCTGGGGCTTGTCGCCATGGATGCCGTCGGCGTTCACGCCCTGGCCCTGCAGCCTTTCCACCAGCGCGTCCACGCCGTTGCGGGTCTTGGCGAACACCAGCACCTGCTTCCAGCGGTTCTTGCGCAGCAGGTGGCTGAACAGCTCCGGCTTGCGCTTCTTGTCCACCGTCACCACCCATTGCTTGACGGTGTTGGCGGCAACGTTGCGCGGGCTGACTTCGATGCTCAGCGGGTCGTTGAGCATCTGCCCGGCCAGCAGGCGGATGTCATCGGAGAAGGTCGCGGAGAACAGCAGGGTCTGACGCTTTTTCGGCAGGGCGCGATAAATGTTCGCCAGCTCTTCGGAAAAGCCCAGGTCGAGCATGCGGTCGGCTTCGTCCAGCACCAGGGTCTGCAACTGGTTGAACTTCAGCGCGTTCTGGCGGAACAGATCGAGCAGGCGGCCCGGCGTGGCCACCAGCAGGTCAACGCCGCCGCGCAGCTTCATCATTTGCGGATTGATGCTGACGCCGCCGTATACCGCGTAAGTGCGCAGCGGCAGGTTCTCGGCGTACTGGCGCACCGCTTCGTGCACCTGTTCGGCCAGTTCGCGGGTCGGCACCAGAATCAGGGCGCGCACCGAGTTGGCGGAGACTTTCGGCCCTTCCATGGCCAGCAACTGCAACAGCGGCAAGGCGAAGCCGGCGGTCTTGCCGGTGCCGGTCTGGGCCGCGGCCATCAGGTCGCGACCGCCCAGCACCGCCGGAATGGCTTGCGCCTGCACCGGTGTCGGGGTCTGGTAGCCAAGCGTTTCGAGGGCGCGCAGCAAGGGTTCGATCAGGCCAAGAGTGGCGAATGTCATGGGGATACCGTAGGGAGATTGTCAGCGCAGGTGTGCAATGGGCGGCAGTTTACCCTAATTCAGGCGGGTTTCTTTCGGGCTGACGAGTTGCCCCGCAACAGGTCGCCAGCTGGCGGGCATGAAGAATGCAGGTGGACGCGCCTTGAGGTACGGGAGGAGAATTCAGCCCCTTTTTTCCCTATCGCACCTTTGAAGATCCAGGAGCCTGACCTGTATGGATACACCCAACCCCTTCCAGACACCGACCGCCGAATTGCAGACCCCGGCGGCGACTGCGCCATTGCGCCTGTACAGCATCAACGCTGTCGGCCTTGCCACCTTCCTCGGCACTTCCGTGGCGGGGTCCTACATGATCGCCGCCAACCTCAAGGCGCTCGGCCGTGAAAGCGAAGTGAAGAAGGCCTGGTACATCGGTATCGGCCTGCTCATCCTGATGATGGTGCTGGGCGCGGTGCTGCCGGAAAGCGTTCCAGCCGTGGTCTTCGTACTGCCACCGATTTTTGCGATGAACACCTACGCACGCCAGCTCTTCGGTCCGGTCGTCGTCGAACACAAACTCAGCAAGGGGCCTTTCTTCTCGTTGTGGCGCGTCGCCGGGATCAGCCTGCTGTTCATGCTGGCCTTCGTCCTGGTGCTGCTAGCGCTGGTGATGCTGTCCAACCCGGACTGAGTACGACAGGCTGGAACAAAAAACGCCGGGCAATGCCCGGCGTTTTTGATCATGCGCCAACAGGCCATTTCAAGCGGTGGCTTCTTCCTGTATCGCGGTGGCTTTTGGTTTGCGCCACTGCGGCAGGCCGATCAACACCACGGCACTGATGATCACCACCATCGCCAGCGCCTCCTCCAGGCCGATGGTCTCGCCGACAAACACGATCCCCAGCAGCACCGCTACCGCCGGGTTGACGTAGGCATAGCTGGTGGCCGCCGCCGGACGCACATGCTTGAGCAAGTACATGTAGGCGTTAAAGGCGATGATCGAGCCGAAGCCGATCAGGTACGCCAGGGCTGCCCAGCCTTCGATCGGCGGAACGGCGGCCAGTTGCTCGCCGCTCAACCAGCTGCCGATCAGCAGCACCACGCCGCCCACCAGCATCTCGACGGCACTGGCCATCGCCCCTTGCGGCAACGGCAGGTGCTTGCTCCACACCGAACCGAAGGCCCAGGCCGCCGCCGCGAACACCAGCAAAGCCGCGCCGGTCGGGCTCGACTGCAGGTTGGAACCGAGGTTGAGCATGGCGATGCCGATCAGCCCGAGGACGATCCCGGCCCATTCCAGGCGAGTGTTGCGCGCCCCCCAGAAGTAACCGCACAGCAGGGTGAACAACGGCACCGTGGCCACCGCCAGGGCCGCCACTCCGGACGCCACGCCCATGTGTTCGGCGACAGTGACCGCGCCATTGCCGCAGCTCAGCAGCAGGATGCCGATCACCCCCGCAGCCCGCCATTGCGCCCAGGTCGGTGCCGGCGCCCCGCGCCAACGCAGGAAGCCGTACATCAGGCTGCCGGCGATAACGAAACGGATGCCGGCGAGCATCAGCGGCGGCCAGTATTCGACACCGATACGGATCACCAGGTAGGTCGACCCCCAGATCACGTACAACGCAGAAAAGGCGGCAATCAGGGGCAAGGGAAAACGGCGTAGGCCAGGCATGGGAAGCTCGAAGACAGGACGAGGGAGAGGGTTATTCTAGAAAGCCGGCCGGCGGAACTTAAGTTACAAAACCTGTTTAAAGCATCGGTACACTTTTCAAAACATGGAGATTCTGGCTATAAACCATGCTTTCGAAAGTCGCTGAGTTTGAGAGCCTTATCATGGATAAATATGACCGCATGCTCCTCGCCGCCCTGCTGGAAAATGGCCGGGCGAGCTACGCCGAGCTGGCGCGCAAGGTGAACCTCTCCGCCCCCGCCGTGGCCGAACGGGTGGCCAAACTCGAAGCCAGCGGAGTGATCACCGGTTACCAGGCCAAGGTCGACCTGGCCAAGCTCGGGCTGCCGATCCAGTGCGTGATCGAACTGCGCATGGCCCAGCACGGTAATCAGAAGGCCTATGACGAACTGAGCCGGATCCCGCAACTCACCGAATGCCAGCGGGTCACCGGCGATCCGTGCGTGATCATGCGCGCCGCCGTCGGCTCGATGCCGGAGCTGGAAGAGCTGATCAACCGGGTAGCGAAGTACGGGTTCAGCAAGACCTCGATCGTGCTCTCCAGCGCCATCGAACAGCGCGTGCCGCTGGGGCATCTGGAGAGCAACGGCAAGTGAACCCAGCCAGCGCCGACTGTGTAGCCGCTGCCGCAGGCTGCGATCGGCTCCGAAGGAGACGCGCTCTTGAGGGCCTCGGAAGACTCTTCGAGCCTTATCGCAGCCTGCGGCAGCGGCTACAGGAGTCAGGCGCCGCGATGGCGCTTGAGGTGTTCGCCGATCTTGGCGGCCGGCACTTTCTGCAATTTGCATAGGAAATCGTGGGACAGCTCGCGCAGCCCGTGTTTCTGCCGCAGCTCCAGCGCCAGGTGGGCGGTGAGGTTGGCGGCCATTTCCGCATCGGCCATGGCCCGGTGAGCCTGGCCGGTATGGGGCAGGCTGGCGAAACTGGTGAGGGTGCCGAGCTTGTGGTTGGGCGCCGCCGGCATCAGCCGTCGCGCCAGCAACAGGGAACAGGCGAAGTTCTGCAAGCGGGTGCGCTTGATCCGGCCGAGTTCGTAGTCCCAGAACTTCTGGTCGAACGCAGCGTTGTGCGCCAGCAGCGGCGTGGTGCCGACGAACTCATTGACCTCGTTCATCACCTGCTCGGCCGGCGGCGCGCCGCGCAGCATGGCGTTGCTGATGCCGGTCAGTTGTTCGATGAAGGCCGGCACCCGCACGCCGGCGTTCATCAGGCTCTGGTAACGCTCGACGATGCGCCCCTGCTCAAGGATCACCACGGCGATTTCCGTGGCCCGGCAACTGCTGCTCGGGGAGATCCCGGTGGTTTCAAAGTCGATGACTGCGATGCGTTCCAAACCTGCCCAGCTCCGTACAAAAAATAGTCAGCTCAGCTTTTGAGCAGTAGCGCGCCTTCGATCGGCACGTAGCGCGTGGCCGCGCGAATCAGCGAATTGGCGGTCAGCCCCGGCACGCCATAGGCCACCGCTTCGACCCCGTGCTTGCTGATGATGCGCTCGAGCAACAGGTCGAAATCGCCATCACCGGAAGCCAGCACCACTTCGTCGACATGGGCGGCGGCGTCCATGATGTCGATGGTGATACCCACGTCCCAGTCGCCCTTGGCCGAGCCGTCGCTGCGCTGGATATAGGGTTTGAGTTTTACCGTGAAGCCCAGGTTGCGCAGGATCTGCTGGAACTGCTGCTGCTTGCTGTCGCCCCGGTCGATCGCATAGGCGTAGGCCTCGACTATCTGCCCCTGCTGGCTGATATCGGCCCACAGGGCGGCATAGTTGAAGTGGCAGCCATAGGCCTGGCGCACGGTGTAATAGAGATTCTGGACATCGGCGAACACAGCGATTTTTTTCACCGCTTATCCTCATGGCGCTCACGCGCGCGAACTGGGCCGGGACTCAAACCCTGAAAAAGTCGCCCAGTATGCCAGCCAGAAGGAAGGTTCCGCGAATAATCGGTCCGGGACGCTGTTGCGTTCCGGACCGATGGCGGATCAGACGAAGGAATCGTCGTCGGAAAAGAACGAGCTGTCGTCGTTGCCGTAGTCGGCATCGCTGAAACCACCCTGGTCGTTGTTGCCCCAGGAGTCGTTGTTGGCCATGCGCTGCTCGTCATTGCCCCAGCCACCCGCGTTGTCGCTGGCGGGTGCCGGTTCTTCCTTGATCACTTCGACGATTTCCTGCGGCTGCTGGTTGCCATGGAACAGGCTGCTGAGACCTTGCGCCAGCATCACGCCACCCGCCACGCCGGCGGCAGTTTTCAGCGCGCCACCGAGGAAACTGCTGCCAGCCGCGGCCGGAGCCTGCTGGGGTGGCGCGGCATAGTTCTGCTGGGGATAGCTCTGTTGCGGGTAGTTCTGCTGCGGCTGCGGGTTGAACGCCGGCCGCGCCGGTTCGCGCCAGCCACCGCCGGACGAGGCCGGAGCGCTTTGCGTCGGCGCCGGCTGCGGATCGCGGGAACCGCTGCCGAAGATGCTCGAAAGGAAGCCGCCACCGCTGCTGGGCGCCGGCGCCGCGGCCTGGGACCTGGCCTGCTGCAGCTCGGCCTGCAGTTGCTGGACTTGCTGGGTGAGTTGCTTGTTCTGCTCGTCGAGGCTCTTGATTGCCGCCTCTTGCACCAGAATCGCCTGGGTCATGAAATACCCGGCGGCAGGCTGCCGGGTCAGATGCTCCTTGATCCGCGCCTCGGCCTGGGCGTCGCGCGGGGCTGAATCCTTCTCGGCTTGCTGCAACCGTGAAAACAGTCCATCGATCAGGGTTTGCTCTTCGCTGTTCATGGCGACCTCTTTAGATTGCCGGTAAAAAACGGGGCCTTGTCCGTCATGCGCAAGGTGCAACCAGTAATGGGGCTACCCAGCGAGCTTTCAATGGCCTTTACCTAACGTTTACGTTTGCTCGCCCCGGGGCTGCATCGGTTAAAGTGTCCAACCGCTTTTTGTGATCTGCGATAACCACTGATGAATCCGTTAACCGTTCTGCGCGACTCCCTGTACTTCTGCCAGCGCAACCTGGGCCGTATCGTCCAACTGTGCCTGCCGCTGGTGGTCCTCGAAGCGCTGCTGCAGCAGGCGGTCGACAGCTCGCTGGGCCCCGAGGCCTTTCCCGGCTACAGCGTGATCGTCGGCCTGCTGATCTACCCGCTCTACACCGGGGTACTGATCCTGTTTCTAGATGCCCGCAGCCGTGGCGAATCGCCATTGGCCCGCGACCTGCTCGCCGCAACCGTCAGCCTGTGGCCGCGCTTTGCCCTGCTGACCGCCATCAACACCCTGCTGATCCTGCTGGGCCTGTCGCTGTATTTCCTGCCCGGGCTGTGGCTGATGGTGACCCTGGCCTTCGCCGAATACCTGCTGGTGCTCAAGGGCCTGCAACCACTGGCCGCGATCAAGGAAAGCTTCCGCCTGACCCGCGGGCACTTCCTGCGGATCCTGGTCTGCATCCTGGCCGTGATGGCCCCGTTGTGGGTGCTCAAGGGCGCCAGCCTGGCGGCGTACCCCGAGCCGGGTCCGATGCTGTCGCTGCTGATCGAAAGCGCCCACAGCTTCCTGCAGTTGTTCACCAGCGTGGTGGTATTCCGCCTGTTCATGCTGATCGGCGACTCGCCTGACCAGCAATGACCCCGGGGGCCGACCGCTCTACCCCTTGGGCCGCGGTCCCGCTCTCGGTTATGCTCGGGCTCAATCCAGCAACGCCATAAGCCGAGCCGATGCCCCGCCTATTTCGCTTCATCCTCCTGGGCCTGCTGATCAGCGCAGGCCTGTTATCAGCCCTGGTCTACAGCCTGACCTGGCGCCCCGACGCCAAGGAGTCGCTGCCGGTCGCCTGCACCGGCAAGGTGCCCAGCCTGGTGCCAGGCCAGGCGCTGAAGGTGATGACCTGGAACGTGCAGTACCTGGCGGGCAAGCGCTACGTGTTCTGGAACGACCAGGCCCAAGGGCCGGACGAGCGCCCGACCCCGGAAGACATGGCCTTCAGCCTGGACGAAGTGGCCCGGGTGATTCGCGATGAACAGCCGGACATCGTGCTGGTGCAGGAGCTGGACGACGGCGCCAAGGCCAGCGACTACCAGGACCAGCTCAAGCTGCTGCAGGAACGCCTGACCGACCTGTATCCGTGCAGCACACAGGCCTTCGACTGGAAGGCCGACTTCGTACCCTCCCCGCACATCTTCGGCAGCGTTGGCCGGCAACTGGCGACTTTGAGCCGCTACCGCATCGAACACGCCGAACGCCTGCAATTGCCGGTGCCCGAGGCCAATCTCCTCAGCCGCCAGTTCCAGCCGAAAAACGCCGTGCTGGTGAGTTACCTGCCGTTAAGCGACGGTGGGCAGATGGCGGTGCTCAACACCCATCTGGAGCGCGCGACGAAACCCGACGCCACCCTGCAAGCCCAGGTGAACGCGGTCACCAGGATCCTCGACCGCTTCGAAGCCCGTGGTACGCCCTGGCTGATCGGCGGCGATTTCAGCCTGCTGCCCCTGGGCCAGTACCAGCGGCTCGCCCCCGAGCAACGCACGCCCTACTCCGCCGACAGCGCGCTGCACACGCTCTGGGACAAGTACCCGATGATTCCCACCAACAACGAGGCCAGCGGTATCGACCGCGCCCTGTGGCTGACCCACTACCCCAACGACCCGGCCCTGAGCGGCCCGGATCGCACCGTCGACTACCTGTTCCACAGCCCGCGGCTCAAGCGAGTCGAGGCCCAGGTACGGCAGGACGACACCCTGCGCATCTCCGACCACCTGCCACTGATCGCCCGCTTCCTGCTGCCCGCCGCGCCGTAGCCGCTGCCGCCGATCGGCCGGAACGGTCGCTGACGTCGGCACTGGAGGTCCTGCGGACCTATCGCAGCCTGCGGCAGCGGCTACACACTGGGTTACTTGCGCGGTTTGGCGCGGGCCGTGGCTTCGGCCACCAGCGGGTCGTCCGGCCAGTAGTGTTTCGGGTAACGGCCCTTGAGGTCCTTCTTCACCTCGGCGTAGGTACTGCGCCAGAAGTTCGCCAGGTCCTGGGTGACCTGCACCGGCCACCGCGCCGGGGACAGCAGATGCAGCTTGACCACCTGCCGGCCACCGGCGATCCGTGGTGTCTCTGCCAGGCCGAACAACTCCTGCAAGCGCACCGCGAGAATCGGCGGTTGTTCACTGTAATCAAGGCGGATCGACGAGCCGGACGGCACTGTCAGGTGGTGCGGCGCCAGCTCGTCCAGGCGCTGCGGCAACGGCCAGGGCAGCAGGCTGTGGACAATGCTGGCCAGTTCCAGGTTGGTGAAGTGGCTGAGGCGCGAAACCTTGCCCAGATACGGCAGCAGCCAGCTTTCCAGGCTCTTGAGCAACGCCGCGTCACTGACATCCGGCCACTGGCTTTCGCCCTTGGCCTCTAGATCGAGCTGGCGCAACAAGGCCACCCGGGCCTGCCACTGGCGCAGCTCCGGGGTCCAGGGCAACAGTTCCAGGCCCTTGCGCCGCACCAGGTTGACCAGGGCCTGGCAGCGCGCTGCCTCGTCCAGGCCGGTCAGCGGCTCGCGGCTGAGCACCAGTTCGCCGACCTTGCGCTGGCGCTCGGCACGCAACACTCCTTCGCGCTCGTCCCAATCAAGCTGATCGACGCAGCGCACCTGCTCGGCCAGGACCGAGTCGAACAGCGCCGGGTCGAAATCCGCCGCCAGGTAGATGCGCTCTTCCCGCTGCCCCTGGCGACTGCCCAGGTCGGCGATCACCAGCCAGGGTTGCTTCATCAGGCTGTCGGTCTCGCTGAACAGCGCCGCGCGGCCGTTGGCCAGCCGGTATTCGGCGCCGCCGGGACGACGTTGCTGGGCGACCCGATCCGGATAGGCCAGCGCCAGCAAGGCGCCCAGCCAGCGCGGGTGATCCGGGTCCGCCACCGCCTGGCTTGGTTGTCCGCGCAGATAACCACGGTATTGCCGGGCCAGTTGCCGAGCCCGCTGGACCCCGCCCTGGGCGCCACGGGCCGCGCGCTCTTCGCCGGACAGCAGCACCAGGCGGCTATGCAGGTCGGCACCGCCGCCACGCAGGATGTCGCGCTCGCCGAGCAAGGCGGCGACGTCGCAGGCCATGTCCGCCAGCCCCAGGGCCTGGCCGCGCAACAGCAGATGGGCAATGCGCGGATGGGCCGGCAACTCGGCCATTGCCTGGCCATGAGGCGTCAGCTTGCAGTCCTCGCCAGCCTTGGCCGTCAGCGCTCCGAGGCGTTCGAGCAAGTCCTGGGCCTGGGCATAGGCCGCGCCGGGCGGCACATCCAGCCACACCAGTTGCGCCGGTATCACACCCCAGCGGGCCAGTTGCAGGGCCAGGCCCGCCAGGTCCGCCTGGAGAATCTCCGCGCTGCCATAGGCCGCCAGTTGTTCGTGCTGGTCCTGGGACCACAGGCGATAGCACACGCCCGGCTCCAGGCGCCCGGCCCGGCCGGCGCGCTGGGTGGCGCTGGCCCGGGAAATACGCTGGGTGTCGAGACGGGTCATGCCGCTGCCCGGGTCGAAACGCGGCACCCGTGCCAGCCCGGCATCGACCACCACGCGCACGCCGTCGATGGTCAGGCTGGTCTCGGCGATATTGGTCGCCAGCACCACTTTGCGCTTGCCCGGCGGGGCCGGTTCGATGGCCGCGCGCTGCGCCGCCAGGTCCAGTTCACCGTGCAGCGGACAGAGCAGCATCTCCGGGCGCTCGCCCAGGGCGTCGGCCAACTGCTGATGCACCCGGCGGATCTCGGCCTGCCCCGGCAAGAACACCAGGACGCTGCCGCTTTCATCGTTCAGCGCTTCAAGAACGGTCTGCACCAGCCGCGGCTCGATGAACTCGCCCGGCTGGAAGGGCCGCCCCCAGCGCACATCGACCGGGAACATGCGGCCTTCGCTGCGCAGGATCGGTGCGTCGTCCAGCAGCCCGGCCAGGCGCTCGCCTTCCAGGGTCGCCGACATCAGGAGGATTTTCAGCGGCTGCTCGTCGCGAAACAGATCGCGGCCATTGAGGCTCAAGGCCAGGGCCAGGTCGGCGTCGAGACTGCGCTCGTGGAATTCGTCGAAGATCAGCAGGCCGACGCCTTCCAGCGCCGGATCGTCCTGCAGGCGGCGGGTCAGGATCCCCTCGGTAACCACCTCGATGCGGGTGTTCGGGCCGACCTTGCTATCCAGACGGATACGGTAGCCCACCGTTTCGCCGACCTTTTCCCCCAGTTCGCTGGCTAGGCGCTCGGCCGCCGCCCGCGCCGCCAGGCGCCGCGGTTCGAGCATGAGAATGCGTTGTCCGGCCAGCCAGGGTTCGTTCAACAGGGCCAAAGGCACACGGGTGGTCTTACCGGCGCCGGGCGGTGCTTCGAGCACGGCCTCGTGGCGTGTCGCCAGGGCTTCACGCAGGGCGGGTAAAACTTCATCAATTGGCAAAGAATTCATACTGGCTCCCAAACAGAGGCGCGAGTATAACGGCGAACTGCCTGGCGTTAATCACGGTCTGAATTCATACCGGCAACGCTTCAGCCTTGCTCTTTCGTGTCTGTTCAGGAGATTTACATGCGTATTCCTTTCCGCATCATCGGCGGCGTCCTGGTTGCCACCCTGCTGACTCAGCTCACCGCCTGCGGCTCGATCTTCTTCCCCGACCGGCGCGGCCAGATCGACGGCAAGATCGACCCGCTGGTAGCCGTGCTCGACGCCGTGGGCCTGCTGTTTTATGTGATCCCGGGGCTGATCGCCTTTGGCGTTGACTTCGCCACCGGCGCCATCTACCTGGAACCGGGCAAGACCGCGCAGGTCGACCCGCACAAGCTGCAGCAAGCCATAGGCGCCGACGGCCAGGTCGATAACCACAAGTTGCAGGCTATCCTCGAAAGCGAGCTGGGCCGCAGCTTCCCTCTGGACGATCCACGCCTGATCCAGCACAAGGGCAGCGCGCAGCAACTGGCCCTGTACGGTCTGCAACCGGCAGCCTGACCCTCGCGTTTCTTGAAGGAACAAGCCTTGTATGAGCAGTAGCCCGGAACACGCACGCCTGTTGCGCCTGGCCACCCGCGCCTCGCTGGCGGTGGCCAGTATCCTGATCGTGGCCAAGGCCATCGCCTGGTGGCTGAGCGGCTCGGTCAGCCTGCTGGCCGGCCTCACCGACTCGCTGCTCGATGGCGCCGCGTCGTTCCTCAACCTGCTGGCCGTGCATTACGCCCTGCGCCCGGCCGACGAAGACCACCGCTACGGCCACGGCAAGGCCGAATCGTTGTCGGGCATGGCCCAGGCGCTGTTCATCGCGGTGAGCGCGGTGCTGATCGGGGTACAGGCCGTCGAACGCCTGCAGAACCCCGAACCGCTGGGCGCGCCCTGGATCGGTATCGGCGTGATGCTGTTGTCGCTGGCGCTGACCGTGGCGCTGCTGATGGTGCAATACCGGGTGATCCGCGAAACCGGCTCCACCGCGGTACGCGCCGATTCGCTGCACTATCGCTCCGACCTGCTGCTCAATGGCAGCATCCTGCTGGCGCTGGTGCTGGCCAGTTTCGGCTGGCAGCAACTGGACGCCTGGTTCGGCCTGGCGATTGCCGTCTACATCCTGTGGAGCGCGATCCAGATCGCTCGGGAAAGCGTGGCGGTGCTGATGGATGAGGAACTGCCGCCCGAGGTCAGCCAGCACATGCTGGAGCTGGTATGCGCCGTGCCCGGGGTACTCGGCGCCCATGACCTGCGCACGCGGATTTCCGGCAACCACTGGTTCGTGCAACTGCATCTGGAATTACCGGGGGAGCTGACCCTGTCGGTGGCCCACGGCATCAGCGATCAGGCCGCCGAGGCGATCCATGCGGCCTATCCGCGGGCCGAGGTGCTGGTGCACGCCGACCCGCAGGAAGCGGTGCTCGCCGCCCGGGCTCAGTAAGTCACCTGATAGCCGCGCGAGTTCAAGCAACCGCCCTGGGCCTGGCGGTAGGTCTGGACCACCTGCGGCGCCGGGGGATAGGTCATCGCCGCCGGGTCGAAGCCGCTCTGCTGCACCGCCCAGCGATAACAGTCGTAGCGGTCCTGATTGATCTGCTGCGGGCTCTGTCCGCTGACCGGGTAGGCCAGCACGTTGTAATCATTGCTGGCCTGCGGCGGCGGACTGGCCACCGGCGGCTCGACCACTACGTACTGCTGGGTACTGGCCTCGTAGCTGTAGTAGGCGCCCGCGGCCAGGAAGAACAGCGCGCTGCCGATCCACACCTCGCGCGCGTAGTCCGGCAGGTAGGCCACGCGAATCCCGTAGGGTGGGCGCACCACAACGTAACGCGGCCCCTCTGGGCGGTACCAATAGCCACCGGAGAAGTAATAGTCCCGGCCGCGATAAGGCACACGGTAATGCCGGTCCGGAAAACGATCGATCACATAACCCGGCCGATATTGCGGGCCTGGCCCCCAGCCATTGCCACGACCCTCCGGACGGCCCGGCCAGCGATAGTCGTAGGGACGCGAGCCCGGCCCGCCGGCCTGCCAATGCGGGTTGTAGTCGTTGCGGCGCGGAATGTCCTGGTAATAACCCTGGCGCGGTTCCTGGGTCTGGCGGACGGTATCGGGGCGGCCCTGGATCGGCAGGTTGGCGGACGGCTGTGCCGGTCGTCCCCGCCCTTCATCATTCGGCCCGTGGTTCTGCCAGCGCCCGTTCTCGACGTTGCGCTCGAACTGCTGGCTGTTGTCGCCGCGAATGATTTCAGTCTGCGGGCGCGGCGGCTGGTTTTCGCCGCGTCCCTGCCCCTTGCCCGAGTGCCCCTCGCCACCGCGCTGGCCGCCATCGGGGCCACCGCGACCGTCATTGCGGTTATCGCGGTCATCGGCGAGCACCTGTGCACTGACGCTCACACACAGCAAACCAACACCTGCCAAACGCCAGATGCGCGATTTCATGCTATTCCTCACTACGGATGGGGGCCTGTAGATAAGACTGGAAAAGCCCAGGCCGGTTCTGCCACAGGTTATCAGTCGCAACACTTATTTATTGAGGCGCCACGGGATATTTCCTGGCGCGCAGGCAATAAAAAAGGGGGACCCGTCGGTCCCCCTTTGAGAATTTCGTCCGTGCTCGACGCTTATGGCGCCGGCTCACCTCACGCCGTCTTCTGGACAGTGTGTAGCCCGGGGGCCGGCTCAACCCTGTGGGATTGGCGGCCGCGGCAGGCCTGATTCGGCGGGCCGCAGTGGACTCTATGTCCGGGCAGTGATTCTGGTGATAAGAATAGGCCTGGCGCGCCGACAGAGGATTGCGAAGATTGCTCCAACAAACATGACTTGCGCAATTTTTAACTCAAGATAGATAATATTTCGCAATAGTTATTAAAAAGGCCTGTTCCATGAGCAAACTCGACCGATACGACCTCAGCATTTTGGCGGAATTGCAGCGCGACGCCCGCATCTCCAATCAGGAACTGGCCGAACGTATCGGCCTGTCGCCTTCGCCGTGTTCGCGTCGGGTCAAGCAACTGGAAGATGACGGCTACATTTCCCGCCAGGTCGCCCTGCTGGACCGCAAGATGCTCGGCCTGAGCCTGACCGCCTACGTACTGATCGGCATGGATCGCCACACCCCCGAGCGTTTCGAGAACTTCGAGGCGGCGATCCGCAGCCTGCCGCAGGTCCTCGAATGCAGCCTGGTGACCGGGATGGACGCCGACTACCAGCTCAAGGTGGTGGTGCCGGACATGGATCACTACCAGAAACTGCTGCTCGGCCATCTGACCCGCATCGACGGCGTGACCAGCGTACGCTCCAGCTTCGTGCTCAATCAGGTGCTCAACAGCACCGAACTGCCGCTGACTCACCTGCGCAACTGAGCGCTATCTCTTCTGTAGGAGCGAGCTTGCTCGCGATAGAAATGTCCGGCCGCAACCGATGTATGGCCTGGAATATTTATCGCGAGCAAGCTCGCTCCTACAAGGACATGCGGAGCCTGTGACGACGAAGCGCACCTGGATCAATGCCCGGTCGCGGCCCCTTGACGTATACTCGCCCCCGCCTTTTAGCCTTGCCCGCGCTGGAGATGTTCGATGGATCCTGCAGTATTCGAAGAGTGGATGATGACCGGCCTGGTGACCATCCTGATCATTTTCATGGCCTTCATCGTCTGGGATCTGGCGAAGAAGTCCAAGGCCGGACGCTTCGGCTCGTTCATCCTGTTCTTCGTCCTGGGCCTGGGCGTGGCCGCGTTCATTATCAAGAGCGTGGTGATCGGCCTGATCGAATCCGGCGCCTTATAAGCGCGCCGGAACCTCCTTCCACTGGCCCTGATCGAGCCCTTCAATCGTCCAGTCGCCGATCCTGACCCGCACCAGGCGTAATGTCGGCAACCCCACGGCCGCGGTCATGCGCCGCACCTGGCGATTGCGCCCTTCACGAATAATCAATTCCAGCCAACTGGTGGGCACGCTCTTGCGAAAGCGCACCGGCGGGTTGCGCGGCCACAGTTGCGGCTCTTCCAGCTGCCGGGCTTCGGCTGGCAGGGTCATGCCGTCATTCAACTCCACTCCATCACGCAGACGCTGCAATTGCTCGGCCGTGGGCTCCCCTTCCACCTGCACCCAATAGGTCTTGGCCAGTTTGTGCCTGGGGTCGGCGATGCGCGCCTGCAACTGGCCGTCGTTGGTCAGCAGCAGCAAGCCTTCGCTGTCGCGGTCCAGGCGCCCGGCCGGGTAGATGCCGGGGATCGCGATGAAGTCCTTGAGGGTCGCCCGCCCTTCGCCGTCGCTGAACTGGGTCAGCACATCGAAGGGTTTGTTGAACAGGATCAGCTTCGGCTCGGCCGGTGGTGCCTTGGCAACACGGCGCGGCGCGGAAGACGACGAAGGACTCTTCACGCCAGGGCGGCGGGAAGCGGGACGAGGAGGACGAGACATGGCGAAAAGAGCATCTAACGGTCAGGGCCGACCATGCTAGTGGCCCGACCGTTAAATGACCATCCCGCGATCAGCGGAACGGCGGCTCGTCGAAGCTGCGCAGCTTGCGCGAGTGCAGCGAGTTGAGCTCGGTACGCAGCAGGTCCACCGCAGCGATACCGATCTTCAGGTGCTGGCTGACCGCGCGCTC
This sequence comes from Pseudomonas sp. GW821-FHT09E12, assembly GCF_059416085.1. Taxonomy (NCBI): domain Bacteria; kingdom Pseudomonadati; phylum Pseudomonadota; class Gammaproteobacteria; order Pseudomonadales; family Pseudomonadaceae; genus Pseudomonas; species Pseudomonas sp. GW821-FHT09E12. The sequence goes on along the minus strand of NZ_JBWKOM010000009.1, from coordinate 119,268 downwards.
ATAAAAGGCGTTGGCCGAACCCGGCAGCTTGATTTCGCTGTGCAGCGGCTTGTCCGAGACACACAGCAAGGTGCCGTATGGCACCCGCAGGCGATACCCCTGGGCGGCGATGGTGCCGCTTTCCATGTCCACCGCCACGGCGCGGGACAGGTTGATCAGCGGACGCTCCTGGGCCCAGCGCAATTCCCAGTTACGGTCGTCGTAGGTCAGCACGGTGCCGGTGCGCAGGCGTTTTTTCAGGTCGTCGCCCTTCTCGCCGGTGACGTTGGCGGCGGCCTGCTGCAACGCCAGCTGCACTTCGGCCAGGGCCGGAATCGGAATGTTCGGCGGCACCACGCGATCGAGAATGCCGTCGCGACGCATGTAGGCATGGGCCAGCACGTAGTCGCCGATGGTCTGCGACTGCCGCAGGCCGCCGCAGTGGCCGATCATCAGCCAGCAGTGCGGACGCAATACCGCCAAATGGTCAGTGATGTTCTTGGCATTGGACGGGCCGACGCCAATGTTCACCAGGGTCACGCCGTGGCCGTCGCTGGCCTGCAGGTGATAAGCCGGCATCTGGTAGCGGTGCCAGACCACCCCGGCGGCGATCGACGAGGCTTCACCGTGATCCATGCCCTTCTCGATGATCACATTGCCCGGCAGGACCATGCGCACGAACCGCGGATCGCTGCGCAGTTGCTCCAGGCCGTGGGTGATGAACTGGTCGACATAGCGGTGGTAGTTGGTCAGCAGGATCCATGGCTGCACATGGCGCCAGTCGCTGCCGGTGTAGTGCACCAGGCGGCGCAGGGAGAAATCCACCCGCGCGGCATCGAACAGCGCCAGGGGCAGCGGATGGGTGTTTTCCCAATCGTACAGCCCGTCGGCGATGCCATCGGTGGCGGCGGACAGGTCGGTGCTGGGGAACACCCGCGCCAGCACCGCGGCGGTGACGCCGGAACCGGCCAGCTCATCGCCCTGCTCGACCACGTACGGATACGGGATGTTCTGCTCGCTGACGCCCACTTCCACGGTCACGGTGAAGTCGTGCATCAATGGCACCAGCTGTTCCAGCAGGTACTTACGGAAGGCGGCGGGATGGGTGACCGTGACGCTGTAGGTGCCCGGCAACTGGACCTTGGCGTAGGCCCGGGTGGTCTGCGGGACTTCGCCCTGACAGAGATAAGTCAGGCGCAATTCCGGGTAACGAAACAGGGCGCGTTGTTCGGCGTCCGGTTCGACACGATCCTTGAGGTAACGCTTGAGCGCCTGGCTCAGCGACGTGGTGGCCCGCTCATGCAAAGCGGCAAGCCGGTCCACGGCTTGCTCGGCGGTTTGAACGACAATAAAAGCTTCGGTCACGGTAAGCATCCTGTGTTCTGATCTTGCAGGCCTTCATCTTGCCTGCAACGCCGTCTCACGGGAACAGCGGAATATGCGTAGGAGCGAGCTTGCTCGCGAAAGATCTTTCAGGCCCCAGCCGATCGGTAGCCTGGACTATTTATCGCGAGCAAGCTCGCTCCTACAACAAACCAGTCAGAAGCCTGTCGGGGTGGAGCGCGCGACTATCGCTTCCACATCCAGCCCTCGCGGCAAGGTGCCGTAGACCCTTCCTGCCGAACCCAGGCGACTGGCGATAAAGGCATCGCTGACCGCTGCGTTGCCGGCTTCCAGCAGCAGCTTGGCCTGCAGGCCCAGGGCGATGTCCTCGGTCAGCTGGCGGGCGCGGTACTGAATGTCGTCGGTGTCCTGGAAGGCGCCTTTCAGGTTGGCGACATGCGCGGCCAGGCGCCTGTCGCCATGGCCATCGCCCAGCTCGGCGAACAACGCATCGAGCACGCCCGGCTCCTTGGACAAGGCGCGCAGCACATCCAGGCACTGCACGTTGCCGGAACCTTCCCAGGTCGAGTTGACCGGCGCTTCGCGGTACAGCCGCGGCAGAATGCTCTCCTCGACATAACCGGCGCCGCCCATGCACTCGGCGGCCTCGTTGATCATTGCCGGGGCCCGCTTGCAGATCCAGTACTTGCCCACCGCCGTCACCAGTCGCGAGAACAAGGCTTCTTGCGGGTCATCCAGGTTGTCCAGCGCGCGGCCCATGCGCAGGCTCAAGGCCAGCGCCGCCTCGCTTTCCAGCGCCAGGTCGGCCAGTACGTTCTGCATCAAGGGTTGCTCGCTGAGTACACGCCCGCCCACCAACCGATGGGCACAATGATGGGCGGCCTGGGTCAGCGCCTGGCGCATCAGCGAGCTGGAGCCGACCATGCAATCGAAGCGGGTCATGGCCACCATCTCGATGATGGTCGGCACACCGCGCCCTTCTTCACCGATCATCCACGCCAGGGCCCCGCGGAACTCCACTTCGCTGGAGGCATTGGAGCAATTGCCGAGCTTGTTTTTCAGGCGCTGGATATAGAACTGGTTGCGGCTGTCATCCGGACGATGGCGAGGCAACAGGAAGCAGGTCAGGCCTTTTTCGGTCTGGGCCAGGGTCAGGAAGGCGTCGCACATCGGCGCCGAACAGAACCATTTGTGGCCCACCAGTTCATAAGCCTGCCCCGGCCCCGTAGCACCCACCGGATACGCCTTGGTGGTGTTGGCGCGCACATCGGTACCGCCTTGTTTCTCGGTCATCGCCATGCCGATGGTGACGCCGGCCTTGTGGGCCATGCCGACATTGCGCGGGTCATATTCGGTGGCGAGGACTTTCGGCAGCCATTGTTCGGCGAGATCCGGCTGCAGCTTCAGCGCCGGCACACAGGCGAAGGTCATGGTCAGCGGGCAACCGCTGCCGGCCTCGGCCTGGCTGTGCAGATAGGTCATGGCGGCGCGCGCGACATGCGCCCCGGATTGCGGATGAGCCCAGGGCAAGGACGTCAGGCCGTGCTCGATGGCGGTGCGCATCAGCTCGTGATACGCCGGATGAAACTCCACCAGGTCGAGGCGATGCCCGTAACGGTCATGGCTGGTGAATACCGGCTTGTTCTGGTTGGCCAGGAACCCCGCTTCCATCAGCGGCCCACCGGCCAGGGCACCGTAGGCGTCGATCCGCGATTCGGCCCAGCCGGCGCCGAAATGCCGTGCCCACTCCTGCAACGGCAGATCGATTCGATAGAGGTTGGTACCGTCCAGGGAAGGTGGCTGGTTGGTGACTTCGTGGGTCTCGGCGAACTGGTGCAGGTTCATGTCGGGGCTCCTTGAGGGGTGTGCCAGAACCTCAGTTAAGCACCCCCTCCCCACCGAACAAAGTGGCATACCCGCCTAAATGCCGGCGCTTTCGCCCTGTTCCGAGGCCAGTACCCGACGCGCCAGAACAGCTTGCAGATCCTCGAATTTCACCGGCCAAGAGAGGTAATCGAGCAGGCAGCGCTCAGCATCCAGACCATGTGCCGAGGCCGACACCAGCAGCACCGGCAACCCGGCGCAACCCGGCATGCCATGCACCTGGTCGCATAGTTTGAGCGCCTCGGCCTGCTCGATCTGGCAATCGAGCAATACCGCATCCACCGACTCCCGGCGCAACAACGCCAGCGCCCCGCGAGCGTTCTCGGCCGTGCGTACCTGATAACCCAGCTTGAGCAACATGCCGCGGATCACCAGTTGATTGATGCTGTTGTCGTCCACCAGCAGCACACTGCAATCCTGCGGCATGCGCCGGACGGCGCGGACCCGCAGGGCCGGCTGGGAGGCCATCGGCTGCTCGCCGTCCACCTCGAAGGTCACCTCCAGGCGGAAACAGCTGCCACGCCCCGGCTCCGATTCATGGGTCAGATGGCCGCCCAGCAGATCCACCAGTTGCCGACAGATCGCCAGCCCCACGCCCAGTCCGCCGTACTCACGGGTCATCGATCCATCGAGCTGGAAGAAGCGCTGGTACAACGAGGCCTCATCGAGGTTGACGAAACCGATGCCGGTGTCGATCACCGCGAAGGTCATCGCCACCCGCCCGGCTGCCACCGGCTTGCCAGTCACTCGCAGGACCAGGCCACCCACCCGGGTGAACTTGATGGCATTGTCCAGCAGGCACTCCAGGCACTGGCTCAACTTGCCGCGATCGCCCAGCAGCCGATTGGGCAGCCCGGCGGCCAGGTCGACATCGAAGCCCAGCCCCTTGGCCGAGGCGTTGGCGCAAAACTGGCCCAGCAAGGCATCGAGCAGCGAACGCAGGCTGAAAGTCTCGTGCTGGGCGCTGAGCTTGCCGGCCTGCAGCTCGGTCAGGGTCAGGATGCCATTGACCATGCGCATCATGTCCCGGGCCGAACCGGCGGCAGTCTGCTGGTATTGCTCCAGTTCCGGATCGAGATCGACGGTCTGCATCAGCTCCAGGGAACCGATCACCCCATTCATCGGCGTGCGCAGTTCGTGGGTCAGGGTGGCGAGGAACTCATCCTTGAGCCGGTTGCTGTGGGCCAGCTGCTGGTTGAGCACTTCGAGCTTCTGCCCGGCATCGAACAGGGTCTGCGCCTGCTGCTCGCGCATCGAGTTGATGCGGTCGGCCAGGGCCAGCGACAACAGCGCCACCTCGATGGCCGAACCGATCTGGCTGGAATACATGGTCAGGAACATGTTCGGCAGATAGCCCAGCACCATCAGGGTATTGATGATCCCGCCCACCAGGAACGCCGACCAGGCGATGATGAAGTAGCGCGCCACGCGCATGCCGCGGCACCAGGCGACGATGCCGGAGACGAAGATCACCACGGTAAAGATCAGCGCCAGGGCCGTGGCCAGACGCAACGCCAGGGCGTAGCTGGTCATCAGCGACAGGGCCACCACCACGGCACTGCACAGGATCAGCACCAGCAGCAGGCGATCGACCCAGCGGCTGTGGCTGGCGGTCTGCAGGAAACTGCGGGCGAACTGGCTGCCGAACAGGGCCGCCGCGCCGATGAAAAATGGCGTTGCCGCGTTGGCCCACCACGGGTTGTCCGGCCAGAAGTACTCCACCGCGGCGCCGTTCACCGACAGTTGGTACAGCCCGAACGAGGCGATGTAGAGGATGTAATAGAGGTAACTGGTGTCGCGCACGCTCAGGTAAATGAACAGGTTGTAGACCAGCATCCCCAGCAGCACGCCGTAGATCAGGCCGAGTACATACAGGCGCACCGGCTGCGCTTCCAGGTACGCCGTGCTGGACCAGAGCGTCACCGGCGCCTGGACCGAGCCCTGGCTCTGCAGGCGCAGGAACAGGGTCTTTTGCTCGTAGGGCGCGAAGCTCAGGTCAAACAGGTAATTGTTCTGGCGGATCTGCCGGCTGTCGAACGGCAAGGCATCGCCGGTGCGCTGGGCCAGACGGTAGCCCCCGGTTTCATCGGGCACATACAGTTCCAGATGATCGAGCGGCGGATAGGCCAGCTCCAGCAGCCAGGTGTGTCGTATGGAAGGGTTGGCGGGACGGTAGCTGAGGTGGATTTTCAGCCAGAATGCCGAGCGGGAGTAACCCGCGTTGAGGGTGGCCTTGTCATGGGTCTTGAAACTACCGGCCATCGCCGCTGCGCTGACATCCGCGATCGTTGCCTGACCACTCGCGTCTTCAAACACCTGCATCACCCGACCCAAGGGCAGGCTTTGGGTGAACTCGTCGAACTCGACCGCGCCAGCCAGCATCGGCAAGCTCAACAGCAACATCAGCAAATAGCGCATAAAGCCCCAGCGTGGCCTGTCCGGTTGTGTCAGGAAGCCCCCCATTTCCCTTTGAGTAGACGTAAAACCGGCATGACCTGTTATTGGTTTGGATCCACTCTAGCATAGCCGTTGATGGCCAAAGAACACCATGAAAAGTTTTAGTTTAAAGGCTCTAGAACGGGCGTTTCAGCGCTATCCATTGATCTAGAGCTGTTGCCTCGGTCAACTTGTCGGCAAGGCGGAAAAACCAGCCCCGGCCGACACGCGAGGAGCCGTGCAAAAAAGACGTTTGGTGGTAAGCTCGCGCACCATGAATATCTACAGCTCTCGCCCCGTTGTCCTCTGTCTCTCCGGCCACGACCCCAGTGGTGGCGCCGGCCTGCAGGCAGATATCGAAGCCCTGCTCGCCCAGGGTTGTCATGCAGCTCCCGCCGTGACCGCGCTGACCGTGCAGGATACGGTCAACGTCAGCGACTTCCGTGTGCTGGATCGCGAGTGGGTGCTGGCCCAGGCCAACGCCGTACTCAACGACTCCACGGTCGCCGCGGTCAAGCTGGGCATGCTCGGCTCGCTGGAAATGGTCGACACCGTGGTCGAGCTGTTGCAGGCGCATCCGCACCTGCCGATGGTCTGCGACCCGGTATTGCGCGCCGGCGGCGGCGGACGCCTGGGCAAGGACGAGGTCGGTTACGCCATGCGTGAACGCCTGCTGCCACTGGCGACCATCGCCACCCCGAACCTTCCGGAAGCACGAATCCTCGCCGAGTTGCCCGAAGGCACTGCGGACCAGTGCGCGGAAAAGCTCCTGCCGTTCGTCAAACACCTGCTGATCACCGGCGGCCATGGCGACGAGCATGAAGTGCATAATCGCCTGTACAGCCGCGACGGCAGCCGTCACACCTACACCTGCCAGCGGCTGCCGGGCAGTTATCACGGTTCCGGTTGCACCCTGGCCAGCGCCCTGGCCGGACGCCTGGCCCAGGGCGAAAGCCTGGCCAGCGCCGTGAAGTCGGCCCTCGATTACACCTGGCGCACCCTGCGCGACGCCGAGCAACTGGGCCAAGGCCAGTTCGTACCGCGCCGCCTGCCGCTGGACTTCTGCTCGTAAGCCATGAGGCTCGCTCGATGAAACTACGTGGTCTGTATGCCATTACCGACAGCCAACTGTTGGCCGGCAAATTCCTGCAGTACGTGGAGGCGGCGCTCGACGGTGGCGTGACCCTCCTGCAATACCGCGACAAGAGCAGCGACGAGGCCCGCCGCCTGCGCGAAGCCGAAGCCCTGCACAGCTTGTGCGAGCGCTACAAGACGCAACTGATCATCAACGACGACGCCGAGTTGGCCGCGCGCATTGGCGTCGGCGTACACCTGGGCCAGACCGACGGCCCGCTGACTCCGGCCCGTGCCCTGCTCGGCCGCCAGGCGATCATCGGCTCGACCTGCCACGCCCAACTGGAGCTGGCCGAGCAAGCCGCCAAGGAAGGCGCCAGCTATGTCGCTTTCGGTCGCTTCTTCAATTCCAACACCAAGCCCGGCGCGCCGACGGCCCACCTGGAGCTGCTGGACCAGGCCCGCGCCCGGCTGCACCTGCCGATCTGCGCGATCGGCGGCATCACCCTGGAGAACGCCGCGCCGCTGGTCGCCCATGGCGTCGACCTGCTGGCCGTGGTCCATGGCCTGTTCGGCGCCGACAGCGCCCAGGAAGTGACCCGCCGTGCCCGCGCCTTCAACGCCCTCTTCTAACCGCTGATTTTCGAGAGTCCGATCATGTCTCGTTCCGAAACCCTGTTTGCCAATGCCCAGAAACACATCCCCGGCGGCGTGAACTCGCCCGTGCGTGCGTTCAAGAGCGTGGGCGGCACGCCGCTGTTCTTCAAACACGCCGAAGGCGCCTACGTCACCGACGAAGACGACAAGCGTTATGTGGACTACGTCGGTTCCTGGGGGCCGATGATCCTTGGCCACAGCCATCCGGATGTGCTGGACGCGGTGCGCAAGCAGCTGGAACACGGTCTGTCCTACGGCGCCCCGACCGCCATGGAAACCGAAATGGCCGATCTGGTCTGCTCCATCGTGCCGTCCATGGAAATGGTGCGCATGGTCAGCTCCGGCACCGAAGCGACTATGAGCGCGATCCGCCTGGCCCGCGGTTTCACCGGCCGCGACAGCATCATCAAGTTCGAAGGCTGCTACCACGGCCACTCCGACAGCCTGCTGGTCAAGGCTGGCTCTGGCGCGCTGACCCAGGGCGTGCCCAGCTCGGCCGGCGTACCGGCGGCTTTCGCCAAACACACCCTGACCCTGCCGTTCAACGACATCGACGCGGTCGAGAAGATGCTCGCCGAGGTCGGCCAGGAAGTGGCCTGCATCATCGTCGAGCCGGTGGCCGGCAACATGAACTGCGTGCCACCGGCCCCGGGCTTCCTCGAAGGCCTGCGCAGCCTGTGCGACAAGCACGGCGTGGTGCTGATCTTCGACGAAGTGATGACCGGTTTCCGCGTCGCCCTGGGCGGTGCCCAGGCGCACTACGGGGTGACCCCGGACCTGTCCACCTTCGGCAAGATCATCGGCGGCGGCATGCCGGTGGGTTGCTTCGGCGGTAAACGCCAGATCATGGAACACATCGCGCCGCTGGGCCCGGTCTACCAGGCCGGCACCCTGTCGGGCAACCCGCTGGCCATGGCCGCCGGCCTGACTACTCTGCGCCTGATCAGCCGTCCGGGCTTCCACGCCGAGCTGAGCGACTACACCAGCCGCCTGCTCGACGGCCTGCAGCAACGCGCTGACGCCGCCGGTATCCCGTTCGTGACCACCCAGGCGGGCGGCATGTTCGGCCTGTATTTCAGCGGCGCCGACGATATCGTCACGTTCGACGATGTGATGGCCAGCGATGCCAATCTGTTCAAACGCTTCTTCCACCTGATGCTCGAAGGCGGTGTCTACCTGGCCCCGAGTGCCTTCGAAGCCGGCTTCACCTCGATCGCCCACGGCGACGCCGAGCTGAAACTGACCCTGGACGCGGCCGAACGCGCTTTCGCTGCCCTGAAGTAACCTTCCCCGCCAAACCGGCGCCACACTTGCTGACGCCGGTTTTACGCTGCATTCGCGCCCCAACTCCTGAAACAGCCCCGAAAGCGGCGGATATCGCGCCCGCGCAGCAGAAAAACGAGTAAAGACTTTGTAAGGTTGGCCCTGCTTATTTCATAATGCGCGCTTATTGGATCCCTCGATGGGTCCGCGCGCCCTTCAGAGGTAAGTCGATTCCCATGAACCGCACCGGCCGCGCCCTTGCACTGGGCTGCCTGTTGCTCCTTCAGCCCCTGCTCGCGCATGCACAAGCAGGCGGCAACTCGTTGTTGATCCCAGCGATGGGTCGCTGCACCCTCAATACTCAGTCACAGGATCTGTCCGAGGCCCTGGCGGTCTGCCAGAAGGCGGCTGACGAAGGGGATGCGCAAGCGCAATACGAGTTGGGCGAGTTCTACTACGAAGGTAAAAATACCCCGCGCGATCTCAATCAGGCCCTGAGCTACTTTGAAAAGGCCTCGCTGCAAGGCCACGCCCAGGCGCAATTCAAACTCGGCACCATGTTCTTTCGCGGCGAAGGCGTACCGGCCAACAACGTTCAGGCCTATATCGTGCTGAAGATGGCGGCAGTCAATGGCGCCGAAGAGGCACTGGACACGGCTGACGAAGTGGCTGAGCACATGCAGCGCGACGAGCTGGAAGTCGCCACCCAGGTGCTGGGGCAGATTTTCCGCAAATACCTGATGGAATTGCAGAGCGCCGACGGGCGTTCGCCCTTCTCACCCCTGCCTTGATGACATCGCGAGCAAGCTTGCTCGCGATAGCACACTCGATACAGCCCTTACTTCTCAGGCATCGGCATCGGAAACGGCATGACGTTGCTCACGCCACGCGCCTCGCTGATCTTCGGTGTACCCAGGCGCTCGACCTCGTCGATACGCACGATCGAATGCATCGGCACAAAGCTGCGCACCACGCCTTCGAACTGGGCCTTGAGCTTCTCTTCGCTCGGATCGACGACCACTTGCGTGCGCTCGCCAAAGACGAACTCTTCCACCTCCAGGAAACCCCACAGATCACTTTGATAGATCTGCTTGGCGTACATTTCGAACACCTGTCCCTGGTTGAGGAAAATCACCTTGTAGATTGGAGCTTCACGTTTGGTCATGGTGGGCGGGTAACACATCGGGGGATATAAAAGAGGGCGCGAACTATAGCATAGCCACCGGACGCGCAGCGGTAGGAACCTCAGGCCATGTTCCCTATAATGCGCGGTTCTTTGAATCACGTGATGACTCCGTCCATGGCCAAGAAGCTCTACATAGAAACCCACGGTTGCCAGATGAACGAGTACGACAGCTCGCGCATGGTCGATCTGCTGGGTGAACACCAGGCCCTGGAAGTCACCGCCCGCGCCGAAGACGCGGACGTCATCCTGCTCAACACCTGCTCGATCCGCGAACGAGCCCAGGACCGGGTGTATTCCCAACTGGGTCGCTGGCGCGAGCTGAAGCTGGCCAACCCGGACATGGTCATCGCCGTCGGCGGTTGCGTGGCCAGCCAGGAAGGCGCGGCCATCCGCGATCGCGCGCCCTATGTCGACGTGGTCTTCGGCCCGCAGACCCTGCACCGCCTGCCGGAAATGATCGATGCTGCCCGCAGCAGCAAGCTGCCGCAGGTCGACGTCTCGTTCCCGGAAATCGAGAAATTCGACCACCTGCCAGAGCCGCGCATCGATGGCCCGAGTGCCTATGTCTCGGTGATGGAAGGCTGCAGCAAGTACTGCACCTTCTGTGTGGTGCCCTACACCCGTGGCGAGGAAGTCAGCCGGCCGTTCGACGACGTGATCTGCGAGATCATCCACCTGGCGGAAAACGGCGTGCGCGAAGTCACTCTGCTGGGGCAGAACGTCAACGGTTACCGTGGCCAGACCCACGACGGCCGCCTGGCCGACCTCGCCGAACTGATCCGTGTGGTCGCGGCGGTCGATGGCATCGAGCGCATCCGCTATACCACCTCCCATCCACTAGAGTTCTCCGACAGCCTGATCCAGGCCCACGCCGAAGTGCCGGAACTGGTGAAACACCTGCACTTGCCGGTGCAATCGGGTTCCGACCGGATTCTTGCGGCCATGAAGCGCAACCATACGGCGCTGGAATACAAATCCAAGCTGCGCAAACTGCGCGCCGCCGTGCCGGGCATCTGCATCAGCTCGGACTTCATCGTCGGCTTCCCCGGCGAGACCGAAAAAGACTTCGAACAGACCATGAAGCTGATCGAAGACGTCGGCTTCGACTTCTCCTACTCGTTCGTCTACAGCCAGCGCCCGGGCACCCCGGCGGCCGACCTGGCGGACGACACCCCGGAAGAGTTGAAAAAGGAACGCCTGAACGCGCTGCAACATCGGCTGAATCAGCAAGGATTCGAAATCAGCCGACAGATGGTCGGCTCGATCCAGCGCATCCTCGTCACCGACTATTCGAAGAAAGACCCGGGCGAACTGCAGGGGCGGACCGAAAACAACCGCATCGTCAATTTCCGCTGTGACAACCCGACGCTGATCGGCCAGTTTGCCGATGTGCACATCGACTCGGCCCAGCCTCACTCGCTGCGCGGATCGCTGCTGCAACAATCTCCTGCCGATGCTGGCTGACCAGCGGTAGCGGCCTCGGGCCCGCCATCGCCGGGAAGCCGGCTTCCAAGGAAAATGTGGCGAAAGACATTGCTTTGTATAAGAGCTTTCGCACCCAGGCCGCTGGCGTTATCCTTGAATTCATCCCTTATTGCCGTTGGGCGGCTAAAAAACGACCTTGAACGCACCCATAGAACCACATCGTTTCATCCTCGAGCCCTTTGAGGCTCGCCGCTTCGCCAATCTGTGCGGGCAATTCGACGAGCATTTGCGCTTGATCGAGCAGCGCCTGACCATCGAGATCCGCAACCGCGGCAATCAGTTCGAACTGATCGGCGAACCCAAGCACACCACCTCCGCGGAAAACCTCCTGCGCCGCCTGTACCGGGAAACCAAGGGTACCGAGCTGTCGCCGGACATGGTGCATCTGTTCCTCCAGGAATCCGCCGTCGAAGAACTGGACAATCACCCTGTCGCCGAAGCGGCCGTGGCCCTGCGCACCAAAAAAGGCATGATTCGCCCCCGCGGCTTGAATCAGCAGCGCTACGTCAAGGAAATCCTCGGCAACGACATCAACTTCGGCATAGGCCCGGCCGGTACCGGCAAGACCTACCTGGCCGTGGCCTGTGCGGTGGACGCACTGGAGCGCGAGCAGGTACGACGCATCCTGCTGGTGCGTCCGGCGGTCGAAGCCGGTGAGAAACTCGGTTTCCTGCCGGGTGACCTGGCCCAGAAGATCGACCCGTACCTGCGCCCGTTGTATGACGCGCTGTATGAAATGCTCGGCTTCGAACACGTGGCCAAGCTGATCGAGCGCCAGGTCATCGAGATTGCGCCGCTGGCGTATATGCGAGGCCGTACGCTGAACAACAGCTTCATCATTCTCGACGAAAGCCAAAACACCACCGTCGAACAGATGAAGATGTTCCTGACCCGGATCGGCTTCGGCTCCACCGCCGTGATCACGGGCGACATCACCCAGGTCGACCTGCCCAAGGGCACCAAGTCCGGCCTGGCCCATGTGATCAACGTCCTCAAGGACGTCCCGGGCATCAGCTTCACCCACTTCATGCCCAAGGACGTGGTGCGCCATCCGCTGGTGCAACGCATCGTCGAAGCCTATGAGCGCTTCGAGCAGCGCGTGGCCGACGAGTCCGCCCAGTCCGCCGCGGAAAAAGGCAATCGCCACGATGCTTGAGCTTGATCTGCAACTGGCAAGCGACAAGCCTGCTCCCAGTGAAGCCCTGTTCCGCCAATGGTGTGAGCTGGCCCTGCGCCAGCGCACGGCCGACTCGGAACTGACCATCCGCCTGGTGGACGAACCCGAAGGCCGCGAACTGAACCGCACCTGGCGGCAGAAGGACTACGCCACCAACGTCCTGTCGTTCCCTGCCGACGTGCCGGACGAGCTACTGGACATTCCATTGCTCGGCGACCTGGTGATCTGCGTCGAAGTGGTCGAGCGCGAAGCCGCCGAACAAGGCAAGGACCTCCAGGCCCACTGGGCCCATCTGGTGATTCACGGCTGCTTGCATCTATTGGGTTACGACCATATAGATGACGACGAAGCCGAAGAAATGGAAGCACTGGAACGAACGTTGCTTGCAGAACTGGGTCATCCCGACCCTTATGCGGACGACGAAACCGAAGAACATCCATCTGTAACAACCAAGGATTTAGAGTAATCGCTATGAGCGAAGACCGATCGAGCAGCGGGCAAAAGTCGTGGCTGGGTAAACTGACCCAGGCTTTTGCCCATGAGCCGAAAAACCGCCAGGAGCTGCTGGAGCTGCTGCGCGAAGCCCATCAGAACAAGTTGCTGGACAGCGAAGCGCTGGCCATCGTCGAAGGCGCCATCCAGGTCGCTGACCTGCAGGTACGGGACATCATGGTTCCGCGCTCGCAGATGATCAGCATCAAGGCGACCCAGACTCCCCGCGAATTCCTGCCATCCGTCCTCGATTCCGCGCACTCGCGTTATCCGGTGATCGGCGAAAGCCATGACGACGTCATGGGCGTCCTGCTGGCCAAGGACCTGCTGCCGCTGATCCTCAAGGAGAACGGCGACAGCTTCAACATCAAGGACCTGCTGCGTCCGGCGACCTTCGTTCCCGAATCCAAGCGCCTGAACGTGCTGCTGCGCGAATTCCGCGCCAACCACAATCACATGGCCATCGTCATCGACGAATACGGCGGCGTGGCAGGCCTGGTGACCATCGAAGACGTGCTGGAACAGATCGTCGGCGACATCGAAGACGAGCACGACGTCGAGGAAGACAGCTACATCAAGCCCCTGCCGAGCGGCGATTTCCTGATCAAGGCGTTGACGCCGATCGAGAACTTCAACGAGTTCTTCGACAGCGAGTTCTCCGACGACGAGTTCGACACCGTCGGCGGCCTGGTGATGAGCGCGTTCGGGCACCTGCCTAAACGTAACGAAATCACCGAAATCGGTGCCTATCGCTTCCGTATCCTGAACGCCGACAGCCGTCGGATTCATCTGCTGCGACTAACGCCTATCCCCCGCTAAGGATCGACATGCTGCGCTTAACCCGCCCCGGCTGGCCCGGTAACCTGCTAGCCATGGCGGCTGGCGCAATCACCACCCTGGCCCTGGCGCCGTACGACATCTGGCCGCTGGCACTGCTGGCGGTCGGCTTCTTTTATGCCGGCCTGCGCGAGCTGAGCCCGCGTCAGGCGCTGTGGCGCGGCTGGTGTTTCGGTTTCGGCCTGTTTGCCGCCGGCACCAGTTGGATCTACGTCAGCATCCATACCTACGGCGGCGCCTCGGTGCTGCTGGCCGGTTTACTGATGCTGGCCTTCATTGCCGCCATCGCCTTCTTTTTCGCCCTGCCGGCCTGGCTCTGGGCGCGTTGGCTGCGTCGCAATGAAGCCCCTCTCGCCGATGCCCTGGCCTTCGCCGCCCTTTGGGTGGGCCAGGAAGCCTTCCGCGGCTGGTTCCTGACGGGCTTCCCCTGGCTCTATTCCGGCTACAGCCAACTCGACGGCCCGCTGGCCGGCCTGGCCCCTCTGGGCGGCATGTGGCTGATCTCCTTTGCCCTGGCGCTGACCGCCGCCCTGCTCTACAACCTGCCCGGTCTGATCCGTGCCGGGCGCAAGGGGTTTATCGCCGCCGGCCTGGTGCTGCTGGTCGCCCCCTGGGTGATCGGCATCGCACTCAAGGGACATGCCTGGACCAGCCCGTCGGGCGAGCCGCTGACCGTGGCGGCGATCCAGGGCAATATCGAACAGAGCCTGAAATGGGACCCTGCGCAACTCAACTCCCAGCTGGCGCTGTACCGCGACATGAGCTTCAGTTCCAAGCGCGTGGATCTGCTGGTATGGCCGGAAACCGCGGTGCCCGTGCTCAAGGAGTCGGCCGAAGGTTATCTGAACATGATGGGCAATTTCGCCGCCGACCGGCATTCGGCGTTGATCACCGGCGTACCGATCCGCCAGGAAGTGCACCACCAGAAACGCTACTTCAACGGCATTACCGTGGTCGGCGAAGGCGATGGCGAGTACCTCAAGCAGAAGCTCGTGCCATTCGGTGAGTACGTGCCCCTGCAGGACTTGCTGCGCGGCCTGATTGCGTTCTTCGACCTGCCCATGTCGGACTTCGCCCGCGGCCCCGCCGACCAGCCTTTACTGCAAGCCAAGGGTTACCAGATCGCGCCGTTCATCTGCTACGAGGTGGTTTACCCGGAATTCGCCGCCAGCCTGTCAGCCCGCAGCGACCTGCTGCTGACCATCAGCAACGACACCTGGTTCGGCACTTCGATCGGCCCGTTGCAGCACTTGCAGATGGCCCAGATGCGAGCTTTGGAGGCCGGCCGCTGGATGATCCGCGCCACCAACAACGGGGTGACCGGCCTGATCGATCCATTCGGCAAGATCACCGTGCAGATTCCGCAGTTCGAACGCGGCATTCTCTATGGCGAAGTGGTGCCGATGCACAACCTGACGCCTTACCTGCAGTGGCGCTCGTGGCCCCTGATCATCCTGAGCGTCCTGCTGTTCGGCTGGGCCCTGCTGGCCAGCCGGATCGCCAAGACCGTCTGACCTTATCGCGGGCCATCGAACGTCGAGCGGCTGCTCCTGGTGGGAATTTGCGATTCCAGCAGGAGCAGGCTCGAGATGAACCTAGTCCTCTCCACGATAAAACAGCTTGTAGCCCACCAGCCCCACCGCCTCGTTCAACAACTGGCCGCTCTGCCAGATCGACTTGAACTCCGGCATCCAGCCACCCAGCGGCCTGGCGTTATCCACCCCGAGGAACCCCACGGGCGCCGGCACCACGGTGAATCCTGCCTGTTCGAAACTCCAGACAGCCCGCTGCATATGCCAGGCCTGGGTGACCAGCACCACACGCTTGATGCCTTGCGGCTCCAGCACTTGCGCGGTGAATTGGGCGTTTTCCCAGGTCGTGCGGCTACGCCCTTCCTGCCAGCGCACCGTCACGTCAAAGTCGTTCAGCAACGACTCGGCCATCAGCGCGGCTTCCGTTGGCGGCGTGCCGTAGTGCAGGCCACCGCTGGTCAGGATCGGCAGCCCGGAAGCCTTGGCCAGGCGCGCCGCATAACGCTGGCGCTCCAGGCCAACACCGGTCGGCTGGTCGGAACCCCAGGCCGGATCGCCACGTTCACGCCCCGACCCCAGCACCACAATCGCATCGGCCTGTTTGGCCAGGGTCGACCACTGGCTTTGCGTCAGCGCCGGCTCACTTTCCAGGGCACTGGCGCCCCACTCCACCATCACAGGCAGGCTCATCAACCAGAACCCGCCCAGGCCGAGAGCAAAACACACACCGGCCAATCGCGGCCTCGAGCGGCGAAACCACCAGGCAAGCAGAAGCAGCAGCAACAGAAGGCCTGGCGGCAGGAGTAGTTGTTTGACGAAATAACGAAAAGGCATCGAGCATCTCCAAAGATGCTCGAAGCCTAAGTGGGTAAAAGCAAAGCGACAACAGATACGAAACAGATTTCACGCACAAGGTACGCGGCGTTGACGCTGCGCAGATGCCCGCATGGGCTGCGCAGACTCACTTGAACTGCAGGGATCGGACCTTTACCGCATCCCGGGCGGGCACCTTGTCTTTCAACCAGATGACCTTGGCCGAATGTGGAGTCACTTCGTGCCTCAGGCATTCGAGCACGCTCAATTGCGTCTCACGCTCGCTACGATCCAAATAGGCTTTGATCACCTCGAGCTCGGCGTGACTCAGGCCCCGCAACTCCAACTCCGCAGGACGCTCATTACGCAAGCTCCCTGCTGTTTTCGCTGTATCCAAGGCCAAAGCCAGACGATCTATCAATCGTTCGTACAACTCGGGTTTTGTAACTTTTCGCTGCGACTCAACCATCCACTCACCTCATGAAAGTAAGAATCACTCCCCCTTTTTGAGCTTAGCCGCACTGCCGAAACCGGCAGGGTGCCGCGACCAACGGCCCACGGCGCGTAATCAGGGTTTCCCTCGGTAGAGCGCGGTCATGTATGCTACGGCGCTTCCTGTAACTCCACTTCCAGCTCGACTGGGTAGCGAAAACGCCATATCTGGCGTCATCACCGCCCAACGTTGCATTGAAGAGGATTAGGCCACCCCTATTCAGTTCAAAAGTAGCCATGCACGAACACTATCAGCCCCGTGAAATCGAAGCCGCCGCCCAGTCGTTCTGGGATGAGCAAAAGTCCTTTGAAGTCAGTGAACAGCCAGGCAAGGAAACTTACTACTGCCTGTCGATGTTCCCTTACCCCAGCGGCAAGCTACACATGGGGCACGTGCGTAACTACACCATCGGCGACGTGATCTCTCGCTACCAGCGCATGCAAGGCAAGAACGTACTGCAACCCATGGGTTGGGACGCCTTCGGCATGCCGGCGGAAAACGCCGCGATGAAGAACAACGTCGCACCGGCCAAGTGGACCTACGAAAACATCGCCTACATGAAGTCCCAGCTGCGCAGCCTGGGCCTGGCGGTGGACTGGTCCCGCGAGGTCACGACCTGCAAGCCGGACTACTACCGCTGGGAACAGTGGCTGTTCACTCGTCTGTTCGAAAAAGGCGTGATCTACCGCAAGAACGGCACCGTGAACTGGGACCCGGTCGACCAGACCGTCCTGGCCAACGAACAGGTGATCGACGGTCGCGGCTGGCGTTCCGGCGCGCTGATCGAAAAACGCGAAATCCCGATGTACTACTTCAAGATCACCGCCTACGCGGATGAGCTGCTGGAGAGTCTCGACGAACTGCCGGGCTGGCCCGAGCAGGTCAAGACCATGCAACGCAACTGGATCGGCAAATCCCGTGGCATGGAAGTGCAATTCCCCTACGACCAGGCCTCCATTGGCGAAGCGGGCGCACTGAAAGTCTTCACCACCCGCCCTGACACCCTGATGGGCGCGACCTACGTCGCCGTGGCTGCCGAGCACCCGCTGGCCACCCTGGCAGCGCAGAACGACCCGGCGCTGCAAGCCTTTATCGCCGAGTGCAAGGGCGGCAGCGTCGCCGAAGCCGACATCGCCACTCAAGAGAAGAAAGGCCTGCCGACTTCGCTGTTCGTCGAACACCCGCTGACCGGTGAAAAACTCCCGGTATGGGTCGCCAACTATGTGCTGATGCACTACGGCGATGGCGCGGTAATGGCCGTTCCGGCACATGACGAGCGCGACTACGAATTCGCCACCAAGTACAACCTGCCGATCAAGAACGTGGTGCGCACCAGCGCTGGCGACGAAACGCCAGCGCCTTGGCAGGACGCCTACGGCGAGCACGGCGAACTGATCAACTCCGGCGAGTTCAACGGCCTGGATTTTGCCGGTGCCTTCGATGCCATCGAAGTCGCCCTGCTGAAGAAAAACCTCGGCCAATCCCGCACCCAGTTCCGCCTGCGCGACTGGGGCATCAGCCGCCAGCGCTACTGGGGCTGCCCGATCCCGATCATCCACTGCGACAGCTGTGGTGATGTGCCGGTACCGCAAGACCAACTGCCGGTAGTGCTGCCGGAAGACGTGGTGCCGGACGGCGCCGGTTCGCCACTGGCGCGCATGCCCGAGTTCTACGAATGCAGCTGCCCGAAATGCGGCAAGCCTGCCAAGCGTGAAACCGACACCATGGACACCTTCGTCGAGTCCTCCTGGTACTACGCCCGCTATGCCTCGCCAAAATACGAGGGTGGCCTGGTCGACCCGGCCGCGGCCAACCACTGGCTGCCGGTGGACCAGTACATCGGCGGTATCGAACACGCGATCCTGCACCTGCTCTATGCCCGCTTCTTCCACAAGCTGATGCGCGACGAGGGCCTGGTCAGTTCCAACGAGCCGTTCAAGAACCTGCTAACGCAAGGCATGGTGGTCGCCGAGACCTACTACCGCCGCGAAGCCAACGGTGCCTACACCTGGTACAACCCGGCCGATGTCGAGCTGGAGCGTGACAGCAAGGCCAAGATCGTCGGCGCCAAGCTGATCAGCGACGGCCTGCCGGTGGAAATCGGCGGCACCGAGAAGATGGCCAAGTCGAAGAACAACGGCGTCGACCCTCAGTCGATGATCGAACAGTACGGCGCGGACACCTGCCGCCTGTTCATGATGTTCGCTTCGCCGCCTGACATGAGCCTGGAATGGTCCGACTCCGGCGTCGAGGGTGCCCATCGCTTCCTCAAGCGCGTCTGGCGCCTGGCTCAGGCTCACGTAGCCCAGGGCCTGCCGGGCACACTGGAGCTGGGTTCGCTGAACGACGAACAGAAAGTCATTCGTCGTGCCATCCACCTGGCGATCAAGCAAGCCAGCCAGGACGTCGGCCAGAACCACAAATTCAACACCGCCATCGCTCAGGTCATGACGCTGATGAACGTGCTGGAAAAAGCACCGCAAGCCACCCCGCAGGACCGTGCCCTATTGCAGGAAGGCCTGGAAACCGTGGCCCTGCTGCTGGCGCCGATCACCCCGCACATCAGCCACGAGCTGTGGAGCCAGCTGGGTCGCAGCGGCGCCATTATCGACGCCGGCTGGCCGGTGCTGGATGAGAACGCCCTGGTTCAGGACAGCCTGCAGTTGGTCATTCAAGTGAATGGCAAACTGCGTGGCCAGATCGAAATGCCGGCCAGCGCCAGCCGTGAAGAGATCGAAGCCGCCGCCCGGAGCAACGAGAACGTGCTGCGCTTCACCGAAGGCCTGACGATTCGTAAAGTGATCGTCGTGCCTGGCAAGCTGGTCAATATCGTCGCTAGCTAATTGGATCAGGCGTCAGCCCAAGGCTGACGCCGAATAAAACCTCCAGGGCCGCCCTGTCGGCCCACATGGTTTCAAGGGGAGCAACAAGATGATCAAACGCAACCTCCTGGTGATGGGCCTGGCCGTACTGCTGAGCGCCTGCGGCTTTCAGCTGCGCGGTACCGGCACCACCGAACTGGCGATCAAGGAACTCGACCTGAGCGCCCGTAACGCTTACGGCGAAACCGTGACCCAGCTGCGCCAGGTTCTGCAGAGCAGTGGCGTCAAGGTCTACGCCGGTGCGCCCTACAAGCTGGTGCTGACCCGCGAGCAGGAATCCCAGCGCAGCCTCAGCTACGCCGGTGCCGGTCGTTCGGCCGAATATGAAATGACCACCGTGCTGAACTACGAGATCCAGGGCCAGAACAACCTGACCCTGCTCAGCGACAAGCTGCAAGTGCAGAAGGTCTACATCCACGACGGCAACAACCTGGTGGGTTCCGACCAGGAGTCGCTGGAAGTGCGTAAGGAAATGCGTCGCGACCTGGTGCAGAACATGATGCTGCGCCTGCAACTGCTGACCCCGACCCAGCTGGATCAACTGCAGCAGACCGCGGATGCCCGCGCCAAGGCCGAAGCCGAGGCGCTGGAAGCCGCGCAG
The DNA here is from genome assembly GCF_059416085.1 of Pseudomonas sp. GW821-FHT09E12. Classification (NCBI taxonomy): domain Bacteria; kingdom Pseudomonadati; phylum Pseudomonadota; class Gammaproteobacteria; order Pseudomonadales; family Pseudomonadaceae; genus Pseudomonas; species Pseudomonas sp. GW821-FHT09E12. Next base: position 99,133 of record NZ_JBWKOM010000009.1, on the reverse strand, counting down.
AAGGCTGAGGCGGAAACCCCGCAACAGTCGCCCATGCAGCTGCCGAACCAGTAAGTCTCGTGGGGCGCGCAAGCGCCCCGCTTGCCCTTCCTTATGAAACTCGCCCCCGCTCAACTCGGCAAACACCTGCAAGGCACGCTCGCACCGGTCTATGTCATCAGTGGCGACGACCCGTTGCTGTGCCAGGAAGCCGCCGACGCCATTCGCACCGCCGCCCGCCAGCAAGGCTTCGATGAACGCCAGGTATTCAGCGCCGACGCCAATTTCGATTGGGGAACGCTGCTGCAAGCCGGCGCGAGCATGTCGTTGTTCGCCGAAAAACGCCTGCTGGAACTGCGCCTGCCTTCGGGCAAGCCCGGAGATAAAGGCGCCGCGGCCTTCATCGAATACTGCTCACGGCCGGCCGAAGATACCCTGCTGCTGATCAGCCTGCCCAAGCTCGATGGCAGCGCGCAAAAGACCAAATGGGGCAAGGCCCTGATCGATGGCGAGCAGACCCAGTTCATCCAGATCTGGCCGGTGGATACCAACCAGTTGCCGCAGTGGATTCGCCAACGCCTGTCCCAGGCCGGGCTTTCCGCCAGCCAGGACGCCGTGGAACTCATTGCGGCCCGGGTAGAAGGCAATCTGCTGGCCGCGGCCCAGGAAATCGAAAAGCTCAAGCTGATGGCCGAGGGTGGCCAGATCACGGTGGAAACCGTGCAAGCGGCAGTCGCCGACAGTGCGCGCTTCGATGTTTTCGGGCTGGTGGACGCCATCCTCAATGGCGAGGCCGCGCATGCCCTGCGCATGCTCGAAGGCCTGCGCGGCGAAGGTGTCGAGCCGCCGGTGATTCTCTGGGCACTGTCCCGGGAATTGCGGGCGCTGGCCAACATGTCGCTGCAGTACAGCCAGGGCACTCCGCTGGATAAAGTGTTCAGCCAGGCCCGTCCGCCCGTCTGGGACAAACGCAAGCCGCTGATGAGCAAGGCCCTGCAGCGCTATTCCGCGCCGCGCTGGGCGCAATTGCTGCTCGACGCCCAGCGTATCGATGCGCAGATCAAGGGGCAGGCCGCCGGTTCGCCCTGGAGCAGCCTGAGCCGCCTGTCGCTGTTGATGGCCGGGCAACGCCTGCCTCTCCCAGCCGAGTAACCCCAACGTCTTACAGAAGCAAGGCTCGTTCCTACAGGGAATGGGGGAATCCGTGAGGTTTGCTGAAAAACCCTACGCATCACAGGGCTGGACAGCCGGGTCAAGCTGGCCGATCATCTGCCGCGCAAACCCACCTCAAGCGAGAACCGAAAATGAGCAAGCCATCCAAGCATGGCCCCAACAAGGCCAAATCCATCATCGCCCAGCCACTGTTCCGCAGCCGTCAGGAACGACCCGCCAAGGGCAAAGGCAGCTACCGCCGCGAAGCCTTCCAGTCTAAAAGCTGGGAGGCTTCTTACTTTCTGGCTGCATAAAGCAGAGAACCCCGCCGGCGTGATAAGGTCTGTATCTGATTCGTATTCTCTGGACCTGTGCATGCCCTTTTGTCTTTCCCGTCGTTGGCACCTGCGCCAACTGATCGCTGCCTCCAGCCTTGCCCTGCTCGTCGCCTGCGCGGAAAAACCCACCGCCGCCGATGCCCAGCCACTCCAAAGCATTCAAGCCGCCCCTCTCGCCGCGCCTGCAACCGTCGCTCCACTGGCCGTCGACAACCTGGACATCCAGCCAACCCAGACCTTTGCCCAATGGCAGGCAGGCTTCCGTGTCGAAGCCCTGAACGCCGGGATCCGCGCCGATCTTTTCGACCGTGCATTCGCCGGTATCACCCCGGACATGGGTGTGATCAAGGCCGACCGCAGCCAGCCGGAATTCACCCGGCCGGTGTGGGAATACCTGGACGGTGCCCTGTCGCCGCTGCGCGTGCGCAAGGGCCAGGCACTGCTCAATCAGTACGCCGACATCCTGCAGCAGATCGAACAGCGTTATGGCGTCGATCGCCAGGCCCTGGTGGCGGTCTGGGGTATGGAAAGCAACTTCGGTGAGTTCCAGGGCAACAAATCGGTCATCCGTTCCCTCGCGACCCTGGCCTACGAAGGTCGCCGTCCGGCCTTTGCCAACAGCCAGCTGCTGGCCGCCCTGCAGATTCTCCAGCACGGCGACATCCAGCCCGAGAAGATGCTCGGCTCCTGGGCCGGCGCGATGGGGCAGACCCAGTTCATCCCGACCACCTACAACACCCATGCCGTGGACTTCGACGGCGATGGCCGCCGCGACATCTGGAACAGCCCGGCCGACGCCCTGGCCTCGACCGCGCACTATCTGCAAAGCTCCGGCTGGCAGAAGGGCCAGCCATGGGGTTTCGAAGTGCAGCTGGCGAACGGCTTCGACTATGCGCTGGCGGATGGCGCGATCCACAAACCGGTAGCCGAATGGCTGCGCCTGGGCATGCAGCTGCCCAACGGCGCCAGCGTTCCGGCCGGCGCCGAGCAGCTTTCGGCAGCCTTGCTGTTGCCGGCGGGTTATCGCGGTCCGGCGTTCCTGATCCTCGACAACTTCCGCGCCGTTCTGAAGTACAACAACTCCTCGTCCTATGCCCTGGCGGTGAACCTGCTGTCACAACGCTTCAACGGTTCAGGCCTGATCAACGGCGTCTGGCCGAAGGACGACATGCCCCTCAGCCGCTCCGAGCGCATCGAGCTGCAGAGCCTGCTCAGTGCCAACAATTACGATGCCGGCAACCCGGATGGCATTATCGGCGCCAATACCCGCAAGGCGATTCGCAGCGCCCAACAATCGCTGGGCTGGCCTGCCGACGGCTATCCGACCCACAAGCTGCTGGAGAGCCTGCGCTCGCGTTGAACCAGGCCTGCGCGCCGAATCATAGGGGCGCCATAGTTGAGCAAGCTCGCTCCCACAAGGGCAGCGAGCACGGGCTGATCAGCCGAATACCACGTCCTGCTCCAGGATCAATTGCTTCTCCCCCGCATCCAGCCTGACCATCGCCCCCATCGGCAGGGTCAGGTTCGGATCGCAGTGGCCACTGCGCCATCCAGCCAGAACAGGAATGCGCAAGGGTTCGAAGGTCTGCTTGAGCAGTCCGGCAAGCGCCTGGGGCTCCACTCCTGCCACATCCCCCACCAGCACCCCGCGAAGCCTGTCGAGCTTGCCCGCCAGACGCAGATGCGTCAGCAGACGGTCGATCCGGTACAGCGGCTCGTTGATGTCTTCGATAAACAGAATGATGCCGTCGCCATTGATCTCGTATGGCGTGCCCATGGTCGTGGCGATCAACGACAGGTTGCCCCCCAACAACTGGCCGCAGGCGATGCCAGGCTCGACGGTGGTCAAGGGATAAGCCGCCGGATGCGGCAGCAGGCTGCCAGCCTTCAACTGCCCCCGGAGCAGGCTGAATAGCGAGGACTCGGTAGGTGGCTGTTTGTCACCCAACAAGTCGGCATTGAGCATCGCCCCGTGAAAGGTCACGAAACCCGCATGACGATTGATGGCCAGATGCAGCGCGGTGATGTCGCTGTAGCCGACAAACGGCTTGGCATGGCGGCGTAGCAGGTCGTAATCGATCCGGTCGAGCAAGCGCGGGCTGCCATAGCCGCCCCGCAGGCACAGGATGGTATCGACATCGTCATCGGCGAAAGCGGCGTGCAGGTCGTTCAGGCGGACCTCGTCGCTACCGGCCAGATAGCCATCCTTCTGTTGGACCCCAGGATAAATCCGCAGTGAATAACCTCGAGCGCGCATCCAGCGGGCGGCTTGCTCGGTATCCAGGGCCGCGGGCCCGGCGGGTGCAATCAAGCCGATCAGCCCTTGCGAAGGCAGCGCCGGCACTGGCCGTTGTGCACAAAGGACGTCAGTCGGTTGGAGGGTCATCCAATGGTTCTCCCTGTGTGGATTCTCTAGTGCACAGTAGCCATGAAAGCGGGCAAACAGAAGTGCCGAAACGCCACGGCGCTTGCAGGAAAAGTCTATGAAGGGAGGGAGACGCAGGCGTAACGGAAGATGACGCCCGCAAGGAAAAGACCTTGCGGGCGTATTACATCAGGAGACCAGGCCTTCTTTGGCCAGCTTCGCCTGCTCGTCGGCGTGGTAGGAGGAACGTACCAGCGGGCCCGAGGCGACGTTCTTGAAGCCCATCTTGTAACCTTCCTCGGCGAACCAGGCGAAGGTGTCCGGGTGCACGAAACGCTGCACCGGCAAGTGGCTGCGGGACGGTTGCAGGTACTGGCCGAGGGTCAGCATGTCGATGTCGTGCTCGCGCATGCGCTTCATGACCTCGATGACTTCGTCGTCGGTCTCGCCCAGGCCCAGCATCAGGCCAGACTTGGTCGGTACGTGCGGCACCAGTTGCTTGAACTTCTGCAGCAGGGTCAGCGACCACTGGTAGTCCGAACCCGGGCGCGCGGCCTTGTACAAGCGCGGCACGGTTTCCAGGTTGTGGTTGAACACATCCGGCGGCTCGGCAGCGGTGATTTCCAGCGCTACGTCCATGCGGCCACGGTAGTCCGGGACCAGGGTTTCCAGCTGCACGTTCGGCGACAGCTTGCGGATTTCGCGGATGCAGTCGGCAAAGTGCTGGGCACCGCCGTCGCGCAGGTCGTCGCGGTCCACCGAAGTGATCACCACGTACTTCAGGCGCAGGTCGGCGATGGCCACCGCCAGATTCATCGGTTCATCGACGTCCAGAGGCTTCGGACGGCCGTGACCAACGTCGCAGAACGGGCAGCGACGGGTGCAGATGTCGCCCATGATCATGAAGGTCGCGGTACCGCCGGAGAAGCACTCACCCAGGTTCGGGCAGGAGGCTTCTTCGCAGACGCTGTGCAATTTGTGCTTGCGCAGCAATTGCTTGATCCGGTCGACTTCCGGGGAAACCGGAATACGCACGCGAATCCAGTCCGGTTTCTTCGGCAGTTCGGTGGTCGGGATGATCTTCACCGGGATACGCGCGACTTTCTCGGCACCGCGCAATTTAACGCCGGTTTCAACTTTCGCACGGGCCGGGCGCTCGGAAACATCCAGCGTCGGGATCAGGGTTTGCACAGTGTCTTGCGCAGTAGTCATATCAGTCGATTCCGCCCGTTAGGGTCGTCTGCTCAGCATAGTCGAGGTGTTTGACGAGCTGCGCACGCAGCCGGGCACTTACCTCGGCAAATTCAATCGGTCCTGTGTGGTCGCTCAGCTGGGTCATTGCCAGCCCGGCATAGCCACAGGGGTTAATCCGTCGAAACGGCTGCAGATCCATGTCCACGTTCAAGGCCAGGCCATGAAAGGAACAACCATGGCGGATCCGCAGGCCCAGGGAGGCGATTTTCGCGCCATCGACGTAAACGCCGGGGGCATCCGGCTTGGCCGCCGCGGTCACGCCGTAGCTGGCCAGCAGCTCGACCAGGCACTGCTCCATCCGGCTGACCAGGTCGCGCACGCCAAAACCCAGGCGACGAACGTCCAGCAGCAGATAAGCCACCAGTTGGCCAGGACCGTGATAGGTCACCTGGCCACCCCGGTCGACCTGCACCACCGGGATATCCCCGGGAAGCAACAGGTGTTCGGCCTTGCCCGCCTGGCCCTGGGTAAAGACCGGCGGATGCTGCACCAGCCAGACTTCATCGGGAGCGTCGGTGCCGCGTTCGTTGGTAAAGCGTTGCATGGCCTGCCAGACCGGCTCGTAGGCCATCTGGCCGAGCTCGCGAAAGCCCAGCGTTTGTGGCATCACAGCACCATGTGCACGAAGCCGGTGGCCCGCAGCTCGCTGTTGATGTCGTACAGCTGTTCTTGACCGGTGGCGACGATATGCAACTGGATGGTCGTGTACTTGCCGTTGGTGCTCTGGCGCTCGGCCAGGGTCTTGTGGTCAACGGTCGCGTGTTTTTCAAGGATCGCGATGATTTTGTCCTTGAAACCCACGCCGGTGTCGCCGATCACCTTAATCGGGTAATCCGTGCAGGGGAATTCGATCTTTGGCGCCTTTACTTCGGTGTCTGTCATGGCGTAACGGCCTCGTAAGCCGTGGCGACGGACGCGGCCCCCGCTCTATTTCAGAGCAAGGGCCGCGCGGGTCGACAATATCAGTTGAACAAGCCGTAGAAGAATAGACGGATGCTATCCCACATGCGGCGGAAGATACCACCTTCGTCGACCGCGTCCAGAGCGATCAGATCGGCGCTGTGCACCACCTTGTCGTCCAGTTTCACTTCGACTTTACCGATCACGTCGCCCTTGGCGATAGGCGCGATCAATTGTGGATTCATGGTCATGCTGGCAGCGAGCTTTTTCAGCTGGCCTTTTGGCATGGTCATGGTCAGGTCCTGGGCCAGGCCGGCCTTGATCTGGGAGGTGGTGCCTTTCCAGACAGGGGCCTGAGCCAGCTCGGTGCCCTTCTGGTAGAAGGTCTGGGTTTCGAAGAAGCGGAAACCGTAGGTCAGCAGCTTCTGGGTTTCGGCCGCGCGAGCCTGCTCGCTGTTGGTACCGAACACCACGGCGATCAGGCGCATGCCGTCACGCACGGCCGAGGACACCATGCAGTAGCCGGCTTCGTCGGTGTGACCGGTTTTCAGGCCGTCGACGGTCTTGTCGCGCCACAGCAACAGGTTGCGGTTAGGTTGCTTGATGCCGTTCCAGAAGAACTCCTTCTGCGAGTAGATCGCGTAGTGAGCCGGGTCTTCGTGAATGATGGCGCGAGCCAGTACCGCCATGTCGTGCGCCGACGAGTAGTGCTCGGGGTTCGGCAGGCCGGTCGGGTTCATGAAGTGGCTGTTGCTCATGCCCAGATCGCCGGCGGTCTTGTTCATCATGTCGGCAAAGGCGTCTTCGCTGCCGGCAATGTGCTCGGCAACCGCGACGCTGGCGTCGTTACCCGACTGAATGATGATGCCGTGCAACAGGTCGCTGACAGTGACCTGCGAGCCGACCTTGATGAACATCCGCGAACCGCCGGTACGCCAGGCGTTCTCGCTGACGGTCACCGGGTCGTTCTCGCCGATCTGGCCGCGACGGATTTCCAGGGTCGCGATGTAGGCCGTCATCAGCTTGGTCAGGCTGGCTGGCGGCAGGCGCTGGTCACCGTTGTTCTCCACCAGCACGTTACCGCTGCTGGCATCCATGAGCACATAGGACTTGGCGGCCAGCTGCGGTGGCGACGGCATCACTTCTACCGCCCAGGCGGCAGGCGTGATGATCAGCGGGACAAGCAGACACAGGCGTTTGGCAAAGGTGGTGATGTTCATCCGTCTCTCGAAATTGCTAATGGAAACTTGTCCTCGCGGACAAAACTATTCAGACAGCCTTCTAAAGGGCTGTCGCGTGTTCAGTTGTTCACTCACTGACCCTTGCCGGGCTTTTGTTGTACGACGAGCCAACAACCTGGGTTCACCCCCCAAATACCGCAGGCGAACCATGAATCAATGTCCGATTACTCGGCGGTTACCAGGCTCGGCTGCCCCAGATTGGCCAGCCGGACACTGTTCTGCACTTGCTGGATCTCACCCGGCGAGCCGATCGGCCCCAGGCGCACCCGGTGCAGGGTCTGTTGATTGCGCACGATCGAGCTGATGAACACCGGAGCGCTCACCATCCCGCTCAGCTTCGAGCGCAGGAGCTCGGCAGCGTCCGGGTTGGCGAAGGCGCCCACCTGCAGATACTGGCCAGAGGCTTGCGCAGAAGCGTTTTTTTTTGCATCCAGCTGCACCGGCACAACGGCCGCGGCGTGCTGCTGTGCAGGTGGCGTCCATTGCTCGACGGTCCCCGTGGACGCCGTCATCACTGGCGCGGCTTTCGGCTCATTGAGCATCAAGGGTGCCGGCCGACCGCGCTGGGCCCACCATTCCTGCGGGTCGATACCCTCGACCTTGACCCGGGCGGTGCCGATCTCGGCATAACCGAGCTTCTTGGCCGCGGCGTAGGACAAATCGATGATCCGGTCCGAATAGAATGGCCCACGGTCGTTGACCCGCAGGATCACGCTTTTGTGGTTATCCAGGTTGGTCACCCGAACATAACTCGGCAATGGCAGGGTCTTGTGCGCGGCACTCATGCCATACAGGTCATACACCTCGCCATTGGCGGTGTTCTGCCCGTGGAACTTGGTGCCGTACCAGGAAGCCGTGCCCGAAGCGACATAACGCTTGGATTCGGCCATCGGGAAATAGGTCTTGCCCAGCACCGTATAAGGGTTGGCCTTGTACGGGCCGGTGTGCAGGGTCGGCGTGGCGTCGGGGATGCGCGATACATCGACGTCCCACCAGGGTGCGCCGTCTTTGTGGGCACGGTTGATGTCCAGGCCCGGCGTCGAACGTACGGCCGTCGTCGGGCCTTTCTGTTTCGGCGCCTGGGTTGACGAACAACTGACCACCAGCAAGGACAACGCGGCAAGAGCCACCAGCTTCAGGGGTTTGCGGTTTGGCGATGCCAGCATTACTTGACGCCCCGTGCTTGGACCAGCTGTTCAGAGAGCTGATGTACGGCCATGGCGTACATCACGCTGCGGTTATAACGCGTGATCGCGTAGAAATTCTTCAGGCCCATCCAGTATTCGGGGCCATTGTCACCTTCCAGGCGAAAAGCCGTGACCGGCATATCATCGCGCAGCGCATCATGACTCGACCAGCCCAGCGCCCGCAACTCCCCGACGGTTTTCGTTGGTTCGATACCGGTGGTCAGGCCTTCGTCGACCTGATCGCCACGCACTTCGGCCCGGCTGACCACCGGCTGCCCGGCCTCCCAGCCGTGACGCTTGAAATAACTGGCGACGCTGCCGATGGCATCGTCCGGATTGGTCCAGATATTGATGTGGCCATCACCGTCGAAGTCCACAGCATAGGCGCGAAAACTGCTCGGCATGAACTGTGGCAAGCCCATGGCTCCCGCGTAGGAGCCTTTCAGGGTCAGCGGGTCGACCTGTTCTTCACGGGCCAGCAGCAGGAACTCGCGCAATTCCTTGCGGAAGAACTCGGCACGTGGCGGGTAATCGAAGCCCAAAGTCGACAGTGCATCGATCACCCGATAATTGCCGGTGTTGCGCCCGAAGAAGGTTTCGACGCCAATGATCGACACGATCACCTGGGCTGGCACGCCGTATTCCTGCTCGGCACGGGCCAGTACCGCTTCGTGCTGGCGCCAGAAGTCCACACCGCGGGCGATACGCGCGTCGGTGATGAACATCGGCCGGTATTCTTTCCACTGCTTGACCCGCTCGGCGGGCCGGGAAATGGCGTCGAGGATCGACTGCTTGCGCTCGGCCTCGCGAAACACGCCCATCAGCTGTTCGCCCGCAAAGCCATAGTCGCGAGTCATTTCGCCCACGAATTCGGCTACTTGGGGGGAACCTTCGTATTCGCCGCCGGCCAGCGCTTCCTGCGCCGCACCAAGGATGCCTACCAGACCGACCCACGGCGCATACCGAGCGGTCCAGCCACGCATTACTTGCATTGAATTCTTCACCTTATTCAAACCTGCGCGATCCACTTACGATGGGTATGGATCGACATCAAAACCCCAAACGCTGACAGCAGCGTCACCAGCGAAGTTCCTCCGTAGCTAATGAACGGCAACGGCACCCCCACGACCGGCAACAGGCCACTGACCATACCGATGTTGACGAAAACGTAAACAAAAAACGTCATGGTCAGGGCGCCGGCGAGCAATTTGCCGAACAGCGTCTGCGCCTGGGCGGTGATCACCAGCCCACGACCTATCAGCAGCAGATAGATCAGCAGCAGGGCGCAAATGCCCACCAGGCCGAACTCTTCGCCCATGACCGCGATAATAAAGTCGGTGTGGCTCTCGGGCAAAAAGTCCAGGTGGGACTGAGTGCCGAGCAGCCAGCCCTTGCCGAAGACGCCGCCGGAGCCGATGGCCGCCTTGGACTGAATGATGTTCCAGCCAGTGCCCAATGGATCGCTTTCCGGGTCGAGGAAGGTCAGGATCCGTTGCTTCTGGTAGTCGTGCATGATGAAGAACCACATGGCGATCGCCACCGGTACCGCGGCAGCCAGCACGCTGAGAATCCAGCGCCAGCGCAGCCCGCCCATGAACAGCACGAAGGCGCCACCGGCGAGAATCAGCAGCGAGGTCCCGAGGTCCGGCTGGCGCACGATCAGAATGAACGGAATACCGATCAGGACCAGGCTGATGCCCACATGCTTGAGCTGCGGCGGCAAGGTGCGCTTGGCCAGGTACCAGGCGATGGTCGCCGGCATGATGATCTTCATGAATTCCGAGGGCTGGAAGCGAATCACCCCGGGGATGTTGATCCAGCGGGTGGCGCCCATGGCGTTGTGGCCCATGACATCCACCACCACCAGCAGTATCACGCCGAACACATAGGCCAGCGGCACCCAGCGCGCCATGAATCGGGGCTCGAGCTGGGCAATGACGATCATCGACACCAGGCCGATGCCGAACGAGGTCGCCTGCTTGCCCAGCAGGTCCCAGCTCTTGCCGCTGGCCGAATACAGGACGAACAGGCTGCCGGCCGCCAGGGTCAGCAGCAGGATCAGCAATGGGCCGTCGATGTGCATGCGCTGCAGCAACGTCGCCCGGCGACGCATCACATCCTCGCTGGACAGGATGCGATCGAAATTACTCTTCACGGGCCGTAGCCTCCGCACTGATAGGGCCGGCAAACTCAGGCTTGAGCAGGCCATCCGGGCCGAGGAGCCAGGCGTCCATCACCTGGCGCACCACCGGGGCCGCCACGCCGGAACCGGACTCGCCGTTCTCGACCATGACCGAGACCACGATTTTCGGGTTTTCCGCCGGCGCAAAACCGACGAACAGGGCGTGGTCGCGATGGCGTTCCTGGACCTTGGAGCGGTCGTACTTCTCGCCCTGCTTGATCGCGACCACCTGGGCCGTACCACTCTTGCCGGCGATCCGGTATTGCGAGCCGATGGCTGCCTTGCGCGCCGTACCGCGGGCGCCGTGCATCACCTGCTGCATGCCGTGATTGACCTTTGTCCAGTCCGACGGATCGCGCAGGATGATGTCCGGCATCGGGTTTTCGTCCACCGGCTTTTCGCCCTCGATGGTCTTGGCCAGGTGCGGACGGTTCCATTTACCCTTGTTCGCCACCAGCGCCGTGGCCTGGGCCAGCTGCAACGGGGTGGACTGCATGTAACCCTGGCCGATCCCGAGAATCAGCGTCTCGCCCGGGAACCAGGCCTGGCGACGGGTGGCACGCTTCCATTCCCGCGACGGCATCAGGCCCGGCGACTCCTCGAACATGTCCAGCGAGACCTTCTGGCCGATCCCGAACTTGTTCATGTAGGCCGACAACCGATCGATCCCCAGTTTGTGGGCCAGGTCATAGAAGTAGGTGTCGTTGGACCGCATGATCGCGGTGTCGAGGTCGACGTAACCGTCACCGCTGCGGTTCCAGTTACGGTACTTGTGATCGTAGTTGGGCAGTTGGTAGTAGCCCGGGTCATAGACCCGTGTGGAGGCCGTCACCACCCCGGAATCAAGACCGGCGATCGCCACCGCCGGCTTGATGGTCGAGCCCGGCGGATACAGACCGCGCAGCACCCGGTTGAACAGTGGACGGTCAATGGAATCGCGCAGCTCGGCATAGGCCTTGAAGCTGATACCGGTGACGAACAGGTTCGGGTCGAAGCTCGGCTGGCTGACCATGGCCAGCACTTCTCCGGTGCGAGGGTCCAGCGCGACCACCGCGCCGCGCCGGCCACCCAATGCCGCCTCCGCGGCTTCCTGCAGCTTGATGTCCAGGCTCAGGACAATGTCCTTGCCGGGAATCGGGTCGGTACGCTTGAGCACTCGCAACACGCGGCCGCGAGCGTTGGTCTCGACCTCTTCGTAACCCACCTGGCCGTGCAGCTCGGGCTCGTAGAAGCGCTCGATACCGGTCTTGCCGATGTGGTGGGTGCCGCTGTAGTTCACCGGGTCCAGGGTCTTCAGCTCTTTCTCGTTGATCCGCCCCATGTAGCCCACCGAGTGCGCGAAGTGCGCGCCCTGGGGGTAATGACGGACCAACTGCGCCACCACTTCCACCCCAGGCAGGCGGAACTGGTTGACCGCGATCCGGGCGATCTGCTCTTCGTTGAGCTCGAACAGGATCGGCACCGGCTCGAACGGCCGACGCCCCTGTTTCATGCGTTTTTCGAACAGGACCCGGTCTTCCGGCGTCAGCTCCAGCACCTCGACAATGACATCGAGCACCTGGCGCCAGTCACCGGAACGCTCGCGGGTCATGCTCAGGCTGAAGCTCGGCCGGTTGTCGGCCACCACCACGCCATTACGGTCGAAGATCAGGCCGCGGGTCGGCGGAATCGGCTGGACATGAACCCGGTTGTTTTCCGACAGGGTCGAGTGATAGTCGTACTGGATCACCTGCAGGTAATACAGCCGCGCGATCAGCACCCCGATCAGGCAGACCACGGCAATAGCCCCGAACACGACCCGGCCACGCACCAGACGGGCGTCTTTTTCGTGGTCCTTGATACGGATCGGCTGGGACATTAGGGGCGCGGACTATTTGTGATAAGGGTGCCCGGACAGGGCTGTCCAGGCGCGATACAGCTGTTCACCGATCAGGATCCGTACCAGCGGGTGCGGCAAGGTCAGCGGCGACAGCGACCAGCGCTGATCCGCCCGCGCGCAGACTTCCGGCGCCAGCCCCTCGGGGCCGCCGACCATGAAATTCACGGTACGCGAGTCGAGGCGCCAGCGATCCAGCTCCACCGCCAGTTGCTCGGTGCTCCAGGGCTTGCCGTGGACCTCGAGGGTGACGATCCGCTCGTTCGGGCCGACCTTGGCCAGCATGGCTTCGCCCTCCTGACGGATGAAACGGGCCACATCGGCGTTCTTGCCACGGGTATTGAGCGGTATTTCCACCAGTTCCAGCGCCAGCTCGGATGGCAGACGCTTGGCATACTCGTGCCAACCCTCTTCCACCCACTTGGGCATGCGTGAACCGACAGCGATCAGACGCAGGCGCACAGCCGTCCCTTATTGCTGGTCTTTGTTGAGCTTGGTGAAGTGCTCATGGGTGTGCTCCGGGCTGTGGTGCTTGCCATCGGCCGCACGGCTCTGCTCGGCGCCCTGCCACAGACGCTCCAGGTCGTAGAACTGGCGCGCGGAGGCGGTCATCATGTGCACGATCACGTCGTCCAGGTCCAGCAGCACCCAGTCGCTGTCGCCCTTGCCTTCCTCACCCAGCGGCTTGACGCCCTGGGCCTTGACCATCTCGCGGACCTTTTCCAGCATCGCGCCGATCTGGCGGTTGGAAGTACCGGTGGCGATGATCATGTAGTCGGTGATGCTCTGCTTTTCGCGAACATCGATCACCAGGACGTCCTGGGCCTTGACGTCTTCCAGCGCGGCGACTGCCACCTTGACCAGATCTTCGCCTTTCATTACTTGGTTAGTCATATAAAACTCGTTCAGCTCGTATGTGTGGCGCGTTGCACGGCATCAGCCGGCAGCGCGCCTTCAGTTCGGCCCACGGTAAAGACCGTGGGCATCGATATAGGCCAGGACCGCATCAGGCACCAGGAAACGTACCGACTTACCGCTGGCCAGCAGTTGACGGATCTGGGTGGCGGACACCGCGAGCGGTGTCTGCCAGACGAATGCAATGTGTCCTCCGGGCCCTTGCAGGGCCAGGGGATCGCTCACCGAGCGCGCCGCCAGCAGGTTGCGCAATGCATCCGGCGGCTCGCTGTCGGCATCCGGGCGTTGCAGCACCAGGATGTGGCAATGCTGGAGCAACTCTTCCCAGCGATGCCAGGTAGGCAGGCCGCAAAAAGCGTCCCAGCCCAGCAACAGGAACAACTGGTCATCCGCGGCCATCTCGGCCCGCATCTGTTCCAGGGTGTCTAGGGTGTAGGACGGTTTGTCCCGTTTCAGCTCACGATCGTCCACCACCAGGGGTGAAACGCCCGCCACCGCACACTCGACCATCGCCAGACGGTCCAGCGCCGACACCTGCGGTGCATCGCGATGCGGCGGCCGCGCGCTGGGGGTCAGGCGCAGCTCATCGAGCCCCAGCGAATCGGCCACCTCCAGCGCACTGCGCAGGTGACCGATGTGCACGGGGTCGAAGGTACCGCCCAGCAGACCGATACGTTTGCTCATCAAGTGCGCACATGGCCGTCGCCGAAGACGACATATTTCTCGCTGGTCAGCCCTTCCAGGCCGACCGGGCCACGGGCGTGCAGCTTGTCGGTGGAAATACCGATCTCCGCGCCCAGGCCATATTCGAAACCGTCGGCAAACCGGGTCGAGGCATTGACCATCACCGAGCTGGAGTCCACCTCGTTGAGGAAACGCCGGGCGTCGGTGAAGTTCTCGGTGACGATGGCGTCGGTGTGGTGCGAACCGTAGGTGTTGATGTGCTCGATGGCCGCGTCCAGGCTGTCGACCACCAGGATCGACAGGATCGGCGCGGTGTATTCGGTGCGCCAGTCTTCTTCGGTGGCCTCGATCACATCGTCGCCCAGCAAGGCACGGGTACGCGGGCAACCGCGCAGCTCGACCTGCTTGTCGCGATAGATCGCCGCCAGCGGCGGCAGTACGCGCTCGGCAATACCGGCGTGGACCAGCAGGGTCTCCATGGTGTTGCAGGGTGCGTAGCGCTGGGTCTTGGCGTTGTCGGCGATACGAATCGCCTTGTCCAGGTCGGCCGCCACGTCGATGAACACATGGCAGACGCCGTCCAGGTGCTTGATCACCGGCACCTTGGCGTCGCGGCTGACCCGCTCGATCAGGCTCTTGCCGCCACGCGGCACGATCACGTCGACGAATTCGGGCATGGTGATCAGCGCGCCAACGGCCGCGCGGTCGGTGGTTTCCACCACCTGCACCACTTGCGCCGGCAGGCCGGCCACCGCCAGCCCTTGCTGGATGCAGGTGGCGATAGCACGGTTGGAATTGATCGCCTCGGAGCCGCCACGCAGGATGGTGGCGTTGCCGGACTTCAGGCACAGGCTGGCCGCATCGATGGTCACGTTGGGACGCGACTCGTAGATGATGCCGATCACGCCCAGGGGCACGCGCATCTTGCCGACCTGGATGCCCGAAGGCAGGTAGCGCATATCGCGGATTTCACCGATGGGGTCAGGCAGCTTGGCCACCTGACGCAGGCCTTCGATCATTTCGTCGATACGCACCGGAGTCAGCGCCAGACGATCGAGCAATGCAGGTTCCAGACCATTAGCCCGGCCGTTGGCCAGGTCCTGCTCATTGGCTGCGCTCAGCTCGGGGCGAGCAGCGTCCAATGCATCGGCAGCCGCCAGCAATGCGCGGTTTTTCTGCGCAGTGGTGGCACGGGCGATTACCCGAGAAGCCTCGCGGGCAGCGCGACCCAAACGGGTCATGTAGTCAAGAACGGACTCAGTCATGGTCTGCTGTGGTCTTGGCAAAGAGGAAAGCGGCTGATTATAGCTGTCGCGCCGGTCCACGGACAGCGGTCACGGGCGGATGGTCGAAATGGACGGCAAATACCTCTCGTTCAGCCTGAATTAAGCCTGGAATTGATATCATTCCGACCCAATTCCCGTCATCGCTCCTGGCTACCATGTCCATTCTGTCCACTCCGACGCTGCCCAAGGCCCTGCCCGACCGCTTTTTCGATCGAGACGCCCAGGTCCTGGCCCGTGAACTGCTCGGCAAAATCATCCGCCATCGGGTCGGCGATCTGTGGCTGTCGGCGCGCATTATCGAAACAGAAGCCTATTACTGCGAGGAAAAAGGCAGCCATGCCTCCCTCGGCTACACAGAAAAGCGTAAGGCTTTGTTTCTGGACGGTGGCCACATCTATATGTACTACGCCCGTGGCGGCGATTCGCTGAACTTCAGCGCCCAGGGCCCGGGCAACGCAGTGCTGATCAAGTCGGCCTACCCCTGGGTCGACGAAGTCTCCGGCCCCGCCAGCCTGGCGCAGATGCTCCTGAACAATCCCGATGCCAGCGGTCGGCCGCGCCCCTCGCAAAAGCTCTGCGCCGGCCAGACCCTGCTGTGCAAGGCGCTGGGCCTGAAAGTCCCGGTATGGGATGCCAAGCGCTTCGACCATGAAGTGCTGTTCGTCGAAGATGTCGGCACGCCCGTCGCCAGCATCATCCAGACCACTCGCCTGGGCATTCCCCACGGCCGCGACGAACACTTGATGTACCGCTTTGTCGATGCCGCCTACGCCCCCTACTGCACCCGGAACCCGCTACGTCGCGGGCAGGTCGAAGGTCGCGACTATTTACTGCTCGATTGATCCCTTTCGCAGGAGCCGGCGTGCCCTCGGACGACCTGATCGCGAGCAAGCCCGTTTCTACAGTTGAACCACCGAATAACCGGAGTTGAAAACCTATGGGCCAATGGCTCGATGGAATAACCGGCTGGCTGACGATGAACCCCCAATGGCTGGCGGCAGCCGTGTTCATCGTCGCCTGCGTCGAATGCCTGGCGATTGCCGGCCTGATCGTACCCGGCACCGTGCTGCTGTTCGCCATTGCCGTGATGGCCGGCAGCGGCGCACTGTCCCTGGGTGAAACCCTGGCGCTGGGGTTCTTTGGCGGTTTGCTTGGGGACGTGGTGTCTTATCTGCTGGGCCGGCGTTTTCACCAGAATATCCGCCGCCTGCCAGGCCTGCGCCATCACCCGGAATGGATCAACGGCGCCGAAGCCTATTTCCAGCGGTATGGCATCGCCAGCCTGTTGGTCGGGCGTTTTATCGGCCCCTTGCGGCCCATGCTGCCGATGGTCGCCGGGATGTTCGACATGTCGTTCCCGCGCTTTTTCGCCGTCAGCCTGCTGGCCGCGGCCGGTTGGACAGTCGCCTACCTGCTGCCGGGCTGGGCCACGGGCGCGGCGATCCGCCTGCCCTTGCCTGAAGGTTTCTGGCCGCAAGCGGGAATAGTCGCCGCCAGCATCGCCGTGCTGCTGGGCCTGAGCATCAACAGCACCGTGCGCCGCCATCGCAAGGCCAGCCCGCTGGTGGCCGGCCTCAGCCTGGCGATCCTGGCGGGGCTGTTCATCGGTTACCCCTACTTGAACCATTTCGACCAGGGCCTGATGGCGCTGGTCCAGGAGCACCGCAGCCCGGCGATGGACGAGGTGATGGTGGTGCTCACCCAGTTCGGCGAATTCCGCACCATGCTGTTCGCCAGCGCCCTGGTCACCCTGCTGTTGCTGGTTGCCCGACAATGGCGGCAGGCGATTTTCGCGGGCGCCACGCTGTTGTGTACCGCACTGGCCAACACCGGTACCAAGCTGTTCTTCGCCCGGGTACGCCCGGAAGTCCTGACCGACCCACTGACCAGCTACAGCATGCCCAGCGGCCACAGCTCCGGCTCGTTCGCCCTGTTCCTGACCCTGGCGGTGCTCGCCGGCCGCGGCCAGCCGCCGCGCATGCGCCTGACCTGGCTGCTGCTGGGCTGTCTGCCCGCGGCCGCGATTGCCGTGTCACGGATTTACCTGGGCGCGCATTGGCCCTCCGACATCCTTGCCGGCGCCATGCTTGCCGCCTGCGTGTGCGCCGCCAGCCTGTGGGTCGCCCAGCGCCAGACCCCGCTGGAACCCATGCCGGCCAAGATCTGGTGGCTGGTCTTGCCGGCGCTGATCGCGTTGTTCGGCTTCGAAGCAGTCAGGCATCTACCCCACGCCATGCTGCGTTATGCCTACTAGATAGAGCGAACGCCCCTGTAGCCGCCGCAGGCTGCGACAGACCGAAGGCCTTCAGCGGTTTCGGAATCTGCGCCCACTGTGTGGGCGATCGCAGCCTGCGGCAGCGGCTACAGGATCAGGATCAGGATCAGGATCAGGCGAACAGTTCGCCCTGCAACTCGTCCAGCAAGGCCTGGATCGCATCCAGGCGTTGCTGCGGATCGTCCAGTTGCAGCAGGTCGATCTTGTCCAGCTCGGAGAACGGCAACAGGTAGGCCAGCTGGTTGGCCAGCGACTGCTGGCCAGTGGCTTCGGTGCCCATGTTCAGGGCTTCGACCATCGGGTGTTCGGCCAGCGCCTTGAGCAAGGCGATCAGGTCCCCGTCTTCATCCTGCAGCGGCCGCTCCGGCGCCTCGTCCAGCCACTCGACTTCAGCCACCCGCAACTGATCGCGCTGCACTTCGCTGCTCAGCACCCGAAAACGCCGCCCGCCCTTGACCCGAATCCCCAGCAGGCCGTTGTCCTGCTGATGGAAGTCGGTGATCAGCGCTTCACAGCCCACCCGCGCAAAACCTTCCGGGGCGATGCCCACCTCTTCGCCTTCGAGGATGCACACCACGCCGAAGCCGCTGCCCTGTTTCATGCAGCGACCGATCATGTCCAGGTAGCGCGCCTCGAAAATCTGCAAGTCGAGAATGCAGTCGGGGAACAGCACCGTGTTCAGCGGGAAAAGCGCCAGGCTCATACAGGTTTCCTTAAACCACCAACGACACCGCCAACGGCAGGAAAACCGCCGTGGCCACACCCATCAGACTCATCGCCAGCGCCGCGAAAGCACCGCACTCTTCACTTTCCTGCAAGGCCACCGAAGTGCCCACCGCGTGAGCCGTCATGCCCAGCGCCATGCCCCGGGCTTCCGGGCTATGCACCTGCAGGCGGTTGAGGATGGCCGGACCGAAAATCGCCCCGATCACCCCGGTGATCAATACGAATACCGCGGCCAGCGCTGCGACACCGCCAATCTGTTCGGCCACCAGCATGGCGATCGGCGAGGTCACCGATTTCGGCGCCATGGTCATCAGGATCATGTTCTCGGCACCGAACCACCATCCCAGCAATACACCCAGGCCGGTGGCGACCACCCCTCCAATCACCAGCGTAGTAAATATCGGCCAGAACAACTGTCGAATCCGCCGCAGGTTGAGGTACAGCGGTACGGCCAGCGCCACCGTGGCCGGGCCCAGGAGAATACTGAGGATCTCCGTGCTCTTGCGGTACTCGGCGTAGCTCAGGCCACAGCTCAGCAGCACGCCGATCACCAGCAACATGGAGACCAGCACCGGTTGCAGAAAGATCCAGCGGGTTTTCTCGAAGGCCGCGAGCACCAGTTGATAGGCGCCCAGGGTAATGCCGATGCCGAATAATGGATGGTGGATCACCGACGCCCAGGCGCCCTGCCAATCGAACATCATTGGCCGCCCTCCCGATGTCCGTGGCGCTTGACCAGCCGCTGCATCAGCACGCCGACGAAGGCCATGGAGATCACCAGCGACAATACCAGCGCGCCGACTATCGCCCAGAAGTCCGCGGCGATATCCGCCGCGTACACCATCACCCCCACCGCGGGCGGCACCAGCAACAGCGGCAGGTAACGCAGGAGGCTGGAGGCGGCCAGGTTCAGCGGCTCGCCTACCTCGCCGCGCGCCACCAGGAAAATCAGCAGCAACAGCAGACCGACAATCGGCCCCGGCAGGATCGGCAGGAACAGATGGTTGATCGCCGTGCCGAGCAATTGAAACAGCACCAGCCATGTCAGACCGCGTAACAACATCTCTCATCCCCCCCCGAAAAAACGCCGGGCATTATAAGCACGCGAACGCTATGCACCGGCATTCGCCAAAAGCATGGAAGGTTGACCGGAGCAAACCCCCATGATGATCTACAGTGGGTGGTCAGGGGGTACGTCCCCCGCCCCTTTAGAACGATAAAACCGATGAACCCAAGGAGAGTCTCAATGCCGTATGTTCCTGTTGCAGAGCTCAAAGATTATGTCGGAAAGGAACTAGGACGTTCCGAATGGCTCACCATCGATCAGCAGCGTATCAACCTGTTCGCCGAAGCCACGGGTGACTTCCAGTTCATCCACGTCGACCCGGTGAAAGCCGCCCAGACGCCGTTCGGCGGCACCATCGCCCACGGTTTCCTGTCGCTGTCGCTGATCCCGAAACTGATGGAAGACATCCTGATCCTGCCCGTGGGGCTGAAGATGGCGGTCAACTACGGCCTGGACAGCGTGCGCTTCATCCAGCCGGTCAAGGTCGATTCCAGGGTCCGCCTCAAGGTCGACCTGGTGGACGTCACCGAGAAGAAACCCGGCCAATGGCTGCTCAAGGCCACCGCCACACTGGAAATCGAAGGCCAGGAAAAACCAGCCTACATTGCCGAGCCCTTGTCCCTCTGCTTTGTCTGAAACCTTCCTGATGCGAAACAGCTCACGCTGTTTCGCGCAGCCTCTCTATATATAAGCCTCGTTGCTACGGCATACTCGGTCCCCTAATTATCCGGATCCCGCTATGCACCCACTTGTACCCCTGGCTCTGACCCTGTTGCTCACCGCATGTGGAGACGGCGAATCGCTGCTGCCTCCCGACGCCCGTCTGCCAGACGGTGGCCGCTACCGCGGCGATGTGGTCAACGGGTTGCTGCAGGGACAAGGGCGCATCGACTACCCCAACGGCAGCTGGTATGCCGGCCAGTTCGACAGCGGCCAGTGGCACGGCCAGGGCGAATGGCACGGCAGCGACGGCGAGGTCTACCGCGGTCAATTCCAGCAGGGCCTGTTCCACGGCCAGGGCAGCCTGACCACCAAGGACAGCAGCTACACCGGCGGTTTCAAACTGGGCCGGCGCGACGGTGAAGGCACCCTCAAGGAACGCGGCATGACCTACCGCGGCGAATTCAAGTCCGACCTGTATTCCGGGCTCGGCCGTCTCGAACTGGAAGACGGCAGCCAGTACCAGGGCCAGTTCTCTCGTGGCAAACCCAACGGCGAAGGCCAGCGCAGCGATGCCAGCGGCAACCAGTTCAGCGGCCACTTCGTCGATGGCCAGCTGGAAGGTAACGGCACCTTCAGCAGCGCCGAGGGCGACCTCTACGTCGGCGGCTTCAAACAGAACCAGCTCAGCGGCAAGGGCCGCTACGAAAACGCCGACGGCGATGTCTGGATCGGCCAGTTCAAGGAGGGCGCCCTCAGTGGCAAGGGAGAGCTGATTGGCGTCGACGGCAGCCACTACATCGGCCGTTTCAGCGACTGGCGCTTCAGCGGCCAGGGCCGCCTGAACCTCAGCGACGGCAGCTTCTATATCGGCGGCTTCGAAGGCGACAACTACCAGGGCCACGGCGTGCTGGTGCTGCGCGATGGCTCCGTGCAAAGCGGCGACTGGATCAATGGCCTGCGGGTTCGCGATGCCGACGGCCGACTGTTGCCCGACCCACTGGAGACCGGCCTGCTGGCCCAGGGCCGCCTGCTCGACGACGCCCTCAGCGCGGTGCCGGCGTCGACCCCCGCCATCGAGCTCTACAGCCTGACGCTGGCCGGCGATGGCAAGCAAAGCGTGTTTCTGCGCGAGGCCGACTATGTCAGCAACATGCTCGCCACCCGCTTCGGCGCCTACGGGCAGATCCGCCTGGTCAACCACCGCGACCGCCTCGACAGCCGGCCCATGGCCACCCGGGAAAACCTGCGGCGCGCGGTACAGGTCCTGGCCGAACGCAGCGGCCCGGAAGACCTGTTGTTTCTCTACCTGACCAGCCACGGCACCAGCGAACACGAACTGGTGCTCGACCAGCCACGCCTGGAGCTGGCCGACCTGCCGGCCGACGAGTTGGCCGCGGTGCTGGCGCCACTGAAAAACCGCGACAAGATCATCGTGATCTCGGCCTGTTATTCCGGCGGGTTCATTCCCGCGCTCAAGGATGAGCGGACTCTGATCATGACCGCTTCGCAGGCCGACCGCGTATCGTTCGGCTGCTCGGAAGAAGCCGACTTCACCTACTTCGGCGACGCCCTGTTCGCCCAGGCGCTGAACCAGACCGACGACCTGGAACAGGCCTTCAAGCTGGCCAGGGCGACCGTGGCCGAACGTGAACTGGCGGACAACTTCGAAGCCTCCGAACCGCAGATCTGGGCGCCCAAGGGGGTCTTGGCGCACTGGCAGCATCTGCGCAAGCAACAAGCACGAAAGGCGCTGCAAAGCGCCGCCAATGACAGCAAGGAAGCAAAGAGCAACTAAGCTGGAACAGTATCAAGGGGGAAACATTATGTACTTGACGCCTCAGCATATCTTGCTCGCCGGCGCGACCGGCCTGACTGGCGAGCACTTGCTCGACCGCCTGCTCAACGAACCCACGGTAACCCGCGTACTGGCGCCCAGCCGGCGCCCCTTGAGCGAACATCCGCGCCTGGAAAACCCGGTCGGCGAGCCGGCGGTACTCCTGCCGCAGCTCAGCGGCCGGGTGGACCTGGCGTTCTGTTGCCTGGGCACCACTATCAAGAAAGCCGGCTCCGAACAGGCATTCCGCGCCGTCGACCTGGACCTGGTGGTGGCCTTCGGCAAACGCGCGCGGGAGATGGGTGCGCGGCACCTGGTGGTGATCAGCGCCCTGGGCGCGGACGCGAAATCCTCGATTTTCTACAACCGGGTCAAAGGCGAAATGGAACAGGCGCTGAAGGCCCAGGACTGGCCGCAACTGACTATTTGCCGGCCGTCGCTGCTGCTTGGCGAACGCATCGAACCGCGTCTCGCCGAACAGCTGGCCGGCCCGCTGTCCAAGCTGATTCCCGGCAAATACCACGGCATCGAAGCCTGCCATCTGGCCCGGGCCATGTGGCGCCTGGCGCTGGAAGAGCAGGATGGAGTGCGGATCGTCGAGTCCGACGAATTGCGCAAGCTGGGTAAATAAACGCCATGGATCGCGCCTGTAGCCGCTGCCGCAGGCTGCGATCGACTGCGCAGCAGGCGCAATCCTGACGACGCGATTTGCCGCACCGACGCGCAGCCCGCCTCTACGGCCGCTACGCGACCGATCGCCGCCTTCGGCAGCGGCTACAAGGTCGTTACAACCCGCCTGTAGCCTGGAAACCAACCCCCAATACCGTCAGCACCGACAGCGGCAACAGCAGCGTGTCGAGCAAGGCGCTGGCCGGCAGATCGACACCCGGATAGCTCGGCGCTTCGGCACCGAAGCGATCCATCGGGCAACAACCGCCCTGCATCACATACAGATCCAGGCGCGTCCCGGAATACACCACCGGTGCGCCCGGCTTGGCCGCGTTCAGCGTGCGTGCCGTGGCGCAGCCGCCCAGTTGCAGGGCGACCAGCAGGATCAGCAGCGACTTACTCATCGCTGCTCAGGTGATGCTCGCCCCACCGCGGCAGCATGTCTTGCGGGATGTTCAACAGGTTGAGAATCCGCGCCACGACAAAATCCACCAGGTCGTCGATGGTCTGCGGCTGGTGATAGAAACCCGGAGAAGCCGGCAGAATGGTCACGCCCATGTTCGACAGCTTGAGCATGTTTTCCAGGTGGATGCTCGAGTAAGGCGCCTCGCGCGGTACCAGGATCAACTGGCGGCGTTCCTTCAGGGTGACGTCCGCCGCCCGCTCGATCAAGTTGTTGCAGGCGCCCGTGGCGATGGCCGACAAGGTACCGGTGGAGCAAGGCACCACCACCATCGCCGCCGGCGAACCGGAGCCCGAGGCCACCGGCGACATCCAGTCTTCCTTGCCATACACGCGAATCTGCCCGGCTGCCGCACCGGTGTACTCGGTGAGGAAGGCCTGCATGGTCTGCGGCTTGGGTGGCAGGGTCACGTCGGTCTCGGTCGCCATCACCAACTGCGCGGCCTTGGAGATCAGGAAGTGCACTTCACGATCTTCGCGCACCAGGCAATCGAGCAGGCGCAGGCCGTACTGGGCGCCCGAGGCGCCGGTCATCGCCAGGGTGATGCGTTCCGGGCCGTTGTTCATCGCAGTGCCTCGGCCAGCTTGCCGTGCAGGCCGCCGAAGCCGCCGTTGCTCATGATCACCACGTGGGTGCCCGGCTTGGCCTGGCTCTTCACCCGCTCGATGATGCCTTCCAGGGAGTCGCTGACAATCGACGGCACGCTGCACAGCGCGGCGGTGGCGCCCAGGTCCCAGCCGAGATTGGCCGGCGCGTACCAGACCACCTGATCGGCCTGGTTGACGCTTTCCGGCAGCCCGTCACGGTGGGCGCCGAGCTTCATGGAGTTGGAGCGCGGCTCGATGATCGCGATCAATGGCGCATCGCCAATGCGCTTGCGCAGGCCATCCAGGGTGGTGGCGATGGCGGTCGGGTGGTGAGCGAAGTCGTCGTAGATGGTGATGCCATGGACTTCAGCCACCTTCTCCATCCGCCGCTTGACGCTCTTGAACGCGCTCAGCGCAGCGATACCCATGGCCGGCACCACACCGACATGGCGCGCCGCGGCCAGGGTGGCCAGGGCGTTGGCGACGTTGTGCTGGCCGGTCAGGTCCCACTCGACCACACCTTGGGCCTCGCCTTCGAACATCACTTCGAACTTCGAGCCGTCTTCGCTGAGCAGCTTGACCTGCCATTGGCCGCCCGCGCCGGTGGTTTGCACCGGGGTCCAGCAGCCCATGTCGATCACCCGTTGCAGGGCCGGCTCGGTGGTCGGGTGGATGACCAGGCCTTCGCTCGGGATGGTCCGCACCAAGTGGTGGAACTGCCGCTCGATCGCCGGCAGATCGGGAAAGATGTCCGCGTGATCGAACTCGAGATTGTTCAGGATCGCCGTGCGCGGACGGTAGTGCACGAACTTCGAGCGCTTGTCGAAGAAGGCGCTGTCGTATTCATCGGCCTCGATCACGAAGAACGGTGTGCCGCCCAGGCGGGCCGACACCGAGAAATTCTGCGGCACGCCACCGATCAGGAAGCCCGGGCTCATGCCCGCATGCTCCAGCACCCAGGCCAGCATGCTGCTGGTGGTGGTCTTGCCGTGCGTGCCGGCCACCGCCAGCACCCAACGGCCTTGCAGCACATGGTCGGCCAGCCATTGCGGGCCGGAAACATAGGGCAGGCCCTTGTTCAGCACATATTCCACTGCCGGGTTGCCGCGGGACATGGCATTGCCGATCACCACCAGGTCCGGTGCCGGGTCAAGCTGGGCCGGGTCGTAGCCCTGGGTCAACTCGATGCCCTGGGCTTCGAGCTGGGTGCTCATCGGCGGGTAGACGTTGGCATCGGAGCCGGTGACATGATGGCCCAGCTCTTTGGCCAGAACCGCCATCGAGCCCATGAAGGTGCCGCAAATACCGAGAATATGAATGTGCATAGAAGGCCTCGTAAAACATCGAGGCAGGTTAGCGTAGAGGGCTGCAAATCGCACTCTTTAGCTGATGGGGGAACACGCGGTTGTCGTTGCCGGAGGCTGTGACGAGTTCTGTGGGGCTTTTGACGGGGAATCGCTCGAACGCGGCTGGAGCCTTGGACCGCGGTTACCGATGTATCGGCGGCTGCGCCGCCTATCGCGAGCAAGCTTCGCTCCTACAGAGGAATGCGCATTTTCTGTAGGAGCAGCCGGTCGACGCTCGATTGCTCGCGATGAACGATAACCCGGTGCCGCGCCTAGCGAGCGATCCCATGCTTGCGCAGCTTTCTATAGAGGGTATTGCGGCTCACCCCCAACTGCTCGGCGGTGTGGGTCATATGCCAGCGCTGTTGTTCCAGCACATTGAGCAAGGCCAGGCGTTCGGCATCGTCCAACGGGTATCCGCCCGCCTCCTCGACAGCTGCCGGCACCGGTGCCGGGCGGCCCTGGCGAATCATCGCCGGCACATCCTCCAGGCCGATGCGTCCGTCGTCGCAGAGCGCCGCCAGGGTGCGCAATACGTTGCGCAGTTGCCGCACGTTGCCTGGCCAGTGGAAGTCCAGCAGGGCCTGGCGTGCCGGGCCGTCGAGCGAGACCTGCTGGTCGCCGGCCTCTTGCGCCAGGAGAAAATCCAGCAGCTGGGATTTGTCGCTGCGCTCGCGCAGCGCCGGCAGGGCGATTTCCAGGCCATTGAGCCGGTAATACAAATCCTCGCGGAAGCTGCCATCCCGCACCCGCTCCAGCAGGTCCCGGTGAGTGGCGCTGATGATGCGTACGTTGACCGCCTGCGGCTCGCCGCCGATAGGCACCACCATGCGGTCTTCCAGCACCCGCAACAGGCGGGTCTGCAAGGCCAGCGGCATATCGCCGATTTCATCGAGGAACAGCGTGCCGCCATCGGCCTGCTGCAACTTGCCGCGCATGCCTTCCTTGCGTGCCCCGGTGAAGGTGCCGCCGCGATAACCGAACAGCTCGCTTTCGATCAGGCTTTCGGGAATGGCCGCGCAGTTCAAGGCAACGAAGGCTTTCTCCGCCCGCTGGCTGGCATGGTGCACCGCCTTGGCGAACGCCTCCTTGCCGGAGCCGGTTTCGCCGTTGATCAACAGCGGCACATCGCGCTCGAACACGCGCAAGGATTTGCGGAAGTCGTCTTGCAGGGCCGCATCGCCCAGACAGATCTCGGGCAGGCGCGGACGCTCCAGCACCGCCCTCGGCGGCAGCGGTTGCGGCACGCTGCGCGGCTGGCCACGCAACACCGCGAACAGATGCCGCCCATCACAGGTGCGCAGCGGCCAGCTGGCGCTGGCATTGACACTGGCGCGGCCCAGCAACTCGTCCAGCGAGCAGTCGAAAAAGGCTTCCACCGGCTTGCCCAGCAAGCCGCCGCGAATATGCCCCAGCAGGTTCAAGGCGCTCTGGTTCACCGCGCTGATCCGACCTTCCCCGTCGAATGCCAGCAAGCCTTCGCTGAACAAGCCGACGGACTCGGCCTGCAGGTGAAAACGCAGCAGCCATTGATTGTCGAAATAACGCAGGAAATAGCAGCTCTCGATCATCTTCGCCGAGAGGTTGACCAGGGCCATGGTGTGGAACTGGCTCTGGCGCGACACATCCGGGCGCGCCGAGGAAACGTCGAGCACCGCCAGCAGTTCACCGTGAGGGTCGAACACCGGGCTGGCCGAGCAAGTCAGGCCGGTATGGCGGCCACGGAAATGTTCGTCCTGGTGGATGGTCAGGGACTGGCGCTCCACCAGGCAGGTGCCAATACCGTTGGTGCCCTCGCAGGCCTCGCTCCAGTCGGCGCCGAGCCAGAGCCCGGCGCGTTCGAA
The DNA here is from genome assembly GCF_059416085.1 of Pseudomonas sp. GW821-FHT09E12. Classification (NCBI taxonomy): domain Bacteria; kingdom Pseudomonadati; phylum Pseudomonadota; class Gammaproteobacteria; order Pseudomonadales; family Pseudomonadaceae; genus Pseudomonas; species Pseudomonas sp. GW821-FHT09E12. The sequence continues at coordinate 72,301 of NZ_JBWKOM010000009.1, read as the reverse complement.
AATCTTGCGCTCGGCGGGCGCGGTGACACAGTTGAGGATCACCCCGCGGGCGTCGGTCAGCAGCACCGCATGGCCGGCGCCGGACAGCTGCTGGTGCAGGCTGGTCATCTCGTTGCCGGCGATCTGCAGCACCTGCTGCAGGCGTTCGCGGCTTTCCAGCAGACGTCCGTGCTCGAGCACGGTGGGCGCCATGCTCAGGGCCGGGTCGAGGTGATAGTCCTCCAGGCAACGCAGCCAGGAGCGGGCGATGGAAGGGTCGCTGCCGGGCCCCTGCAGATGGGCCTTGCCTTGGGTCACGGTCAGCACTTGCTGGGCGTGCCGGGTGAGGTGATTGCTGTGCATTTCTTATTGTTCTCCTGCTGCGCTGACTGCTCAGAAGGCACCCACCTGTAGCCGCTGCCGCAGGCTGCGCCAAGCCCCGCAGGGGCTTCCGCGATCTGAAGAGCAGCGCCCGCTTCGCGGTCGTTCGCAGCCTGCGGCAGCGGCTACAGAAGAGTTCTTCAGATCCTCGCGGCCCACCAGCATCCTCCAGCCATGGATGCATTGCAATGCTGCTTCGACCAATGAGTCACAGGCTGTGCCACAAGCGGTACAAAGTGTCACCCGGCCTGTGCCACAACTGCCACATACGCCCGGTACGCAGCCGCTGAAACATTCGTAAACCCTTGATTTTCCTGGCCTGCAACGCAGTGGCCCGGGCTTTGCTCTACGCTTTTACAAGCGCAACAGCGCGTCCTCCCTTATAAGCACAAAAGCCAGGAGATACCCACCATGCGTTATGCACACCCCGGTACTGAAGGCGCTATCGTTTCGTTCAAGAGCAAATACGGTAACTACATCGGCGGCGAATTCGTCGCGCCTGTCAAAGGTCAGTACTTCACCAATACCTCGCCAGTAAACGGCCAACCGATCGCCGAGTTCCCGCGTTCCACCGCCGAAGACATCGAGAAAGCCCTGGACGCCGCCCATGCCGCCGCCGATGCCTGGGGTGCCACCTCGGCACAGGCCCGCTCGCTGATCCTGCTGAAAATCGCCGACCGCATCGAGCAGAACCTCGAACTGCTGGCCATCACCGAAACCTGGGACAACGGCAAGGCCGTGCGGGAAACCCTCAACGCCGACATCCCCCTGGCCGCCGACCACTTCCGCTACTTCGCTGGCTGCCTGCGGGCCCAGGAAGGCAGCGCCGCGGAAATCGACGGCAACACCGTGGCCTATCACATTCACGAACCGCTGGGCGTGGTCGGGCAGATCATCCCGTGGAACTTTCCGCTGTTGATGGCCGCCTGGAAACTCGCCCCGGCCCTGGCCGCCGGCAACTGCGTGGTACTCAAGCCGGCCGAGCAGACCCCGCTGGGCATCTGCGTGCTGATGGAACTGATCGGCGACCTGCTGCCGCCGGGCGTGCTCAACGTGGTGCAAGGCTTCGGCAAAGAAGCCGGCGAAGCCCTGGCCACCAGCAAGCGCATCGCCAAGATCGCCTTCACCGGTTCGACGCCGGTGGGCTCGCACATCATGAAATGCGCCGCCGAGAACATCATCCCGTCTACCGTGGAACTGGGCGGCAAGTCGCCGAACATCTTCTTCGCCGACATCATGCAGGCCGAACCGAGCTTCATCGAAAAGGCCGCCGAAGGCCTGGTGCTGGCGTTCTTCAACCAGGGCGAAGTCTGCACCTGCCCGTCGCGCGCCCTGGTGGAAGAGTCGATCTACGACGAGTTCATGCAAGTGGTGATGAAAAAGGTCGAGCAGATCAAGCGCGGCGACCCGCTGGACACCGACACCATGGTCGGCGCCCAGGCGTCCGAGCAGCAGTTCGACAAGATCCTCTCGTACCTGGAAATCGCCAAGGGCGAAGGCGCGCAGTTGCTGACCGGCGGCAAGGTGGAGAAACTCGAGGGCAACCTGGCCAGCGGTTATTACATCCAGCCGACCCTGCTCAAGGGCAACAACAAGATGCGTGTGTTCCAGGAAGAAATCTTCGGCCCGGTGGTGAGCATCACCACCTTCAAGGACGAAGCCGAAGCCCTGGCGATTGCCAATGACACCGAGTTCGGCCTTGGCGCCGGCCTCTGGACCCGCGACATCAACCGCGCCTACCGCATGGGCCGGGCGATCAAGGCCGGCCGTGTGTGGACCAACTGCTATCACCTGTACCCCGCCCACGCGGCGTTCGGCGGTTACAAGAAGTCCGGCGTTGGCCGTGAAACCCACAAGATGATGCTCGACCACTACCAGCAGACCAAAAACCTGCTGGTGAGCTACGACATCAACCCGCTGGGCTTCTTCTAAAAACCAGCAACGCCAGGGACAAGGGTGAAGCCGCCAACGCGGTTTCACCCTTGGGGGCCGCTCGCGCAAGCTCGCGATGACGACCTCAAGGCAGAACACTCCATCGCCTTGCAACACCGATCCGGTCTGCCGACCGGGCACAACAATAAGAACAGGTGAACCCTTATGCCTAGCGAACATACCGGCGTGCAGTCGGCTGGCTCTTCGGTCGACTTTGAAAAAGTCGGCTCCGACTATTTCCAACAACGCGAACTGAAAAAAGGCGCGGCAGGCTGGGTCCTGCTGGTGGGCCTGGGCGTGGCCTACGTCATCTCCGGCGACTACGCAGGCTGGAACTTCGGCCTGGCCCAGGGCGGCTGGGGCGGCATGTTCCTCGCCACCCTGCTGATGGCCACCATGTACCTGTGCATGTGCTTTTCCCTGGCCGAGCTGTCCTCGATGATCCCCACCGCTGGCGGTGGCTACGGTTTCGCCCGCAGCGCCTTCGGCCCCTGGGGTGGCTTCCTCACCGGCACCGCGATCCTCATCGAATATGCGATCGCCCCGGCGGCGATCGCGGTGTTTATCGGCGCCTATTGCCAATCGCTGTTCGGCATCGGCGGCTGGATGATCTACCTGGCGTTCTACATCGTGTTCATCGCCATCCATATCTTCGGGGTCGGCGAGGCACTGAAGCTGATGTTTATCATCACTGCCGTGGCCGCCATCGCCCTGGGCGTATTCCTGGTGGCGATGGTGCCGCACTTCTCGGTGGCCAACCTGCTGGATATCCCGGTCACCGAGGCCGTGGGCGCCAGCAGCTTCCTGCCGTTCGGTTATGTCGGTGTGTGGGCGGCGATTCCCTACGCCATCTGGTTCTTCCTGGCGGTCGAAGGGGTCCCGCTGGCCGCGGAAGAAACCAAGAACCCCAAGCGCGACCTGCCCCGCGGCCTGATCGGCGCCATGCTGGTGCTGCTGAGCTTCGCCCTGCTGATCCTGGTGATCGGCCCCGGTGGCGCGGGTGCCAACGCCCTGCTGACCTCCGGCAACCCGCTGGTGGAAGCCCTGGCCAAGGCCTACGGCGGCTCGACCTGGATGGGCAGCTTCGTCAACCTGGTGGGCCTGGCCGGCTTGATCGCCAGCTTCTTCTCGATCATCTACGCCTACTCGCGGCAGATTTTCGCCCTGTCCCGCGCGGGTTACCTGCCGCGCAAGCTGTCGGAAACCAACAAGAGCAAGGCGCCGGTCCTGGCGCTGGTGATCCCCGGCATCATCGGTTTCGGCCTGTCGCTGACCGGCCAGGGCGACCTGCTGATCCTGGTGGCGGTGTTCGGCGCCACCATCTCCTACGTGCTGATGATGGCCGCGCACATCACCCTGCGCATCCGCCGCCCCAAAATGGATCGTCCGTACCGCACCCCGGGCGGCATCTTCACCTCCGGCGTGGCCCTGGTACTGGCCTGCATCGCCGTGGTGGCGGGCTTCCTGGTGGATCCGCGGGTGGTCATTGGCGCCGCGATCATCTATGGAGTATTAATTGCTTACTTTGCTTTCTACAGTCGGCATCACTTGGTAGCAGGCACGCCCGAAGAAGAATTCGCGGCCATTCAGAAAGCTGAAGAAGCCTTGCACTAACCGCCGAAAACCTCGACGCGGGGGCCACGTCCCTGCGTCGTCACGGAGAACCTGTATGGCAAGTTTCGCCCACACCGTCGGCGCCCAGACCTACCGCTTCGACAGCCTCAAGGAGGTCATGGCCAAGGCCAGCCCGGCGCGTTCCGGGGACTTCCTGGCCGGCGTCGCCGCCCTCAACGACGGCGAGCGGGTCGCCGCGCAAATGACCCTGGCGGATATTCCGCTCAAGCATTTCCTCGAAGAAGCGCTGATTCCCTACGAGACCGATGAAGTCACCCGGTTGATCATCGACACCCACGACAAGACCGCCTTCGCCACCGTCAGCCACCTCACGGTCGGCGGCTTTCGCGACTGGCTGCTCAGCGACGCCGCCGACGAACAGAGCCTGCGCGCCCTGGCACCGGGGCTGACCCCGGAAATGGCCGCCGCCGTGTCGAAGATCATGCGTGTCCAGGACCTGGTGCTGGTGGCGCAGAAGATCCGCGTGGTCACCCGGTTCCGCGGCACCCTGGGCCTGCGTGGGCGGCTGTCGACCCGCCTGCAGCCCAACCACCCGACCGACGAACCGGCGGGCATCGCCGCGAGCATTCTCGACGGCCTGCTCTACGGCAACGGCGACGCCATGATCGGCATCAACCCGGCCACCGACAGCATCGCCTCGATCTGCGCCCTGCTGGAAATGCTCGACGCCATCATCCAGCGTTATGAAATTCCCACCCAGGCCTGCGTGCTGACCCACGTCACCACCTCCATCGAGGCGATCAACCGTGGCGTGCCGCTGGACCTGGTGTTCCAGTCGATCGCCGGCACCGAGGCGGCCAACGCCAGTTTCGGCATCAACCTCAATGTGTTGCAGGAAGGCTACGAGGCCGGCCTGAGCCTCAAGCGCGGCACCCTGGGGCAGAACCTGATGTATTTCGAGACCGGCCAGGGCAGCGCGCTGTCGGCCAACGCCCACTTCGGCGTCGACCAGCAGACCTGCGAAACCCGCGCCTATGCCGTGGCCCGGCACTTCAAGCCGTTCCTGGTGAACACCGTGGTCGGCTTCATCGGCCCGGAGTACCTGTACAACGGCAAGCAGATCATCCGCGCCGGCCTGGAAGACCATTTCTGCGGCAAGCTGCTGGGCGTGCCCATGGGTTGCGACATCTGCTACACCAACCACGCCGAAGCCGACCAGGACGACATGGACACCCTGCTGACCCTGCTGGGCGTGGCCGGGATCAACTTCATCATGGGCATCCCCGGCTCCGACGACATCATGCTCAATTACCAGACCACCTCCTTTCACGACGCGCTCTACGCCCGCCAGACCCTGGGCCTGAAACCGGCGCCGGAGTTCGAGCAGTGGCTGGCGAAAACCGGCATCTTCACCCAGCCCGACGGCAAGGTGCAGTTCGGCCACAACCTGCCGCCGGCCTTCCGCCAGGCACTGGCACAGCTTCAGTAAGGACAGGCTCATGGACAAACATCCGACCGACAGCCAGGACCCCTGGCTGGAGCTGCGCCGCCTGACCCCGGCGCGTATCGCCCTGGGCCGCACCGGCACCAGCCTGCCCACCGGCGCCCAGCTGGACTTCCAGTTCGCCCACGCCCAGGCCCGCGATGCGGTGCACCTGCCCTTCGACCATGCCGGGCTGAGCAGCCAACTGGCCGAACGCGGCCGCGACAGCCTGCTGCTGCACAGCGCAGCCAGCGATCGTCACAGCTACCTGCAACGCCCGGACCTGGGGCGCAAGCTCTGCGACGATTCGGCCCAGGCCCTGCGCGATCACGCATCCGCCAATCCGGGCGGGGTGGATCTGGCGGTGGTCGTGGCGGACGGTTTGTCGGCGCTGGCGGTGCATCGCCATACCCTGCCGTTTCTCGCCCGTTTTGAAGAACAGACCGCGGCCGAAGGCTGGTCGCTGTCGCCGGTAATCCTCGTGGAACAGGGCCGGGTGGCGGTGGCCGACGAAATCGGCGAGCTGCTCGGGGCGAAAATGACCGTGATCCTGATCGGCGAACGCCCGGGCCTCAGCTCACCGGACAGCCTGGGGCTATATTTCACCTACAACCCGAAGGTCGGGCTCACCGATGCCTATCGCAACTGCATTTCCAACGTGCGCCTGGAGGGCCTGAGCTACGGCATGGCGGCCCACCGCTTGCTGTACCTGATGCGCGAGGCCTGCAGGCGGCAGCTTTCGGGGGTCAACCTGAAAGACGAGGCCCAGGTGAACACCCTGGACAGCGACTCGCCCGACACCACCAAGGGCAATTTCCTGCTGGGGCCTGCAAAGCCATGACTTTTCGAGACGATTGCGCTTTTTCCAGGCTTTAGGCAGCATCGAAACACGGCTGCCCGAGTAATGAACCGTTTGCCGTCGTATCCATTCGAAGTTGAGGACAACTCATGCGGATTACTCAAGCGACCCTCGAACACCTGGATCTGTTGACCCCCCTGTTCGTCAAATACCGCGAGTTCTATGGCGCCCTGCCTTTTCCGGACTCGTCCCGGGCCTTCCTGGAAAAGCGCCTGCGCCGCAAGGAATCGGTGATCTACCTGGCCCTGCCCGACGATGACGATAAGAAACTCCTCGGTTTCTGTCAGCTCTACCCCAGCTTTTCCTCCCTGTCCCTGAAGCGCGTGTGGATCCTCAACGATATCTACGTCGCCGAAGACGCTCGCCGACAACTGGTGGCCGACAACCTGATCCGCACCGCGAAGAAAATGGCCAAGGACACCCAGGCCGTACGCATGCGTGTCTCCACCAGCAGTGACAACGAAGTGGCACAGAAAACCTATGAATCCATCGGTTTTCGCGAAGATACCGAGTTCAAGAACTACATATTGCCGATCAGCGACGACTAAACCCCTCTGCAACCGCCTGATCACAACCTTCGACAGCGCCTGGGAAGACGCTGCCGAAGGCCACGATCTTTCGCCTTTGGCCAGCCAGCGCCGTCAAGACATCCCTCGCTACAAACTCAACGCCCATTTCACCTATCAGGTCTTATAATGCCGACCTTTTCGGGGCGTAAGATGAATCTGCGCCAGCTGTAAGTTTTTTGCCCCAGTCATCGCACAGGCCCGCAGAGTCAGGCCGTCACCACAGGTGCCCCAATGGATTTCAACCCGATCGACCTCATCCTCCATCTCGACGTTTACCTCGACATGTTGGTGACCAACTACGGGCCATGGATCTACGCCATCCTGTTCCTGGTGATTTTCTGCGAGACCGGCCTGGTGGTGACGCCGTTCCTGCCTGGCGACTCCCTGCTGTTCATCGCCGGCGCGGTCGCCGCCGGTGGCGCCATGGACCCGGTGCTGCTCGGCGGCCTGCTGATGCTGGCGGCGATCCTCGGCGACAGCACCAACTACATCATCGGGCGAACGGTGGGCGAACGACTGTTCAGCAACCCGAACTCGAAGATCTTCCGCCGCGACTACCTGCAAAAAACCCACGACTTCTACGACCGGCACGGCGGCAAAACCGTGACCCTGGCGCGTTTCCTGCCGATCATCCGTACCTTCGCCCCCTTCGTCGCCGGCGTGGCCAAGATGCCGTATCCGCGCTTCTTCGCCTTCAGCGTGGCCGGCACCATCCTGTGGGTCGGCGGCCTGGTGACCCTGGGCTACTTCTTCGGCAACGTGCCATTCATCAAGAAAAACCTGTCGCTGCTGGTGGTGGGCATCATCCTGCTGTCGCTGGTGCCGATGATCATCGGCGTGGTGCGCAGCCGCCTGGGCCGCTCGGCGGCAAAGGCTGAAAGCCACTGATCGCTATGTGGCCCCTCAGTGCCTGGCGCCGCCGGCGCCGGCTGGCCAAGCACCCGGTTGCCGATGAAATGTGGCAACGGGTGCGCCAGCACCTGCCCTTTCTCGACGGCCTGAGCGATGCCGAGGATCAGTGGTTGCGGGAAACCAGCGTCCTGTTTCTCGACGACAAGCACCTGAGCGCCCTGCCCGGGGTCGAGTTGCACCAGTTCGAACGCCTGCTGCTGGCCGCCCAGGCCCAGTTGCCGCTATTGCACCTGGGGGATTTGAACTGGTACCAGGGCTTCCACGAAATCGTCCTCTACCCCGACGACTTCCTCAGCCCCCAGCGCCATCGCGATGCCAGTGGCGTCGAACATGAATGGGACGGCGAACACAGCGGCGAAGCCTGGCAACAGGGCCCGATCATCCTGGCCTGGCCCGGCGTGCTCGCCAGCGGCGGCTGGGAAGCCTACAACCTGGTGATCCACGAGCTGGCGCACAAGCTGGACATGCTCAACGGCGACGCCAACGGCCTGCCGCCGCTGCACAGCGACATGCGCATCAGCGACTGGGCGCAGGTGATGCAGGCGGCCTACGACGACCTCAACCGCCAGCTCGACCACAACCCGGACGCCGAAACCGCCATCGACCCTTACGCCGCGGAAAACCCCGCGGAATTCTTCGCCGTCACCAGCGAATACTTCTTCAGCGCCCCGGATCTGCTGCACGAGACCTATCCGAAGGTCTACCAGCAACTGCAGCTGTTTTACCGGCAGAATCCCCTGGCCCGGCTCCAGCAATTGCAGGCCAGCGACCCGCACTACCAGCAACACTGAGGCGTCCTGCCGGAACGCGCCCGCTGGCGAAATAATCGCTGATCCTGACGGGTGTCTCTGAACTAAACAGGCTGCAGCGACTCTTCTTTTCGCAAGCAATCGAGCGTCGACCGACGGCTCCTGCACAGGGTTCGCGGCGTTTGGCCCAAGGCGTCCATACGTCCTTCGGTACGTGGCATAGCCCTTGGAATATGCCTATAATCGCCGCCACTTTTTGGTCAATCCGGCCAAGACATTTTGGTCAACTAACGGGGGCATCGCCCAATGAGCTACAGCAAGATTCCGGCTGGCAAAGACCTGCCGAACGACATCTACGTCGCAATCGAGATTCCGGCCAACCACGCGCCGATCAAATACGAAATCGACAAAGACAGCGATTGCCTGTTCGTTGACCGTTTCATGGCCACCCCGATGTTCTACCCGGCCAACTACGGCTACATCCCGAACACCCTGGCCGACGACGGCGACCCCCTCGACGTGCTGGTCGTGACCCCTTACCCGGTGGCTCCAGGCTCGGTCATCCGCGCCCGTCCGGTCGGCATCCTGAACATGACCGACGACGGCGGCGGCGATGCCAAAGTCATCGCTGTACCACACGACAAGCTGTCCCAGCTGTATGTCGACGTGAAGGAGTACACCGACCTGCCGCCACTGCTGATTCAGCAGATCGAGCACTTCTTCGCGAACTACAAAGATCTCGAAAAAGGCAAATGGGTGAAGATCGAAGGCTGGGACGGCGCCGACGCCGCCCGCGCCGCGATCACGAAGTCGGTTGCCGCCTACAAAGGCTAAGCAGCTGCAAGCTTCCAGCGCCAAGCTTCAAGAAAAAGCCCTGCTGACCCGGGGCTTTTTTATGCCTGTCGAATGCCCTCCCCGTAGGAGCGAGGCTTGCCCGCGATCTCCCCAGAACAACACTCCATCCCCCGCCAATCACACCCTCCGATACAAAACGCCTCTGCTTTTCACCCTCGTCACAGGCTCCGGCTAACGCTTTGCGCTGGGAATTCTCTTCGAATATCAGTATGCTGCGCCCCACCTTTGCGCATCGACCTGTTCAACCGGTCAGATCCGCCCGACGCGGCAGATGATTTTCTCGCCAAGTCCCACAGCCAGCCGCAAGAGCTGGGTGTACGTTTTGCAGGCTGGTGCGGTTTACCAAAAATGAACCAAGCCAGTCCCCGAGAAGCCGGCCACAAGCCGGCTTTTTAATGCCTGGAAAACCCTGTTCAATGCGTAACCCGATGGGACCGGACAGGTCATCGGCCCCCGTTTCTGCCCCGGCAAAAGTAAGGTTCTTCGCTTTCTATTGAGCGACTTTTCCTAGAAACTCCCACCCGCTTGCGCCTGTGAAACCTGCTGTCTAGGCTCGGCCTGTCACTGCTTATTCAGTGATCGGGTTTAGCAGCTCGAAACATCACATTGGGCGCATCGATGTCACCGGTCGGTAGATTTTTTATTCTGCCTGTCATGGTGGCTGTGCGCAGGGCATCTTCGGATGCGTCGGTTTTCCAATGTGACCGGCCTGCTAACCTGCGTACAGCTGCCACCCCATCGTTTAGCAGCGACATCTGGCAGCTCCACTCACGTTGGAGATGCACCATGAAAAAGCTTGTTCCCGATCCGCCCCTGCCCGGGCAATTCAGAACCCCCGAACACGATCTCGCCACCCAGCGCATCCGCCTGGCCCTGGCCGCGAATACAGCTGAAACCTCAATCCTCGGCAACCTGAAAGCCACCGCCCCGGCGTCAGCGCCGAAGAGGCCTTGGTGCATGTGTCGCTACTACTGGATTGCGCGGTACAGGTCAGCGACGAGATCAGCGAACGCGCCAGCGGTGTGGAGCGCGGGCTGATCTGGTCGATGATCCACTCGATGGAGATGGCCAATGCCGTAGTGAGCGCGTTGCTCGACACTAACCGGCCGGCCGAGGCTGGCGCGGGGCGTTAAAAATCGGCGAACGCTGGAACGGGGCGAAGTTCATTCGCCCCGTGCTCCATGAATTCCCGCCAGGCGTGTTAGGCAGGACCGCCCCCCCGACATTGGCGGCTCGGCCCAGCCATCAAGACGCCCCATGCACCCGCGCCGTCATGTCCAACCCCAGTGCACGCATCACCGCCAGCAGGGTCTTCAGAGTCGGGTTGCCCTTGTCGCTAAACGAGCGATACAGCTGCTCGCGGGACAGCCCGGTTTCATGGGCCAGCTCAGTCATGCCCTTGGCCCGCGCCACCACACCCAGGGCTTTGGCGATATAGCCGGCATCGCCGGTTTCGAAGGCGTCCGCCATGAACAGGGCGATGGCTTGCGGGTCGCGCAAGGCCGTGGCGGGGTCATAGTCGAATAGCGGTTCGTTCATGATCGACTCCAACGACGGGCCAGGTATTTGACCAGTTCGATATCGCGGCTCTGGCGAGTCTTGTCGCCGCCGCACAACAGGATGACGAGTTGCAAGCCGCGCTGCTGGAAGTAAACCCGGTAGCCCGGCCCGTAATGGATGCGCAACTCACTGACGCCTTCGCCCACCGGGGACACGTCCCCGGCAAGACCGTTGGCCAGGCGAAAAATCCGCGCAGCAATCAACGCCCTGGCTCTGGAATCCTTGAGCCTGTTTTCCCACTCCATAAAGGTCGCGGTCTGTTTGATCTCGATCATCCCGCAACTGTAGTTTCAAGACTACAGTATTTGAAAGCGTATTTGTATTGCAAAGCGCTGCCAGCGCACAGGCCGATAGCGATCCGGGCCACAGCGTGTTGAAATCGAGCACTCGGCCATAAACCTGATGTCTCAACGGCTCAATGTCTTAACTCCTGTAAGGACGTCCCCATGAGAAAGCTGTTCCCCCTGCTGCTCCTCGCCGCGGCTTTCCATCAACCCCTCGCGCTCGCTGACTGCGCCAGCTCGCCCAAGCCAGTGGCCGAGGCCTTCTACAACTGGTACCTGCAGAGTTTCAGCAACGAAAAAGACCCGATCACCGATGACCTGCCGCACCTGCAGCAGTACGTCACGCAAACGCTGATCGAACGGATCAAGAAGCAGATGAGCAGCCCCGAGGGTCTGGAAGAGGACTACTTTCTCAAGACCCAAGACTACATGGATGAGTGGCTGACCCAGATCAAGGTCAGCGAACCGCAGGTGCAAGGCACCTCGGCGCGTGAGTCGGTGACCCTGGGCAACACGCCGGACACCACGCAGATCGTCGACCTGCTGCTGGTCAAGGACAAAGGCTGCTGGAAGATCAACGAGGTGCTGGCCACCACGGATCAGAGTGAGTGATCCGCGGTAGCCGGCCAGGCAGGATCAGATATCGAGAATGATCTTGCCGAAGTGCTGGTTGCTTTCCTGGTAGCGGAAGGCATCGACCATCGCGTCCAGGGCGAAGTGCTTGTCGAGGATCGGATGCATGCCGTTGGCGTCGATCGCGCGGACCATGTCCTGCTGCTGCCGGCGGCTACCCACCAGCACGCCTTGCAGACGCAGTTGCTTGACCAGCGCGGTGACGATCGGGAACTCGCCGGCAACCCCGGTCAGGATGCCGATCACCGAGATATGGCCACCGGCCCGCGCGGCGATCATCGACTGCTCCAGGGTGGAGGGGCCGCCGACTTCGATCACATGGTCGACGCCACGGCCGGCGGTGAGCTTCTGTACGGTCTCGCCCCAGGTCGGGTCCTGGCGGTAGTTGATCAGGTGATCGGCGCCGAGGGCTTTCAGCCGTTCCAGCTTGGCATCGCTGGACGAAGTGGCGATCACGGTAGCGCCGAGCATCTTGGCGAATTGCAGGGCGAAGATCGACACGCCGCCGGTGCCTTGCACCAGCACGGTATCGCCGGCAGTTACGCGGCCGTCGTCCACCAGCGCGCGCCAGGCGGTAAGGCCGGCGGTGGTAAGGGTCGCTGCTTCGGCGTGGCTCCAGCCCCTGGGCGCACGGGTGAAGGCGGTGGCGCGGGCGGTGACGACTTCCCGGGCGTAACCATCCAGGCCATCGCCCGGCACTGTGGCGAAACCTATGACATTGGGCCGGCCGTCCAGCCATTCGGGGAAGAAGGTGCTGACCACCGAGTCGCCGATGGCGAATTCACTGACACCCTCGCCCACCGCTACCACTTCACCGGCGCCATCGGCCATCGGGATGCGCGACTCAGTCGGCCCCCACATGCCGCTGACCACCGCGAAGTCGTGGTAGTTGAGGGAGCTGGCGCGCAGGCGCACGGTGATTTCGCCCGCTTGTGGCACCGCGGCCGGAGCCTCGCCGACCACTACTTTGTCGTAGCCACCACCGGGTTGTACGTAGATTGCTTTCATGAACAGATCCTCCTGGGTTGCCTTTTCATTTCGAAAAATAACGAAATGTTCAAGTAAAAAAACTCAGAGTTCGCGCTTCAGTTGCTCGGCAAAAGCAGCAATGGCCGCTTCGTTACGGCGAAAGTAAGTCCATTTGCCGATACGCGTGGCCTCGACCAGCCCGGCCTGCTGCAGGATCGCCAGATGGCTGGACGTGCTGGACGCCGAAAGCGCGGCCTTGTGCTGCAGGTGAGTCATGCAGATGCCGATTTCTTTCGGCGCGTCATGCCCCTGGGGCGGGAAGTTGCCTTCCGGGTCCTTCAGCCATTCGAGCATCTGCATACGGATGTCGCTGGCCAGGGCTTTGATTTGGTCGATGAGCATGGCGAGGATATTACGGACTTTTACGAAATGTTCAAGATCCGAGCAATATCCCCGCCCGTCCACCTATTACTTGCTCTCGACGATCGGCCCCGGCGCTTTCACCTGGGTCATCAGGTCATCGTCCCACTGCCCTTCCACCTTGATCTGGGCCAGGGCCCCCAGTTCCATGGCCTCGATCAGGTTGTGGCTGAGGTACACGTAGGTACCCGGCTGCTTGAAGGTGTACAACGCCGCGACCGCGGAGCCGCCGGGGATAAACCAGGTTTCCATGTTGCGTTGCGGCGGGTTGGCGAATTTACCGGTGGTCCAGACCCAGTCCCCATGGCCGCCAATCAGGTGCGGACGGCTGTCGCGGTTGGCCTGGGAATGGATGAACAGCACGCTTTCACCGACCTTGGAGGTCAGCGCGTTGGCACCGGTCAGGGCGCCGACACGGCCGTTGAACACCACGTGGCTCGGAGTCAGGGTGCGCATGACCGCGCGAGTGTCCTGGTAGCTGGACGCCAGGTCCGGGTAGTCCTTGTAGTGGCCGTCCTTGTCTTTGGGGATATACAGGTCGGATTCGCCTATGGTGTAGACGCGGTCGTAATGCAGGGGCTTGCCCTGAGGATCGCGCAGGCCGTCACGGGGTAGCACCATCAGTGCGCCGTTCATGCCCGACACCACGTGCCACGGCACCATGCCTTGCGGCGCGCAATGGTAGACAAAGGTACCGCTGCGATCAGCCTTGAAACGCAGCACCACTTCCTGCCCTGGCACCACCTGGGTCAGGCCCGCTCCGCCCAGGGCGCCGGTGGCCGCATGAAAGTCGACGTTATGGGGCATGCTGTTGGTCGCGGGATTGACCAGCGTCAGCTCCACATAGTCACCCTCATGCACCACCAGCGTCGGGCCGGGCATGGACCCGTTGAAGGTCATGGCCTGGAGCGTGGTGCCCTGGTCGTCGATGACCATTTTTTTCTCTTCGATACTCATGCGGAACTGCACCACCTTGGGCGGCCCGTTGACCACTTGCTCATGAGGATGAACCAGCGGCGGTGCGACCAGCTCGACCTGCACCCGCTGCAAACCCTCTGCCCCACCGGCCAGGACCAGGCTGCTGGTACAGCTGCCAAGCAGCACACAGGCTCCCAATACACTTCGAAAAACACTCATTGCAGCTTCTCCTTGCCAATCAACGATGGGGCATTGCAAGGCAAGTGCGCGCAACTTTCCTTGTCGTAAAGCAAGAAATGGCGACAGAAGGTCGACCCGCGCAACCAGGCCCTGACCCAGGGCAGAAAATCGCCCTGCCGAGCCGTTCGGCAACCGCCGCTCATTTGCCCCAAAACCCCATGTCTGCTAGTGTCGCGCCGGTTTAACGTCAACCGGGATAGCCGCCATGGCCCGCAAAAAAGCTGCCTTAGATTTCGAACAATCCCTCGCCGACCTGCAAACGCTGGTCGAGCGTCTGGAGAACGGCGAGCTGTCGCTGGAAGACTCGTTGACCGCCTTCGAGCAAGGCATCGGCCTGACCCGCGATTGCCAGGCGGCCCTGGCCCAGGCCGAGCAGAAGGTGCAGATCCTGCTGGAGCGCGATGGCGAACTGGTCGAAGAACCCTTCGACGCGGAACAACCAGAATGATCGCGGCCTATCAGGCCAGCAGCCAGGCCCGGGTCAATGCTGCACTGGAAACCCTGTTCCACGCGCCAAGCCCGGAGCTGGCCCGTCTTTACCAGGCCATGCGCTACAGCGTGATGAACGGCGGCAAGCGCGTGCGTCCGCTGCTGGCCTACGCCGCCTGCGAAGCCCTCGGTGCACGGCCGGAACAGGCCAACGGCGCGGCCTGCGCGGTGGAGCTGATCCACGCCTATTCCCTGGTGCACGACGATCTACCGGCGATGGACGACGACGATCTGCGTCGCGGCCAGCCAACCACCCACAAAGCCTTCGATGAAGCCTGCGCGATTCTCGCCGGCGACGGTTTGCAGAGCCTGGCCTTCAGCGCCCTGCTCGACCCGCGCCTGAGCGATTCGAACGCCGAGATCCGCCTGCGGATGGTCAGCGCCCTGGCGCTGGCGGCGGGCCCGGCGGGCATGGTCGGTGGCCAGGCCATCGACCTCGGTTCGGTCGGCCTCAAGCTCGACCAGAAAGCCCTGGAGTACATGCACCGGCACAAGACCGGCGCGCTGATCGAGGCCAGCGTCAAGCTCGGCGCCCTGGCCAGCGGCCGGGCCGAAAAAGACGAGCTCAAGTCCCTGCAGACCTATGCCCAGGCCATCGGCCTGGCGTTCCAGGTGCAGGACGATATTCTCGACGTGGAAAGCGATACCGCGACCCTCGGCAAACGCCAGGGTGCCGACATCGCCCGGGACAAACCGACCTACCCGGCCCTGCTCGGCCTGGAAGCGGCCAAGGCCTATGCCCTGGAACTGCGCGATCAGGCCCTGCACGCACTGCGACCCTTTGACGCGGGCGCCGAGCCCCTGCGGGAGCTGGCGCGTTATATCGTCGAACGACGCAGCTGATCGACCCCGGCGCGGCAGACCGCATATCGACCAAGTTCCGCGCTCTGCGTGGGCAGCTTGCGATGCATAAGGTAAACTGCCGCCTCTTTTATACCTATAACGATTCGCCTGATGCCCACGACGTTTCATGAGATTCCCCGCAAGCGCCCGACCACGCCCCTGCTCGACCGTGCCAACACGCCGGACGGCCTGCGCCGGTTAGGCGAAGCCGAGCTGGAAACCCTGGCCGATGAGTTGCGCCTGGAATTGCTCTATACGGTCGGCCAGACCGGTGGGCATTTCGGTGCCGGCCTGGGCGTCATCGAGCTGACCATCGCGCTGCATTACGTCTTCGACACGCCGGACGACCGCCTGGTGTGGGACGTGGGTCATCAGGCTTATCCGCACAAGATCCTCACCGGTCGTCGCGAGCGCATGGCCAGCCTGCGCCAGAAGGACGGCCTGGCCGCCTTCCCGCGGCGTTCCGAGAGCGAGTACGACACCTTTGGCGTCGGCCACTCCAGCACCTCGATCAGCGCGGCGCTGGGCATGGCCATTGCCGCCCGCCTGCAGAACAGCGAGCGCAAGGCCATCGCGGTAATCGGCGACGGCGCCCTGACCGCGGGCATGGCCTTCGAGGCGCTGAACCACGCGCCGGAAGTGGACGCCAACATGCTGGTGATCCTCAACGACAACGACATGTCGATCTCGCGCAACGTCGGCGGCCTGTCCAATTACCTGGCCAAGATTCTTTCCAGCCGCACCTACGCCAGCATGCGCGAAGGCAGCAAGAAGGTGCTGTCGCGCCTGCCCGGCGCCTGGGAAATCGCCCGCCGCACCGAAGAATACGCAAAAGGCATGCTGGTTCCCGGCACCCTGTTCGAAGAGCTGGGCTGGAACTACATCGGTCCGATCGACGGCCACGACCTGCCGACCCTGATCGCCACCCTGCGCAACATGCGCGACCTCAAGGGCCCGCAGTTCCTGCACGTGGTGACCAAGAAGGGCAAGGGTTTCGCCCCGGCGGAAGTCGACCCGATCGGCTACCACGCCATCACCAAGCTCGACCCTCTGGACAGCCCTGCCGCCGCGCCGAAAAAGGCCGGTGGGCCGAAGTACTCCGGGGTGTTCGGCGAATGGCTGTGCGACATGGCCGCTGCCGACCCGCGCCTGGTGGGCATTACCCCGGCGATGAAGGAAGGCTCGGACCTGGTGGCCTTCAGCGAGCGCTTCCCGCTGCGCTACTTCGACGTGGCGATTGCCGAGCAGCACGCCGTGACCCTGGCGGCCGGCATGGCCTGCGAAGGCGCCAAGCCGGTGGTGGCGATCTATTCGACCTTCCTGCAGCGCGGCTACGACCAGCTGGTGCATGACGTAGCGGTGCAGAACCTCGACGTGCTGTTCGCCATCGACCGCGCCGGCCTGGTGGGCGAAGACGGCCCGACCCACGCCGGCAGCTTCGACCTGTCGTTCCTGCGTTGCATCCCCGGCATGCTGGTGATGACCCCGAGCGACGAGAACGAGCTGCGCAAGATGCTCAGCACCGGCCACCTGTACAACGGCCCGGCCGCCGTGCGTTATCCACGCGGTACCGGCCCGAACGCCACCATCGAAAAGGACCTGCAGCCGATCGAGATCGGCAAGGGCGTGGTCCGTCGCCAAGGCAGCAAGGTCGCCCTGCTGGTATTCGGTGTGCAACTGGCCGAGGCGCTGAAAGTCGCCGACAAGCTGGATGCCACTGTGGTCGACATGCGTTTCGTCAAGCCGCTGGATGAAGCCCTGGTATGCGAAATCGCCGCCAGCCACGAACTGCTGGTGACTATCGAAGAGAACGCCATCATGGGCGGCGCCGGTGGCGCGGTCGGCGAGTTCCTGGCGCGCGAGGCGATCCTCAAGCCGATCCTGCACCTGGGCCTGCCGGATCTCTACGTCGAACACGCCAAGCCGGCGCAGATGCTGGCCGAATGCGGCCTGGACGAAGCCGGTATCGAAGCCGCCGTACGGGCACGCCTGCAACGGCTCGGCCTGTAACCTGTAAGCCTTAAAAGCGACGGCCCCTTCGGGGCCGATCGCAGCCTTCGGCAGCGGCTACAGGAGTTATCCCCCCGCTCCCGCCTCGCTCGCCAAGCGCCACGGATTGCCGATGAAACCCGCCCTCCTCGTCCTGCCCCTTGTCCTGCTGCCCACCGGCCAACTGCTGGCCGACACTCTCGACCGCGAACAGGCCCTCAAGCTGCCCGACACGCTGATCAGCGCCAACCGCCAGGTAGAGGCACGCAACGACAGCAGCGCCGCCAACACCGTATTCACCCGCGACGACATTGACCGCCTGCAACCCTCCAGCGTCACCGACCTGCTGCAACGGGTGCCTGGTGTGCAAGTGGCGCAGAGCGGCGGCCGGGGCAGCGTGCCGGGGATCTATATCCGCGGCACTTTGTCGGCGCAGACCCTGGTACTGGTGGATGGCCAGCGCATCGGCAGCTCGAGCTCCGGCGACAGCAACCTGCAGCATCTGAATATCCAGCAGATCGAGCGGGTGGAAGTGCTGCGCGGCTCCCGCTCGGTGATCTACGGCAGCGACGCCATCGGCGGGGTGATCCAGATCTTCACCCGGCGCAGCGCCGAGCAGGGCCTGCAACCCCGCCTGCACCTGGGGGTCGGCAGCCACCAGACCTGGGAGCGCAGCATCGGCCTGTCCGGCGGCGACCAGCAGACCCGCTTCAGCCTGGGCGCCAGCCTCGACGACACGGTCGGGAGCAATCGCACCCATGAGTCCTATGCCAGCGATCGCGACAATGACGCCTACCGCAACCAGTCCCTCAGCCTGAGCCTGAGCCACGCCTTCAACGACGACTGGGAAGCCGGTCTGAACCTGCTGGATAACCGCGGTAAAAGCGAGTTCGACAACCCCTTCGGGCGTTCGTATTTCAATGGCAGCGCCTTCGAGAGCCTCCCCCAGAAGCCCTACAGCGAATTCGCGGTCAGCAGCTTCAGCAGCTATATCGACGGGCGTATCAACGACGTCTGGAAGTCGCGCCTGGAACTGGGCCACAGCGAAAACCGCGAGAAGACCTTCGACAAGCTCAGCGACGAACGCACGGTGTTCAACACCTACCGCGACTCGGTCAACTGGCAGAACGACCTGACCCTCGACGAACGCAACAGCCTGATCGTCGGCGGCGACTGGTACCAAGACCGGGTCAACAGCAGTACCGCCTTCGCCGAAGACAGCCGCTGGAACCGCGCGGCCTTTGTCCAGCATCGCTTCAAGGCCGACAGCTTCTCCACCGAACTGGGCCTGCGTCGCGACCAGAACCAGCAGTTCGGCGGCCAGAACAGCTGGAGCGGCACCCTCACCCTGCCGTTGAATGCAGACAACGATGTCCTGCTGACCTACAGCGAAGGCTTTCGCGCCCCGACCTTCAACGACCTGTATTACCCCGACTTCAGCAACCCTGACCTCAAGCCCGAGACCTCGAAAAGCTACGAATTGCAATGGCGCAGCCAGTTGAGCGAGAGCACTCGCCTGGAGACCTCGCTGTACCGCACCGACCTGGAAGACGCGATTATCTTCGGCAGCAATTCGCGCCCGCAGAACGTCGCCTCGGCACGCATCAACGGCTTCGAGGCGACGCTGCAGCAGGAGTTGTTCGGCTGGCAGAGCAATCTGGGGCTGGCGATCATCGATCCCCGCGACCGCGACACCGGCCACACCCTGGCCCGTCGTGCCCGGCGCACCTTGAGCCTGGACCTGGATCGGCAGTTCGACCGCCTGGGCCTCGGCGCCAGCTGGCAAGCAGTGAGCAGCAGCTATGACGACCTGGCCAATCAGCAACGCCTCGGCGGCTATGCCCTGCTGGGCTTGCGCAGCAGCTGGGCGCTGAATCGCGAAGTCCGGCTGGAACTGAAGGTCGACAATCTGCTCGACAAGTCCTACAGCCGGGTGCTGTACAGCCATGACGGCGCGCAGTACGGGTATCGGGAGCAAGGCCGGGCCTGGATGTTCGGGGTGACCTGGACGCCGGAGCTTTAGTCAGGTCGGTCCTGTAAGAACGCTATCGCGGGCAAGCCTCGCTCCTACACGGGGATTGCACATTTTTCTGTAGGAGCGAGGCTTGCCCGCGATGCGCTAGCCGCAGCTACTCAGAATCAAGCAACTCACAGAGCTTGGCCGTCGCAGCGATCATCTGCCCGCTCGGCCGCTCCAGGCCTTTATCGCTGATCAGCAACAACCTGCCTTGCGCCACCGCCTTCAATTGCGGCCAGGCTTTCCAGGCGTCAAGTTGCGCCTGGGTGCTGGCCAAAATCACTTCAGGGTTGCGCTGCAACACCGACTCGACGCTGACCTGGGGCGCTGGCAGCGGCAAGTCGGCAAACACATTGCGCGCGCCGCACACACTCAAGGCATCACTGATGATTTGCCCGCCGCCCACGGTGTACAGCGGCTGGTCCCAGACCTGATAAAACACCGCCATCGGCGCACTGCGGGCATAACGCTGACGCAGGCCGGCCAGTTGCTGCCGCAACTCGCTGGCACGCTCCAGGCCGCGTTGTGGGCGCCCTAGTCGGGCGGCGATGGTTGCAATTTGAGTGGTGAGCTGGTCGAGGCTGTGGGGTTCGGCCACCAGGGTCGGGATACCCAGGCGAGCGAGCTGCTCGCGCTGGGCCGGGCCGACGCTGCCGGGCCAGAGCAGGAGCAGATCCGGCCTGAGGCTGAGCAGCCGCTCCATGTCCAGCTGGCCATAACGGCCCACCGACGGCAGGTTGTGCAATTGAGGGGGGCGCTCGCCGGCGTCGAGCACACCGACCAGCAGGTCGGCGGAATCCAGTTCGACGACGATTTCCGATAGCGAAGGCGCGAGGCTGACCACGCGCTCCACGGCCAGCGCCGGGCCTGCGAGGGCCAGCAGCAGGACTGCCAGCCAGCGGTGCATCAAGCGAGCTGACGCGGGATGCGGTAGAGGTAGAACAGCACCGCGGTGGACAGCGCCAGGAGGATCAGCGGCACCGCTTCCAGGCCGACGAACACCGCCAGGGCACCGACCCAGGCCGGCAGGGCCGCGGCCAGAAACGCCGCGCGACGACGGGCCGCCAGCTCGATCCAGGCCGCTGGCTCTTCAGGGGTATCGAGGGCTTTATGGGTGGCGATCAGGGCCCGTTTGTAGCCGCCGAAAAAACGCAGGCTGACAAACATCGAGGCCACTCCAGCGATGAAAAACGGCATCGCCAGGATCGGCAGCAACGGCTCGCCCTGGCCAAACACCAGATTGATCACGAACAGCGGCAGCAGCGCCAGCGCCAGGTATTGCCACCAGCTGACGGCCAGGCGCCGCCGGACCTGACCGCGGGTCACGCCCGGTCTACCTCGCCCTGGTGCTCGTTGCCCATCATGTGGTCGAGCTTGCTGGCCTTGGTGGCCAGGTAGAGTTTGTTGTGCGGGTTGTGGCCGGTATGCAGCGGCACGCGCTCGGCAACGACTATGCCCATCTCGGTCAGGGCCTTGACCTTGCGCGGGTTGTTGGTCATCAGCCGCAGGGATTTCACCCCCAGGTGCTCGAGCATCGGCAGGCACATGGCGTAGTCACGCTGGTCGGCGGCAAAGCCCAGGCGCTCGTTGGCTTCCACGGTGTCGGCGCCGCCATCCTGCAACTCATAGGCGCGGATCTTGTTGAGCAGGCCAATGCCGCGGCCTTCCTGACGCAGGTACAGGAGCACGCCACGGCCTTCGCGGGCGATCGCCTGCAGGGCGGCTTCCAGTTGCGAACCGCAGTCGCAGCGCTGGCTGAACAGGGCATCGCCGGTCAGGCATTCGGAGTGCAACCGGCCGAGCACCGGAGCACCATCGGCAATATCACCCAGGCTGAGCACGACGTGCTCGCGGCCGGTGGCTTCATCGAGAAAACCGTGCATGGTGAATTGCGCAAAAGGGGTAGGCAGCTTGGAAGCGGCAACAAAAACGACGGGCACCGTTGTGCTCCTGATCTGTATGGGACTGGAGATTCGCAGAGGCGGCATTGTAACAGCAGCTTCCGACAGACGCTTAGGCTGAATTATCGGACATAAAGATCGAGAAGTTAGATCAACGGTCTTCAGGCGGGCGCCCGGTATCGAACGGATAGGGCTGCTGCCAGCGCTGGAAAATCGGGCGCAAACGGCCATTTTTCACCAACTCGGCCATCCGCCGATCGAACAGCGCGCACAGCACCCGCCCACGTTCATTGTTGGCAAACCCCAGGAACAGTGGCAGTTCGGCCAAATGGCTGCGCCGGAACTGCGAGCGGTCCCCGGCCTGGGACAGGACAACATCGACCTCGGTCAGGGCATCGATATAGAAGTCGGCGCGACCTTGCTGGAGCATCGGCAAGATACCGACACGCCGGCGGATCTCATTGAAACGCTGAATATTGGGCAAGTAGTCCTGGTAGCGATAGCCGCGTACCCAGACCAGGCGATAGTTGCCGAGCGTGGCCAGGGTCGGCGGCGGGTTCGTCGCCAGGCCCAGGCTGTAGATATGGTCGGTGTCGTAATTCCAGCGCGGATACAGGGCGCCATCGGTTTCGTCCCGATAGGAACCGACCAGGGCGTCGACTTCACGCCGCTGCACCAGCCCGACCGAGCGGGTGTACGGCACGCTGCGCATGTCGAGCTTCACGCCCTGGGTCTCGAAGACCTCGCGCAGGATATCCCAGGCCATGCCCTGGCCATCGGCCTGGGTGTAGCTGTCCCACTCCTCGCTGGCCACCCGGATTTCGCCGGGAAGCGCCGCCGGCTCGGCGGCCCGGACCAGGCTGGCGGTCAAGACACAGAGCGTTACCAGCAGAACGCGAGCGGCCGGCATGGCTGATTCCTCAGGTAAAACACCACACCAGCCCCTGCATCGCCAACCAGGCGAAGACACCGGCCAGCACGTCGTCGAGCATGATCCCGATACCGCCGTGCACATGCCGGTCGATCCAGCGAATCGGCCAGGGCTTGAGAATGTCGAAGAAGCGGAACATCAGGAAACCCGCCAGCAACCACTGCCAGCCTTCCGGCACCAGCCACAGGGTGATCCACATGCCGACCATTTCGTCCCAGACGATGCCTTCGTGGTCATGCACCCGCAGGTCGTCGGCCACCTTGCCGCACAGCCAGAAGCCGAACAGCATGGTGATGCCGAGCATCAGCCAGTAACCCCAGTCCGGCAGCATCTGCCACAGCGGGATGAACGGTAGCGCCACCAGCGAGCCCCAGGTACCCGGAGCCTTGGGCAAGGTGCCCGAACCGAAGCCGAAGGCCAGAAAATGCCAGGGATTACGCCAGACGGAGGGTGGCACGAACTCTGCCGGAACCTGTTTGGGATGATCTGTCACGGTGTCTCCCGAAAATGTTGATAGCCCCGAGTGTTCGGGGTGATGTCCCGCCCCTCGGCATCCAGCAGCACCACGCCCTGCCCGGCCACGACCCGGCCCAGCACATGCACCGGCCAGCCGGCGGCGAGCAGCGGCGCCAGCTCGGCTTCGGGCAAGGTGAAGACCAGCACGTAATCGTCACCGCCGCTGAGTGCCGCCGAGCGGGCGCCATTCTCACCGAGAAAGCTCAACAACGCCCGGGACATCGGCAGTTTTTCACTTTCGATCAGCAAGCCGACAGCTGAAGCGGCAGCAATGTGCCCGCAGTCGGCCAGCAGGCCATCGGAGATATCCATGGCCGCGGTAGCCTTGCCGCGCAGCGCCTGGCCCAGGGCCAGTTGCGGTTGCGGCGACCAGTAATGGGCCAGCAAAGGCTCGGCGACCGCCGGCTCGGCGCTGCGTTGTCCGAGCACCAGGGGCAAGGCCCCGGCGCCATTGCCCAGCTCGCCGCCGACACACAGCAGGTCGCCCGGACGGGCACCACTGCGGGTCAGGGCCTGGCCGGCGGGCACGCGACCGAACACGGTCATGGTCAGGGTCAACGGGCCGCGGGTGGTGTCACCGCCTACCAGGCGCACGCCGCAGCTCTGCGCCATGGCGCTCAGGCCGTTGGCATAGGCTTGCAGCCAATCGGCGTCAACCGTCGGCAGAGTCAGGGCAAGGGTGAAGGCGACAGGCGCGGCGCCCATGGCCGCCAGGTCGCTGACCGCCACCGCCAGCGAGCGCTGGCCGAGCAGGAAAGGGTCGCAGGGATCTGCGAAATGCACACCGGCCACCAGGGTGTCGGTGGAAATCGCCAACTGTTCGCCAGGGGGAACAGCCAGCAAGGCGCAGTCGTCGCCAATCCCCAGTGCAACGCCCTCGCCGCCCTGCGCACAAGGCGCGGCAGCGAAGAAGTTACGGATCAGCTCAAACTCGCCCATGGCAGCTGCAAGCGCGGATCAGCGCTTGAATGCCTTCACTTCAGCTTCACGCAGACGCGGGGCCAGCTTGTCGAGTACGCCGTTGACGAACTTGTGGCCATCGGTGGAACCGAAGACCTTGGCCAGCTCGATACCTTCGTTGATCACAACGCGGTACGGCACATCGACACGCTTGAGCAGTTCCCAGGTGGACAGGCGCAAAACCGCCAGTTCGACCGGGTCCAGCTCTTCGATGGTGAGGTCCAGGCAAGGGGTGAGAGCGTTGTCGATCTCATTCTTGTTGGCCGGAACGCCGTGCAGGATCTCACGGAAGTAGGCACCGTCGATGTCGGTGAAATCGTTGTCGACCCGGAACTGCGCTTCGATCTCGTTCAGCGAGTGCTTGGCCATGTGCCATTGGTACAGCGCCTGGGTCGCGAGCTGACGGGCTTCGCGACGCTTGGCGCTCTTGGATGGCTTGCCAGCGTCCGCAGGTTTCGGATCACGCGGGTTGAAACGATCGCTATCGTCGCTAATCACTTGGCCTCCAACTGCGCCAGCAGGCTGACCATTTCCAGAGCGGACAAGGCAGCTTCAGCACCTTTGTTGCCGGCCTTGGTGCCGGAACGTTCGATGGCTTGCTCGATCGAGTCGACGGTCAGCACGCCAAAGGCGACCGGTACGCCGAACTCCATGGACACCTGGGCCAGGCCCTTGGTGCATTCGCCCGCCACGTATTCGAAGTGCGGAGTGCCGCCACGAATGACCGCGCCCAGGGCGATGATCGCCGCGAACTCGCCCTTCTGCGCGACTTTCTGCGCAACCAGCGGAATCTCGAAGGCGCCAGGGGCACGAATCACGGTGATGTCGCTTTCGCTCACGCCGTGACGGACCAGGGCGTCAACGGCGCCGCTGACCAGGCTTTCGACGACGAAGCTGTTGAAACGGCCGACCACCAGGGCATAGCGGCCTTTGGGGGCGATGAAGGTACCTTCGATGGTCTTCAGGGTCATTCGACAAATCTCTTAAAGAGCCGGAGCGCGTTCACTACGCGCTCACTAGTGATATTTGAACCGCGAATTTCAAGCCCGCAACAACCGGCTTTTATTCGGAGGGCACGTATTCTACAACTTCCAGGTCGAAACCGGATATCGCATTAAATTTCATCGGCGCGCTCATCAGGCGCATTTTGCGTACACCCAGGTCGCGCAGGATCTGCGAACCGGCACCGACGATGCTGTAGGTGGTCGGTTTTTTCGCAGGCACGTGCTCGGCCGTTTCGCGGATATGCGCCAGCAGCACGTCGCCGTCCAGCGGGTGGCCCAGCAACAGCACCACGCCGCTGCCGGCCTCGGCCACCGTGGCCATGGCGGCCCGCAGGCTCCAGCGGCCAGGCTGCTTGACCATCAGCAGGTCGCGCAACGGGTCCATGTTGTGCACGCGAACCAGGGTCGGTTCTTCGGCGCAGATGTTGCCCAGGGTCAGCGCCATGTGCACGTCGCCTTCCACCGAATCACGGTAAGTCACCAGGTTGAACTGGCCCAATTCGCTGTCCAGCGGCTGCTCGGCAATCCGCTGAACGGTACGTTCGTGGATCATCCGGTAGTGAATCAGGTCGGCGATGGTGCCGATCTTGATGTTGTGTTCGGCGGCGAAGGCTTCCAGCTCGGCGCGACGGGACATGGTGCCGTCGTCGTTCATCACTTCGCAGATCACCCCGCTCGGCTCGAAACCGGCCATGCGCGCCAGGTCGCAGGCGGCTTCGGTGTGGCCGGCGCGAGCCAGGGTGCCACCCGGCTGAGCCATCAGCGGGAAGATGTGGCCCGGGCTGACAATGTCTTCGGCCTTGGCGTCCTTGGCGGCGGCAGCCTGCACCGTGCGTGCGCGGTCGGCGGCGGAGATGCCGGTGGTCACGCCGGTGGTGGCCTCGATGGAAACGGTGAACTTGGTGCCAAACCCGGAACCGTTGCGCGGCGCCATCAAAGGCAGCTTGAGCAGCTCGCAACGCTCGCGGCTCATCGGCATGCAGATCAGGCCGCGGGCGTGCTTGGCCATGAAGTTGATGTGTTCGGCCTTGCAGCACTCGGCGGCCATGATCAGGTCGCCTTCGTTCTCGCGGTCTTCGTCATCCATGAGGATGACCATCTTGCCTTGGCGGATGTCTTCAACCAGTTCTTCGATGCTGTTGAGCGCCACGCGGCACCCCCTTGAGTCAGGATTTGAGGTAGCCGTTAGCGGCCAGAAAACTTTCGGTGATGCCACCGCTCGAAGGCTCCGCGGCCTTGTCGCCCAGCAGCAGGCGCTCCAGGTAGCGCGCCAGCAGGTCGACTTCGAGGTTGACCTGCCGACCCGGCCGGTAGTCGGCCATGATGGTTTCGGCCAGCGTGTGCGGGACGATGGTCAGCTCGAACTCGGCGCCATTGACCGCGTTGACCGTCAGGCTGGTGCCATCGACGGTGATCGAGCCCTTGTGCGCGATGTACTTGGCCAGGTCCTTGGGCGCGCGGATGCGGAACTGGATGGCGCGGGCATTTTCTTCCCGGGCCACCACTTCGCCGACGCCGTCGACATGGCCGCTGACCAGGTGACCGCCCAGGCGGGTGGTCGGGGTCAGGGCCTTTTCCAGGTTGACCCGGCTGCCGGCCTTCAACTGATGGAAAGCGGTGCAGTCCAGGGTCTCGCGGCTGACGTCGGCCCAGAAGCCGTCGCCCGGCAGTTCCACCGCGGTCAGGCAGACGCCGTTCACCGCAATGCTGTCGCCCAGCTTCACGTCGCCCAGGTCGAGCTTGCCGGTTTCCACATACACCCGCACATCGCCACCCTTGGGGGTCAATGCACGGATGCTGCCGATGGATTCGATGATGCCTGTAAACATGGAGTCCTCCTCGAGAACAGGGTCGCCGCGTGGCGAAGGCCCGAAATTATACGCTCGCTGCTGGCAGAGGAATGGCAATGACTCGCCAGTCATCGCCTACGGCGCGCATTTCAATGATTTTCAGCCGCGGCGCCTCGCTCATCTGCGCCAGCGGCCAGTCGAGCAGCGGCCGGGCCGTAGAGCCGAGGAACTTGCCGGCGACAAAGATCTGGTACTCGTCCACCAAACCTTGCTGGGCGAACGCCCCCGCCAGGCGCGGGCCGGCTTCCACCAGCACCTCGTTGACGCCGCGGGCAGCCAGCTCGCCCAACAGCCGACGCAGGTCCACCTGGCCATCGGCGCCCGGCACGATCAGGCATTCCGGACCGTTGGCATACTGTTCTTCCACCGCCGCGCAGGTGGCGACCAGCGCCGGCCCCGCCTTGAAGAACGGCGCATCGAGCGGCACCCGCAAACGGCCGTCGATCAACACGCGCAAGGGTGGACGGCTCATGGCCAGGGCGGTCTGTTCCGCATCCAGCCCCAGTTCCTCGGCACGTACCGTCAGCCGGGCATTGTCCGCCAGCACCGTGTCGGCACCGGTCAACACCACGCTGGCCTGGGCCCGCAGGCGCTGCACCGCGGAACGCGCGGCGGGGCCGGTGATCCACTGGCTTTCGCCACTGGCCATGGCGGTGCGCCCGTCCAGGCTCATGGCCAGCTTGACCCGCACGAACGGCAGGCCGTGCTCCATGCGCTTGAGGAAACCCTGGTTGAGGGCACGGGCTTGCTGCTCCATCACCCCGCTGTGGGTAGCGATGCCGGCCTGGGCCAGGCGCTGCAGGCCACGGCCGGCGACTTCCGGGTTGGGGTCCTGCATCGCCGCCACGACCCGCGCCACGCCGGCATCCACCAGGGCATCGGCGCACGGCGGCGTACGACCGTGATGGCTGCAGGGTTCGAGGGTCACGTAAGCCGTGGCGCCGCGGGCGTTGGCACCGGCGGCACGCAGAGCGTGGACTTCGGCATGGGGCTCGCCGGCCCGCACATGCCAGCCTTCGCCGACGACCTGGCCGTCGCGCACGATCACGCAACCGACCCGGGGGTTGGGGTGAGTGCTGAAACGGCCTTTTGCGGCCAGCTCCAGGGCGCGCGCCATATAGTGGGCGTCGAGTACCGCCTGTTCGCTGGAGGTGTTCATTCTTTGCCCGGCTCGCGGGCGAGACGGTCGATCTCTTCGCGGAATTCGTTGAGATCCTGGAAGCGCCGGTAGACCGAGGCGAAGCGGATATAGGCCACTTCATCGAGCTTTTGCAGCTCGGCCATCACCAGTTCGCCGACGACCAGGGACTTGACCTCGCGCTCGCCGGTGGCGCGCAGCTTGTGCTTGATATGCACCAGCGCGGCTTCCAGGCGCTCGACGCTGACCGGGCGCTTTTCCAGGGCACGCTGCATGCCAGCGCGGAGTTTTTCTTCGTCGAAGGGCTGGCGGCTGCCGTCAGTCTTGATCAGGCGCGGCAACACCAGTTCGGCGGTTTCGAAAGTGGTGAAACGTTCACCGCAGGCCAGGCATTCACGCCGGCGGCGCACCTGTTCGCCTTCGGCGACCAGACGCGAGTCGATGACCTTGGTGTCGTTGGCACCGCAGAAGGGACAGTGCATGGTGGCAGGCAACAAAAAAAGGGAGGGCCATGGTAGCGCATCCCACTGGCAAGACAAGCCATAGCCTTTACGGTATACAGACCGACTATTATGTTTTGCACATGGAATTTCGCCTTGTTGGAGCTTCGCATGCCACTACGACCGCTCGTTTTGCTCAGCCTTTTCAGCCTGCTGGTCGCTTGCAGCAGCGACGCCCCTAAACCGGCCGCCTCCACCGTGCCGCCCCAGCAGAGTGTGAAAAAAGCCCAGGAATCCACTGACCTCGGCCCTCTGCCGGCCTATCAGCGTGAACTGAGCGGCACCCTGCAGGGCGTACCAAGCGGTGCCGAGGTGGAACTGGCGCTGCTGGTGATCGACGAGCGCGGCCGGCCGCAACGTTTGCTGGCCAGCAGCAACCTGATCGGCAACAACAAGGTCCTGCCGTTTCGCCTTCGCTTCAATCCCGATGTCTTCCCGGTAGGCGCCCGCGTTGAACTGCGCGGCCGTGCCAGCCAGTCCGGCCAGTTGATCCTGCACCTGCCGGCGCAACTCATCACCCAGCCGACCACCCAGGCCGTGGGCCAGCTGCAATTCGTCAAAGCACCATGACCCCACCGCTCGACCTGCAACGCGCCCTGAGCGAACTGCTGGGCGACGCCCAACTGGTGGCCTGCGAACTGCCGGACACCGAGCTGAAGCTGTGGTTGATCGATGCCGACAACATGGACCGCGCCTTCACCCCGGAAGAAACCCGGCGAATTCTCCACGAACCGCCGTACTGGAGTTTCTGCTGGGCCAGCGGCCTGGCCCTGGCACGCTATCTGGCCGAGCATCCGCAGTGGGTGCAAGGCAAGCGGGTCCTGGATTTCGGCGCCGGCTCCGGTGTGGCCGGTATCGCGGCGCTGAAAGCCGGCGCGCTGGAAGTGGTGGCCTGCGACCTCGACCCGCTGGCCATCGCCGCCTGCAAGGCGAATGCGACGCTCAACGGGGTTGAACTGGGTTACTCCACGGACTTTTTCGCGCAAGCGGATCGCTTCGACCTGATCCTGGTGGCCGACGTGCTCTACGACCGCGCCAACCTGCCGCTGCTGGATGAGTTCCTCAGCCGCGGACGCCAGGCGCTGGTGGCGGATTCCCGGGTCAAGGACTTCCAGCATCCGCTGTACCAACGCCTGGAAATGCTCCACGCCCTGACCCTGCCGGATCTGGCCGAGCCCTGGGAGTTCCGCGATGTGAGCCTGTATCACGCGCAGCGCGATTGATGAAGGACAAGTCACCTTGTGCTCTATCGAGCAACATCCAGCAGCATCTGCAGGAGCGAGGCTTGCCCGCGAAACAATCTACCGACCACCCGATACCCCGCTTTCAGCCGCCCCCCGCCAAGCCTTATAGTTGGCCCATTCACGTTCTTCGAGATCCCCCATGAGTCAGGACACGCCGTACATTTTCGACGCCAGCACCGCCGACTTCGACCAGTCGGTGATCGAGAACTCGTTCCACAAGCCGGTGCTGGTGGATTTCTGGGCCGAATGGTGCGCGCCCTGCAAGGCGCTGATGCCGATGCTGCAACAGATCGCCGAGAGCTATCAGGGCGAACTGCTGCTGGCCAAGGTCAACTGCGATATCGAGCAGGACATCGTTGCCCGCTTCGGCATTCGCAGCCTGCCGACCGTGGTGCTGTTCAAGGACGGTCAGCCGGTGGACGGTTTTGCCGGGGCGCAACCGGAATCCGCGGTGCGCGCCATGCTCGAACCCCATGTGCAGATGCCGCCGCCCAAGGCCGCCGACCCGCTGGTGCTGGCTGAAGCGCTGTTCGCCGAAGGGCGCATCGCCGATGCCGAAGCCACGCTCAAAGTGCTGCTGGGCGAAGACAACAGCAACGCCAAGGCATTGATCCTCTACGCCCGCTGCCTGGCCGAACGCGGCGAACTGGGCGAAGCCCAGACCGTACTCGACGCGGTCACCGGCGATGAACACAAGGCAGCGCTGGCCGGGGCCAAGGCGCAGATCACCTTCCTCAAGCAGGCTGCCGACCTGCCGGACAGCGCCGAGCTGAAAAGCCGCCTGGCGCAGGACCCGCAGGATGACGAGGCGGTGTATCAACTGGCCATCCAGCAGCTGGCGCGCCAGCAGTACGACGCGGCGCTGGATGCCCTGCTCAAGTTGTTCATCCGCAACCGCAGCTACAACGAAGGCCTGCCGCACAAGACCTTGCTGCAAGTGTTCGAGCTGCTGGGCAACGACCACCCGCTGGTGACCACCTACCGTCGCAAGCTGTTCGCTGCGCTGTACTGATTCATAGCTGATAGCCGCGCCGGTTTATCGCAAGCCGGCGCAGCCCTCGCCTACTCGATCCAGCTGTAGAGCGGCGTATCACCGCCGCTCACCACCTTGACCTGTGCGCTGTGGCGCAAACGCACCAATAGCCGCTTGCCCGCCGCGGCGCTGCCGGTCAGGCCTTCCAGTTGCTCCAAAAGATCCGGGCCGCTCAATTGCCCGGCCTTGCGCAGCAGGTCCTGAGTGATCTGCCACAGCGCATCGTCCTGGCTCGCCGGCTTGGCCACAGGCGCGCCGCTTTCGGCTTTGGCCGCCTGCAACGGCGTCCCCAGCCGGGCACTCAACTGATCCCAGTCGGCCTCGTCCAGTTCCAGGGTCAAATCCACCGGCCATTCGCCGATGCTTCCACGAATCCGCACCATCGCTCTGCTCCCGAAAATTTCTGACGAGCATGCTCCCATGCGTCTTGCGCAACGCCAAGCAGGCGGTCAAACTCTCGCCACTTTCGTTATAAGATTACATAACATTATTTTCATGTTCGCTCCCGGAGACTTGCCATGCGTCGTCTGCTGCTCGCCCTGCCGTTCGCTCTGTTGCCCCTGGCCATCGCTCACGCGGCCGAAAAACACGACCACGACCATGAGCACGGCAGCCTCGGTGCTCACGAGCATGGCGTGGCCCGCCTGAACGCCGCGCTGGACGGCCAGACCCTGGAGCTGGAACTGGAAAGCCCGGCGATGAACCTGGTGGGCTTCGAGCACGCCGCCAGCACCGACGCGGACAAGGCCAAGGTCGCCGCCGTGCGCGCCCAGCTGGAAAAACCGCTGGCGCTGTTCAGCCTGCCGCCCGCCGCCGGTTGCGTGGTGGCGCAACAGGAACTGGAAAGCCCGCTGTTCGGCGACAAGCCCGAGGATCACGACGAAGACCATGACGACGCGAAGAATGCCGGCGGCCACGAGCATCATCACGAACACAGCGAGATCCATGCGCACTACCAGTTCACCTGTGCCACGCCGGGCGCGCTGAAGAACCTGGACCTGGCCGGCGTGTTCAAGACCTTCCCCGCCACCCAGAAAATTCAGGTACAACTCATCTCGCCAAGTGGCCAGCAAGGCGTGGAAGCGACCTCCAAGGCCGCCAGCCTGAAATTCTGACCGCAACTCCTGTAGCCGCTGCCGCAGGCTGCGATCGAGCCCGAAGGGGTCGTTGCTCTTGAGGTTTTCGCAAGGTCCTGCGGACCTTATCGCAGCCTTCGGCAGCGGCTACAAAACTCACTCCATGATCGGCCCAACATGACCCAAGCACTTATCGAACTGTCCGACCTGGGCTTCAACTGGCCCGGCCATCCACAGTTGCTGGATATCCCGGCCTTTCGCCTGGAAGCGGGTGAAACGCTGTTCCTCAAGGGCCCCAGCGGCAGCGGCAAGACCACCCTGCTCGGCCTGCTCGGCGGTGTGCAGAAACCCGGCCGCGGCAGCATCCGCCTGCTGGGCCAGGAGCTGACCGAACTCTCCGCCGGCGCCCGCGACCGCTTCCGGGTCGATCACACCGGCTACATCTTCCAGCAGTTCAACCTGCTGCCGTTTCTCTCGGTACGCGAAAACGTCGAGTTGCCCTGCCACTTTTCCAAATTGCGCGCCAGCCGCGCCGTACAGCGCCACGGCAGTGTCGACCAGGCAGCGGCCACCCTGCTCGCCCACCTGGGGCTTAAAGACCCCGGCCTGCTCGGCCGTCGCGCCGACTCGCTGTCCATCGGCCAGCAACAACGGGTCGCCGCCGCCCGCGCGCTGATCGGCCAACCGGAACTGGTGATCGCCGACGAACCCACCTCGGCACTGGACTACGACGCCCGCGAAGCCTTTATCCGCCTGCTGTTCGCCGAATGCCGCGAGGCCGGGGCCAGCCTGCTGTTCGTCAGCCACGACCAGAGCCTGGCGCCGCTGTTCGATCACAACCTGTCGCTGGCCGAACTCAATCGCGCCGCCACGCCCGCGGAGGTCTGAGATGTATCTGTTCCGTCTAGCCATGGCCAGCCTGGCTAACCGCCGCTTCACCGCGATCCTCACCGCCTTCGCCATCGCCCTGTCGGTCTGCCTGCTGCTGGCGGTGGAACGGGTGCGCACCGAAGCCCGCGCCAGCTTCGCCAGCACCATCAGCGGTACCGACCTGATCGTCGGCGCCCGCTCCGGTTCGGTGAACCTGCTGCTGTACTCGGTGTTCCGCATCGGCAACGCCACCAACAACATTCGCTGGGACAGCTTCGAGCACTTCGCCAACAGCCCGAAAGTGAAATGGGCGATCCCGATTTCCCTCGGTGACTCCCATCGCGGCTACCGGGTGATGGGCACCACCGCGGCCTACTTCGAGCATTACCAGTACGGCCACCAGCAGAACCTGCAACTGGCCAGCGGCCGCGAGTTCGCCAGCGATCCGTTCGAAGTGGTGCTGGGCGCCGAAGTCGCCGAGGCCCTGCATTACAAGCTCGGCGACAAGCTGGTGCTGGCCCACGGCGTGGCGGCCATCAGCCTGGTCAAGCATGACGACAAACCCTTCACCGTGGTCGGCATCCTCAAGCGCACCGGCACCCCGGTGGACCGCACGCTGCACATCAGCCTCGGTGGCATGGAGGCGATCCATATCGACTGGCACAACGGCGTGCCGGCCCAGGGCAGCGGCCGCATCAGCGCCGACCAGGCGCGCAACATGGACCTGATGCCGCAAGCGATCACTGCCTTCATGCTCGGCCTGAACAGCAAGATCGCCACCTTCGCGGTGCAGCGCGAGATCAATGAATACCGCGGCGAACCGATGCTGGCGATCTTGCCCGGGGTCGCCCTGCAGGAGCTGTGGAGCCTGATGGGCACCGCGGAAAAGGCCTTGTTCGTGGTGTCGCTGTTCGTGGTGCTGACCGGCCTGATCGGCATGCTCACGGCGATCCTCACCAGCCTCAACGAGCGCCGCCGGGAGATGGCGATCCTGCGTTCGGTCGGCGCCCGGCCTTGGCATATTGCGACCTTGCTGGTGCTGGAAGCCTTCGCCCTGGCGCTGTCCGGTGTGCTCGCCGGGCTGGGCCTGCTGTACCTGGGCATCGCCCTGGCCCAGGGTTATGTGCAGTCGAGCTACGGCCTGTACCTGCCGCTGTCCTGGCCAAGCGAGTATGAGTGGACGCTGCTCGGCGGTATCCTGATCGCCGCCCTGCTGATGGGCAGCGTGCCGGCCTGGCGCGCCTACCGACAATCGCTGGCCGATGGCCTGTCCATCCGTTTATGAGGAACTTCTGGTTATGAGGAGCTCCGGCATGCCCCGTGCCCTGCTTGCGCTGTTGATGCTGGTCGCCCTGCCGCTATGGGCCGCCGAACCCCGTGACCTGGCCTGGTCGGAAATGATCCCGCTGGACGCGCCGGCGGAGGTGCCGAACATGCAGCCGCTGCACGACCTGTCGCAGATGAGCGACGCCCTGGCCGCCGAGTCCGCCCCGGCAGCCAAGCAGGACATGCCCAACGCTCCGGTGGTGCAGAGCCTGGACGGCCTGTCGGTGCGCCTGCCCGGCTACATCGTGCCGCTGGAAGTCAGCGAGGAAGGCCGCACCACGGAGTTTCTGCTGGTGCCGTATTTCGGCGCCTGCATCCACGTGCCGCCACCGCCGTCGAACCAGATCGTGCATGTGAAAAGCGCCGTCGGCGTGAAGCTCGACGAGCTGTATCAGCCGTACTGGATCGAGGGGCCGATGCAGGTCAAGGCGTCCACCAGCGACGTCGCCGACGCGGGTTACCAGATGGAGGCAGAGAAAATTTACATGTACGAATTGCAGGAGTGAAACCGCGTTTTTCGCAGTGCCATTCATGACCTCATCGCAAGCAAGCCTGCGCCCACAAAACAGCACAGTTCCCTTTAGCCGCACGTTTGCCCGCGATCAGTTGCACAGCGTACACAACACCCGCAGTTCCACTGCCTCCACGCTGATCCGGTTTTCATTGAGCTGAGTCAAAGCCTGTTCCTTGACGATCCTTACCATTGGACCTAGCCAACTCGAATCGTCCTTTGGAGCTCCCATGCACAAGTCCCTGCTCAGCGCCTCCCTGTTCGCGCTCGCGCTCGCCGCCCCGATCGCCCACGCCCACGAAGCCGGCGACATCATCGTTCGCGCCGGTGCCATCACCGTCAATCCGAAAGCCGACAGCGGTGAC
Source organism: Pseudomonas sp. GW821-FHT09E12 (assembly GCF_059416085.1). Lineage (NCBI taxonomy): Bacteria > Pseudomonadati > Pseudomonadota > Gammaproteobacteria > Pseudomonadales > Pseudomonadaceae > Pseudomonas > Pseudomonas sp. GW821-FHT09E12. The sequence goes on along the minus strand of NZ_JBWKOM010000009.1, from coordinate 37,420 downwards.
GTCAAGGTCGACCGCGGTCCATTGGCCGGTGCCAACCTCGGCGGCAAGGCGACCATGAGCAGCGACACCCAGCTGGGCCTGAACTTCGCCTACATGCTGACCAACAACGTCGGTATCGAACTGCTCGCGGCCACCCCGTTCGAGCATGACGTCAAGCTCAAGGGCACCTCGCTGGACGCCGCCAACGGCAAGCTCGGTACTCTCAAGCACCTGCCGCCGACCCTGAGCGTCGTGTACTACCCGCTGGACCACAAGGCCGCCTTCCAGCCTTACGTCGGTGCCGGCATCAACTACACCTGGATCTATGACGAGCACGTCGGCAGCCGCGCCAGCGCCGCCGGTTTCGACAATTTCCGGGCGAAGAACTCCTGGGGCCTGGCCTGGCAGGTCGGTGCCGACTACATGCTGACCGACAACGTGATGATCAACGCCCAGGTGCGCTACGTCGACATCGACACCACCGCCTACGTGAACAACAACGCGGTCGCCGGCGGCACCCGGGCCAAGGTCGACGTGGACGTCGATCCATGGGTCTACATGGTCGGCCTGGGCTACAAGTTCTAAATCGGGCCAGACAAAAAAAGGCGCCTGCAAGGGCGCCTTTTTTCATGGCTGGGGGAAAGCTCAGCGGCCCAGCAAACGTGCCAACCCGACGCTCATCGGCGTCGGTTCGGGGAGCTTGAAGCGCTGCAACAGGCGCTGGTTGTTCGCCCGCGAATGGCGAATGTCCCCGGAGCGCGCCGGGCCGTAGCTGATCGATGGCAACTGCCCCAACACCTCGCCCAGGACCTCGAGCAACTGCTTGAGGGTAGTGGCCTGGTTCAGGCCGACATTGACCGCGCCGACTTCCAGTTGCGGTGTTTCCAGGGACTGCACCAGCACGTCCACCAGGTCTTCGACATACATGAAGTCACGGGTTTGCTCGCCATCGCCAAATACGGTGATCGGCAGGCCTTTCTGCGCGCGCTCGCAAAAGATGCTGATGACCCCGGAGTACGGCGAGGATGGATCCTGGCGCGGCCCGAAGATGTTGAAGAAGCGGAAGATCGCCGGCTCCAGCCCGTGCTGGCGGCGATAGAAATCGAAGTAGTACTCGCTGGCCAGCTTGTCCGACGCATAGGGCGTCAGTGGTGCCTTGGGCGTGTCTTCGTCGATCGATTCGCCCTCGCCATTGTTGCCATAAACCGCCGCGCTGGAAGCAAACAGCACGCGCTTGACGCCGGCCTGGCGCATGGCTTCGCAGACGTTGAGGGTGCCGATGAAGTTGCTCTGGTGGGTACGCACCGGGTCATCCACTGAAGCCTGCACCGAAGCGACCGCCGCCAGGTGCGCCACCGCCCGGCAGCCGCTCATGGCCCGCGCCACCAGGGCCGCGTCGGCGACGTCGCCTTCGATCAGCTCGACCCGCGGGTTATCCAGCGGCAGGTTGCCGGGTTTACCCGTGGACAGATCGTCGAGGATCCGCACCGAGTAGCCCTTGGCGAGCAAAGCGTCGGTCAGGTGCGAACCGATGAAGCCGGCACCGCCGGTGATCAAGATTGGGCCATCAGCCATGACGATAAAACCTATCCAGTAGAGCCGGGAGTGCCGCGCGCCAGGCGCGAGGCTTGATCCCGAAGGTGTGCAGAATTTTTTTGCAGGCCAGCACCGCGTGCTGCGGTTCTTCGGCAGCGTCCGGCCGGGCGGCGTGGGCCTGGGCGGTCGGCGCTTCGATGGCCAGCGGATGCAGGCTGCGGGCCTCGGTGAGGATCGCCTGGCCCAGCGCCAGCGGCGTGGTCGCCTCATGGCCAGCGTAGTGGTAAGTGCCCCACAGCGGCGCGGCGCAATCGAGTTGCTTGAGCACGGAGATGATCACCCGGGCGGCATCGTCCACTGGCGTCGGGTTGCCCCGACGGTCGTCGGCCAGCAGCAGCTCTTCGGGTTGCTCGGCACGGGCCAGGAAACGCCCCAGGGTGCCTTCGGCGCTATCGTCCAGCAGCCAGCCGAAACGCAGCAGCACATGCTGCGGGCAGGTGGCGCGCACATTCTGCTCGATCCGCCACAAGGCCTGGCCACGCAGACCCAGCGGTACCGGTTCGTCCTTTTCGCTGTAGGCGGTGGCCCGCGAACCGTCGAACACCCGGTAGCTGGAAGGCTGCAGAAGAATGATGTTGTGATGCTGGCACAGCTCGGAAAGCCGCTCGACTGCCCGTTCCTGGCCAGCCAGGCGTGCCTCGGGGACACTCTCCGCCTGGAACCAGTCGAAGTAGTACGCAAGGTTGATCAAGGCATCCGGGCGGGTGTCGTCGAGCAGTTGCGTCAGGCTCGCGGCATCCCAGCCGTCTTGCGGCGGACGGGGGGCGAGGAAACCGATGTCTTCCTCCGCACCGAGGCGAATCAGCGCCTGCCCAAGGGCATTTCCGCCGCCCAGTAACATAAGGCGCATTCGCATAGAGTCAGCAGGCCCAATCTGTTCGGAACGATGGTTTGAATCGGCCAGACCCGCGGGTTTGGCCATGAATATTGCTCAGAATCGTTGCATTTTGCGGGTTTCCGGCGCAACCGTCACTGAGAAAGTGTAGAGCAACAAAGCACACAGCCCTTCAGGGCTGCTGCCGCCAGCGGCGACAAGGCAGGCTTGCAACTTCACTCCGGCGGTCGCATAACGTTGTGCATGAACCTTCCCCAGATCCCCGCCAACGCCCTGCCGGGTTTTCATCCCGCGGTCAGCGCCTGGTTCGACAGCTGCTTCCCGGCGGCGACCGCCGCCCAGGCCCTGGCCTGGCCGCTGATCCGCCAGCGCCGCTCGACGCTGATCGCCGCGCCCACCGGCTCGGGCAAGACCCTGACCGCCTTCCTCGCGGTGATCGACGAGCTGGTTCATCGCGGCCTGGAAAACGGCGGCACGCTGCCGGAACAGACCCTGGTGGTCTACGTCTCGCCACTCAAGGCTTTGAGCAACGATATCCAGATCAACCTGCAGGACCCGCTGGCCGGGATCACCGCGCAACTCGAACACATGGGCCTGCCGCAATTGCGCATCAGCACCGCGGTGCGCACCGGCGACACCCCGCAGAAAGACCGCAGCGCCATGCGCAAGAGCGCGCCGCATATCCTGGTGACTACCCCCGAATCGCTGTATGTGCTGCTGGGCTCGGCCTCCGGCCGGCAAATGCTCGCCAGCACGCGCACGGTGATAGTCGACGAGATCCACGCCATCGCCACCAGCAAACGCGGCAGCCATCTGGCGTTGAGCCTGGAGCGCCTGCAAGCGCTATGCGCCGAGCCGCTGACGCGCATCGGCCTGTCGGCCACGCAGAAGCCCATCGAAGCGGTGTCGCGTTTCCTGGTCGGCCATGAACGCCCCTGCGAGATCGTCGACATCGGCCACGCCCGCCCCCGGGACCTGGCTATCGAAGTGCCGCCCGTGCCGCTGTCGGCGGTCATGGCCAACGACGTCTGGGAACGGGTCTACGAACGTATCGCCGAACTGGCGCGGGAGCACCGTACCACCCTGGTGTTCGTCAACACCCGGCGCCTGGCCGAACGCCTGAGCCGCCACCTCAGCGAACGCCTGGGCAAGGACGCGGTGGCCGCCCACCATGGCAGCCTGGCCAAGGAGTTTCGCCTGGACGCCGAACAGCGTCTCAAGCGCGGCGACCTGCAAGTACTGATCGCCACCGCCTCGCTGGAGCTGGGCATCGATATCGGCGATGTCGACCTGGTGTGCCAGATCGGCTCGCCGCGTTCGATCTCGGCCTTTCTGCAAAGGGTTGGGCGCTCCGGGCACCAGGTCGGCGGCACGCCCAAGGGCCGCCTGTTCGCCCTGACCCGCGACGACCTGATCGAATGCGCCGCCCTGCTCGACTGCGTGCATCGCGGCGAACTCGACACCCTGCTGATCCCCAGGGCGCCGCTGGATGTGCTGGCGCAGCAGATCGTCGCCGAAGTCAGCAACCAGGAATGGCAGGAGCAGCCGCTGCTGGAAATGATCCGTCGTGCCTCGCCTTATAGCGAGCTCGACGAAGCGCATTTCCAGGCGCTGCTACGCATGCTCGCCGAGGGTTACAACGGGCGTCAGGGCATGCGCAGCGCCTACCTGCATCGCGACGCCGTCAACCGTAGCCTGCGCGGTCGGCGGGGCAGCCAGCTGACGGCAGTGACCAGTGGCGGCACCATCCCCGACAACGCCGACTACGCCGTGCTGCTGGAGCCCCAGGCGCTGAATATCGGCAGCGTCAACGAAGACTTCGCGGTGGAAAGCATCGCCGGCGATGTGTTCCAGCTGGGCAATACCTCGTACCGCATCCTGCGGGTGGAAACCGGCCGGGTGCGGGTCGAGGACGCCCACGGCCAGCCGCCGACCATTCCGTTCTGGCTTGGCGAGGCCCCCGGGCGCAGCGCCGAACTGTCGTTTGCCGTGGCGCGCCTGCTGGCCCGGCTCGACGTGTTGCTCGGCGCCACCCCCGGCCAACTACAGCCCGCCCTCGACTGGCTGGGCGACAGCCTGGGCCTGGACGCCGCCAGCGCCGAACAACTGGTCGACTACCTGGCCCGCGCACGCCAGAGCCTGGGCGCGCTGCCGTCCCAGGACACGCTGATCATGGAGCGTTTTTTCGATGAGTCCGGCGGCACCCAACTGATCATCCACACGCCGTTCGGCAGCCGGATCAACCGCGCCTGGGGCCTGGCGCTGCGCAAGCGCTTCTGCCGCACCTTCAACTTCGAATTGCAGGCCGCCGCCAGCGAAGACGCCATCGTGCTGTCGCTGTCCACCGGCCACAGTTTCGAGCTCGACGACGTCTGGCGTTACCTGCACAGCAACAGCGCCGAACACATCCTGGTCCAGGCCGTGCTGGAGGCGCCGCTGTTCGGCGTGCGCTGGCGCTGGAATGCCGGGGTGGCCCTGGCGCTGCCGCGCTTTGTCGGCGGGCGCAAGGTAGCGCCGCAGATCCAGCGGATGAAAAGCGAAGACCTGATCGCCAGCGTGTTTCCCGACCAGATCGCCTGCCTGGAGAACCTCGCCGGCGAACGGCAGATTCCCGATCACCCACTGGTGGAACAGACCCTCGACGACTGCCTGCACGAAGCCATGGACAGCGAGGGCTGGCTGACGCTGTTGCGGCGCATGGAGCGCGGCGAGCTGCGCCTGATCAGCCGCGACCTGCCGGCGCCCTCGCCCCTGGCCGCGGAAATCCTCAGCGCCCGGCCCTACACCTTCCTCGACGACGCACCGCTGGAAGAGCGCCGCACCCAGGCCGTGCTCAGCCGCCGCTGGAGCGACCCCGAGTCCAGCGACGACCTCGGCGCCCTGGACGCCGAGGCCATCCAGTCGGTGCGCGAGGAAGCCTGGCCCGCCCCTGGCAACCCGGACGAAATGCATGAAGCGCTGATGAGCCTGGCCTGTATCGGCGAGGACGAAGTCCAGGCCAACCCGCGGTGGACCGACTGGCTGCAAACCCTGGCGGACAGCGGGCGCGCCAGCCGCTTGCAGATCGGCGGCGGACAAGCCCTGTGGCTGGCCATCGAGCGCCTGGGCTGCCTGCGGGCGATTTATCCACAGGCGCTGCTGCAACCGCTCCTCGAGGCGCCGCCCGGCTTCGATGAGCGATGGCAGCGCGATGAAGCGGTGGTCGAAGTGATTCGAGCCCGGCTCAGTGGCTTCGGCCCGTTGCCGCTGGAGAGCATCGCCATGCCCCTGGGCCTGAGCGCCAGCGAGGTCACCCAGGTCCTGGCGCAGTTGGAAGGCGAAGGTTATGTGCTGCGCGGCCGCTTCAGCCCCGGCGAGGCCCGGGAGGAATGGTGCGAACGGCATCTGCTGGCGCGGATTCATCGCTACACCGTCAAACGCCTGCGTCGGGAAATCGAACCGGTGTCGCTGCAGGACCTGATGCGTTTTCTGTTCGACTGGCAGCACCTGTCCAGCGCCACCCAGGGCCAGGGCAGTGCCATGCTGGCGCAGACGGTCGCCCAGTTCGAAGGCTATGCCGCCGCGGCCGGCGCCTGGGACAGCGACCTGCTGCCGGCGCGGATCAAGGATTACTCCGCCACCTGGCTGGATGAGCTGTGCCGCAACGGCAAGGTGGTCTGGAGCCGGCTCAGCGCCCCGCACAATGCCGCCGGCGCGACCCTGCGCAACACGCCGATCGTGTTGCTGCCGCGCAGCCAGGTCGCGCTGTGGAGCGGGCTGGGCGCACAGCCCGACAGCAGCGCGCTGTCGCCCAAGGCGCAGAAGGTCCATGAGGCCCTGAGCCAGCACGGCGCCTTGTTCTTCGATGAACTGCAACATGAAGCCCATGTCCTGCGCACCGAGCTGGAGATCGCCCTGCAGGAACTGGTGGCCGCAGGGCTGGTGAATGCCGACAGTTTTGCCGGCCTGCGCGCCTTGATCACCCCGGCCAGCAAGCGTCTGGCCCGCAGCGGCCGACGCGGGCGCGGGGCCGTGGTCGGCGGCATGGACGATGCGGGGCGCTGGGCCCTGCTACGGCGTCCGTCGCCAGTACCGGAGGGCGTCGGCGGTCATGGGCAAGCAACCCCACCGGCCACCCTGGAACACATCGCCATGACCCTGTTGCGGCGTTATGGCGTGGTGTTCTGGCGCCTGCTGGAACGCGAGGCCGACTGGCTGCCGAGCTGGCGCGAACTGTTGCGCACCTTCCATCGGCTGGAGGCCCGCGGCGAAATTCGCGGCGGGCGTTTTGTCAGCGGCCTGGCCGGCGAGCAGTTCGCCCTGCCCGAGGCCATCGCCCTGTTGCGCGAAGTGCGCCGCCGCCCGCTGGATGGCAGCCTGATCGCGGTGTGTGGCGTCGACCCGCTGAACCTCGCCGGCACCTTGCTGCCCGGGCCGAAGGTTCCGGCCCTGACCGGCAACCGGCTGGTGTACCGCGACGGCCTGCCCGCGGCCGCCGAGATCGCCGGCAAACCGCATGTCTGGCTGGACCTTGAGCCGCAGGCCAGCCTTGAGCTGCGGACCCGGTTGATTCGCCACTGATATCGGGCCGTGGGCGGCCTGGTGCATCGCGTCGGCCTTATCGCGAGCAAGCTTCGCTCCTACAGAAGCGCAGTGATCGCGCTCAGCTCGATATTTGCCTTCAGGTCAAATATCAAATACCGGAACCGCTATTTTTCCGCACGATTCAAATCCGGACACTGCGCTCCATTGTCAAATCCACCGGAGTTGCAGCCATGCCCATTGCCTTGCTCGCGCTGACCCTCAGCGCCTTCGCCATCGGGACGACTGAGTTCGTCATCGTTGGCCTGTTACCCACCATCGGCGCCGACCTTGGCGTCAGCCTGCCGTCCGCCGGGCTGCTGGTCAGCCTGTACGCCCTGGGTGTCGCCGTCGGCGCGCCGGTGCTCACCGCGCTGACCGGCAAGGTCCCGCGCAAGCTGTTGCTGCTGTCGCTGATGGTGCTGTTCACCCTCGGCAACCTGCTGGCCTGGCAAGCGCCCAGCTATGAATCCCTGGTCCTGGCGCGAATCGTCACCGGCCTGGCCCATGGCGTGTTCTTCTCCATCGGCTCGACCATCGCCACCAGCCTGGTGCCCAAGGAAAAAGCCGCCAGCGCGATTGCCATCATGTTCACCGGCCTGACGGTGGCCCTGGTCACCGGCGTGCCGCTGGGGACCTTTATCGGCCAGCATTTCGGCTGGCGCGAAACCTTCCTCGCGGTATCCGCCCTGGGTGTGATCGCCTTTATCGGCAGCCTGATCTACGTGCCGAAAAACATCGCCCACAGCAAACCGGCGTCCTTGCTGCAACAACTGCAAGTGCTGAAACAACCGCGCCTGCTGCTGGTATACGCCATGACCGCGGTGGGCTACGGCGGCTCGTTCATCGCCTTCACCTTCCTCGCGCCGATTCTCCAGGACATTTCCGGCTTCAGCGCCAGCACCGTCAGCCTGGTGCTGCTGGTCTATGGCCTCTCGGTCGCCGTAGGCAACATCTGGGGCGGCAAGCTGGCGGACAAGCGCGGCCCGATCAGCGCCTTGAAGATCATCTTCGCCCTGCTGGCCGGCGTGCTGTTCCTGCTCACCTTCACCGCCGGCAACCCGTGGCTGGCGCTGGCCACCGTACTGGTGTGGGGCGCCGTGGCCTTCGGCAACGTACCGGGCCTGCAGGTCTACGTGGTGCGCCAGGCCGAACACCACACCCCGCAAGCGGTAGACGTGGCCTCGGGCCTGAACATCGCCGCCTTCAACCTCGGCATCGCCGGCGGCGCCTGGGGCGGCGGCCTGATCGTCGCCCACCTGGGGCTGATCCACACCGCCTGGATCGGTGGCCTGGTGGTACTGGCCGCCCTGGCCCTGACCGCCTGGAGCGGCCGCCTGGATCGCCTCGGCCCGGTATACGCCGAGCCGGCCGAGGGGTCGAGCCGGGTGGTGGTCGGGCACTGAGCCCACAGCCCTGACCGGCTAATGCCGATCAGTTAAACGATTGGCTCCCCTGTAGGAGCGAGGCTTGCCCGCGAACGCCACGCCGCGCAATGCCTGCTCCACCGCGTTGTCGTTCTTCGCGCGCAAGCTGCGCTTCTACAGGGTCGGCTCCTAGAGGATCGAAAACACCGTCCGTAGGAAGGTCGAAACTTTCCCGTCAGCCGGGCAGTCATCAAAAGACAGAGGTGGTTCGAAGGCCCCAAGACGGGAGCGGACATGGCGGCGATTCATATCGGTATTTCCGGCTGGCGCTACAAGCCCTGGCGTGGAGATTTCTACCCCGAGGGGCTGACGCACAAGCGCGAGCTGCAATTCGCTTCGCGCGCAGTCAACAGCATCGAAATCAACGGTTCGTTCTACGCGCTGCAGCCCCCCGAGCGTTATGCCGACTGGTATGCCGATACGCCCAAGGACTTCGTGTTCAGCGTCAAGGCGCCGCGCTACATCACCCATATCCTGCGGCTGCGGGATGTGCACAAGCCGATCGCCCACTTCTTCGCCTCGGGCGTGCTGGAGCTCAAGAACAAGCTCGGGCCGATCCTGTGGCAGTTTCCGCCAAGTTTTCAGTTCGACGCCGAGCTGTTCGGCGCCGAGCTGTTCGGCGCCTTTCTTCAGCAACTGCCCGCCGATACCGAACAGGCCGCCACCCTCGCCCGCCAGCACGAACCACGCCTCAACGGCCACGCCAGCACCAAGGCCTACGGCAAAAAAGCCATGCGCCATGCCGTGGAAATTCGCCACGCAAGCTTTGCCGTGCCCGAATTCACCCATCTGCTGCGCCAGCACGGCGTGGCACTGGCGACAGCGCCCGGCGAGCCTGCCGCGCCCGGGGTGCTGCCATGAGCCATGACGAGTCGGCCAACAACCCGATACCGCCCGCGATCGGGCTCGCCGCCGCGCGCCGCTTCACGGTGCTGACGGTGAATACCCACAAGGGTTTCACCGCCCTGAACCGGCGCTTCATCCTGCCCGAGCTGCGCGAGGCGGTGCGCAGCGTGGCCGCCGACGTGGTGTTCCTGCAGGAGGTGCACGGCGCCCACGACCAACACCCGCAGCGCTACAACAATTGGCCGAGCATGCCGCAATACGAATTCCTCGCCGACAGCATCTGGCCGCAGTTCGCCTATGGACGCAATGCGGTGTACCCGGCCGGCGACCACGGCAATGCGCTGCTCTCGAAATTCCAGATCATTCGCTACGACAACCTCGACATCTCCCTGTCCGGGCACGAGAGCCGCGGCCTGTTGCATTGCGTGCTGCGCCTGCCCGGCGATGCCCTGGAAGTGCACGCCATTTGCGTGCACCTGGGGTTGCGCGAAAGCCATCGCCAGCAACAGCTGGATCTGCTGCTGCAACTGATCGCCGAGCTCCCCGCCGACGCGCCCTTGATCGTCGCCGGAGACTTCAACGACTGGCGGCTGCGCGCCGATGCACAGCTCGCCCCCAGTGGCTTGCAAGAGGCCTTTGTCAGCCAGCACGGCAAACCGGCGCGCAGCTTCCCCGCGCGCCTGCCGCTGCTGCGGCTGGACCGGATCTACGTGCGTCACCTGAAAATCCACCGGCCCCAGGTACTGGACACCCATCCTTGGTCCCATCTCTCCGATCACGCACCGCTGTCGGTCGAGGTCGAGTTATGAACGACATGCCCCTGGAAAAAACCACGGTGGACCACCCGCCTGACGCGGGGCTGGCCCACGAGCCGCTACGGATGGACCTCGAATACGGTTGGCACAGCAACAACCGGGTGGTGCTGCTGGAGAATGGCGAGGCGTATTTTCCCCGGGTGTTCGAAGTGCTGCGCCAGGCGCAGAACGAGATCCTGCTGGAGACCTTCATCCTCTTCGAGGACAAGGTCGGCCACGAACTGCACCGTATCCTGATCGAGGCCGCACAGCGTGGCGTGCGGGTCATCGTCAGCCTGGACGGCTTCGGTTGCGGCGAATTGAGCACCGAGTTCCTTGCCGCCATGAGCAACGCCGGGGTGCGCTTGCAGATATTCGACCCGGCACAGCCGATTTTCGGGGTGCGCACCAACTGGTTCCGCCGCCTGCATCGCAAGATCGTGGTGGTCGACGGCGCCATTGCCTTTGTCGGCGGGATTAATTTCTCCGCCGATCACCTGGCCGATTTCGGCCCCCAGGCCAAGCAGGATTACTCGGTAGAGATCCAGGGGCCGGCGGTGGTGGATATCCACCATTTCGCCCTGCTGCAAGGCGACCGCCCGGCCCGCGCCCGCTACTGGTGGCAACGCCGCCGGCAACGCCGCGCGGAGCTGGCCCTGACCGACCATGACGGCCAGGTGCGCCTGGTCTATCGCGACAACCGCCAGCACCGCAGCGATATCGAAGAGGTCTACCGCCTGGTGCTGCGCGGGGCCCGCCAGCGGGTGGTGATCGCCAATGCCTACTTCTTCCCCGGCTATCGGCTGCTGCGCGAGATCCGCAACGCCGCGCGCCGTGGCGTCGAGGTGAGGCTGATCCTGCAGGGCGAGCCGGACATGCTGGTGGCCAGGCTGGCGGCACGCATGCTCTATGACTACCTGCTCAAGGACGGCGTGACCATCTACGAATATTGCGAACGGCCACTGCACGGCAAGGTGGCGCTGGTGGACGACGACTGGAGCACCGTGGGCTCGAGCAATCTCGACCCGCTGAGCCTGTCGCTGAACCTGGAGGCCAATGTGCTGATCCGCGACCGCGCATTCAATCGCGACCTGTTCGAGCGCCTCGACCGGCTCAGTCGCGACCACTGCCAGGCCATGCCGGCCAAGGGCTCCGGGCGTGGCCGCTTGTGGCGCCTGACCGTGGGTTTCCTGGTGTTTCACATCCTGCGTCACTTCCCGGCCTGGGCCGGCTGGCTGCCCGCCCACAAGCCACAATTGAAACCCTTCGGCCAGGCCGCCACCCCGCGGGAGTCGCCCCATGAGCCGCACTGACGCCCATGGCTCGACGCCCGCCGCGTCGCACTCCCGGTCGCGCTGGCAACGCCTGAAGAAACCGCTGACCATCGCCTTCTTCCTGCTGTTGATCGTGCTGTTCACCCTGCTGGCCCGGCGCATCGACTGGAGCGAAGTGCTCGGCACCCTGGCCGACTTCAAGGTGCGCACCCTGGTCATCGCCGCGGGCCTGACCCTGGCCAGCTTCCTGGTCTATGCCTGCTTCGACCTGATCGGTCGCACCTACATCCGGCAGAACCTCGGCTGGCGGCAGATCCTGCCGGTGGGGGTCATCAGCTACGCCTTCAACCTCAACCTCAGCGCCTGGGTCGGCGGGATCGCCATGCGCTACCGGCTGTATTCCAGGCTCGGGGTGAGCACCGGCAATATCGCCAAGATCCTCGGCCTGAGCCTGGCCACCAACTGGTTCGGCTACATGGCCCTGGCCGGCGCGGTATTCGCCAGTGGCCTGATGAAGTTGCCGCCCGGCTGGCAACTCAGCAACGGCGCGTTGCAGGGGGTGGGCGTCCTGCTGCTGGTGCTGGGCGTGGGTTACCTGGCGGCCTGTCGGTTTTCCCGACGGCGCGAGTGGTCGATACACGGGGTCGAGATCAACTTGCCCTCCTTGCACATGGCCTTGCTGCAACTGGCCCTGGGCGCACTCAACTGGTCGCTGATGGCAGCGGTGATCTTTACCCTGCTGCCCAGCAAGCTCGATTACCCGGTGGTGCTCGGGGTGCTGCTGATCAGCAGCATCGCCGGGGTCATCACCCATATTCCAGCGGGGCTCGGGGTGTTGGAGGCGGTGTTTATCGCCCTGCTGCAACATGAGGTGTCCCGCGGCAGCCTGCTGGCCGGATTGATCGCCTACCGGGCGATCTACTTCATCCTGCCGCTGCTGATCGCGCTGCTGATGTACCTGGTGGTGGAGGCCAAGGCCAAGGCGTTGCGCGTGGAGAAAAAGCCGCGCAAAGGCGGCTGACGCTATCGCGACAAACGCGCGCGCTCCTCTCCAGGAGCGAGCTTGCGCGCCTCATTCAACCAGCGCTTGCGACTATCGCGACTGAATGATGCTCAAGCGTTCTCCCACCACCATTTCCGTGATCCAGTCCACCAGGATCGAGGTGTAGGCCTGCTGCGACACGGGATCGCTCAGGGCATGGTCAGCGCCGTCGATGATCCGGTGGGTCATGGAATGGGTCTGCTGGCAGGCCGCGCGGTAGCTCATGAACGTGGCGTGGGGCACATACTCGTCGTTTTCCGATTCCACCAGCAGCACATCCCCGGTGAACGTCGAACAGGCATGCAGCGCCCGGTTGCTGTCGGCACGCACCAGGCTGCTGCGGTAATCCAGCAGGTCGACCTTGTCCAGGTCGCGCTTGGGGCTGTTCCAGGCTTCGTCGCGGTACAGCGCCGGCACCCGCAATGCCAGCCAGCGCACCGGTCGCAGCGAGGTCAGGATACTCGCCAGGTAGCCGCCATAACTGGTGCCCACCACGGCGATCGCCGAGGTATCGAGGGCCGGATGGGCCAGCAGGCGGTCATAGGCCGCCAACAGGTCGCGCAGGTTGTCTTCGCGGGTCACCCGGTTCAGCGGGATGCCGCTGCCGGCGTGGCCCCGCAGGTCGAAGGTCAGGCACACGCAACCCAGCCCGGCGATGCCGCGGGCGCGCTCCAGGTCGCGCTCCTGGCTACCGCCCCAGCCGTGGACAAACAGTACGCCGGGGACTTTCGACTTGGGGCTGAGGAAAGTCCCGCGCATCTGCTCGTCATCGATGTCGATTTGAATGCTTTCGCTTCTAGCCGTCATAGGATTGGACCGTTACATATTTGAGAAGAAAGTCACTGTGTTCCGCGGGCCCGCGATAGACCTCGATGGCATCGGCCGGCAAGGGCCGGTCGACATAGGTTTCCACCGCGGACACACGAATCGCGCGCATGTCCGGATGCTCGATAAAGGCCTGCAAAGCCGCCACTTCGGCGCTGCTGGCACCGCCCATGCGCCACGATTGCTCGAGTACGCCGCTGCGCTGCCGGCCTTCGGCGTCCAGGCCCTGGGCGATGTCGTAGTTGCGCCGGGAGGCGAAGAATCGGGGATAGGCCTCATCGGCGGCGGCGTCGAAAACCCGCGCCTGCTGCACCGCCAGGCGCACTTGCTGCGGCAGTTGCAGCGCCAGCAACTCAGGGTAGCCACCCTGCACCACCAACAGCTCGGAACCGCCGTAGACCTGCTCGCTGTCGGAGTCTTCGGTCAGGTACTGCTGGCCGCAGTAACTGAGGACGTGGCCGGCGATAAAGGACTGGCCGACGCTGTAGGTGGCCACCTGTTGCAGATCCTGCTCCAGGACCACGCCTTGATTGAACTGCCGGGCGACGTCCGGTTGCGCCAGCATCTCGTCGAAGCGCTCCAGGCTCTCGATCACCTGCTGGCCGCGACCGGCGCAGGCATGGATCGGTTTCATGCGGATCGGCCCGCTGTAAAGCAAATGACTGGCCGCTGGCCGGGCGTCATTCAGGGAAAACACGCTCAGGCCGTCCAGCACCACATTGCGCACCCGCAGGGAGAACAGCGGCGCCCAGCCCGGCGGGGCCACGGCGTTCCTGTTCAACAGACCATGGGTAATGGCCTTGGTGCAGATAAAGTCATGCTCGACATACCCGCCCCACAGGTCGTCCGGCCCCTTGAGCCGCAATTGCCGGGCCGCGGCGGGGCCGACGATGGTCTGCGTCGGCAACAGGTACAGCTCGCTCTGCCCATGCACGAGCGGGTCGTAGTCACCGGCGAACTGCAACCCGAGGATCTGCGCCAGCCAGCGGGCCAGCGCGCGATTGGTCTCCACGACATGCTGCGAGGCCCCCGGATGGACCGAGTGGGCGACCACCAGCTTCTTGCATTGCGTCGGGGTCATGCGTCCCCCTTCGTCATCGGCGTGATGAATGTACAAACCAGGGTGCAGGGATCACGCCAAGGCCAGGGGGAAGTCGAATGCCCCCATGGAATAAGCGCTCCAGGCCATCGCTGCTGGCATTGCGCCTGTTTTATTTTGCACGATCGGCCGGCGACGCCCGGTATTTTGCACGACCCGCGGGGTCAGCCCTGCCCGGTCCGCGCCGGCAGTGTCACGCCGAAACGCGCGCGATACTCGCTGGGCGCAAGCCCGGTGATCTTCTTGAAGGTGGCGCGGAACGCCCCCGGGTCCTGGTAACCGACCGTCCAGGCGATATGGTCGATGGTGCCGTTGGTGAACTCGAGCATTTCCCGTGCCTTGCCTACCCGCAAGTGCTGGCAATATTCGGTGGGTTTGAGCCCGGTTGCGGTCCGAAAGCGCCGCAGGAAGGTGCGCTCCTCCAGCCCGGCCTGCTGCGCCATGACGGCGAGGGAAACGTCCACCGCGCCATTGGCCTGCAGCCAGTGCTGCACCTTGAGGATCGCCGCGTCGCCATGGCCTAGGATCGGCGCGAAGTTACTGCCGCACTGGCTGGCGCTGTCGCTGTGTTCGATCACCAGGAAACGCGCGGTGCCGCTGGCGATGCTCGGGCCCAGCAGGCGGTCGACCATGCGCAGCCCCAGCTCGGACCAGGCCATCAGGCCGGCGGTGGTGATCAGGTCGCCGTCGTCGACGATCGGCTTGTCGGCGTTCAGGCGGATGTTCGGGTAGCGCTCGGCGAACTGCTTCGCCGAGCTCCAGTGAGTGGTGGCGCTGCGGCCGTCGAGCAGGCCGCTTTCGGCCAGCAGGATCGAACCGACACAGACCCCGCCCAGGGTCGCGCCATTGGCATGCTGCTGGCGCAGCCATTGGATCAGCGCCTGCGGTGCCTGCGCCTGGGAAAAACCGGCCACCGAGGGTGGGATCAGCACCGCCAGCAATGGACCGTCAGCACCCGAGTGACTGTCGTACACCCGTACGGGCGCCTGGTCGGCCTGGGCCTGCCAGTGGCTGATGCGCAGCAGCGGCAACTGTGTGCTGCGCTGTTCGGCGGCAATGCGGTTGGCGACCTCGAACAGGTCGGTCAAGCCATGCACCGCGGCCATCTGTGCGCCGGGATAGATCAGCACGCCCAGTTCGGCGACTGCGCTTTCCATACCCATTGTCAGTTTTCCCCCTTCTATTGTCGGTGCGGCCAATCCTCGACCGGCCCGCCGGAGCCAATACTGGACTCCACAGCCAACCACTACTTCAGAGGAAACACCCATGGCCAAGCAAGCGCTCATCGTAGTCGATATCCAGAACGACTACTTCCCCAACGGCAAGTGGCCCTTGGTCGGTGTCGAAGCCGCCGCTGACAACGCCGCGCGGCTGATCCAGGCCTTCCGCGACAGCGGCCAGCAGGTGGTGCACATCCGCCACGAATTCACCTCCGACAGCGCACCGTTCTTCACCCCCGGCTCCAGCGGCGCGCAACTGCATCCGAAGGTCAGCAACCGCGCCGACGAGCCGGTGGTGCTCAAGCACTTCGTCAACTCGTTCCGCGAAACCGAGCTCAAGGCCATTCTTGACCAGCACGGCATCGAACAACTGGTGGTGGTCGGCAGCATGAGCCACATGTGCATCGACGGCGTCACCCGCGCCGCCGCCGACCTGGGTTACGACGTCACGGTGATCCATGACGCCTGTGCCACCCGCGACCTCGAATTCAATGGTGTGGTAGTGCCGGCGGCCCAGGTGCATGCCGCGTTCATGTCGTCCCTGGGGTTCGCCTACGCCAGCCTGGTGTCCACCGATGAGTTTCTGGCGGGCAGCCGTTGACTCTGCCAGGCAGCACCTTGCTGGGGACCTCGTCCCCAGCACCGAATTCGCGATAGATGGAAAGCAAAAAGCCCGTAGCGTTTACGCGCTACGGGCTTTCTTCATGCCGTTGCCAAGAGGGCTCTCTTAGAACGGAATATCGTCATCGAAGCTGTCATTGAAGTTCTGCGCCGGCTGCGGCGAGGACTGCTGAGGCGCTGGACGCGATTCGCGTTGTGGCGCCTGCGAAGGCTGCGGACGCGACTGCTGCGGACGTGGCGCGGAGTTGCCCATGCCCTGGCCCTGGTCGCCCTGAGGACGGCCGCCCAGCAGCTGCATGGTGCCCTGCATGTCGACGATGATTTCAGTGGTGTAACGCTTGATGCCGTCTTTTTCCCACTCGCGGGTCTGCAGCTTGCCTTCGATGTAGACCTGCGAACCTTTGCGCAGGTACTCACCGGCGATTTCCGCAACCTTGCCGAACATCGACACACGGTGCCACTCGGTCTTCTCGACCTTCTGGCCGGTCTGCTTGTCGGTCCATTGTTCGCTGGTGGCCAGACTCAGGTTGGTCACGGCGTTACCGTTAGGCAGGTAGCGAACTTCAGGATCCTGGCCGCAAGTGCCGACCAATATGACTTTGTTAACCCCACGGGCCATAACGTTCTCCTAGGCTTCGCACGCCGATCGGGCTGGGTTGACCAGCTGCTCGAGGGTCGCGCGATCCAATAATTCGGTGTCCAATTTGATGTAAATGGCGGCTTCTTCGGCCACCATCACTGCATCTGTTACCCCAACAACGGCCTTCAGGCGCTCGACCAGACCGGCTTCGCGGATCGCTTCGGGCGATAACGGCAAGCGCAGGCTCGTCACGTAAGGTGGTTCGCGCATGGTAACAGCAAAGGCCAGCCAGAGTGCAGCCAACCCTGCGCAACCCAGGAATACAACCGACAAACCGCCATGCTGGAACAACCAGCCGCCGAGAATGCCGCCCAGCGCCGAACCGAGGAACTGGCTGGTGGAGTAGACCCCCATGGCCGTGCCCTTGCCGCCGGCCGGTGAAACCTTGCTGATCAGCGACGGCAGCGAAGCTTCCAGCAGGTTGAACGCGGTGAAGAACACCACCGTGCCGATCACCAGCGCCTGCAGGCTGTCGCCGAACTCCCAGAAGAATAGCTCGGTGAGCAGCAGCGTACTGACCGCGCCCAGCAGAACTCGTTTCATTTTGCGTTTCTTCTCGCCGTAGATGATGAACGGGATCATGGCGAAGAAGGAGATCAACAGCGCGGTGAGGTAGACCCACCAGTGCTGTTCCTTGGGCAGGCCGGCTTTTTCCACCAGGGCCAGCGGCAAGGCGACGAAGCTCGACATCAGCATCGCGTGCAACACGAAGATACCAAGATCCAGGCGCAGCAGGTCCGGGTGCTTGAGCGTCGGCAACAGGGCCTGGCGCGCGACCCCGGATTCGCGGTGCTGCAACGGGCCGGTCGAGTGCGGCACCATGAAGGCGACGATGAAAATGCCCAGCAACGCCATGCCGCCGGTGGCGAAAAACAGCCCGGGCAAGCCGAAAGCGCGGGTCATCAGCGGGCCGGCCACCATGGCCACGGCAAAGGACAGGCCGATGGTCATGCCGATCATGGCCATGGCCTTGGTCCGGTGCTGCTCGCGGGTCAGGTCCGACAACAGCGCCATGACCGCCGCGGAAATCGCCCCGGCGCCCTGCAGGATGCGCCCGGCGATCACGCCCCAGATCGAATCGGCGTTGGCCGCCAGCAAACTGCCCAGGGCAAAGACGATCAGCCCCAGGTAAATCACCGGACGACGGCCGATGCGGTCGGAAATGATCCCGAACGGGATCTGGAAAATCGCCTGGGTCAGGCCGTAAGCGCCGATCGCCAATCCAATCAGGGCCGGGGTCGCTCCCGCCAGGTCCATCCCATAGGTCGCCAGGACCGGCAACACCATGAACATGCCAAGCATACGGAAGGCGAACACCAGGGCCAGACCGCTTGCCGCGCGGGTCTCGGCGCCACTCATGCGCTCGCTGTGGGGATCATGCATGGAAAAACCTCGTGTGAACCGGCGGCGATTCTACCAGTCCGATCGATTGACGGGGTATATGGCGACGCTTTGCCGCGCAGGTTTCATCTACGGCTGCACAGACCTCATTTGATAGTGTGCATCCATCCAGTATTTGCCCTTATACTCCTACGTTTTCGACGCCCGCCGAGCGAGGCCACTTTGGACAAGATCCTGATTCGTGGGGCCCGAACCCACAACCTGAAGAACATCGACCTGACCCTGCCACGGGACAAACTGATCGTCATCACCGGCCTGTCCGGATCCGGCAAATCGTCCCTGGCGTTCGATACGCTGTACGCCGAAGGGCAGCGCCGTTATGTCGAGTCGCTGTCGGCCTATGCCCGGCAATTCCTGTCGATGATGGAAAAACCCGACGTCGACACCATCGAAGGTTTGTCGCCGGCAATTTCCATCGAGCAGAAATCCACTTCGCACAACCCGCGCTCCACCGTGGGCACCATCACCGAGATCTACGACTACCTGCGCCTGCTGTATGCGCGCGTGGGTACGCCACGCTGCCCGGATCACGACATCCCGCTGGAAGCTCAGACCGTCAGCCAGATGGTCGACCTGGTGCTGGCCCAGCCGGAAGGCAGCAAGCTGATGCTGCTGGCGCCGGTGATTCGCGAGCGCAAGGGCGAGCACCTGTCGGTCTTCGAGGAACTGCGCGCCCAGGGCTTCGTCCGCGCCCGTGTCAACGGCAAGCTCTACGAGCTGGATGAGCTGCCGAAGCTGGATAAACAGAAGAAGCACTCGATCGATGTGGTGGTCGACCGCTTCAAGGTCCGCGCCGACCTGCAGCAGCGTCTGGCCGAGTCCTTCGAGACCGCGCTGAAGCTGGCCGACGGTATCGCCCTGGTGGCGCCGATGGACGACGAACCCGGTGAAGAAATCATCTTTTCCGCGCGCTTCGCCTGCCCGATCTGTGGCCACGCCATCAGCGAACTGGAACCCAAGCTGTTCTCCTTCAACAACCCGGCCGGTGCCTGCCCGACCTGCGATGGCCTGGGGGTCAAGCAGTTCTTCGACATCAAGCGCCTGGTCAATGGCGAGCTGACCCTGGCCGAAGGGGCGATTCGCGGCTGGGACAGGCGCAACGTCTATTACTTCCAGATGCTTGGCTCGCTGGCATCGCATTACGGCTTCAGCCTGGAAGTACCGTTCAACCAGCTGCCGGCCGACCAGCAGAAGGTCATTCTCAACGGCAGCGGCACGCAGAACGTCGACTTCAAGTACCTCAACGATCGTGGCGATATCGTCAAACGCTCCCACCCGTTCGAAGGCATAGTGCCGAACCTGGAACGCCGCTACCGCGAGACCGAGTCGGCCACCGTGCGTGAGGAGCTGGCCAAGTTCCTCAGCACCCAGCCGTGCCCGGATTGCCGCGGCACCCGCCTGCGTCGCGAAGCCCGCCACGTGTGGGTCGGTGAGAAGACGTTGCCGGCCGTTACCAGTCTGCCGATCGGCGATGCCACCGATTACTTCGGCACCCTGTCGCTAACCGGACGCCGTGGCGAGATTGCCGACAAGATCCTCAAGGAAATCCGCGAGCGCCTGCAGTTCCTGGTCAATGTCGGCCTGGATTACCTGACCCTGGATCGCAGCGCCGATACCCTGTCCGGCGGCGAAGCGCAGCGTATTCGTCTGGCCAGCCAGATCGGCGCCGGCCTGGTGGGGGTGATGTACATCCTCGACGAACCCTCCATCGGCCTGCACCAGCGCGACAACGATCGCTTGCTGGGCACCCTGAAACACCTGCGGGATATCGGCAATACGGTGATCGTGGTCGAACACGACGAGGACGCCATTCGCCTGGCCGACTATGTGGTGGACATCGGCCCGGGCGCTGGCGTGCATGGCGGACAGATCGTCGCCGAGGGCACTCCCGACGAGGTGATGTCCCATCCCGACTCGCTGACCGGCAAATACCTGTCAGGGCGCGTGAAAATCGCCGTGCCGGCCAAGCGTACGCCGCGTAACAAAAAGCTTTCACTGTCCCTAAAAGGGGCTCGCGGCAACAACTTGCGCAACGTCGATCTGGAGATTCCGATCGGCCTGCTGACCTGCGTGACCGGTGTCTCCGGCTCGGGCAAGTCGACCCTGATCAACAACACCCTGTTCCCCCTCAGCGCCACGGCGCTGAACGGCGCGACCACGCTGGAAGCCGCTGCGCACGACAGCATCAATGGCCTGCAGCACCTGGACAAGGTGGTGGATATCGATCAAAGCCCGATCGGTCGCACCCCGCGCTCCAACCCGGCGACCTACACCGGGCTGTTCACGCCGATCCGCGAACTGTTTGCCGGGGTACCCGAATCGCGCTCGCGCGGCTACGGTCCGGGCCGCTTCTCCTTCAACGTCAAGGGCGGACGCTGCGAAGCCTGCCAGGGCGACGGCCTGATCAAGGTGGAAATGCACTTCCTGCCGGACATCTACGTGCCGTGCGATGTGTGCAAGAGCAAGCGCTACAATCGCGAAACCCTTGAGATCAAGTACAAGGGCAAGAGCATCCACGAGGTCCTGGAAATGACCATCGAGGAAGCGCGGGAGTTCTTCGACCCGGTGCCGGCGCTGGCGCGCAAGCTGCAGACGCTGATGGATGTGGGGCTTTCCTACATCAAGCTGGGGCAGTCGGCGACGACCTTGTCCGGCGGTGAGGCGCAGCGGGTCAAGCTGTCTCGCGAGCTGTCCAAGCGTGACACCGGCAAGACCCTCTACATCCTCGACGAACCGACCACCGGCCTGCACTTTGCCGATATCCAGCAGTTGCTGGACGTTCTGCATCGCCTGCGTGACCACGGCAACACCGTGGTGGTGATCGAGCACAACCTGGACGTGATCAAGACCGCCGACTGGCTGGTGGACCTGGGGCCGGAAGGCGGTTCCAAGGGCGGACAGATCATTGCCGAGGGTACGCCGGAGCAGCTGGCAGAAATGCCGCAATCCCATACCGGCTACTACCTCAAGCCACTGCTGACCCGCGACCGGGCCTGAGCCCAATGAAAAAGCCCCGGCCATTGTGAAATGGCAGGGGCTTTTTTGTGCTCGTCAGTCCCGCATTTGCCTGCAGACGCGGGCTAGGACATCAGAACTGCGACTGCAGGTAGTTTTCCAGACCGATCGACTTGATCAGCCCCAACTGCTTTTCCAGCCAGTAGGTATGGTCTTCTTCGGTATCGGCCAACTGCACACGCAGGATGTCGCGGCTGACATAGTCCTTGTGCTTCTCGCACAGTTCGATGCCTTTGCACAGTGCAGCGCGGACCTTGTACTCCAGGCGCAGGTCGGCGGCGAACATGTCCGGCACGGTGGTACCGATATCCAGATCGTCAGGGCGCATGCGTGGCGTGCCCTCGAGCATCAGGATGCGACGCATCAATGCATCGGCATGTTGAGTCTCTTCTTCCATCTCGTGATTGATGCGCTCGTAGAGCTTGCTGAAGCCCCAGTCCTCATACATACGCGAGTGGATGAAATATTGGTCACGCGCCGCCAGTTCGCCCGTCAGCAACGTGTTGAGGTAATCGATTACGTCCGGGTGACCTTGCATCGCCCTACATCTCCCTGCTTGAAAGTCTGTATTTTGAACCAAGCTGACTTGCAGGTCACTGTAAAAACGCTAACAAAGTGAAGATTTTCAGAGAAAAGTAGCCGAAAAAACGCAAAAACCGCCCAAATGAGGGCGGTTCTGCTTCTCGTTTAGACTTAGTTAAGCTGTACGCCCAACGCCTTTGCGATTCCTTCTCCATAAGCCGGGTCAGCCTTGAAGAAATGCTGCAGTTGACGCTGGACCACGTCCGAGCTGACACCCGCCATTGCGCCGGCGATGTTGTTGATCAACAGGGCTTGCTGCTGATCATTCATCAGGCGGAACAGAGCGCCCGCATGGCTGTAGTAGTCGGTGTCTTCGCGGTGATCGTAACGGTCCGCCGCACCGCTGAGGGCCAGCGCCGGCTCCGCGTAGCGAGGAGCCTGCTTCGGCGCATCGGCGTAGCTGTTCGGCTCATAGTTCGGCGCCGCGCCACCATTGCTGCCAAAGGCCATAGAGCCGTCGCGCTGGTAGCTGTTCACCGGGCTGCGCGGGGCATTGACCGGCAGTTGCTGGTGGTTGGTGCCGACACGATAGCGATGAGCGTCGGCGTAAGCGAATACGCGGCCTTGCAGCATGCGGTCCGGCGACAGGCCGACGCCTGGAACCATGTTGCTAGGACCAAAGGCAGCCTGCTCGACTTCTGCGAAGTAGTTCAGCGGGTTGCGGTTCAACTCCAGCTCACCGACCTCGATCAGCGGGAACTCCTTCTGCGACCAGGTCTTGGTCACGTCGAACGGGTTCTCGTAGTGAGCGGCCGCCTCAGCCTCGGTCATGATCTGAATGCATACGCTCCATTTCGGGAAGTCGCCGCGTTCGATCGCGTTGAACAGGTCACGTTGGGCGTAATCCGGATCGGTACCCGCCAGGCGGGCAGCCTCGGCCGGTGCCAGGTTCTTGATGCCCTGCCGGGTCTTGTAGTGCCATTTCACCCAGTGACGCTCGCCCTTGGCGTTGATCAAGCTGTAGGTGTGGCTACCGAAGCCGTGCATATGACGATAGCCGTCCGGAATCCCGCGATCCGAGAACAGGATGGTAACCTGGTGCAGCGCCTCGGGAGAGTGTGACCAGAAGTCCCACATGGCCTGGCCGCTCTTCAGGTTGCTCTGCGGCAGACGTTTCTGGGTGTGGATAAAGTCGGGAAACTTCAGTGGATCGCGAATGAAGAACACAGGCGTGTTGTTGCCGACGATGTCCCAGTTACCTTCTTCGGTATAGAACTTCAGGGCAAAACCGCGCGGGTCGCGTTCGGTATCAGCCGAACCACGCTCGCCACCTACGGTGGAGAACCGCAGGAAAGTAGGAGTCTGCTTACCCACGGACTCGAAAAGCTTGGCGCTGGTGTATTCGGTAATGTCGCGGGTCACAGTGAAAGTGCCGTAGGCACCCGAGCCCTTGGCGTGTACGCGACGCTCAGGAATGTTTTCACGGTTGAAGTGGGCAAGCTTCTCGATCAGATGAAAATCATCGAGCAGCAGCGGGCCACGAGGGCCAGCAGAACGGGAATTCTGGTTATCGGCGACTGGAGCGCCACTTGCGGTGGTAAGCGTTTTGTTTTGGCTCATGCTCAATCTTCCTCTGTCAGTCTTGGAACTGCCGGCTAATCGGCTGACGAAGAGTATCGACCATCAAGATGACAGCATCAAATGCATTAAATGATTGCTATCGATAGAAATTTTCTAATACAGCAGACACAAAAAACCGGGCACTAGGCCCGGTTCTTTGTATTTGACGTCTTACTCAGCGGATACAGCTTCACCGCCGACAGCACGATCAACCAACTCGACGTACGCCATAGGCGCGTTGTCGCCAGCGCGGAAACCGCACTTGAGGATGCGCAGGTAGCCACCCTCACGGGTAGCGTAACGCTTGCCCAGGTCGTTGAAGAGCTTACCAACGATAGCTTTCGAACGAGTACGGTCGAAAGCCAGACGGCGGTTAGCCAGGCTGTCTGTCTTGGCCAAAGTGATCAGCGGCTCAGCAACGCGGCGCAGTTCTTTAGCTTTCGGCAGTGTAGTTTTGATCAGCTCGTGCTCGAACAGCGACACCGCCATGTTTTGGAACATGGCCTTGCGGTGCGAGCTGGTGCGGCTCAGGTGACGACCACTTTTACGATGACGCATGGTTCATTCCTTACCAAACACAACGTTCGGTGATTACGACGATCAGGCAGTCGCCTTGTCGTCCTTCTTAAGACTTGCAGGCGGCCAGTTGTCGAGGCGCATGCCGAGGGACAGACCGCGGGAGGCCAGAACGTCCTTGATTTCAGTCAAGGATTTCTTGCCAAGGTTCGGAGTCTTCAACAGTTCTACTTCGGTACGCTGAATCAGGTCGCCGATGTAGTAAATGTTTTCCGCCTTAAGGCAGTTAGCCGAACGTACAGTCAGTTCCAGATCGTCAACCGGGCGAAGCAGGATCGGATCGATCTCGTCTTCCTGCTCGATTACCACTGGCTCACTGTCACCCTTGAGGTCGACGAACGCAGCCAACTGCTGTTGCAGGATGGTTGCAGCACGACGGATAGCCTCTTCAGGATCCAGGGTACCGTTGGTTTCCAGATCAATAACCAGCTTGTCCAGGTTGGTACGCTGCTCGACACGGGCGTTTTCCACCACGTATGCGATACGGCGAACCGGGCTGAACGAAGAGTCAAGCTGCAAGCGACCGATGCTGCGGCTTTCGTCTTCATCGCTCTGACGCGAGTCTGCCGGTTCATAACCACGACCACGAGCTACTACGAGCTTCATGTTCAGGGCGCCGTTAGACGCCAGGTTAGCGATTACGTGATCGGGGTTAACGATCTCGACATCATGATCCAGCTGAATATCGGCAGCGGTAACCACCCCCGAACCCTTCTTCGACAAGGTCAGCGTAACTTCGTCACGGCCGTGCAGCTTGATAGCCAGACCTTTAAGGTTCAACAGGATTTCAATTACGTCTTCCTGTACACCTTCGATGGCGCTGTACTCGTGGAGCACACCGTCAATCTCGGCCTCGACTACTGCACAGCCGGGCATTGAGGACAACAGGATGCGGCGCAGCGCGTTGCCCAGGGTGTGGCCAAAACCACGCTCGAGAGGCTCGAGGGTGATCTTGGCGCGGGTTGGACTGACAACCTGCACATCAATATGGCGGGGTGTCAGGAACTCATTTACCGAAATCTGCATGGATGCACCTATTTTCTAGCCCTTACTTGGAGTAGAGCTCGACAATCAGGCTTTCGTTGATGTCGGCGGACAGATCACTGCGAGCTGGAACGTTCTTGAAAACGCCCGACTTCTTCTCAGTGTCTACTTCTACCCATTCTACGCGGCCACGTTGGGCACACAGATCGAGAGCTTGGACAATGCGAAGTTGGTTTTTTGCTTTCTCGCGAACAGCAACCACGTCACCAGCACGAACCTGGTAGGACGGAACGTTAACGGTCTGACCGTTTACGCTGATCGACTTGTGCGATACCAGCTGACGGGATTCGGCACGAGTCGAACCGAAGCCCATACGGTATACAACGTTGTCCAGACGGCATTCGAGCAGTTGCAGCAGGTTTTCACCGGTTGCACCCTTCTTGCCAGCAGCTTCTTTGTAGTAGCCGCTGAATTGACGCTCGAGAACGCCGTAGATACGACGGACCTTCTGCTTTTCACGCAGTTGGGTGCCGTAGTCGGACTGGCGACCGCGGCGCTGGCCGTGGATACCAGGTGCTGCTTCGATGTTGCACTTGGATTCGATAGCGCGCACGCCGCTCTTCAGGAAGAGATCGGTGCCTTCGCGACGAGCCAGTTTGCATTTTGGACCAATGTAACGAGCCATTCTTTACAATCTCCTGGATTACACGCGGCGCTTCTTCGGCGGACGGCACCCGTTATGCGGGATTGGCGTCACGTCGGTGATGCTGGCGATCTTGTAGCCACAGCCGTTCAAAGCGCGGACTGCGGATTCACGACCTGGACCTGGGCCCTTGACGTTAACGTCGAGGTTTTTCAGGCCATATTCCAGCGCAGCTTGACCAGCACGCTCAGCAGCTACTTGAGCAGCGAACGGGGTGGACTTGCGGGAACCGCGGAAACCCGAACCACCGGAGGTTGCCCAGGAAAGAGCGTTACCTTGACGGTCGGTGATGGTCACGATGGTGTTGTTGAAAGACGCGTGGATGTGGGCGATGCCATCAACCACTGTCTTTTTAATCTTTTTACGAGGACGAGCAGCAGGTTTTGCCATGACTAAATTCCTGTCGATTCGCTGGTGCGATTACTTGCGGATCGGCTTACGCGGACCTTTGCGAGTACGCGCGTTGGTCTTGGTACGCTGACCGCGCACTGGAAGACCACGACGATGGCGCAGACCGCGGTAGCAGCCCAGATCCATCAAGCGTTTGATTTTCATGTTGATTTCGCGACGCAGGTCACCTTCAGTGGTGAACTTCGCCACTTCGCCACGCAGCTGTTCAATTTGCTCGTCGCTCAGATCCTTGATCTTTGCGGCTGGGTTGACCCCAGTCTCTGCACAGATTTTCTGCGCAGTCGTGCGACCAACACCATAGATGTAGGTCAGCGAGATAACAGTATGCTTGTTATCTGGAATGTTAACGCCTGCAATACGGGCCATTCAGTGGGACTCCAATTGACAGCTACCTACGCCCCGGAAGCCAAGAAATAGGGCGCGAGATAATATCGCTGTAATAACAAATAATCAACCCAGCAGCGCACTAGCTGCTGGGCTTGAAGCACAATCACACTCAGCCTTGGCGCTGTTTGTGACGCGGTTCCGCGCTGCAAATTACTCGAACAACACCTTCGCGGCGAATAATCTTGCAGTTACGGCACAGCTTTTTCACCGATGCACGAACTTTCATCACCAACTCCTCGAACCTTATGGGTCAGCGCAGCATGCCGCTGCCGTAACCCTTCAGGTTGGCTTTCTTCATCAGGGATTCGTACTGGTGCGAAACGAGGTGCGATTGTACTTGCGACATAAAGTCCATAACAACCACGACCACGATCAGCAACGAGGTCCCGCCAAGGTAGAACGGAACGTTTGCTGCAACCACCAGGAACTGGGGCAACAGGCAGACGGCCGTCATATATAGAGCACCGAACATGGTCAAGCGGGTCAGAACGCCATCAATGTAGCGCGCAGACTGCTCACCTGGACGGATGCCCGGAATAAAGGCACCGGACTTCTTCAGGTTTTCCGCTACGTCTTTCGGATTGAACATCAACGCCGTATAGAAGAAGCAGAAGAAAATAATCCCTGCACTAAACAGCAGAATATTCAACGGCTGACCAGGAGCGATCGACTGCGAGATGTCCTGCAACCAGCCCATACCTTCAGACTGACCGAACCAGGCACCCAACGAAGCCGGGAACAGCAAAATGCTGCTCGCGAAAATAGCAGGAATAACGCCTGCCATATTCACTTTCAGCGGCAAGTGGCTAGTCTGCGCAGCAAACACCTTGCGGCCCTGCTGACGCTTGGCATAGTGAACAGCAATACGACGCTGGCCACGCTCAATGAACACCACAAAACCGATAATCGCTACTGCCAGCAAACCGATGGCAACCAGGGCAAAAATGTTGATATCACCCTGACGCGCAGACTCGAAAGACTGCCCGATCGCTCTCGGAAGACCGGCGACGATACCTGCGAAAATCAACATCGAGATACCGTTGCCAACACCACGCTCAGTAATCTGCTCACCCAGCCACATCATGAACATCGCACCAGCCACAAAAGTGGATACCGCGACGAAATGGAAGCCAAAGTCACCAGTGAACGCAACGCCCTGCCCCGCCAGGCCAACGGACATGCCGATGGCCTGAACAAGAGCTAGGACGACAGTGCCGTAGCGGGTGTACTGGCTGATCTTGCGACGGCCAGCTTCACCTTCCTTCTTCAACTGCTCCAGCTGAGGGCTGACGGCGGTCATCAGCTGCATGATGATCGATGCCGAGATGTACGGCATGATCCCCAGTGCAAAGATGCTCATCCGTTCCAGCGCGCCGCCGGAAAACATGTTGAACAAGCTAAGAATGGTCCCCTCATTCTGTCGAAACAGGTCTGCGAGTCGGTCAGGGTTAATACCTGGAACCGGGATGTGTGCGCCTATTCGGTAGACGATAATCGCCAAGAACAGAAAACGCAGACGAGCCCAGAGTTCAGACATACCGCCTTTGCCGAGCGCAGAGAGAGCACCTTGCTTAGCCATTTATTCCTCGAACTTGCCGCCAGCTGCTTCGATAGCCGCACGCGCACCTTTGGTGGCTGCGATGCCCTTGATAGTCACAGCGCGAGTAACTTCGCCGGACAGCATGATTTTCACACGCTGTACGTTTTGGTTAATCACGTTGGCATCTTTCAGGGACTGCACGGTGACGATGTCGCCTTCCACTTTAGCCAGCTCGGACAGACGCACTTCTGCGCGGTCCATGGCCTTCAGGGATACGAAACCGAACTTTGGCAGGCGACGATGCAGCGGCTGTTGACCGCCTTCAAAGCCTGGAGCAATGGTGCCACCGGAGCGGGAAGTCTGACCTTTGTGACCACGGCCACCAGTCTTACCCAAACCACTACCGATACCACGGCCCGGACGATGCTTTTCGCGACGGGAACCCGGCGCTGGACTCAGATCATTGAGTTTCATCGATTAACCCTCGACACGCAGCATGTAGTAAGCCTTGTTGATCATCCCGCGGTTCTCGGGAGTATCCTGGACTTCTACAGTGTGACCGATGCGACGCAGACCCAGACCCTTAACGCACAGTTTGTGGTTAGGGATACGGCCGGTCATGCTTTTGATCAGCGTTACTTTAACGGTAGCCATGATCAGATGATCTCCTGGACGCTTTTGCCACGCTTGGCGGCAATGGATTCAGGGGACTGCATTGCTTTCAAACCCTTGAAAGTGGCGTGAACCACGTTTACTGGGTTAGTCGAGCCGTAGCACTTGGCCAGAACGTTCTGAACGCCAGCAACCTCGAGGACAGCACGCATAGCGCCGCCAGCGATGATACCGGTACCTTCAGAAGCAGGCTGCATGTACACCTTCGAAGCGCCGTGAGCGGACTTCATTGCGTACTGCAGGGTGGTGCCGTTCAAATCAACTTGGATCATGTTGCGGCGAGCAGCTTCCATTGCCTTCTGGATCGCAGCAGGCACTTCACGCGACTTGCCACGGCCGAAGCCAACGCGACCTTTACCATCACCAACCACGGTCAACGCGGTGAAAGTGAAGATACGGCCGCCTTTTACGGTTTTGGCTACGCGGTTAACTTGAACCAGCTTCTCAATGTAGCCTTCGTCGCGCTTTTGGTCGTTATTTGACATAACTTAGAACTCCAGCCCAGCTTCACGAGCAGCATCAGCCAGCGCCTTGACGCGGCCGTGGTACTTGAAGCCAGAGCGGTCGAAAGCCACCTGCGAGACGCCAGCGGCTTTTGCACGCGTAGCGACCAGCTGGCCAACCTTAGTGGCCGCGTCGATGTTGCCAGTGGCGCCATCACGCAGTTCTTTATCCAAAGTCGAGGCACTTGCCAGGACCTTGTTGCCGTCGGCCGAAATGACCTGGGCGTAGATGTGCTGCGAAGAGCGGAACACGCAGAGACGCACGACTTCGAGTTCGTGCATTTTCAGGCGTGCTTTGCGAGCGCGACGCAGTCGAGTAACTTTTTTGTCGGTCATTTGCTATGCCCTACTTCTTCTTGGCTTCTTTACGACGGACGACTTCGTCCGCGTAGCGCACACCTTTACCTTTGTAAGGCTCTGGCGGACGGAAGTCGCGGATCTCAGCGGCCACTTGACCTACCAGCTGCTTGTCGATGCCCTTGATCAGGATATCGGTCTGGCTAGGAGTCTCAGCGGTGATGCCTTCCGGCAGCTCGTAGTCCACTGGATGCGAGAAGCCAAGGGCCAAGTTCAGCACTGTGCCTTTTGCTTGTGCCTTGTAACCAACACCGACCAGCTGGAGCTTGCGCTCGAAGCCTTGGCTTACGCCTTGGACCATGTTGTTTACCAACGCACGAGTGGTACCGGCCATTGCGCGAGTTTGTTGGTCGCCATTGCGAGCAGCGAAACGCAGCTCACCAGCTTCCTGAACAATTTCAACGGACGAGTGTACGTTCAGTTCGAGAGTGCCCTTGGCACCCTTCACCGAAAGCTGTTGGCCGGCGAATTTAACTTCAACACCAGCTGGCAGCTTAACGGGGTTCTTAGCGACGCGAGACATGCTTATCCCCCCTTAGAACACAGTGCAAAGAACTTCGCCGCCGACACCGGCAGCGCGCGCAGCACGATCAGTCATCACACCTTTGTTGGTGGAGACGATAGACACGCCGAGACCGCCACGAACTTTCGGCAGATCTTCAACGGACTTGTACTGACGCAGGCCTGGACGGCTAACGCGCTTCACTTCCTCGATGACCGGACGGCCTTCGAAGTATTTCAGCTCGATGGACAGCAGTGGCTTGGTTTCGCTGCTGATCTGATAACCCGCGATGTAACCTTCGTCCTTCAGGACTTTTGCTACAGCCACCTTCAGCGTGGAAGACGGCATGCTTACGACGGACTTTTCAGCCATCTGGGCATTACGGATTCGAGTTAGCATGTCCGCTAACGGGTCCTGCATACTCATGGGCTAGACGCTCCTGATACAAAAAAAATGAGCCTTGCGGCTACAGCTTGTCGCCGAGAAATTCCGGGCAAAAAACACGGGCTCAGGCGAGCCGGTCATTCTAGACACACCCCAGAAATGAATCAAGCCCCAAAAGGGGCTTGATTCATGTTCAAGGCCACCGGTGGTCAGGATCTTGCGACCCCGAACACCGCGACTTTGATAGCTATTACCAGCTGGCTTTAACCAGACCTGGTACGTCACCACGCATTGCAGCTTCACGCAGCTTGTTACGGCCGAGGCCGAACTTGCGGTAAACGCCGTGCGGACGACCAGTCAGGCGGCAGCGGTTACGCATGCGCGAAGCGCTTGCGTCACGTGGCTGCTTCTGCAGAGCTACGGTAGCTTCCCAACGCGCTTCTGGACTTGCGTTCAGATCGACGATGATAGCTTTCAGCGCTGCACGCTTGGTGGCGTACTTGGCAACGGTGAGCTGACGCTTCAGCTCACGGTTTTTCATGCTCTTCTTGGCCATTTTCCTACTCCAATCAGTTGCGGAACGGGAATTTGAAAGCACGCAGCAGAGCGCGGCCTTCATCATCGTTCTTGGCAGTGGTGGTCAGGGTAATGTCCAGACCGCGGAGAGCATCGATCTTGTCGTAGTCGATTTCCGGGAAGATGATCTGCTCTTTCACGCCCATGCTGTAGTTGCCACGACCGTCGAAGGACTTGGCATTCAGGCCGCGGAAGTCGCGAACCCGAGGCAGGGAGATCGACAGCAGACGATCCAGGAACTCGTACATACGCTCACGGCGCAAGGTCACTTTGACGCCGATCGGCCAACCTTCACGGACTTTAAAGCCAGCGATGGATTTCCGAGCGTAGGTCACAACGACTTTCTGGCCGGTGATCTTTTCCAGGTCAGCAACAGCGTGCTCGATGACTTTTTTGTCGCCGATCGCTTCGCCCAGACCCATGTTCAGGGTGATTTTGGTAACGCGCGGAACTTCCATCACGTTCGAAAGCTTAAGTTCATCCTTAAGTTTCGGAGCGATTTCCTTCCGGTAAATCTCTTGTAGTCGTGCCATGGTCTTCTACCTAGCAGTGTTCAAGCATCAACCGCTTTTTGGGTCGACTTGAAGACACGAATTTTTTTGCCGTCTTCTACTTTGAAACCAACGCGGTCAGCCTTGTTGGTTTCGCCGTTGAAAATGGCGACGTTGGAAGCGTGCAGTGGCGCTTCTTTCTCGACGATACCGCCCTGTACGCCCGACATCGGGTTAGGCTTGGTATGACGCTTAACCAGGTTCAGACCACCAACAACTAGACGGTTGTCAGCGAGAACCTTAAGCACCTTACCGCGCTTACCCTTGTCTTTGCCGGCGATCACGATGATCTCGTCGTCACGACGAATCTTTTGCATGTCGGATCTCCTTACAGCACTTCTGGGGCGAGCGAGACGATCTTCATGAACTTCTCAGTACGAAGTTCACGGGTCACTGGCCCAAAGATACGGGTGCCGATCGGCTCTTGCTTGTTGTTCAACAGAACAGCAGCGTTGCCATCAAAGCGGATGATGGAGCCGTCAGCACGACGGACGCCATGGCGAGTGCGGACTACAACAGCAGTCATCACTTGACCTTTCTTCACCTTACCGCGAGGAATTGCTTCCTTGACGGTAACTTTGATGATGTCACCGATACCAGCGTAACGACGATGGGAGCCACCCAGCACCTTGATGCACATAACGCGGCGAGCGCCGCTGTTATCGGCCACATCGAGCATGGATTGAGTCTGAATCATATAATTTCTCCGACCCTTAGCCCTTAGACTTCCACAGCGCGTTCGAGAACATCAACCAGAGCCCAAGACTTGGTCTTGGCCATCGGACGAGTTTCACGAATAGTGACTTTGTCGCCGATGTGGCACTGGTTGGTTTCGTCGTGCGCGTGCAGCTTAGTCGAACGCTTAACGTATTTACCGTAGATAGGGTGCTTAACGCGACGCTCGATCAGAACGGTGATGGTCTTGTCCATCTTGTCGCTGACAACACGGCCAGTCAGCGTACGGACAGTTTTTTCGGCTTCAGCCATGATTACTTACCTGCCTGCTGGTTGAGCACAGTCTTCACGCGAGCGATGTCACGCTTAACTTGCGAGAGCAGATGAGACTGCCCCAACTGGCCAGTTGCCTTCTGCATGCGCAGATTGAACTGGTCGCGCAGCAGGCCGAGCAGTTGCTCGTTCAGCTGCTGTGCGGATTTTTCACGAAGTTCATTCGCTTTCATCACATCACCGTCCGTTTAACAAAGGAGGTGGCGAGCGGCAGCTTTGCAGCAGCCAGGGCGAAAGCCTCACGCGCCAGCTCTTCAGAAACACCCTCGATTTCATACAGGACTTTGCCTGGCTGAATCTGGGCAACCCAGTATTCGACGTTACCCTTACCTTTACCCATCCGAACTTCGAGTGGCTTCTTGGAAATAGGCTTGTCCGGGAATACACGGATCCAGATCTTGCCGCCACGTTTTACGTGACGGGTCAGAGCACGACGCGCTGACTCGATCTGACGAGCGGTGAGACGACCACGAGCAACAGACTTCAGCGCGAACTCGCCGAAGCTGACTTTGCTACCGCGCAATGCCAGACCACGGTTGTGGCCGGTCATTTGCTTGCGGAACTTCGTACGCTTTGGTTGCAACATTTGGCGTACCCCTTACTTAGCAGCTTTTTTACGAGGCGCAGGTGCTTGTGGCTTCAGCTCTTCTTGGCGACCACCAATTACTTCGCCTTTGAAGATCCAAACCTTCACACCGATCACACCGTAAGTGGTGTGAGCTTCGTAGGTGGCATAGTCGATATCGGCACGCAGGGTGTGCAGTGGCACACGACCTTCGCGATACCATTCAGTACGTGCGATTTCAGCACCGCCGAGACGACCGCTCACTTGGATTTTGATGCCTTTGGCACCAATGCGCATGGCGTTCTGTACTGCGCGCTTCATAGCGCGACGGAACATTACACGACGCTCCAGCTGCTGAGCTACGCTCTGGGCAACCAGCATACCGTCGAGCTCCGGCTTGCGGATCTCTTCGATATTGATGTGCACAGGCACACCCATTTGCTTGGTCAGGTCCTGACGCAGTTTCTCAACATCTTCACCTTTCTTGCCGATCACGATGCCGGGACGAGCGGTGTGGATGGTGATGCGTGCAGTTTGAGCCGGACGATGGATATCGATACGGCTTACGGACGCGCTTTTTAGTTTGTCTTGGAGGTACTCACGCACATTCAGATCTGCGAGCAAATAGTCCGCATAAGTCCGACCGTCTGCGTACCAGACGGAGGTGTGCTCCTTGACGATTCCCAGGCGAATGCCAATGGGATGTACTTTCTGACCCATCTCTTCGACTCCGTTACTTGTCAGCAACCTTGACAGTGATATGGCAAGACCGCTTGACGATGCGATCAGCACGGCCTTTGGCACGTGGCATGATGCGCTTCAGCGAACGCCCTTCGTTGACGAAAACGGTGGAGACCTTCAGGTCATCAACGTCTGCGCCTTCGTTATGCTCGGCGTTGGCTACGGCCGACTCCAGCACTTTCTTCATGATCTCGGCGGCTTTCTTACTGCTGAAAGCCAACAGGTTGAGCGCTTCGCCCACCTTCTTCCCGCGGATCTGGTCGGCGACCAAGCGGGCTTTCTGGGCGGAGATTCGAGCGCCCGACAACTTAGCGGCTACTTCCATCGTTCCTTACCCCTTAACGCTTGGCTTTCTTGTCAGCCACGTGCCCGCGATATGTACGGGTACCGGCGAACTCGCCCAGTTTGTGGCCGACCATGTCTTCGTTCACGAGAACTGGAACATGTTGACGACCGTTATGCACAGCAATGGTCAGACCGACCATTTGTGGCAGGATCATGGAACGGCGCGACCAGGTCTTAACTGGTTTGCGATCGTTCTTTTCCGCCGCCACTTCGATCTTCTTCAGTAGGTGAAGATCAATAAAAGGACCTTTTTTCAGAGAACGTGGCACTGTCGTATCCCTCTATTTACTTGCGACGACGGACGATCATTTTGTCGGTACGCTTATTACCACGAGTCTTCGCGCCCTTAGTCGGGAAGCCCCATGGCGATACCGGATGACGACCACCAGAGGTACGACCTTCACCACCACCATGTGGGTGGTCAACCGGGTTCATGGCAACACCACGAACGGTTGGGCGAACGCCACGCCAGCGTTTGGCACCAGCTTTACCCAGCGAACGCAGGCTGTGCTCGGAGTTCGAGACTTCGCCCAGGGTCGCACGGCATTCAGCCAGGACTTTACGCATCTCACCGGAACGCAGACGCAGGGTCACGTAGACACCTTCACGAGCGATCAGCTGAGCCGAAGCACCAGCGGAACGAGCGATTTGCGCGCCTTTACCTGGCTTCAGTTCGATGCCGTGTACGGTGCTACCAACTGGAATGTTACGCAGTTGCAGAGCGTTGCCCGGCTTGATCGGTGCCAGAGCACCTGCGATCAGCTGGTCGCCAGCGCTCACGCCTTTAGGGGCGATGATGTAGCGACGCTCGCCGTCTGCGTACAGCAGCAAAGCGATGTGAGCAGTACGGTTTGGATCGTATTCGATACGCTCGACAGTGGCAGCGATGCCATCTTTGTCGTTGCGACGGAAGTCGACCAGACGGTAGTGCTGCTTATGACCACCACCAACGTGACGAGTGGTAATACGGCCATTGTTGTTACGACCACCAGACTTCGATTTCTTCTCGAGCAGCGGTGCGTGAGGAGCGCCTTTATGCAGCTCCTGGTTGACCACCTTGACCACAAAACGGCGGCCAGGGGAAGTCGGTTTGCATTTAACGATTGCCATGATGCACCCCTTCCTTACTCAGCACTGCTGCTGAAATCGAGATCTTGGCCTGGCTGAAGGGAGATAACTGCCTTCTTCCAGTCATTACGCTTGCCCAGACCGCGAGCGGTACGCTTGCTCTTACCCAGAACGTTCAGGGTAGTAACGCGCTCCACTTTCACGCTGAACAGGCTTTCGACGGCCTTCTTGATTTCCAGCTTGGTTGCATCAGTAGCAACCTTGAAAACGAACTGGCCTTTCTTGTCTGCCAGAACCGTAGCCTTCTCGGAAACGTGCGGGCCAAGCAGAACTTTAAATACGCGTTCCTGGTTCATCCCAGCAGCTCCTCGAATTTCTTCACGGCCGACACAGTGATCAACACTTTGTCGTATGCGATCAGACTAACTGGATCGGAACCTTGCACGTCACGTACATCAACGTGTGGCAGGTTACGAGCAGCCAGGTACAGGTTCTGATCAACAGCGTCAGACACGATCAAAACGTCGGTCAGACTCATGTTGTTCAGCTTGCCCAGCAGATCTTTGGTCTTCGGAGTTTCAACAGCGAAATCCTGAACCACGACCAGACGATCAGTACGCACCAGCTCAGCAAGGATGGAACGCATTGCTGCGCGATACATCTTCTTGTTCAGCTTCTGGGAGTGATCCTGTGGACGAGCTGCGAAAGTGGTACCGCCGCCACGCCAGATTGGGCTACGGATAGTACCGGCACGAGCACGGCCAGTACCTTTCTGACGCCATGGGCGCTTGCCGCCACCGGAAACGTCGGAACGGGTCTTTTGCTGCTTGCTACCTTGACGGCCGCCGGCCATGTAGGCCACGACTGCTTGGTGAACCAGCGTCTCGTTGAATTCGCCGCCAAATGTCAGTTCGGAAACTTCGATCGCTTGAGCGTCATTTACATTTAATTGCATGTCAGCTTCCCCTTAACCGCGAGCCTTGGCCGCCGGACGTACAACCAGGTTGCCGCCAGTAGCGCCAGGAACAGCACCCTTGACCAACAACAGATTGCGTTCAGCGTCGACGCGCACTACTTCCAGGGACTGCACGGTCACGCGCTCAGCGCCCATATGACCGGACATTTTTTTGCCCTTGAATACACGACCAGGAGTCTGGCACTGGCCAATAGAGCCCGGGACGCGGTGGGAAACGGAGTTACCGTGGGTGTTATCTTGACCGCGGAAATTCCAACGCTTGATGGTACCGGCGAAGCCTTTACCTTTCGACTGACCGGTAACATCTACCAGTTGGCCAGCTGCGAAGATTTCTGCATTGATCAGATCGCCAGCTTGGTACTCGCCTTCTTCAAGGCGGAATTCCCAAACGCCACGACCGGCAGCAACGTTCGCTTTAGCGAAGTGACCTGCCTGAGCAGCAGTCACGCGCGAAGCACGACGCTCACCTACAGTGACTTGCACTGCACGATAGCCATCGGTTTCTTCAGTTTTGAACTGGGTGACGCGATTCGGCTCGATCTCAATGACCGTGACCGGAATGGAGACACCTTCTTCGGTGAAAATACGGGTCATACCGCATTTACGACCGACTACACCAATAGTCATGTTGTAAACCTCATGAGTGTACGGGGCTTTCACCCGCTATGGCCGCCCATTTCAGAGCGTTACACGACTAAGACCGAGTCTTAGCCGAGGCTGATCTGCACTTCCACACCTGCCGCAAGATCAAGCTTCATAAGAGCATCAACGGTTTTATCCGTTGGCTGGACGATGTCCAGTACGCGCTTATGAGTACGGATCTCGTACTGGTCACGCGCGTCTTTGTTGACGTGCGGGGAGACCAGAACGGTGAACCGCTCTTTACGGGTAGGCAGTGGAATAGGACCACGCACTTGAGCACCAGTACGTTTCGCGGTTTCCACGATTTCCTGGGTGGATTGGTCGATCAGGCGATGGTCGAAAGCCTTCAACCTGATACGGATTTGCTGATTTTGCATTGGATTTCAGACTCCAGGCTGCTATTCCCACCGGGCGCAATACGCCCGTTAAAAGGAGGCGCAATTCTATAGACGGCCCCACAGAGTGTCAACCCAATAAAAAAGCCCCCGCAAGCGGGGGCTTTTTCATGAGTCGCCGATTACTCGATGACTTTGGCTACGACGCCAGCGCCGACGGTACGACCGCCTTCACGGATAGCGAAACGCAGACCATCTTCCATCGCGATGGTTTTGAT
>NZ_JBWKOM010000008.1:0-328744 GCF_059416085.1 Pseudomonas sp. GW821-FHT09E12 | reverse complement strand
CGGGAATAGCTCAGTTGGTAGAGCACGACCTTGCCAAGGTCGGGGTCGCGAGTTCGAGTCTCGTTTCCCGCTCCAAACATAGAGCTACAGATTATCAAAGGTCTGTAGCTCATCGAAAAAGGGTCCCATTCGGGACCCTTTTTTCGTTTCCGTCGGCAGTGGCCGCGTTTCGGTCCGTTGCTCCTCTGTAGTGCGGGATGACGCTGCTTTCCCCTTGTCCTGTACGCTGGCGCAGATCCTGTTCGGCGCCTGCATGCTCCTGACCGTGCGCTCAGTCTTTGTGAGTAGGCGTTTGGCACAGGGTTTGCGAAGGTCTGGGCCTGATTGACCATCGACAGAGTGGTGCACCTTTAAATGAGTATCTCCGTGGCGACAACTAAGGGTAATTGGCGGGCGGTCATCGCACTGACGTTGGCGGCCTTTGTGTTCAACACCACGGAGTTCGTCCCCGTCGGGCTATTGAGCTCGATCGGCAGCAGCTTCGACCTGTCGACGGCCCGGGTCGGTCTGATGCTCACTCTCTATGCCTGGATAGTGTCCCTGACTTCGCTGCCGGTCATGTTGCTGACGCGCAACGTCGAGCGACGCAAGCTGTTGCTCGTGCTGTTCGGGATGTTTATCGCCAGTCACATCCTGTCGGGGCTGGCCACGAGTTTCGGCATGCTGTTGCTGAGCCGGGTCGGTGTGGCCTTGTCCCATGCGCTGTTCTGGTCCATTACCGCGTCCCTGGCGGTGCGTCTGGCGCCACCGGGAAAACAGGTCCAGGCCCTGGGCTTGCTGGCCACCGGTACTTCCTTGGCGATGGTGCTGGGTATTCCCCTCGGCAGGTTGCTGGGCGAGGCCATGGGCTGGCGGACCACCTTTATCGTGATTGCTGGCCTGGCTACCGCGCTGGTGTTCTGGCTGGCCAGGAGCCTGCCGTTGTTGCCCAGTCAGAACTCGGGGTCTCTCAGAAGCCTGCCGGTGCTGTTCAAGCGGTCTGCGCTGATGGCGCTCTATGTGCTGACGGCCCTGGTGGTCACCGCGCAGTTCACGGCTTATAGCTACATCGAGCCTTTCATCAAGGTGGTGGCCGGCTTGAGTGGCGATGTGGTGACCCTCATCCTGCTGCTGTTCGGTGGCGCCGGTATCTTCGGCTCGCTGTTGTTCAGCAGGTTTCACCGCTACAGCCCGCAGCGCTTTCTGCTGGTGACGGTGGCGTTGCTCATTCTGTGCCTGGCATTGCTGTTGCCGTTGAGCGGTGAAGTCTCGTATCTGGGCGGGCTCAGCCTGATCTGGGGGATGGCGATCATGGGCTTCGGGCTGGCACTGCAGTCCAGGGTCCTGGTACTCGCTCCGGACGCTACCGATGTGGCAATGGCGCTGTTTTCGGGGATCTACAATATCGGCATCGGTGGCGGCGCGCTGCTTGGCAGCTGGGTAGGGGGCCAGCTCGGGTTCGCCTATATCGGCTTGGCCGGCGGCTTGCTGGCGACCTTGGCGTTGCTGCTCTACTGCGCATCCATCTACCGCCTGACCCGGCCCAGCGTTCCGGGCGCCGACGGGGCTGAGGTCGCGACAGAGAAGTAGAGCTCTGGAGCAGGTCGCCGAGAGGCGCCAGGAAAAAAGAGGGGGCAATGATTCGGCTGAATCATTGCCCCCTCTTTTCAATCGGACAACAAGCCCTGCCTCCCTATGACGGGGGGCAGAGCTTCAGCTCTCAGAACTGCAGGCCAACCTGCGGCACCTTGGTCGCTTCACCAAAGACGCTGTTGCTGGATTGCTGGTCCGAATTGAAGTTGATGCCGGCCAGGCCACCGTAGAACTGTCCGGAGGCGTGGGAACCATCGATCTTGCCGCCTGCCGATGACAGGCGCAGCGTACCGAAGTTCATCCCCGCCAGCCCGCCCAGGCGCGCGCCGTAACCGCCGCTGACGTTACTGGTGGTTTTGGAGTTGCTGATCTCCCCTTCATTCATCCCGGCCAAGCCACCCACACTGCTATAGCGACCGCCGTTGACCGAACCTTTGGCGGAGGAGTTGGCGACCTTGCCCTGCTGTCTGCCAACCAGGCCGCCGACCTGGCTATCGTCACTGCCGTTCACCGTGGCGGATGCCGAGGCGTTGGTGATGTCGCTGTCTTGGTTGTAACCGACCAGGCCACCAACCTGGCTATTGTTGCCGCTGCTCACCGTGCCGGATGCGGAGGCGTTGATGATACGGCCATCCTGGCTGTGGCCCACCAGGCCGCCGACCTGGCTATTGTCGCCGGCGGTCACCAGGACGGCTGCCGAGGCGTTGGTGATATCGGTATTTTTGCTGTAGCCGACCAGGCCACCGCTCTGGCTAGCGTTGCCGGCGGTCACTGTGGCAGATACTGATGAGTTGGTGATACTGCTAGCCAGGCTATAGCCGACGAGGCCACCGATAAGGGCGTCATTGCCGCCGGTAACGGACAGGGAGGTGGAGGACGCGTTGGCGATGGAGGACTTTTCGTTGTAGCCGATCAGCCCGCCGATATTGGCCTTGCTATCGCCTTTCACCGTGCCGGCCACCGTTACATTATCGATACGGCTGTTCTGGTTGTAGCCAATCAGGCCACCCACATTGCTACCGTACAGACCGGACACATTGCCTTTGGCCGAACTGTTGCTGATCGAGCCATTCTGGTTCGTGCCGATCAGGCCGCCGACATTGGCATTCCTGCCGCCTTTCACCGCGCCGGAGAACAACGCGTTATCGACGCGGCCGCCCTGGTTATGGCCAATCAGGCCGCCCACATTTCTGCTGTACAGGTCGGACACGTTGTTGCTGGCAGAGCTGTTGGCAATCGAACCACCCTGATTCTTGCCTACCAGGCCGCCGATCGCTTCCGTGCCATTGCCGGTTACGTCGCCGCTGGCGTGAGAGTTGGCCAGCGAACCCTGGTTGGAGCCGACCAGGCCACCGATCCGACCAGCCCGGCTACCCGAGACATTGGTGCTGGAGCGGGAGTTGCTGATGCTGCCATCGCCAGTATTTTCGCCGACCAGGCCGCCGATGTTCAGGTTGGCGCCGGCGAGGTCGATCGTGCCGGTGCTGGAGGCATTGGCGATGACTCCGCGGTTCGAACCCACCAGTCCACCCGCGCCTCTGGAGCCAGAATTCATCTGCCCCCTGAGGGCGATATTGGCATGGCTATTGGTGATTTTTGCCACGCCACCTGCGCTGGAGACGTTTTCGCCCACCAGGCCACCCATTGCAAAGGTGTACTGGTTGCCGATCACCAGGCCGCTGGCCGAGGAGTTGGCGATGTCGCCGTTCAGGTTGAGCGCGACCAGGCCACCCAGCGAGTTCAGATGAGAGGCTCCGGTCACCCGTACGTCCTTGGCCTTGACGTTGCGGATGCTACCCATGTTCACCGCGGCCAGGGTGCCGACCTGGGTGTTGTAGTAGGTGGAATAAGCACCACTGGCTGAAATGCGTTCGAGGTTCAGGTTGCTGATCTGTCCCAGATTGGTACCGAACAGCCCGACAAAGGCGGTGCTGCTATAGAGCGACAGGTCGCTGATGGTATTGCCCAGGCCATCGAGCTTGCCGGTGAAGGAGCGACCTTCGCCAAGCGTCCTGAAGCTGCCTTGGCCGGTGATCCGGTTACCCAGTACATAGCGGCCATTCATGTTGTTTTCGATATCGCGCAACTGCTTCAGGTTCTGCACCACCTGGTAGGACTCGCCGTTGGCGCTGAAGCGGGCATCCGCACCGGAGAGGGTGACGCTCTTGTCATCCTTGAGGCTGTGGCCGTTTTTGGAGTTCAGCTCCAGGCTCGCTCCCGTTCCGGTCAGCGCGACATCGTCATTCAGGCGAATGCCTCCCTGCGCGGCATTCAGGGCCAGGGCCGCGCCGTTGCCGGTGGCGCTCAATGCCGCGTTCACCTGGATGTCGCCGCGCTCGGCGGTCAGGCCGAGCTTGTTGCCGCTGTTCCAGGACAGCGCCTTGTTGACCGACAGATTGCCCTTGCTGTTCAGTTCGACATTGGTCCGGGCCAGGTTCTGGGCCAGGGTATCGGCGTGCAGGGTAGGGCCGGTATTGCCGCCACGCATGCCGTTCTCTGCCTTGGAAACACTCACCTCGTCCGTGCTGATCTTCCAGGTGCCGGTGGTGCCCTGGTCGGCGTGCGTATCCACTTGCGCAGCCAGTTGGACCTCGACCCGGGCGCCGCGGTTTTCCACCACGCCACCGTTGCCCTGGCCGCCCAGGGCGCTGGCGTCCTGGCGTCCGGCCACCTGGACGATGCCGTTGTCGCCACCGTCCAGGACAATCTTGCCGGCCTTGTTCTGCAAGGTCTTGGCCTCGATCACGCCCTGGTTGCTCACCACGTTTTTCAGCAGGCTGCTGGCGCTGCTGGCGGTCATCAACACCTGGCCGCCGTCGGCCTTGAGCAGGCCACCGTTCTGCACCAGGGCATCCACCGCGGCACCGTTCACCTGCAGGTTGAGCAGGCCGTTGCCGTCGAAGTTGACGCTGAAGTCCTTGCCCGCGCCCAGTGCGACACTGCCCATCTGCGCCTGGATTACCCCGCTGTTGCTGACCTGGGCACCTAGCAACGCGACGCTGCCGCCCTCGTTGGCGGTGATCTGGCCGGCGTTGCTCACGGCAGAGCTGGAGTTCCCGGTAAAGCGGTAAGTGCCGTCGAGGAAATCCTTGTCACTGATGTTCTGGGTGGAGGCCACCAGGCCGCCGACGTTGACCTGGGCGGACTTGCCGAAGACCACGCCATTGGGGTTGATCAGGAACACTTTGCCGTTGGCATTGATACGGCCCTGGATATCGCTGCCATTGGTGCCGAGTACCCGGTTGAGGGCGATCGATTGGCTACCGGGCTGGTGGAAGCTGACGCTTTCGTCGCCAGCGACGCTGAACTCGTTCCAGTTGGTGATCAGTTTGTTGCTTTGTTGGTCGATGGTCATGTGTTTGCCGTCGACCGTGGTATGGAGGCCGGCGTCGCCCGCGACTATCGCCGCTCCGTTCGGCAAGGCAAAGGCCGGAGCCTGGGCCAGCAGGCCCAGCAGCGAGAAGCCGGCGGCGATCACGACCTTGAGGCGACTGGATTTGCCTCGGCGCCGGGTTCCTTCGCTGGCGACGTTCCAGCAACCAGTGGCCTGGTTCCAGATCAGTGCATAGCTTTTGTTCATGGTGCGTCCTCTATATGAATACTCTGCTGATCCCCCCAGCAGAACGGGTACAACGGATGCGGGGCAGGCGCCAAGGCGATCACGCAAAGCCGGGGCGCCATTTCCTCCATGCGGGAGGGAAGTTGTTTGTCTCAAGCCGCGCTTGATTTCATGGGCTTCCAAGCAAGGGAGACCCATGAGTTTTTTTGTCAGATGAGACCTGCTACATAACGTCTAAAAAGTGGCTATTCGACTGTTTCGAATGACTATCTGATTTTGCGGGAGAGTTGATTGCGAGCCTGTACGCGCCAGCGTTGAGGGCTGGAGTTATTTGCATGTAAATGCCTGGTTGCTCAGAGGGGTCTATTAATTAACAAAAGGAAATAAAATAAAAAACCAGAACTTTCTTAACTGGTATACGGCACTTTCCTAGTTGAAGTAAGACAGCAAGCTATTGCGCTCGTCATATTGAAGTCCTTACAGCCTGATGCCCGATGGCGTGGCAGAATCAGAAGCGCGATTCCTTGGGGAGACCGCCGCTTTCTCCGCTTTGGGAGGTATCTAAAAATCAGCGGGCCAAGGCTTTAAGCCTGCCTGGCAGGCCTTCTCGATCGTCGAGCCTGGGCAGTTCGGGTTGCGGTGCTTTTGTTCTGTGAGAGGGGTTTCTAAGTTAAAACCAGGATGTAAGCCGACAGGGTTGATACTTCATTCATGTCGGAAAATATCAGATCCATGACGGCATGAAATTTTGAATGTCAGGGCTAATAGAAATACCTTCGATCTGGAGCTTATGGATCGAAAACACTTGTTTTTAGAAAACACTGATGCGCAGACAGGTATCCAGCAATATGGGCTCTGAGGATGATTGCTTATTCTGTTCGCTCTTTTCGGCTTTCGCATAGTGAGTGAGCATTTT
Source organism: Pseudomonas sp. GW821-FHT09E12 (assembly GCF_059416085.1). Classification (NCBI taxonomy): domain Bacteria; kingdom Pseudomonadati; phylum Pseudomonadota; class Gammaproteobacteria; order Pseudomonadales; family Pseudomonadaceae; genus Pseudomonas; species Pseudomonas sp. GW821-FHT09E12. Next base: position 322,697 of record NZ_JBWKOM010000008.1, on the reverse strand, counting down.
GTTCCTTTTAGGAATCGTCCTACTGATTACGACGCCTATCTAATGTAGTTTTCCTGCCTCCTGACTTTCTCGAACGTCACGAATACCCACACGGTTTGCCTCGTCGAGTCCATCGATGTTTTTGCATGGCACGCAACAACGGGGTTCTGTTCTTCGACGCATACCGAGGTAGAGAATTTACCGTGAAGACTCCAGTCATCGCCGGATTGATTCTGGCCAGCTTCGCCCTGTTTTTGCCTGCTTGTTCCCAGGCTGGCATCAACCTGGAAAACACCCGTGTGGTGCTTGCGGCGCCGAGCAAGGAAGCGTCCCTGGTGATCAAGAACGGCGCGACCGAGGACTTGATGTTCCAGGCCTGGATCGAGTCGGCCGACAAGAGCGAGGATGTGCCTTTCGCCATCACCCCGGTGCTCAAGCGCCTGGCTGGCGAACAGCAGCAGGTGTTGCGCATCCTCTACAGCGGCAAGGGCCTACCGACCGACAAGGAGTCGGTGTACTGGCTGAACGTACGGGAGGTTCCGCAAAAGTCCCGGGAGGAAAATACCCTGCAAATCGCCGTGCAGCAGCGCCTCAAACTGTTCTACCGGCCGGCCGGGCTACCGGGAAAGGTCGCGGAGGCCCCCCAGCAACTGAAGTGGCGCCTGCTTGCCAAAGACGGCAAACCCTATCTGGAGGTGACCAACCCGTCGGCTTTCCACCTGTCTTTTGCCGCGATCACGTTGCGGATGGGAAACAAGAGTTTTACCGCGCCGATCGATATGGTCGCGCCGGCCGCGACTTCCCGGGTCGAGATGGCGGACCTGCCGAACGGCGTCCAGGCCCACGACCTCAAGGTTGAATTCGAAGTCATTGGCGATTACGGCGGAATCCTCAAATACGACAGCGCCATCTCCGACTGAGGCCTGGTGTCTTCTGGTAGAGACGAGAACTTTCTCGCTAACTTTCTTTGCTCATCATCGATTTGTACCCAGGTACTTAATGGGGCGCGGGAAGGAACTTTACATATGGGAAAACTGATCTTCATCTTGATGTTTTTATCCAGCCTATTTGCTCGGAATGCGCTTGCGGCGAATTGCTCATTGCCCAATGGTTCTCCGCTGATAAAGGACATCATTCTCCCTGCTCAAACCCTGATCAAGGCTGCCTCCATTGGGCAGGGGATTGCTAGACATCGGGTAACGAACCTCTGGAGTGGTGGGGGAATGGTTATATGCAGCGGCTTAGAGACCATTTCTATTACGGTGGATACTGCACTGACCCCATCGGCCACTTCCGAAGGTGTATGAGACGGGCATCAAAGGTGTTGGGGTCAAATTCTGTTTGGCGCTGTCGGAAGTTAATAACGACACTTGGTGTGTCCCATATTCTTGGACGCCCGATTGGGGGAGTCCAATTCTTCCCAAGTTTATGGATGTTGTATTTGTTCGCACCGGTCGCGGCGTGGCATCAGGAAATGCGCCGATGAAATTCGGCATAACCTGGGCAAGGGGGAATGTATCCGTTCAGATCCGATCACAAGGCACTACCGAACTGGTCAACGATGTGTTTTTCGCCGGATGCGAATCGGTAGGGGCGGCGGTCAATGTACCGATGGGTAAACAGACCATCGAAAATATTGCCAAGGGTAGCGTCAGAGAGGTGCCGTTCAACTTCGATGTCCGTTGTGATGGTTTGAAACCTAATACAAAGGTTCCGGTAAAAGTCTACTTCGAAGGTAGCTCCCAGGCCGATGGCATGCTCAAGCTTTCCAAGCTGGGCCAGGCGGGTGTCGCGCCGGGGGGGCATTTCCCTGGTCAATAACAAGGGCGTCAAGTTGCCGTTCGATATTGCCAGGTCCGTCGCCCTCGATTGGAATAGAGAGGTGGCGGGGGGCTCTATTTACCGGTTCTCCGGCAGCGCCAAATACGTTCCGACAGGTGGCGAGATAAAACCGGGCAAGGGCGATGCGACCATGAGCTTCGTTCTCAACTACAACTGATCGTCATCGGTGGCGGGCACATATTCTTCTGCTCGACGACCTGTTGCCTGCCCCGATCGGATGGCTATCGCGAGCCAGTTGCTGTCCAGCCTTCCCGAGTCCATCAGAGCACAAGGGCGCGCATAGTCGAGAAAGGCTTTCGCCGCTCGATGTCACAACCGCCGGCGCCCGGCTAGAATACCGACGGATCACTCTTGATCCATCCCCCATTGCCACAGATCAAAGCGGCACTCTCCATAAGAGGGTGACGCTGTTGCTCGTGGGACAACGGCCCATTTGCGCAGGTTGCCGGGGTTCGATTCACAGGAAGGTATTCCATGATTCCAGCGTGTTGTCGGATGGTCGCTCTCTGCCTGTTACTTGTTCTGTCACCCGCCCTGGTCGCACAGGAGCCCGATATTTCCCTCGTCTCAAGGGTGGCAGTGACCAGCCGGCCATGGCTGAGTGAAGTAGACCGGCAGTGGCTGGCAAGCAGAGGCCCACTCACGATCGGAGTGGCATTGCCCGACTATCCGCCGCTGGGCATGCTTGACGTCAATCGTTTCCAGGGCATCACCGCGGATTACCTCGCCCTGTTGTTCGAGATCCCCCCCAAGGTCCGTCAATTCCCTTCCAGGCAGGCGGCGCTGGACGCGCTGCACAATGGTGAGATTGACCTGGTCGGCGGTGGCTCCGCGATGGATGCCGAGAATAACGGTCTGCTACTGACCCAGGCCTATGAACCGAACCAACCGGTGCTGGTGACAGCCGAACGCCATCCTTACGACCCACAGGCACCCGGCACCCGGCTGGGGGTGTTTGCCGGCTACCGTGTCGAGGAAAAGGTCTCCGCGGTTTATCCGTACAGCCAGGTCCTGCCATTCGCCTCGCCGCTGCGCGCGCTCGAGGCGTTGAGCCTGGGAGAGGTCGATGGGGTGATCGATGATGCGGTATCGGCCCACTATCTGATCAACATCAACTACCTGCTGGACCTGCACATCGAAAACTTCGCGCCGGTGGAAAGCCGTGGTTTCGGCTTCCTGGTGCGCGCCTCCGATACTCGCCTGCATGCCGTGATCGAACGAGGCCTTCCGACCATTCGCTCACGGCATAGCGAAAGTATTCTGCGCAATTGGAGTGCGGGGAGCAGCCTGCGCCTGACTCAGCAGCGCGTGACGCTGACGCCCGCCGAGAACCGTTGGCTGACCGCCCATCCGGAAATCCCGGTGACTGTCCATGACTCTCTCGGCGCCTTGGGACAATTGGACAACAGTGGGCAGGTGCGGGGTATCGGCCCCGACTATCTCAAGTTGCTCAGCCAGCGCAGCGGCCTGACGTTCCGCCCTGTCCGCGCGCAGAATTATGCCGAGATGAACGCGCAGATAACCGAGGGCAAGACCCTGATGACCTCGGTTACGTCTGCCGACACCGACACCGAGGCCTATATGGATATCCTTCTTCCTTATCTGAGGAGCTCGGTGGTACTGATGGCCGGACCCAAGGCAGCCCGTACCCAGGGCAGTCCTTTTCATAGCCTGAATGACCTGCAAGGCAAGCGCCTGGCCAGCGTGCCGGGTTATTTCGTCAATCAGATCATCCAGCAGAACTATCCGGATATCCGCTTACAGATCTATCCCAACTTTCTGGAGGCCATGCGCAGTGTCGACGACGGGCGTAGCGACGCGTTCATCGGCAGTGACTACACCGGTCGTTTCCTGTCCGCCCAGCGTTTCAACAACCGCTTGCGCGTAATCGGCATTCTCGACGAGTTCTCCCGACCGGTCAGCCTTGGGGTGCTGAAGGGGCAGGAAGAACTGCGCAGCATCCTGGAGAAGGCCCAGGTGGCGATCACCCCAGAGGAAGTGGCGGACATCGTGGAGCAGTGGGAGCCGCGTATTTCTACCTTGGGCAGCCATTTCTGGCGGGATCATCGCAGCAATATCCTCCGGCTTGGCGGTGTCTTCGGCTTGCTGGTCCTGTTGTCGCTGATCTGGGGTTTCTACCTGACCCGGCAGGTGCGCAAGACCCGCCAGGCCGAAGGCGAGCTGGCGCTGGCGCGGGAGAAGGCCGAAGCGGCCAACGAGGCCAAGAGCATCTTTTTGTCCACCATGAGCCATGAGATCCGTACCCCGCTGAACGCCATTATCGGCCTGCAGGAAGTGGTGCAGCAGAAGGCCGAACGGGGCGAACTGGACCTGACGTCGCTGGCCGTCGCGCAGGAGGCGGCACAGGGGCTGCTGCTGTTGCTCGGCAATGTGCTCGACCTGAACCGGATCGAGTCCGGGATGATCGACTCGGCGCCCGAGGCGGTGCAGCTCAAGGCCCAGATCGAAGCGATCGCGCCCCTGGTGGTCGGCATGGCGCGACAGAAGCAGCTGGCGTTCGAGATGCGCTTCACCGGCGACATGGAACAATGGGTGCTGATCGACCCGCTGCATTTGAAACAGGTGCTGTTCAACCTGCTGAGCAATGCCATCAAGTTCACCGAGAGGGGCCGGGTGACGCTGCATGCCTCGGGCAGCCGGGAGGCAGAACATCTGCACCTGTTGCTGGAGGTCATCGACAGCGGTATCGGCATCTCGGAGCAGGACCAGGCCAGATTGTTCCAGCCATTCTCCCAGGTCAGTTCGGCTCAGGCCGGGCAAACCTTTGGCAGTGGGCTGGGGCTGAACATCACCCGGCGGCTGGTCGAACTCATGGGCGGCACTATCGTCCTGAGCAGCGAACCGGATATAGGCTCCTGCTTCAGCGTGACCCTGCAACTGCCTCTGGCCGAGGCGCCTGCCGAAGCCGCGGCAGAAGTACCGCAGGCGAGCACGGAGCCGCTTTCGCTGAATATCCTCGTTGCTGAGGACAATGCGTTCAGCCGGCTGACGCTGGAAGAGCAATTGCTGGTTCTGGGGCATCGCGTGACGCTGGTCGAGGATGGGCAGGCGGCGTGGGAAGCCTGGCTGGCCGCCGAGTACGATGTGTTGATCACCGACAGCCAGATGCCACGCCTGGGCGGCTATGACTTGACCGTGCGCATCCGCCAGATGGAGCGCGAGAAGGGGCGCCGGCGCTGCTGGATCCTGGGGGCGACCGCCAGTGCCGAGGACGCGGAAATCCAGCGCTGCCTGGCCGCCGGGATGGATGAGGTGGTGTTCAAGCCCCTGACCCAGCAGGTGCTGAGGCAGGCCCTGGAGAATACTCTACGAGCCCCTGCGCGGGCTTGAGCACGACGAACCGGTCACCAGGACAGATCCCATCCCGGATAATCGCGGTGCTGACTGAGCGGGCCGGACGCACTCAGCGCCGGCTTTCCCAGCATCGCGCTGGCCTGTATGGCCCCCGCCTGAGTATCTCCCCGCTTCAAGTTGATATGCCGTTGCGCCGTTCACCCAGGGCGGCCATGGCAAGATAAATCCTAGAGAAATTTAAGATTCGGCTGATTTACGTCTGACCTGGGCTCCACTCACTCTTTAGCGCATTCGAGCCGCGTTCCGCCCACCACCCTGCCTACAGTCCCCAACCACGCGTGGCATTCCTCTCACAGAGAGCAGCCGTGGACAGCGAAGCCGCTCCCCTGAAACCTTCCTGCTCGATGACGGACACGTCCGCACCAACCGCAGGCCGCTGACCAAGCCTTTTAAACATTCCTTCCATCGGAGATGACCATGACCATTCTCTATCGCGACATGAATCAAGCCCAGCTCGACGCGGCGTATAACAACACCGAGGCAGTGCCGGATTTCCCCGGTATCTACGCAGACTTGCAGGCGCGTAGCGCCAGTTTCTACGCCTCTGTGGCCGGCCGGCTCGATCTGCCTTACGGCACCGGCTCCAGGCAGCGTTATGACTGGTTGCCCTGTGGCAAAGCCGACGCCCCGACGTTCATCTTCATCCATGGCGGGTATTGGCAGAATTGCAGCAAGGAAGATTTCGCCTTCATCGCCGCCGGTCCCCTGGCTGCGGGGTTCAACGTCGTCCTGGCCGAATATACGCTCGCGCCGCAAGCCTCGATGACACAGATCGTCAGCGAAATTGGCAGCCTGCTCGAGCATCTCCACGCCGACGTTGATCACCTGGGTATTGCGGGGCACAAGGTGGTCCTGAGCGGGCACTCGGCAGGAGGCCACCTGGCGATCCAGTTCCGTTCGCACCCATGGGTGACCGATGTCCTGGCGATCAGCGCATTGGTCGACCTGGAACCCATAAGCCTGTCGTGGCTCAACCAGAAACTGAGTCTCTCGGACGCGGAGATCAATGCCTATAGCCCGCTGCACCATATCGGCAAGGGCGCCCATACATGGGTGGCGGTAGGTGCCGACGAACTGTCGGAACTGGTCCGCCAGTCTGATGAATACGCCAAGCAGGCGTTGGCCCGAGGAGAGTCTGTGCAGCTGATTCACGTGCCGGGCTGCACGCACTTTTCAGTCCTGGACGAAATGGCAAAACCGCAGGGAGTCTTGCTTCAGGCCTTGTCATCCGCCAACTGATCGTGGATCGGAACTGAGCAAGCCTGTGTCGAGCCGCCAGTTGCTGGCGGCTCGCTTGAGCAAGGCGTTGGGATGCGGCTTACATCGACAGGATCAGGCGCCCGGCGAACAGAATCAGGATCACTCCCATGGTTCGCTCGAACCAGTGGCCCATGCGCATGAACAGCAAGCGCACCCGCGGGCTGGAAAAGAACAGCGCGACGATCACGAACCACAGCGCGTTCACACAACACATCCATACACCGTAGAGCGCCTGCACCTTGAGGGGCGTGGTGGCGCTGATCACCGTGGTGAAAATCGCCAGGAAGAACAGCGTGGCCTTGGGGTTGGTGGCGTTGGTCAGGAAACCGGTCATGAAGGCCTTGGGCAAGGTCTGCTGCTGCACCTGATCGTTGTTCGTGTCGCTGCCCTCGATCGATGTCTTGGGTTTGCTGCGCAACAGGCTGACGCCGAGATAAAGAATGTAGGCGCCGCCCACCACCTTGGCCACGTTCAGCAGCCATGGCGTGGTATGCATCAGCGCACCGACCCCCAGCAGGGTGTACAGCACATGCACGGAAATCCCCGCGCCGATGCCGATGGCCGTGCACAGCCCAACCACCCGGCCAAAGCGCACGCTCTGGCGGATGGTCACGGCAAAGTCAGGCCCGGGAGCCACCACGGCGAGAAAGTGGATGGTCGCCAGGGCCAGGAATTCGCCTAGATAGTTGGAAAGCATTTCAACTCCAGAAGGTCAGGGGGGACGAGCTGCCGCGATAGCCGACAAAAAAGGAAAGGCTCAGGCGCGGGTTGGCCACCCCCGGGGTGACTGCGTGCATGCGCCTTGAGTTGAACATGATGAAATCCCCGGGCTCCGGGCGGATCTCCAGCGAGGGTGTGCCGAGCAGGGCGGGCTCGATGCCGTAGCTGTCGCCGCGCATGTCGTCGAACTGGTCCGGGGAAATATCGTGATTCCACATCTGCAGGGCGCCACCCGCGTCGGGCATGTTCAGGTAGAGATTGCAGGCGAACTGCGCCTCCAGGCTGTGGGCCTGGAAGCTGTCGGGGGCGTCCTTGGCGAAAATGTCGTGATGGGCAAGGAAGCACACCCCGGGTTTCACCACCCGCGACAGGCCAACGTACATCTTGCGCCCGTACAGGTTTTCCAGGTGGGCGCCGGCTGGCCAGGACTCGTCGAGCATGCAGCGCAGGGTGTCGACGGGAGACGCATAGGGCGCGCAACGCGTGCGCAGTTCGGCGATGTTGGCGGTGGCGCGTTCGAAATAGTCTTCGATCAGCAGCGGCTGGTTTTCCGCCTCATAAAACGCCATGCCGATCCGCCCGATGCTGGGGGCGTTGATGTAGCCCTCGAAGCCGGGAGCGAGAATCTTGTCACCCAGCTGGATCGCCTGGGTGTGCGGCAGGAAATTCTTGATGCGCAGGGCGAGCACTTGTTCCTGGGCCAGTTTCTTTATGCACGTCTCATCGAGACGCTCGACGTCAAGCATCATCTGCAGATCCCTCTATCCGATAATCGTCGAACCCGCGCACGCGGGTTTCCCCTGTGTCAGGCGATGCGTCGCGTGATGTGCAAGGCGACACCGCCGATGAATCAGTCCACGTGGTAGTGAACCGAAAGCATTCCTTTCTTCTGCGAGAGGGAGGCGATAGTGACGTTGCCCAATTCCTTCAGGCGCTTCACATGGGTCCCCCCGCAGCCATAGGCGGGAAGCTCGCCGAAACCGATTTCCCGCGAGCCTTCACGCAGCGAGACCAGGCGCGGCAGGTCGGCGGCAATCCAGTGATCGATGCCACTCTGCAGGCTGTCGATGTCGAGTTCCTGCGGGCTGTCCCCGGGCTTGAAGGACACGCGGCCCTCACCAGGCCAGTGATGGGCCTTGACCGGGACCCAGCCGCGGGTTTCGCCGAAATGACCGATCAGGTGCCCGGCCGAGTGCATGCGGGTATTGAACTGGCGGCGCTGTTCATCGACCTGGACCTGGACCATGCCCGGTTGCACCGGCTGGCTGACGTAATGAATGATTCGCTCGGGTTCCTGGACCACGCGCAACACCTGGCTTTCGCCGATCCAGCCGGTGTCGCAGGGTTGGCCGCCGCCTTGGGGATGAAAGATCGTGGCACGCAGGATCACCGCGAATTCGTTGTCCTGCGGGGTGCATTCGAGCACTTCAACGTTGGCCTTGAGTTCATCATTATGAAAAAAGAGGCGAAGCGTCATATTCCGTGCCCTTATTAAAATACCTTTTTTAATTATATGGCGCGGCGGAATTGCGTGATAATCCGTTCAAACCTCAAAGGACTGTTGTGCTGTGAGCATAAATCTCCCCCTTCCGCTGCTGGGCGAAATGGCGATTTTCGTCAAGGTCGTCGAGGTCGGCAGTTTCTCCGAAGCCGCCCGCCAGTTGGGTTCGTCACCGTCGGCGGTGAGTCGCAGCATTTCCCGTCTGGAGAAGGCGCTGGCGACTCGCTTGCTGCAACGCACCACGCGCAAGTTGCGCTTGAGCGAAGGGGGCGAGGAGGTGTTCAAGCGCTGCAGCGAGATGGTCAGCGCCGCCAAGTCGGTGATGGAAATCAGCGGTCAGTTCACCCACGAGGCCGAAGGGCTGGTGCGGGTCAGCGTGCCCAAGGCCGTGGGGCGTTTTGTCGTGCATCCGTACATGCCCGAGTTTCTGCGGCGTTACCCCAAGGTCGATGTCGAGTTGTTATTGGAAGATCGCAACATCGACCTGATCGACGACAACGTGGACCTGGCCATCCGCATCACCGATCGGCCGCCGGCGGGGCTGGTCGGGCGCCAGTTGCTGACCATCGATCATATGCTGTGCGCCACGCCGCAGTACCTGGCCGAGCACGGGACGCCCAGCCATCCCCACGATCTGCTCAACCACAGTTGCATTTACCTGGGTGAAACCCCCAGCGATGCGCGCTGGAAGTTCAAGAAGGGCAGCAAGTCGGTGACGGTTGGCGTGCGTGGGCGTTATGCGGCCAATCACACCGGGGTACGGCTGGGGGCGGTGCTGGAGCATATCGGCATCGGCAGCTTGCCGTACTTCACCGCGCGGCATGCCCTGGAGCAGGGCTTGCTGGTGCAGGTTCTACCGGACTGGACGTTTCTCGCTTCCTACCATGGCGGTGCCTGGCTGTTGCATTCGCCAACCCGTTACCTGCCGCCGAAGCTGCGGGTATTCATCGATTACCTGGTGGAGTGCCTGGCCAAGGAGCCGACCTTGAGCCGGCAGGGCAAGCAGGAGGCGAAAGGCTACGAACAGCCCGAAGGCGATGGCGCGGGTTGAGCCAGCCGCTCATGGGTAGAAAAAAGGCCCGCCGGTTCAACCGTGCGGGCCTTTGTAGTGTCCGGGCCGGACTCAGTGCTTGCTGTCCTGGGCGGAGAGCGCCAGCAGCTGCTTTTCCTGGTTCCAGTCGAACGGTTCATCATTCTGCTCGGCCTCGTAGCGACGCTCTTCGAGCGCCTGGTACAGGTCGATTTCCTCGTCGGGCATGTAATGCAGGCAATCCCCAGCGAAGAACCACAGCAGGTCGCGCGGTACCAGATGGGCGACCTGTGGATAACGCTGCATCACCTGGCACAGCAGATCCTGGCCCAGGTACTGGCTTTCGATCGGGTCGATCGGCAGCGAGGCGCGCAGTTCGTCGAAGCGTTCCAGGAACAAGGCATGGCTTTCTTCGGGAACCTGCTCGGCTTCACCCACTGCGACCAGGATACTGCGCAAATGGTCGAGCAGGACGAGATGATCGGCGACGACGTTGGACATGACATGAGTCCTCAACAGCAAAACGGGCGCGGGAGTATATAGCTCCCGCGCCCGGTTTCATAATCCGCCTGACGGTCCTGCGCCTTAGCGGATTTTCCCTTCGCTCAGGGTCAGCTCTTCCTTGGCGAAGTCATCGACATCGATGACTTTGCGGCGGGCGGCTTCAGCCTCGCGCAGGGTCTGGGCTTCGACTGGCTGCAACACGCCGGCCTCCAGCGCGGCGTCGATGGCATGTTCGCCGGCCACCGGTTTGACCTGGCCACTTTTCAGCGCCTCGTGCAGTTTTTTCTGCAGCGGGTGACTGGCGTTCAACAAGTCGAAGGCGTGTTGCAGGGCGCCGACCGGGTCCTGCGCCGATTGTGGGCGGTAGCAGCCGGCCAGCAGCTCTTCCAGGGTCGGGTCGCCCTTGGCCCGGCCGATGATCGCGGCGACCTCGGCGTCCAGCTGGTCGGACGGACCTTTGTGACGGCGGCCGAACGGAAATACCACCACCCGCAGCAGGCACCCCAGCACCCGGTTCGGGAAGTTCTCGAGCAGTTCGTCCAGGGCCCGTTCCGACTGGCCGAGGCTTTCTTCCATGGCCCAGGTGAACAGCGACCGCAGATGCTCAGGCGAATCCAGGTCGTGGTAGCGCTTGAGTGCGGCAGAAGCGAGGTACATATGGCTGAGCACATCGCCGAGGCGTGCCGACAGGCGTTCGCGACGCTTCAGATCGCCGCCCAGCAGCATCATGCTCAGGTCGGCCAGCATGGCGAAGGCCGCGGCCTGGCGGTTGAGGGCGCGGAAATAACCTTGGCTGAGCTTGTCCCCCGGCGCCTGTTCGAAGTGCCCCAGGCCCAGGTTCAGCACCAGGGTGCTGGCCGCGTTGCCCACGGCAAAACCGATGTGCTTGAGCAGCAGGCCGTCGAATTCGACCAGCGTCTGATCGTGGTCTTCGCGACCGGCCAGGGCCATTTCCTTGAGCACGAACGGATGGCAGCGAATGGCGCCCTGGCCGAAGATCATCAGATTGCGCGAGAGAATGTTCGCGCCTTCCACGGTGATGAAGATCGGCGCGCCTTGCCAACTGCGGCCCAGGTAGTTGTTCGGGCCCATGATGATGGCCTTGCCGCCGTGCACGTCCATCGCGTGGCCGATGCATTCGCGACCGCGTTCGGTCAGGTGGTACTTGAGAATCGCCGACAGCACCGAAGGCTTTTCCCCCAGGTCGACCGCATTGGCCGTGAGCATGCGCGCGCTGTCCATCAGCCAGGCGTTGCCGCCGATGCGGGCCAGGGCTTCCTGGATGCCTTCGAAGGCATTGAGCGGGACGTTGAACTGCTCACGCACCTGGGCATACTGGCCGGTCACCAGGCTGGTGAACTTGGCCGCGCCAGTGCCGACGGCCGGCAGGGAAATGGAGCGGCCGACCGACAGGCAGTTCATCAGCATCATCCAGCCCTTGCCGAGCATTTCCTGGCCGCCGATAAGGAAGTCCAGGGGAATGAACACGTCCTTGCCGGAGTTCGGACCGTTCATGAAGGCAGCGCCGAGCGGCAGGTGGCGACGGCCGATTTCCACGCCGGGGGTGTCGGTCGGAATCAGCGCCAGGCTGATCCCCAGGTCTTCATCGTCACCCAGCAGATGGTCCGGGTCGTAGGCCTTGAAGGCCAGGCCGAGGAGGGTGGCGACCGGGCCCAGGGTGATGTAGCGCTTTTCCCAGTTCAGGCGCAGGCCGAGGGTTTCCTCGCCTTGCCACTGGCCTTTGCAGATCACCCCGGTATCGGGCATGGCGCCGGCGTCGGAACCGGCCAGCGGGCCGGTGAGGGCGAAACAGGGGATATCGTCGCCACGGGCCAGCCGCGGCAGGTAGTGGTTACGCTGTTCGTCGGTGCCGTAATGCAGCAGCAGCTCGGCCGGGCCGAGGGAGTTGGGGACCATCACGGTGGACGCCAGGTCGCCGCTGCGGGTCGCCAGTTTCATCGCCACCTGTGAGTGGGCATAGGCGGAGAACCCCTTGCCACCGAACTCCTTGGGGATGATCAGGGCAAAGAAACCGTGTTGCTTGATGTGCTCCCAGGCGGCGGGCGGCAGGTCCATGGACTGGCCGATCTGCCAGTCGCTGACCATGGCGCACAGCTCTTCGGTGGGGCCGTCGATGAAGGCCTGTTCCTCTTCGCTCAGTTGCGCTTTCGGGTAGGCCAGCAGCTTGTCCCAGTCCGGACGGCCGCTGAACAGTTCACCGTCCCACCAGACCGTGCCGGCATCGATGGCGTCGCGTTCGGTTTGCGACATCGGTGGCAGGACTTTCTGGAACCAACTGAACAGCGGGGCGCTGAAGTACTTGCGGCGCAGGTCGGGCAGTAGCAAGGGCGCTGCCACCGCGGCCAGCAATACCCAGAAGATCAGCAGCAGCCAGCCCGGTGCACGGCTGAAGGCGCCCATGGCCAGCAGGTAGACGGCCACCACGCCCAGAGCGGGCAGGGGCGCAATGCGGCGGTGGGCCAGGTAGGCAATACCGACCAGCAGAACCAGTATCCACAACAACAGCATATTTAATCCTCCGTGAAACCAGGGGCAAAATCACCCACAGAGCTTAGTCGGCATCCGACAAAAGGGGTGACAGGGCAGTGCGCTTGCAGCGGTAAGAAGAAGCGGACGCAGTGCGTCAGGCATCGGGTCAGCAACGTGTCGATCTTGTCAGGCTCGAAGCGGCAGCCTCTGATATTTGGCCGAAACGTCGTTATCGCTGGGAGGAGGCCGTCGTTAGACTCGGGACTTCACTCGGAGATCATCCCCATGCACGAGTACCTGAGTCCCAGCCGCTTCATCGATAGTGACCACCCTGCGGTGGTGGAGTTCGCGGAAACTCATCGTGGCGCCAGCAGCGATCCGCTGGAGCAGGCGGTGAACCTCTATTACGCGGTGCGCGAGGCCGTGCGCTACAACCCCTACACCTTCAGTCGCGACCCCGAGACCCTGTGTGGCAGCCATGCCCTGGCTACCGGCGAAAGTTACTGCGTGCCCAAGGCCACCCTGCTTGCCGGCTGCGCGCGGCATTGCGGGATCGCCGCGCGGATCGGCCTGGCGGACGTGCGCAATCACTTGTCGACCCCGCGTTTGCTGGAGTTGCTGCGCAGTGATGTGTTTGCCATGCACGGCTATACCGAGCTGTACCTGCAAGGACGCTGGGTCAAGGCCACGCCGGCGTTCAACCGGAAACTCTGCGAGATGTACGATGTAGCGCCACTGGAATTCGATGGCCGTCATGACAGCGTGTTCCACCCGTTCAATCGCCAGGGCGAGCAGATGATGGAATACGTGCTGGACCACGGACAATTCGCCGACGTCCCCGAGACCTTCTTCTTCAAACACCTGGAGAAGTGTTATCCGCATCTGTTCGCCGAGCAGATGCCGTTGCTGCTGGGCGACATGCAGAGTGATTTGAGTCAGGTCTGATCCGGCGTAGACTGCCTCGGCATTCATCACTGAGGAGCGGTCATGCTGAAGATCTGGGGTCGGAAAAACTCGTCGAATGTCAGGAAAGCATTGTGGTGCGCCGAAGAGCTCGGGCTGACCTACGAGGCGGTGGATGCCGGTGGTGCCTTCGGTGTGGTGGATACCCCGGAATATCGGGCGATGAATCCCAATGGGCGGATTCCGCTGATCGAGGACGACGGCTTTGTGCTGTGGGAGTCCAACACCATCGTGCGTTATCTCGCTGCGCGCCATGCCGCCGGCACGGCCTGGTACCCGAGCGATGTACAGGCGCGGGCTTCGGCCGAGAAGTGGATGGACTGGACCACCTCGACCTTCGCCGAACCCTTCCGGCACCTGTTCTGGGGTGTGCTGCGCACGCCGGCACAGCAGCAGGACTGGGACAAGATCAATGCCGCGCTGAACAGCTGCGGCGAACTGCTGGCTGTGGTCGACCAGGCCCTGGCCGAACATCCCTACCTGTCCGGCGAGGAAATCGGCATCGGTGATATCCCTCTGGGCAGTTTCATTTATGCCTGGTTCGAAATGCCCATCGAGCGCCCGCAGTTGTCTAATCTGCAAGCCTGGTACGCCCGCCTGCAACAGCGTCCGGCCTACCGCAAGGCGGTGATGACTGCGTTGACTTAATACTGACTATCAATACGGGTGACTGTACTTGTGCGGCGTCGGCAAGCACCATTGGGTGTATCCGGCGCCGTTGCAATGCAGGCGGTCCGCCCTTACCTATAATGTTCTCCCTTCTTGGTGCGTAAATCCGATATGAGTTCCGCTCTGTCCATCCGGCAGCTAACCAAAACCTACGGCAACGGTTTCCAGGCCCTGAGTGGTATCGATCTGGATGTCGCCGAAGGTGACTTCTTCGCCTTGCTCGGCCCTAACGGTGCCGGCAAATCCACCACCATCGGCATCCTCTCGACCCTGGTCAACAAGACCAGCGGCACGGTGAATGTCTTCGGCCATGACCTGGATCGCGAGCCCGCCGCGCTCAAGCGCTGCATCGGCGTGGTGCCACAGGAATTCAACTTCAACCAGTTCGAGAAAACCTTCGATATCGTGGTGACCCAGGCCGGTTACTACGGTATCCCGACCAAGGTCGCCAAGGAGCGGGCCGAGCAGTACCTGACCCAGCTCGGCTTGTGGGACAAGCGCGATGTGCCGTCGCGCTCGCTGTCCGGCGGCATGAAGCGCCGCCTGATGATTGCCCGCGCCCTGGTGCACGAACCGCGCCTGTTGATCCTCGACGAACCGACTGCCGGCGTGGACATCGAGCTGCGCCGTTCGATGTGGACCTTCCTTACCGAGCTGAACCAGAAAGGCATCACCATCATCCTCACCACCCATTACCTGGAGGAGGCTGAGCAGCTGTGCCGCAATATCGGCATCATCGACCACGGCACCATCGTCGAGAACACCAGCATGCGCCAGCTGCTGAGCCAGCTGCATGTGGAAACCTTCCTGCTCGACCTGAAGACCGACCTGAAGGTGGCGCCGCAACTGATCGGTTATCCAAGCAAGCTGCTGGACAGCCACACCCTGGAAGTCCAGGTCGACAAAGCCGTGGGCATCACCGCGCTGTTCAGCCAGTTGGCCCAGCAGAACATCGAAGTGCTGAGCCTGCGTAACAAAACCAATCGCCTTGAGGAGCTGTTCGTGTCCCTGGTGGAGAAAAACCTGTCGAAGGTGGCGGTATGAGTTCCGAGCTACGGCCCAACCTTGTCGCGCTGAACACTATCGTCTATCGCGAAGTCCGGCGTTTTACCCGGATCTGGCCGCAGACCCTGCTGCCGCCGGCGATCACCATGGTTCTGTACTTCGTGATCTTCGGTAACCTGATCGGTCGGCAGATCGGCGACATGGGTGGTTTCACCTACATGGAGTACATCGTGCCGGGCCTGATCATGATGTCGGTGATCACCAACTCCTACGGCAACGTGGTCTCGAGTTTCTTCGGCAGCAAGTTCCAGCGCTCCATCGAGGAGTTGATGGTGTCGCCGGTGTCGCCGCACACCATCCTTATCGGCTACACCCTGGGCGGTGTCCTGCGGGGGTTGGCGGTGGGGGTGATCGTGACCCTGCTGTCGTTGTTCTTCACCCACCTGCAGGTGCATCACCTGGGCATCACCTTGCTGGTGGTGGTCCTCACCGCGACGATCTTTTCCCTGTTGGGCTTTATCAACGCGGTGTTCGCGCGCAACTTCGACGATATCTCGATCATCCCGACCTTCGTGCTGACCCCGCTGACCTACCTGGGCGGGGTGTTCTACTCCATCACCCTGCTGCCACCGTTCTGGCAGACGGTGTCGCTGGCCAACCCGGTGCTGCATATGGTCAACGCCTTCCGTTTCGGCATCCTCGGGGTTTCCGACATCCAGATCAGCGTGGCCATTACCTTCATGCTGGTGGCGACCGTGGTCCTGTACTTCGGTTGTGCCCGCCTGCTGGTCAGTGGTCGCGGCATGCGCCAGTAAGCCCGCGCAGAAACGACAACGGCCTCCCTCGGGAGGCCGTTTGCGTTTCTACAGTCGGCTCTGCTTGCGGCGGCGCCATTGCCGGCTGACCCACCAGCGCCAGTACAGCATGGTCAGGCAATAGGCGAGGGCGCCCAGCACCAGGCCAGCCACCAGCGAGCCCAGCAGGAAGGGTTGCCAGAGGGTCGAGAGTTCGCCGCTGATCCATTCCCAGGTCAGCTCGTCGGGCAGGGTCCGGGCGGGTACGTTCATCAACCAGGCACCGATCTGATAGGTGCAGAAGAACACCGGCGGCATGGTGATCGGATTGGTCAGCCAGACCAGGCTCACGGCAATCGGCATGTTGCCGCGCACGGAAATGGCCAGCACGGCTGCCAGCAGCATTTGCGCCGGGATCGGCATAAAGGCCGCGAACAGGCCGACCGCCATGGCGCGCGCCACGGAGTGCCGGTTGAGGTGCCAGAGGTTGGGGTCATGCAGCAACGTGCCAAGAAAGCGTAAGGACTTGTGTTCCCTGATGCTGGTCGGATCTGGCATGTAACGTTTGAATAGGCGCCGGGGCATAAGGCTTCTCGGTCAGTTCAAGCGGCAAGTATGCCCGGATTCTAGAAGGCGCCCATTCAGACTTTGTGACAAATGATAAAGCCGGCGCCCGGTCCGCTGAGCTAAGCCAAGGAGTGACAACACTCAAAAACTGCTCAAGGACGGGCTTATGCGCACAGGGATGCTGGCGTTGGCGGCGGGGCTTTTGTGCCTGCGCTTTTTGCCGGCGCTACCAGCGATCGGATGGCTGGCGGTGCTACCGGTAGTGGCCTTGATGCTGTTGCCGTTTCGCACCTATCCATTGGCCCTTTTTCTGTTGGGCCTGGCGTGGGCCTGCATCAGCGCGCAATCGGCGCTGGATGATCGTTTGGCGGAACCGCTCGACGGGCAGACTCGCTGGCTCGAAGGTCGAGTGGTGGGGCTGCCGCAGCAGGCCGAGGGGCTGGTGCGTTTCGAGCTGGAAGACGGGCGGGCGCGGCGCGGCCGGATCCCGCAACGCCTGCGCCTGGCCTGGTATGGCGGGCCGCCGGTGCACAGCGGCGAACGCTGGCGCCTGGCGGTGAAGCTCAAGCGACCTGCCGGCCTGGTCAATCTGCAAGCCTTCGATCATGAGGCCTGGTTGCTGGCCCAGCGCATCGGCGCCACGGGCACGGTCAAGGATGGGCAACTGCTGGTTGCCGCGGAGGGCGGCTGGCGCGCGCGCATTCGCCAGCGCTTGCTGCAAGTCGATGCCCACGGGCGCGCCGGCGGCCTGGCGGCCCTGGTACTGGGCGACGGCTCCGGGTTGAGCCAGGAAGACTGGCGTGTCTTGCAAGACACCGGGACCGTGCACCTGATGGTGATTTCCGGGCAGCACATCAGCTTGCTGGCCGCAGTGATGTACGCCCTGGTGGCGGGGCTGGCCCGCTACGGCCTGTGGCCCGGACGCTGGCCCTGGCTGCCCTGGGCCTGCGGGCTGGCATTCGCCTCGGCCCTGGGGTACGGGTTGCTGGCGGGGTTCGATGTGCCGGTGCGCCGTGCCTGTGTGATGGTGGCCCTGGTGCTGATCTGGCGCCTGCGCTTTCGCCACCTGGGTGCCTGGTGGCCGTTCTTGCTGGCATTGAATGCGGTGCTGTTGTTCGAGCCGCTGGCCAGCCTGCAGCCAGGCTTCTGGCTGTCCTTTACCGCGGTGGCGGTGCTGATCCTGATCTTTGGCGGGCGCCTGGGGGGCTGGCGCTGGTGGCAGTCCTGGACCCGTATTCAATGGTTGATCGCCATCGGCCTGTGCCCGGTGCTGCTGGCGCTGGGGTTGCCCATCAGTCTCAGCGGGCCGCTGGCCAATTTGCTGGCGGAACCCTGGATCAGCCTGCTGGTGCTGCCGCCGGCATTGCTCGGCACCTTGTTCCTGGCGGTGCCTTACCTGGGCGAAGGTTTGCTCTGGCTGGCCGGTGGCTTGCTGGACCTGCTGTTCCGCGGCCTGACCCTGCTGGCTGCCCAGTGGCCGGCGTGGGTAGCGCCGGCCATACCGCTCTGGGCCTGGAGCATCAGCGCGCTGGGAGCCTTGCTGCTGTTGCTGCCTGCGGGCGTGCCGCTGCGTCCCTTGGGCTGGCCGATGCTGCTGTTGGTGGTGTTCCCGCCGAAAAACACGCTGCCATATGGCGAGGCGGAAGTCTGGCAGCTGGATGTCGGGCAGGGCCTGGCGGTGCTGGTACGGACTCGCGAGCACGCGATGCTGTATGACGCCGGTCCGCGTTTTGGCGATTCCGACCTGGGCGCGCGGGTGGTGCTGCCGTCCTTGCGCAAGCTGGGCGTCGCGCGCCTCGACCTGATGCTGCTCAGCCACGCCGATGCCGATCATGCCGGTGGCGCCGACGCCATTCAGCGCGGCTTGCCGGTGGCCAGGCTGGTCAGCGGCGATCCCGAGGGTTTGCCGGCATATTTACCGGCAGAGCCTTGCGCCAGCGGCGAGCAGTGGCAATGGGACGGGGTGCGTTTTTCCCTGTGGCAATGGGCGGGTGCGCAGAACGGTAACCAGAAGTCCTGCGTGATGCAGGTCGAGGCCCAGGGCGAGCGTTTGCTGCTGACGGGGGATATCGATGCCCTGGCCGAACGCGCCTTGCTGGATACCCCGCTGGCCGTCGAGACCCACTGGTTGCAGGCGCCGCACCACGGCAGTCGCAGCTCGTCGTCCGCGGCCCTGCTCAAGGCCCTTGCACCTTCGGTGGTGCTGATCTCCCGTGGGCACGGCAATGGGTTTGGGCATCCGCACCCGCAGGTCGTCGAACGTTATCGCCAGCAAGGGAGCGCCATTTACGACAGTGCGGAGCAGGGAGCGCTGCGGCTGATGCTGGGCACTTACACCGAACCGACGAGCCTGCGGGCGCAGCGACGCTTTTGGCGCAAATGGCCACTATCTCCTTAAATAACCGAGAGTTATTAAAGCCTGAAGGCATGCGACATCAGGTTCTTCGGTGCATTCGGCCCCTATGTTAGAGTGGCGCACTTTTTCGAGGGGACTGTCACTGTGTGGGAATTGGTCAAATCCGGCGGCTGGATGATGTTGCCGATCATTCTGAGTTCCATTGTCGCGGTCGGCATCATTGCCGAGCGTCTGTGGACCCTGCGGGCCAGCCGCGTCACCCCGCCTCATCTGCTGGGCCAGGTGTGGCGCTGGATCAAGGACAAACAGCTGAACAAGGACAAGCTCAAGGAACTGCGCGCCCATTCGCCCCTGGGCGAGATCCTGGCTGCCGGTCTGGCCAACTCCAAGCATGGCCGCGAGGTCATGAAAGAGTGCATCGAGGAAGCCGCCGCCCGGGTCATCCACGAACTGGAGCGCTACCTCAATGCCCTCGGCACCATCGCCGCCATGGCCCCGCTGCTGGGCTTGCTGGGTACGGTGCTGGGCATGATCGATATTTTCAGCTCGTTCATGGGCTCGGGGATGACCACCAATGCCGCGGTGCTGGCCGGTGGTATTTCCAAGGCGTTGATCACCACCGCGTCCGGCCTGATGGTCGGTATTCCGGCAGTGTTCTTCCACCGTTTCCTGCAACGCCGGGTCGATGAGCTGGTGGTTGGCATGGAGCAGGAAGCCATCAAACTGGTCGAAGTGGTGCAGGGTGACCGCGACGTCGATCTGGCCGAGGGCAAAGCGTGAAATTCCGCCGCAAGCCACGGGAAACCATCGATATCAACCTCGCGTCGTTGATCGACGTGGTGTTTATCCTGCTGCTGTTTTTCGTCGTGACCACCACCTTTACCCGGGAAACCCAGTTGCGCGTCGAGTTGCCGGAGGCCGTCAGCGGCTCGCCGGCCGAAGACCAGCAGACCAAACAACTGGATATCGCCATCAGCGCCGACGGGGTGTTTTCGGTGAACAACCAGGTGCTGCCCAAGAGCGACCTGGCCAGCCTGATCGAAGCCTTGCAGAAGGAGTCGGCGGGCGACACCAACCTGCCGCTGTCCATCAGTGCCGACGGCAAGGCCCAGCACCAGGCCGTCATTACCGCGATGGACGCCGCCGGCAAGCTCGGTTTCAGCCATCTGCGCATGACCACCGTCGAGGCGGCGCCAGCACCCTGATGGCCATGTCCGATCGCTTGCTCGCTGCCTGGTACAACGGCCATCCCGCGCTGAAACTGCTGCAGCCCCTGGAGTGGCTCTATCGCCGGGTGGTGGTGCGCAAGCGCGAACGCTTCCTGGCCGGTGAGGGCAATGTTTACCAGCCGCCGGTGCCGCTGGTGGTGGTCGGCAATATCACCGTGGGCGGTACCGGCAAGACGCCGCTGATCCTGTGGTTGATCGAGCATTGCCAGCGCAGCGGGCTGCGGGTCGGCGTGGTCAGCCGTGGTTACGGCGCCAAGCCGCCGCAGTGGCCATGGCGGGTCGCCGCCGAGCAGAGCGCCGCAGTCGCCGGCGACGAGCCTTTACTGATCGTCCAGCGCAGCGGCGTGCCGCTGATGATCGACCCCGATCGCAGTCGCGCCGTGCGGGCCCTGCTGGCCGCAGAACCGCTGGACCTGATTCTCTCCGACGACGGCATGCAGCATTACCGCATGGCCCGCGACCTCGAACTGGTGCTGATCGACGCCGCGCGCGGGCTGGGCAATCGGCGTTGCCTGCCGGCCGGGCCGCTGCGCGAGCCGGTCGAGCGCCTGCAAAGCGTCGACGCAGTGCTCTACAACGGCGCCAGCGACGATCGCGAGGACGGCTTCGCCTTTCGCCTGGTGCCCACCGCCCTGGTCAATCTGCAAAGCGGCGAGCGCCGCGGGCTTGAGCACTTCGCGCCGGGGCAGGCATTGCATGCGGTAGCCGGTATCGGCAATCCGCAACGTTTCTTCACTACCCTTGAAACGCTACACTGGCAGCCTGTCCCGCATGCTTTCGCCGACCACGCCGAATACAGCGCGCAGGCGCTGAGTTTCACTCCGTCGTTACCGCTGGTCATGACTGAAAAGGATGCGGTGAAGTGCCGTGCCTTCGCGGCTCCCGACTGGTGGTACCTGGCGGTGGATGCTGTGCCATCCCCGGCCTTCGTGGCCTGGTTCGATACGCAGCTGATGCGCCTGTTGCCCGCTCGTCTTCTGCCTTAACGCTTCTATCCAGGGAATTCTCATGGACACCAAATTGCTCGATATCCTCGCTTGCCCGATCTGCAAGGGACCGCTCAAGCTCAGCGCCGACAAGACCGAGCTGATCAGCAAGGGCGCCGGCCTGGCCTATCCGATTCGTGATGGCATCCCGGTCATGCTGGAAAGCGAAGCCCGCACCCTCAGCACCGACGAGCGCCTGGATAAATGACCACAGCCTTTACCGTTGTCATTCCAGCCCGATTCGCCTCCACCCGCCTGCCGGGTAAACCGCTGCAGATGATCGCCGGCAAGCCGATGATCCAGCACGTCTGGGAACAGGCCTGCAAGAGCGCCGCCCAGCGTGTGGTGGTAGCGACTGACGACGCGCGAATCGTCGAAGCCTGCCAGGGCTTCGGCGCCGAAGCGGTGTTGACCCGCGAGGACCACAACTCCGGGACCGATCGCCTGGCGGAAGTCGCCAGCCAGCTGGGCCTGGCCGCGGACGCCATCGTGGTCAATGTCCAGGGCGACGAGCCGTTGATCCCGCCGGCGGTGATCGACCAGGTGGCCGCCAACCTGGCCGCCCACACCGAAGCGAGCATGGCCACCCTGGCCGAGCCGATCGAAGACGTCGAGACCCTGTTCAACCCGAACGTGGTCAAGGTGGTCAGCGACATCAATGGTCTGGCGCTGACCTTCAGCCGCGCCACCTTGCCGTGGGCGCGCGACGCCTTTGCGAAGAATCGCGACCTGCTACCGGAAGGCGTGCCTTATCGCCGCCATATCGGCATCTATGCCTACCGCGCCGGCTTCCTGCATGACTTCGTCAGCTGGGGGCCGTGCTGGCTGGAGAACACCGAGTCGCTGGAGCAGTTGCGGGCCTTGTGGCACGGCGTGCGTATCCATGTCGCCGATGCCCTGGAAGCGCCGCCTGGTGGTGTCGATACCGCCGAAGACCTTGAGCGCGTTCGTCGCCTGCTGGAGGCCTGATGCGGGTTTTGTTTGTCTGCCTGGGCAATATCTGCCGCTCGCCGACGGCGGAGGGCGTACTGCGCCACAAGTTACGTGAAGCGGGGCTGGCCGACCGGGTCGAAGTCGCGTCCGCGGGGACCGGCGAATGGCACATCGGCAAGGCGCCGGACAAGCGCAGCCAGCGCGCGGCGCTGTTGCGCGGCTACGACCTGTCGGCCCAGCGCGCGCAGCAAGTCAGCAGCGCGGACTTTGCTCGCTACGACCTGATCCTGGCCATGGACGAGAGCAACCTGCGCAACCTCAAGGCGCTGCAGCCGGCCCAGGGCAAGGCCGAGCTGGACCTGTTCCTGCGCCGCTACGAGGCGGCGGTGGACGAGGTACCGGATCCTTACTACGACGGTGAGCAAGGTTTCGAGCAGGTGCTGGACCTGATCGAGTACGCCAGCGACCGGCTGGTGATCGAGCTGAAGGGGCGGCTATGAGCTTGCATCTGCAGTCCCAGGTTTCCCTCAAGCCTTTCAACACCTTCGGCGTCGATGTGCGCGCGCAGCTGTTCGCCGAGGCCCACAGCGACGCCGACGTGCGTGAGGCGCTGGCCTGTTCGGCGCAGTATCGACTGCCGCTACTGGTGATTGGCGGCGGCAGCAACCTGCTGCTGACCGCGGATATTCCAGCGCTGGTCTTGCGCATGAGTACCCGCGGTATTCGTCTGCTGAGCGACGATGGCCAGCAGGTAGTAGTCGAAGCCGAAGCGGGTGAAACCTGGCATCCCTTCGTGCAGTGGACCTTGCAACAGGGCTTGTCCGGCCTGGAAAACCTCAGCCTGATTCCGGGGACTGTGGGCGCCGCACCGATGCAGAACATCGGTGCCTACGGAGTCGAGATCAAGGATGTGTTCGCCGGCCTCACCGCACTGGATCGGCAGAGCGGTGAGTTGCGCGATTTCAGCCTGGAAGAATGTCAGTTCGCCTACCGCGACAGCCTGTTCAAGCAAGAGGCCGGCCGCTGGCTGATTCTGCGGGTGCGTTTTGCCCTGGCCCGCAGCGAGCATCTGCATCTGGAATATGGCCCGGTGCGCCAGCGCTTGAGCGAGCAGGGCATCGAGCAGCCGACGGCCAGCGATGTCAGTCGCGCCATTTGCAGCATCCGCAGCGAAAAACTGCCGGACCCGGCGGTACTGGGCAATGCCGGCAGTTTCTTCAAGAACCCGGTGGTGTCCGCTGCGCTGGCGGCCGAGATCAGGCAGCGGCATGCGGGGCTGGTAGGTTATCCACAGGCGGACGGGCAGGTGAAGCTGGCCGCTGGCTGGTTGATCGAACAGGCGGGCTGGAAGGGCTTCCGCGATGGCGATGCCGGGGTGCATCGTTTGCAGTCGCTGGTGCTGGTCAACTATGGCGGTGCCACGGGCTTGCAGTTGTTAAGCCTGGCACGAAGGATCCAGCAGGATATTGCCGAGCGCTTCCATGTTCAGCTGGAGATGGAGCCCAATCTCTATTGAGCCTGTTGAGCTAAGCTCAAGACGCGCCAGCAAAGCCTTGCACGGGTTCACACCCTGCAAGGCTTTTTTGTTAATTGCGGCTTAACTTAGCCTGCTAACAATGCAACTATTTGTACCCCCAAAGGCCCGGTGAAGACTCCCCGTCTTCATAAGAGAGCCCATTAGCCTGAGTCGATCTGCTCCTGCAAGTCGTTGTACTCAACGGCAGATTGCTCGACCCCATAAACGGAAAATATGCGGGCGTGCCCATGATTACCCTGAAACTCAACGGTCAAGATCACCCACTGGATGTCACCGAGGACATGCCGCTGCTCTGGGCTATCCGCGACGTGGCGGGCTACAACGGCACCAAGTTCGGTTGCGGCATGGGCCTGTGCGGCGCATGCACCATCCATATCGACGGCTCCCCGGCGCGCAGTTGCATCACGCCGATCGGCTCGGTGGTCGGGCAGAATGTCAGCACCATCGACAACCTGCACAGCGACCCGGTCGGCAAAGTCGTGCAGCAGGCCTGGCTGGACAGCGCGGTGGCCCAGTGCGGCTACTGCCAGGGCGGGCAGATCATGTCGGCCACTGCCTTGCTCAAGGTCAACCCCAACCCCAGCGACGAACAGATCGAGGCCGCCATGGTTGGCAACATCTGCCGCTGTGGCACCTACAACCGGATCAAGACGGCGATCCGCCAGGCCTCCACCCACCTGAAGGAGGCCAAGGCATGAGCCAGCTGCCGAATGATTTTGCCCTGAGCAACCTCAGCCGCCGCGGTTTTCTCAAAGGCGTCGGAGCTACCGGCGCACTGGTACTGGCGGCCAGCTGGGGCTGGCAGGACGCTTTCGCCGAAGAGAAGAAGTTCGGTGCCGACGGCATGCCCAACGGTTGGGTCGATGACCCCAAGGTGTACGTGAGCATCGCCGCCGATGGCAGTGTGACCGTGCTCTGCAACCGTTCGGAAATGGGCCAGGGCGTGCGTACCAGCCTGAGCATGGTGGTCGCTGACGAACTGGAGGCCGACTGGGCCTTGGTGAAGGTCAGGCAGGCGCCGGGCGACGAGGCGCTGTTCGGTAACCAGGACACCGACGGTTCGCGCAGCATGCGCCATTGGTACGAGCCGATGCGGCGCTGCGGTGCGGCGGCGCGGACCATGCTCGAGCAGGCGGCGGCCGAGCAGTGGAAAGTCCCGCTGGCCGAGTGCCGGGCGCAGTTGCATAAAGTGGTCCACCAGCCGAGCGGCCGTGAACTGGGCTATGGTGCCCTGGCCGCCGCGGCGAGCGCCCTGGCGGTGCCGGCCCGCGACAGCCTGCGTCTGAAGCAACCCAGCGAATTCCGCTACATCGGCAAGGAGGGCACCCGCGCCATCGACGGTGCGGACATCGTCAATGGTCAGGCGGTCTACGGCGCCGACGTGCATTTCGACGGCATGCTCTTCGCGACGGTTGCGCGCCCACGGGTCTATGGCGGCAAGGTCAAATCCTTCGATGGCAGCGCGGCGCTGAAGGTGCCGGGCGTGATCAAGGTGGTGCAGATCGACAGTCGCCCGCTGCCTTCCGAGTTTCAGCCGCTGGGTGGTGTGGCGGTGATCGCCAGCAATACCTGGGCGGCGATCAAGGGCCGCGATGCGTTGAAGATCGAGTGGGACGATGGCGTCAACGCCGGCTACGACTCGATTGCCTACCGCAAGGAACTGGAAGCCGCGGCGCTCAAGCCCGGCAAGGTAGTACGCAGCACCGGCAATATCGACGACGCCATGGGCAGCGCCGACAGCAGCCTGGAGGCCTCCTACTACCTGCCGCACCTGGCGCAGGCGCCGATGGAACCGATGGTCGCCGTGGCGCGCTTCAAGGACGGCCAGTGCGAAGCCTGGGCTCCGAGCCAGGCGCCACAGGTGACCCGCGAACGTATTGCCGAGCGCCTGGGCATTCCCTTCGACAAGGTGACGGTCAACATCACCTTGCTCGGCGGTGGCTTCGGGCGTAAATCCAAGCCCGACTTCATTCTCGAGGCGGCGATTCTCGCCAAGGAAGTGCCGGGCAAGGCCGTGCGGGTGCAATGGACCCGCGAAGACGACATTCACAACTCCTACTTCCACACCGTGTCGGCGGAATACCTCAAGGCCAGCCTGAACAAGGACGGCATGCCGTCCGGCTGGCTGCACCGCACCGTGGCGCCGAGCATCACCGCGCTGTTCGCCCCGGGCATGAACCATGAGGCCGCCTTCGAACTGGGCATGGGCTTTACCAACCTGGCCTATGCGATTCCCAACGTGCGCCTGGAAAACCCCGAGGCCGCTGCGCATACCCGGGTTGGCTGGTATCGCTCGGTGTCGAACATCCCCCACGGTTTCGCCATCCAGAGCTTTGTCGACGAACTGGCCCATAAGGCGGGCCAGGACCCGTTGAAGTACCAGCTCAAACTGCTCGGGCCGGATCGCCGGATCGATCCACGGACCTTGAGCGAAGAGTGGAACTACGGTGAGTCGCCGGAGCGTTACCCGATCGACACCGCCCGTATGCGTGGCGTGCTGGAGACCGCGGCCAAGGCGGCGGGCTGGGGCCGCAGCCTGCCCAAGGGCCGCGGCCTGGGGCTGGCGGTGCATTACAGCTTCGTCACTTACGTGGCGGCGGTGATCGAGGTCGAGGTCAAGGATGATGGCACCTTGATCGTGCACAAGGCCGATATCGCCGTGGACTGCGGTCCGCAGATCAATCCCGAGCGTATCCGCTCGCAGTTCGAGGGCGCCTGTGTGATGGGCCTGGGCAATGCGGTGGTGGGCGAGATCAGCTTCAAGGACGGCAAGGTCCAGCAGGACAACTTCCATATGTATGAAGTAGCGCGCATGTCCCTGGCGCCGAAGGAAGTCGCCGTGCACCTGGTGACGCCACCAGGCGATGTGCCGCTGGGCGGTGTCGGTGAGCCGGGCGTGCCGCCGATCGCGCCGGCCCTGTGTAACGCGATCTTTGCCGCCACCGGCAAGCGCATTCGCAACCTGCCAGTGCGTTACCAACTGCAGGGCTGGCAACAGGCGGGCAAGGCCTGATGGACAGCGTTGATCTGAATGTCCTGCGCAGCGTGCTGGAATGGCGTCGCGCGGGGCAGCGCGTGACCTTGTACAGCGTGGTCCAGACCTGGGGTAGCGCGCCGCGGCCACCGGGGGCCATGCTGGCTTTGCGCGAAGACGGCATGGTGATCGGCTCGGTCTCGGGCGGTTGCATCGAGGACGACCTGATCGCCCGTTTGCACGATGGCCGCCTGCCTCTGGACGGGCCGCCGGTGCAACTGGTGACCTATGGCGTGAGCCGCGAGGAGGCCGCGCGTTTTGGCCTGCCGTGCGGCGGCACCTTGCGCCTGACCGAGGAGCGGGTTGGCGATCCGGGCTGGGTCGCGGAACTGCTGGCTCGTTGCGAGGCGCATGAAATCGTCGCCCGGGAGTTGAACCTGAGCAGCGGTGAAGTGCTGCTAAAGCCGGCCAGCAAGACCGACGTGCTGAGCTTCGATGACACCACCCTGCGGGCGATCTATGGCCCGCGCTGGCGGCTGTTGCTGATCGGCGCCGGGCAGTTGTCGCGGTATGTGGCAGAAATGGCGCGGCTGCTGGACTTCGAAGTACTGATCTGCGATCCGCGCAAGGAGTTTGTCTACGGCTGGGAAGAGCAGCACGGGCGTTTTGTGCCGGGAATGCCGGACGATGCGGTGCTGAATATCGAGACCGACGAGCGTACAGCCATTGTCGCGCTGACCCATGACCCCCGGCTGGATGACATGGCGCTGTTGACCGCGCTCAATTCCCGGGCGTTTTACGTCGGGGCGCTGGGCTCTCGGGTCAACAGTCAGAAGCGTCGGGAGAATCTGACCCAGCTGGGGCTGGAGCCGCAGGCCATCGAACGCCTGCACGGGCCCATCGGCCTGCATATCGGCAGCCATACACCGGCGGAGATTGCCCTGTCGGTGATGTCGGAGATCGTCGCCATCAAGAACGGCATCGACCTGTTGCAGAAAAAGCCGCCTCAAGTCACTGCGCAGGTGAGCGCGTGAGCGAGTCGCTGTGCGCGGTCATCCTGGCCGCGGGGCAGGGCAGCCGTTATCGGCAGGCGGCGGGGGGCGGGCAAGACAAGTTGCTGGCTCCATGCCTGGGACGAGACGCGGTGATCAGGCCGGTAGTCGAGCAGGTCCTGAGGAGTTTGCCCGAACTGCTGACCCGTAGAGTCCTGGTGACAACGCCGGACCGTACCGAGGTGATTGCCTTGGCTGAAGCCTATGGCTGCCAGGTGGTGCTTCTGGATTCGCCGGGCATGGGCGACAGCCTCGCGGCCGCCGTCGCAGCCTGTGCCGATGCCAGTGGCTGGCTGGTGGTGCTGGGGGACATGCCCTTTATCCTGCCGTCGAGTATCGAGAGCGTGCTGCAAGGGCTGAGCGAGCAAATGATCCGGGTGCCTGTTTATAAGGGGACCTATGGTCACCCGGTGGCTTTTGGCGCGGCCTTTGGGCAGGCGTTGCAGGGCCTGACCGGGGATCGAGGAGCCAGGCCGCTGTTTGCCGTGGGGCAGGTCGTCGAGGTGGAACTGACGGATGCAGGCGTGTTGTGGGATGTGGATACGCCGCAGGCGTTGGTTTTTAGCGGTTGAGATCGCTGGGCTCGCTTTCGCGGCGAAGATGTTGATCGAAGAATTGCAGGCATGAAAAAGCCCCGCCTGGGTGACCAGGCGGGGCTTTTTATCGGGCTAGGAATCAGACGAGGGGTTTAGGCTCGTGCTCTTCTTCCTGGGCCTTGGGCTTGTGCTCTACCACTTCTTCGACGGAGCGCGGGGCTTCGTCGGCGGCAGGCGCAGGTTGCTCGATGGCCAGTTCGGCAGCAGGAGCTACCTCGACCGCCTCGGCAACCACCGGCGCAGGCTCGGCGGCCACTACGGCTTCTACCGGAGCTTCAGCGGCAGCCAGTTCGGCTTCCTTCTGCAGACGCTCGGCTTCGCGCTTGCGACGACGCACTTCACGCGGGTCGTTTGGCGCGCGACCGGTGCTGGTCAGGGCGCTGGCCGGGGCGGCCTCGACAACCGGTGCAGCCACTTCGGCGGCAGGTGTCTCGACCGGCGCTGCCGGTGCGGCAGCCACAGGCTCGGCAACTACAGGTTCAGCAGCCACGACTGCTTCAGCCACAACTTCTGCGACTGGCGCAGGCGCTTCGGCAACGATCGCCTCGGCGGCACGCTCGAAGGTACGAGGCGCTTCCTGGGCTGGCTCTGCCGCTGGTGCTTCGGCGACTGGCGCTTCGACCACTGGCTCGGCAACGACTGCAGGTTGTTCTGCAACAATTGCAGGTTGCGCAGCCTGTTCTTCGTGCTGTTCTTCACGAACCTGGGCGACTTCAACAGCAGGTGCTGCTGGAATCTCTACCGCAGTGGTGGCCTCGACGACCGGTGCTTCGACAGTCGGTGCGGCTTCCTGGGTGGCAGCAGTGGCACGTTCGGCCTGCTCGTGAGCCTGGGCTTCGGCCGGGGCGCTGATCACGGTGCTGGCAACGGCAGCGGTTACCGCCAGGCCTGCGGCCAGATCGGCGCTGCTTGGCTCTTCGCTGTTTTCTTCCGAACCTTCGATCACATTGCCGTTGGCGTCACGCTGACGCTCACGACGGTTGCTGCGACGACGCTGGCCACGGGAGCGGCGGCGCGGACGATCGCCCTCGGCGTTCTCCTGACCGTCTTCCTGCAGTTGCTCTTCGTTCGGCAGCAGCTCTTCTTCAGCTACGGCAGCGGCCTGTTCGGCGCGAGGTTGGCGCTCTTCACGCGGTGGGCGCGGTTGACGCTCTTCGCGTGGCTGACGAGCCGGACGCTCTTCGGCGGCAGCGGCAGCGGCAGGAGCAGCGTCCAGCGGTTCGCGCAGTTCACGCACGCGTTCTTCGCGTTCGCCGCGTGGCTTGCGGTCTTCACGTGGTGGGCGTGGTTGACGCTCTTCCCGTGGCGGACGTGGCGCGCGCTCTTCGCGAGCGGTGGCCTGGACTTCCTCGCGAGCCTCGCGGACTTCGCGTGGCTGACGCTCTTCGCGGGCTTCGCGCGGTGCGCGCTCTTCACGAGGGGCGCGTTCTTCGCGTGGCTTGCGCTCTTCGTCGCGGCGACCGTTGCGATTGCGGCTCTGCTGACGACCGTTGCGGCGTTCTTCGTTGCGCGCAGGACGCTCGGTGGCCGGCTTTTCAACCACGACCGGAGCGGCTGGCTCTTCCTTGGTGGCGAACAGGCTGACCAGGGATTTCACCAGGCCTTTGAACAGGCTTGGCTCGGCAACGGCGGCCGGAGCGGCAACCGGGGCGGCGGCCACTTCGGTTGGAACCGGTGCGTTGGCGCGGGCTGGAGCGGTCTTGACGGCGGCTTCCTGGCGAACCAGGGTGCGGGTCGCGGCGGCTGGCTGGACTTCTTCGGCTTCGGCAGCGGCAGCGGCGATTTCGTAGCTGGACTGGTTGATGCCGGCTTCCGGGCTGTCATCACGCAGACGCTGGACTTCGAAGTGCGGCGTTTCGAGATGGTCGTTCGGCAGAATGACGATACGAGCACGGGTGCGCAGTTCGATCTTGGTGATCGAGTTGCGTTTTTCGTTGAGCAGGAAGGCCGCGACCGGAATCGGCACTTGGGCGCGAACTTCGGCGGTGCGGTCTTTCAGGGCTTCTTCTTCGATCAGGCGCAGGATCGCCAGCGACAGCGATTCGACGTCGCGGATGATGCCGGTGCCGTTGCAGCGTGGGCAGACGATGCCGCTGCTTTCGCCGAGGGATGGACGCAGGCGCTGGCGGGACATTTCCAGCAGGCCGAAGCGCGAGATACGACCGACCTGGACGCGAGCGCGGTCGGCTTCCAGGCATTCACGGACTTTCTCTTCCACGGCGCGCTGGTTCTTGGCCGGGGTCATGTCGATGAAGTCGATGACGATCAGGCCGCCGATGTCACGCAGGCGCAGCTGGCGAGCGATTTCTTCCGCTGCTTCCAGGTTGGTCTGCAGGGCGGTTTCCTCGATGTCGCTGCCTTTGGTGGCGCGCGCCGAGTTGATGTCGATGGACACCAGGGCTTCGGTCGGATCGATAACGATGGAGCCGCCGGAAGGCAGTTCGACGACGCGCTGGAAGGCGGTTTCGATCTGGCTTTCGATCTGGAAACGGTTGAACAGCGGAACGCTGTCTTCGTACAGCTTGATCTTGCTGGCGTACTGCGGCATCACCTGGCGGATGAAGGTCAGGGCTTCGTCCTGGGCTTCAACGCTGTCGATCAGCACTTCGCCGATGTCCTGGCGCAGGTAGTCGCGGATGGCGCGGATGATCACGTTGCTTTCCTGGTAGATCAGGAAAGGCGCTGCGCGGTCCAGCGAGGCTTCTTTGATGGCGGTCCAGAGTTGCAGCAGGTAGTCGAGGTCCCACTGCATTTCTTCGCTGCTGCGGCCCAGGCCGGCAGTGCGGACGATCAGGCCCATGTCGGCAGGGGCGACCAGGCCGTTCAAGGCTTCGCGCAGTTCGTTGCGCTCTTCGCCTTCGATGCGACGGGAGATGCCACCGGCACGCGGGTTGTTCGGCATCAGCACCAGGTAACGACCGGCCAGGCTGATGAAGGTGGTCAGGGCTGCGCCCTTGTTGCCACGTTCTTCTTTTTCGACCTGAACGATGACTTCCTGGCCTTCGCTCAGGACGTCCTTGATATTGACGCGGCCTTCGGGAGCTTTCTTGAAGTATTCGCGGGAGATTTCTTTGAGGGGCAGGAAGCCGTGGCGCTCAGAGCCGAAATCGACAAAGGCAGCCTCGAGGCTTGGTTCGATGCGAGTGATACGGCCTTTATAGATGTTGGCCTTCTTCTGCTCGCGTGCACCGGATTCGATGTCCAGGTCGTAGAGGCGTTGGCCATCTACCAGTGCAACACGCAACTCTTCGGGTTGAGTTGCGTTAATCAGCATTCTTTTCATGTAGTACCGTCGGTTTCCGGGCTGCCGGAAACGGCGTTCGGCACACACGACTTCTCACGGTCGGTGTCAGGTGCGTCAGGAGCGGTTGGCCGCTCCAGTGTCTAGCGAAATCCGACCAGTTGGGGCGAACTCGCGACTCACGCGTCCTGCTTGCTGGGGTGACAAAAGGCACCTCTTAAGCAAAAGCTCAATCAGGAGGAGGAATCAACCGGCGACTGTGGACGAGATGAAGCGTCTTGATAAAGCCTAATGCTACACAGTCCGACGGTTGTGCATCTCCACCCTACACGTATCCCTGATAATTCGGGTGCTGCCGCGCGCAGAATCCGCAGCGGGTTGGCATTTACCGTGAGCTCCGAAAGGGGAGCTCACGCATCATGGCTAATTTAGGCGGTGTTTCCGAAGCGCTCGCTCGGGTTCGTTCGTAGCTGACTGCACTTTGTGAACTGGCCGTGAATATTTGCTCGAAAGGCGAGTGGAAACTCTGCTTTTCGGCGTGCTTCAGGCCTCATGTCACCTGCGCTTGTTACAACTGCAAAACTCCACCGTTCGTAGCGAAAGCCCCGTAGGACGGCCTCGCATCCTGGTGAATTGCGTTGGTCAGGGCCGGCTGTTGGCCGTTGGTCCGCTGTCCAGGCCGCTTTTGGCGGCGTTCGCGACTATAGCAGTAATCATTAAGTGCTTCAATTCCATAAAAAATTGTTATCATTTGCGCCATGACGACTACTGCCCCCTCGACCCCAGGCGTTCAACTGCTTGAGGTCTCGCCGGAATATGCCGGCCAACGCATCGACAATTTCCTCCTCGCTCGGCTCAAAGGCGTGCCCAAGACCTTGATTTACCGCATTTTGCGCAAAGGCGAAGTGCGGGTGAACAAGGGCCGGATCAAGCCCGAATACAAGCTGCAGGCGGGCGATATCGTGCGCGTGCCGCCGGTGCGCGTGCCGGAGCGTGACGAACCCGTGCCCGTGGCGCAGGGTTTGTTGCAGCGCCTGGAGGCTTCGATTGTCTATGAAGACAAAGCCCTGATCGTGATCAACAAGCCCGCCGGCATCGCTGTGCATGGTGGCAGCGGTCTGAATTTCGGGGTGATCGAAGCCTTTCGTCAGTTGCGCCCGGACGCCAAGGAGTTGGAGCTGGTCCATCGCCTCGACCGCGATACTTCTGGCTTGCTGATGATCGCCAAGAAACGCAGCATGCTGCGTCATTTGCATGAAGCCTTGCGCGGCGATGGTGTCGACAAGCGCTACATGGCGCTGGTGCGCGGCAACTGGGCGACCTCGATCAAGCAGGTCCGTGCGCCGCTGCTCAAGAGCAACCTGCGTTCCGGCGAGCGCATGGTCGAAGTGAACGAAGAGGGTAAGGAGGCCTTGACCGTGTTCAAGGTGCTGCGCCGCTTCGGTGACTTTGCCACCATGGTCGAAGCCAAACCGGTGACCGGTCGTACTCACCAGATCCGTGTGCATACCCTGCATGCAGGGCATTGCATTGCCGGCGACAGCAAGTATGGCGATGACGATTTCACCAAGGAAATCCGTGACCTGGGCGGTAAGCGCCTGTTTCTGCATGCCTACATGCTGACCGTGCCGTTGCCCGATGGCGGCGAGCTGAAATTGCAGGCGCCGGTGGATGAAATGTGGGCCAAGACCGTGGAGCGCCTGAGTGCACCCTGATTACAAGCTGCTGATCTTTGATTGGGACGGCACCCTGGCAGACTCCATTGGTCGGATAGTCGAGGCCATGCATGTGGCCTCCGATCGCTCGGGGTTTGCCCGGTGCGACGATTTTGCGGTCAAGGGCATTATCGGCCTGGGATTGCCAGAGGCGATCCGCACGCTGTATCCGCACATCAGCGATGCCGAGCTGGTAGATTTTCGCCAGCATTATGCCGATCACTACATCGCTCTCGAGGCCGAGCCTTCTCCGTTGTTTGCCGGGGTGGTGCAGTCTCTCGAAGCTTTCCGGGGCGAGGGATATCATCTGGCGGTAGCGACCGGTAAGGCGCGGCGTGGCCTGGATCGGGTGTTGAAGGCGCATGGCTGGGAAGATTATTTCGACATCACCCGCGCTGCCGACGAAACCGCGAGCAAGCCTCATCCGCTGATGCTCGAGCAGATCCTGGCGCATTGCGAGGTGCGCCCCGAGCAGGCGTTGATGGTCGGGGATTCCTCTTTCGACCTGCTGATGGCGCGTAACGCGGGCATGGCATCGGTTGCGGTCGGTTATGGTGCGCAATCGCTGGAAGTCTTGCAGGCTTACGAGCCGCGCCTGTCTATCGATAGTTTTCCTCAATTGCATGCCTGGCTCGGCCAGCGGGGCAATTGAGTCTTTTGGGGTAAAAGCATGAGCGACGAATGGAAGGCGCCGAGTAAATCAGCTGCCGACAGTGCTGACGACAAGAGCTGGAAACTGCTGGAAAAGACCCTGCTGGCCGGTGTGCAAGAGCAGCGGCGTTCGCGGCGCTGGGGGATTTTCTTCAAGCTCCTGACCTTTGTTTATCTGCTTGTGGCCCTGGCGCTGTTTACGCCGTTGATGGATATGGAAAAAACCGCCACCCGCGGGGCCGGTTACACGGCGTTGATCGAGGTGGCGGGCGTGATCGCGGACAAGGAGTCAGCGAGCGCCGACAACATCGTGACCGGCTTGCGTGCGGCTTTCGAGGACTCGAAGGTCAAAGGCATTGTGCTGCGTATCAACAGTCCTGGCGGTAGCCCGGTGCAGTCGGGTTATGTCTATGACGAAATCCGTCGCCTGCGTGGCTTGCATCCGGATATCAAGGTGTATGCAGTGATTTCCGACCTGGGGGCTTCCGGCGCCTACTACATTGCCAGCGCTGCCGATCAGATTTATGCCGACAAGGCGAGCCTGGTCGGTTCCATTGGGGTTACGGCGGCCGGTTATGGTTTCGTCGGCACCATGGAGAAGCTGGGTGTGGAGCGTCGTACCTACACCTCGGGTGAGCACAAGTCGTTCCTGGATCCGTTCCAGCCGCAGAAGCCCGAGGAAACCCAGTTCTGGCAGGGGGTGCTGGATACCACTCATCGCCAGTTCATCGCCAGCGTCAAGCAGGGGCGTGGCGAGCGTCTCAAGGATAAGGATCATCCGGAGCTGTTCTCCGGCCTGGTCTGGTCCGGCGAGCAGGCGCTGCAACTGGGCTTGATCGATGGGCTGGGGAGTGCCAGCTCGGTTGCCCGGGATGTGGTCGGCGAGAAGGAGTTGGTGGATTTCACCGTGCAGGAGTCGCCTTTCGATCGCTTCTCGAAAAAGCTGGGTGCCAGTGTTGCCGAGCATCTGGCCATGTGGATGGGCTTTCAGGGGCCGACACTGCGTTGATTGCGCTGTTTTAAAAAAAAGCCGGCCCTATGGCCGGCTTTTTTAGTGTGGGTGGTCAGGGGATTTCCACGCTTTCGGCGAGCAGCATGTCTACCAGGCGGATCAGCGGCAGGCCGATCAGGCTGCTGGCGTCGCTGCCCTCGGTGCTGCGGAACAGGCTGATGCCCAGGCCCTCGGCCTTGAAGCTGCCGGCACAGTCATAAGGCTGTTCGGCGTGCAGGTAGCGTTCGATGCGGGCAGGGCTCAGCTCGCGCATATGCACGGTGAAGGGTATGCAGTCGACCTGGCAGTGGCCGCTCTTGCTGTTGAGCAGGGCCAGGCCGGTGAGAAAGGTCACGCTGGCGCCGCTGGCGGCGAGCAATTGCTCGCGCGCCTTTTCGAAAGTGTGGGGCTTGCCTATGATGCGCTCGCCGAGCACCGCGACCTGGTCCGAGCCAATGATCAAGTGTCCTGGGTGGGTGGCGGCCAGTGCTCGGGCTTTCTCTTCGGCGAGGCGCTTGACCAGGTCGCTGGCGGATTCCCCGGGGCGGTGGCTTTCGTCGATATCCGGTGAGCTGCAGGTGAATGGCAGGCGCAGGCGGGTGAGCAATTCGCGCCGGTAGGCCGAGCTTGAGGCAAGTAATAAAGGCAGCATGCGCATCTCCTGAGGCTGGCCGCGAATTCTAGCGGGGCTTGCAAGTGACGGACAGGGCTGAATTTCCTTTGACATGGCCGGGGGCATCCCTATAATGCTGCGCCTATGTTGAATGACCCGATTCCACCTCACGTTGACCCGCGCAAATTGGCTGACCGTGGCACCACCCTTCAAGGTGAACTGCTGCTGGCCGATTTGAAGAGACTCTGCGACCCGCTTTCCGACGATGTCGGTACGGTGCAGGCTAAATTCGTTTTTGAACGAGATGAACGTAAATCTGTGGTGATCCACAGCTTTATCGACACTGAAGTCAAAATGGTTTGCCAGCGTTGTCTTGAGCTGGTCACCCTGCCGATCCACAGCGAATGCAGTTACGCTGTGGTGAAGGAGGGTGCGAATACCCAGTCGTTGCCGAAAGGTTATGACGTGCTGGAACTGGGCGAAGATCCTTTGGATCTGCAGGCTTTGATCGAGGAGGAGCTTTTGCTCGCCTTGCCCATCGTGCCTGCTCATCATCCGGAAGAATGCCAGCAGCCGGCGGGTCTCGATGAGCCCGAACCGAGCGAGGACGAGGTAACGCGGTCCAACCCGTTCAGTGTATTGGCGCAGTTAAAGCGTGACCCAAACGTTTAGGAGTTAATCAATTATGGCTGTTCAGCAGAACAAAAAATCCCGCTCTGCCCGTGACATGCGTCGTTCGCACGACGCTCTCGAGGCTAGCACCCTGTCCGTAGAAAAGACCACTGGTGAAGTTCACCTGCGTCACCACGTATCGCCAGAAGGCGTATACCGTGGTCGTAAAGTGATCGACAAGGGCGCTGACGAGTAATCCTTGTCCGCTCAAGTCATCGCGATTGACGCAATGGGCGGGGACTTCGGTCCCCGCAGCATTGTTCAGGCCAGCCTTGCTTGCCTGTCTGCCACCCCCTCGCTGCACCTGGCCCTTGTCGGTCAACCTTTCCTTCTAGAAGAACTGATTTCCGGTCATTCGGCTGTGGATCGCGCGCGCCTGACGGTTGTGCCCGCCGCAGAAGTCATTGGCATGGATGAAAAACCTTCCCAGGCTCTGCGTGGCAAGCCGGACTCCTCCATGCGGGTGGCGTTGGAGCTGCTGCGTGATGGCAAGGCCCAGGCCTGTGTCAGCGCCGGCAATACCGGTGCGCTGATGGCGTTGTCGCGTTATGTGTTGAAAACCCTTCCGGGCATCGATCGTCCGGCGATGGTGGCGGCTATTCCAACCCAGCGCGGCTATTGCCAACTGCTGGATCTGGGGGCAAACGTCGATTGCAGCGCCGAGCACCTGTTCCAGTTCGCGGTCATGGGGTCGGTGGCGGCCGAGACGCTGGGGGTCGTTCGTCCGCGAGTGGCGTTGCTCAATATCGGTACTGAAGACATCAAGGGCAATCAGCAGGTCAAGCTGGCAGCTAGCCTGCTGCAGAATGCCCGGGGTTTGAATTACATCGGCTTTGTCGAGGGCGACGGGTTGTATCGCGGCGAGGCGGACGTGGTGGTGTGCGACGGTTTTGTCGGCAACATCCTGCTCAAGTCCAGCGAGGGGCTGGCGACCATGATTGCCGCGCGTATCGAATCCCTGTTCAAGCAAAGTGCGGTTTCCCGTGTGGTCGGTGCTCTGGCGCTGCCGCTGATGCGGCGTCTGCAGGCCGATCTGGCGCCGGCGCGACACAATGGCGCGAGTTTTCTCGGCTTGCAGGGAATAGTCGTGAAAAGCCACGGTTCGGCAGGGGTTCAGGGTTTCCAGAGTGCGATTCAACGGGCGTTGATCGAGATCCAGGAAAACCTCCCGGAGCGCCTGCATGGGCGGCTCGAAGATCTGTTGCTTTAGGCGTTTGCACTCGGAAATGCTTAAATGTGACCGCTCAGTTCAATTGGCCATCCAACTGTCAGTTTCTTGCGTCCACCACGGTGGGGCGTCAATTCTCCGACGACAAGATCATTAGGGGCTTGTTACATGTCTGCATCCCTCGCATTCGTCTTTCCTGGACAGGGCTCGCAGTCCCTCGGCATGTTGGCCGAGTTGGGCGCGCAGTACCCGTTGATCCTCGAAACCTTCAAAGAAGCTTCCGATGCTCTGGGCTACGATCTCTGGGCCTTGACCCAAGAGGGTCCCGAGGAGCTGCTCAATCAAACCGACAAGACCCAGCCGGCCATTCTGACTGCCTCTATCGCCCTGTGGCGTCTGTGGCTGGCGGAAGGCGGGGCGCGTCCGGCGTTCGTTGCCGGCCATAGCCTGGGTGAATACAGCGCGCTGGTTGCCGCTGGCAGCCTGACTCTGGGCGAAGCCGTGAAGCTGGTAGAGCGTCGCGGTCAGTTGATGCAAGAAGCCGTTCCTGCAGGGCAGGGCGGCATGGCGGCGATTCTCGGCCTGGAAGATGCCGATGTGCTGGCCGCTTGTGCCGAAGCCGCACAAGGCGAAGTGGTCAGCGCGGTCAATTTCAACTCCCCGGGCCAGGTGGTGATCGCCGGCGCCAAGGCCGCTGTCGAGCGCGCCATCGAGGGTTGCAAGGCACGTGGCGCCAAGCGCGCCATGCCATTGCCCGTCAGCGTGCCATCACACTGCGAGCTGATGCGTCCGGCTGCCGAGCGTTTCGCCGAGTCGATTGCCGCCATCAACTGGCAGGCGCCACAGATTCCGTTGGTGCAGAACGTCAGCGCCGATGTGGCGCCGGATCTCGAAACCCTCAAGCGCGACCTGCTGGAGCAGTTGTACAAGCCGGTGCGTTGGGTGGAGTCGGTGCAGACCCTGGCCGCCAAGGGCGCCACCCAGTTGGTCGAGTGCGGTCCGGGCAAGGTCCTGGCGGGTCTCAACAAGCGCTGCGCCGAAGGCGTATCGACCTCTAACCTGAACACCCCAGATGCCTTCGCTGCCGCTTGCGCAGCGGTGGTCTGAATTAGGAGAAGCCTGCATGAGTCTGCAAGGTAAAGTTGCATTGGTTACCGGCGCCAGCCGCGGTATTGGCCAGGCCATCGCGCTTGAGCTGGGTCGCCTGGGCGCGATCGTTGTGGGTACCGCAACTTCCGCTTCGGGGGCCGAGGGTATTGCTGCCACCTTGAAGGAAAACGGCATTCAGGGCGCAGGCCTTGAACTCAATGTCACCAGCGACGAGTCCGTTGCTGCCGTACTGGCCAGCATTCAGGAGCAGTTCGGCGCACCGGCGATCCTGGTGAACAACGCCGGTATTACCCGTGACAACCTGATGATGCGCATGAAAGACGACGAGTGGTACGACGTGATCGATACCAACCTGAACAGTCTGTATCGCCTGTCCAAGGGCGTTCTGCGCGGCATGACCAAGGCTCGCTGGGGTCGAATCATCAGTATTGGTTCGGTGGTGGGTGCCATGGGCAACGCTGGCCAAGTAAACTACGCCACCGCCAAGGCGGGCCTGGAAGGTTTCAGTCGTGCTCTGGCGCGTGAGGTTGGCTCGCGGTCGATTACCGTGAACTCGGTGACTCCGGGTTTCATCGATACCGACATGACCCGCGACTTGCCTGAAGCGCAGCGTGAAGCGCTGCAAACACAAATTCCGCTGGGTCGTCTGGGGCAGGCTCAAGAGATCGCGCAAGTGGTCGCTTTTCTTGCATCCGACGGTGCGGCATACGTGACCGGGGCTACAATCCCGGTGAACGGCGGGATGTACATGTGAGTTAAATGTGACGGATTGCTTCAAAAAAATGTCATACGAGCTGTCTAAAATCCGTTATAAAGCTGCAATCAATTTATAGGCAGGTGGCCAAAGGGTTTGAGGAGTGAAGCTTTCAGTTGAAAAGCTGAAAAGCCTTTCTATACACTTACCCACTGGCCAGCTGCCTGAATTTGTCCATTAGGAGTGAAAACAAGGTATGAGCACCATCGAAGAGCGCGTCAAGAAAATCGTTGCTGAGCAACTGGGCGTTAAAGAAGAAGAAGTTGTTAACACCGCTTCCTTCGTTGAAGACCTGGGTGCCGACTCCCTTGACACCGTTGAGCTGGTGATGGCTCTGGAAGAGGAATTCGAGACCGAAATCCCTGACGAAGAAGCTGAAAAGATCACTACCGTTCAAGCAGCTATCGACTACGTTACCAGCCACCAGGCTTAATCGTATTTAGTCGTCTTTTGCTGTCATGGAAAAACCGCACTGCCGTTACGGCGTGCGGTTTTTTCTTTAGGCCTGATGCAAAGTGTCGTCATTAGAAAAAAGGAGAGTGCTGTGTCGCGTAGACGCGTCGTAGTCACCGGTATGGGTATGTTGTCGCCACTGGGTACGGATGTTCCGAGCAGTTGGCAGGGCATTCTGGCTGGCCGCAGTGGCATTGGTCTGATCGAACACACCGACCTTTCTGCCTATTCCACCCGTTTTGGCGGCTCGGTAAAGGGCTTCAATGTCGAGGAATACCTGTCGGTCAAAGAGGCCCGCAAGCTCGACCTGTTCATTCAATACGGCTTGGCGGCCGGTTTTCAGGCAGTGCGTAATGCCGGCCTGGAAGTGACCGATGCCAACCGCGAGCGAATCGGCGTTGCCATGGGGTCGGGTATTGGCGGTTTGACCAATATCGAAGAAACCAGCCGCACGCTGCATGATTCCGGCCCGCGTCGAATTTCTCCGTTCTTCGTGCCTGGCTCGATCATCAATATGATTTCCGGATTCCTGTCCATCCATCTGGGTGCCCAGGGGCCGAACTACGCCATTTCCACGGCCTGTACCACAGGTACCCACTGCATTGGCATGGCGGCCCGCAATATTGCCTTCGGCGAAGCCGACGTGATGATCGCCGGTGGCGCTGAAATGGCCGCCTGCGGTCTGGGCATGGGCGGCTTTGGCGCATCCCGTGCGCTGTCGACCCGCAATGACGAGCCAACCCGTGCCAGCCGTCCTTGGGACAAGGGCCGTGATGGCTTCGTGCTGTCCGACGGTGCCGGCGCGCTGGTGCTCGAAGAGCTGGAGCATGCCAAGGCCCGTGGCGCGACCATCTATGCAGAACTGATCGGTTTTGGCATGAGCGGCGACGCTTACCACATGACTTCGCCACCCGCCGATGGCGCCGGTGCGGCGCGTTGCATCGCCAATGCGCTGCGTGATGCCAAGCTGAACGTCGAGCAGGTGCAGTACATCAACGCCCACGGTACCTCGACCCCTGCCG
This sequence comes from Pseudomonas sp. GW821-FHT09E12, assembly GCF_059416085.1. Lineage (NCBI taxonomy): Bacteria > Pseudomonadati > Pseudomonadota > Gammaproteobacteria > Pseudomonadales > Pseudomonadaceae > Pseudomonas > Pseudomonas sp. GW821-FHT09E12. The sequence goes on along the minus strand of NZ_JBWKOM010000008.1, from coordinate 281,945 downwards.
GTGACCTGGCGGAAGCCGAGGCGATCAAGAGCGTGTTCGGCGATCACGCCTACAAGCTGGCGATCAGCTCCACCAAGTCCATGACCGGCCATCTGCTGGGTGCCGCGGGTGCCATTGAGGCCATCTTCAGCGTGCTGGCGATCAACAGCCAGGCAGCGCCACCGACCATCAACCTCGATGAGCCGGATGAAGGTTGCGACCTGGATTTCGTGCCACACACCGCACGCAACATGGACATCGACGTGGTGCTGTCCAACTCCTTCGGGTTCGGCGGTACCAACGGCTCCCTGGTGTTCCGCCGGTTCGCCGGCTGATGGACAGCTGGGTCGACGGTCAGCCGGCTGACGTTCTGTCGCTCAAGGACCGCGGCCTGGCTTATGGCGATGGCCTGTTCGAGACCATCGCGGTAAGGGCAGGCCAGCCCTTGTTGCTGGAGCGACACCTGCTGCGCCTGGCCGAGGGCTGTTCGCGCCTGGCCATCGCTGCCGATCAGGCGTTGATCCGCAGCGAGCTCACCGCCTACGCCTCGCTGCTGGGGGAGGGCGTGCTCAAGCTGATCCTCACCCGGGGTGACAGCCAGCGCGGTTATGCCGCCGACCCGCGAGCGCAGCCGCGGCGAATCCTCCAGGGCAATGCGCCGGCCGCTTATCCGGCGACGCATGCCGAGCAGGGGGTTCGACTGTTCCCTTGCACCACCCGCCTGTCCGAGCAGCCCTTGCTCGCCGGCCTCAAACACCTCAACCGACTGGAGCAGGTTCTTGCCCGTTCCGAGTGGCAGGACAGCGAGCATGCCGAAGGCTTGATGCTCGACGTTTCCGGGCGGGTGATCGAGGGCGTGTTCAGCAATCTGTTCCTGGCGCGCGACGGTGCCTTATTCACGGCCGATCTGAGCCGTTGCGGGGTCGCCGGAGTGATGCGCGCTGAAATATTGTTTCAGGCCGCGTCGTTGGCTATTCCCACGGAAATCGCCGACATCAGTCTCGAACAGTTGCAACAGGCCGACGAAGTCTTTGTCTGCAACAGTGTCTATGGCATTTGGCCGGTGCTTGCCTGTGGCGCGCTGCGCTGGTCGGCCGGACCGCTCACCCGTAAACTGCAACGCATTGCCCGCACGCTACTGGATGCCTGATTTGTGAGACGTAAACTATTGCTTCTGCTGGAGACCGGACTGGTTCTGGCAGGTCTGGCGCTGGGCGCCTCGGCCTGGAAGTTGAACTCGGCGCTGGAGCAGCCTCTCAACCTGACCCAAGAGCAATTGCTCGACGTGCCGGCTGGCTCGACGCCAGGCGGTACCTTCAACCGTATGGAAGCCAATGGCGTTCTCAAGGACGCGTTCTGGCTGCGCCTGTACTGGCGCTTCAACATGGAAGGACAGCCACTGCACAGCGGCGAATACCGCATGACCCCAGGGATGACCGCGCATGGCCTGATCGGGGTCTGGCAGCGTGGTGAAGTAGTGCAGTACAGCCTGACCCTGGTGGAAGGCTGGACCTTCCGTCAAGTGCGCGCGGCGTTGGCCAAGCATGACAAGCTCGAGCAGACCCTGAATGGGTTGAGTGACAGTGAAGTCATGGAAAAACTCGGTCATGGTGGCGTTTTCCCCGAAGGCCGGTTCTTTCCCGATACCTACCGTTTCGTACGTGGGATGACCGATGCCGAGCTACTGGAAAAAGCCTACAGCCGCCTGGACGAGGTGCTGGCCAAGGAATGGAACAAGCGCTCGGCCGATGTGCCTTATACCGAGCCCTATCAGGCGCTGATCATGGCCTCGCTGGTGGAGAAGGAAACCGGCGTGCCCCAGGAGCGCGGGCAGATTGCCGGGGTATTCGTGCGCCGCATGCAGGTGGGTATGTTGCTGCAAACCGATCCGACGGTGATCTATGGTCTGGGCGAGCGTTACAACGGTAAGTTGACCCGCGCCCTGCTGAAGGAAGCGACCCCCTACAACACCTACGTGATCAGTGGCTTGCCGCCGACGCCGATCGCCATGGTCGGTCGCGAGGCGATCCATGCCGCGCTCAACCCGGTGCCGGGCAGCAGTCTGTATTTCGTGGCGCGTGGCGATGGCAGCCATGTGTTCTCCGACGATCTGGATGCGCATAACAATGCCGTGCGCGAGTTCCAGCTCAAGCGTCGCGCCGATTATCGTTCCAGCCCGGCACCGGCGGGCAGCCCGGCGGCTTCCGAAACTCCGGAGTCGACTCCGGCGGCGTCACCCGATACGGCGCCCGAGGCGGTTCCGCAGGCGTCCCCTGAAGAGCCTTCTCAGGAGGATCCCCAAGTGAGCCCGGAAGTACCGCCGCAAGCACCGCTCGAAACTCCCGTCGAGCCCGAGCCGAAAAGCCCGCAATGACTTTGATTAAGGACTGCCTGTGACTGGCTTGTTTATTACTCTGGAAGGCCCGGAAGGCGCGGGTAAGAGCACCAACCGCGAATACCTGGCCGAGCGCCTGCGCGCCGCTGGCATCGAGGTGTTGCTGACTCGCGAGCCGGGCGGTACGCCCTTGGCCGAGCGGATCCGCGAGGTGCTGCTGACCCCCGGCGACGAGGTCATGAATCCCGATACCGAGCTGTTGCTGGTGTTCGCCGCGCGCGCCCAGCATCTGGCCGAGGTGATTCGTCCGGCGCTGGCCCGTGGCGCGGTGGTGTTGTGCGACCGTTTTACCGATTCCACCTACGCCTATCAGGGCGGTGGTCGTGGTTTGTCCGTGGAGCGCATCGCGACCCTGGAGCAGTTCGTTCAGGGTGAGCTGCGACCCGACCTGACCCTGGTGTTCGACCTGCCGGTCGAAGTGGGTCTGGCCCGCGCCAGTGCCCGTGGCCGTCTGGACCGTTTCGAGCTGGAAGGCCGGGTATTCTTCGATGCGGTACGCCAGGCATACCTGAAGCGCGCGGCAGCCGATCCGGCGCGTTACCTGTTGGTGGATGCGGCGCAGCCGCTGTCCCAGGTCCAGCAAGCACTGGACGCCCTGTTGCCGAAATTGCTGGAGCTGCACCGTGGCTGAGGCCTTTCCCTGGCAGGACGAACTCTGGCAGCAGTTGGCGGGCCGAGCGCAGCATGCCCACGCCTATCTGCTCCATGGCCCGGCGGGCATCGGCAAGCGTGCACTGGCCGAGCGCCTGATGGCGCGCCTGCTGTGCCAGCGTCCGGCCGGACTGGATGCCTGCGGGCAATGCAAGTCGTGCTTGCTGCTGCAGGCCGGCAGCCATCCGGACAACTACGTGCTGGAGCCGGAGGAGGCGGACAAGGCGATCAAGGTCGACCAGGTGCGCGAGCTGGTCAGCTTCGTGGTGCAGACCGCGCAACTGGGCGGGCGCAAGGTGGTGCTGATCGAGCCGGTGGAGTCGATGAACATCAACGCTTCCAACGCGCTGCTGAAAAGCCTCGAAGAGCCGTCCGGCGATACGGTGTTGCTGCTGGTCAGCCACCAGCCGAGCCGTTTGTTGCCGACCATCAAGAGTCGCTGCGTGCAGCAGGCCTGTCCTCTGCCCAGTGAGGCCATGAGCCTGCAATGGCTGAGCAAAGCCCTGCCGGACTGCTCGGAAGAGGAGCGGGTCGAGCTGTTGACCCTGGCGGCCGGTTCGCCCCTGGCGGCTGTCAGCCTGCAAGCCCAGGGCGCGCGCGCGCAGCGGGCGCAGGTGGTCGACGGGGTGAAGAAGTTGCTCAAGCAGCAGCAATCGCCGACCCAGCTGGCTGAAGGCTGGAATGCAATACCCTTATTGCTGCTGTTCGACTGGTTTTGCGACTGGTCGAGCCTGATCCTGCGCTATCAGCTGACGCAGGACGAGGAGGGGCTGGGATTGGCCGATATGCGCAAAGTGGTGCAGTACCTCGCGCAGAAGTCCTCCCAGGCCAAGGTTCTGGAGATCCAGGACTGGATCCTTGCGCAGCGCCAGAAGGTGTTGAACAAGGCCAACCTCAATCGGGTGCTGTTGCTCGAAGCCTTGCTGGTGCAGTGGGCCGCACTGCCCGCGCGCAACTGACGGCGGCGCCTGGAAACAAACCGAATCGCCGGCTGCTGCTCGGGCCGGCCTGTTCATTGACCGAATGTGGTTGTCGCTTCTTATGCTTGTAGATTCCCATTGTCACCTTGATCGCCTCGATCTCGCCGCCCATGACGGCTCCCTGGATGCCGCCCTGGACACGGCCCGTCAGCGCGGTGTCGGGCATTTCCTGTGCATTGGCGTCAGTGCCGACAATGCGGCCGACGTCAAGGCGTTGGCTGAGCGTTATGACGACGTCGATTGCTCGGTGGGTGTCCATCCCCTGGATGTCCAGCCTGGTGCGGCGCCAGCCCTCGACTGGCTGCTGCAGGAACTGAACCATCCGCGGGTGGTGGCCATTGGCGAGACTGGTCTGGATTACCACTACGAGCCGGAAGCCGCGCAGTTGCAGCAGGAATCCTTCCGCCTGCACCTGCAAGCCGCCCAGCAGACCGGCAAGCCGGTGATCGTCCACACCCGTGGCGCGCGCGCCGATACCCTGACTCTGCTGCGCGAAGCGGCGTTGCCGCAAGCCGGGGTCCTGCACTGCTTCACCGAAGACTGGGATATGGCCAAGGCCGCGCTGGACCTGGGTTTCTACATTTCCCTGTCCGGGATTGTCACTTTCCGCAATGCCGATGCACTGCGGGACGTGGCGCGCCAGGTGCCGGCCGACCGTTTGCTGGTGGAAACCGATTCGCCGTACCTGGCGCCGATTCCTTATCGCGGCAAGCCCAACCTGCCGCAGTACGTGCGTGAAGTCGCCGAGTTCCTGGCCATGCTGCGTGGGGAGCCCTACGAGCGTTTTGCCGAACAGACCACCGAGAACTTCAAGCGTCTGTTCCCGCTGGCGCACGTCAAGGGCTGAATCGCAGGCAAAAAAAACCCGGGTTCTGGGGGGTGAATCCGGGTTAAGACCATTAGGAGTAAAACAAAGGCACGCCATCCCTTGGTACCTTCATCGGCGCTTCACTTGGGGGAGATGTCACGCCGACATTTCAAGTATTGATCACTATTGAATTCAGTCCAGTTGGCCTTGCTCGTTTTTTAAACAAATTTGGAATACGAGCGCTTCGCTTGAGTTCTCATTGCCGGGCGATATCAGCCACGATGGCAAGAGTTTCGTCGATTACGCGCTTTTCAGTATAGAAATGCGGTGAAAATCTAACCCCTGGGCCACGGGGAATACACACCACCTGCTGCTGTTGCAGCGCCTCATGAACTGCCTGATTATCGATGCCATCGATACTGAACGAGAAAATTCCGCCGCGTCGGGCAGGGTTGAGCGGGGTGTGCAGGCGTACGCCGGGGATAGCATTCAGGCCATCCTGGAGCCACTGGACCCGTTCGGCGATCAAGGTCGCCACGTGCTCCATGCCCACTTCTTCCAATAACGACAGGCTTGCTTCCAGGGCCATGGCGCCGAGCATGTTCGGGCTGCCGCACTCGAAGCGCCGCGCGCTCTTGGCCGGTTCCCATTCGCTGCGGCTGTAATCGCCCATGTGTTCCAGCATGTGCCAGCCGAACTCATGGAGCTTGAGCTGCGCGCGCAGCTCGCTGCGGCAATAGAACACGCCGAGGCCTTCAGGCCCGAGCATCCATTTGTGGCCGTCGGCCATGGCGAAGTCGCATTGATAGGCCTGGACATCGAAGGGTTGGGCGCCCAGTTGCTGGATGGCGTCGATGCAGAACAGCACGTTCTGTTGTTTGCAGCCTGCGCCCAGGCGCTGCAGGTCCAGGCGCAGGCCGCTGGCGAACTGCACCGCGCTGATCGCCATCAGCCGGGTGCGCGGCCCGCAGGCGGCCAGCAGAGCGCCTTCCGGATCGTCGCCCTTGAGGCCGACCTGCAGCACTTCCACACCCTGGCTGGCCAGGGCTTCCCAGACGACGCGGTTGGAGGGGAATTCCTCGTCGCTGATGACGATCTGGTCACCTTGTTCCCAAGGCAGACCAAAGGCGACGAATGACAGCGCCTCCGAAGTATTTTTGACCAGCGCGATGTCATCCGTTGACGGTGCATTTAGCAGGCGCATCAGGCGTTCGCGCAGGCGTTGCTCAAGGGCCATCCAGTCCGGATAATCCCGGGCGCCCAGCAAAACGTTCTCTTTGGCGAAGCGCGCCACGGCTTCGGCGGCCCGATTCGGCCAGGGGGCGACAGCTGCGTGATTCAAATAACGCAGGCCCGGGGCCTGTACAAATTCATCAAGAAACATAGTCATGGTCGGATGATCCGTGCATTTTGGCGCAATTTAGGCATAATACGCGGCTTCGATTTTGACCCCGACAGACCTTTTCTTATGCAGAAAGAACCTCGTAAGGTCCGTGAGTTTCGTCGCCGTGAGCAAGAAATTCTCGATACCGCGCTCAAGCTGTTCCTCGATCAAGGTGAAGACAGCGTCACCGTCGAGATGATCGCTGATGCCGTTGGTATCGGCAAAGGGACCATCTACAAGCACTTCAAGTCCAAGGCGGAGATTTATCTGCGCCTGATGCTCGATTATGAGCGCGACCTGAACGAGCTGCTGCACTCTGCCGATGTCGACAAGGATAAGGAAGCCCTGTCCCGGGCCTACTTCGAATTCCGCATGCGTGATCCACAGCGTTACCGGCTGTTCGATCGCCTGGAAGAGAAGGTGGTCAAGGGCAACCAGGTGCCGGAAATGGTCGAGGAACTGCACAAGATCCGTGCTTCCAACTTCGAACGCCTGACCTTGTTGATCAAGGGCCGCATCAGCGAAGGCAAGCTCGAAGACGTGCCGCCTTACTTCCACTACTGCGCAGCCTGGGCGCTGGTGCACGGCGCGGTGGCGCTGTATCACTCGCCGTTCTGGAGCAACGTGCTGGAAGACCAGGAAGGCTTCTTCCAGTTCCTGATGGACATCGGCGTGCGCATGGGCAACAAGCGCAAGCGCGACCCCGATAGCTCCGGCAGCTGATTCATTCAATGGCCTTATGGCGCCATGATTTCTCTATATGGCGCAGTGTCCCAGGAATATACTCAGGCATGGGACTTGCCAAAACCTGATTTTTGAGTCAGGTTTTGGTCGGTTCACTCTTCCTTCGCCGGAGTCATCCATGATCGTTGATCGTCAAGGCAGGCGTTTTCGCAATCTGCGTATCAGCCTGACTTCTGCCTGCAACTACGCCTGTACCTACTGCGTGCCCAACGGCAAGCGGCTGGTGGCTGCCCAGGACGAGTTGTCGGCCGAGGCCATGGCGCGCGGCGTGGCCTATCTGATCGAGGCCGCAGGCATCGAACGCCTGCGGATCACTGGCGGCGAGCCCCTGGTCAGTTCGAAACTCGAAGCCTTCATGGCGGCGGTGGGGCAAATGGGGCTGGAAGACATCAGCCTGACCACCAATGGCCAATTGCTCGCACGCAAGCTGCCGTTGCTGGTGGATGCCGGTATCCGGCGCATCAACGTTTCCCTCGATACCCTGGATGCCTCGGCTTTCCGCGGCATTGCGCGTGGCGGCGATCTGGCGACCGTGCTCGACGGCATGGACCAGGCTCGTGCGGCGGGCATGAAAATCAAGGTCAATATGGTGCCGCTGCGCGGGCAGAACCTGGACCAGGTAATGCCGCTGCTCGACTACTGCCTGGAGCGTGGCTATGAACTGCGCTTTATCGAGCTGATGCGCATGGGCCACCTGGCCAGCGATTCCAACGCTTTCCTGCAGCAGTTCGTCAGTCTGCAGCAGCTGCTGAGCCTGATCGGCGAGCGCTACGAATACCTGCAGGCCGATGCGCCGGTGGACGCCACCGCAGTACGCTATGAAATTCCGGGTCAGGGCCATTTCGGCGTGATCGCCAACGAAAGCGTACCGTTCTGCCGGACCTGCTCGCGCCTGCGGCTGTCGTCCACCGGCTGGCTGCACGGTTGCCTGTCGTCGAGTAACCGGCATTACGTCGGCGATCTGCTGGACAAGCCGCGCCACCAAGCCTTGCCGGCCTTGCAGCGCTTGCTGGTCAAAGCCTTGGGCGACAAGCAGGACGTGGCATTCTCCGGTGGTGCGACGGTGATGAAAATCATCGGCGGCTAAACCCCATCTCCCTGATCCCCGTCCTCTGTAGCCGCTGCCGCAGGCTGCGATCGAGGGTGTAGCCCTCGCCAATCCAGGCGACCTATTTCTCTCCAGCCAATAGCCTTCACCAGGTTTGTGGCTGCTGCGCAGCCATTCGCAGCCTGCGGCAGCGGCTACAGGCGCCCGAGCTGGCGCGGAAGCTGCATCTCGTGGCCATTCGCCGGTTTTCCGTCACCGGCTTCTGGAGGGAAGGATGCGTAGCCTGGTTTTGCTGCTGGCTTTTTTGGGGCTCGGCGGCTGCATGAATGTCAGCGATATGGGCGAGGGCGTTCGCTATCACATGAGTGATGCGGGTTTTCTCGATCACAGTAATACCCAGCGCTCCAACTCGTTCCGCGTTCAACCGGACTCGTTCATTTTCATCGCCCAGGGCGCCTTTGCGCCGCCGGGTAGCGCTTACCCGCGCCCCAACGTGGTGGCCGAGGAAGCCTTCAAGGGCTTTATCGAATACTTCCCCATGGTCCGCCGCGCCCGGGCGCCGGAAGGCCTGGACCAGGCCATGGCCGAGGCCCGTGAGGTGGGTGCGCATTACCTGCTGTACACCCGTTTCGCCAAGGCCGACGACCGCATTGGCAACTCCGATGAATGGTTCGACCAGGAAGCCGTGGATCGCCTGGGGATCGACAACGGTGTGATTCAGATCATGCTGATCGAGACCAGTACCCAGTATCTGATCGACACCGCGCGGATTCGCAGTCGTGGCGGTTTACTGACGTTCCACGACAAAAAGCCCGAAGACCTGCTTGGCCCGCCGCTCGAACAATACGCCCGCAGCCTGTTAGGCTTGAGCGATTAAGCCAAGCACGAGGAGAGCAGCATGAGTGGTCCGGGCAAAGCCAACGATCTGTTGGCGCAGATTCCCAAGGCGCAGAAGGGCTTGCCGCCGGTCCACCTGTGGAACCCCGACTTCTGTGGCGATATTGACATGCGTATCGCCCGCGACGGCACCTGGTACTACCTGGGCACCCCCATTGGCCGCAAACCGATGGTCAAGCTGTTCTCCACCATCATTCGCCGCGACGGCGACGACTACTTCCTGATCACCCCGGTGGAAAAGGTCGGCATCAAGGTCGATGACGCGCCTTTTGTCGCCGTCACCCTGGAGGTCGAAGGGGAAGGCGAGGCCCAGGTCCTGCGCTTTACCACCAACGTCGACGAGCAGGTCAGCGCCGGCAGCGAGCATCCGCTGCGAGTGGTGATCGACCTGCAGACCCAGGAGCCGGCGCCTTACGTTCATGTACGCAGCAATCTGGAGGCGCTGGTGCACCGCAATGTGTTCTATCAACTGGTGGAGCTGGCGGTGAGCCGTCCGATCGACGGTCAGAACTGGCTGGGCGTCTGGAGCGGCGGGGTGTTCTTCCCGATCGGCCTGGAGCCCTGAGCTGCGAAACCTCTTGTTGATCGAATAAATATCTTGCGACGAAGATCCCCTTTCGGGTATCAATTTGTACATGATTAGACATGTTCGATTTGACAAGAAAAAACGCGTGGTCGATGAACTGATCCGACGCATCGAAAGCGGCCTCATGGAGGACGGTTTCCTGCTGCCGGGCGAGCATCAGTTGGCCCAGGAATTCTCGGTGAGTCGTGGCACCTTGCGTGAGGCCCTGGCCGAACTCAAACGCCGCAACTACATCGCCACCCAGAGCGGGGTCGGCTCCATCGTCACCTTTGACGGTGTGGTGCTGGACCAGCAAAACGGCTGGGCCCAGGCCCTGGCGGACAGCGGGGCGCTGATCAACACCGAGCTGCTGCGCCTGGAAGCGGTGCAGCGTCCCGACCTGCTCAGTCGCTTCGGCACTGACCAGTTCATCGCTCTGGACCGGCGCCGACGCTCTACCGACGGCACCGTGGTTTCCCTTGAACGTTCCCTGATGCCTGCCACCGGAGGCCTGGAAAGCCTGCCGCGAGTAGGGCTGATCGATGATTCCCTGACCATTACCCTGGCCGCTTACGGCTATATCGGCGAGCGCGGCGATCAATGGATTGGCGCCGAGCCACTGGGTGAAGAAGAGGCACGACTGCTGGGACGTCCAGCCGGCAGTGTGTTTCTCAAGGCCCTGCGGACCACCTATGACCGCCGCGGGCGTTTCATGGAACAGGTGGAGAGTTTTCTCGACCCGCTGCACTTTCGCCTGCACCTGGAATTCGGAGCGCAGAAATGATCCCGCTGAATCGCGCTCTGGGCGCTTTTTACGGGCTGGCCCTGGGCGATGCCCTGGGCATGCCGACCCAATCCTTGAGCCGGCAGCAGATCAAGCAGCGCTACGGTGCCATTCGCAGCCTGGAAGACGCCGGTCCCGATCAACCGATCGCCGCCAACATGCCCAAGGGCTCGATCACCGACGACACCGAGCAGGCGATCCTGGTCGGCGATCTGCTGGTCGCGGGCAAGGGCCGGATCGAACCGGCGGCGTTGGCTCACAGCCTGATCGAGTGGGAAGCGGCGATGCAGGCCAAGGGCTCCCAGGACCTTTTGGGCCCCTCGACCAAGCGCGCTATCGAGATGATCCTCGCCGGCCATACCGCGGAAGAAGCCGGGCGCTACGGCACCACCAACGGTGCGGCGATGCGCATCACCCCGGTGGGCATCGCGGCGAACGTCGACGATGTCCAGGGCTTCATCCGCGCGGTGGTGGAAGCTTGCCAGGTCACCCATAACACTACGCTGGGTATCTCCAGCGCGGCGGCGGTGGCGGCGGTAGTGTCCGCCGGGATCAATGGCGTGCCGCTGGGCGACGCCTTGCAGGTCGGCGTGCAGATCGCCCTGGAAGCGGAGCGGCATGGTCACTGGGTGGCTGGCGGCCGTATTGCCACGCGCATCAGTTGGGCGCGCACCCTCAGCGTCGAAAGCGACAAGGCGCTGCTGGCCGATCTGCTGTACGACGTGATCGGCACCTCCGTCGCGTCCCAGGAATCGGTGGTGGTGTCCTTCGCCCTGGCGCATCAGGTGGCCATCGGCGAGCTGCAGGCGTTCGAGGCGCTGTGCATGGCCGCGAGCCTTGGGGGCGACACCGATACCATTGCCGCCATCCTCGGCGCGATGCTCGGTGCCTGCCAGGGGATGGAGTGCTGGCCGGCCGCCTTGATCGAGCAGATCAAGCTGGTCAACGACCTGGACCTCGAACCGCTGGTGCAGGGGCTGCTGGCCCTGCGTTAAAGACTGGCTGCATGGCCAAGGTTCCCACCACCTGTGCGCGAGCCGTCGCTGAAGCATTTTTGCCATGGATAGCAGGAAACGGCGAGGAGTGCCGGGATGTCTGATCGACTTCCGAAATTGCCGACAATCACAACAAGGGCAACAGGAGCTTTTTCATGAGTGCATCGAACCCCGGGCAAAGCGCCGGGCAACTGGAAACCCGCGGCATCGAGCCGGTGCCGGAAGGCGAGTGCAACGGCCATCCGCTGCAACTGTTCTGGGTCTGGTTCGCCGCCAATATCAGCATCCTCGGCTTGCCGCTGGGGGCGACCCTGGTGGCCTTTCGTGGCCTGTCGATCTGGCAGGCGATCATCGTTGCCATCCTCGGCGCCGCCGGTTCGTTCGCGGTGGTGGGGATCATCTCCATCGCCGGGCGTCGCGGGCGGGCGCCGAGCCTGACGCTGTCGCGGGCGATCTTCGGCGTGCGCGGCAATATCGGCCCGACCCTGGTGTCGCTGATGTCGCGAGTGGGCTGGGAAACCGTCAACACCACTACCGCGGCCTTCGTCCTGCTGTCGCTGTGTTCGATCCTGTTCGGCTCGCCGGTGGAAGCCAAGAGTGCGCCGCTGCTGACCCTGCTGTTCATCGGCATTTTCGTGCTGCTGACCCTGGCCGTCTCCGGCCTCGGCCACGCCACCTTGCTGGTGATCCAGAAGTGGGCCACCTATGTGTTCGGTGCGCTGAACCTGCTGGTGGGCGGCTTCCTCTGCGCCACCATCGACTGGAGCGCGGTGTTCAACGCCACCCCGGCGCCGTTGAGCGCGATGATCATCGGTATCGGCACCATGGCCGCGGGCACCGGTATCGGCTGGGCCAATACCGGTGCCGACATGTCGCGTTACCAGCACAGCAGCGTCAAGGCCTCGCGCTTGGTGGCATCGGCGGCCTTCGGCGCCGGCATTCCGCTGGTGCTGCTGATTACCCTGGGTGGCCTGCTGTCGGTGGGCAACGATGACCTGGCCTCGGCCACCGACCCGATCGTGGCGATTCGCGACATGCTGCCGACCTGGATGGCGGTGCCGTACCTGATCACCGCTTTCGGCGGCCTGCTGCTGTCGAACAACCTGTCGGTGTACTCGGCCGGCCTGACCACCCTGACCCTGGGGCTCAAGGTCAAGCGGGTGTACGCGGTGGTGGTGGACATCGTGGCGATCTTCGCCGGCTCCATCTACTTCATGCTGATCGCCGAGAGTTTCTATGGGCCGTTCATTACCTTCATTTCCTTGCTGGCGGTGCCTCTAACCGCCTGGGTCGGGATCTTCGTGGTCGACCTGATCCACCGTCACTACTACAGCCCCAAGGATCTGCTGGACGTCAGCCCGAGCAGCGCCTACTGGTATCGCGGCGGTGTCGAATGGCGGGCCTTCGGTGCCTGGGCACTGGCTATAGTGCTGGGTTTCAGCTTCACCACCATCGGCACCAGCGCCGAGAACGTCTGGTTCGCCGGGCCGCTGGCCGATTCCTGGCTGGGCCATAACGGCCTGGGCTGGATCGTCACCTTCCTGGTAGCCGGCGGCGTGTATGCCGTGCTGGGCGGGGCCAGGGATCGCCGCGGTGCTTTTGTCGAGAATGCCAATGCCTAGAATGCTGCACACCGGCCAGGTTATCGTCGATCTGGTGATGTCCGTGGAGCGCCTGCCGAGCTCCGGCGGCGATGTGCTGGCGCAGTCCGCCAGCTTCGAGGCCGGCGGCGGCTTCAACGTGATGGCTGCCGCCCAGCGAAACGGCTTGCCGGTGCTGTACCTGGGGCGACACGGCAACGGCCGCTTCGGGGATCTGGCACGTGAGGCGATGCGCGCCGAGGGCATCCGGATCGCTCTCGAGGCCAGCCGTACCGAGGACACCGGTCTGTGCGTGGCGCTGACCGAAGCTACGGCCGAACGCAGCTTCATTTCCTATATCGGGGTGGAAGGCCAGCTGTCGGCCGAGGACCTGGACGGTGTCGCGGTGCAGGCCGATGACTTTGTCTATGTCAGCGGCTACAGCCTGCTGCATGTCGGCAAGGCCGAGGCTTTGCTGGACTGGCTGCTGGCCTTGCCGCAGGGGATCCAGGTGGTGTTCGATCCGGGCCCGCTGGTGGAATCGCCGGACTCCGCGGCCATGCGCCGGCTGCTGCCGCGTATCGATATCTGGACCAGCAACAGCGTCGAGTCCTTGCGCTTCACCGGGACCTCGACCATCGCCGAAGCCCTGCGACACCTGCATGACGAACTGTCGCAGGAGGTGTTGCTGGTGGTCAGGGACGGGCCGCAGGGCTGCTGGGTCAGCCAGCATGGCCATAGCGCCCATGTGCCGGGCTTCAAGGTCCGGGCGGTGGACAGCAACGGCGCTGGCGATGCCCATGCCGGAGTCTTCGTCGCAGCGCTGGCGCAGGGGCTGGAACCAGTGCAGGCGGCGCGCCGGGCCAACGCCGCGGCGGCCCTGGCGGTGACCCGCTGGGGGCCGGCCACCGCGCCGGGTGCTGCGGAGGTGGATGCGCTGGTCAATGGGGATAGCGTCCGAGCCTAGGCGTTTGCCGACTGAACGAGAGTGATCGCGAGCAAGCTCGTTCCCGCCGGGAGTAGGCCTGCTCGCGATCCGTGGTTTATCCCGCCTTGCGCAATGCCTCGATCAGTTCCTGCTTGCTCATGGTCGAGCGGCCACGAATGTTCTTCGTTCGGGCCTCCTTCAGCAGGCTGTCCTTCGTCTGGGTGCTCAGCGACATCGTGCTGTTGCGGGCATGTCCTTCACGGCTGGCGACGGCACGCCTGGCCGAGGACTGGCGCGCGGCGGTTTTTTCCGAGGCCGGTGTGCGTTGCCCGGAACCGCCAGCCCGTTCCCCTCCACCGGACTGCTTGTTCACCGTGGCCCAGGCGCGCGCTTCGGCCTCGTCCTTGGGCACGCCCTTGGCTTCGTAGCCGGCTTCGATATGCGCGGCCTTGCGCTTCTGTTCGGCGGTGTATTTGGCTTTGCTTCCACGAGGCATGAGGGCTCTCCTTTGGCAATGGGTACCTGAAGTTGGGGCGGGAAAAAGGCCGATAAGTGCCCGGGAATCGACGGATGGGCTCTGGATACCCTGCCAGAGGGTGTGATCGCTATCACAGAAGCGCGGCATTTCGCGCAAGAGGGGCAGGCCTGGGCGGCCCGAGGTTTGCCAGGGCGGGGGGAAGTCTCGCACAATGCCTGCCCCGGAAATGGATGCGTCTGACGAATTATCAGGCCTTTTCGCGAGATGCTCATGGATGATTCTTACGCCCCAGATCAGGGGCGGCTGATCGACACGGCACGCCTGCCGTCAATCCCCTGTTGTGCCCATCCAACCCCGTCACCGGTCTGCCCGCTGCCGTGCGGTTGGTCGTGGCCTGTTTTTAAAGGAATGAACCAATGAATACCCGGATGTTTTTGGCTGCGGCGCTATTGGGCGGCAGCGTGCTGCTGGCCGGTTGTGGCGACAAGAGTGAAAAGGTCAGCCAGCCCGTCGCGCAGGTCGATACCCGGCAACAGGAAATAGAGAAATACAACCAGTACGTCGGTGCGGCAAACAGCATCAGCGAATCCTTCCAGACCTTCCTCCAGCGTTACCAGCAGTACGAGGTGCCGGCCCTGGCGGGCAAGGCGCCGATCACTGCCTTCAGCATTGGCAACGATATCCTCATCGATCGCCTGAGCCAGGCCCTGGATGGCGCCCTGGCCATCGATACGCCGATCCCGGAAGTGGATCAGGCGGCCCAGTCCTTTTCCACGGCCCTGAAAACCCTCTCGCCCTTGAGCCATGAACTGCAGAACTACGCCACTTCCAAGGGTTACCTGAGCGACAACGGCGACCTGGCCCGTCGCCAGGGCCAGGCCTACCTGGCCGCCCTGACCGCAGTCAGCGAGAAGGAGCAGGACTTCTACGCCGGTCTTGGCGCGCGTGACCTGGCGCTGACCAAGCAGGCATTCGATGAGGCGCCGAAAGACACCGCGGCCTACTACCGTGCCGGGCTGATCTACTACGGCAAACTCAACACCGCGGATGCCGAGACGCTGTTCGCCGAACCGAACGATCCGCAGGCCCTGGCAGCCTTCGAGAAGTCCCTGGCACTGGTGGCCGACGCGGCCGCGGGTTGGAATGGCAAGGTCAGCGCCCAGGCTGCACAGAGCGGCAAGTCGTGCGGTGGCGGCATGTTGGAAATCAATGAGTTCATCGGCCAGTCGCGTTCGATCGTCCGCGACGTCAAGGACGGGGTGTACAAGCGTGCTCCCGAGGGCGCGATGAAGAACCTGCCGGCACACATGCAGAGTTCGAGCATCGTCCGCTCGGCCAACCGCTACAACCGCACCTACGGCAACATGATCAATCGCTTCAACCATCCGACCTGCTGAGTCGTGGTGGTCTTGCAGGCTTCAGGATTAGCCCGCAGCGGAGTAAGTCAGCCACCGATCTCATCGATGAATTCGTCCATGAAGCGCTTCAGGCGGGCATGGCGCACCTGCGCCAGGCGCGCTCCGGTCACGGTCTGGAAACCCTCGGCCAGGTGCAGCAGCTTGGTGTGGAAGTGGTCGAGGGTGAAGTTCAGGTCGTCGTAGCCGCGGTGCTCGGCGTGCGGGTCGTGGGGATCGTAGAAGGCTCGGTTCAACCGGCCGCCGACATAGAAGGTGCGGGCCACGCCGAGAGCGCCCAGGGCGTCGAGACGGTCGGCGTCCTGCAGGATCTTCGCCTCCAGGGTGCGAGCCTCGATGGCGGCGGAAAAACTGTGGGCTTCGATGGCGTGGGCCACCTCGGCGATCTTCGCTTCGGGCCAGCCCAGTCGGTGCAGCAGGGCCGAGGCCTTTTCCGCCGACAGGCGCGAGGCCTGGGCGCGCAGCGGCGAGCTCTTTTCCACGGCGACGCAATCGTGCAGCAGGGTGGCGGCCAGCAGCACTTGCAGATCGCCGCCGTCTTCCCGGGCGATGCGCTGCACATTGGCCCACACCCGCTGCAGGTGCGACAGGTCGTGGGCGCCGTCGTCGACGGGCTCCAGCGCGTGGGGCAGCAGGGTGTTGGCGAGATCGGGCAGGGGAGCAAAAGCGTCGGAAGTCATTTCAGCCAGGCAGTAAACATACAGGCGCACACTGTAGCCGCTGCCGCAGGCTGCGATAAGGCCCGCGGGACCTTCGGGCTTCGATAAAAGTGCCGTGCGCTTCGCGACCGATCGCAACCAGCGGCAGCGGCTACAGGTATCGGGCAATTCCGACATGGACAATCACCCGTCACGACCTCCAGGCATATCCCTGTGAAATACCCGTGCATGTCCTTCCCCTGTCGATCTAATATGGCCGCCTGCCTTCCAACCGAGACCCGCCGATGTCCGTCGAAATCCGTCCAGCCGTGCCCAGCGATGCACCGCAAATCCTTGCCTTCATCAGGGAGTTGGCCGATTACGAACGTGCTCGCCATGAGGTCATCGCCAGCGTCGCCGACATCGAGCGCAGCCTGTTCAGCGAGGGCGCCACGGCCCACGGCCTGATCTGCCTGCGCGATGGCGTGCCGATCGGCTTCGCGGTGTTTTTCTTCAGCTATTCCACCTGGCTGGGCAGCAATTGCCTGTACCTGGAAGACCTCTACATCACCCCCGCACAACGCGGCGGCGGCGCTGGCAAACAGCTGCTGCGGCACCTGGCGCGGATCGCCTGCGACAACGGTTGCGGGCGCTTCGAGTGGAGCGTGCTGGAGTGGAACGAACCGGCGATCCAGTTCTACAAATCCCTGGGCGCCCAGCCCCAGGAAGAGTGGGTGAGGTACCGCATGGATGGCGATGTGCTGCGCGCGTTTGCCCAGGGCTGATTTACTCGGCGCTTCTTTCGTGCAGGAGCGAGCTTGCTCGCGATAGCAATCCTGACAGCCCACTCCATTCTCAAGGCAGCCCTCAAGTTCAGGGCTACCGTTGTTCGACCAGGGCTCAGGCCTGCAGGTGCCAGCCCATCACATCCAGCAGATCGCAGCTGTCGCGCAACAGGATGGCGCTGGCCAGGTGTTGCAGTCGGTGTTGTCGGCGGCTTTCATGTCTAGCCGCGACAGGCTTTCCAGCAGTTGGTTGATGGCCAGCAGACGGACGGCGCTGTTGGCGTGGAGGACATCGAGTGGGGTGGTTTTGTCGATCAGCAGGCCGCCGCTGGCATCTCCGCCGAACTCGGCGGCTGACTCAGGCTTCCATAGGCGCGAAGCTTGCCCGCGATGGCATTTTTCCAGGTCCATCGCCATCGCGGGCAGCTTCCTACGGGACTGCGTTTATTGCTTGAGGGTCGCCATGTCGATGACGAAGCGGTATTTCACATCGCCGGCGATCATCCGCGCGTAAACCTCGTTGATCTGGCGGATGTCGAGCATTTCGATGTCGCAGGTGATGTTGTGCTCGGCGCAGAAATCCAGCACTTCCTGGGTTTCGGCGATGCCGCCGATCAGCGAGCCGGCCAGCACGCGACGGCCCAGTACCAGCTTGGCCGCGTGCACGGGCGGGTCCACCGGCTCGATCAGGCCGACCAGGATGTGTACGCCGTCAAAACGCAGGGTATCCAGGTAGGGGTTGAGGTCGTGTTGCACCGGGATAGTGTCCAGCAGGAAGTCGAAGCGGCCGGCCGCGGCCTTCATCTGCTCGGCATCGGTGGAGACGATCACATGATCGGCACCCTGGCGGCGGGCTTCCTCGGCCTTGCTCGCCGAACGGGTGAACAGGGTCACTTGCGCGCCCAGGGCCTTGGCGAACTTGATGCCCATGTGGCCCAGGCCACCCATGCCGAGAATGCCCACCTTGTCGCCGGCCTTCACCCCGTAATGCTTGAGCGGCGAGTAGGTGGTGATGCCCGCGCAGAGGATCGGCGCGGCGCTGGCCAGGTCGAGTTTCTCGGGAATGCGCACGACAAAGTGCTCGCTGACCACGATGCTGTCGGAGTACCCGCCCATGGTGTTGCTGCCGTCGACCCGGTCCGGGGTGGCGTAGGTCATGGTCGGGCCTTCCAGGCAGTATTGCTCCAGGTTGGCGGCGCAGGCTTCGCAATGCCGGCAGGAGTCGACCATACAGCCGACGCCGACCAGGTCGCCCACCTTGTGCCTGGTCACTTGGGCGCCGACGGCGGTGACCTTGCCGACGATTTCGTGGCCCGGCATCAGCGGGTACACGGCGATGCCCCATTCATTGCGGGCCTGGTGGATATCGGAGTGGCAGACGCCGCAGTAGAGAATCTCGATGGCCACGTCGTCGGGGCGCGGGCTGCGGCGCTGAAAGCTCATGGGGGCGAGGGGCGTGGTGGCGGACTGGGCGGCGTAACCGATAGCTGTGTACATGATGAACCTCGCAAAAGCACTGACAGATGAGGCGGGCCATTCTCGGCGCCGCTCCCTGGCGCGAACATGGCGATTCCTCGGCATGTCATGCCTATTCCTCCGCCATCGGCCATTTGCGCGCGGCATTGGCGTGCAGACCTGCGATGATGTTTTCATCCCTTTTTCCGTGAAGTTTTCCCCATGTTGTTGACCCGCCATCTCGATGCCAATGCCACCCTGGTATCCCTGATCCAGCCTCTTGCGACCCGCGACGGTTTCGTTCCCACGGGGCTGCCCGGGGTTCAGGTGTTACGGGCCAGTTGCGACGTAGCCCGCGGCCCGCATATCTATGAGCCGAGCCTGATGATCATCGCCCAGGGCAGCAAGCTGGCGTATCTGGGCCCGCGGACCCTGGAGTACGGCGCTGGGCATTACCTGATCCAGGCGCTGTCGGTGCCCTTCGAGTGCGAGACCTTCGCCATGCCCAATGCGCCGTTGCTGGGGGTGTCCATCGCCATCGACCGGGCGCTGTTGGGCGAGCTGGTGCTGGCGATGGGCGTTGCCGCGGGGCGCAGCGCCCAGGCGCAGACCCCTGAGTCGATGACTTCGGTGGTGCTCGACGACACGATGCGTGGTTGCGTGGAGCGCCTGCTGCGCTGCCTGCACGATCCTCTGGAGTGCAAGGTGATGGGCCAGGCGCGCTTGCGCGAATTGATGTTCACCGTCTTGCGCGGGCCGCAGGCCGATGTGCTGCGCGCGCTGGTGGAGCAGCACGGGCAGTTCGCGCGGATTTCCGCCTCGCTGAATCACTTGCACGAGCATTACACCGAGCCGCTGAACGTCGAGACCCTGGCCCGTTGCGCGAACATGAGCACCTCGACCTTTCATGAGCACTTCAAGCGCAGCACGCTGCTGTCGCCGGTGCAGTACCTCAAGCGCCTGCGCTTGCTCAGGGCGCAGCAGTTGCTGCTGGGAGAAGGGCTGGGCGTGGCCCAGGTGGCGCATCGGGTGGGCTACCAGAGCACCTCGCAGTTCAGCCGTGAATACAAGCGCTACTTCGAGCGCAATCCGGGGGATGAGCGAGCAGCGTGATGGGGTGGAGCGCTCGTCTGTAGGAGCGAGGCTTGCCCGCGATGCAGGGTGAGACGGTCTGACAGATACATCGCCAAGGCCTTATCGCACGCAAGCTGTGCTCCTACAGAAGCAGGGCAGTGGCGCCGGCAATAAAAAAGGCCCCCATTCGGGAGCCTTTTTCTTCAAGCGTACGCCTTACATGTTCGGGTAAGTCGGACCGCCTGCGCCTTCCGGCGCAACCCAGGTGATGTTCTGCGCAGGGTCCTTGATGTCGCAGGTCTTGCAGTGCACACAGTTCTGGGCGTTGATCTGGAAGCGCTTCTCGCCGTCTTCCTTGGTGATCACTTCATACACCCCGGCCGGGCAGTAGCGTTGAGCAGGTTCATCGTACAGCGGCAGGTTCTTGCCGATCGGGATGCTCGGATCGGTCAGCTTCAGGTGGCAAGGCTGTTCTTCTTCATGGTTGGTGCCCGAGATGAACACCGAACTGAGTTTGTCGAAGCTGAGCTTGCCGTCCGGTTTCGGGTAGTCGATCTTCTTGCAGTCCGCGGCCAGCTTCAGGCAGGCGTAGTCCGGCTTGGTGTCGTGCAGGGTAAACGGCAGCTTGCCACCGAAGAGGTTCTGGTCGACCCAGTTGAAACCGCCGCCGACGATGGCGCCGTACTTGTGGATCGCCGGGCCGAAGTTGCGGCTGGCGAACAGTTCTTCGTACAGCCAGCTGGACTTGAACGCTTCTACATAGGTGTTCAGCTCGTCGGCGCCTTCGGAACCGGCGAACAGCGCATCGGCCACGGCGTCAGCGGCGAGCATGCCGGACTTCATGGCGGTGTGGCTGCCCTTGATCTTGGCGAAGTTCAGGGTGCCCAGGTCGCAACCGATCAGCGCGCCGCCCTTGAACACCATCTTCGGCAGCGAGTTCAGGCCGCCTTTACAGATGGCGCGCGCGCCGTAGCTGACGCGCTTGCCGCCTTCGAGGTACTGCTTGAACACCGGGTGATGCTTGAGGCGCTGGAATTCGTCGAACGGCGACAGGTAGGTGTTGCTGTAGGACAGGTCGACGATCAGGCCGACCACCACCTGGTTGTTTTCCAGGTGATAAAGGAAGGATCCGCCGGTGTTCTCGGTGCCCATGATGTCCAGCGGCCAGCCGGCGGTGTGGACCACCAGGCCTGGCTGATGCTTGGCCGGATCGATTTCCCAGATTTCCTTGAGGCCGATGCCGTAGTGCTGGGCGTCGGCGTCGCTGTCCAGGTTGAAGCGCTTGATCAGTTGTTTGCCGATGTGGCCACGGCAGCCTTCGGCGAACAGGGTGTACTTGCCACGCAGTTCCATGCCAGGGGTGTACAGGCCTTCCTTCGGATTGCCTTCGCGGTCGACACCCAGGTCGCCGGTGATGATCCCGCGGACCACGCCGTTCTCGTCGAACAGCGCTTCCTGGGCGGCGAAGCCCGGGTAGATTTCCACGCCCAGGTTCTCGGCCTGCTGGGCCAGCCAGCGGCACAGGTTGCCCAGGGAGATGATGTAGTTGCCTTCGTTGTGCATGGTCTTGGGCACAAAGAAGTCGGGAACTTTGGTCGCGCTGTCGGCGTTTTTCAGGACATAGATGTCATCGCGCTTGACCGGGGTGTTCAGCGGGGCGCCGAGCTCTTTCCAGTCCGGAAACAGCTCGTTCAGGGCGCGTGGTTCGAACACGGCGCCGGAAAGAATGTGAGCACCGACTTCGGAGCCTTTCTCGACCACGCAGACGCTGATTTCCTTACCGGCTTCGGCGGCCTTCTGCTTCAGTCGGCAGGCGGCGGACAAGCCAGCGGGGCCGGCACCGACGATGACCACGTCGAATTCCATGTATTCGCGTTCCACTAGGCTATCTCCTACTCAAGGCTCAACGGTTTTTTTCTAATTGGAGGTTGGGTGTCGCATCGATGGTTTTCTCCGCCAAACAGGGGAGGGGACAATGAACGACCCGCCTTTCTCTCTAGGCGGCGCATTATATCTACACCACTCTTAGCGTCCAATACAAACGTTTGTTTGAATTTGCTGCAGCCCATATAAATCAAAGAAGCACGGCTTATGACTGGCCATTTTGGCGTATTGACCAGAATAGGCGTTCCGGTCAAGATACGGTCGGTTTTGCGCTCGCCGTAGGCTGACTGTTGGTTTCAAGAGCACCTCTAAAGACAGGGCGAAGGCAGTACAAGGTGACGCAACGTGCAGTTTACACGCCGCGATAAAGAATGACCGGCCAGTCGCTACTGACGAACGGTCATCATCCCGTGAGCAAGGTCATCTGTCTGCTGTTGCAAGAGTCCATGCCAGCGTTTTTAGAGGTGCCCTTGTGCCCGATGAGCATCAACCGCCAGGTTCGCCTAGGCGACTTTCTTTTCACCGGAGAGTAACGAGGAATCCATGAAGGTTCTTGTAGCTGTCAAACGCGTTGTCGATTACAACGTCAAGGTTCGCGTCAAGGCGGACAATTCCGGCGTCGACCTCGCCAACGTCAAGATGTCGATGAACCCTTTCTGCGAAATCGCAGTGGAAGAAGCCGTACGCCTGAAAGAAAAAGGCGTAGCGACTGAAATCGTCGTCGTCTCCATCGGTCCCGCTACTGCTCAAGAGCAACTGCGTACCGCCCTGGCGCTGGGTGCCGATCGTGCCATCCTCGTCGAGTCCGCTGATGAACTGAACTCCCTGGCCGTGGCCAAGCTGCTCAAGGCCGTGGTCGACAAGGAACAGCCTCAGCTGGTGATCCTTGGCAAGCAAGCCATCGACAGCGACAACAACCAGACCGGCCAGATGCTGGCAGCCCTGAGCGGTTACGCTCAAGGCACCTTCGCCTCCAAGGTCGAAGTGTCGGGCGACAAGGTTGCCGTGACCCGTGAAATCGACGGTGGCTTGCAAACCGTTTCGCTGAACCTGCCAGCGATCGTCACCACCGACCTGCGTTTGAACGAGCCGCGCTACGCGTCTCTGCCAAACATCATGAAAGCCAAGAAGAAGCCGCTTGAAGTGCTGACTCCTGATGCTTTGGGCGTTTCCACCGCCTCTACCAACAAGACCCTGAAAGTCGAAGCGCCGGCTGCACGCAGCGCGGGCATCAAGGTCAAGTCGGTCGCTGAACTGGTCGAGAAACTGAAAAACGAAGCGAAGGTAATCTGACATGACTATCTTGGTAATCGCTGAACACGACAACAAGGTGCTGGCTCCGGCCACCCTTAACACCGTTGCCGCCGCTGCCAAAATCGGTGGCGACATCCACGTCCTGGTCGCCGGCCAGGGCGCTGGCACCGTGGCTGAAGCCGCGGCGAAAATCGCTGGCGTGAGCAAAGTCCTGTCGGCCGACAACGCCGCTTACGCTCACCAACTGCCGGAAAACGTTGCCCCTCTGGTAGCAGAGCTTGGCAAGGGCTACAGCCACATCCTGGCCGCCGCCACTTCCAACGGCAAAAACATCCTGCCGCGCGTGGCCGCGCAGCTGGACGTCGACCAGATTTCCGAGATCATCTCGGTAGAAAGCGCCGACACCTTCAAGCGTCCGATCTATGCCGGTAACGCCATCGCTACCGTGCAATCGAACGCCGCCGTGAAGGTCATCACCGTGCGCGCCACCGGTTTCGATCCGGTTGCTTCCGAAGGCGGTTCGGCCGCTGTCGAAGCGGTTGCTGCCGCTCACGACGCAGGCAAATCGAGCTTCGTCGGCGAAGAGCTGGCCAAGTCCGACCGTCCTGAACTGACTGCTGCCAAGATCGTCATTTCCGGCGGCCGTGGCATGCAGAACGGCGACAACTTCAAACACCTGTACGCCCTGGCCGACAAGCTGGGCGCTGCCGTGGGTGCTTCGCGCGCCGCGGTCGATGCAGGTTTCGTACCCAACGACATGCAGGTCGGCCAGACCGGCAAGATCGTTGCGCCACAGCTGTACATCGCCGTCGGTATCTCCGGCGCGATCCAGCACCTGGCCGGTATGAAAGACTCCAAGGTGATCGTTGCGATCAACAAGGACGAAGAAGCGCCGATCTTCCAGGTGGCCGATTACGGCCTGGTGGCGGACTTGTTCGAAGCCGTACCAGAGCTGGAGAAGCTGGTCTAATCCAGCGGCTTCACTTATAAGAGAGCCCGGTCTTTTGGCCGGGCTTTTTTATTGTCTGGGATTTGAGTGGGAGAATTTCGCCATGGATCTGCGCCGCCTGGGTGGCCTGTCAGTGCTGCTGGGACTGACATTGATGCCGTTGCCGTCGATGGCCGCCGGTAAATGCGAGCGCCTGGTGGTGACCGGCAGTCCGGATGCCCCGCCGTATCTGTGGCGCGACCCGCAGGACCCCAGCCACCTGATTGGCGCCAGCGCCGAATTGCTGCAACACGTGGCGCAGGAACTGGGGATCAAGGTCGAGTTGTTGTATGCCGGCAAACGCTCCGCCGCCCTGGATGAAGTGCGCAGCGGGCGCATAGACATGCTGGCCGACGCGCCGCTGACGGTGAGTGAGCTGGAAGCGCTGGACTACATTCATCCGCCGCTGCTGGAGAACGATTTCCTGGTCTGGACCCGCAAGGGCTCGACGCTGAGCTACAGCCAGCCCTCGGACCTGCATGGGCATACCGGCGCATTGTCGGAAAGGGCGCGCCTGACGCCGCCCTTCGATGCCTTCGCCAAGGAGCAATTGAGCCTGACCCGCATGCCGAATCTGACCCAGGCATTCCAGAAACTGTTGCTGGGGGAGGTGGAGTACGTACTGGCCGGACGCTACGCCGGCATGGCCCTGGCCCAGTCGTTGGGCATGGCCAACGATCTGCTGGCATTCCCGCAGCCTGCCGACAAACCTGGCCTGTTCCTGGCCATCTCGCACAACTCCGCCTGCAACGACCCATGGTTGCGCGGACAGTTGGCAAAAAAGATGACAGAATTGCCCGCGTCCGGTCTGACGGAAGCCGTGCTGCAGCGCAATCTCGAGCGTTGGAAGGCACAGTTGCAGCAACCTGTCAGCACCCCCAAACAGTAGGGATTTCTAGTGAGTATTCGACCTCTTTTCGCTGCCCTGGCCGTCCTGGCTCTGGCGGGTTGCGCAGCCGATCCGGCGCCGAATGAACAAATGCGCCTGACCGAACAAACCCTGGCCCAGGCCAAGGCCGTGGGAGCCACGGCAGAGGATGTGCCGGAAATGAAACTGGCCGAGGACAAATTCGCCCGCGCCCAACGCAACATGCAGGAAGAGTCGTTCAAGCACGCGCGCATGCGTGCCGAGCAGGCGGAACTGGATGCGCGCCTGGCCGAGGCGCGGGTCCTGACCCTGAAAAGCCAGGAACAGCTGAACCTCGTCCAGACTCGCATCACTCGTCTACGCAAGCAGTTGGGAGATGCCCAATGATTCGTCTGACCCAGGTATTGAGTGGCGTGCTGCTGATCGCCTGCACCGGCCTCTACGGCTGTGCCGGGCAACGCAGCGAAGCAGCGCTGGAACAGGCCGGCGAGGACTTCCAGAAGGTCAAGGAAGATTCCAATGTGCTGCGCATCGCGCCCAAGGATGTGATCCGCGCCGGTGAGTCCCTGGCCCGGGCCGATCGCCTGTCCAGCTACTGGGGCAGCGGTTCGGATGTGGTGCACTACGCCTACCTCAGCCAGCGCTACAGCGAAATCGCCCGCGAGCACACCAACCAGGCGCTGAACCAGGAGCAGGCGGCCAAGCTCGAACTCGAACGCCAGCGCCTGCAACTGGCCCTGCGCGAGGCCAAATTGCTGAGCGTGCAGCAGCAGGGCAAGTGGCTGGAAGAGCAGATCATCAACCTGGCCACGACCCAGACCGATCGCGGGCTGGTGATGACCCTGGGCGATGTGTTGTTCGACACCGGCGAAGCGGAGCTGAAGAGCTCGGCCAATCGTACCGTGCTCAAAGTCGTGCAGTTTCTCCAGCTGAACCCCAAGCGTGTGGTGCGGATCGAGGGCTACACGGACAACACCGGCGACAAGCAGAGCAATCTGAAACTGTCCCGCGACCGGGCGCAGGCGGTGGCCGATATCCTGGTGGACCTGGGTGTCGAGGAGAAACGGGTCCAGGTCGAAGGTTATGGCGATGAGTACCCGGTCGAGGCCAACGCCTCGGAACGTGGGCGGGCGCAGAACCGTCGGGTGGAAATCGTCTTCTCCGACGAGAAAGGCCAGTTGGGCGCCGCGCGCTAAGACGCGGCGGCTCAAGACAGCCCGGTTTCCCCCGCGGAGCCGGGTTTTTTTGTGCCTGACGATTGGCACACAAAACAGTACAGTTTTTGCTGACACTGCCCTGTACGGTCGACTATTGTGGCAACTGTCCCAGTACACTTATGAACTGTTCCGGTATCGTCATCCACAAGAATAAAATGCCGGTGAAATCGAGTGCAGCGTCATGACCAATCTCTTGCTTTATCAACGTATCGCTCAGCAGCTGGCTGAAGATATCCGTCGTGGTGTGTACCAGCCCGGGGAACGCGTACCTTCGGTACGCAAGATGAGTTCCCAGCTCAACGTCAGCCATGCCACGGTGCTCCAGGCCTACGCCAATCTCGAGGACCAGGGGCTGATCCGTGCCCGTCCACAGTCGGGCTATTACGTGCACCAGACCCCGGCGCTGACCGCGCCGACCCCGGACATCGCCCGGGTCGAGCGGCCTGGCCTGGTGACGCGCAGCAGCATCATTCATCAGGTGTTGGTGGAGTCGCGCCGTGAAGGCGTGTTTCCGCTGGGCGCCGCGGTGCCGAGCGTCGATTACCTGCCAGTGCGGGCGCTGCACCAGCAACTGGCCAAGGTCACCCGTTTCCATAGCCCGCGCGCTTTCAGCTACATGTTCAGCCCCGGCTTCGAGCCGTTGCGCCGACAGGTGGCGATTCGCATGCGCGACGCTGGCGTGGTGGTCGACCCCTCCGAAGTGGTGATCACCCACGGCTGCGTGGATGCCCTGCAGATGTCGTTGCGCGTGCTGACCCGCCCGGGCGACCTGATCGCCGCGGAGTCGCCGACTTACTACGGCCTGTTGCAACTGGCCGACCTGTTGGGGCTCAAGGTCATCGAGATTCCCAGCGACCCTTCCACCGGCATGAGCCTGGAAGCGCTGCAACTGGCGGCCAACCAGTGGTCGATCAAGGCCCTGGTGTTGACCACGCGCTTGAGCAATCCACTGGGCGGCACCATGCCGGAAGAGCGGCAGAAACAATTGCTGCGCCTGGCCTCGGATTTCGATATCCAGGTGGTCGAAGATGACATCTACGGCGAACTGATGTTCGAGGTCGGTCGTACCAAGGCGCTGAAAGCCTATGACCGTCTGGATCGGGTGATCTATTGCTCGAGCTTTTCCAAGACCCTGTCACCCGGCGTGCGCATCGGCTGGATGATTGCCGGCAAGTTTCAGCAGGAAATCCAGCGTTTGCAAACCTTCAGCACCCACTCGGCCTGCAGCGTCACCCAGATGGGCGTCGCGGCCTACCTGGAGAACGGCGGTTACGACCGGCATCTGCGCTTTATCCGCCAGGAGTACCGCAAGAACCTCAGCGCCTTTCAGTTGGCGGTGCAGCAGTACTTCCCAGAGGGCACGCAGATTACCCGTCCGAACGGCGGTTTCATTCTCTGGGTCAGCCTGCCGGGGCGGGTCAATACCCAGGAATTGCATGTCCGGGCATTGCAGCAGGGCATCAGTATCGCGCCGGGGCTGATCTTCAGTAATACCGAGCAGTTCAACCACTGCATTCGCCTCAACTGCGGTACCCCCTGGAATCGTGAGGCCGAACGGGCACTGATGACCCTGGGCATGCTGGCCAGCCAGTTGTGCCAGGAGGCCGCGGGAGGTTTTTGAAGGATCGGTTACCGTGCTTGTTTTCGCGCGGTCAACAGGCGAGCATATGGCTCTTTGCCGCCGATCCTGTTGTCTCTCTATGAAAGCGATTTTTCCTGTTGCCTGGGTATTGGTCAGCGTATTGAGTGCTTTCGGCACGGCCAGCGTTCTGGCGGCTCCGGCCCAGGAAAAGGTCTCGGCAAGCGCCACCGAGAATAAATCGCAGAAAACCGCGGCAGCCAAGAAAGCCGCGCCGGTAAAGAAGGCGGCAGTGACCAGCAAGGCCAAACCCAAGGCCAAGGCACAGAAAAGGCGCGCGCCGATCGCTTCCAAGTCCAAGCCTGCCAGTGAGATCGTGAGGACGCGTTTGCCTTCGGCCAATGTCGATCTGAGCCTGCCGCCGGAAATGGTCAAGCAATTGCAGCCGATCGGCTCGGTCAACCAGCCCAAGCGCCCCCCGTTGCTGCCGCCGATGTTCGGCGAGAAACCCAAGGACGACAGTCCGTTCCAGCTCAACGGCCGCTTGCTGAGCAACGAAATGCAGTTGCAGCTGCGCAATGACGAACGGCGTGATGTGGAAGGCGCGGCGTTGGATTTCGAGTTCAAGCAGTAAACCTTCATCCTGACTGTGACCCGCAGCCCTGACGCTTTGTCGGAGACTGGTCAGTCACGCGAGCCTTAGCGTAAAAACCCGTGGGCGGCCAATTTCAAACGGCTGTTTTAGCGGTTACTCTAGTCCGCGTCATTTCAATACTTTGCCCGCCGCGAGGAGCTTGTCGTCATGAACTGCCGTGAAGGCTGTGGCGCCTGTTGCATTGCCCCTTCCATCAGTACCCCGATTCCCGGAATGCCCAATGGCAAACCGGCCGGAGAACGTTGCATTCATCTTTCTGTCGAACTGCTGTGCGGTTTGTTCGGCCAACCCGAACGGCCCGCCGTCTGTGGTGCGTTCCAGGCCGATGTCGAAGTCTGCGGCGGCAGTCGGGAAGAGGCTATCCGCTTGTTGGGCTGGTGGGAGCAAGTGACGGCGGCGTGAAGTGTTTTCAATGAACGGAACTTCAACAATAAGGAATAAGACAATGGGTTCGCTGCATCGAATTGCTGTGCTCTGTGGGTTGACCGTTCTGCTCTCGGCAACCGCCCACGCCGAAGATTGGCAAACGGCCAAGGATGAAGACGGCATCAAGGTCTCCTTGAGTGAAGTGGCCGGTTCCAAATACAAGGCCTACCGGGGCGTGACCACCATGAAAACCAGCGTGGCCAAGCTGCGCGCTTTGCAGGACGACGTGACGGGCGCCTGCGCCTGGATTCACGAATGCAAGTCGCAGAAGTTGCTCAAGCACGAAGGTGAGCAGAGCTGGACCTACACCCAGTTCAATACCCCATGGCCGGTCACGCCGCGTGATTCGGTGCTGCACGTCACCACCAGCGAAGCGGCCGACGGCAGCCTGACCCGCAAGCTCGAAGGCGTACCGACCTACCTTCCCGAGGAGAAAGGTTTCGTGCGTGTCGCCCAGGTCGAAGGCTTCTGGAAGTTCGTGCCCAAGGGCGCGGACCAGGTCGAAGTGACCTATCAGGTGCACACCGAACCGGGCGGCAGCGTGCCGTCCTGGCTGGCCAACAAGTTTGTCGTGGATGCGCCGTTCAACACCCTCAAAGCATTGAAGGCGCGCGCCGAGAAACCGTAAGCGCCGATCGTTGCGAAAAGGCTGCCCCAGGGCAGCCTTTTTTAATGGCACCGCCGGGCCTTTGGTTTGAACGATCCTTGGTTCTTCAGGGTCGACATCTTGTGAGTCCATCCATGGGCTTCATCAAGGAGGCACTGATGCAAAAGTGGCAAGTCACTTTCGTTGACGATCATGGTGTCCAGTCAGTCGAGCAGTTCGACTGTGAGCAGCAGCCCAGCATGGAGGAGGCGGCACAATTGATTCGCGCAAAGCTTCTGCCGGTTCCGGCCGAGCTTGACCTCAACGATCTGGAAGGGCGCACCGACGACCCTACGCTCAAGAGCCTGAAAGATCAGAACAGCATTCAAATCCTCAGCATTACGCCGATTTAATCTTTAATGCGCAAAGCTCCACCGAGCTTTAACCCAGACCTTGGCAGCGCCTGCGTCTTGGCGCTACTCTGCATTCGAGATCAGCGAATGAATCGCTAAGGTCTGGTCTTGTCAGCTACATGCTTGTTTCCTGGCGGCGATCTTCTCGCCGCAAGCCTGCACCGTGCGGTGACAGGCAAGGGAGTACGGAAAGTCTATCCATCGGTTTGAGGAGGACGTTTCATGAGCACAGCCTATCAAGAAGACATCAGCAGCAGCGTGCTGCGCCGCATGAAAGAAGGCGGTTTCGACTTTTCACGATTCCATCCCATCGAGTTCTACGCCATTTTCCCGGACGAGGAGCGGGCACGCAGGGCGGCAGGGCAGTTCCGCGGTGAATCCTTGAATGCCCAGGTCAGCGTGCGCGATGACGGCGTCTGGTACCTGGAGTTGAGCAAGGTGATGTACGCCACCTACGGCGGCATCGGCGATTTCGAGCAGGACTTTGAAGCGGTGGTCGCGCCCCTGGGCGGGATCATTGAAGGTTGGGGCGTGAAGCAGGAGGTTCGAGGGCGACTCGTTTAGGGCATATGAATAGCGTCAAGACTCAGCATCGGCTGACCTTCGGGTCGGCCGATTTCGTTTCTGCCCCCGGGATCCTACAAAAAAAGCGGGTAAAAAAAGGCCACCCGCTGAGGGTGGCCAAAAGGGAAGACCGGTAGGAGAGGAAACCGGTCGGGGGACATTCCGGGTCCGGCTGCCATTGGCGCCATGAAGGGTGGGGCGTCGACTGCGCACCGTGGTGGTACTGAAGTCATCTGCGCTGCTGCAGCGAATTTTGCGCAGTTTTGCCCAAGCGGTGAAATCAAGTCTGGCTATGCCGTCGATAGCCACTGCATTGCAATGGAGCGCTTGCCGGGGAGCACGCCCGACTGTAAGGAGCGAGGCTTGCCTGCGATGGCATTCTGGACAGCACCTCCCCAAGCCAGCTTTATTGCCCAGGCTGCTTGCGTCCCGCCATATGCTTCAGATACCCCACCAGCAACTCCAGCTCGGCATCCGGCAATACGCTGCTTGCGAAGGCCGGCATCTTCGCCTGTGGCCAGCGGCGCAGGCTCTGTGGGTCACGGATATAACGCTTGAGGAAGTCCGCACCGAAATACTCGGTGGGGCTGTAGGGGATATTCAGATCCGGGCCGAACTGCGAGTCGCCGGCGCCGTTGAGGCGATGGCAAGCCAGGCAATTCTTCTGGAACAGGGCGAAGCCCTGGTTCACCGGGTCGCCGGCCGCCAGTTTGGGGTCCGGGCGCAGGGCCGGGAAACGCTCGGCCACCGGCGCCAGGCGCTTGATGCTCGCCACTTCGAACGGCCATTGCTCGGGGTTGATATGACCGGCCTGCGGGTTGGTCCACACCAGGTAGAAAGGCCCGGCGCTGTGCTTGCCTTCAGCCAGGGGCGGCCAGGGCTTGGCTGGGTCTTCGATGGCCAGCCAGGCCTGGGCGCCGTGCTGGTTGAGCAGGGGGGCGGCGGGCAATTCGGCGGCGAAACCGTCCAGGGCGACAGCCTGCAGATGGTCATCAGCCTTGATGCCGGTGAGCAGGGCCGAGATCGGCACCGCGTGGTAACTCATGTCGCGTTTGTACGACACGTCATCCTTGACGGTGATCGTCCGGGCCTGAGGGTGCTTGAGCAGTTCTTCGGTCTGCCAGGTGCGACTGCCGGCCCCCAGTTCCAGGGTCAGCTGCGCGGCATGCACGGGTGTGATGAGCAGCAGGGCGCTGCACAGGAGGATAAGAGATTTCAATTGATCGCTGTTCCGTCGCTGGGGTGGAGAGCAGCGCGTACGGCCTGTCTCCAGTTTTCTGATAAGCGCGACGACGCCCTGATTCAGCGTGGCCGCGGCGTCAGAAAGAGTGGCACACAAGCGCCTGCCTCGGTAGCGAACCGGAGCACAAAGATGCAATTGCGTGACGGGATGGCCACGCCTCTAGCCGATCACTTTGGTGAGATTCGGCAAAATCAGAAGCAAGGTGGTTGCGAACAGAATGAGCCCCGCTTGACGGACTTTCGAATGCTTGAACATGGCTGAATGCCTTTTGTTGTTATTCCTGAACATCAAATGCATGCCTGCCGCTTCACTCTGGTCAGGCGATGTGTCCCTTTTCTTACACGTGCACCGGCAAGACCCGGCTGCAACGATTCACTGCCTACAGTTCCTACCTTAGGGGCCTTGTAACCCTGGGCTTAGATCCATTTCATATCAGCTAATAGACGAATGCTTTAAAAAACGCATGAGGCTTATTGCCATCTTCTTGCCCGGCCTTTGTCTAGACGGTTCCGTTATGCGGCGGGCGGAATCCATTAGCTCACTACCGTTCGTCTGAGCGTGACCGTCAAGGTCAGTGAGCGCATCGGTCATTGAATCCGGGCCCCTCGGGGCCAAGAGTGGGAGCCCTGTCATCATTCATCTGCACAGCGGTTCGAGGACGTCATGACCCAGGCTTTGATATTCGATGCATTACGCACCCCCCGTGGCAAAGGCAAGGCCGACGGCGCCTTGCACAGCGTCAAGCCGGTGAACCTGCTGGCCGGGCTGCTCGAGGCCCTGCAGCGGCGTACCGGACTCGACACCAGCCAGGTCGACGACATCGTGCTCGGCTGCGTGACGCCGATCGGCGACCAGGGGGCCGACATCGCCAAGACCGCGGCGCTGGTCGCCGACTGGGACGTCAGCGTAGCCGGAGTGCAGATCAACCGTTTTTGCGCCTCGGGCCTCGAAGCGGTGAACCTGGGCGCGATGAAAGTGCGCTCCGGTTTCGAGGACCTGGTGGTGGTCGGCGGTGTCGAGTCGATGTCGCGGGTGCCCATGGGCAGCGACGGCGGTGCCTGGGTGCTTGACCCGCAAACCAATATGCACAGCCATTTCACCCCGCAAGGCATAGGCGCGGACCTGATCGCCACCCTGGAAGGCCTCAGCCGTGAGGATGTCGATACCTTTGCCCTGCAGTCCCAGCAAAAGGCCGCTCGGGCCAGGGCGGCGGGGGCTTTCAGCAAGTCCCTGGTGCCGGTGCAAGACCAGAACGGCATCGTCCTGCTGGATCATGATGAGTTCATACGCGCCGATTCCACCCTCGAAGGTCTGGGCAAGCTCAAGCCCAGCTTCGAGATGATCGGCCAGATGGGCTTCGACGCCACCGCCTTGCGGGTCTACAGCCATGTCGAGCGCATCCACCACGTGCACACCCCGGGCAACAGCTCAGGGATAGTCGATGGCGCGGCGCTGATGCTGATCGGTTCCGAGGCCAAGGGCCAGGCGCTGGGCCTCAAGCCGCGGGCGCGGATCGTCGCCACGGCGGTCACCAGCACCGATCCGACCATCATGCTCACCGGGCCTGCGCCGGCCACGCGCAAGGCGCTGGCTAAGGCCGGGCTGCGGGTCGAGGACATCGACCTGTTCGAGGTCAACGAGGCCTTCGCTTCGGTGGTGCTGAAGTTCATCAAGGACATGGCCATCGACCCGGGCAAGGTCAACGTCAATGGCGGCTCCATCGCCATGGGCCACCCGCTGGGCGCCACCGGCTGCGCGATCCTCGGCACCTTGCTCGACGAGCTGGAAGCGCGGCGCCAGCGTTACGGCCTGGCGACCCTCTGCGTCGGCGGCGGCATGGGTATCGCCACCATCATCGAACGCCTCTGAGCCCTGACTTCAAGGAAGCACTTTCATGACCCAAGCCATCCGTTACGAAAAGGGCCAGGACCAGATCGTCGTTCTGACCATCGACATGCCGGGCCAGAGCGCCAACACCATGAATGCGGTGTACCGCGAGGCCATGGCCGCCTGTGTGGCCCGCCTGCAAGCCGAGCAGGAATCGATTGCCGGGGTGATCGTCACTTCGGCGAAAAAGACCTTCTTCGCCGGCGGCGACCTCAATGAATTGATCAAGGTCGGCAAGCCCGAAGCCCAGGCCTTCTATGACATGGTGCTGACTCTCAAGGGCCAGCTGCGGGCCCTGGAGACCCTGGGCAAGCCCGTGGTAGCGGCGATCAACGGCGCGGCCCTGGGCGGTGGCTGGGAGATCTGCCTGGCCTGCCATCACCGGGTGGCGCTGGACGATTCGTCGCTGCAGGTCGGCCTGCCGGAAGTGACCCTCGGCCTGCTGCCGGGCGGTGGCGGGGTGGTGCGCATGGTGCGTTTGCTGGGGCTGGAAAAAGCCCTGCCGTATCTGCTGGAAGGCAAGAAGGTCCGACCGCAGCAGGCGCTGCAGGCCGGCCTGATCGACCAACTGGCCAGCGACCGCGACGATCTGCTGGCCAAGGCCAGGGCGTGGATTGTCGCCAACCCGGCGGTCAAGCAGCGCTGGGACGTGGCCGGCTACCAGATCCCAGGGGGCACGCCGGCGCACCCGAAAGTCGCGCAGATGCTGGCCATCGCACCATCGATCCTGCGCAGCAAGACCCAGGGCTGCCTGCCGGCGCCGGAGAAAATTCTCTGTGCGGCCGTGGAGGGCGCCCAGGTCGATTTCGATACCGCGCAGTTGATCGAAGCCCGCTATTTCACCGAGCTGACCACCGGCCAGGTGGCGAAAAACATGATCGGCACCTTCTGGTTCCAACTCAATGAGATCAATGCCGGTGGCTCCCGTCCCCAAGGCTTTGCGCCCTATGTGACCAGGAAGGTCGGGGTGCTCGGTGCCGGGATGATGGGCGCCGGGATTGCCTATGTCAGTGCGGTGGCCGGCATCGAGGTGGTGCTCAAGGACATCAGCCTGGCGGCGGCCGAGAAGGGCAAGGCCTATTCGGCGGCGTTGCTGGAGAAGAAGATCGCCCGTGGCCAATTGAGCGCCGAACAGCGTGACGCCACGCTGGCGCAGATCACCACCACCGAGCAGGACGCCGACCTGGCCGGGTGCGACCTGATCATCGAGGCGGTGTTCGAGGATCGCGAACTCAAGGCCAGGGTCTCGGCGGCGGCGCAGCAGGTGGTGGGGGCACAGGCGGTGATCGCGTCCAACACCTCGACCTTGCCCATCAGTGGCCTGGCCAAGGCGGTGCCGGATCAAGGCAAGTTCATCGGCCTGCATTTTTTCAGCCCGGTGGAAAAAATGCCCCTGGTGGAAATCATCAAGGGCGAGCAGACCAGCGACGAAACCCTGGCGCGCGGCTTCGACTTCGTCCAGCAGATCAAGAAGACCCCGATCGTGGTCAACGACAGCCGCGGCTTTTTCACTTCGCGGGTGTTCGGCACCTTCACCAACGAAGGCATTGCCATGCTCGGCGAGGGTGTGGCCGCGCCGATGATCGAGACCGAGGCGCGCAAGGCGGGCATGCCGATCGGCCCGCTGGCGATCTGCGACGAGGTTTCCCTGAGCCTGCTGAGCCATATCCGCCAACAGACTGCCAAGGACCTGCAGGCCGAAGGCAAGCCGTTGCCGGAGCATCCGGCCTTTGCCGTGATCGACCTGCTGCTCAATGAGTACAAGCGCCCAGGCAAGGCGGCGGGCGGTGGTTTCTACGATTACCCGGCCGGGGGGCAGAAGCATTTGTGGCCGCAACTGAAAACCCGCTTCGAGAAAGCCGACGGGCAGATTTCGCCGCAGGACGTGCGCGACCGATTGTTGTTCGTGCAGGCCATCGAAACCGTGCGTTGTGTGGAGGAGGGCGTGTTGTGCTCGACGGCCGATGCCAATATCGGTTCGATCTTCGGTATCGGCTTCGCGGCCTGGACCGGTGGGGCCTTGCAGTTCATCAACCAGTACGGTTTGAAGGACTTTATCGCCCGGGCCCAGTACCTGGCCGAGCAATATGGCGAGCGTTTCGCGCCGCCGGCGCTGCTGCTGGAGAAGGCCGCCAAGGGCCAGTTGTTCTGAGGCTGAAGGGATTGAAGTGATGCATCGCAGGGCTTGCCTTGATCGGGCGTTTCAAGGCAGGCTCTGGGGTGTTCATTATTCCCATCACGTGTCAGGTATTTTTTATGTCGCTACGCATCTGCATTCTGGAAACCGACATCCTGCGTCCAGAATTGGTCGATCAATATCAGGGTTACGGGCAGATGTTTCAGCGCCTGTTTTCACAGCAGCCGCTCGCTGCCGAATTTACCGTCTACAACGTGATGCAGGGCCACTACCCGAGCGACGACCAAAGCTTCGACGCTTACCTGGTCACGGGGAGCAAGGCCGACTCCTTCGGTACCGACCCCTGGATTCAAACCCTCAAGACCTACCTGCTGGAGCGTTATAAGCGCGGCGACAAACTGCTGGGCATCTGCTTTGGCCATCAGTTGCTGGCGTTGCTGCTGGGCGGCAAGAGCGAACGCGCGACCCAGGGCTGGGGCGTGGGTACCCACAACTACAAGCTGGCGGCCAGGGCGCCGTGGATGAGCCCGGTGGTGGAAGAGTTGACGCTGTTGATCAGCCATCAGGACCAGGTGACTGCCTTGCCGGAAAACGCCACGGTCATCGCTTCCAGCGATTTCTGCCCGTTCGCGGCCTATCACATCAATGATCAGGTGCTGTGCTTCCAGGGCCACCCGGAGTTTATCCACGACTATTCGCGGGCCTTGCTGGACCTGCGCCAGCAGCACCTGGGCGAACAGGTCTATCAAAAGGGCATCGCCAGTCTGGACCGGGATCATCACGGCAGCACCGTTGCCGAGTGGATGATGCGTTTTGTGGCGCACAAGCCGCAGGCCGGATCGGTTTGAATCCATAGCCGATCGCCAGCCGGTTCGCTTCTACAACGGTCTCAAGGCCCTTGCAGGAGCGTCCAGCCCGGCTCTGCTGTCAGAGCCACCCCGAGCGCTTGAAGCTCGCCCACAACCCCGTACAGCCCAGCACCAGAAACGCCAGCACACCGAAGTAGCCGTAGTGCATCTTCAGCTCGGGCATGTTGTCGAAGTTCATTCCGTAGATCCCCGCCACTGCGGTCGGGAACGCCAGGATCGCCGCCCAGGCGGCGAACTTGCGTTGCACCACGCTTTGTCGCGAGGCCTCCAGCAGGACGCCGATCTCGATGGTCTGGCTGGCGATGTCGCGCAAGGTCGCCAGGTCTTCCATCTGCCGGGTGACATGGATCTGCACGTCGCGAAAGTACGGGCGCATGTTCTTGTCGATAAAGGGGAAGCTGAGCTTCTGCAGCTCTTCGCTGATCTCAACCATGGGCGCTACATAGCGGCGCAGGCGCAGCACGTCGCGGCGCAGGCTGTGGAGGTGCTGGATATCCCGCTCGTTGAGCGAACTGCACAGCACGCTGCGTTCCAGTTCGTCGATCTCGGCATGGATCGCTTCGCTGACCGGCTGGTAGTTCTCGGTGACGAAATCCAGTAGCGCGTAGAGCACGAAGTCTTCGCCGTGCTCCAGCAGCAGCGGTCGTGCCTCGCAACGCTGGCGCACGAACCCATAGGATTTGGAGTGGCCATTGCGGGCAGTGATGATATAGCCCTTGCCGGCAAAGATATGGGTCTCGATGAACTCCAGCTTTCCGGCTTCGCGCACCGGGGAGTAGGTGACGATAAACAGCGCGTCGCCGAAGGTTTCGAGTTTCGGCCGGCTGTGTTTTTCCAGGGCGTCCTCGATGGCCAGTTCGTGCAGGTTGAACTGGCGTTGCAGATTGGCCAGTTCCTGGGCGTTGGGTTCTTCGAGGCCGATCCAGACA
This sequence comes from Pseudomonas sp. GW821-FHT09E12, assembly GCF_059416085.1. NCBI lineage: Bacteria > Pseudomonadati > Pseudomonadota > Gammaproteobacteria > Pseudomonadales > Pseudomonadaceae > Pseudomonas > Pseudomonas sp. GW821-FHT09E12. The sequence continues at coordinate 244,863 of NZ_JBWKOM010000008.1, read as the reverse complement.
AAGTGCCCGGGTTTGGCGGCCCAGGCCGCCCCTTCGTCGAGGGTGATGTCCGTGACTCTTTTACCCGCGCTGTAGACTGCGGCGGCAACAACTCTACCCATGGTTCCTGTTCGCTTCTTCTTATCGAAATGAGGAGTGAGACTTCGTGCAGCTTAGCCCCATGACTGATCAGAGTCAGCCTGTTGGGCGGAGTTCGCCGGCAATAAAAAAGCCCGCTCGCGGCGGGCTGTTTTCAGGCGGTCTGTAGCTGGCGGTCCATCGACTCGATGCACTCGCGCATCTGTTCGCGACACTGTTCGATCAGCCTCGGCATGTCGTCCAGGCTCAGCCCGGCGGTGGGGATCGCCGGCAGCGAGCGGATCAGGATCCTGCCACTGCGCCAGCGGTTGAGACGCATGTGGCGGATGTAGCTGCTGGCGCACACCGGGACGATCGGCACGCCGGCGGCGATGGCCATCTGGAAGGCGCCTTTCTTGAACGGCAGCAGGTCCTCGCCGAGGTTGCGGGTGCCTTCCGGGAAGACCCAGATCGAGGTGTCCTTGTGTTGCAGGGTGTGGGTGGTAGTCAGCATCGAGCGGCGCGCCTTGTGCGCGTTGCCACGGTCGATCAACACATTGCCCGCCAGCCAGAACAACTGGCCGAACAGCGGCACCCATTTCAGGCTCTTTTTACCGATGCACACGGTGCGCCGGGGCACCACGTTGCCGAACACGAACAGGTCGTAGTTGGACTGGTGGTTGGCGATGATCACGCAGCTCTTGGGCTTGTCCATCAGCGGCCCGACTTCGGCCTTGACCCGCAGGCGCAGAATGCACATGGCCGGCAAGGCATACAGGCGCGCGCACAGGCGGCTGTTGTCCGGGTTGAACGGGCGGCATAGCCCCAGCACCACGCCGAGAATCCCCGCTGCAACAAAATGCAGGCCCATCAATAACATACGAAACAGATACAGCATCTACAGGCCCACCGGGGACAAAAGGTGGCGCAGTGTACGGATGTGCACTGTTTTCGGCAATTACCTGTATAGAAGGAGAAGATGGCCGATGTTTAAGCGCATGTTTCCGACTCTTTGCTCAGCGGCGAACTAGAGCGTCGCACAGTCTTTCTCGCGGTGCAGGCATAAAGGTGCAGGCATAAAAAAGCCCGACGCGCAGGTCGGGCTTGTGGGCGGCGGGCCCAGGCTTCAGCCCAGGTGTTCCTGATCGAGGATGATCGCGTTGTCCAGGGCTTCCAGCAGCGCCTTGCGCACTTTCAGCTTGGTGTTCTTGTGGGCGGTCATGTTGATCTTCTTCAACTGACGCGCGGCGGCCAGGGCGGCGCCTTGCAGCTCCTCGACGCTCACCACCTTATCGAGGAAACCGGCATCCACCGCGCCTTGCGGGTCGAACATCTCGCCATTGATCACCGACCGGTGCAGCGCGGATTTGCGCAGGCGGTCACGGGCCAGCTCGATGCCGGCGTGGTGCATGGTCATGCCGATCTGCACTTCGTTCAGGCCGATGCTGAACGGGCCTTCGACGCCGATGCGGTAGTCCGCGGACAGCAGCAGGAACGCGCCCTTGGCCACGGCGTGCCCAGGGCAGGCGACGATGACGGGGAAGGGGTGCGACAGTAGGCGACGGGCCAGGGTCGAACCCGAGGTCACCAGGCTTACGGCTTCTTTAGGGCCGGCGGTCATCACTTTCAGGTCGTAGCCGCCCGACAGAATACCGGGCTGCCCGGTGATGATCACCACCGCGCGATCGGTGACGGCCTGGTCCAGCGCGGCATTGAAGGCGGCAATCACGTCCGGGGAAATGGCATTGACCTTGCCATTGCTCAAGGTCAGGGTCGCGATACCGTCTTCGAGGTGGTAAGAAATCAACTCACTCATGACGCAATTCCTTGTATTGAAGTGGGGCAGACGTTACCCACGGTCACAGGTCAGGTAAAGCGCTGTGACTGACTGGTGAGTCAGCCCTTTCTGGCCTGACAAGCGTAGCCGGCCACCTGGGGCGCGGATCGGCCCTCCTATATAGCTGCCAGCCAGGCCAGAGATTGGCCGGTTTGCCATGGCGCTGATGCCAGCGCAGTACCTCAATCCGAAGAAATGTCTTAAGCGCATGAAAATTCTGAAAAAAACCTTTGCCATCAGAAAAGCTTTCGACTACATTAGCGCGCCTCGACAGACTGAATCGGTTTGACGAGACACGGTTGGGTGTCCGAGTGGCTTAAGGAGCACGCCTGGAAAGTGTGTATACAGGAAACTGTATCGAGGGTTCGAATCCCTCCTCAACCGCCATATTCGATCTACGCAAAACCCCTGATTTCCTCGAGAAATCAGGGGTTTTGTGCTTTCTGGGGCTGCTTAATCGCGGCAGTGGGCGAGCGGCTTCTTTGCTGAACGCCGTTTCCCCGTGATGGTCAAAATCATTACGAGTTCGCAACAGCCAAAGTTGCTCCAGCAAGGTATCGATCACGCTGGATACTTGAGTGGTCTTTGGCTTTGTTACCCCTGCGAAGCCTGGCGGTCAGGTCACCTTGAAGGTGAGGTTTTCCGCCGATATCAGGCGGGCATCAGCGTGGGGTTTTCTGTGCCCCGTACTGGCTACGAGGAGACGCGCAATGGTCATTCACTTCAAGGTCGCCGGGCATCTGGCCTGCGGCCACAAGGGTTCCAATCTCATATCCAGCACCGAGCCGGCGCGGGTCAAATGCCGCAGTTGCCGCAACACCGAGGTGTTCAAGGATGCCCGTAAGAATCAGCGCAATGCGGCACGTCGAGCGGCGCGCAAAGCCAAGGCAGAGCACGCGGCAAGCGACTGGCGTGCAGCCTGGACCCAGCGGCTGACGGCCATGGCCGGGTTGCAGCGCCTGCCTCGGGGGTTTGGCGGGCAACCTTACGTTTAGCGTTTGTCGCAGGCGCTCCACGCTTTCAGGTCTAGAATGGTCATGCGCATCGAGTGGGGCGATGCTGGTTGTCTGCGGGCGTGGGGTGATGTTGCCGGCGTCGGCAGGCTTTGCAGCTACTCAATCGAGAACACCATCATGTCCACGCACGAACAGGTCACCGAGCATAAATCCTTCTCCGAACCGGATGAGACCCGCGAGTTTTCCAATGGCAAGGCAGAGATCCTGAAGATCGGTCAGTGTGAAGTGGGACGCTTCACGTTCAAGCCGGGCTGGCGCTGGTCGAACGACATTAAACCGCTGGCGCAGACACCGAGTTGCCAGGCACCGCACTTTCAGTATCACGTGGCCGGCAGGCTGGCGATCCTGATGGATGACGGCACTGAAATCATCGCCGGGCCGGGTGATATCACCTCCCTGCCTAAGGGGCATGACGCCTGGGTGGTGGGGGATGAAACCGTGGTGGTGGTCGACTGGTTCGGAGCCAGCAACTACGCTCGTAAGGTCTAGGCGAAATGCAGCCGGAAAAAAGGAGCTGATGCAAGCCATCAGCTTCTTTTTAAGCGACGATCCACACCCTTGGACGAAGAGCTCCAGCTTGGGCCATTCGTCGGTCTTTTCTCTTGTGAACTACAAGTCCTTAAATGACCGGCTAGTCTGAAACGCCGTGACGGTCGATATTTTCTAGGCAGTCAGGTGCTTGCCGGTATCGACCGGTTGTTGGAGGGAGCAGGGAGATGAGCGATCCTTATATCGAGGACAACGGGGATGAGTTCCCAATCAACAACCTGGTGCGCTGCGGTCAGGCAGCGTTTGACAGTGAGCCACCGGCCAAGGCGTCGGTAGGCAAGACCAGGGCCAGTGCATTACCCAGGGTGACCCAGACAAAGTTTTTCCCGAAAGCGGCGCTTCCTAAGAGAAGGTAGCCTTCATACATACCGAACAACCCCGCTTCCGGGCGGGGTTTTTGTTACCTGAACAATGGGCCGCCGCGATTGATTTGAATGAAGTTGGACCTTTCGTCTTATCCGTTGCACAGGGTAGCGGGGTTTTCACAATTTATTCACAAACGACTGCGTAGGCTCGACTCATCCGTTAAAGCAAATCCTATTAGCCCGTCTCCCCAGCGGGCTTTTTTTTGCCTGGCTGAAAACTCTTTGCGCAAAAACGGTCCAACACTGTGACTAAAAGGATCACAGCGTTCTGCTGTCGCTGCTCAGCTTTAGTCAGACACCGCTATAGAATGACTCTCCAGCATCTTTTTTGAGGTTTACATCATGCGTTTAACACTGCCTGCTCTGGTTTTGGGGCTTCTGGCTGCTCAAGGTGCGATGGCCGCCGGTGATGGCACTGCTGCAGTCGGCGGCGGTTTGGGTGGCGCGCTGGGCAATGTGGTGGGACAACAGATTGGCGGCAGCACGGGCGCCGCGGTGGGTGCGGGTCTTGGCGGCGCTGCCGGCAGCGCGGTCGGTGCCCGTAAAGGCAGCCGTACCGAGGCGGCCATTGGTGGCGGGCTGGGTTCGGCCGGTGGCTCGGTGATCGGCAACAAGCTGGGCGGCAGCACTGGCTCGACCATCGGCGCAGGCCTGGGCGGCGCGGCCGGTGGCGCTTTGGGCAGCAGCATGGGTGACGATGGCCATCACTCCGGCGGCGGCAAAAAGCACAAGAATAAACACAAGCACGATTGATTCTGCAGCAGTGTGTAAAAAAGCCCGGCCTTGTGCCGGGCTTTTTTATGGGAACGAATATCGCTCCAGCCCCTCGAATTCAATGATGGACACATTGTGTCGACGAGGTTTGCCATGACTCCGGAAACTGCTGGCAAGAAAGAAGACGACTCCTCGGGCGTGCCCCTGGTCAACGATCCGGGCAATGAAGACCCAGGCTCGCTGATGGATGACGCCCTGGTCCCGCTGAGCTATGACGATGAGGCAGACGAGTCGGAGGAAAAGGGCCCGTGAAGTCTGCTTCCAGCACGCCGGCATGACCGGTGTGAGGTGTCTATGAAGCATGATCCGAAACCTATCGACCGGGATGACACGCCCGAATATCCGCTGCCTTCCCCCACGGATGCGCTGAGCCCCGAGCAGATCCTCCCGGATGCCAACGCCGAGCAGGAGCTGTCTCGACCCGGGCCGCAGCGCAAGGCGGCCAGGGGCAAGCGGCGCACCGCTCCGGGAGGCTCGTCGTGAGCCGCGCAAAACTGCTGAGCCTGGTGTTGGTCGCCCTGGTGTCGATTTTCTGTTTCTCCAGCCTGGCAGAATCCGCTGACGGACGAGCCCCGGCCAATCCTCCGCTGCGGTCGTTCGAGGGCGGTTCCGGCAACGGTCTCATGCTGCGACCAGGAGCCCTGGGCGGGAATGGTGTAGGTGTCATGGACAGCCGTTCGCGGGTCGACAAGTCGCGCGGCTCTTCCGGCCAGGGTGGCGGCATGGGCTCCACTGGCGTCAATGGTTCCATCATGGGTGGTGGCGGTGCCGGTGGTGGAACCGGCAGCGCGGGCGGTGGCACCGGGGGGCCAGGAGGCGGTAGCGGACGGGCGGGACGCTAGCGTGCTTTGTTCACTCATGATGTCGAGACCTGCGAGCCCGGCCTGTCCGGGCTTTTGTCTGCCTGCACGCTGACCCGCGGTTGCTCCCCGTCATCTGCCGCGGCTATGCTGCTGAACCCTTTAATCGGGCAAGAAACTGGCCGTACCTGAGCCGCTCCCCGGGATGTTTTTTGTTAACGGATCAGATGCGATGAATGCACAGTTGAATGATGTGGGCCCGATCAAGGCCGTGATTTTCGATATGGACGGTTTGCTGCTGGACACCGAAGGCATCTACACCGAGGTGACCCAGCTGATCGCCGATCGTTATGGCCGCACCTTTGATTGGACAATCAAGCAGAACATCATTGGCCGTGGCGCCGCGGACCTGGCCCGCTATGTGGTGCAAGCCCTGGACCTGCCGATCACTCCGGAGGAGTTCCTGGTAATTCGGGAGCCACTGATGCGCGAACGCTTTCCCCGGGCGCTGGCGATGCCGGGCGCGCAGGAACTGGTGCAGCACCTCAAGGCCAATAATGTGCCGATTGCCGTGGGCACCAGTTCTTCGCGCCAGTCTTTCGCCCAGAAAACCACCTTGCACGGCGACTGGTTCGCGCTGTTCGACACCATAGTCACCGCCGACGACCCGGAAGTGGGCGCGGCCAAGCCGGCGCCGGATATCTTCCTGACCGCCGCGCGGCGCCTGGGCGTTGCCCCCGAGGATTGCCTGGTGTTCGAGGATTCGCCTTTCGGTGTCACCGCGGCGAAGGCGGCGGGAATGACCGCGATCGCCATTCCCGATCCGGCGATGGCGGACGCCAAGTACGCCCATGCCGATGCCATTCTGCGTTCGCTGAAGGGGTTCCAGCCGGCGGCCTGTGGTTTGCCGCTGCTGCAATGGAGCTGAACCTGTAGCCGCTGCCGCAGGCTGCGATAAGCCCGCCAGAGCTTCAGCGGTCTCAAGTGCGGCGCCTTCTGTGGAGTCGATCGCAGCCTGCGGCAGCGGCTACAAAAACGCCGGGCCACCTGATGAGGGTGGCCCGGCGTTTTTCATGGGCGCAGGAATCAGGCGCTGAAGCCACCGTCGATCGTCAGACTGGCGCCGGTGATGTAACCCGCTTCCGGGCCTGCCAGGTAAGCCACGAAGCTGGCGATTTCTTCCGCGTGGCCATAGCGCCCGATGGCCATCAGCGGGATCAGGCTTTCGGCGAAATCGCCGTGGGCCGGGTTCATGTCGGTGTCGACCGGGCCGGGTTGCACATTGTTGATGGTGATGCCCCGTGGGCCGAGGTCGCGGGACAGGCCTTTGGTCAGGCCGACCAGGGCCGATTTGCTCATGGCATAGGTACCGCCACCGGCAAAAGGCATGCGTTCGGCGTTGGTGCTGCCGATGTTGATGATGCGCGAGCCTTCGCCCATATGCCGGGCCGCTTCCTGGGTGGCGACGAACACGCTGCGGATGTTGATGGCCAGGGTCCGGTCGAAGTCTTCCAGCTTGAAGTCTTCCAGCGGGCCGATGGCCAGGACGCCGGCGTTGTTGACCAGGATGTCCAGGCGACCAAAGGTTTCGACCGTGCTCTCGACCGCCTGGCGGATGGCCGCGGCATCGGCGCTGTCGGCGAGGATCGCCAGGGCCTTGCCGCCAGCGGCGGTGATGCTGTCCTGCAAGGCTTCGGCCTTGGCGGTGGAGCTGACATAGGTGAAGGCGACAGCGGCGCCTTCGGCCGCCAGGCGTTGCACGATGGCCGCGCCAATGCCGCGGGAACCGCCTTGAACCAGGGCTACTTTGCCGCTGAAGGATTGAGTGGTCATGTCGTTCTCCAAAAAAGTCCAAGGCGGGCTGCCTTGTGGTTGGAGTCGAGTATCGACCTCGAATTAGGTGCTGTGTAGATAGGAATCGCTCTAGTCTGTGTAAACCAGAAGTTTATAGTGAGGCGCCATGGAAACCTTCAGCAGCATCGAATGCTTTGTGCGCAGCGCCGAAGTCGGCAGCTTTGCCGAAGCCGCGCGACGCTTGAGCCTGACCCCCGCCGCGGTGGGTAAAAGCGTGGCCAAGCTCGAGGCCCGGCTCGGGGTCCGGCTGTTTCAGCGCAGCACCCGCAGCCTGACCCTGACCGAGGCCGGCAAACTGTTTCTTGGCGAGGTCAGCGCCAGCCTGTACACCATCCAGAACGCTGTGGCCAACCTGGCCAGCGCCGAAGGGCGCCCGGCGGGCACCCTGAAAGTCAGCATGGGCACGGTGTTTGGACGGCTGTACATCGTGCCCATGCTCGGCGAATTCCTGCGGCGTTTCCCAGAGATCAGCCCGGACTGGCATTTCGATAACCGTCAGGTGGACCTGATCGGCCAGGGTTTCGACGCGGCGATCGGCGGCGGCTTTGAGCTGCCCCAGGGGGTGGTGGCGCGACGGCTGACCCCGGCTCACCGCATCCTGGTGGCCTCGCCGGACTATCTGGTGCGCTGCGCGGCGGTCGAGCAGCCCGAGGACTTGCAATATTGCGAAGGCATCCTGATCCGCTCGCCACAGACCGGGCGGGTGCGCTCCTGGGCCCTGACCAGCCGCACCCGGCAGCAAAGCCCGCTGAACCTGAAGGCGCGGATGACCATGAGCGATTCGGAAGCGGCCTGCGCCGCTGCCGCCCAGGGCCTGGGGGTGGCCCTGGTGAGCATGCCGTTCGCCGTCGGTTACTTGAGCACCGGCACCCTGGTGCGGGTATTGCCGGACTGGTACGTCGACGACGGCAACATCTCGATCTACTACGCCGAGCACAAACTGTTGCCGGGCAAGACCCGGGCCTTCGTCGACTTCGTGATCGAGCAGTTCGCCGAGCAGGGCCTGGAGCAACGCTTCAGCGCGGTTTGAAGAGGCGCGCAAACCCGCTTCCCTAATAGAGGCGGGCTTGCTCGCGACAAGCGAAGGCTCAGCGCCCGAAGCGCCCTGGCCAGCCGATGATGGTTTTTGGCCGTGGCGTGGCGTAGGTGCGCACCTTGGAGGTGGACAGCCCCAGCCGCACCAGGGATTCGGCGATGGTCACCGCTGCGGTCACGCCGTCCACCACCGGCACGCCGGTGCGCTGGCGGATCTGTTCGTCCAGGCCGGCCATGCCGCCACAGCCCAGGCAGATCACCTCGGCCTTGTCTTCACTGACCGCCAGTTCGGCCTGGCGCACGATGGCTTCCACGGCGCGCGCCGGGTCCTCTTCCAGCTCCAGCACCGCCAGCCCGCTGGCCCGAACCGAGGCGCAACGGTCGTACAGGCCGGAGAGTTTCAGGCGGTCCTCGATCAGCGGCACGGTGCGATCCAGGGTCGTCACCACCGAATAGGCGTGGCCGAGGAACATCGCGGTGCTGGCGCCGGCGTCAGTGATGTCCACCACCGGCACGTTGAGCAGCTCCTGCAGGCCTTCGCGGCCGTGCTCGCCATAACCGGCCTGGATCACCGCGTCGTAGGGCTGGTCGTAGGACAACACGCGGTCCATGACGGCGATGGCGGCCAGGTAGCTTTCGAAGTTGCCTTCGATGGAGTCGGCGCCGAAGTGTGGGGTCAGGCCGATGATTTCGGTGCCGGGCGCGGCCACGGCCTGGGCCTGGCGGGCGATGGCCTGGGTGATGGAGTCGGTGGTGTTGACGTTGACCACGAGAATTCGCATGGGCTGTCCTTATCGTTGAGGCATTCGGGGCCCGCCGCAGACGGGCCGTTCAAGGTTAGTGGCTGACGTTATCGACGGCGATGGATTCACCGCTGACATCCGCATAGTAGGGCTGGCGTTTGGCGACGATCAGGTACAGCAGGCCGGCAATGCCGGCGCCGATCAGCCAGGAGAAGGGCGAGACGCTGGCAAACCCCGGCACCAGGGCCAGGACGATGGCGATCAGCGCCGAGGGAACGAATGCCGCCACCGCCCGCAGGTTGACCCCATGGCTGTAGAAATACGCGCCTTGCGGGTGCTCGCTGTACAGTTCGGGCACGTTGATCCGGCCTTTGCGCAGCAGCCAGTAGTCGACCATGATCACCCCGTACAGCGGCCCCAGCAGGGCACCGAGCCCGGACAGGAAGTACACGATCACCAGCGGGCTGTTGTAGAGGTTCCACGGCAGGATCAGCACCGCGAGGGTCGCGCTGATCAGCCCGGCGCGGCGGAAGGTCAGGTATTTCGGCGCCAGGTTGCTGAGCACGAAGGCCGGGGCGACGAAGTTGGCCATGATGTTCACCGCCACGGTGACGATCAGGAATGCCAGGCAACCGAGCACCAGAAAGAAGGTGTTGGGGATCGAGGCGATGATTTCGGTCGGGCTTTCGATGATCTTGCCGTTGATCTGGAACTGCGCGCCGCAGAGCAATACGGTGATGGCTGCGAACACCAGGATGTTCACCGGCAGCCCCCAGAAATTGCCAATCTTGATGGTCCGGCGGCAGGGCGAGGAGCGGGCGAAGTCGCAGAAGTTGAGCACCAGTGTGCCGTAGATCGCCAGCCACAGCGCACCGCCGGCGAAGATCTGGCGCCACATCTCGCCACCGCTCAGCGGCTCCTGGATCGACCAGGCGATGCTGGCGTTGGCCTGGGTGTACATCCAGGCGGCGAGGGCGGCAACGGTCACCAGGATCACCGGGCCGGCAAAGGCCTCATAGCGCCGGACCATTTCCATGCCGTAGGCGAGGATCGCCAGCTGCACCAGCCAGATCGCCACGAAACACACCCAGCCCAGGCTCGACAGGCCGAGGATCGAGTTGTGGTCGTAGTCGGCGAAGCCGGGGTGGATGGCTGTGAGCAATACCCGGAACACCACCGAGGCCAGGTAGGTCTGGATACCGAACCAGGCGATGGCGATCACCGCGCGGATCAGCGCCGGAATCTGCGCGCCATGGATGCCGAAGCTGATACGGCTGATCACCGGGAAGGGCACGCCGGTCTTCTGGCCCATGTAGCCGGACAGGTTCATGAAGAAGTACACCAGCGCCGCGCCGATCCCCAGGGACAGGAGGATCTGCCAGCCGCCCAGGCCCAGGGCGTACAGGCCGATGGCGAAGGAGTAATTGGCGATGTTGTGCACGTCATTGGTCCACAGGGCAAAGATGCTGTAGCCACCCCAGCGCCGGCCTTCGACCTTGGTCGGCGCCAGGTCGCGGTTGTGCAGGCGCGGGCTGAGGTCGACTGGCGAAGCGGTGTCGTGGGCGATGCTGGGGTCGAGGTTGGCGTGGGTATGGGAGGAGGGCAAATCCAGTGCGATGTTATTGGAAGGACTGGTACGCATTCCGGCAGGCTCCTGATCGCGAATCCGCGCTGACTGTGCTTGAGCGCAAGGCTCGGCAGTCTTCGGCGCAGTCCGGGAATCACTGGGTTCTGGGCATCTGCAGGCGGATTCGGGAACCCGGCTTGCGGATATAAAGTGTATGTATTTTTTATTTAAGTTGTATACAAGATGCGAAACGACTTAAGCCACTTCCGTGCCAGATCCCAATCTAAGCAAGCGACCGATAATTTCGCTTTGTTCTTAATAATTTCTAAATGACTGAAATTACGAAGTTATAAATTGACCGTTCGAACAGGTATTTATTTTTCGAGGGGGTAGGGGGGGAGCGCGGTGGAGAATGGCCCAGGGAGGAGGGTGTAACTTTTTGGGGCGTAGAGGCATAAAGTGCACACAAAAATGGCACCTGTGGTGACACTTGTGTGTACAAGATTTTTACCGGGAGGAGGGGTTTCTGTAGGAGCGAAGCGGTGTGTCAGATACACCGTCTCGCGAGCAAGCTTCGCTCCTACAGAAGAAAGAGGAATTGGGGCTTTAGCCCTTGCTGATGATATTGCCGGCGTGCAGGCCACATTCCTTCTGCGTGGCTTCTTCCCACCACCAGCGGCCTTCGCGCTCATGCTGGTTTGGCAGCACAGGGCGGGTGCAAGGCTCGCAGCCGATGCTGATGAAGCCGCGTTCGTGCAGGCTGTTGTACGGCAGCTCGAGCATGCGGATGTACCCCCAGATCTCTTCGCTGGTCATCTGCGCCAGCGGGTTGAACTTGTACAGGGTGCGTTCCGGGGTGGAGAAGGCGCTGTCGATCTCCAGTACCGCCACCTGGCTGCGGGTACCCGGGCTCTGGTCGCGGCGCTGGCCGGTGGCCCAGGCGCTGACGGTGGACAGCTTGCGGCGCAGCGGCTCGATCTTGCGGATGCCGCAGCACTCGCCGTGGCCATCCTTGTAGAAGCTGAACAGGCCTTTCTCCTTGACGAAGGGCTCGAGCTTGGCGTGGTCCGGCGAAACCACTTCGATGTCGATCTTGTAGTGCTCGCGTACCTGCTCGATGAAGCGGTAGGTTTCCGGGTGCAGGCGCCCGGTGTCGAGGCTGAACACCTTGACGTTCTTGTTCAGCTTCCAGGCCATGTCCACCAGCACCACATCCTCGGCACCACTGAAAGAGATCCACAGGTCATCGCCGAACTCGGCGAACGCCAGTTTGAGAATGTCCTGGGCGGATTTTTGGGCATAGGTCGCGGCGAGTTCAGCGACATTGAACGATGGGCTCATCAGGGCGGTTTCCTACAGGTCGGTGGCGCTGAGCGCTCTAGATACTGGCGATGGTAACAAAATCCGCCCCCGGCTGGCGCGCTCCTCGCGTTGCGTGGGCCAGGTCGAATCGCTAGAGTTCGGCAGTCCTTTTGCTCGCTCGAATAACCAATACAAATGGGAGTGTCCTGTGGAAATTGCCTGTCTCGACCTGGAAGGTGTACTGGTCCCGGAAATCTGGATCGCCTTTGCCGAAAAAGCCGGGATTGAATCCCTCAAGGCGACCACCCGGGATATTCCCGATTACGACGTGCTGATGAAGCAGCGCCTGCGGATTCTCGACGAGCACGGCCTGAAGCTGTCGGACATTCAGGAAGTGATCGCCACCCTCAAGCCGCTGGACGGCGCCATCGAGTTCGTCGACTGGCTGCGCGAGCGTTTCCAGGTGGTGATTCTGTCCGACACCTTCTATGAGTTTTCCCAGCCGCTGATGCGCCAACTGGGCTTTCCCACGCTGTTGTGCCACCGCCTGGTCACCGACGACAGCGGCCGGGTGACCGGTTACCAGCTGCGCCAGAAAGACCCCAAGCGCCAGTCGGTGCTGGCCTTCAAGAGCCTGTATTACCGGGTGATCGCGGCGGGGGATTCGTACAACGACACCAGCATGCTCGGCGAGGCCGATGCCGGCATTCTGTTCCATGCCCCGGACAACGTGATTCGCGAGTTCCCGCAATTCCCGGCGGTGCACTGCTTTGCCGAGCTGAAGCAGGAGTTCCTCAAGGCGTCGAACCGTGAGTTGAGCCTGTAGGTTCGCGGCGCAGCCATCGCGGGCAAGCCTCGCTCCTACAGGTCTGCGTCGTACCACATTGCGGTGAACGACATCGACCCGGACGGCGATCCGACTTGCCCGCGATGCTTTTAAAGGCTCTGCAAGGTCTCCAGCAGCACCTTCACCTTGGTGATGGACTCCTGATACTCGGCCTGCCAGTCCGAGTCCGCGACAATCCCGCCACCGCCCCAGCAGCAGATTTGCCCATTCTTGACCAGCAGGCTGCGGATGGCGATCGAGCTGTCCATCTCGCCACGCACGTCCAGGTACAGCAACGAACCGCAATACAGCCCGCGCCGGGTCGGTTCCAGCTCGTCGATGATCTGCATCGCGCGAATCTTCGGTGCGCCGGTGATCGAGCCGCCGGGGAAGCTGCCGGCGATCAGGTCCAGGGCGTCCTTGTCGTCCGCCAGTTCGCCGGTGACGCTGCTCACCAGGTGGTGCACGTTGGGGTAACTCTCCAGGCTGAACAGCTCCGGTACCCGCACCGAGCCGATGCGGCAGGTGCGGCCCAGGTCGTTGCGCAGCAGGTCGACGATCATCAGGTTTTCCGCGCGGTCCTTGGGGCTGGCCAGCAGTTCGGCGGCGTTCGCCGCGTCTTCGGCGGCATCCTGGCCGCGCGGGCGGGTGCCCTTGATCGGCCGGGTTTCCACCTGTCGCTCACTGATCCGCACGAAGCGCTCCGGCGACAGGCTCAGCACCGCGCCACCTTCCGGCAGGCTCTGGAACCCGGAAAAAGGCGTCGGGCAGGCCGCCCGCAGCGCGCAGTAGGCAACCCACGGATCGCCAGCGCAGGGCGCGCGAAAGCGTTGGGCGAAGTTGACCTGATAGCAGTCGCCGGCCTGGATGTACGCCTGGATGCGCTCGAACGCCTGTTGGTACTGCGCGGCGCTGAGGTCAGGCAGCATCGGCCCGCTGAGTTTGAAGCTGTCGTTGGCGCTGACTGGCGCCTGGCCGAACAGGGCGATCAGGCGCTGGCGTTCGCTGGCGGCAAGCGCGGGGTGGAACACCAGTTGGCTGGTGCACTGCTGATGGTCGCTGATCAGCGCCCAGTTGTAGAGGCCGAAGCGCGCATCGGGCAGTTGCAGGTCATCCAGGGCCTGGCTGGGCAGGCGTTCCAGATGGCGTCCGAAGTCGTAGCTCAGGTAGCCGATCAGTCCGCCGGCGAAAGGCAACTGGTAAGGCGCCGGGATCGCTGCCTGGCCCAATTGATCCAGGTTGAGTCGCAGGCGTTGCAGGAAATCTTCGCCGCTTTCGTCCTTGAGGACGGCCAACTGCGTCCGTGGCCAGGCGCTGAGCAGGTCATAGCGGCCGCGTTCGGCACTGGGCCAGCCGCTGTCGAGCAGGACGGCGCCAGGGGCATGGCGGATCGCCGCGAAATACTCGGCGGGGTTGGTGCGATAGGGCAGCGGGTGTACGGAGCAGGTCGACATGCGGGGCGGATCAGCCATCGGAGGAGCGCGGCTGGCGATTGTAGTCCCCTCAGGGATTTGCTCCTAGTGGGGATGTCGGGGATTGCCCTGTTTACGACGCATTGCCCGCCTCGCCGCATACCCTGTAGCCGCTGCCGAAGGCTGCGAAAGGACCGAAGGTCCTCGGTGATGTCGAAAGCGGCGCCCGCTTCGCGGTCGGGCGCAGCCTGCGGCAGCGGTTACAGGGTTTTCCGTTGCTGTGGTTCAGCCTTCCACCGCCGGGATATGGCCGAACAGGTCCTGGGCAAACTGCACGCGCTGCTCGACGGTTTCGCTGATGCCGCGGGCTTTCAGTTCTGCCAGGTGCGCTTCGACCGCGTGGGTGCGCTGGGTCAGGCCGCAGTCGTTGGCGATCTGGATGTTCAGGCCGGGGCGGGCGTTGAGCTCGAGGATCAACGGGCCCTTTTCCTGGTCCAGCACCATGTCGACCCCGATGTAGCCCAGGCCGCACAGCTCGTAACAGCCGGCCGCCAGCTTCATGAAGCCGTCCCAGTAGGGCAGTTGCACGCCGTCCACCGCGTTGGTGGTGTCCGGGTGCTTGGCGATGATGTTGTTCAGCCAGGTGCCGCGCAGGGTCAGGCCGGTAGCCAGGTCGACACCGACGCCGATGGCGCCCTGGTGCAGGTTGGCCTTGCCGCCGGACTGGCGGGTCGGCAGGCGCAGCATGGCCATCACCGGGTAGCCCATGAGCACGATGATGCGGATGTCCGGTACGCCTTCGTAGCTGATGCTCTTGAAGATCTGGTCCGGGGTCACCCGGTATTCGATCAGCGCCCGGTCACGGTGGCCGCCCAGGGAATAGAGGCCGGTGAGGATGCTGGAGATGTGGTGCTCGATTTCTTCATGACTGATGATCTTGCCCGATACCGTGCGGTAGCGACCCTCGAAACGGTCGGCGATCACGATGATGCCGTCGCCGCCGGCGCCTTGCGCCGGCTTGATCACGAAGTCGTTGCGCCCGCCGATGATCTCGTCGAGCTTGTCGATTTCCTTCTCGGTGGAGATCACGCCGTACAGTTCCGGCACATGGATGCCGGCCTTGATCGCGCGCTCCTTGGTGATGATCTTGTCGTCGACGATCGGGTACAGGCTGCGCTTGTTGTACTTGAGCACGTAGTCCGCGTTACGCCGATTGATCCCCATGATGCCCCGGGCTTCCAGGGCCTTCCAGGTCTTCCACAGGCCGAACATTACGAATCAGCCTTGACGAAGGCTTTGAAACGGATCAGCTCGGTCAGGCGGTAGCCGCGGTAGCGACCCATCGCCAGCATGAAGCCCACCAGGATCAGCAGCATCGCCGGGAAGGTGAAGACGAAGTAGACCAGCTCCGGCACGCTCATGATCAGGTGCGCCAGGGAGGCGGCGAACAGCGTGCCGATGGCGACTTTCATCGCATGGCCGGCGCCCCGTTCTTCCCAGGTGATCGACAGGCGTTCGATGGTCATGGTCAGGATCACCATCGGGAACAGGGCCACCGACAGGCCGCGTTCCAGGCCGAGCTTGTGGCTGAACAGGCTGATGGCGGCGATCAGCACCACGACGAAGGTCAGCACCACCGACAGCCGCGGCAGCATCTGCAGCTTCAGGTGTTCCAGGTAGGACCTGAGCGACAGCCCGAGCGCGGTGATCACCGTGAACAGCACGATACCGAAGCCCAGCTGGGTTTCGCGGAAGGCCAGGGCGATCAGCACCGGGGTGAAGGTACCCAGGGTCTGCAGGCCGATCAGGTTGCGCAGCACCAGGATCACCAGCACGCCGATCGGGATCATCACCATGATCATGAAGGTCTGCTGGGTCTGCAGCGGCAGGCCGTACAGCGAGTATTCGAGGAAATTGGCGTCAGTGTTCTCGTCGGTCAGCTTGGCCAGGCGAATGGCGTTCATTTCGCTGTTGTTCAGGCTGAAGGTGACGGTGGCTTTCTTGCCGCCATCGACGGTGATCAGGCTGTCGTCACCGATCCACCACAACAGGCGGTCGCTGGGCAGGCCTTGTTCGCCGGTTTCCGGGTTGAAGTACAGCCAGTCGGTACCGTTGAAGCTGCGCAGCCACAGTTCCGGGGCCTGCGGCTGGTCGGCCACCAGGCGAATGGTGTGGACCTTTTCCATCGGCACGTGGGCGATGGACAGCAGCAGGTCGACGATCTTGGCTTTGTTCGCCGGCGACGGATCGCCCGCCAGGAGCATCTTGGCGTTGTCGTCGCTGCTGTTGTTGACCCGCTTGATGGCTTCGCTGATGAAGGTCTCGACGTCGGCCGAGTGCTGGCGGATCGGCGCGAGCAGGGCTTCGGCGGCGATCTTTTCCGGGCCTTCGACGGCGATGCTGTCGCGGAAGGTCGGGCCCTTGATCTTGGCTTTTTCCGCGGTGTAGTGCTTGGTCAGCACCAGGCGGTAGTAGAGGGTCTGGTTGCCCTTGGCGCGGCGGGCCGACCAGGTCACCTTGCGGTTGCCGTCGACGCGGTTCACCGCCACCCCGTAGTTATTGGAGATGAAGCTCTCGTTCAGGCTGACATAGTCGCGGCTCAACGGCGGCACGAACATCTGGATCTTGATCGGGTCCTTGGCGTTGGCGACGAACTCGACCTTGGCGTCGATGTTCCACAGGTCGTCGGTGGCGTCTTCGGTCACCGGGATGCCGAGCACGAAAATCTGATAGGCCGTGATCGAAATGCCCAGCACCACCAGGATGGCGATCAGGATTTTCAGATGGAGGGTAAGAGAGCGCATTGGAATTACTCTGCGGTATGAGCGTCGGTGGCGCAGGCAGGTTTGCCAGCAGCGTATTTAAGACTGGGGTCGACCAGTGCATCGAAGCGTTTGAGCGCTTCGGAACCGATCAAGAGCGGGTATTGGAATGCACTGCGGTCGGTCAAGTTCACTTCTATGCTGCGCAGGGCACCGCCCATGCAGATATCCAGCTCGATGACCGGGCGCGCGGTGTACTTCTTGTTGTTTTCCTCATCGGGGTCGTAGTCGCCGGCGCGGCGCTTGATCTTGCTGACGCGGGCCAGCGGACGTTCGATGGGGTGGGAATGGGCGGCGTCGATGGCCAGGTAAAAACGTACCCAGGACTCGCCATTGCGCTTGAAGCGCTTGATATCGCGGGCGCTGAGGGAGGCGGTCTTGGCGCCGGTGTCGAGCTTGGCGGCGACTTCCAGGTCGATCCCGGACAGTCTGGCGTATTCATTCAGACCGTAAACGGTCTTGCCGGCGGCGGCACTCAGGCCCGGCAGGCCGAGCAGGCAGAACAGTATGGAGAAGGCCTTGAGTCTCATAGATCCTGGTGCGTTGCATGGGTTCTTCAGTTCAAGGCGACTGGCATTGCTGCGCAAGCTCCCTCGTGTGCTGCCTTATTAATGTGACAGGCAAATGCGGGCGGCATTCTAGCATGCTGGTTTTATGGCGCCAGCGGCGGGGCGGGGGCTTTTGTGCCGGTTTGGTGTAAAGGGTTATTAGACGATTGTCGACAATATCTATTTTTCCTTTGACTGTTTGAGCTGTATTAGCTAATTTTTGTCGCATTGATTTTCAAGGTGTCGACAATATGCTGGATCAGCTCGATCCCCCCGCCGTGACCCAGGACGATTCGGAAACCTTGTCCGAAAACGTCTTCAGACGCATTCAGGCGGCCATCGTCAAGGGCGAGATCGCCCCGGGCAGCAAGATTTCCGAGCCGGAACTGGCGCGCACCTACGGCATCAGCCGTGGCCCGTTGCGCGAGGCGATCCACCGCCTGGAAGGCCAGCGCCTGCTGGTGCGGGTGCCCCATGTCGGGGCGCGGGTGGTGTCCCTGAGCCATGCCGAACTGATCGAACTCTATGAAATCCGCGAATCCCTGGAAGGCATGGCCTGCCGCCTGGCCGCCGAGCGCATGACCAACGAGGAAATCGACGAGCTGCGCCGGGTCCTCGATACCCACGAGCGCGACGCGGCGTTCCAGGCCGGGCTCGGCTACTACCAGCAGGAAGGCGATTTCGACTTCCATTACCGGATCATCCAGGGCGCGGGCAACCGCACCCTCACGCAGATGCTCTGCGGCGAGCTGTACCAGCTGGTGCGCATGTACCGCATCCAGTTTTCCGCCACGCCCAACCGCCCGCACCAGGCGTTCGCCGAGCACCACCGGATTCTCGATGCCATTGCCGATCGCGACGGCGAACTGGCCGAGTTGTTGATGCGCCGTCACATCGGTGCTTCCAAACGCAACATTGCCCGTCATTACCAGGACGGCGCCCCGCAGACAGCCACTCCACGAGGTGAGTCATGAGTTCCAACAACAAGAGCACTCCAGGCCAGCGCTTTCGCGATGCGGTCGCCAGCGAACGACCGTTGCAGGTGGTCGGCGCCATCAATGCCAACCATGCGCTGCTGGCCAAGCGCGCCGGGTTCAAGGCGATCTACCTGTCCGGCGGCGGGGTGGCGGCCGGCTCCCTCGGCGTACCGGACCTGGGCATCACCGGGCTGGACGACGTGCT
The DNA here is from genome assembly GCF_059416085.1 of Pseudomonas sp. GW821-FHT09E12. Taxonomy (NCBI): domain Bacteria; kingdom Pseudomonadati; phylum Pseudomonadota; class Gammaproteobacteria; order Pseudomonadales; family Pseudomonadaceae; genus Pseudomonas; species Pseudomonas sp. GW821-FHT09E12. The sequence goes on along the minus strand of NZ_JBWKOM010000008.1, from coordinate 226,174 downwards.
GACCGACGTGCGCCGCATCACCGACGTCTGCGACCTGCCGTTGCTGGTGGACGTGGACACCGGTTTCGGTTCGTCGGCGTTCAACGTAGCGCGCACCGTCAAGTCGATGATCAAGTTCGGCGCGGCGGCGATTCATATCGAGGACCAGGTCGGCGCCAAGCGCTGCGGCCACCGGCCGAACAAGGAGATCGTTTCCCAGCAGGAAATGGTCGATCGCATCAAGGCCGCGGTGGATGCCCGCACCGACGACAGCTTCGTGATCATGGCCCGCACCGACGCCCTGGCGGTGGAGGGGCTGGAGTCGGCCCTGGATCGCGCCGCCGCCTGCATTGAAGCCGGCGCCGACATGGTGTTCCCGGAAGCCATCACTGAGCTGGAGATGTACAAGATCTTCGCCAACCGGGTGAAAGCGCCGATCCTGGCCAACATCACCGAGTTCGGCGCCACGCCGCTGTACACCACCGAGCAACTGAAATCCGTGGATGTTTCCCTGGTGCTGTACCCGCTGTCGGCGTTCCGCGCCATGAACAAGGCGGCGGAAAACGTCTATACCGCGATCCGTCGCGATGGCACCCAGCAGAACGTGATCGACACCATGCAGACCCGCATGGAACTGTACGACCGCATCGACTACCACACCTTCGAGCAGAAGCTCGATGCGCTGTTCGCCCAGAAGAAAAGCTGAACCCGAACGCGGTTTGACTACTGATGCAAAACCTGTAGCCGCTGCCGCAGGCTGCGATCGGCCGGCACGGCCGCGGCGCGCCTCTCGACGCAGGAGGACCTTCGGTCCTGTCGCAGCCTGCGGCAGCGGCTACATAAAGCAGTATTGGTTTTGACGATTTGCCGATTCCCTAACAAATTCAAGATTGGAGAGAGCAATGGCCGAAGCAAAAGTATTGAGTGGCGCTGGCCTGCGTGGCCAGGTGGCCGGACAGACTGCCTTGTCGACCGTGGGCCAGGCCGGTGCCGGGCTGACCTACCGGGGTTACGACGTACGCGAACTGGCGGCCGACGCGCAGTTCGAGGAAGTGGCCTACCTGCTGCTGTACGGCGAGCTGCCGACCCAGGCGCAACTGGACGCCTACACCCAGAAGCTGAGCAAGCTGCGCGACCTGCCGCAGGCGCTGAAAGAAGTGCTGGAACGCATCCCGGCCGACGCCCATCCGATGGATGTGATGCGCACCGGTTGTTCGTTCCTCGGCAATATCGAGCCGGAACAGGACTTCTCCCGGCAACGTGACGTCACCGACCGCCTGCTGGCCGCGTTCCCGGCGATCATGTGTTACTGGTACCGCTTCAGCCACGACGGCAAACGCATCGATTGCGTGACCGACGAGCCGTGCATCGGCAGCCACTTCCTGCACCTGCTGCACGGCAAGAAACCGAGCGAGCTGCACACCAAGGTGATGAACGTCTCGCTGATCCTCTACGCCGAGCACGAATTCAACGCCTCGACCTTCACTGCCCGAGTCTGTGCCTCGACCCTGTCGGACTTGTACTCCTGCGTCACCGCGGCCATCGGTTCGCTGCGCGGCCCGCTGCACGGCGGTGCCAACGAGGCGGCGATGGAGATGATCGAGCGCTTTGCTTCGCCGGAAGAGGCGATCAAGGGCACCCTCGGCATGCTCGAGCGCAAGGACAAGATCATGGGCTTCGGCCACGCGATCTACAAAGACAACGACCCGCGCAACGAGGTGATCAAGGGCTGGTCGAAAAAGCTCGCCATTGAGGTGGGCGACAAGGTGTTGTTCCCGGTTTCCGAAGCCATCGACAAGACCATGTGGGAGCAGAAGAAGCTGTTCCCCAACGCCGATTTCTACCATGCCTCGGCGTACCACTTCATGGGCATCCCGACCAAGCTGTTCACCCCGATCTTCGTCTGCTCGCGCCTGACCGGCTGGGCCGCCCATGTGTTCGAACAGCGCGCCAACAACCGCATCATCCGTCCAAGCGCCGAGTACGTCGGCGTTGAACAGCGCAAGTTCGTGCCAATCGAACGTCGCTGACCGGTGGCCCTGTCACTGGCTGAACCCAAAGCCCTGTAGGAGCGAAGCTTGCTCGCGAAGACGGAATGACATTCAACATCTATGTCGACCGTTACACCGCTATCGCGAGCAAGCTTCGCTCCTACAGAGGGCGGTTCAGTGCCGGTGCCAGCCCCACCTTTTGCAATCACCGTGACCGAGTCCTGACGATGAACACTGAATTTCGTAAACCGTTACCCGGTACCCGACTGGACTACTTCGACACCCGCGCGGCTGTCGAGGCGATCCAGCCCGGCGCCTACGACAGCCTGCCGTACACCTCGCGCGTGCTCGCGGAAAACCTGGTGCGGCGTTGCGATCCGGCGACCCTGAGCGCTTCCCTGAAGCAACTGATCGAGCGCAAGCGCGACCTCGACTTCCCGTGGTTTCCGGCCCGCGTGGTGTGCCACGACATTCTTGGCCAGACCGCCCTGGTGGACCTGGCCGGCCTGCGTGACGCCATCGCCGACCAGGGCGGCGACCCGGCCCAGGTCAACCCGGTGGTGCCGACCCAGTTGATCGTCGACCACTCGCTGGCGGTGGAGTGCGGCGGCTTCGACCCGGATGCGTTCGCCAAGAACCGCGCCGTGGAAGACCGGCGCAACGAAGACCGTTTCCACTTCATCAACTGGACCAAGAAGGCCTTCAAGAACGTCGACGTGATCCCGCCGGGCAACGGCATCATGCACCAGATCAACCTGGAGAAAATGTCCCCGGTGATCCAGGCGCGCGATGGCGTGGCCTTCCCCGATACCTGCGTTGGCACCGACAGCCACACCCCGCACGTGGATGCCCTGGGCGTGATCGCCATCGGCGTCGGCGGCCTGGAAGCCGAAAGCGTGATGCTCGGCCGGGCGTCCTGGATGCGCCTGCCGGAAATCGTCGGCGTCGAGCTGACCGGCAAGCTGCAACCGGGCATCACCGCCACCGATATGGTGCTGGCGCTGACCGAATTCCTGCGCAAGCAGAAGGTAGTGGGCGCCTACCTGGAGTTCTTCGGCGAGGGCGCCGCGGCGCTGACCCTGGGCGACCGCGCGACCATCTCCAACATGGCCCCGGAATACGGCGCCACCGCGGCGATGTTCTACATCGACCAGCAGACCATCGACTACCTCAAGCTCACTGGTCGTGAAGACGAGCAAGTACAACTGGTCGAGACCTATGCCAAACAGGCCGGCCTGTGGGCCGACAGCCTGAAGAACGCGCAGTACGAGCGCGGCTTGCAGTTCGACCTGTCCTCGGTGGTGCGCAACATGGCGGGCCCGAGCAACCCCCACGCCCGGGTGGCGACCAGCGACCTGGCGGCCAAGGGCATTGCCGGCCAGTGGGAAGAGGTGCCGGGACAAATGCCCGATGGCGCGGTGATCATCGCGGCCATCACCAGCTGCACCAACACCAGCAACCCGCGCAACGTGATCGCCGCCGGCCTGCTGGCGCGCAACGCCAACAAGCTCGGCCTGACCCGCAAACCCTGGGTCAAGTCGTCGCTGGCACCGGGTTCCAAGACAGTGGCCATGTACCTGGACGAAGCCGGCCTGACCCACGAGCTGGAGCAATTGGGCTTTGGCGTCGTGGCCTTCGCCTGCACCACCTGCAACGGCATGTCCGGCGCGCTGGACCCGGTGATCCAGAAAGAAATCATCGACCGCGACCTGTATGCCACCGCGGTGCTGTCGGGCAACCGCAACTTCGACGGGCGTATCCATCCCTATGCCAAGCAGGCGTTCCTCGCGTCGCCGCCGCTGGTGGTGGCCTATGCGATTGCCGGGACCATTCGCTTTGACATCGAGAAGGACGTGCTGGGCCTGGACGCCAATGGCAAGGAAATCCGCCTCAAGGACATCTGGCCGAGCGACGAAGAGATCGATGCGGTGGTCAAGGCATCGGTGAAACCCGAGCAGTTCCGCAAGGTGTACATCCCGATGTTCGCCATTCACGAAGACACCGGGCCCAAGGTCGAGCCGTTGTACGACTGGCGTGAGATGAGCACCTACATCCGCCGTCCGCCGTACTGGGAAGGCGCCCTGGCCGGGGCGCGCAGCCTGACCGGCATGCGCCCGCTGGCGGTGCTGCCGGACAACATCACCACCGATCACCTGTCGCCGTCCAACGCCATCATGCTCGACAGCGCGGCCGGCGAGTACCTGGCGAAAATGGGCCTGCCGGAAGAGGACTTCAACTCTTACGCGACCCACCGGGGCGACCACCTGACCGCGCAACGCGCGACCTTCGCCAACCCGAAACTGTTCAACGAAATGGTCCAGGAAGGCGGCAAGGTCAAGCAGGGTTCGCTGGCGCGGATCGAGCCGGAAGGCCAGGTCACCCGGATGTGGGAAGCCATCGAGACCTATATGCAGCGCAAGCAGCCGCTGATCATCATCGCCGGCGCCGACTACGGCCAAGGCTCGTCCCGTGACTGGGCGGCCAAGGGCGTGCGCCTGGCCGGGGTGGAAGCCATCGCCGCCGAAGGCTTCGAGCGCATCCACCGTACCAACCTGGTGGGCATGGGCGTGCTGCCGCTGGAGTTCAAGCCGGGCACCGACCGCAAGACCCTGGGCATCGACGGCACCGAAACCTTCGATGTGGTGGGCGAGCGCAAGCCGCGCGCCACGCTGACCCTGGTGATCCAGCGCAAGAACGGCGAACGGGTCGAGGTGCCGGTGACCTGCCGGCTCGACACCGCCGAAGAGGTGTCGATCTACGAAGCGGGCGGCGTGTTGCAGCGCTTTGCCCAGGACTTCCTCGAATCGGCTGTCGCCAGTTAAGTGACGTACCGGGGGCGGGCCGCAAGGCGCCGCCCTCGGTCTTTATCAGGACCGAAATCCATGGCTTTCGTAGCGCAAATCAAGATTCCCGCCACCTATATGCGGGGCGGCACCAGCAAGGGTGTGTTCTTCAGCCTGCAGGACCTGCCCGAGGCGGCGCAGCTGCCGGGCGCGGCCCGCGATGCGTTGCTGTTGCGGGTGATCGGCAGCCCCGACCCGTACGACAAGCAGATCGACGGCATGGGCGGCGCCACGTCCAGCACCAGCAAGACGGTGATCCTGTCAAAAAGCATCAAGCCCGGCCACGACGTGGATTACCTGTTCGGCCAGGTGTCCATCGACAAACCTTTCGTCGACTGGAGCGGCAACTGCGGCAACCTGTCGGCGGCGGTCGGTTCCTTCGCCATCAGCAGCGGCCTGGTGGATGCCGAGCGCATTCCGCAGAACGGCGTGGCCGTGGTGCGCATCTGGCAGGCCAATATCGGCAAGACCATCATCGCCCATGTGCCGATCACCAACGGCGCGGTCCAGGAAACCGGCGATTTCGAGCTGGACGGGGTGACTTTTCCGGCGGCCGAAGTGCAGCTGGAGTTCCTTGACCCGGCGGCCGAGGAAGAGGGCGCCGGCGGTTCGATGTTCCCCACCGGCAACCTGGTGGATGATCTGGAGGTGCCGGGTGTCGGGACTTTCCAGGCCACCATGATCAATGCCGGGATCCCGACGATTTTCATCAACGCCCGCGACATCGGCTACAGCGGTACCGAGCTGCAGGGCGATATCAACGGCGACCCCAAGGCGTTGGCGATGTTCGAGACCATTCGCGCCCACGGCGCGCTGCGCATGGGGCTGATCCAGAATCTGGATGAAGCGGCCAAGCGTCAGCACACGCCCAAGGTCGCCTTTGTCGCGCCGCCCGCGGACTACCAGGCTTCCAGCGGCAAGGCGGTGCAGGCTGCCGATATCGATCTGCTGGTGCGCGCGCTGTCCATGGGCAAGCTGCACCACGCGATGATGGGCACCGCCGCGGTGGCCATTGGCACGGCGGCGGCGATCCCCGGGACCCTGGTCAACCTGGCGGCCGGCGGCGGAGAGCGCAGCGCGGTGCGTTTCGGCCACCCGTCGGGGACCCTGCGCGTCGGCGCCGAAGTTGTGCAGGACAACGGCGAATGGAGCGTGACCAAGGCCATCATGAGTCGTAGCGCGCGGGTCTTGATGGAAGGCTGGGTACGTGTGCCCGGCGACGCGTTCTAAATCATAAACGGCCCCTGTAGGAGCGAGCTTGCTCGCGATAGCGATACCACGGTCGACATCGATGCCGACAGTCCATCCGTCATCGCGAGCAAGCTCGCTCCTACAATGGGGTGAATAAAAAAATAACCCGATCAGCCTGACCTTGAGGATGCAACCCAACCCTTGATGGAGTGAACTGCCCATGAGCGCCAACGTTGATCTGAACGAACGCCCCGATTACGACCAGGTCTTGCAGGACATCGCCGACTACGTTCTGAACTATCGGATCGAGTCCCGCGAGGCTCTGGATACCGCCCGCAACTGCTTGATGGACACCCTCGGCTGTGGCTTGCTGGCCCTGCGCTTTCCGGAGTGCACCAAGCACCTGGGGCCGATAGTGGAGGGCACGCTCGTGCCGTTTGGCGCGCGGGTGCCGGGTACCCGCTTGCGCCTGGACCCGGTCAAGGCGGCCTGGGATATCGGCTGCATTGTCCGTTGGCTGGATTACAACGACACCTGGCTCGCCGCCGAGTGGGGCCATCCTTCCGACAACCTCGGTGGCATCCTCGCCGTGGCCGATCACCTGTCGCAAAAACGCGTGGCCAATGGCGAGGCGCCGCTGACCATGCGCGCGGTGCTCGAGGCCATGATCATGGCCCATGAGATCCAGGGGGTGATTGCCCTGGAAAACTCCTTCAACCGGGTCGGCCTCGACCATGTCTTGCTGGTGAAAGTCGCCTCGACCGCGGTCACCGCCAAGTTGATGGGGGCCAACCGCGAGCAGTTGCTGGCGGCGCTGTCCCATGCCTTTGTCGATGGCCAGGCGCTGCGTACCTATCGCCATGCGCCGAACGCCGGTTCGCGCAAATCCTGGGCGGCGGGCGATGCCACCAGCCGTGGCGTGCGCCTGGCGGATATCGCCCTGCGTGGCGAGATGGGTATCCCGGGAGTGCTGAGTGCGCCGCAGTGGGGCTTCTACGACGTGCTGTTCAGCCACACCAACAAGGACCTGGCGCTCAAGCCCGAAGACCAGCGCCGTTTCAGCCTGTCGCAGCAGTACGGCAGCTATGTGATGGAAAACGTGCTGTTCAAGATCAGCTTCCCGGCCGAGTTCCATGCGCAGACCGCCTGCGAGGCGGCGGTGACCCTGCACCCGCTGGTGCGCAATCGCCTGCACGAGATTGACAGGATCGTCATCACCACCCACGAATCGGCGATCCGCATCATTTCCAAGGTGGGCCCACTGGCCAACGCCGCCGACCGCGACCACTGCATCCAGTACATGACCGCCGTGCCGCTGGCGTTCGGCAACCTGGTGGCCGAGCACTATGAAGACAGCTTCCATGCCGCCCATCCGATCATCGATCAGTTGCGCGAGAAGATGCAGGTCGTCGAGGAGCCGCGCTACACCCGCGAGTACCTGGAGGCCGACAAGCGCTCCATCGCCAATGCGCTACAGGTGTTTTTCAAGGATGGCTCGAGCACCGAGCAGGTGGTGGTGGAATACCCGATTGGCCATCGCCGGCGTCGCGCCGAAGGCATTGCGCTGCTGGAAGACAAGTTCAAGGCCAACCTGGCCACCCGCTTCACGGCCCAGCGTTCAGCGCAGATCTTTGCCCTGTGCAAGGACCAGGCGCAGCTGGAAGCCACGGCGGTGCACCGGTTCGTGGATCTGTTGGTGATTTGAGAGCAGGGCGGACCGTTGGTCCGATCGCGAGCAAGCTCGCTCCTACAAGATCTTGTAAACCATGCAGGAGCAGCCGGTCGACGTTCGATTGCTCGCGATAGCCTTCTATTGGTCAGATAACGCTACTTGAAGCGCCGCTCGACGCCTTTTTCCACGAGGATCTTCGCCGAGATCTCTTCCACCGAGAAATGGGTGGAATTGATGTGCGGAATGTTCTCGCGGCGGAACAGGTTTTCCACCTCGCGCACTTCGAACTCGCACTGGGCGTAGCTCGAGTAGCGGCTGTTGGGCTTGCGCTCGTTGCGGATGGCGGTAAGCCGGTCGGGGTCGATGGTCAGGCCGAACAGCTTGTGCTGGTGGGCGCGCAGGGCCGTCGGCAGCTGCAGGCGTTCCATGTCGTCTTCGGTCAGCGGGTAGTTGGCGGCGCGGATCCCGAACTGCATGGCCATATACAGGCAGGTCGGGGTCTTGCCGCAGCGCGACACGCCGACCAGGATCAGGTCAGCCTTGTCGTAGTAGTGGGTGCGGGCGCCGTCGTCGTTGTCGAGGGCGAAGTTCACCGCCTCGATCCGCTCCATATAGTTGGAGTTGCCGCCAATGGAGTGGGACTTGCCGACCGAGTACGACGAGTGCTCGCTCAACTCCAGCTCCAGGGGGGCGAGGAAGGTCGAGAAGATGTCGATCATGAAACCATTGGACGTCGCGAGGATCTCACGGATGTCCTGATTGACGATGGTGTCGAAGATAATCGGGCGAAACCCGTCCTTTTCGGCGGCGATGTTGATTTGTTGTACCATGGCCCGCGCTTTATCTACGCTGTCGATATACGGCCGCGTGATTTTGCTGAAGGTAATGTTTTCGAACTGCGCCAGGAGGCTCTGGCCGAGGGTTTCAGCGGTGATGCCGGTACCGTCGGAGATAAAGAAAGCAGATCGTTTCATTTGCACCTTGGGCCTTAAGCTAGTGACGAATCTTGGATATGATAGGCGCGATTTGCCGGCCTCCAATGGCCCGCATTCTCACTTATTTTCCAGGTCCAGGCCATACAGCTGGCAAGCGCTCCCCCGAGCAGCCGGCTTCTGAGCTTTTCCAACACAGTTAGTGGAGAGATCACCTTGGTAGAGTACGTAGTTTCCCTCGATAAGCTCGGCGTCCATGATGTAGAGCATGTGGGGGGCAAGAACGCATCCCTGGGCGAGATGATCAGTAACCTTGCAGGCGCCGGTGTATCCGTCCCTGGAGGCTTTGCCACGACGGCCCAGGCCTATCGTGATTTTCTCGAATTGAGCGGTCTTAACGACCAGATCCACGCCGCGCTCGACGCCCTGGACGTCGATGACGTGAATGCTCTGGCCAAGACCGGCGCTCAGATCCGTCAATGGATCATGGAAGCCGAGTTCCCCGAGCAACTGAATAGCGAAATCCGCACCGCGTTCGCCAAGCTGTCCGCGGGCAACCCTGACATGGCCGTGGCCGTGCGCTCCTCGGCCACCGCCGAAGACCTGCCGGACGCTTCCTTCGCCGGCCAGCAGGAAACCTTCCTCAATATCCGTGGCGTCGAGAACGTCATTCGCGCCGCCAAGGAAGTCTTCGCTTCCCTGTTCAACGACCGCGCCATTTCCTACCGCGTGCACCAGGGCTTCGACCATAAGCTGGTCGCCCTGTCTGCCGGCGTGCAGCGCATGGTGCGTTCGGAAACCGGTACCGCCGGCGTGATGTTCACCCTCGACACCGAGTCGGGCTTCCGTGATGTGGTATTCATCACCGGTGCCTACGGCCTGGGTGAAACCGTCGTTCAAGGTGCGGTGAACCCGGACGAGTTCTACGTCCACAAAAGCACCCTGCAAGCCGGTCGCCCGGCCATCCTGCGCCGCAACCTGGGCAGCAAGGCGATCAAGATGATCTACGGCGACGAAGCCAAGGCCGGTCGCTCGGTCAAGACCGTCGACGTCGACAAGGCTGATCGCGCGCGTTTCTGCCTGACCGACGCCGAAGTCAGCGAGCTGGCCAAGCAGGCGATGATCATCGAGAAGCACTACAAGTGCCCGATGGACATCGAATGGGCCAAAGACGGCGACGACGGCAAGCTGTACATCGTCCAGGCCCGTCCGGAAACCGTGAAGAGCCGCACCCAGGCCAACGTCATGGAACGTTACCTGTTGAAGGAGACCGGCACCGTGCTGGTGGAAGGTCGCGCCATCGGCCAGCGCATCGGCGCCGGCAAGGTGCGGATCATCAAGGACGTGTCGGAGATGGACAAGGTCCAGGCCGGCGACGTGCTGGTATCCGACATGACCGACCCGGACTGGGAGCCGGTGATGAAGCGCGCCAGCGCCATCGTCACCAACCGTGGCGGCCGTACCTGCCACGCCGCGATCATTGCGCGCGAGCTGGGGATTCCGGCCGTTGTCGGTTGCGGCAATGCCACCGAACTGTTGAAAGACGGCCAGGGCGTGACCGTGTCCTGTGCTGAAGGCGACACCGGTTTCATCTTCGAAGGCGAGCTGGGCTTCGACGTGAAGAAAAACTCCGTCGACGCCATGCCGGAGCTGCCGTTCAAGATCATGATGAACGTCGGCAACCCGGACCGCGCCTTCGACTTCGCCCAGCTGCCGAACGCCGGTGTTGGCCTGGCTCGCCTGGAGTTCATCATCAACCGTATGATCGGCGTGCACCCCAAGGCGCTGCTGAACTACGCCGGCCTGCCCCATGAAATCAAGGACAGCGTCGACAAGCGCATCGCCGGTTACAACGAGCCGGTCGGTTTCTACGTCGACAAGCTGGTTGAAGGCATCAGCACCCTGGCTGCGGCCTTCTGGCCGAAAAAAGTCATCGTGCGCCTGTCGGACTTCAAGTCCAACGAATACGCCAACCTGATCGGCGGCAAGCTCTACGAGCCGGAAGAAGAAAACCCGATGCTGGGTTTCCGCGGCGCTTCGCGTTACATCAGCGAATCCTTCCGTGACTGCTTCGAGCTCGAATGCCGCGCCCTCAAGCGCGTGCGCAACGACATGGGCCTGACCAACGTCGAGATCATGGTGCCGTTCGTCCGTACCTTGGGTGAAGCCAGCCAAGTGGTGGATCTGCTGGCCGAAAACGGTCTCAAGCGCGGTGAAAACGGCCTGCGCGTGATCATGATGTGCGAGCTGCCTTCCAACGCGATCCTGGCCGAAGAGTTCCTCGAGTTCTTCGATGGTTTCTCCATCGGCTCCAACGACCTGACCCAGCTGACCCTGGGCCTGGACCGCGATTCGGGCATCATCGCGCACCTGTTCGACGAGCGTAATCCGGCGGTCAAGAAACTGCTGGCCAACGCCATCGCCGCTTGCAACAAGGCCGGCAAATACATTGGTATTTGCGGCCAGGGCCCGTCCGACCATCCGGACCTGGCCAAGTGGTTGATGGAACAGGGCATCGAAAGCGTCTCGCTGAACCCGGATTCCGTACTGGAAACCTGGTTCTTCCTGGCCGAGGGGCAGGGTGCGGTCTAAGCGGAATGAAGCCCTGGCCAGCCTTCGGGTTGGCCGGGGCTTTGAGATTCAAGTAGGGCGGGCTCCATCTGGAAGCCGCCCTTTTTTGTGCAAGAGCATTATGCAAAGCAGCAGCAACCTGTTTCCCGTCGCCTTGATCAGTGCCGAACGTCGAGGCGACCTGAGTGAAGACGTCTACCGCCTGAAGCCCGGCAATAGCCCGGACGCCACGGTCGAGCTGGCCGTCACCCGCCTGGGGATGGCGGACGAGCCCGAATCCCGCGGTGTCCCGGTGATCCTGCTGCACGGCAGCTTCTCCAATCGGCGTTTCTGGTATTCGCCCAAGGGCATCGGCCTGGGCGCGTATCTGGCGCGCATGGGCTTCGATGTATGGATCCCCGAGATGCGCGGTCACGGCCTGTCGCGACGCAATGCCGACTATCGCAAGAATCGCGTCGCCGACTATGCGCAGTACGATCTGCCTGCCATCGGCGCCTTCGTGCGGGAACAAAGCGGCCAGGTTCCGCACTGGATCGGTCATTCCCTGGGCGGCATTACCCTGGCGGCGGCCCTGGGCGGCCAGTACCTGGGAGAGCCGGCAGTGGCGTCGGCGGCGCTGTTCGGCTGTCAGGTCAGCCGCACCTATTGGCCATTGAAAATCCCGGCGGTGGAGTGGGGCGGTCGTTTCATTCTCAAGCGTTTTGCCCAGTTGTCCGGCTCGCGACTCAAGCGCGGTCCCGAGGACGAGCCCATTGGCCTGGCCCTGGAAGGCATGCGCTGGTACGGGCTATTCGGGCGTTTCGGCGATGGGCAGAAGGACTGGTGGGCCGGCTTGTCCGATGTTTCGCTGCCGGTATTGGCGGTGAGCGCGGCCGGGGATCATCAGGATCCGACCTGGGCTTGTCGCAAGCTGTTTGACCAGTTGAGTTCCGAGCATAAGCAGTTTGTCTGCCTGGGGCGCGAACAAGGGTTCAGCGGCAATTTCGGCCATGTGGAGATGCTGGTGAGCAAAGCCGCCCAGGCCGAAGTCTGGCCTTTGGTCGCGCGTTGGTTGAAGGATCAGCAGAGCCCGTTGTTGGCGTCGGGCACTGAACTGGCTGCCGCCAGTTGAGTTCAGAAGGCTCTGACAAGAGCATTTCGTTCCGATGCGCTTGCGGCTAAGATATGACGCGTTGAGCGGTTCTGGTCACATTCGGTCTCCGGTCAAGCATCTTGTTCGTGCCGCCGAGCCTGCTGAAATTGGCGTATGGTGAGGGCTAGCTGAAATGTTAAACATTCTCCGTCTGCCCTCGTATCACTCAGCATGAACCCTGCGAATTCCGACACCGCGACGTGTTCTTTCCATTACAGGAGTTTCTCGATGAATCATTACCTCACTCCCGACCTGTGCGACGCCTACCCGGATCTGGTACAGGTGGTTGAACCGATGTTCAGCAATTTCGGTGGCCGCGACTCCTTTGGCGGCGAAATAGTGACCATCAAATGCTTCGAAGACAACTCGCTGGTCAAGGAACAGGTCGAGCTCAAGGGCCACGGCAAGGTGCTGGTGGTCGACGGTGGCGGCTCCCTGCGCCGTGCGCTGCTGGGCGATATGCTGGCCGAGAAGGCGGCGAAGAACGGTTGGGAAGGGCTGGTGATCTACGGTTGCATCCGTGATGTCGATGTCATCGCGCAAACCGACCTGGGCGTTCAGGCGCTGGCCAGTCACCCGATGAAAACCGACAAGCGCGGCATTGGCGATCTCAACGTGGTGGTGACTTTTGCCGGGGTGACGTTCCGTCCGGGCGAATATGTCTATGCCGACAACAATGGCGTGATCGTTTCGCCAAGCCCGCTGAAAATGCCCGAATAAGCAGTCGACCAAGCAAGGGATGAGGATGTTCGAGGAAGACAACGCGCAATGGGGGCTGGTACATGCCCTGGTGCTGGACGGTAAAGGTGGTGCGCGTGCGATTGCCCGAACTGAACTGGACGACTTGCAGCTGCAAGCCCATGAGAGCCTCTGGCTGCATTGGGATCGCAGCCATCCGCAAACCCAGACCTGGCTGCGTAAATCCAGCGGTCTGAGCGAGTTCAGCTGTGACCTCCTACTCGAAGAAAACACCCGGCCGCGTCTGTTGGCGCTGCCGGACTCCGAGTTCTTGCTGTTTTTACGCGGCATCAACCTCAACCCCGGCGCCGAGCCGGAGGACATGGTTTCGGTACGCATCTTCGGTTCGGCCCAGCGAGTGATCTCCCTGCGCCTGCGGCCATTGCGCGCGACGGATGAGCTGCTGGTGCAACTGGGTGAAGGCAAGGGACCGAAAACCGCTTCCGAACTCATCCTTTATATGGCTGAGTACCTGACCCATAAAGTGCAGGATCTGGTCAGCGACCTGTCGGAAGTGGTCGATGCCGAGGAAGAAAAACTGGATGCCGACGAACGGTATACCCCCGAGCACAGCAACATTCTGCAGATTCGTCGACGGGCTGCCGGACTCAAGCGTTTCCTCGCTCCGCAGCGGGATATTTTCGGTCAGCTCAGCCGTATCAGGCTGCCTTGGTTTGCCGATGACGATGGCGATTACTGGAACGAATTGAACAACAGCCTGACCCGCTACCTGGAAGAGCTCGAATTGACCCGAGAGCGCGTGGGGCTTGTGCTGGAGGCCGAAGACCGGCGCCTGAGCGTGCGCATGAACCGCATCATGTTTCGCTTCGGGATCATCACCGGGATCTTTCTGCCGATGAGTTTTCTGGCCGGCTTGCTGGGGATCAACGTGGGAGGCATTCCGCTTTCCAACAGCCCCTACGGGTTTCTGGTGGCCTGCCTGTTGATGGCGCTGGTCGCGCTGGGACAGTGGTGGTTATTCCGACGTTTGCGCTGGGTCTGATCATGAACTATGTGACCCAAGGAATTTTGATCGCGTCTTTCACTGACATATCGAGAGGTGCGTATGCACGATCCGTTTGAACAGTCGTTGCGTGACATGCTCAAGGCCACACCGTCCACCCGGGACGACGATGCGTGCCTGGGCCGCGTACTGAAAACCGCCAACCGGCAGGTGGGAGCGGGCGATCTGTTCAGCCTGCTCGGCCGCTGGTTGCCGGCGCTGATGATTGCTCTGAATAACGGATCGGCCCATATCTCGCCGGTTTCCCGTCGTAAACCTACTGCTCGCACTGCTGATAAGGCTGATTGAATATGGAACTTGATCTCTGGACTCAGAGCCTCGTCACTGCGATGACTGCGTTGTGGACCAAGGTAGCGAACTTCATTCCCAATCTGTTTGGCGCGCTGGTCGTGCTGCTGCTGGGTTTTGTGGTTGCCAAACTGCTTGATACCTTGCTTTCCAAATTGCTCGCCAAACTGGGCCTGGACCGTTTGATGGGCGGTACCGGTTTGACCAAACTGCTGTCCCGCGCGGGCTTGCAGGTACCGATTTCTACCTTGATCGGTAAAATCGTGTATTGGTTCGTATTACTGATTTTTCTGGTTTCTGCTGCAGAATCCCTTGGCTTGGAGCGGGTTTCGGCTACGCTCGACATGCTGGCGTTGTATTTACCGAAGGTGTTCGGGGCCGCGCTGGTGCTGTTGGTGGGGGTATTGCTGGCGCAATTGGCCAATGGGCTGGTGCGCGGAGCGGCCGAAGGGGTCGGTCTGGATTACGCCAGTGGCCTGGGGCGAATCGCCCAGGGCCTGGTGATCATCATCAGTATTTCCGTTGCGATCAGTCAGTTGGAGGTCAAAACCGACCTGCTCAACCATGTGATCGTGATCGTTTTGATTACCGTTGGTCTGGCTGTTGCCTTGGCCATGGGGTTGGGAAGCCGGGATATTGCCGGTCAGATTCTTGCGGGAATCTATGTGCGTGAGTTGTATCAGGTTGGGCAACAAGTGCGAGTTGGCGAGGTCGAAGGGCAGATCGAGGAGATCGGCACGGTTAAGACTACACTGCTGACCGATGAGGGCGAGCTGGTCTCGCTCTCCAATCGGATCCTGCTGGAGCAGCATGTAAGTAGCCGCTAACCCGGCAAACCCTGCTAATGTATGCCGCCGCAAAATGCCCGTGTCTGGGCTGCGGTGGACATTGACCTGACTGTCGGCCCGACTCGTTTTGAATAAAGCCCAATCGCTATCCACGCGCTATGACCCCCGTGAGCTCTCTGACGAGGAGTTGGTTGCGCGCTCGCACACGGAGCTGTTTCACGTAACGCGTGCGTATGAAGAGTTGATGCGACGCTATCAGCGAACCCTCTTCAACGTTTGTGCACGTTATTTAGGGAACGATCGTGATGCTGACGATGTCTGTCAGGAGGTGATGTTGAAGGTGCTGTATGGCCTCAAGAACTTCGAGGGGAAATCGAAGTTCAAGACATGGCTCTATAGCATCACGTACAACGAATGCATCACGCAGTATCGGAAAGAACGGCGGAAACGCCGCTTGATGGATGCGTTAAGTCTTGATCCCCTCGAGGAAGCGTCTGAAGATAAGGCGCCGAAACCTGAGGAAAAGGGCGGACTTGACCGCTGGTTGGTGCATGTGAACCCGATCGATCGGGAGATTCTGGTGCTACGATTCGTCGCAGAACTGGAGTTCCAGGAGATTGCAGACATCATGCACATGGGGTTGAGTGCTACGAAAATGCGGTACAAGCGTGCGCTTGATAAATTGCGTGAGAAATTTGCAGGCATTGCTGAAACTTAGTTCGGCGCAAATATCTCTTACGTCTAGGTAAGTTCTGATAGACTTACCGCCGAGTTGTCCCCCGGTATGTGGGACTGCTTTACAATCACCAGATGGGGATTTAACGGATGAAACTGAAAAACACCTTGGGCATTGCCATTGGTTCTATTGTTGCCGTGACTTCGTTCGGCGTTCTGGCGCAAGGCCAAGGCGCGGTCGAGGGTGAACTGTTTTACAAAAAACAGTACAACGACAGCGTTAAGCACATCGAAGACGGCTTCAACCCAGGCGCTCGTATCGGCTACTTCCTGACCGATGACCTGTCGTTGGACCTGAACTACGACAAAACCAACCACACCCGTTCGAACGACGGCACTGGCAACCAGAAGATCAAAGGTGACACCGGCAGCCTGCTGGCTACCTACCACTTCGGTCAAGCTGGCGTGGACTCCCTGCGTCCATACGTTTCCGGTGGTTTCGGTCACCAGAGCCGTACCAACGTCCTGGCTGACGGCCACAGCGGTCGCGACCAGTCGACCCTGGCTATCATCGGTACCGGTGTTAAGTACTACTTCACCGACAACCTGTTCGCTCGTGCCGGCGTTGAAGCCGACTACGCAATGGACAACGGCAAGTGGGACTACTCCGCTCTGGTTGGTCTGGGTGTGAACTTCGGCGGCAACGCTGGCAAGGTTGCTCCAGCTCCTGCTCCAGTTCCAGAGCCAACTCCAGAACCAGAAGCTCCGGTTGCTGAAGTTGTTCGTGTTGAGCTGGACGTGAAGTTCGACTTCGACAAGTCGGTCGTTAAGCCTAACAGCTACGCTGACATCAAGAACCTCGCTGACTTCATGAAGCAGTACCCACAAACCACCACCGTTGTTGAAGGTCACACTGACTCCGTCGGTCCTGACGCTTACAACCAGAAACTGTCTGAGCGTCGTGCAAACGCCGTTAAGCAAGTTCTGACCAGCCAGTACGGTGTTGAGTCGAGCCGCGTTCAATCCGTTGGTTACGGTGAGTCCCGCCCAGTTGCTGACAACGCAACTGAAGCTGGCCGCGCTGTAAACCGTCGCGTAGAAGCGCAGGTTGAAGCACAAGCTCAACAAGCTCAGTAATCTGTAGCTTGCAGCTTTGAAAAACCCGGCCTAGGCCGGGTTTTTCTTTGTCCGCGATTTGATGAACGCGCCTGGAGTCAGGCCGAGAATGCCGCCGCCAGGGCCGCTTCGGAAAGGGCGGGCAGTTGTGCACCGCAAGCGGCCACTTCGCCGACGACCAGGATGGCCGGGCTTTTCAGCTGGAAGGCATGGGCATCGTCCTGCATGGCGTGCAGATCGCTCCGACACAGCCGTTGCTCGGGCAGGGACGCGTTTTCAATCATGGCCACCGGGGTATGCGGCGCCAGGCCGCCAGCGATCAGCTGTTCACGGATCTCACCCAGTTTGGCCACTCCCATATAGATCACCAACGTCGTACCGCTTTGTGCCAGGGCTTGCCAGTTCAGGCTGCTGTCGTCCTGGGTATGGGCCGTCAGCAGGGTGACGCCACGGGCGACACCGCGCAGGGTCAGCGGGATACCGCACTGGGTAGCTCCCGCCAGGCCGGCCGTGATGCCGTTCACCAGTTCCACCTCGACGCCACGTTCCTGCAGCCACTGCGCTTCTTCACCGCCACGGCCGAAGATGCACGGATCGCCGCCCTTGAGGCGTACCACGCACTTGCCATGCCGGGCGTAGCGCAGCATCAGCCGATGAATGAACGCCTGGGGTGTCGAACGACAGCCTCCGCGTTTACCCACGGCAATAACCCGTGCCCGGGGGCAGTGCTCCAGCACCGTCGGATTCACCAGATCGTCGATCAGCACCACATCCGCCTCGCCCAGGGCACGCACGGCCTTGAGGGTCAGCAGTTCAGGATCGCCAGGGCCCGCACCCACCAGCCAGACTTTTGCGCTCATGTTTGTTTCCTCACAGGGGGATTGCGACGGGCTGTGCCGAGCTGGCCAGCAGGCGTTTGATTTCGGGGACGCAGGAACCGCATTGAGTGCCGCAGCCCAGCTCCTGTTTCAGGCCATCGAGGTCCAGGCCGCGGGAGATCCCGGCACAGACTGCGCTCTGGCTGACGTTCTTGCAGTTGCACAAGGTCTTGCCGTTCGACGCAATCAACCCGGCCGCCCCTGGCGGTGCGCTCATCGGCGCCAGCAGCCAGCGGCGCAGTTGCTCATCGGCCTTGCCTTCCAGCCACAGGTTCTGCAGCCAGTGCCGGGCCAGGGTTTCACCGGCCAGGCGAATGGCGGTGATCCGCCCCTGTTCGATGCGTACCCGCTTGCCGATGGAGCGCCGAGGATCGTCATAGGCCAGCACCGGGCCTTCGTTGAGCCCCAACAACTGATCGATGTCCTTGAGCAGTTGCGGCGCCGGCGCTTCGGCGTTGGCCACCCGCAGCAGCAGGGCCGGGCGTTCGCGACCGGCCAGGCTCAGGCTGACGTAGGCGAAACTTTCACAGAGCGGGCGCAGGGCTTCGAAATGCCGCTGCACGTCGCCTTCGATCAGGGCGAACAATTGCCACGGCAGCTGGACCGGCTCCAGGCGTACACCGCTGTGCTTGAGTTCTGGTTGTTTGGACAGAGGATCGAACGCCGGCTGAGTCACGGCATTGACGCCGCCCTTGAGATACCGATCGCCCCAATGCATCGGCAGGAAAGCCTGGCCCGGGCGCACGCTGTCGTCATCCGCTATTGCGACTATCACGCTGCCGCGACGGCTTTTCAGCGATACCAGGTCACCCGCTTGCAGGTTCTGCCGGCGCAGTTCGTCCGGGTGCAGGCTCAGTACAGCTTCACTGACATGCCCGAACAGCTGGGCGGCGGTGCCGGTGCGGCTCATGCCGTGCCATTGATCCCGCAGGCGGCCGGTGATCAGGGTCAGGGGGAAGCGCGCATCCCGCTGTTCCTTGGCCGCGCGATACGGGTCGCTGACGAAGTGCGCCCGCCCGCTGGCGGTCGGGAAGCGGCCGTCGACGTACAGCCGCGGCGTCCCCTGTTCGGCGCCGGCGGGGAAGGGCCATTGCTGCGGGCCGATACGGTCGATCAGCGCGTGGCTGATGCCGGAAAGGTCCAGGTCGCGGCCGCGGGTCAGCTGTTTGTACTCATCGAACAGCTGGGCAGGCGTATCCAGGGCAAACAGGCTGGGCCGTTGCGGGCGCAGGCGCTGTTCCAGGCGCCGGGCGAAGTCCAGGGTGATGGCCCAATCCGGGCGTGCTTCGCCCGGCGCGGCCACGGCGCGGCGCACATGGGAGATGCGCCGTTCCGAGTTGGTCACGCTGCCTTCCTTCTCGCCCCAGCTGGCGGCGGGCAGTAGCAGGTCGGCAAAGGTCGCGGTCTCGGTGGTGCGAAAGGCTTCCTGCAGGACCACGAACGGGCAGGCCAGCAAGGCTTCTCGCACCGCGTTCTGGTCGGGCAGCGATTGCGCCGGGTTGGTGCAGGCGATCCACAGCGCCTTGATCTTGCCGCCGCGCAGCTGTTCGAACAGCTCGATCGCGCTCAGGCCGGGGTTGGCCGGCAATTGCTCGACGCCCCAGTAGGCCGCGACTTCAGCCCGGTGCTCCGGGTTGGCGGCGTCCCGGTGTCCCGGCAACAGGTTCGACAGGCTGCCGGTTTCCCGGCCGCCCATGGCATTCGGCTGGCCGGTGAGGGAGAAAGGGCCGGCCCCGGGGCGGCCGATTTGCCCGGTGGCCAGGTGCAGGTTGATCAGTGCGCTGTTTTTCGCGCTGCCGGAACTGGACTGGTTCAGCCCCATGCACCACAGCGACAGGAAGCTCGGCGAGGTGCCGACCCATTCGGCGCACTGGCGCAGTTGCTCGACGCTGATGCCGCACAGCTGCGCGACCATATGCGGGGTGTAGTCGTGGACCAGGTTCTTCAGCTCGGCCAGGCCTTCGGTATGCGCCTGGATGAAGTCGCGATCGATCCAGTCCTGCCACAGCAGCAGGTGCAGGATGCCGTGGAACAGTGCGACATCGGTGCCGGGCAGGATCGCCAGGTGCAGGTCGGCCAGGTCGCAGGTGTCGGTGCGCCGCGGGTCGATGACGATCACTTTCATCTGCGGCCGCAGGCGCTTGGCCTGCTCCAGGCGGCGGAACAGCACCGGATGGGCGTAGGCCATGTTGCTGCCGACGATCATCACGCAATCGCTCAGTTCGAGGTCTTCGTAGCTGCAGGGCGGGGCATCGGCGCCCAGGCTGCGTTTGTAGCCGACCACCGCCGAAGACATGCACAGCCGCGAATTGCTGTCGATGTTGTTGGTGCCCACCAGGGCCCGGGCCAGCTTGTTGAAGGCGTAGTAGTCCTCGGTAAGCAATTGCCCGGAGATATAGAAGGCCACGCTGTCCGGGCCGTGTTCGGCGATGGTTTCGGCAAACAGGTTGGCCGCATGTTCCAGTGCGGTGTCCCAGTCGGTGCGGCTGCGCGCCAGGGCCTTGCCCAGGCGCAATTCCGGATACAGGGCGCGGGCCGCGAGGTCGCCGGTCAGGTGCAGGGTGGAGCCTTTGCTGCACAGTTTGCCGTGGTTGGCCGGGTGGCTCGGGTCGCCACTGACGCCGAGGATGCGTTCGCCGTCGTGCTCGATCAGCACGCCACAGCCAACGCCGCAGTAACAGCAGGTCGAGGCGGTTGTCTGGCGGTTCATCAGCCGGCATCCCGCAGGGCCAGCAGCACGCGGCCGTTTTCCACCCGCGCCAGATGGTGATGGGCGCAGCCGATATCCGGCGCCTGTGCTTCGCCGGACTCCAGGTCGATCTGCCAGTTGTGCAACGGGCAGGCGACCGTCTTGCCGTAGATCAGCCCCTGGGACAGCGGCCCACCCTTGTGCGGGCAGCGGTCGTCGAGGGCGAAGACTTCGTCGTCGCTGGTGCGAAAGATCGCGATGTCGCCCCTGGGGCCGTTGACGATGCGCGAGCCCAGGGCGTTGATCTCGTCCAGGGCGCAGATATCCAGCCAGTTCATGGCAGCACCTCCAGTTGCTTGACGCGGATCGGTTCGAACTCTTTTTTCAACTGCGGCTGTTCCTGGCGCTCCTTCCACGGGTCCTGTTCGAAGGACAGGGAGAATTGCAGGCGCTCGTTGAGGGCCTTGCGCCGTTGCGGGTCTTCGATGATGGCCTGCTTGATGTACGCCATGCCGACCCGCTGCAGGTAGTGCACAGTGCGCTCCAGGTAGAAGGCTTCCTCGCGGTACAGCTGCAGGAAAGCGCCGTTGTATTCGCGCACTTCGTCGGCGGTTTTCAGCTTGACGAAGAACTCCGCGACCTCGGTCTTGATCCCGCCGTTACCACCGATATACATCTCCCAGCCCGAGTCGACGCCGATGATGCCGACGTCCTTGATCCCGGCCTCGGCGCAGTTGCGCGGGCAGCCGGAGACCGCCAGCTTGACCTTGTGCGGCGACCACATGTTGAACAGGTCATGCTCCAGTTCGATGCCCAGCTGGGTGGAGTTCTGCGTGCCGAAGCGGCAGAACTCGCTGCCGACGCAGGTTTTCACGGTGCGGATGGACTTGCCGTAGGCGTGGCCGGAGGGCATGTCCAGGTCTTTCCAGACCCCAGGCAAATCCTGTTTCTTGATACCCAAAAGGTCGATGCGCTGGCCGCCGGTGACCTTGACCATCGGCACCTGGTACTTGTCCGCCACGTCAGCGATGCGCCGCAGTTCGGAGGGGGTGGTGACGCCACCCCACATCCGCGGCACCACCGAATAGGTGCCGTCTTTCTGGATATTGGCGTGGGCCCGTTCGTTGATCAGGCGCGATTGCGGGTCGTCCCTGGCCTCGCCCGGCCAGGTGGCAATCAGGTAGTAGTTCAGCGCCGGGCGGCAGGAGGCACAGCCGTTGGGCGTGCGCCAGTTCAGGTAGCTCATGGTGCCGGCGATGGTCAGCAGGTGCTGTTCGCGGATCGCCTGGCGGATCTGCCCGTGGTTGAGGTCGCTGCAGCCGCAGATGGCTTTCTCGCTTTTTGGCTTGACGTCGGCCGCGCCGCCCACGGTGTTGATCAGGATCTGTTCCACCAGGCCGGCGCAGGAGCCGCAGGAGCTGGCGGCCTTGGTGTGTTTCTTGACCTCGTCGACGCTGAACAGGCCGTGCTCCTGGATCGCCTTGACGATGGTGCCCTTGCACACGCCGTTGCAGCCGCAGACTTCGGCGCTGTCGGCCATGCTCATGGCCTTGTCCTGGCCCTGGTGGCCGACATCGCCCAGGGCGTTCTCGCCGAACATCAGGTGGTCGCGGATCTCGCCGATGGCGTGGTTCTCGCGGATCTGCCGGAAGTACCAGCCGCCGTCGGCGGTATCGCCATACAGGCAGGCGCCGACCAGGATGTCGTCCTTGATCACCAGTTTTTTGTACACGCCGCCGATGGGGTCGGAGAGGGTGATGGTCTCGGTGCCTTCGCCGCCCATGAAGTCGCCGGCGGAGAACAGGTCGATGCCGGTGACTTTCAACTTGGTCGAGGTCACCGAGCCCTTGTAAGTGGCGAAGCCCAGTTGAGCGAGGTGGTTGGCGCAGACCTTGGCCTGTTCGAACAGCGGCGCCACCAGGCCGTAGGCGATGCCGCGATGGCTGGCGCATTCGCCGATGGCGTAGATGCGTGGGTCGTAGGTCTGCAGGGTGTCGTTGACCAGGATCCCGCGGCTGCACGGCAGCCCGGCTTTTTCCGCCAGCTCGGTATTGGGCCGGATGCCGGCGGCCATCACCACCAGGTCGGCGGGAATGATGTCGCCGTTCTTGAACTGCACCGAGCCGACCCGGCCATTGCCCGCGTCGTGCAGGGCCTGGGTCTGTTCGCTCAGGCGGAATTTCAGGCCGCGGCTTTCCAGGGCGCTTTGCAGCAGCTGGCCGCTGGTCTTGTCCAGCTGGCGCTCCAGCAGCCATTCGCCGATGTGCACCACGGTCACGTCCATGCCGCGCAGCATCAGGCCGTTGGCGGCTTCGAGGCCGAGCAGGCCGCCGCCGATGACCACTGCGTGCTTGTGGGTCTTGGCGGTGTCGATCATCGCCTGGGTGTCGGCGATATCGCGGTAGCCGATTACGCCCTGCAGGTCGTTGCCGGGAATCGGCAGGATGAACGGGGTCGAACCGGTGGCGATCAGCAGGCGGTCGTACTCGGCTTCGCTGCCGTCTTCGGCGATCACCCGGCGCTTGACCCGGTCGATCTGCACCACCTTGCGGTTGAGCAGCAGCTTGATGTGGTTGTCCAGGTACCAGCTCAGGTCGTTGAGCACGATCTCTTCGAAGGTCTGTTCGCCGGCCAGTACCGGGGAGAGCAGGATGCGGTTGTAGTTGGTGTGGGGCTCCGCGCCGAAGACCGTGATGTCGTACAGCTCATTGCTCAGCTTGAGCAGCTCTTCCAGGGTGCGTACCCCGGCCATGCCGTTGCCGATCATCACCAGCTTGAGTTTCTTCATTTCGCTCTCCGCGTAGACAGGCCGTCGGGCATGCCGGGCCTGGCTCGATAAACGTTGCGCAAACAAAAAAGGCGCCCCGCCAGTTGCCTGGCAGGACGCCTTTGTCCGGTCCCGTTCTCTCGGGAAAACCCATCCTTCGTCGTTGAAGGCCGGGTCGTATGTGCTGTTGGGAGAGTTAATGCAGCGGTTGTGCCAAGTTCCGCCAATGGCGGTTTCAGCGGGGCTGAAAGCCTGCCTCTGGGCAGCAGGGAGGATTTTCTGCACCGATTCAAAGCGTCTTGCCCGTTTCTGGCGCACGCTGCGCGATCCCTGTAGCCGCTGCCGCAGGCTGCGATCGACGGCGTAGCCGGCGTAAGGCGGCATCCCCTACCTGCGGGTAAAACCGCGTCGTCAGGTTCTGCGGCCCCTGCGGTGCCGGTCGCAGCCTGCGGCAGCGGCTACAGGAGAACACTGAGGTCAGTGATGCAGGAACAGGTACAGCAACAGCAGGTTGAGCAACAGCGAGACCAGCGCCAGGGTGCGCCAGACTTTCAAGGGCTCGCGTTCCAGCAGCGGTCTGGGGCGCACGCTGAGGCTGCGGCGCTCGCCCTGTTCCAGCAACAGCAACCACTCTTCGGCGGTTTCATAACGTTGGGCCGGATCGGCCTGTACCGCGCGTTCCAGGCTCTGTTCGAGCCAGTCCGGCAGGTCCGGGCGATAGCGGCTGGCGCTGACCGGGGTGGTGAAGCGCGGGCGCTGGAAGGCTTCGATTTCGCCGTAGGGAAAATGCCCGGTCAGCAAGTGGTAGAGGGTCACGCCTACCGCGTACAGGTCCTGCCGCGGTGTCGGCGCCACGCCGTTGAAAGCCTCTGGGGCGATATAGCTCGGGGTGCCGGGCAGCAGGTGCGCCTGGTCCTCGGACAGGCCGGGGCAATAGGCCAGGCCGAAATCCAGCAGGCGCAGTTCGCCGTCGTCCCCGAGCAGCAGGTTTTCCGGCTTGATGTCGCGGTGCAGGATCTGCCGGCGGTGCAGCAGACCCACGGCCCGTAGCAGGCGCTCGGCCAGGTCCTGCCACTGCGCCAGCGGCAAGGGACCATGTTGTTGCAGATGCTCGGCCAGGGTCTGCCCCGGGTATTCGCGCATCACGTAATACAGATGCTGGCGGCTGGTCGCGGCATGCACTTCGGGAAAGTGCCGGCCGGCCACCCGACGCAGGAACCACTCCTCTGACAGCAGCGATTGCCCGGCCTGATGATCGTCGTGCAGATGACCGGGCAGGGTTTTCAGTAGCCAGGGTTGTTGTTGCGCATCGAGCACGCGGTACAGCAGGGATTGCTGGCTCTGTCCGAGCACCTCGACGACCTGCCAGCCTTCGAAGTGCTGGCCCGGTTTGAGAGGCGGCGGCAGTGGCCATTGCTGCAAGTGAATCAGGGCGTCGCCGATGGAGCTTTCGCCCAGGGCTTCGACCCGCACCAGCAGGGCGCTGGCATTGTCCTGGCTGCCGGCCAGGTGCGCGGCGCTGACCAGGGTCTGCACCGCGCTGTCGAGGTCGGGCTGGTCGCGCAGGATCGCGGCGATGGCGGTGTCGCCCAGGGTCGCCCAGACGCCATCGCTGAGCATCAGGAAACTTTCGTTTTCCCGCAGCTCGCCGTCGAGGAAGTCCACCACCAGGTGCTGGTCCAGGCCCAGGGCACGCTTGAGCACATGCTGCATGCCGGGTTGGTCCCAGACATGATCGTCGCTGATGCGTTGCAACTGATCGGCATGCCAGCGATAGACCCGGCAATCGCCGACATGGGCCAGGGTAAAGCGCCGGCCGCGCAGCACCAGGGCGCTGACGGTGGTCAGCAGCGGCTGGCCGCCGCCGTTGGCCTGCAACCAGCGATTCTGCGCGAGCAGCAGGCGTTCCAGGGCCTGGGCCACGGCCCAGGTTTCCGGGGTGGCGTAGTAGTCCAGCGCCAGCGCCTGCAAGGTCGAGCGCGCGGCCAGGCCGCCATCGGCGCATTGGCTGACACCGTCGGCGATGGCGAACAGCAGCCCCTTGCTGGCGGCCAGGGTCGGCGCCGGGGTGACCAGGCGCAAGGCGTCCTGGTTCTCCGCGCGCGGACCGATGGCGCTGGCCTGGGCGTGGCTCAGTTGCAGGCTCATGGACAGCTCAGACCCGCGCCGCGGTGACAGCGGCGGAGCCCCAGGTGGTCCGCCAGCGGCGTTTCACCCCGTGCAGGCCGAACCAGGCCAGCACGCCCAGGCTGGCGAACAGCCACAGGGCCAGTTGATAGCTGCCGGTGCTTTGCTTGATCGCGCCCATGCCCGCGGCCAGGGCGAAACCGCCGATGCCGCCGGCCATGCCGATCAGCCCGGTCATCACCCCGATCTCGCGACGAAAGCGTTGCGGCACCAACTGGAAGACCGCGCCGTTACCCGCACCCAGGCCGAGCATGGTGCATACGAACAGGGCCAGGGCCGCGTAGGAGCTGGGCAGGTTGAAACCGACCGCGGCGATGCATACCGCCGCGACGCTGTACATCACCAGCAGGGTGCGAATGCCGCCGAAACGATCGGCCAGCGCGCCGCCCAGCGGGCGCATCAGGCTGCCGCCGAACACGCAGGCGGCGGTGTAGTAGCCGGCGGTGACCGGGCTCAGGCCGTACTGGTCGTTGAAGTAGCCGGGCAGGGCGCTGGCCAGGCCGATGAAGCCGCCGAAGGTCACGCTGTAGAAGAACATGAACCACCAGCTGTCGCGGTCGCCCAGGGCCTTGAAGTAGTCGGCCATGGATTTGGCCTTGGGCCGTTCCGGGGCGTTCCTGGCCAGCCAGGCGAACAGCACCAGGGTCAGGATCAGAGGGATCAGGGCGAAGCCGAACACGTTGCTCCAGCCGAAGGCACCGGCCAGCAACGGTGCGAACAGCGCCGCGAATACCGTACCGGAGTTGCCGGCCCCGGCGATGCCCATCGCCTTGCCCTGGTGCTGTGGTGGATACCATTGCGAGGCCAGCGGCAGGGCCACGGCGAACGAAGCGCCGGCCATGCCCAGGAACAGCCCCAGCAGCAGCGCCTGTTCATAGCTGTGGATGCCCAGCTTCCAGGCGCAGAACAGCGCGCCGATGACAATCACCTGGCCGATCAGCCCGGCGGTCTTGGGGGACAGGCGATCGGCCAGCAGGCCCATGGCGAACCGCAGCACGGCGCCGGCCAGGATCGGCGTGGCCACCATCAGCCCGCGCTGCTGGGTGGTCAGTTGCAGGTCGGCGGCGATCTGCACGGCCAGCGGGCCGAGCAGATACCAGACCATGAAGCTCAGGTCGAAGTAGAGGAAGGCCGCGAACAATGTCGGGGTGTGGCCGGATTTCCAGAAGCTTGAATTCATCGCGCACCTCAGCTGTTAAGAGTCTCGAAAGGAGTCATGAGCTTTTGCGTGGGGCGCCATTACGGCCGCTCCACCGGCCCCGGGCTGTGGGGCCAAAACGAAAAAACGCCGCAACCCGCATCGCCTGGGGCGAGAAGGGTGTGCGACGTCTTTGTCGTAGGTGGGGCAACCGCCGTTGGTTACCTGTGTCGATTACATAGCCAGATTTGTGCCAAGAGTTGCAGTCCTGGTGTCCCGGATCGCGGGCAAGCCTCGCTCCTACAGAAACTCACGGTCTTCTTCCGTAGGAGCGAGGCTTGCCCGCGATAGGCGGCCGCACCACAGCTGCGGGATTCAGCCCAGCAACTCGCTCATGGCGATGATCTGCTCGGCCACCTGGATCAGCTTCTGCTGGCGGCTCATGGCCTGGCGGCGCATCAGGGTGTAGGCCTGTTCTTCGTTGCAGTCTTTCATCTTCATCAACAGGCCCTTGGCCAGCTCGATGCGCTTGCGCTCGGCCAGTTGCTGGTCGCGGGCCTGCAGCTGCGCGCGCAAGGCCTGGTCGCTCTCGAAGCGGGCCATGGCCACGTCGAGAATGGGCTGCAGGCGCTGGGCCTGGATGCCTTCGACTATGTAGGCACTGACCCCGGACTTGATAGCGTGGCGCATCACGTCGGGGTCGTGCTCGTCGGTGAACATCACGATCGGCCGTGGCTGGTCGCGGCTGACCAGCACCACTTGCTCCATCACATCGCGGCTCGGTGATTCGGTATCGATCAGGATCACGTCCGGACGCACCGTTTCGACGCGCGTCGGCAGGTCGATGGTCAGGCCCGACTCGTCGATCACCTCGAAACCGGCTTCCATCAGGGCCGCCTTGAGCCGACCGACCTTCTTGGCGGTGTCGTTGATCAGCAGGATACGCAACATGGTCTCGGGCTCCTGTCAGCGGCTGGCGAGAAGAGGGGAGCTGTCGCTCATGGCGTGCAGCTGGAAGCTGCGGGCATAGGCGGCCGGGTCCGAACCGTCCCATAGCTTGCCGTCGATCAACTGGCTGCTGCGCATGTCCTGGCCCCAGGATGCGACGCCGACGGCGGTGGCGGCTTCACGATAGAGCTCGAGTTGCTGCACCTGGCGCGCGATGCCCAGGTAATCCGGATCTTCGCGCAGCAGGCCCCAGCGGCGGAACTGGGTCATGAACCACATGCCGTCGGACAGATACGGCAGGTTGACCGCGCCTTCATTATGAAAGCGTAGCGCGTGCGGGTCCTGCCAGCGGTGGCCGAGGCCGTCGGCATATTCGCCGAGCAGGCGCGGCTCGATGCAGTCCAGCGGCGCATCGAGGTACTCGCGGGCGCTCAGCAGTTGCGCGGTGCTCTGGCGGTTCTCGCGGCTCTGCTCGATGAAGCGGCTGGCCTCGAGGATCGCCGTGACCAGGGCCCGTGCGGTGTTTGGGTACTGCTCGACGAAGGCACGGGTGCAGCCGAGGACTTTTTCCGGGTGGTCGGGCCAGATCGCCTGGCTGGTGGCCAGGGTGAAGCCCAGGTTCTGGTTCACCGCGCTGGCGCTCCAGGGTTCGCCCACACAGAAACCGTCGATGCGCCCGGCCTGCAGGTGCGCGACCATTTGCGGCGGCGGCACCACCACGCTGTCGACGTCCTGCAACGGGTGGATGCCCTGGGCGGCCAGCCAGTAATACAGCCACATGGCGTGGGTGCCGGTGGGGAAGGTCTGGGCGAAGGTCGGCCTTGCCCGGCTTTGGTGCACGTGCCGGTGAAGCGCTTCAGGAGTGGTCACGTTCAGGGCTTGCAGCTCCCGCGAGAGGTTGATGCTCTGGCCGTTCTGGTTCAGGCCCATCAGCACCGCCATGTCGCTGGCGTTGACCCCGCCGATGCCCAGGTGCACGGCGTAGATCAGGCCATACAGGCTGTGGGCGGCATCCAGCTCGCCGCTCACCAGCTTGTCCCGCAGGTTGGCCCAGGACGCCTGGCGCTTGAGGTTCAGGGTCAGGCCGTAAGGTTGGGCGAAGCCCTGGGTGGCGGCGACCACCACCGAGGCGCAGTCGCTCAAGGCCATGAAACCGAGGTTGATCGCGGTCTTTTCCGGGGCATCGCTGCCGTTGACCCAGGCCAGCGGGCTGACGGGGAGTTCATTCATGGGGTGGCGTCCTCCATAAAAAAGCGGCCATAAAAAGCTTCCATAAAAAAACGTCGCACCCGCGCCAGGCAGAGCCGGCGGGGTAACGACGCCTTTGTCTTTCGACCCACGCCGCCATTGGCCTGGGTGCTGATGCAGGTTGTGGTGCAAGGCATATGCCATTCACCGCTGATTTCGCCGCGTGCCTCGCCTGCGGGGCCCATGCCCGGCTATAATCGCCGCCTCATTTCGCCGCCACCGAGTCAAGCCCGCCCATGTATACCCTGGCCCGCCAGCTGTTGTTCAAACTCTCCCCGGAAACCTCCCACGATCTGTCCCTGGACCTGATCGGCGCGGGCGGGCGTTTGGGCCTCAATGGCTTGCTGTGCAAGGCGCCGGCGCAGATGCCGGTGAAGGTCATGGGCCTGGACTTCCCGAACCCGGTCGGCCTCGCGGCCGGCCTGGACAAGAACGGCGCGGCCATCGACGGCTTCGCCCAATTGGGTTTCGGCTTCGTCGAAATTGGCACCATCACTCCGCGTCCGCAGCCGGGCAATCCCAAGCCGCGGATCTTCCGCCTGCCGGAAGCCGAGGCGATCATCAACCGCATGGGCTTCAACAACCTGGGCGTCGATCACCTGCTGGCCCGGGTGGCGGCGGCCAAGTACAAGGGCGTGCTGGGGATCAACATCGGCAAGAACTTCGACACCCCGGTTGAGCGTGCGGTGGATGATTACCTGATCTGCCTGGACAAGGTGTATGCCCACGCCAGCTACGTGACGGTCAACGTCAGTTCGCCCAACACCCCGGGCCTGCGCAGCCTGCAGTTCGGCGAGTCGCTCAAGCAGTTGCTTGGCGCTCTCAGCCAGCGTCAGCAAGAGCTGGCGGTGCAGCATGGCAAGCGGGTACCGCTGGCGATCAAGATCGCCCCGGACATGACCGACGAAGAAACCGCCGAAGTGGCGCAAGCGCTGATCGAGACCGGAATGGACGCGGTCATCGCCACCAACACCACCCTGAGCCGCGTTGGCGTCGAAGGCATGGAGCATGGCGACGAGGCGGGCGGCCTGTCCGGCGCGCCGGTGCGCGACAAGAGCACCCACACCGTGAAGGTGCTGGCGGGCGAGCTGGCCGGGCGTTTGCCGATCATTGCGGTGGGCGGTATCACCGAAGGCAAGCATGCGGCGGAAAAGATCGCTGCCGGCGCCAGCCTGGTGCAGTTGTATTCGGGCTTCATCTACAAGGGCCCGGCGCTGATTCGCGAGTCGGTGGACGCGATCGCGGCGTTGCGCTGAGGACAGCGGCTTTTTGCGCGGCCAATAAAAAGGGCTCCTGAAAGGAGCCCCTGGGCCGCAGCCCGCCGTCCGGATGGGACGTGCGTGGTTAAGTCGTTACGTATTCAGATTTTGGTGTCGGAATGTGTGCCCTGTTTTAGCCGACGGCGTGAAGTTCGTTGAGTCTGTGGATTCCCGCAGTGCCGGTCATACCGTCCCAGTTGTCGCCGCGTCCTTCGCGCCAGCCATTGATCCAGGCTTGGCGTACCGACGGTAGAGTAAATGGGCAAAGCTCACGGGACTTGCCATGAACGCCATACTGATATCCGCGCAAAAATGCTCTTTCCAACGGATCACGCTTAAGTCTTCTCATAGGGTGTTTCCCTCACTTGTTGACTGTCTTATGTCCCGTCGGCCTCGTTTGAGGCCGGGCAGAATGCTTCTGCCGTTGGTGCTCGCTGCCGGCGTCGCGAGCGTGGCGTTGGCGTCATTGCGGCGCCAACCTGAGTTGATTTCTAACCAATGCGTCACAACGAGGGAATGATCGTTTTGTCATAAGGACGTAACGATAATGATGTTGAGGCCATAAGAATGGCCTGCTTTACATCGGGTTGATCAGGCAAACCTCGCTCTGATCAGCCTCTTACTGGATGATGGGCTTAATGCTTTAGTGAGAATTCCATTCCGTTGCACTCAGGTATTATTCGATGAAAGGTCGAGTTATGACCTTTTGTTTCGCTGACTTTATTATCTGCCCCGGCATCTAAGCTCTTTTGACCCCAGTGGTCACCGCTAGCGGCGAGCTGAACAGCAGGGGCGGGACGGCACAGATTCGTGCCACGCGAGCGCTCTTCAAGAAAAGCGCTTGATTGAAAACCGGGCGGACGATGCGTTGTCCGTTCACTTATTGCTAAAGGCCCTGAACTCCCATGTCGGATCGCTACGAACTCTTCCTCACCTGTCCCAAAGGCCTTGAAGGCCTGCTCATCGAGGAAGCCGCCGGGCTTGGCCTTGAAGACGCGCGCGAACATACCTCGGCCGTGCGCGGCATGGCCGACATGGAGACCGCCTACCGCCTGTGCCTCTGGTCGCGCCTGGCCAACCGGGTACTGCTGGTGCTCAAGCGCTTCCCGATGAAGGACGCCGAAGACCTCTATCACGGCGTGCATGACGTCGACTGGCAGGACCACATGCTGGCGGACGGCACCCTGGCGGTGGAGTTCAGCGGCCACGGCTCGGGCATCGACAACACTCACTTCGGCGCCTTGAAGGTCAAGGACGCCATCGTCGACCGGCTGCGCACGCCGACCGGCGAGCGTCCCTCCATCGACAAGCTCAACCCGGACCTGCGCATTCACCTGCGCCTGGATCGCGGCGAAGCCATCCTCTCCCTCGACCTGTCCGGCCACAGCCTGCACCAGCGCGGCTATCGCCTGCAGCAGGGCGCGGCGCCGCTGAAGGAAAACCTCGCGGCGGCGATCCTGATCCGTTCCGGCTGGCCACGTATCGCGGCCAATGGCGGCGCCCTGGCCGACCCGATGTGCGGCGTGGGGACCTTCCTGGTGGAAGCAGCGATGATCGCCGCCGACATCGCCCCCAACCTCAAGCGCGAGCAATGGGGTTTCACCGCCTGGCTCGGTCACGTCCCGGCCCTGTGGCGCAAGCTGCATGAAGAAGCCCAGGCGCGGGCCCAGGCCGGCCTGGCCAAGCCGCCGCTGTGGATTCGCGGTTACGAAGCCGACCCGCGGCTGATCCAGCCAGGGCGCAACAACGTCGAGCGCGCCGGCCTCAGTGAGTGGATCAAGATCTACCAGGGCGAAGTGGCGACTTTCGAGCCGCGCCCGGACCAGAACCAGAAAGGCCTGGTGATCAGCAACCCGCCCTACGGCGAGCGCCTGGGTGACGAAGCCAGCCTGCTGTATCTCTACCAGAACCTCGGCGAGCGTCTGCGTCAGGCCTGCCTGGGCTGGGAAGCGGCGGTATTCACCGGCGCGCCGGACCTGGGCAAGCGCATGGGCATCCGCAGCCACAAGCAGTATTCGTTCTGGAACGGCGCCTTGCCGTGCAAGCTGCTGTTGATCAAGGTGCAGCCAGACCAGTTCGTCACTGGCGAGCGGCGTACCCCGGAGCAACGGCAGATCGAGCGTGAACAGGCCGAGGCCGACAAGGCGCCGCTGGTTCCGCAGGAGCGCCAGTACAACAAGAACGGCAACCCGATCAAACCGGCACCGGCGCCAGCCCCCGTGGTCGAGCAGGCGCGCCTGAGCGAAGGCGGGCAGATGTTCGCCAACCGCCTGCAGAAGAACCTCAAGTTGCTGGGCAAGTGGGCCAAGCGCGAAGGCGTCGAGTGCTATCGCGTCTACGATGCCGACATGCCGGAATATTCCCTGGCCATCGACCTGTACCACGACTGGGTGCACGTGCAGGAATACGCCGCGCCGAAATCCATCGACCCGGAAAAGGCCCAGGCCCGTCTGTTCGATGCCCTGGCGGCCATTCCGCAAGCGTTGAACGTCGACAAGAGCCGGGTGGTGATCAAGCGCCGCGAACGCCAGAGCGGCACCAAGCAGTACGAACGCCAGAGCGCCCAGGGCAAGTTCACCGAGGTCAGCGAAGGTGGCGTGAAGCTGCTGGTCAACCTCACCGACTATCTCGACACCGGGCTGTTCCTCGACCACCGGCCGATGCGCCTGCGGATCCAGAAAGAAGCCGCCGGCAAGCGATTCCTCAACCTGTTCTGCTACACCGCCACCGCCAGTGTGCACGCGGCCAAGGGCGGTGCGCGCAGCACCACCAGCGTCGACCTGTCGAAAACCTACCTGGACTGGGCGCGACGCAACCTGTCGCTCAACGGTTTCTCCGACAAGAACCGTCTGGAGCAGGGCGATGTCATGGCCTGGCTGGAGACCTGCCGCGATGAGTTCGACCTGATCTTCATCGACCCGCCGACCTTCTCCAACTCCAAGCGCATGGAAGGGGTGTTCGACGTGCAGCGTGACCACGTGCAACTGCTCGACCTGGCCATGGCCCGGTTGGCCAGCGGTGGCGTGCTGTATTTCTCCAACAACTTCCGCAAGTTCCAGCTCGAGGAAAACCTGGCGGCGCGTTATGCCGTCGAGGAGATCACCGCCAAGACCATCGACCCGGATTTCGCCCGTAACGGCAAGATCCACCGGGCCTGGAAAATCACCGCCCGCTGAGGTTGATTGGATCCACAGAGCCTTGATTTTCAAGGCTCTTTGCTCTAGCCAAATTAGTGGCGAATAGCTATAACTCAATGCAAGCCCATGTGACGCTCACGTTCGCTGGCGTTATGAGTTTTGCTTATGTCGTTGCACTCGGTACGCCCGAAAATCCTGGGCTTCATCAGCGAAGACGTGTCGGCCTGGCTGGTCGCGTTAGTGGTATTGTTGTTTGGCTGTGTATTGACCGGGCTGCTGGCCTGGTCGACCCTCAATCTGTATCAGCAGCAGTTGCGCCAACGCTTCCAGCTGCTGGCCAGCGAACGTTATAGCCGCATCGAAGAGCGCTTCGAAGATCAGGAGCAGCGCCTGGATGGTCTCAAGCGCTTCTTCATCAATTCCGGCGCGGTCTCGCGCCAGGATTTCGACGGCTACACCCAACCGCTCTTGCATCGCACCCAAGCCTACGCCTGGGCGCCGCGCGTCAGCGGTGCCGAGCGTGCGCTGTTCGAGCGCATGGCGCAGGAACAGGGGGCGCCGGATTATTTCATTGCCGACCTGAATGCCGAAGGCAAGCTGCAGCGAGCCGCCGAGCGCGATGAGTACATACCGGTGCTCTACAGTCAGACCCAAAGCCCGCTGGGCTCGCCCCTGGGGTTCGACCTGCTGGCCCAGCCAATGCGCCGCGACACTCTCGAGCGGGCGCGGCGGCGCGGCGGCGTGGCGGTTTCGCAGCCGGTGCGCTTGGTCGGAGTCGAGCCTTCCTACGCGCGCGGCATCATCCTCGCGACTCCCGTCAGCCTGCGTGCCGATGTGGCCATGTCGACCCCCGAGCCTTACGGTTATGTGATCGCGGTGATCAGCATGCGCCAGCTGGTGGTCGATGGTCTGCCCGAGCAGAGTCAGGACAACCTGTTCGTGCAGATCATCGACCTGTCGACCGCCGAGTCGTACGGCAAACTCTATGAATCGAGCAACGGCCCGGGGGACAGCCCACTGGCGGTGAGCCGGGTGCTGAGCCTGGCCGATCATGATTACCAGGTGAACATCCGCCCCAGCGCGGTGTTCCTCCAGGCCAACCATTCTTCGGTGTCCAGCCAGGTGGTCCTGGGCACGCTGCTGAGCCTGCTGCTCAGTGCCTTGCTGTATGTCCTGGTCAGCCAGCGGCAGCGCGCGCTGCGGTTGGTGGAGCAGCGCACCGGGGAGCTGCGGGCCAGGGAGCAGGAGTTGCGTGGCACCCACGGACAGCTGCGCAGCGTGCTCAATGCGGCGACCCAGGTGGCGATCATCGCCACCGACCTGCGGGGCGTGATCAGCACCTTCAATGCCGGCGCCGAACATATGCTCGGTTACAACAGCGCCGAGGTGGTGGGCCACTTGACCCTGGAAAGCCTGCACCTGCCCGCGGAGCTGAATGCGCGCGCGCAAGCCCTGAGCCAGCGTTACGGCCGGCAGATCCCGATGTGCCAGGCGATGCTGGTGGACGGTTCCGAAGAGCGGGGCGAGGCAACCCGCGAGTGGACCCTGATGCGCCGCGATGGCAGCCATCTGGTGGTGAATATGCTGGCCACCCCGGTCCTGGACGATCACGGTTTATGGGTCGGGCACCTGGCGATTTGTATCGACATCACCGAACGCAAGCGGGTCCACGAGGCGCTGGCGGCCCGCGATCGCCTGCTGAAGAAACTCAGCGCCCATGTACCGGGCGCCATCTATCAGTTCCAGGTAGATACCGAAGGCCATTCCAGCTTCAGCTACGTCAGTGACGGCATCCGCGATATCTACGAGATCGATCCACAGCAGTTGCAGCGCGATGCCAACCCGGTGTTCGAGCGTATTCATCCGGACGATGCGGCCCGGGTGCGCGGCTCGATCTGGACCTCGGCGAAAAAACTCAGCCCCTGGCGCGAGGAATATCGGGTGCAGTTGCCACAGCGCGGCCTGCGCTGGATACGCGGTGAAGCGACCCCGGAAAAGCTGGCAGGGGGCGGGGTGCTGTGGCATGGCTATCTGTCGGACATCTCCGACCTCAAGCGGGTTGAGGAAGAGTTGCGGGCCCTGTCGGTCACCGACTCGCTGACCGGTATCCACAACCGCCGCTATTTCCAGGAGCGCCTGCAGATGGAAATGGCGCGGGTCGAGCGCGGGGTGGGCAGCCTGGCGGTGATCATGCTGGATATCGACCACTTCAAGCGGATCAACGACCAGTACGGGCATGCCATCGGCGACATGGTGCTGCGCGGTGTCTGTGAGCGCATCGGCCTTCGTCTGCGGCGCACGGATGTGTTTTGCCGGCTGGGCGGCGAAGAGTTCATGGTGCTGTGCCCGGACACCGATGGCCAGCAAGCCTATGTCCTGGCCGAGGAGCTGTGGCGCGGGCTGCGCAGCTCGCCGATCGATGGCGTGGGCATTGTCACGGCCAGTTTCGGCATCGCCAGCTGGCGGGAGCACGAAGGGGCCGACGGGCTGTTGCTGCGGGCGGATTCCGGGGTCTATGCGGCCAAGCAGGCTGGGCGCGACCGGGTCGAGGCCGAGATGGGGTAGGCAGGGGCGCAGAAGTGGGGTGACGCGAGGTTGCCCTCGCGCCACCTGAATGACGGCTTACAGGGTCGAAGCGGTGTCTGCCAGTTTCGGCTGGCGGTACAGATCCAGCAGCACTTGATCGAGCACCGAGGACGCGCCCCAGGGCTTCGGATCGTTGAGAATCGCTACCACGGCCCAGGTGTTGCCGTTGCTGTCACGGCTGTAGCCGGCGATGGCGCGGACGGTGTTCAGGGTCCCGGTCTTCACGTGGGCTTCACCGGACATCGCGGTGCGCTTCAGGCGCTTGCGCATGGTGCCGTCCATGCCGGCGATCGGCATCGAACTGATGAACTCCGCCGAGTACGGGCTTCTCCAGGCCGCTTGCAGCATGGAGGCCATTTCGCGGGCGCTGACCCGTTCGGCACGGGACAGGCCCGAACCGTTCTCCATCACCAGGTGCGGCGCGGTGATGCCTTTCTTCGCCAGCCACTGACGCACCACCCGTTGCGCCGCCTTGGCATCGTCGCCATCGGCTTCGGTGCGGTATTGCGCGCCGAGGCTGAGGAACAGTTGCTGGGCCATGGTGTTGTTACTGTATTTGTTGATGTCGCGGATGATTTCCGCCAGGTCCGGCGAGAAGGCCCGGGCCAGCACTTTGGCGCTAGATGGCACGGCGGCCAGGCGGTCCTTGCCCTGGATGCTGCCGCCCAGTTCCTTCCAGATGGCGCGTACGGCGCCGGCGGTGTAGGTCGCGTGGTCGAGCAGCGACAGGTAGGTCTGCGAACTGCAACCGTCGCCCAACTGGCCGTTGACGGTCACGGTGACGCTGCCGTCCGCCTGGGGGACCGGGTTGTAGCGCACGTTGCCGGTGCACTGTTTGCCGCCGATGGCCTTGACCTGGTTGTCGATGCGAATGCTGGCAATCGGCGGCTCGACGGAAATCAGCACCTTGCCCGAATCGTTGCGCGCCACGAAGCGCAGGGCCTTGAGGTTAACCAGCAGGGCATCGGGCTTGACCAGGAACGGCTTGTTCTCGTCGTTACCGTCGTCGTTGAACTGCGGCAGCTGCGGCTGCACGAAGAAGTTGCGGTCCAGCACCAGGTCGCCGGTCACTTGCTGCACGCCGTTGGCCCGCAGGTCGCGCATCAGCAACCAGAGTTTTTCCATGTTCAGCTTGGGATCGCCGCCGCCCTTGAGGTACAGGTTGCCATTGAGGATGCCGCCGCTCAGGGTGCCGTCGGTGTAGAACTCGGTTTTCCACTGGTGGGTCGGGCCGAGCATTTCCAGGGCGGCGTAGGTGGTAACCAGTTTCATGGTCGAGGCCGGGTTGACCGACACATCGGCGTTGTAAACGGTGGCCGTGCCCGGGCCACTGAGCGGGATCATCACCAGCGACAGGGCGTTGTCTTGCAGTTTGCTGGCCTTGAGGGCCTGTTGAACCTTGGGCGAAAGGGTGGTGTTGACGGGGGCGGCGGAAACGGAAATGGCCAGGGGCAGAAGAAGACCGGCAAGAAAAAGTGGACGCAAAGATTTGATCATGTGAAGTAAAACCCTACAGCCGAGGGGAGAAAAGACGAGGGCATGACGATAAATTCCCTCAGTGGTCACGAAAGTGTCGGCATTATGCCCCAAGGTATAGCGGCTTGTGCCGTGCCGCGGCGGGCTAATGCGCTATTTTTTTCCCAATGGCAGGCCAAGGCCCTCATAGAGTCAGGCAATCGGTTGCTTAAACTGGTAAAGTGCCGCCCGTTATTACTTATGAGGATTGTTCCATGGCCACTAACCGTTCCCGCCGTCTGCGCAAAAAACTGTGCGTAGATGAATTTCAGGAGCTGGGTTTTGAGCTGAACCTGGATTTCAAAGAAGATCTGGCCGAAGAGGCTATTGACGCTTTCCTCGACGCGTTCCTGAAAGAAGCGATGGAAGCCAACGGCCTCGGCTATGTTGGTGGCGATGACTTCGGCCTGGTTTGCCTGAGCAAACGCGGTTCGGTCAGCGAAGAGCAACGTGCCAAGGTCGAAGCCTGGCTCAAGGCCCGCACCGAGCTGACCAGCGTTGAAGTCAGCCCGCTGCTGGACGTCTGGTACCCGGAAAACTCGATCAATCCGGTAGCCTGATGGGCTGAGTCGGTGGCCCGTCCGGGCCGCCGACTCACGGCTGTCGCGGTACAGCCTTCTCTATTTATTTCCCCCGCAGAACCTTTATATGCCTCGGGCCTGTTTCCCGGGATTTCGTGTGGGCGGCTACAGGCTTATTCGTTGTTCCAGTTCAGGATCGCGAGGGTCAGCACGCCGGCCACGATTCCCCAGAACGCCGAGCCGACGGAGAACAGGGTCAGGCCCGAGGCGGTCACCATAAAGGTGATTAGCGCCGCCTCGCGTTCCTTCACCTGGCTCATGGCGATGCTCAGGCCGTTGATGATCGAGCCGAACAGCGCCAGCGCGGCGATCGACAGCACCAGCTCCTTGGGCAGGGCCGCGAACAGCGCCGCCAGCGTGGCGCCGAAGACCCCGGCGATGCCGTAGAAAATCCCGCACCAGACCGCCGCGGTGTAGCGCTTGTTGCGGTCCTCGTGGGCATGGGGGCCGGTGCAGATCGCCGCGCTGATGGCCGCCAGGTTGATGCCGTGGGAGCCGAACGGCGCCAGCAGCAGGGAGGCGATGCCGGTGGTGGTGACCAGCGGCGATGCCGGGACGTTGTAGCCGTCGGCGCGTAGCACGGCGACCCCGGGCATGTTCTGCGAGGTCATGGCCACCACGAACAGCGGGATGCCGATGCTGATGGTCGCCGCCAGGGAGAAGTGCGGGGTGGTCCACACCGGCGTGGCGACTTCCAGGTGGAATTGGCTGAAGTCCAGCAGGCCCATCACCCCGGCCAATGCAGTGCCGATCAGCAGCGCGGCGAGCACCGCATAGCGTGGCGACAGGCGCTTGACCAGCAGGTAGCTGAAGAACATGCCCAGCACCAGGCCGGTGCGGTGCTGCACGGCGACGAAGATCTCGCTGCCGATCTTGAACAGGATGCCCGCCAGCAGTGCCGCGGCGAGGGAGGCCGGGATGCGCTTGACCAGGCGTTCGAAGCTGCCGGTCAGGCCGCAGATGGTCACCAGCACCGCGCAGGTGATATAGGCGCCGATGGCTTCGCCGTAGCTCACCCCGGACAGGCTGGTGATCAGCAGCGCGGCGCCGGGGGTCGACCAGGCGACGGTGATCGGAGTGCGGTAGCGCAGGGACAGGCCGATGCTGCAGATGGCCATGCCGATGGAGATGGCCCAGATCCACGAGGAAATCTGCCCGCTGGTCAGCCCGGCGGCCTGTCCGGCCTGGAACATCAGCACCAGGGAGCTGGTGTAGCCGGTCATCATGGCGATGAAGCCGGCGACTACGGCCGAGGGCGAAGTATCGGCCAGGGGGCGTAATGGCGCGAGGGAGGCGTCGGACATGGAGCACTGTTCCTTGTTCTGATGAAGATATCTGTCGCCCGAAAGCCCGGCGCAGGGGCCTTGGGTGACGAAAATAGGGGCCAAGCCTAAACGTAAAAGTAACCATTCATTGCAATACAGCCAGGGCGGCAAATGGCCGTACAGTCGTTGCGACAGCCCGTGGACCATACAGTTATTGCGAATAAACCCTATGGGTTGTGTACAATGTGCCATTGTTTTTACGCGATACTTGTCAGCGACCCACTGTGCCGTATTACAGTCACGGTCAATTCGCCGCAGTTCTCCCGACTCGAGTGCCCATGAACGAACAGTTGCAACCCCTCAAGAAACAACCGCGAGCAGGCAAGGCCGGTCGCAGCGGGACCCAGGACGATATTGTCTACGCGCATATCTTCGAGGCCATCCTCGAACAGCGCCTGGCGCCCGGCACCAAGTTGAGCGAAGAGGCGCTGGGGGAAATTTTCGGGGTCAGCCGTACCATCATTCGTCGTGCGCTGTCGCGCCTGGCCCATGAAGGCGTGGTGCTGCTGCGGCCCAATCGCGGCGCGGTCGTGGCCAGCCCGAGTGTCGAGGAAGCCCGCCAGGTGTTCATGGCGCGCCGGCTGGTGGAGCGGGCGATCACCGAGCTGGCGGTGCAGCACGCCACGGCCGAACAGCTTGCCGAGCTGCGGCAGATGGTCAACGACGAGCGCGACAGTTTTTCCCGCGGCGATCGCGGCGCCGGTATCCGCTTGTCGGGCGAGTTCCACCTCAAACTTGCCGAGGCGGCGAAGAATGCCCCGCTGATCAGCTTCCAGCGCAGCCTGGTGTCGCAGACCTCGCTGATCATCGCCCAGTACGAAAGCGGCAACCGTTCGCACTGTTCCTACGATGAGCACACCCAGTTGATCGACGCCATCGAGGCCCGCGACGCGGAGCTGGCGGTGACCCTGATGATGCATCACATGGATCACATCGACAGCAAGCTCAACCTCGACGAAGAAAGCGCCTCGGACGACCTGCATGCGGTGTTCTCGCACCTGCTGCAAACCAAGAAGCCGGGCCGCTCTCCCGCCAAGCTCTGAGACATTGCCGCGGGCCCTTCGCGGGCAAACCTCGCTCCTACGGATTGCGACGTTCGCGTAGGAGCGAGGCTTGCCCGCGATGACGGCCTGAAAGGCACAAAAAAATCCCCCGGAATCCAACGATCACGGGGGATTTTTTATGCCTGGAACAACTTAGCGCTGGTGCACCAGATTACCCGCGGCATAGGTCTGCGCCACGGTGCGGTCATCGCCCAGGGTCATCAGCACGAACAGCGTCTCGGCGATGCTCTTGGATTGTTTCAGGCGATAGCTCAGCAGTGGCGTGGCGTTGTAGTCGAGCACCAGGAAGTCGGCGTCGGTGCCTGGCTGCAGGGTGCCGATCCGCTCTTCCAGGCGCAGTGCGCGCGCGCCGCCGAGGGTGGCCAGGTACAGCGACTTGAACGGACTCAGGCGCGCGCCCTGCAACTGCATGACCTTGTAGGCTTCGTTCAGGGTCTGCAGCAGTGAGAAGCTGGTGCCGCCGCCGACGTCAGTGCCCAGGCCGACATTCAGCTTGTGCTTCTCGGCCATCGGCAGGTTGAACAGGCCGCTGCCAAGGAACAGGTTCGAGGTCGGGCAGAAGGCCACGGCCGAACCGGTCTGCGCCAGGCGCACGCATTCGTCGTCGCACAGGTGCACGCCGTGGGCGAACACCGAGCGCTCGCCCAGCAACTGGTAGTGGTCGTACACATCCAGGTAGCCCTTGCGCTCGGGGAACAGCTCCTTGACCCATTCGACTTCCTGCAGGTTCTCGCTGATATGGGTCTGCATGTACAGGTCGGGGTATTCACTGAGCAGTTGCCCGGCCAGGGTCAGTTGTTCCGGGGTGCTGGTCGGGGCGAAACGCGGCGTCACCGCGTAGTGCAGGCGGCCCTTGCCGTGCCAGCGCTCGATCAGCGCCTTGCTTTCCAGGTAGCTGGATTCGGCGGTGTCGGTCAGGTAGTCGGGGGCGTTGCGGTCCATCATCACCTTGCCGGCGATCATCCGCAGGTCGAGCTTCTCGGCCGCTTCGAAAAAGGCATTCACCGATTGCGGATGCACGCTGCCGAAGACCAGGGCGGTGGTGGTGCCGTTGCGCAGCAGTTCCTTGATGAAAATTCCCGCCACTTCTTCGGCATGGGCCTGGTCGGCGAACTGGCTTTCGCAAGGGAAGGTGTAGGTGTTGAGCCAGTCCAGCAACTGCTCGCCATAGGCACCGACCATGCCGGTCTGCGGCAGGTGGATATGGGTGTCGATAAAGCCTGGGGTGATCAGCGCATCCTTGTAGTGAGTGATCTCGATATCGGCGGGCAGGCTGGCGAGCAATTCGCTGGCGTGGCCGAGGGCGCTGATCTGGCCGTTGTCGACCACCAGCAGGCCATCCTCGAAATACTCGTAGGAGGCTTCGATGCCGACCTCGGCGGGGTCGGCGATGCTGTGCAGGATGGCGGCACGGTAGGCTTTGCGAGTCAGAGGCATGAGGCAGTCTCGGTTCGTGGCTTTTTAATGAGTGGCATGGCTGCGGCGCGAGGCCGGCAGCAGCTTGGCAATGGGTTCGGCGCGGGCACTGTGCTGGCCGAAATTGGCGTTATAGGTGGCGATGATTTCGCCGGCGATGGAGATGGCGATTTCCACAGGCAACTTGCCTTTGACTTCGCCGAGCCCCATTGGGCAGCGCATGCGTTGCAGCACGCCGCTGTCGAAGCCGCGCTCGCGCAGGCGGTGTTCGAACTTCACCCGTTTGGTCTTCGAGCCGATCAGGCCGAAGTAGGCGAAGTCGTTGCGCTTGAGGATCGCGGCGGTGAGCTCCAGGTCGAGCTGGTGATTGTGGGTCATGACGATGCAATAGCTGCCAGCAGGCAGGTCATCGATTTCATCGACGGGCTCTTCGCTGACGATCTTGCGCACGCCCTGGGGGATCTGCTCAGGGAATTCCTGTTCCCGCGAGTCGATCCAGCGCACCTTGCACGGCAGGCTGGCGAGCAGCGGCACCAGGGCGCGGCCGACATGGCCGGCGCCGAAGACCGCGATCTGCGCCTGGATCTGACCCATGGGTTCGAACAGCAACACCGTTACCCCACCGCAGCACTGGCCGAGGCTGGCGCCCAGGCTGAAGCGCTCCAGGTGGGTATCCTGCTTGCCGCTGGCGAGCATCTCGCGGGCGATTTGCATGGCCTTGTATTCCAGGTGGCCGCCGCCGATGGTGTCGAAGCTCTGGGTGGCGCTGATGACCATTTTCGAGCCGGCATTGCGTGGCGTCGAACCCAGCTCTTCGATGATGGTCACCAGCACGCAGGGTTCACCGCGGGTTTGCAGGT
This sequence comes from Pseudomonas sp. GW821-FHT09E12, assembly GCF_059416085.1. Lineage (NCBI taxonomy): Bacteria > Pseudomonadati > Pseudomonadota > Gammaproteobacteria > Pseudomonadales > Pseudomonadaceae > Pseudomonas > Pseudomonas sp. GW821-FHT09E12. Next base: position 183,636 of record NZ_JBWKOM010000008.1, on the reverse strand, counting down.
CGGCGAGGGCGCTGATCCAGTTGTACATGTTTCACCTCAACATCGCTGTTGTCTGTTCGGCCCTCATCGCGGGCAAGCCTCGCTCCTACCGATCTGCACGGGTCTGTAGGAGCGAGGCTTGCCCGCGATAGGCGCACCTCGTTCTAGAGCGGAGCCAGTTCAGACTCGGCCTCGACGGCCTTCGTCACCTTCAGCTGGCGCATCTGCTCGCAGCCCCACAACACCCGCTCCGGCGTGGCCGGTGCGTCGATCTTCGGCTGGTGCCGGTAATCGCCGAGGCTGGCCACGGCGTCCTTGATCGCGCACCAGGCGGCGATGCCGAGCATGAACGGCGGTTCGCCCACGGCCTTGGAATGGAACACCGTGTCTTCCGGGTTCTTGCGGTTTTCCACCAGCTTGACCCGCAGGTCCAGCGGCATGTCGGCCACTGCCGGAATCTTGTAGCTGGCCGGGCCGTTGGTCATCAGCTTGCCCTTGGCGTTCCACACCAGCTCTTCCATGGTCAGCCAGCCCATGCCCTGGATGAAGCCACCTTCCACCTGGCCGATGTCGATGGCCGGGTTCAGCGAGGCGCCGACGTCATGCAGGATGTCGGTGCGCAGCATCTTGTACTCGCCGGTCAGGGTGTCGACTATCACCTCGGCGCAGGCGGCGCCGTAGGCGTAGTAGTAGAACGGCCGGCCACGGGCCTGGGCACGGTCGTAGTAGATTTTCGGGGTCTTGTAGAAGCCGGTGCTGGACAGCGAGACCTGGGCGAAATAGGCCTGCTGGATCAGCTCCTCGAAACTCAGGATCTGGTCGCGGACCCGCACATGGCCGTTGTGGAATTCCACATCTTCCTCGCTGACTTTGTACTGCCGGGCGGCAAACTCCACCAGGCGTTTCTTGATGATTTCCGCTGCGTTCTGCGCCGCCTTGCCGTTCAGGTCGGCACCGCTGGAGGCGGCGGTCGGCGAGGTGTTGGGCACCTTGTCGGTGTTGGTCGCGGTGATCTGCACCCGGTCGATCTCCACCTGGAACACCTCGGCCACCACCTGCGCCACCTTGGTGTTCAGGCCTTGGCCCATTTCCGTGCCGCCGTGGTTGAGGTGGATGCTGCCGTCGGTATAGACGTGCACCAGTGCGCCGGCCTGGTTGAGGAAGCTGGCGGTGAAGGAAATACCGAATTTCACCGGGGTCAGCGCCAGACCTTTTTTCAGGATCGGGCTGCCGGCGTTGTAGCGGCGGATCGCTTCGCGGCGCTCGGCGTACTGGCTGCTGGCTTCCAGTTCTGCGGTCATTTCTTCGAGCATGTTGTGCTCGACGGTCTGGTAGTAGTGGGTGACGTTGCGTTCGGTCTTGCCGTAGTAGTTGGCTTTGCGTACTGCCAGCGGGTCGAGGGCGAGATGGCGGGCGATGGCGTCCATCACTTCCTCGATGGCGACCATGCCTTGCGGGCCGCCGAAACCACGGTAGGCGGTGTTCGACGCGGTGTTGGTCTTGCAGCGATGGCCGTTGATGGTGGCGTCGCCCAGGTAGTACGAGTTGTCGGCGTGGAACATCGCCCGGTCGACGATCGAGGCCGACAGGTCCGGCGAGCAACCGCAGTTGCCGGCCAGCTCCAGCTGGATGCCATGCAGGCGCCCGGTGCTGTCGAAGCCGACGTCGTACTCGATATAGAAGGGGTGGCGCTTGCCGGTCATCAGCATGTCTTCGACCCGCGGCAGGCGCATCTTGGTTGGCTGGCCGGTGAGGTGCGCGATCACCGCGCACAGGCATGCCGGGCTGGCGGCCTGGGTTTCCTTGCCGCCGAAACCACCGCCCATGCGGCGCATGTCGACCACGATCTTGTTCATCGACACGTCCAGCACCTCGGCCACCAGCTTCTGCACCTCGGTGGGGTTCTGGGTCGAGCAGTAGACGATCATGCCGCCGTCTTCGGTGGGCATCACCGAGGAAATCTGGGTCTCCAGGTAGAAGTGTTCCTGGCCGCCGATGTGCAGCGTGCCCTGCAGGCGATGCTCGGCGCTGGCCAAGGCTTTGGCCGAGTCGCCGCGCTGGTGGGTGTGGCTGTCGAGGACGAAGTGACGTTTGCGCAGGGCTTCGACCACGTCCAGGACTGGCTCCAGGTCCTCGTATTCGATGACCGCGGCCATGGCCGCCTGGCGCGCGGTCTCCAGGTCGCGGGCGGCCACGGCCAGCACCGGCTGGCCGACGAACTGCACGTCGTCGATGGCCAGCAGCGGGTCGCCGGGCAGCAGCGGGCCGATGTCTTTCAGTCCCGGAATGTCCTTGTGGGTGATGACGATACGCACGCCTTCGAAGGCGTAGCAGGGCGCGGTGTCGATGCTGAGGATCTTGGCGTGGGCACGGTCCGAGAGGCGCGCATACACATGCAGCTGGTTGGGGAATTCCAGCCGGTCATCGATATACACCGCTTCGCCGGATACATGCTTGGCGGCACTGTCGTGCTTGACGCTGCGCCCGACGCCGGTGGCCAGGTCCTGTTGAAACAGGGCGCTCAGTTCGGCTTGAGTCTTCTCGACTTTGTGATGATTAGACATAAGCGGTCACCCGGGTTTCGATGTGCGGTGTTTGCAGTTCGATAAAGTATTTGCGCAGCAGGTTCTGGGCGCTGAGCAGGCGGTATTCCTTGCTGGCGCGGAAGTCCGAAAGCGGGGTGAAGTCTTCGCCCAGGGCGGCGCAGGCACGTTCGACGGTGGTCTCGCTCCACGGTGCGCCGAGCAGCGCGGCCTCACAGTGCTTGGCGCGTTTCGGGGTGGCGGCCATGCCACCGAAGGCCACGCGGGCGTCGGCGATCACGCCGTTCTCGATACGCAGGTTGAAGGCCGCGCAGACCGCGGAAATATCGTCGTCCAGGCGCTTGGACACCTTGTAGGCGCGGAACAGCTGCTGGGCGCTGGCCCGCGGCACGATGATCTTCTCGATGAACTCGCTTTCCTGGCGCGCGGTGACGCGGTAGTCGATGAAATAGTCTTCCAGGGCCAGGGAGCGGCGGGTGTTGCCCTTGCACAGGACGATCTGCGCGCCCAGGGCGATCAGCAAGGGCGGTGAGTCGCCGATGGGCGAAGCGTTGCCGATGTTGCCGCCCAGGGTGCCCTGGTTGCGGATCTGCAACGAGGCGAAGCGTTGCAGCAGTTCGCCGAAGTCCGGGTATTCGGCCTTGAGGGCGTCGTAGCAATCGGAGAGGGCGGTGGCGGCGCCGATTTCCAGGCGGTCGTCGAAGCGCTCGACGCGTTTCATTTCGGCGACGTTGCCGACGTAGATCATCACCGGCAGCGGGCGGTGGAACTGCGTGACCTCCAGCGCAAGGTCGGTGCCGCCGGCCAGCAACCGAGCTTGCGGGTAGGCGTCATACAGGTCGGCCAGGTCGGATACGGTCAGCGGTACCAGGCAGCGTTTGTCGCCACTGTTCAGTTCGCCGGTGTCGCTGGGGGCGATGGCTTTCAGGCGGGCGATGGTCTCGGCTTCGCGGGCGTCGAACTGGTCCGGCTGTTTGCCGCAGCAGGCCTGCTCGGCGGCGGCGAGGATCGGGCGGTAGCCGGTGCAGCGGCACAGGTTGCCGGCCAAGGCTTCGTGGGCCTTGTGCGCGTCGGGTTGTTCGGAGTTCTTCTGCAGGGCGAACAGCGACATGACGAAGCCCGGCGTACAGAAGCCGCACTGCGAGCCGTGGCACTCGACCATGGCTTTCTGCACGCTGTGCAACTGGCCCTGGTGCTTGAGGTCTTCGACGCTGATCAGCTGTTTGCCGTGCAGCGACGAGACGAAGGTCAGGCACGAGTTGAGGCTGCGATAACGGATGTGCTCCGCTCCCGTGTCGTCGGTCTGCAATTCGCCGACCACCACGGTGCAGGCGCCACAGTCGCCACTGGCGCAGCCTTCCTTGGTGCCGGGCTTGCCCAGATGCTCGCGCAGATAATTGAGCACCGTCAGATTCGGGTCCAGGGTGTGCTCGCTACGGAGTTCCTGGTTGAGTAAAAACTGGATCACGGAAGGCCTCGCAGACTCATTATTGTTGTTAACCGACTGGGGCCGAATTTAGTCATGTCTGACTTTTCGGTCAATGATTTTCTGACTTAAGGGTCAGGAAATCATTTTTTGCCGATCAACATGCGCTTTCAAACAGTATTGACCCTCCCGGGCCGCAGTGCTTTTTGCTTATTCCGTGCCAAATTCAGGCCCTTGGGCACTCCGCCATGAGGTAGCAATTGCGCTACACTGCGCCGCTTGTACCGATCTGAGAGTTTGAAGGAAAACCATGACGTTCAAGGCGCCGGACAGCCTCGCCGAGCAAATCGCTCACCACCTCGCCGAACGCATCATTCGCGGCGAGCTCAAGCCTGGGGAGCGCATTCAGGAACAGAAGGTCACGCTGGCCCTCAACGTCAGCCGCGGCTCGGTCCGCGAGGCCCTGCTGATCCTCGAACGCCGTCACCTGATCGCCATCCTGCCGCGTCGTGGCGCCCATGTGACCGAACTCACCCCGCACAAGGTGCGGAGCCTGTGCACTCTGATGAGCGAGCTGTACATCCTGCTGGGCAACTCGGTGGCCAATGGCTGGGAACTGCAGGCCGACATGGCGCCGTTCCTGCAGATCCAGCAGCGATTGATCGCCGCCTACGAGCGCCAGGACATCCGCAGTTTCGTCGAAGACAGCTTCAATGTGATGCGCGCCGCCTACCCGTTCGCCGACAACCCGTACCTGCAGGAAACCGTCGAGAACCTGCAGCCGGCGATGAGCCGTGCCTATTTCCTGGCCCTGGAGCAGCGCAAGGCGGAAATGAGCGAATTCCTCGACCTGTTCGAGCAACTGCTGGCCGCCGTGCTGGCCCGTGACCTGCCGACGATCCGCCTGGTGCTGACGGCCTATGCCCGGCGCAGTTGCGACCTGGTAGTCGCCGCCTTGACGGTTGCCTGAGCGTGCGGCTCAAGTGCATCAAGCTGGCGGGGTTCAAGTCCTTCGTCGACCCGACCACGGTGAACTTCCCCAGTAACATGGCGGCGGTGGTCGGGCCCAATGGTTGCGGCAAGTCGAACATCATCGACGCCGTGCGCTGGGTCATGGGCGAGAGCTCGGCCAAGAACCTGCGCGGCGAGTCGATGACCGACGTCATCTTCAACGGCTCCACCAGCCGCAAGCCGGTGAGCCAGGCCAGCATCGAGCTGGTCTTCGACAACTCCGACGGCACCCTGGTCGGCGAGTACGCGGCCTACGCGGAGATCTCCATCCGCCGCAAGGTCACCCGCGACAGCCAGAACAGCTATTTCCTCAACGGCGCCAAGTGCCGTCGTCGCGACATTACCGACATTTTCCTCGGCACCGGCCTGGGGCCACGCAGCTACTCGATCATCGAGCAGGGCATGATCTCCAAGCTGATCGAAGCCAAGCCGGAAGACCTGCGCAACTTCATCGAAGAAGCCGCCGGGATTTCCAAGTACAAGGAGCGCCGCCGGGAAACCGAAAACCGCATCCGCCGTACCCACGAAAACCTGGCGCGCCTGACCGACCTGCGCGAAGAGCTGGAGCGCCAGCTCGAACGCCTGCACCGGCAGGCCCAGGCGGCCGAGAAGTACCAGGAATACAAAGCCGAGGAGCGTCAGCTCAAGGCTCAGTTGTCGGCACTGCGCTGGCAGGAGCTTAACGAGCAGGTCGGCCAGCGCGAATCGATCATCGGCAACCAGGAAGTCGGCTTTGAAGCCCTGGTGGCGGAGCAACGCAATGCCGACGCCGCCATCGAGCGCCTGCGCGACGGTCACCATGAGTTGTCCGAGCGCTTCAATCTGGTGCAGGGGCGCTTCTATTCGGTCGGCGGCGATATCGCCCGGGTCGAGCAGAGCATCCAGCACGGCCAGCAGCGTTTACGCCAGTTGCAGGACGACTTGCGCGAAGCCGAGCGTGCACGCCAGGAGACCGAATCCCACCTGGGCCACGACCGCACCTTGCTCGCCACCCTCGGTGAAGAGCTGGAAATGCTCGAGCCCGAGCAGGAAGTCACCAGCGCCGCTGCCGAAGAGGCTGCCGCGGCGCTGGAAGAAGCCGAAACCACCATGCACGGCTGGCAGGAGCAGTGGGACGGTTTCAACCTCAAATCCGCCGAGCCACGGCGTCAGGCTGAGGTGCAGCAGTCGCGTATCCAGCAGCTCGAAGGCAGTATGGAACGCCTGGGCGAGCGCCAGCGGCGCCTGGTGGAGGAGCGCGCGTTGCTCGCCGCCGACCCGGAAGACGCGGCGATCCTCGAACTCAATGAACAACTCGCGGCCAGCGAGGCGACCCTGGAAGATTTGCAGGCCAGCGAAGACGCTCAAGTCGAGCGCCTGGAGCAACTGCGCCAGGAGCTGCATCAGGCGACCCAGGCCCAGCAGCAGGCTCAGGGTGAATTGCAACGTCTCAATGGTCGTCTGGCCTCGCTGGAGGCTTTGCAGCAGGCGGCGCTCAATCCGGGGACCGGCGCGGCGCAATGGCTGCAGGAGCAACAGTTGGCCGAGCGTCCGCGGCTGGCCGAAGGCTTGAAGGTCGAGGCCGGTTGGGAGCTGGCGGTGGAAACCGTGCTCGGCGCCGACCTGCAAGCGGTACTGGTCGACGATTTTGCCGGCTTCGACCTGGCCGGCTTCGAGCAGGGCGACCTGCGCCTGCTCCAGCTGGCGGGCGAGGGTGTGCGGATGCCTGGCAGCCTGCTGGACAAGGTCGATGCCCAGGTCGATCTGGCGCCCTGGCTGGGCCGGGTCAAGCCGGTGGAAAGCCTTGAACAGGCCTTGGCCCTGCGTGGCCAACTGTCGGCCGGTGAGAGCCTGATCAGCCGTGACGGGTTCTGGGTCGGCCGGCATTTCCTGCGGGTGCGCCGCGCCAGCGAAGCGGAAAGCGGCATGCTCGCGCGCAACCAGGAAATCGAACAACTGAGCCTGGAGCGCGACGAGCGCGAAGCCAGCGTGGAAGACCTGGAAACCCGGTTGCAGAACCTGCGTGCGCAACAGCGCCAGCAAGAGAACGGTCGCGAACACCTGCGCCGTCTGTTGCAGGACGAAGCCCGTCAGCAGGGTGAATTGAAAGCCAGGCTTTCCGCCGGCAAGGCCAAGGCCGAGCAGTTGGCCCTGCGCCGCACGCGCCTGGATGAGGAAGTGGCGGAGCTGGGCGAGCAGCGCGCGGTGGAACACGAGCAAGTGGGCGAAGCCCGTCTGCAGTTGCAGGAAGCCCTCGACAGCATGGCCCTGGACACCGAGCAGCGCGAATTGCTGCTGGCCCAGCGCGACAGTTTGCGCGAGCGCCTGGACCGGGTGCGCCAGGAGGCGCGCCAGCACAAGGATCATGCTCATCAGTTGGCGGTGCGCCTGGGGTCGCTCAAGGCCCAGCACGATTCCACCCGCCAGGCCCTGGAGCGCCTGGAGCTGCAATCGGAGCGCCTGACGGAGAAGCGCGAACAGCTCAGCCTGAACCTGGAGGAGGGCGCCGCGCCGTTGGAAGAACTGCGCCTGAAGCTCGAGGAGTTGCTGGAAAAACGCATGACTGTCGACGTCGAGCTCAAGAGCGCGCAGATCGCCATGGAAGATGCCGACCGCGAATTGCGCGACGCGGAAAAACGTCGGACCCAGGCCGAGCAGCAATCGCAGTTGATCCGTGGCCAGCTCGAACAGCAGCGCATGGAATGGCAGGCCCTGAGCGTGCGTCGCAAGACCTTGCAGGACCAGTTGCTGGAAGACGGCTACGACTTGCAGGGCGTGCTCGCCACGCTGACCGCGCAGGCCAGCGAGAAAGAGGCCGAGGAAGAACTCGAGCGGATTGCCGCGCGCATCCTGCGCCTGGGGGCGATCAACCTCGCGGCCATCGATGAGTACCAGCAGCAGTCCGAACGCAAACGTTATCTGGACGCCCAGGACGCCGATCTGGTGGAAGCCCTGGAAACCCTGGAAAACGTGATTCGCAAGATCGACAAGGAAACCCGTAATCGTTTCAAGGATACCTTTGATCAGATTAACGGCGGTTTGCAGGCGCTCTTTCCAAAAGTTTTCGGTGGCGGCAGCGCTTATTTGGAACTGACGGGCGAAGATCTACTCGATACAGGGGTAACGATCATGGCGCGTCCGCCAGGGAAGAAGAACAGCACCATTCATTTGTTGTCCGGTGGTGAGAAAGCATTGACGGCCCTGGCGCTGGTATTTGCCATCTTCAAGTTGAACCCGGCGCCGTTCTGCATGCTCGACGAAGTTGACGCCCCGCTGGATGACGCTAACGTTGGACGCTACGCAAGGCTGGTTAAAGAGATGTCGCAGACGGTGCAGTTCATCTATATCACCCACAACAAGATCGCCATGGAAATGGCCGATCAATTGATGGGCGTGACGATGCACGAACCCGGCTGTTCGCGCCTGGTAGCAGTGGATGTCGAGGAGGCGATGGCGATGGTGGACGCCTGATATCCGGGCGACCAAAGCCGGTATGTAAGTGACAAGTAAGAGGTTTTTACCTGTGCCGAGTACTGGCTGATCGACATATTGAATGAAGCCGTTGCGACAGACGGTGTAAAGTTGTCTTTGGTCGTGCTAGTTTAATGTCAATTTTTCCTATACGTGGGCAAAAGGCCAGTCAGAACATAGAGTTGGCGCCACGTTTTAAAGCGGTTTGCAGTTTGCTAAACCTCTTATTTTTCAGCATTTTTCATAGAGGCACGGGATTACATGGAAATCGGTCTGCGCGAGTGGCTGATCGTCATCGGCATCATTGTCATTGCCGGTATTCTTTTTGATGGCTGGCGCCGTATGCGCGGCGGCAAGGGAAAGTTGAAATTCCGTCTGGATCGTAGCCTGTCCAACCTGCCGGACGACGACAGCAGTGCCGAACTGCTGGGCCCGCCTCGCGTGCTGGATACCCATAAGGAACCGCAACTCGACGAGCACGACCTGCCGTCGATGAGCGCGCCGGCGCGCGAACCGCGCGAATCTGGCTCCAAGCGTGGCAAGCGTGCCAGCGAGCCACAGCAGGGCGACCTGAACCTCAACCTGGATCTGGACGGCGGCCCGAGCTTCAGCAGCCGTGACGACGACTTCCCGGATGAAACCAAGGCTTCCGGTTACGCCGACAAGGACCAGCCGCAAGCCGAAGAAGTGCTGGTGATCAGCGTGATCTGCCGTGATGCCGGCGGCTTCAAGGGTCCGGCGCTGTTGCAGAACATCCTGGAAAGCGGCCTGCGTTTTGGCGAGATGGATATTTTCCACCGTCACGAAAGCATGGCCGGCAATGGCGAAGTGCTGTTCTCCATGGCCAACGCGGTCAAGCCGGGCGTATTCGACCTGGACGACATCGACCACTTCAGCACCCCGGCGGTGAGCTTCTTCCTCGGCCTGCCAGGCCCGCGTCATCCGAAGCAGGCTTTCGACGTGATGGTGGCCGCGGCGCGCAAGCTGTCCCAGGAACTCAATGGCGAGCTGAAGGATGACCAGCGCAGCGTGCTGACCGCCCAGACCATCGAGCACTACCGTCAGCGCATCGTCGAATTCGAACGTCGCGCCCTGACCCAGAAGCGCTGAGCGCTTCGCGAGCCAGCCGCTCCGGATAACCCTTGGCCTGCCGGAGCGGGCTCGCGACAGGGTCGCAAGACCCTCCAGACAAATATTGAGCAGCCTAGGCTGCTCTTTTGCTTTTTGAGAGAACATCATGACCGCCGTCGAAACCCGCATTCTTGAGCTGCGCGCTGAGTTGGATCAGCACAACTACCGCTACCACGTACTCGACGAGCCAAGTATTCCCGACGCCGAATACGATCGCCTGTTCCATGAGCTCAAGGCACTGGAAGCCGAACACCCGGAGTTGGTCAGCAGCGATTCGCCCACCCAGCGCGTCGGCAGCGCGGCGCTCTCGGCCTTCACTCAGGTGCGCCACGAAATCCCCATGCTCAGCCTGGGCAACGCCTTCGAAGAAACCGACATGCGCGAGTTCGATCGCCGGGTGACCGAGGGGCTCGACCTGCCGGTGGGCGATCTGTTCGGTGGCGGGGCGGCGGTGGAATACAGCTGCGAGCCGAAGCTCGATGGCCTGGCGGTCAGCCTGCTGTATCTGGACGGCGTGCTGGTGCGCGGCGCGACCCGCGGCGACGGCACCACTGGCGAAGACATCAGCGTCAATGTGCGCACCGTGCGCAACATCCCCCTGAAGCTGCACGGCAGCGGCTGGCCGGCGACCCTGGAGGTGCGCGGCGAGGTGTACATGTCCAAGGCCGGTTTCGAGCGGCTCAATGCCGCGCAGCTGGAAGTTGGCGGCAAGACCTTCGCCAACCCACGGAACGCCGCGGCCGGCAGCTTGCGCCAGCTGGACTCGAAGATCACCGCCAGTCGCCCGCTGGAATTCTGCTGCTACGGGATCGGCCAGGTCACTGCGGATATCGCTGATACCCATATCGGCAATCTGGAGCAGCTCAAGCACTGGGGTATGCCCGTCAGTCGCGAGCTGAAACTGGCCAAGGGGATCGACGAATGCCTGGATTACTACCGCGATATCGGCGAGCGCCGTAATGGCTTGCCTTATGAAATCGACGGCGTGGTGTTCAAGGTCAACAGCATTGCCTCGCAGCGCGAGCTGGGCTTCCGGGCTCGCGAGCCGCGCTGGGCGATCGCTCATAAATTCCCGGCGATGGAAGAGCTGACCGAGCTGCTGGACGTGGAATTCCAGGTTGGCCGCACCGGCGCGGTGACCCCGGTGGCCCGTCTGAAACCGGTCAAGGTGGCGGGTGTCACCGTCTCCAATGCGACCCTGCACAACATGGACGAAGTGGCGCGCCTGGGCCTGATGATCGGCGACACCGTGATCATCCGTCGTGCGGGCGATGTGATTCCGCAAGTGGTGCAGGTGGTCGTCGAGCGTCGTCCGGAAAATGCGCGCAAGGTGCATATCCCGCAGACCTGCCCGGTGTGCGGCTCCCATGTCGAGCGCACGCAGTTGATCAAGCGCAGCAAGGGCAAGGAAACCATCAGCGAAGGTGCGGTGTACCGCTGTGTCGGTCGCCTGGCCTGTGGCGCGCAGCTCAAGCAGGCGATCATCCACTTCGTTTCCCGTCGGGCGATGGATATCGAAGGGTTGGGCGACAAGACCATTGAACAGCTGGTGGACGAAAAGCTCATTGGTTCGCCGGCCGATCTCTACAAGCTCAAGTACGAACAGATCATCGATCTGGAAGGCTTCGCCGAAGTCTCCAGCAACAAGCTGCTCAAGGCCATCGAAGACAGCAAGAAACCGGGCCTGGCGCGTTTCATCTACGCCCTGGGCATTCCCGATGTGGGCGAGGAGACAGCCAAGGTCCTGGCGCGCTCCCTGGCCTCGCTGGAGCGCGTGCAGCAGGCCTTGCCGGAAGTACTGACCTACCTGCCGGATATCGGCCTGGAAGTGGCTCACGAGATTCACAGCTTCTTCGAGGACAGCCATAACCAGCAGGTGATCGGTGCCCTGCTCGATCCGCAGCAGTGCGGGCTGCAGTTGCAGGATCAGGGCGATCTGGGCGCCGAGTTCGCTGCCAGCACCACCCTGGGCGGCATGCTCGACAAGCTGAACATTCCATCGGTGGGGCCGGGTGCGGCGCAGAAACTGGCGGACAAGTTCGCGACCCTCGACGGTGTGGTCAAGGCGGACTGGCTGGACATGCGCCAGACCCTGCCGGAGAAGCAGGCCAAGGCCGTGCGCGAGTTCTTCGACATCGCGGAAAACGCCGAGCGGGCACTGGCCATCGAGGCGCAGCTGCAAGCCTTCGGCATGCACTGGCGGAGCGAGAAGAAAGTGGTGGAAGGGCTGCCGCTGGCTGGCCAGACCTGGGTGCTCACCGGCTCCCTGGAGCTGATGAGCCGCGACGTGGCCAAGGACAAGCTGGAAAGCCTGGGCGCCAAGGTTGCCGGCTCGGTTTCGGCCAAGACCCACTGCGTGGTGGCCGGTCCCGGTGCCGGCTCCAAGCTGGCCAAGGCCAACGAGCTGGGCCTCAAGGTGCTGGACGAAGAAACCTTCGTGAGCTTCCTCGGCCAGCACGGCATCTCGGTATAACCCTGTAGCCGCTGCCGAAGGCTGCGATCGACCGCGCAGCGGGCGTTGCTCTGTCGGGTGCCAGAAGGTTCTGCGGACCTTGTCGTAGCCTGCGGCAGCGGCTACATGGAATGGCGTTCCCCCGGCAGGAACGCCCTGAAGGCGATGGAACGATCATCTCGTCCATATGATCTAGTCTTGGCACGCCCAGGGAGAGATCGCCATGTACCGCTTCTTCGAACAGCTCAGTTCCCGTATCGCCGCACCCTTTGTCCGTGAGGGCAGCCGCAACAGCAAGGTCTGGCGGTGTCGTTGCGGGCAATCGCTGTTCTTTCGCAACAGTCAGTGCCTGGCCTGTTCGGCGGCCTTGGGTTATCAGCCTGAGCAGAGTCGCTTGTCGTCGCTGCAGCCAGGGCCGGAGGCCGATACCTGGCGGCTGGACGTCGATCCGCAAGCCGGGCTGTTCCGGCGTTGCGCCAACCTCGATACCTCGGCGGCCTGCAACTGGCTGCTGCCTGCGCATGGCGCCGCTACCCTGTGTGTGGCGTGCAGGCTGAACCGGACCATTCCCGACCTTGGCGTACCGGAAAACCCCGAGCGCTGGCGAATGGTGGAAATCGCCAAGCGCCGCCTGGTGGCGCAATTGGTGAGCCTGGGCTTGCCGCTGATCGCCAAGGCCGAGGATGAAGAGGCCGGCCTGGCTTTCGATTTTGTCGGTGTCGATCTGCAGGGCAGGGCACCCATGACCGGCCACGCCAACGGCCTGATCACCCTCGACATCAAGGAGGCCGACGATGCGTATCGCGAGCAGGTGCGGGTGCAGATGCGCGAACCCTATCGCACCTTGCTCGGTCACTTCCGGCATGAGGTGGGGCATTACTACTGGGACCGCCTGATCGCAGGCAGCCATTGGCTGGAACCCTGTCGCGCGCTGTTCGGCGACGAACGCGCAAGCTACGCCGAAGCCCTGGACCGGCATTACCAACAGGGCGCGCCGAACGATTGGTCGCAGACCTGCGTCAGCGCCTACGCCACCATGCATCCCTGGGAGGACTGGGCGGAAACCTGGGCCCACTACCTGCACATGATGGACGCGGTCGATACCGCGCTGGGCTTCGGCATGAGCGCCCGGGAAATGGACTTCGACTACCAACCGTTCCCGCTGGATACCCTGTATGACCCGCAGCATCCCGGCGGCCCGGCGTTCCTCTCTTTTGTTAACGCCTGGATCGAACTGGCGGGCATGCTCAACGAACTGTCACGCAGCATGGGCCAGCCGGATTTCTATCCCTTCATCCTGCCGCCGGCGGTGATTGCCAAGCTGCACTTCATCCACCTGGTGATCCAGCAGGCCGGCGGCAAGGCCGACGAAGCACTCGAACAAGCCTGAGCCCACCACTTGCTTCTGTAGGAGCGAAGCTTGCTCGCGATGCAAGCGACTCGGTCCGGCAGAAGACCGCGGCGATGTTTTCGCGAGCAAGCTTCGCTCCTACCAAGGGCGGTTAGCGGCTGGTGCGCACGCCATCGAGCAGGGCATCGACCACCGCGCGAGCCATCTCCACGGAATGCACCATGGACCAGATCAGCCCGCGTTCGATGCCGCTGCCCTGTTCAGTGATTTCATCCGAGACTTCTTCGGCGCATTTGAGCAGCAGCGAGACATGCATCAAGGCTTCTTCGGCATTCACCCCGGCCTGCACCGCGAACAGCGGCCGTTGCTGGGCGTCATGCAGGCCGAAGGGCTGGCTGCGGGTTTCTTGCAGTTGCGCCAGCAGCGGTTGTTTCTGGTCATGGAGCGACAGGAGCAGGGAGGCATTCGCTGCATCCAGTTCAGGGTCGCGTAGTCGGCGCGGGGCAGTGAAGGGTGGGTCGGGGACAAGCTTTTTCATGTGTGCGATTCCTTTAGCATTTAAGGAACTGCCAAATCTCACTTCCACATGAGGGGTGGCAGCCGTGCGTAGGTGTGGAAGACCGGAGCTAAAGGAATCCGGCGCACCCGAAGGTGCCCCACGCACAGCCGCCATAGAACAAGTTCACCAGTGCCATGAGGCGCCCGTGCTTGTTGATAGGGTTGTACGTCCTTAGCTCCAGACTTCCACATCCGGGTCGTTGAAACTGCAACGACCCACGCAGACTGCCCGATCAAATTCAGGGGTACAACCCGCCCAAAGGCGTTCCAGAGTTTCTAGGAAACCCCTTACAAAACAAAGCGAAAAATCGACTGCCGGCTCGCCGCAAAACTGCCATCTCGCTCTTGCGCGGTCCCTGTAGCCGCTGCCGCAGGCTGCGATCGGTCGCGCAGCGGCCGCAATGGCGGACAACAGGGTGTTTCGTTGCTGTTCGACACATGGTTGGCAACTGCTTCGCAGTCGAGCGCAGCCTGCGGCAGCGGCTACAGGAATCGACAAGCGAGCGGGGTAATGATCCAAGTACTTGAAGCGGTTCAGATTTTTTAATCTTTACAGAGCGGTTGTAACTTCGCCGCAGATAGGTACAATGGCGCGGCTCGCCGTCAGGTGAGCATCGTTATGGTGACCCCATTGGTCCCCTCGCAACGATCAGCCGTGAACCCGGTCAGGCCTGGAAGGGAGCAGCCGCAGCGGTGACATTGTGTGCCGGGGTGTGGCTGGTGGGGTTGCCTCCATAACGCCTTCTGTCGGTCCTCGACGAATATTCTGAATTCTCCCCCCTGTTTTATCCTGGTCTGGCCTCTCGCCGGTCGCTCGTTTCATTTCCCCAATCGTTCCTGCAACAACTGCGCAAACGCGTCCCGTGCGGTGTGGCGTTGTATTTCCTTGTTCCAGACAAAACGAATGTCGATCGGCTGCAGATCGGCGAAGCGGTGGCGCGCCAGGCCCGTGGACAGGGTGTAGCGGTCGAGCACGCCTTCCGGGGCCAGGGTCATGCCGGCACCGGCGCTGACGCAGTCGATAATGGTGCCCCAACTGGCGTAGCCGATGATGGTCGCAGTCACGTCATGGGCGTTCAGCCAGTGCTCCAGGGCGCGGCGGTAAGGGCAGCCGCCGGGCCACATGAACAGGGTCTGGCCTTGCAGGTCCCACGGGTTCAGCACGGGCGCGGCGTCGGCGCTGGTAACCAGTACCAGTGGCTCGTTGTAGAGGGCGGTGCGCTCCAGTTTCGGGGGGAGGGTGTCGACCGCGACCAGTGCGCCATCGATCCGGTGATGTTGCAGTTCCTCGAACAGCTGCGACCAAGTGCCGGTTACCAGCTCCAGAGTGACCTGTGGAAAGCGCTGATGGAATTCCGCCAGCAGGGGCGGCAAGCGCCCGCCGGCGCAGGATTCGATGGCGCCGATGCGCAGGATGCCGCTGGGTTCGGCCTGGCGGTCGACCGCGCGTTTGGCTTCATCCACCAAGGCCAGGATGCGCTCGCTGTAGCCGAGAAAGATTTCCCCGTCCGGACTGATTTTCAGCCCGCGGCCGGCGCGGATAAACAGGCGGGTGCCCAACTCGCCTTCCAGTTGCTTGAGGCGGTTGGTGATGTTGGAGGGCACGCAATGCAGTTGTTCGGCCGCTCGGGCAATGCTGCCGGTGCGGGCGACTGCTTTCACCATCTTCAGCTGGCTCAGTTCCATTGCTCATTTCCAGTGAGGTCTGGTCTCAGTATCCGTTAATTGTGGTGAGTTGTGGCGGGCGGGAGACTGAAGGCCTTTCTTGTGCTGCCGAGTGCCTGTGTCTTGAACATCTCTCCTGCGTTGAAGCTGGTCCTGGCGACCGCCGCGGTCATTCTGTGTTGGGCCTACTCCCCGGTGGGTATCCACATTGGGCTGGAAGGTTACGAACCTGGCCATCTGGCGTTGCTGCGCTTTCTGATTGCCTCGCTGTTCATGGGGGCAATCGCCCTGGTGAAAAGAATCTCCCTGCCGCGCTGGCGCGATCTGCCCTGGTTGCTGGTACTGGGCTTTTTCGCCATCGCCCTGCATCACGTCAGCCTCAACTATGGCCAGCAGGGTTTGAGCGCGGGGGCATCCAGTGTGCTGGCGCAGTCGGCACCGATCTTCAGCACCCTGATTGCGTTTTTCTGGTTGAGAGAGCCGGTCAGCGGCTGGCGCTGGGGTTGTGTCGGGCTGGGGTTGCTGGGGGCGGTCGTGGTGGTCTGGGGCGACCAGGGCGTGGCGTCGATCGAGCCCCGCGGATTGCTGGTGCTGCTGGCGGCCTTCTCCTGGGGGCTGTACTTCGTTTTGCAGCGGCGCTATTCGGGGCGTTACGACCTGCTGACCACCGTGTGCTACATGGTCTGGGCCGGCACCTTGCTGTTGAGCCTGTATTGGCCGGGGCTGGCGGTCGCGGTGGTCCAGGCGCCGTGGCGGGTGAACCTGGCGGTATTGCTGCTGGGGCTGTTTCCCAGTGCGTTGGCTTACCTGGCGTGGGCCTATGTGCTGGCGCGGGTCGAAGTCAGCCGGGCATCCATCGCCATGTACCTGATACCGCCGATCGCCATGCTGCTGGCGGCGCTGGTCCTGCATGAACGGGTGCATGGCGCGGTGATCGTGGGGGCGGCGATCGTCCTCGGCAGCGTAATGGCGATGCAGCTGGAGGGGCGCTGGGCGCGGCGCCGCTCCGTACTGCCGGGCACTATCGGCACGGCTCCTGTTCACTCCGGGGTGAGGCAAAACACCCTGAGCCGATGCCCGTCCGGGTCCAGGGCGACGAAGGTGTAGCCGAAGTCCAGGGTGGTCGGGGCCTGGGCGATGTTCACGCCGGATTCGCCCCATTGGCCGTGCAGCAGGTCGACGGTCTGCTTATCGGCCACGGCCAGGGCCAGTTCGCCGCCACCGCCGGTGACTTGGGTGGCTGGCTCGACATCCTGTCTGGACCAGAGGCCGAGCTTAAGCCCCGAATCAAGAATGAACAGGGCAAAGGTCGGCGACAGCTCGACCGGTGGCCTGTCCAGCAGGCGGCTATAAAAGTTGGCGCTGGTGGCGGGGCTGTCGACGTAAAGCAGAAGGTAAGTGCTGGTAGCGATCATCTGGACTCCTGGGAAGGTTGGGCTGCGCACGCCAGCTTAAGGGGCGCCGCTGTCAGTTCCTGTCAGGAGTCGTCTGGCGGAAATGAAGAGGAGGCAGGCTATCGGCTTCGATAGATCTGCCTCCTCTGCGTGTTGCTCGGCTCTAAGGCTTGGACAAGGCCAGGTCTACCGCTGCTATCAGCTTTCCCAGGTCCTTCGGGGTGGCTTTGTGAATGACACCGAACAGATACGCCCGCTGTTCGTCTTCGTCGCCCAGATCTGCGAAAAAGGCTTTCAGCTTCACCCCGAGTACATCGGCCAGCAGGAACAGGGCTTCCACACTGGGGGTGTAGGTGCCGGTTTCGAAGCGGCTGATGGTTTTAGGGTCAAAACCGGTTTTTTCGCCTAGTTCAGCCTGAGTAAGCCCCGCTACCTTGCGGTAACGCCTGATGGCTGGACCCAAACTTGAAATTTGCATCGCTCAATTCCCATTTAGAATCAAGAACTTAACGATAAATCTTTGCATTAGGCAACGCCATGATTCATCACCTTGCCTTGCAAAATGTGATGCAATTCGTAGAATCGACGCTTCGGACAGGCATTTGGTGATCTAGTTTCAGAAGATGAACTGATGAAACAAGAACTCATTGCATTTTCCTTGTTCACCAGAATCGAGGGTATGGCGCAGGCGCGAACGTCTCGCTGATGATTGCCAGTGTCCCACCCGCCAAATTCGGCTGATCCCTGACTGATTTTAGTTGATCTTCGTCGATTCGAAGGTCAATGACGGTGCCGATCGCTGTACGGTTGCAATTGCGTCAGGTGGGGCGAGACGGTGCGCCATTTTCCTCGGTCGGCCTCTTGCCGGCTTGTCTGGGCTGGCATTGTCGAATGCTGTCTATGGAGTTTTAACGTGCGTCTGAATGTGCCGGTCACCTCTGTTCAGCAGATACCTTCGGACCAGCAGCCTAAGCCTGCCTGGGTTTGCGAAGTGAGTGAGGATGAACGCCCAAACATCTCTTCCGGGCCTCGTGCCTTGGTCGAGCGGTTCAACCGCTAGCGACAGTGAGCCAGACTCATGGATGAGAAATACCGCAGGGCCGTGGACGCCGCCGCCATTTTTTCCGAGACCGACCTGACCGGCCGGATCACTTACGTCAACGACCAGTTCTGTTCGATTTCCGGCTACAGCCGTGAAGAGCTGCTGGGCGCCAATCACCGGATCCTCGGCTCCGGCCTGCACCCTCCCGAATTTTTCAGCAGCATGTGGCGCACCATTGCCCTGGGCCAGGTCTGGAAGGGCGAGATCTGCAACCGGGCCAAGGATGGGACCTTGTATTGGGTCGACAGCACTGTCGTGCCCTTGCTCGATGAGGCCACTGGTCGGGTCCAGCGTTATGTGGCGATCCGTTTCGATATCAGCGAAAAACGGCGCTTGTTGCACTCGCTGCAATGGCGGGTCGGGCACGATGTGCTGACCGGTTTGCCCAACCGTTCCTTTCTGTCCGACCTGCTCAACCAGGCGCTGGACTACTCGCGCAAGGAGAACATTGCGCTGGCGGTGTGCATGCTCGATCTCGACGGCTTCAAGGCGGTCAACGATGGCTACGGGCATGCCAGTGGCGACCTGTTATTGGTGGAGGTAGCGGCGCGCCTGCGCTCGATCATTCGCGGCGAAGACGTGGTGGCGCGGCTGGCCGGGGACGAGTTCGTGCTGATCCTGCGTCATGTGCGTGACATTCGCGAGTTGCGGGCGGCGCTGCACCGGGTGCTGGGGGTAATCGCCACGCCTTATCAGATCCAGGACAAGGAGATCAACGTCTGCGCCAGCATCGGCGTCACGCTGTTTCCCGCTGACAATGACGATGCCGACACCTTGCTGCGGCATGCCGACCAGGCGATGTACGTGGCCAAGCAGAGCGGGCGCAATCGCTTCCACTTGTTCGATGTGTCGCGGGACCGCGAGGTCAAGGCCACCCACCAGACAGTGGAGCGGGTCCGGCAGGCGCTGGCGGCCGGCGAGCTGTGCCTGCACTTTCAGCCCAAGGTCAATATGCGCAGCGGTGAGGTGGTGGGTTTCGAGGCGCTGCTGCGTTGGCAGCATCCGCAGCGGGGCATAGTCGCACCTCGGGAGTTCCTGCCGCTGGTGGAGGAGACCGACCTGATCGTCGATATCGGCGAGTGGGTGATGGAGCAGGTCATGGCCCAGTTGCGGCAATGGCAGTTGGCCGGACAGCGTTGGCCGATCAGCGTCAATATCGCCGCGCGGCATTTCCAGCGGGGGGATTTTGTCGACCGGCTCAAGGCGGTGCTTGAGCGCCATCCGCAGATTGCCCCGCAGTTGCTGGACCTGGAAATCGTCGAGGCGGTGGCGGTGGAGAATCTCCAGCACGTCAGCGCTTGCCTCGAGGCCTGCCAGGCGCTGGGCGTGCAATTCTCCCTGGGGGATTTCGGCACCGGGCATTCGTCGCTGAGCTACCTCAAGCGCTTGCGCACCCAGACCATCAAGATCGACCGCATGTTCGTGCGCGACATGCTGCACGACAAGGGCGACCTGGCGCTGACCCAGGCCCTGATCGGCCTGGCCCGGGCGTTTGACCGGCAGGTGGTGGCCGAAGGCCTGGAAACCATGGAGCACGGCGAGTTGCTGATGTCGCTGGGCTGCGATGTGGCGCAAGGCTATTTCATCGCCCCGCCCATGCCGGCCAGCGAGGTGCCGGGCTGGGTGGCGACTTTCCTGCCGCCGCTGGAGTGGTGTCCGCAGGACGAAGCCGGCTGACAGCTACGGCGCCCCATAGCTTTGCGGGACGCTCTCGGTCGGCCTGCGGCCGGTGTACAGGCCGATGATGTCGTCGATCTCTCCTGACATCTTCATGCGCAACAAAGTGCGCAGCACTCGTTGCACCGGTAGCGCCGGATCGTTGCGGATGACGCAGCCGACCGCCTGTTCCTGGAGGATGGCTACGCCGTGCAACTGCTGGTCGGCTGGCAGGGTCTGATTGAACCAGTCCAGCGTCCATTGGTTGCTCACCGCGTACCGGTAGCGGCCGGCCCAGAGTTTTTGCAGCACCTGTTCCTGGTTGCGCGCGTCGTCGCGGATCAACTGGCGGCTGTCGAACAAGGGTTGCAGGGAAGGGTAGGTATAGCTGAGGACGGTGCCGATGGGCTGCGTCGGCAGGTCCCTGGGAATGACCGGGAGCGGGGGCTGCTCGCGGCTGACCAGCAGGTCGCGCTGGACGAACAGCGGGATACTCCAGATGTAATCGCCGGACGGGTTGGACAGCCAGGACTGGGCGGCATAGCAGCGGATATCGATTTCCCCATGATCCATGGCTGCTTGTACGCGGGCCCGGGCCAGGACATGGAATTCGGCTGGGTTGCCAACCTGGGTGGCAAGGCTGGCCATCAGGTCGTGGAGAATGCCCTGGGTGCTCCGGCCGTGTTCGATCTGTACCACGGGCATGGCCCAGCTGTCGGGGATCGAGAAGCGCAGGGCCGGTTCTGCGGCAAAACCATTCATGGCAACCAGCAGAAAGGCGCCCAAGGCTAAACGCATAGAGTCTCCACGCAGGAAAAGGCCACTGACGAGCCCGACAAAGAGCAGCTTAGCCAGATTAGACGA
Organism: Pseudomonas sp. GW821-FHT09E12; assembly: GCF_059416085.1. NCBI lineage: Bacteria > Pseudomonadati > Pseudomonadota > Gammaproteobacteria > Pseudomonadales > Pseudomonadaceae > Pseudomonas > Pseudomonas sp. GW821-FHT09E12. Next base: position 163,054 of record NZ_JBWKOM010000008.1, on the reverse strand, counting down.
GCGCACCGGATGCAATTTCGCCCTTGCTCCGCTAGCATTACGGGCTTCCGCTTCCCAGTTGCGACGGTTTTCGATGAGTTATCAGGTTCTTGCACGTAAATGGCGTCCGCGCTCGTTCCGCGAAATGGTCGGCCAGACCCATGTGCTCAAGGCTCTGATCAATGCCTTGGACAGCCAGCGGCTGCACCATGCCTATCTGTTTACCGGCACCCGCGGGGTGGGCAAGACCACCATCGCGCGGATCATTGCCAAATGCCTGAACTGTGAAACAGGCATTACTTCCACGCCCTGCGGCACCTGCTCGGTATGCCGCGAGATCGACGAAGGGCGTTTCGTCGACCTGATCGAGATCGACGCCGCGAGCCGGACCAAGGTCGAGGACACGCGCGAGCTGCTGGACAACGTGCAATACGCCCCGAGCCGCGGGCGCTTCAAGGTCTACCTGATCGACGAAGTGCACATGCTGTCCAGTCACTCGTTCAACGCCTTGTTGAAGACCCTGGAAGAGCCGCCGCCCTACGTCAAATTCATTCTGGCGACCACCGACCCGCAGAAACTTCCGGCAACGATTCTTTCGCGCTGCCTGCAGTTCTCCCTGAAGAACATGACCCCGGAGCGAGTGGTCGAGCACCTGACTCACGTGCTGGGCGTCGAGAACGTGCCGTTCGAAGACGACGCGCTGTGGCTGTTGGGCCGCGCCGCCGACGGTTCGATGCGCGATGCCATGAGCCTCACCGACCAGGCCATCGCCTTCGGTGAAGGCAAGGTCATGGCCGCCGATGTCCGGGCGATGCTCGGCACCCTCGATCACGGCCAGGTCTACGACGTCCTGCATGCGCTGATCGACGGCGATGCCAAGGTCTTGCTGGAGGCCGTGCGCCACCTGGCCGAACAGGGGCCGGACTGGAACGGTGTGCTGTCGGAGATTCTCAATGTCCTGCACCGTGTGGCCATTGCCCAGGCCTTGCCGGACGGTGTCGACAACGGGCATGGCGACCGCGACCGGGTGCTGGCTTTGGCCCAGGCGTTGCCGGCCGAAGATGTGCAGTTCTATTACCAGATGGGCCTGATTGGCCGGCGCGACTTGCCGCTGGCGCCGGACCCGCGCGGTGGTTTCGAGATGGTCCTGCTGCGGATGCTGGCCTTCCGGCCAGCGGACTCGGCAGACGCGCCGAGACAGCCGCTAAAGCCAGTGGGGATCAGCCAGGCCACAGTTGATTCCGCCCAATCCGTGGCTGGCGCAGCCGTTGCTGCACCGGTAGTTGCCGCCGCCGCGCCGGTTGCGGCGCCGGTGGTCGAGGCCACTCCCGTGACCGTACCTGCCGCGGCCCCGGTTGCAACGCCCGCACCTGTTTCTGCGGCGCCGGTGGCGCCTGCACCGCAACCTGTGGTCGAGACGCCGCCAGAGGTAGCGCCTATCGTCGCCGAAGAGGTGGTCGACCTGCCGTGGAACGACCCGGTCGAACCGGTCGTCGTGCAGCAACCGGCCGTCGAGCCCGTGCTGGAGACCGCTGCAGAGCAGCCTGAGCTGACTCCGATGCCGACCCCGACCCCGGACAGCGTGGTGCCGGATGCGCCGGAATGGGTCAGCGCCCCGGTGCCGGAGCCCAGCGTTGCCGAGGTCGATGCCGCGACACCGGGTATCGATCTGGACGACGAGCCGCCGCTGGACGAAGACTACATCGAGCCGGACATGGATTCGGCCTACAGCTACCTGGACGAACTGGCCAGCGAGCACGCCGCCGATCCCGAGCCGGAACCCGAGCCGTTGCCAGCCGCCCAGCCGGCCACCGGCCTGGCGCTGGAGTGGCTGGAGCTGTTCCCGAAGCTGCCGATTTCCGGGATGACGGCGAGCATTGCCGCCAACTGCACCTTGATCGCCGCCGAGGGCGACAACTGGTTGCTGCACCTGGACCCGGCCCACAGCGCCCTGTTCAACGCCACCCAGCAGCGGCGCCTGAACGACGCCCTGAACCAGTACCACCAGCGCACGCTGACGGTGAGCATCGAGCTGATCAAGCCCGAGCAGGAGACCCCGGCCCAGGCCGCGTCACGCCGCCGTGCCAATCGCCAGCGCGAGGCCGAGGAGTCGATCCACGGCGATCCGTTCATCCAGCAGATGGTGCGGGAGTTCGGCGCGGTGGTCCGTCACGATACTATTGAACCTGTCGAGGCCCTGGTCAGCCAGGGTTAATAACTGAAGGGCGCCGGGCCTTGAGGCCGGGCGCTGTTTTTATCCAAGTACTTTGAGGTGATTCCCATGATGAAAGGTGGCATGGCCGGCCTGATGAAGCAGGCGCAGCAGATGCAGGAAAAGATGGCCAAGATGCAGGAAGAGCTGGCCAACGCCGAAGTCACCGGCAAGGCAGGTGGCGATATGGTCACCGTGGTCATGACCGGTCGTCACGACATCAAGCGCGTGAGCATCGACCCAAGCCTGCTGGAAGGCGTCAGCGAAGATGACCGCGAAGTGCTGGAAGATCTGTTCGCCGCCGCCGTCAACGACGCCGTGCGCAAGATCGAAGCCAACAGCCAGGACAAGATGTCCGGCGTGACCGCTGGCATGCAACTGCCACCGGGTATGAAGCTGCCGTTCTGATTCGCACCCGCGCATCGGTCGGACTTGAAAATGCCAGGCATCGCGCCTGGCATTTTTGTTTGTGGCGCCTGTAGCCGCTGCCGCAGGTGAGGGTAGGAGAAATATCGAACGCCGATCGCAGTACGATGGTCTGCACTCTGTATGGCCCGATTCAATTCTCGATAAGGAGTTGCTCTGATGTCGCAAGCATTGACCCTCAACCAGCGCATTGTTCTGGCCTCCCGGCCCCAGGGCGCGCCCGTGCCGGAAAACTTCCGTCTGGAGCGGGTGGCGCTGCCGGACCTGGCGGATGGCCAGGTGTTGCTCAAAACCCTTTACCTGTCGCTGGACCCTTATATGCGCGGGCGCATGAGTGATGCGCCGTCCTACGCCGCCCCGGTGCAAATCAACGAAGTGATGACCGGCGGCGCAGTCAGCCGGGTCGAGCGCTCGCTGAATACGAAATTCCAGGAGGGCGACCTGGTGGTGGGCGCTACCGGATGGCAGAGCCACAGCATTTGCGACGGGCGTAACCTGATACCGGTGCCGGCGGGTTTGCCCAGCCCTTCGATGGCCCTGGGCGTGCTGGGTATGCCGGGCATGACCGCCTACATGGGCCTGATGGACATCGGCCAGCCCAAGGCCGGGGAAACCCTGGTGGTGGCCGCGGCGTCGGGCGCCGTGGGCTCGGTGGTGGGGCAAGTGGCCAAGATCAAGGGGCTGCGGGTGATCGGTGTGGCGGGCGGTGCCGACAAGTGCCGCTATGTGGTCGAGGAGCTGGGGTTCGATGCCTGTATCGACCACCACAGCCCGGACTTTGCCGACGAACTGGCGCAGGCCTGCTCCGAGGGCGTGGACATCTACTTTGAAAACGTCGGTGGCAAGGTGTTCGATGCGGTGCTGCCGTTGCTCAACCCCAAGGCGCGGATTCCGCTGTGCGGGCTGATCGCCCAGTACAACGCTCAGGAGTTGCCGCCAGGACCTGACCGCCTGCCACTGTTGCAGCGTCAGCTGTTGACCAAGCGCGTGCGCATCCAGGGGTTTATCGTGTTCGACGACTACGGCGATCGGCAGCCGGAGTTTGTCAGCGCCATGGCGCCCTGGGTGCTGCAGGGCAAGGTCAAGTTCAAGGAGGATGTGGTAGACGGCCTGGAGCACGCGCCGCAAGCCTTCATCGGGCTGCTGGAAGGGCGCAACTTCGGCAAGCTGGTGGTGCGGGTCGCCCCGGACTGAGCATTTGACGCTAATCGGAGGCGCGGGTATAAACCGCGTCTCGTCGTTTTGTCGGACCTTTACCCATGAGCTTCAGCCCCCTGATTCGCCAACTGATCGATGCCCTGCGCACTTTGCCGGGTGTGGGTCAGAAAACCGCCCAGCGCATGGCCTTGCAGCTGCTGGAGCGCGACCGCAGCGGTGGTACGCGATTGGCCCAGGCGCTGAGCCAGGCCATGGAGGGCGTCGGCCACTGCCGCCTGTGCCGCACCCTGACCGAGGACGACCTGTGCCCGCAATGCGCCGATCCACGGCGCGACGACACGCTGTTGTGCGTGGTCGAAGGGCCGATGGATGTCTACGCGGTGGAGCAGACCGGTTATCGCGGTCGCTATTTCGTGCTCAAAGGCCACCTGTCGCCTCTCGACGGCCTGGGCCCGGAAGCCATCGGCATTCCCCAGCTGCTGGCGCGGATCGAAGAGCAAGGCAGTTTCACCGAGGTGATCCTGGCCACCAACCCGACGGTGGAAGGCGAGGCGACTGCCCATTACATTGCCCAGCTATTGACCAACAAAGGCCTGATCACCTCGCGTATCGCCCATGGCGTGCCCCTGGGTGGCGAGCTGGAACTGGTGGACGGCGGCACCCTGGCGCACTCGTTTGCCGGGCGCAAGCCGATCGCGCTGTAAGTGTTTCGGCTGTGAGCAAAAAACTACTGTAGGAGCGAGCTTGCTCGCGATGGCCGCCCGACCTGGCGCGCCGCGTCGCCTGCATCGCCAGCAAGCTGGCTCCTGCAGGGCGTTTCGTGCGGTCCTTCTTGAAAACCAAGCAAGCGCTAGGTAAGTTTCCTCAACCTTCAGAGGAGCTTGCCGATGTCTGCCTGCCAGGAATACTTCGACCCTAGCCATCAGTTGGTCCGCGACAGCGTTCGACGTTTCGTCGAGCGGGAAATCCTCCCGGACATCGATCAGTGGGAGGAGGCGCAAGGCTTCCCCCGCGAGCTGTACCTCAAGGCTGGCGCAGCCGGCATCCTCGGTATCGGCTATCCCGAGGCCCTGGGGGGCAGTCACGAGGGCGACCTGTTCGCCAAGATCGCCGCCAGCGAGGAGCTGATGCGCTGTGGCTCCGGCGGCCTGGTGGCGGGCCTGGGTTCGCTGGACATCGGTTTGCCGCCGATCGTCAAATGGGCGCGCCCCGAGGTCCGCGAGCGGGTGGTGCCGCAGGTACTGGCGGGGGAGAAGATCAGCGCCCTGGCGGTCACCGAGCCCGGCGGCGGTTCGGACGTGGCCAATCTGCAGACCCGGGCGCTGCGTGACGGCGACTTCTACCGCGTCAGCGGCAGCAAGACCTTTATCACCAGTGGCGTGCGCGCCGATTTCTACACCGTGGCGGTGCGTACCGGCGAGCCCGGTTTCGGCGGCATCAGCCTGCTGCTGATCGACAAGGGCACACCGGGATTCACCGTCGGCCGGCAACTGAAGAAGATGGGCTGGTGGGCGTCGGATACCGCCGAGCTGTTTTTCGATGATTGCCGAGTGCCGGCCAGTCATTTGATCGGGGTCGAGAACATGGGCTTCGCCTGCATCATGGGCAACTTCCAGAGCGAGCGCCTGGCGCTGGCGCTAATGGCCAACATGACCGCTCAGCTGGCGCTGGAAGAGAGCCTGAAGTGGGCCCGGGAGCGCGAGGCCTTCGGCAAGCCCATCGGCAAGTTCCAGGTGATCAAGCATCGCCTGGCGGAGATGGCGACCGCGCTGGAGGTGTCCCGCGAGTTCACTTATCGCCAGGCGGCTAAGATGGCGGCGGGCCAGAGCGTGATCAAGGAGATTTCCATGGCCAAGAACTTCGCCACTGATACCGCCGACCGCATCACCCACGATGCCGTGCAGATTCTCGGCGGGCTGGGTTACATGCGCGAAAGCCTGGTGGAGCGGCTGTATCGCGACAACCGCATCCTGTCCATCGGCGGCGGCACCCGGGAAGTGATGAACGAAATCATCAGCAAGCAGATGGGGTTGTAGGCCAGCTGAAGGCGTGGGGCGCCATCTTTGTAGGAGCGAAGCTTGCTCGCGATAGCGCCGGCCCTGACAACCCAAGTGGCGGCGATTTAACGCTCGCTCAACGAGAACTGCGTCAGGCAGAAGGTTGGAATGTCCATGTCTCGCAGGCGTTGCGAGCCGCCCAGCTCAGGCAGGTCGATGATGGCGGCGGCCTCGTAGACTTTTGCCCCCATGCGGCGCACCAGGTTGGCCGCGGCGATCAGGGTACCGCCGGTGGCGATCAGGTCATCGAACATCAGCACCGAATCGCCTTCGCACAGGCTGTCGGCATGCACTTCCAGGAAGGCTTCGCCGTATTCGGTCTGGTAACCCTCGGCAAGCACATCGGCCGGCAGCTTGCCTTGCTTGCGGAACAGGATCAGCGGTTTGTTCAGCTGGTAGGCGATGATCGAGCCGATCAGGAAACCACGGGCATCCATGGCACCGACGTGAGTGAAGTCTTCTTCGACATAACGCTGGGCAAAGGTGTCGGCGACCAGGCGCAAGGCCTTGGGCGACTGGAACAGGGGAGTGATGTCACGGAAGATCACGCCCGGCTTGGGGAAGTCGATGACTGGGCGGATCAGGGATTTGATGTCGAAGGAGTCGAAGGCCATCGTGGCGGTGTCCTGGCGGGCATGAAGTGGAGCGCGCCAGTATAGCCCCGCCCAAGCCACTTGGCTCGGGCGGGGCTCTGCCTCAGCCTTCCAGGGAACCGCCGGCGAGGGCGCACAGCTGGATCGGGTCGAGAATGTGCACCTCTTTGCCTTCGGCGGCGAGCAGCGCGTTCTGCTGGAAGCGGGTGAACACCCGGGACACGGTTTCCACCGCCAGGCCCAGATAGTTGCCGATCTCGTTGCGCGACATGCTCAAGCGGAACTGGTTGGCCGAGAAGCCGCGGGCGCGAAAGCGTGCCGACAGGTTGACCAGGAAGGTGGCGATGCGCTCGTCGGCGGTCTTTTTCGACAGCAACAGCATCATCTGCTGGTCGTCGCGGATCTCGCGGCTCATCACCCGCATCAGCTGGCGGCGCAGTTGGGGCAACTGCAGGGCCAGTTCGTCGAGGCGTTCGAAGGGGATTTCACAGACCGACGTGGTTTCCAGGGCCTGGGCGGAAACCGGGTGGATCTCGGTGTCCATGCCGGACAGGCCGACCAGTTCGCTGGGCAGGTGGAAGCCGGTGATCTGTTCTTCGCCGCCGTCGCTGAGGCTGAAGGTCTTCAGGGCACCGGAGCGCACTGCATAGACGGAGTCGAAGGCGTCGCCCTGGCGAAACAGGAACTCGCCTTTTTTCAGGGGGCGGCCGCGTTTAACGATTTCGTCCAGCGCATCCATGTCTTCCAGATTCAGAGAAAGTGGCAGGCAGAGGGGGGCCAGGCTGCAATCCTTGCAATGGGCCTGGTTATGAGCGCGCAGTTTTACTGGCTCGGACATTCAATAGAATCCTTGTGGGAAAACACACATAAGCCGTAAGGGTAACTCACGGGAGGAGGTTCCGGCCAGTCCGTGCCGTATTGGCGCTTAGTCGTAAAGCTGTCCGTTTGTAGCTTCCAGGCCACTGCGGAAAAATGCGCTCGTGCAGTCCATTCAGGGTATTTCCAGCGCTGACCGTCACTTGCAGCCGCCGATTATCCCAGCGTCAAGTATCAGGCTTGTTTGCGCCTTGTCTGTCCCGACAGTTTTTGCCCGTCACCTGCGACAAGTTGCCGCGCCGAACGGTCAGGTCGCGGCTCATGACGCCTTAGATGACCCGGGAAAAACGCTGTCGATTCTGTTGCTCCAGATACGTGTCGAACACCATGCACACCGAACGCACCAGCAGGCGCCCGGCTGGCAGCACTTCAATGCCTTCGTTGCTCAGCTTGATCAGGCCGTCTTCGGCCATGGTTTGCAGTTGCGGCCAGAGGTCGCCGAAGTAACCGCGAAAATCGATGTTGAACTGCTGCTCGATGGCCTCGAAGTCGAGGCTGAAATTACAAATCAACTGCTGGATCACCGCGCGCCTGACGCGGTCGTCCTGATTGCATACCAGGCCGCGACTGGTGGCCAGTTGCGCGCCGCCCAACAGATTCTGGTACTGGGTCAGGTCGCTGCTGTTCTGGCAGTACAGGTCGCCGATCTGGCTGATGGCCGAGACGCCCAGGCCGATCAGGTCGCAGTGGCCATGGGTGGTGTAGCCCTGGAAATTGCGTTGCAGGGTCGACTCTTCCTGGGCGATCGCCAGTTCGTCGTCGGGCAGGGCGAAGTGGTCCATGCCGATGTAGCGGTAGCCCGCAGCCGTCAGCTGTTCGATGGTGCGCTGCAGCATCTGCAGTTTTTCCGCCGGTTCCGGCAGCTCGTGGCTGTTGATCCGCCGTTGCGGCATGAAGCGCTCCGGCAGATGCGCGTAGTTGAACACCGAGAGCCGGTCCGGTTGCAGGTTGATGACTTCCTCGACGGTGCGGGCGAAGTTGTCCGGCGTCTGTTTTGGCAGGCCGTAGATCAGGTCGATGTTGATCGAGCGAAACTGCAGGGTGCGCGCCGCTTCGATCACCGCCCGGGTTTCTTCCAGGCTCTGCAGGCGATTGACCGCGCGCTGTACCGCCGGGTCGAGGTCCTGCAGACCAATGCTGACGCGGTTGAAGCCCAGCTCGCGCAGCAGGCCCATGGTCGACCAGTCGGCTTCGCGGGGATCGATCTCGATGCCGTAGTCGCCCGAATCGTCGTCCAGCAGGTTGAAGTGCTGGCGCAGGTGGCTCATCAGCTGCCGCAGTTCATCGTGGCTGAGAAAGGTCGGGGTGCCGCCGCCGAAGTGCAGTTGCTCGACCTTCTGCCCGGGGTCGAGATGGCAGGCGATCAGCTGGATTTCCTGTTCCAGGCGCTGCAGGTAGGGCAGGGCGCGCCCGCGGTCCTTGGTGATGACCTTGTTGCAGGCGCAGTAGTAGCAGATGTTCGCGCAGAACGGCACGTGCACGTACAGCGACAGCGGCCGTAGCGCCTTGCGGCTCTCGCGCAGGGCGTGGAGCAGGTCGAAGGTGCCCACCTGGCTGTGGAATTGCACAGCGGTGGGGTAGGAGGTGTAGCGCGGTCCCGCCAGGTCGTAACGGCGGATCAGATCGGTGTCCCAACGAATGGCGTCGAGCATGCGGGAATTCCCCCGGTAGGCTGGCAGTGTTCGCGAGTCTAGGGGGTTGGCGCCCGGACCATCTTGATTTGCATCAAGGCTGGCGGGGGCGCGGAACCTGTCATACGAGTCTTGCGTCGTCGCTGCCGAAGGGCGGAGGCAGCGGGAAGGGTTGCCTCAGTGCCCCATCAACCAATGCTGATGTGGACCGGGCAAGGTCCAGATGCCGAACAGGATCACCAGCAGGCCGCCGGCCATGCGCACGCTGCGCCGACGCAGCAGCGCGGTGACCCGTTCCGCTGCGAGCCCGGTCGCCAGCAGCACCGGCCAGGTGCCCAGGCCGAAGGCCAGCATCAGCAAGGCGCTGTCGAGGGCATTGCCCTGGCTGGCGGACCACAGCAGTGTGCTGTAGACCAGGCCGCACGGCAGCCAGCCCCAGAGCGCGCCCAGCAGCAAGGCGCGTGGCAGGCTCGACACCGGCAGCAGGCGGTTGGCCACTGGCTGTATATGGCGCCACAGGCCGCGTCCGAGGCTTTCGATGCGGGTCAGGCCGCTCCACCAGCCGGCCAGGTACAGGCCCATGGCAATCAGCAGCAGGCCCGCCAGCACGCGCATGGCCATGGCCGCCGGGCTGCTGGCCACGGCCCAGCCTGCCAGGCCGATCAGCAGGCCCGCGGTGGCGTAACTGAGGATGCGCCCCAGGTTGTAGGCCAGCAGCAGGCGAAAACGCCGGCTGCGCTGCTCCGGGGGAATGGCCAGGGTCAGGGCGCCCATCAGGCCGCCGCACATGCCCAGGCAGTGACCGCCGCCGAGCAGGCCGAGAATCACCGCGGAAACCAGCAGCGGTGCCAGCTCAAGCATGGGGCGGCGCCTGGTCTTTGTGTGGTGGCTGCTCGGCCGTCGGTGAGCCCTTGGCCTCGTCGACCGCGGCAGTGTGCTTGGGGTCCTGGTCGTCGAACAGAATGCTGTGGGCGGGGCCGTCGAGGTCATCGTACTGACCGCTGTCGACCGCCCAGAAGAAGATGTAGATGGCGATGGCCACGATCAGCAGCGCCGCCGGGATCATCACGTAGAGAGCTGGCATGGGTAGGCTCCATGCCCGCGCGGCTCAGGCCGGTAGCGGGCGGGTTTGGGTCGTGGCCTCGGCCTGGGGCTGGCCCGGCAGGCGAGTCAGGCGCAGGGCATTGAGCACCACGGTCAACGAACTGATGGACATGCCGATGGCGGCCCATACCGGAGTGATCCAGCCGAGGGCGGCGAACGGCAGCATGAGGCCATTGTACAGCCCGGCCCACAGCAGGTTCTCGATGATTATCCGACGCGTGCGGCGGGCCAGGCCGAAGGCCTGCACCAGCGCATCCAGGCGGTTGGACAGCAGCACCGCATCGGCGCTGGTCTTGGCCAGGTCGGTGGCCGAGCCCATGGCCACGCTGATATCGGCGGCGGCCAGCACCGGCACATCGTTGACCCCGTCGCCGAGCATCAGCACTTTGCGGCCCTGGCGATGCAGTTGTTGCAGCACCTGCAGCTTGTCGTCGGGACGCAGGCCGCCGCGGGCTTCGTCGATGCCCAGTTCGGCGGCGACGCTGGCGACCATCGGCGAGCTGTCGCCCGAGAGCAGCAGGGTGTTCCAGCCGCGCGCCTTGCAGGCGGCCAGCAGCGCCGGAGCGTCGCTGCGCAGGCGATCGTCGAGGACCAGCCAGGCCAGCGGCCCTTGGCTATCGCCCAGCAGCAGCCATTGGCCGGCTTCGTCCGGCATTGCCGGGACCGCACAGGCGCTGAGCTCGCAGACGAAGGCGGGCTGGCCGATGCGCAGACGCTGTTCGCCCACCAGTCCTTCCAGGCCCAGCCCGGGCATGCTCAGCACTTCTTCCGCGGCCAGCGGCGCACGGCCGAAGGCTCGGGCAATCGGGTGTTCGGAGCGGTTTTCCAGGGCGGCGGCCAGGCCCAGGCACTGCTGGCTGTCGAGGTCGCCCACAGGAAGAATCGAGCGCAAGGCCAGGCGCCCCTCGGTGAGGGTGCCGGTCTTGTCGAAAATCACCGTGTCGATCTGGTTCAGGCCTTCGAGTACATGGCCGCGGGTCAGCAGCAGGCCGAGTTTGTGCAGGGTGCCGGTGGCAGCGGTGAGCGCGGTCGGGGTGGCCAGGGACAGCGCACAGGGGCAGGTGGCGACCAGCATGGCCAGGACGATCCAGAAGGCCCGGGAGGCGTCCAGCTGCCACCAGAGCAGGCCGATGGCGGCCGCGGCGATCAGGGAGAACAGCAGGAACCATTGGGCGGCGCGGTCGGCGATCTCCGCCAGGCGCGGTTTTTCCGCCTGGGCCCGGTCCAGCAGGCGGACGATGGCCGACAGGCGCGTGTCCTGACCCAGGGCCAGGACCTCCACGGTCAGCGCGCCCTCGACGTTGAGGGTGCCGGCGGTAACCGCATCGCCGATGTTGCGCGGTTGCGGCAGGTATTCACCGGTGAGCAGGGATTCGTCGATGCTCGACTGGCCATCGAGGATCTTGCCGTCGGCCGGCAGGATGGCGCCGGGATGCACCAGCACCTGGTCGCCCAGGCGCAGTTCGCTGAGCAGGATGCGTTCGCTCTGGCCATCGGCGCCCAGGCGCAGGCACGAGGCCGGCAGCAGGTTCACCAGTTGCGCGGTAGCGGCGGCGGTGCGTTCGCGGGTACGGCGTTCCAGGTAGCGTCCGGCCAGCAGGAACAGGGCGAACATGCCCACGGCATCGAAGTACAGCTCGCCGACGCCAGTGATCGAGGTCCAGATCCCGGCGATGTAGGCGGCGCCAATCGCCAGCGACACGGAAACGTCCATGGTCAGGTGGCGGGTGCGCAGGTCGCGCAGGGCGCCCTTGAAAAACGGCGCGCAGCTGTAGAACACGATCGGCGTCGTGAGAAACAACGCGACCCAGCGCAGGATGGTGTGCAGCTCGGGGCTCAGGTCGATATTGAATTCCGGCCAGGTGGCCATGGTCGCCATCATCGCCTGGAACCACAGCAGTCCGGCCACGCCCAGTTGGCGCAGGGCCAGGCGGTTTTCACTGGCCAGTTGCTCGGAAGCACGGTCGGCCTGATAGGGGTGTGCGGCGTAGCCGATCAGGCGCAGCTCGCTGAGCACCTGGCTCAGTGGCAACTGGCTGTCGGCCCAGCGCACATGCAGGCGATGGTTGGACAGGTTCAGCCGCGCCTCGGCCACCGCCGGCAGGCTGCGCAGGTGTTTCTCGATCAGCCAGCCACAGGCGGCGCAGCTGATGCCTTCCATCAGCAGGGTGGTTTCGGCCAGTTCGCCCTCATGCCGGACGAAGGGTTGCTGCACGTCCGCCCGGTCGTACAGCGCCAGTTCGTCCACCAGTTGCACCGGCAGCGCCTCCGGGTTGGCCGAGGCTTCGCTGCGATGGCTGTAGTAGCTCTCCAGGCCGCCGGCGACTATGGCTTCGGCCACTGCCTGACAGCCCGGGCAGCAGAACTCGCGGGAGGCGCCGAGCACGACGGCGGTGAAGCGGCTGCCGGCGGGAACGGGCAGGGCGCAGTGGTAGCAGGGCAGTGGCGTGGTCATCGCGGGTCTTTGTTCCAGGGGCGGACCTCATCGCCGGCAGGCCGCTGCCTGGGAAGCAGCAGCCTGCCGGCGATGTTCGGAGGGCGCTTACTTGTCCAGGTGTTCCGCGCCTTGCAGCGGTTCGTCACCCAGCAGCAGGTCCTTGTCGTGGCTGACCTGTTCCTCTTCAAACATGCGCCAGGTCTTGTCGCCCTCGACACCCAGCAGTTCGACAAACCGGCGGCCATCGACCTTGTCGCTCAACTGGCCAATGTAGCGGCCTTGTTCGGTTTCGCTGCGGGCGAGGGTGATCTTGCGGTCTTTTTCCGGCTGGGTCGGCGAGATCAGGTTCAGCTCCAGGGTGGCGGGCGCGCTGTTGCCGCTCAGGCGCAGGTCGACTTCGCCGGTGAGGTCATCCAGGTGCACGCTGGCGCGCAGTTGCAGGGTCTGGGCCAGCAGCTCGCGGTCCAGGGAGCGGTTGATGCCTTTGCCGGCTTCGTAGTAGTTGTCGTTGACCAGGTTGTCCGGGTTGTTCACCGCGATGGTCACCATGGACAGGGTCAAGGTCACCGAGCAGGCCAGGATACCGATGATGATCCAGGGCCAGAGGTGCTTGTACCAGGGGCTTGTGGCGGTCGCTGCGGGCATGATGACTTCTCTTAACGAATTTGTGGGCCAATGAACCGGCTCTTGGCTTCAACGTGGACGCTTTCGTCGTCGGCGTCCTTGAGGATGAACTTCACCTCGTTGGTGCTCGACGGCAGTTGTTCCGGCGAACTCGACAGCTCGACCGGCATGCTGACGATATCGCCGGCCGCCACCTTGATCTCGCGCCGGCCTTGCAGCTTGAGGTCCGGCAGGCCGGCGGCGTCCAGTACGTAGGTATGGTCGCGCTGGTCCTTGTTCATGATCTTCAGGCTGTAGACGTTTTCGATCCGGCCTTCGGCGTTCTCGCGATAGAGCACGCGGTCCTTGCTGACATCGAAGCCCACCAGCGAGCGCATGAAGAAGGCCGTGACCAGCAGGCTGATCATCGCCAGCAGCACCAGCGCATAACCGATCAGGCGTGGACGCAGTTTATGGGTTTTCTGCCCGGACAGGTTGTGTTCGGTGGTGTAGCTGATCAGGCCGCGCGGGTAGTCCATCTTGTCCATGATGTTGTCGCAGGCATCGATACAGGCGGCGCAGCCGATGCATTCGATCTGCAGGCCGTCACGGATGTCGATGCCGGTCGGGCAGACCTGGACGCACATGGTGCAGTCGATGCAATCACCCAGGCCCATGGCCTTGTAGTCGGCGCCTTTCTTGCGCGGGCCGCGACCTTCGCCGCGACGCGGGTCGTAGGAGACGATCAGGGTGTCCTTGTCGAACATCACGCTCTGGAAGCGGGCGTACGGGCACATGTAGATGCACACCTGTTCGCGTAGCCAGCCGGCGTTGCCATAGGTGGCGAGGGTGAAGAAGCCGACCCAGAAATACGACCAGCCATCGGCCTGGCCGGTGAAGAAGTCGATGACCAGCTCGCGGATCGGCGAGAAGTAACCGACGAAGGTCATGCCGGTGACGAAGCCGATCAGCAGCCAGAGGCTGTGCTTGCTGAACTTGCGCAGCAATTTGTTGGCGCTCATCGGCGCCTTGTCGAGCTTGATGCGCTGGTTGCGGTCGCCTTCGGTGACCTTCTCGCACCACATGAAGATCCAGGTCCAGACGCTTTGCGGGCAGGTATAGCCGCACCAGACGCGCCCGGCATACACAGTGATGAAGAACAGGCCGAAGGCGGCGATGATCAAAAGCCCCGACAGCAGGATGAAATCCTGGGGCCAGAAGGTGGCGCCGAAAATGAAGAACTTGCGCTCCGGCAGGTTCCACCAGACAGCCTGGTGGCCGCCCCAGCTGAGCCACACCGTACCGAAATACAGCAGGAACAGGGCCGCACCGCCAACCATCCGCAAGTTGCGGAAGAGGCCGGTGAAAGCGCGTGTGTAGATTTTTTCCCGAGAGGCGTAGAGGTCTACGCTGTTGTTCGAATTCTTGGCAGGAGGGGTGACGTCATGTACCGGAATCTGGTTGCTCATCATTGCATCCCACGGCAGTGGAGAAATGCCCCGGTCAGTACGTGCCGACCGCGATCAAGTAGGGGTGTTGCAGTGGCGCAATGATACGCCTGTCGCTCTAGCTCAAGGGTGCGACCTTTGGTCGCGTTGGGGGAAATCAAATGATGGTGTAATGACTTGAATCAATTGACTTGTGAATTATGGACGCTTTTCGCCGCGACCGCGTTCAATCGTTCCACGGGTTGAGCAGTTGCACACCGCTGGACTGGAAGTCGGCGATGTTGCGGGTAACGACTGTCAGCCCATGTTCCAGGGCGGTCGCCGCAATCAGGGCATCGCATTCATTACTGCGATCAGGAACGTGCAATCGGGCGCAGCGCATCGCGACAGCAGGGTCAATGGCCAGTATTCGTCCGTTGAAAGCGGGCATCACGTGCAGTTCCAGCCAGGCACGCAGCAGCGCCCCTTGGGTGCGATCGCGGCGTTCCAACCGCAGGATGCCGGTTTCCAGTTCCAATAACGTAATGACTGACAAAAACAGGCTGGTTGGCGCCACGGTCTGAGCCCAGGCCACTACCTTGCGATCAGCGTTGGGCTTACGTAATTCGGACACGACGTTGGTATCGAGCAAAAACATCAGGACAGATCGATCTCGCGAGGAATGATGGTTGCGCGCTCTGTTTCGAAATCGATTTCAGGCGCTTCAGGCATGACCAGCATGTCGACGATGCTGGTGTTCAGGCCGCTCAGTTTTTCGTAGTCCTCAATGCTTAGCAGCACATGGGCGGGCCTGCCACGGTCGGTGATGATGACCGGGCCGTTTCTCGAGGCTTTTTTGGCACCACTTGTGTCCTGATTGAATTCGCGACTGGAGATGGTGGTGGTAGGCATCGTCATACCCTCGACAAAAATTTCATGTAGCAACGTTACTACTCTTGGCGGGGAGGCGGCAATCTCAAGCGGGGGCAGAGCGACGGACGTGAGGGGAGAGGAAAATAAAAAGGCCCCGCCAATGGACATTGGCGGGGCCTTTTCTGTTACCCGAAGGTGTCTGCCTTACTCGGCGTCCGCCGGCTTGTCACTGTGGGACAGGCTGTAGACGTAAGCGGCCAGCAGGTGGACCTTGTCGTTGCCTTGCAGCTGTTCCTGGGCAGGCATCTGGCCCTGGCGGCCGTAACGGATGGTCTGCTGCAGTTGGGCGAAGCTCGAGCCGTAGATGAACGCACCCGGGTGGGTCAGGTCAGGCGCGCCCATGGCTGGGGTGCCTTTACCGGCCGGACCGTGGCACGCCACGCAGTTGGCGGCGAAGATCTTCTGGCCGTTGGCCGGGTCGGCCTTGGCGCTTTCCGGCAGCTTGCGGCCATCGAGGTTGGTCAGCACGTAGGCGGCCACATCGCTGACGCCTTGTTCGCCGATGACTTCGGCCCAGGCCGGCATCACCGCGTGACGACCGCCCATGATGGTGGTCTTGATGGTCTCCGGCTCGCCGCCCCAGCGCCAGTCGGCGTCGGTCAGGTTCGGGAAGCCATAGGCGCCCTTGGCGTCGGAACCGTGGCAGACCGAGCAGTTGGAGGCGAACAGGCGGCCACCCATCTTCAGGGCTTGCGGGTCCTTGGCGACTTCTTCGATCGGCATGGAGGCGAACTTGGCGAAGATCGGACCGAACTTGGCGTCCGACTTGGCCATTTCCTTTTCCCACTCGTGCACGCCGGTCCAGCCGGTCTGGCCGTTGGCGAAGGGGGTCTGCTTTTCGGTGTCCAGGTAGTTGTAGCCTGGCAGCAGGCCTTTCCAGTTACCCAGGCCCGGGTAGAGCACCAGGTAACCCAGGGCGAAGACGATGGTGCCGACGAACAACATGAACCACCATTTCGGCAGCGGGTTGTCGTACTCCTCGATCCCGTCGAAGGAGTGGCCGACCGTCTCGTCGGTCTGCTCGGCGCGCTGGCCCTTGCGGGTCGACAGCAGCAGCCAGGTCAGGGCGAAAATGGTACCCAGACTGAGGACTGTGACGTACAGACTCCAGAACGTAGTCATTCTTTGTTACTCCTAGAAGCTTGCTCGACGTGCTTGATGGCTTCGGGATCATCCGCGAACGGCAGCAAGGTCGCGTCTTCGAACTCGGACTTGCGCTTGGGGCTGAATACCCACAGCACCAGGCCGATGAAGGCCACCATCACCACTACGGTGCCCAGGCCACGAATCATCCCGATATCCATCTAAATCACCGTTTGCTTTTGATGATGGTGCCAAGGCCTTGCAGATAGGCCACCAGCGCGTCCATTTCGGTTTTGCCCTTCACGGCATCCTTGGCACCGGCGATGTCTTCGTCGGTGTAAGGGACGCCGAGCGTGCGCAAGACTTCCATTTTTTTCGCGGTGTCTTTGCCGTCGAGCTTGTTTTCTACGAGGAACGGGTAAGCCGGCATTTTCGACTCGGGTACAACGTTGCGCGGGTTGTACAAGTGCGCACGCTGCCAGTCATCGGAGTAACGACCACCGACGCGGGCCAGGTCCGGACCGGTACGCTTGGAACCCCACAGGAACGGGTGGTCCCAGACGCTTTCGCCGGCGACCGAGTAGTGGCCGTAGCGTTCGGTTTCGGCACGGAACGGACGGATCATCTGCGAGTGGCAGCCGACACAGCCGTTGGCGATATAGACGTCGCGGCCTTCCAGTTCCAGGGCGGTGCGCGGCTTCATGCCTTCCACCGGCTTGTTGGTGACGTCCTGGAAGAACAGCGGGACGATCTGGGTCAGGCCGCCGATGCTGACGGCGATGACCATGAAGAAGGCCAGCAGGCCGATATTCTTCTCTACTGCTTCATGCTTCATCAGTGAGCTCCAACTACAGAGATCTGAGCGGCGGCTTCAGCTTCAGCCGGGTTCGAGGCGCGAACGGTGCGGAACACGTTGTACGCCATGAACAGCATGCCGGCGGCAAAGAACGCACCGCCCAGGGCGCGCACGATGAAACCAGGGTGGCTGGCCTGCAGGGCTTCGACGAAGGAGTAGGTGAGGGTGCCGTCATCGTTGATTGCACGCCACATCAGGCCCTGGGTGATGCCGTTGACCCACATCGAGGCGATGTAGAGCACGGTACCGATGGTTGCCAGCCAGAAGTGGGTGTTGATCAGGCCGATGCTGTGCATCTGCTGGCGACCGAAGACTTTCGGGATCATGTGGTACAGGGCGCCGATGGAGATCATCGCTACCCAGCCCAGAGCGCCGGCGTGTACGTGGCCGATGGTCCAGTCGGTGTAGTGCGACAGCGAGTTGACGGTCTTGATCGCCATCATCGGCCCTTCGAAGGTCGACATGCCGTAGAACGCCAGGGACACCACCAGGAACCGCAGGATCGGGTCGGTGCGCAGCTTATGCCAGGCGCCCGAGAGGGTCATCATGCCGTTGATCATGCCGCCCCAGCTTGGCGCCAGCAGGATGATCGACATGGCCATGCCCAGGGACTGTGCCCAGTCCGGCAGCGCGGTGTAGTGCAGGTGGTGCGGACCGGCCCAGATGTACAGGGTGATCAGCGCCCAGAAGTGCACGATGGACAGGCGATAGGAGTAGATCGGACGCTCGGCCTGTTTCGGCACGAAGTAGTACATCATCCCCAGGAAGCCGGTGGTCAGGAAGAAGCCCACGGCGTTGTGGCCGTACCACCACTGGATCATGGCGTCGGTCGCGCCCGAGTAGGCGGAGTAGGACTTGAAGAAGCTGACCGGCAGGGAAGCGTGGTTGACGATGTGCAGCATCGCGGTGACTACGATGAAGGCACCGTAGAACCAGTTACCCACATAGATGTGCTTGGTCTTGCGCTTGACGATGGTGCCGAAGAACACCAGACCGTAGGTGACCCAGACGATGGCCAGCAGTATAGCCAGGGGCCATTCCAGTTCCGCGTATTCCTTGGTGGTGGTGTAACCCAGCGGCAAGGTAACGATCGCGCCGACGATCACGGCTTGCCAACCCCAGAAGGTGAAGGCCGCCAGGCTGTCGGAAATCAGTCGCGTTTGGCAGGTTCGCTGCACGACGTAGTAAGAAGTGGCAAACAACGCACATCCACCGAAGGCGAAAATCACCAGGTTGGTGTGCAGCGGGCGCAGGCGTCCAAAGGTCGTCCATGGCAGACCGAAGTTCAACTCCGGCCAGACCAGTTGCGAGGCGATGAAGACACCGAGCCCCATGCCAAGGATCCCCCAGACCACCGTCATGATGGCGAACTGGCGGACTACCTTATAGTTATAAGCAGTCGGACTGATTGCTGTGCTCATTCTAAGGTTCCACGGTTTGGGTGTTTTATTAGGAGTAAAAATCGGCCGCAAGTATGGAGAAAGCAGGGGGTCATTGCAACGCGCCATGACCTGGGTCAATGCTTTCAAAAGCTGATTCTGCGGCCTTTCCATGCGCGGAGTAAGGACAAAATCGGCCCAGGACAAAATGTCGCAGCGGATGAAAAAGGCGAGGGGGTACAGGTCAGTTGTAACCGGGTGTGTGGAAAGCCATTGAGCGAGCGACAGACGGTAAGTGGCACGACAGCCGGTATACACCAGCCTTTGCGGCCTGTCCTCGAACGACGGCTTCGAATGGAGCGGCTACTTCTGGTCTGTGACCGGCCATTGCCAGTCCACTGCGAAGCAGCTTAGACCTGAATCCGGAGAGTGGAAAGGCAGAGGGTAGAGAGGGTGCGACACTTGGTCGCGCAGAGGCAGGGAACTGCCGCATCGAGCGATGCGGCAGTGGGTGGAGCGGTTATTGCTCGCTTGGGGTCTCGGTCTGCGGCTGGCTGGCCGCGTTGTGGGACAGGCTGTAGACGTAGGCCGCGAGCAGCTGCACCTTGTCGTTGCCCAGCAGTTCGCTCTGCGCCGGCATATGGCCCTGGCGACCATGGCGAATGGTCTGTTGCAGCTGGGTCAGGCTGGTGCCGTAGATGAAGCCCGCCGGTTGCGTCAGGTTCGGCGCGCCCATGATTTCCGTGCCTTGGCCGTTGGCGCCGTGACAGGCGACGCAGGTGGTGCTGAACGCCTGTTTGCCGGCGACCAGGTCGGCGCTGCTGTCGGCGGGCAACGGCAGGCCGGCGAGTTCGTGACGCACATAGGCCGCGACGTTCTTCACCCCGTCCTCGCCCAGCACTTCACCCCAGGCCGGCATGGCCGCCATGCGACCGCCCATGATGGTGGCCTTGATGGTGTCGGCGTTGCCGCCCCAGCGCCAGTTGTTGTCGGCCAGGTTAGGGAAGCCGAAGGCGCCCTTGGCATCCGAGCCGTGGCACACCGAGCAGTTGGAAGCGAACAGGCGTCCGCCCATTTTCAGCGCCTGCGGATCCTTGGCCACTTCTTCCACGGGCATGGCGGCGAACTTGGCGAAGATCGGGCCGAACTTGGCGTCTGCCTTGTCCATTTCCTTTTCCCACTCGTGCACGCCGGTCCAGCCATTTTCATAGCCGGGCAGGATGCCTTTCCAGTTGCCCAGGCCCGGGTAGAGGATCAGGTAGCCGACGGAAAACACCAGGGTGCCGGCGAACAGCATGAACCACCACTGCGGCAGCGGGTTGTCGTACTCCTCGATGCCGTCGAAGCTGTGGCCCATGGTCTGGTCGACGCTGCCCTTGGTCTCGCCCTTGCGCGTGCCGATCAACAGCCAGGTCAGGCCGATCAGGCTGCCTATGGTCAGTACGCAGATGTACGTACTCCAGAAGGTGGTCATGGCCGAATGCTCCTTGTCGCGTGCTCTTCGGATTGAGCGTCATCAGATGGATTGCCGTGCACTTGCGGCGAAGGTTCGTCGGCGAAGGGCAGCAGGCGCGCCTGGGCGAACTCCGGGTTGCGCTTGGCGTTGAAGACCCAGATCGACAGGCCGATGAAGGCAATCATCACCACCAGCGTGCCGAGCCCGCGGATCATGCCGCTATCGAGTTCAAGAACCATGGCTCACCTCTTGCTCTTGATCGCAGTGCCAAGCACTTGCAGGTAGGCGACCAGGGCATCCATCTCGGTCTTGCCCTTGAGGGAGGCGACGGCACCGGCGATATCGTCGTCGTTGTACGGCACGCCGAGGGTGCGCATGGCGCGCAGCTTGGTCTCGGTGTGGCTGCTGTCGACCTGTTGGGTGACCAGCCATGGGTAGGCCGGCATCTTCGACTCGGGCACCACGTTGCGCGGGTTGTACAGGTGCGCGCGGTGCCAGTCGTCGGAGTAGCGGGCGCCGACCCGGGCCAGGTCCGGACCGGTACGCTTGGAACCCCACAGGAACGGGTGGTCCCAGACGCTTTCGCCGGCGACCGAGTAGTGGCCGTAGCGTTCGGTCTCGGCGCGGAACGGGCGGATCATCTGCGAGTGGCAACCGACGCAGCCTTCGCGGATGTAGATATCGCGGCCTTCCAGCTGCAGGGCGGTGTAGGGCTTCATGCCTTCCACCGGCTTGTTGGTGACGTCCTGGAAGAACAGCGGGACGATCTGGGTCAGACCGCCGATGCTCACGGCAAATACCATCAGCAGCATCAGCAGGCCGACGTTTTTCTCGATGACTTCGTGTTTCATGGCGGACTCCTCAGGCCATCTGCGCAGCGGCGGTGATTTCGGCAGGCTGGGCCGCGCGCACGGTGCGCCAGGTGTTGTAGGCCATCAGCAACATGCCGAAGAGGAAGATCGCGCCACCGACCAGCCGCACGATGAAGCCTGGGTGGCTGGCCACCAGGGTTTCGACGAAGGAGTAGGTCAGCGTCCCGTCTTCGTTGACGGCGCGCCACATCAGGCCCTGGGCGATGCCGTTGACCCACATCGAGGCGATGTAGAGCACGGTGCCGATAGTGGCGAGCCAGAAGTGCGCGTTGATCAGGCCGATGCTGTGCATCTGCTGGCGACCGAAGACTTTCGGGATCATGTGGTACAGCGCGCCGATGGAAATCATCGCCACCCAGCCCAAGGCGCCGGCGTGGACGTGGCCGATGGTCCAGTCGGTGTAGTGGGAGAGGGCGTTGACGGTCTTGATCGCCATCATCGGACCTTCGAAGGTCGACATGCCGTAGAACGCCAGGGACACCACCAGGAACCGCAGGATCGGGTCGCTGCGCAACTTATGCCAGGCACCCGACAAAGTCATCATGCCGTTGATCATGCCGCCCCAGCTCGGTGCCAGGAGGATCAGCGACATCACCATGCCCAGGGACTGCGCCCAGTCCGGCAGCGCGGTGTAGTGCAGGTGGTGCGGGCCGGCCCAGATGTACAGGGTGATCAGCGCCCAGAAGTGCACGATGGACAGGCGATAGGAATACACCGGACGCTCGGCCTGCTTGGGCACGAAGTAGTACATCATCCCCAGGAAGCCCGCAGTCAGGAAGAAACCCACCGCGTTGTGGCCGTACCACCATTGCACCATGGCGTCGGTCGCACCGGCATACACCGAGTAGGACTTGGTCAGACTGACGGGCAGTTCCAGGTTGTTGACGATGTGCAGGATGGCCACGGTGATGATGAAACCGCCGAAGAACCAGTTGCCGACGTAGATGTGCTTGGTGTTGCGCTTCATCACCGTGCCGAAGAACACGATGGCGTACGCCACCCAGACGATGGTGATGAGGATGTCGATCGGCCATTCCAGCTCGGCGTATTCCTTGGAGCTGGTGTAGCCCAGCGGCAGGCTGATGGCCGCCAGGAGGATTACCAGCTGCCAGCCCCAGAAGCAGAACGCGGCAATTGCGGGAGCAAACAAGCGGGTCTGGCAAGTACGTTGCACTGAATAGAAAGAGCTGGCGAACAAGGCGCAGCCGCCAAAGGCGAAAATCACCGCGTTGGTGTGCAACGGGCGCAGGCGACCGAAACTGGTCCAGGGCAGGTTGAAGTTGAGTTCGGGCCAGACCAACTGGGCAGCGAGAAAAACCCCGAGCCCCATGCCGACGATGCCCCACACCACCGTCATAATGGCGAATTGGCGGACCACCTTGTAGTTGTAGGCGGTACTGATAGAAGTGTTCATGGTTCCCCATCCACGGTTCAGCTGAAGTGAAAGCGACTGCGCACGGCAAGGCGCGCTCACTTCTTCTGGAGTTATAGGCAGACTAAAAGCGAGGTAAGCATGGGCAAACGGCAAGGGGCTGTTATTGACGGGGATCAATGGGCGCAGTGCGTGCGGGAACGGGGCTGGCTCTGGGATGTCGCGCAGCCGTCGCCGACCGGCGAACCGCTGACCCTGATCCTGGCCCATGGCGCTGGCGCGCCGATGGACAGTGCTTTCATGAACGATATGGCCGCACGCCTTGCGGCGCATGGGGTCAACGTCCTGCGCTTCGAGTTTCCCTACATGGCCCAGCGTCGCCTCGATGGTGGCAAACGGCCGCCTAATCCGACGCCGAAGCTGCTGGAGTGCTGGCGCGAGGTCTATGCCCAGGTGCGACCTCATGTCGCTGGGCAGTTGGCCATCGGCGGCAAGTCCATGGGCGGGCGCATGGCCAGTTTGCTCGCCGATGAGCTGGGCGCCGATGCGCTGGTGTGCCTGGGGTATCCGTTTTATGCCGCCGGCAAGCCGGAGAAACCGCGGGTCGCTCACTTGGCCGAATTGCGCACCACGACCCTGATCGTCCAGGGCGAGCGCGACGCCCTCGGTAACCGGGCGGCGGTCGAAGCCTATGCACTGGCGCCGGCTATCGAGCTGTTCTGGCTGGCGGCGGCCGACCATGACCTGAAACCGCTCAAGGCCTCAGGCTTCACCCATGAGCAGCACCTGGAAGCGGCGGCGCAGAAAGTTGCCGAGGTTTTGCGTCAACTGAATGGCTGAACGCTTTTTTGACTGTAGGAGCGAAGCTTGCTCGCGATTGTTTTTCAAGGCGACAACGGTGGCGACTGCCAAGCTCCATCGCGAGCAAGCTTCGCTCCTACAGATACAGAAGACGCGCGTGGTGCTGGAAAACAGGCAATAAAAACCCGGAAGGCGAACCTTCCGGGTTTTTTGTCTGGCTTCGGCTTAGCGGTTGAAGCGTTCGACCAACGAGTACTGCGTGTTGGCGGTGCGGGTCAGCTCTTCGCTGAGTTGCGCCGAATGCTGCGCCTGCTCCGAGGTCTGGTCGGCCAGTTGGGCGATGGTGCTGATGTTGCGGCTGATCTCCTCGGCCACGGCGCTTTGCTCTTCGGTGGCGGCAGCGATCTGGGTGGTCATGTCGGTGATGTTGGCCACCGCTTCGCTGATGCCCACCAGCGCCTGGTCGGCTTCCAGCACCCGGGCCACGCCTTCCTCGGCCTGACGGTGTCCGGCGTCCATGGTTTGCACCGCCGTGCTGGCGGTTTGCTGGAGCTTGGCGATCAGGGTGTGGATCTGCCCGGTGGATTCGCTGGTGCGTTGCGCCAGTTGGCGAACCTCGTCGGCCACCACCGCGAAGCCGCGGCCCATTTCCCCGGCGCGAGCTGCTTCGATGGCCGCGTTCAGCGCCAGCAGGTTGGTCTGGTCGGCGATGCCCTTGATCACATCGACCACGCCACCGATTTCGTCGCTGTCCTTGGCCAGCTGGGTCACGGTCAGGCCGGTTTCGCCCACCACCACCGACAGGCGCTGGATCGCTTCGCGGGTTTCCCCGGCGATGTCGCGTCCGCGCCCGGTGAGGCGGTTGGCTTCCTGGGTGGCATCGGCGGTGCGCTGCACGTGGCTGGCCACTTCCTGGGTGGTGGCGGCCATCTGGTTGACCGCGGTGGCCACCTGTTCGGTTTCCACGCGCTGGCGTTCCAGGCCGCTGGAGCTGTTGTGCGCCAGGGTGTCGGACTGCCGCGCCTGCTCGTTGAGGTGCTCGGCGGTATCCTGCAGGCGGGTCAGGCAGGTTTTCAGGCGGGCTTCCTGGCTGAGGATCGACATCTCCAGGCGCGCCTGGGCGCCACGGCTGTCGGTGTACATCTGGGCGATCAGCGGGTCGGAGGTGGTCTGCTCGGCCAGGCGCAGCAAACGCTTGAGGCCGCGCTGTTGCCAGCTCAGCCCGAGCAGGCCGAGCGGCACGCAAAGGCCGGCGGCGAGGGCAAAGCCCCAGGAAGAGTTGAGCCAGGCGCCAATCAGGAAGCTCAGCTGGCTGATCAGGATGAATGGCAGCCAGTCCTGAAGTATCGGCAGCCATTTGTCGCGTTTCGGAATGGCCGACTTGCCCTGGTTGATGCGTTGGTAAAGCGCTTCGGCGCGGCGGATCTGCTCGGCGGTGGGTTTGACCCGCACCGACTCGTAGCCGACCACTTGCTGGCCTTCGAAGACCGGTGTCACGTAGGCGTTGACCCAGTAGTGGTCACCGGTCTTGCAGCGATTCTTGACAATGCCCATCCATGGCAAGCCTTGTTTCAGGGTGGCCCACATGTGCGCGAACACCGCGGCCGGGACGTCGGGGTGACGGACCAGGTTGTGCGGTGCGCGGACCAGTTCCTCACGAGAAAACCCGCTGATTTCAACGAAGGCATCGTTGCAGTAGGTGATCACGCCTTTGGCATCGGTGGTGGAGATCAACCGTTGCTGAGTCGGAAAGGTACGTTCGCGCTGAGTGACGGGCTGGTTGTTACGCATGGTTTTTCTATCCGCAAGGCTTTGATAGGTTGTCGGCGGCCTTCGCCAATTATTGAGGTTTTTTTCAGTAATTTGAGAAGTGCCTCATTGACAGATGCCTTATTTTGCAAGGGGGGGTGAGGGGAAGCGGCGAAGCCGAGGCCCGTCCAGGGGAGCCCCGGCTTGGCCAGGGTCAACCCGCGAGCATCGGGTAGGTGAACAGCCCGAAGTGCAGCAGGTTCAAGCCGAAATGGGTGGCCACCGCGGCGCCCAGGCCGCCAAAGCGGTAGGCCAGGCCGTAGCCGACCCCGGCGATGCTCGCCAGCAGCCACCATTGCCAGCCGGCGCCCACATGCACCAGGCCGAACAGCAGGGCCGCGCACATCAGTGCCAGGTTTTCACCATAGGGCAGGTGCTTGAGGCGACGGCTCAGGCCGCCCTGGATGTAGCCACGGAACAGCGCTTCTTCCACCAGGGTGACCAGCAGCAGGTTGTTCAGCACCCACAGCCAGGCCTGGTCCGGCCATTTCGGCGCCCAACTGATGATGCCCAGCAACACTGCGCCGCCCAGGGCCGCCAGGGCGGTCAGGGTCAAGGCCAGGGCAGTGGTATAGAGGGACAGGCGCAGCGAGCGGCGCCCGATGATCCAGGGGCAGACCAGCAACAGCCAGAAGCCGATCAGCGGCTTGTCCTGGTTCAGGTACATGGAAAACGGCACGGCATCGGCGGTGAAGCGTTCCGGGCCGATCGCCCGGCCATTGTAGAAACCGGGGAGCCAGTGCATGGCCAGCGCCAGGGCCAGCACCACGAACAGGCCGTGTCCCAGGTAGCGCGCGTAAGGGCTTTTCTGCTGGCGCACGGCAAAGCCCGCGCACAGCAGCAAGGCGACGGAAATCGCCGCCAGCAGGCCCAGTTGGCCGTAGCTCAGGGCCAGGGCGTAACCAATGGAGAGAAGTGCCAGGTACATCCATGGCAGAACAGTCATGTGAAATCCTTGTTGCGAAAAGAATGGAATCAGCCGCTCGCGCAACCTGCGTCGGCGGTTACTGGATAGAACGAGCGGGCGGCCAGTATAACGAGGCGCGGGCGATGAATAAGTGAAACAAAAACACCGCCCGTAGGCGGTGTTGGTGTTGCGGCATGGCGTTACGCGGCGATCAGTTGCCGCAGGACGTAGTGCAGGATCCCGCCGGACTTGAAGTATTCCACCTCGTTCAGGGTGTCGATGCGGCACAGCACCTCGACCTTTTCCTGGCTGCCATCCTCGCGGGTGATCACCAGGGTCAGGTTCATCCGCGGTGTCAGCTCGACACCGGTCAGGCCCTGGATATCCAGGGTTTCCTTGCCAGTGAGGTTCAGACTCTTGCGGTTCTGGTCGAGCTTGAACTGCAGCGGCAGCACGCCCATGCCCACCAGGTTGGAGCGGTGGATGCGCTCGAAGCTCTCGGCGATCACCGCCTTGACCCCCAGCAGGTTGGTGCCCTTGGCGGCCCAGTCGCGGCTGGAGCCGGTACCGTATTCCTGGCCGGCGATCACCACCAGCGGCGTAGCCGATTGCTGGTACAGCATGGCCGCGTCATAGATCGCCAGTTTCTCGCCGGTGGGGATGTAGATCGTGTTGCCGCCTTCTTCGCCGCCGAGCATTTCGTTGCGGATGCGGATGTTGGCGAAGGTACCGCGCATCATCACCTGATGGTTGCCGCGCCGCGAGCCGTAGGAGTTGAAGTCCCGCGGTTCCACGCCCTGCTCGCGCAGGTAGCGGCCGGCCGGGCTGTCGGCCTTGATGTTGCCGGCCGGGGAAATGTGGTCGGTGGTCACCGAGTCGCCCAGCAGCGCCAGGACCCGCGCGCCCTCGATATCCTTGATCACCGGCAGCGGGCCGGCGATGTCGTCGAAGAAGGGTGGATGCTGGATATAGGTGGAATCCGCCTGCCACACGTAGGTCGCGGCCTGCGGTACTTCGATGGCTTGCCATTGGGCGTCGCCGGCGAACACCTCGGCGTATTCCTTGTGGAACATCCGGGTGTTGACCTGGGTGACGGCCTCGGCGATTTCCTGGCTGCTCGGCCAGATGTCGCGCAGGTAGACCGGCTTGCCGTCCTTGCCTTCGCCCAGCGGTTCGCTGCTGATATCGATGCGCACGCTGCCGGCCAGGGCATAGGCCACCACCAGCGGCGGCGAGGCCAGCCAGTTGGTTTTCACCAGCGGGTGCACCCGGCCTTCGAAGTTGCGGTTGCCGGACAGCACCGAGGCGACGGTCAGGTCGGCTTTCTGGATGGCTTTCTCGATCGGCTCCGGCAAGGGGCCGGAGTTGCCGATGCAGGTGGTGCAGCCATAACCCACCAGGTCGAAGCCCAGGGCGTCGAGGTATTGGGTCAACCCGGCGGCCTTGTAGTAGTCGGTGACCACTTTCGAACCCGGCGCCAGCGAACTCTTCACCCAGGGCTTGCGCTTGAGACCTTTTTCCACAGCCTTTTTCGCCACCAGGCCGGCGGCCATCATCACGCTGGGGTTGGAGGTGTTGGTACAGGAGGTAATGGCGGCGATCACCACCGCACCGTTTTTCAGGCGGTAGGTCTGGCCGTTATGGGCGTAATCGACTTCGCCTATCAGGTCGGCGCTGCCCACGGCCACGCCGCCACCGCCTTCGCTTTCCAGGCGGCCTTCTTCCTTGCTAGTGGGCTTGAACTGCAGATCGAGAAAGTCGGTGAAGGCCTGGCCGACGTTGGGCAGGGAGACCCGGTCCTGCGGCCGCTTCGGCCCGGCCAGGCTGGCTTCCACCGTGCCCATGTCCAGCGCCAGGCTGTCGGTGAATACCGGCTCCTTGCCCGGCAGGCGCCACAGGCCCTGGGTCTTGCTGTAGGCCTCCACCAGTTTCACCACGGCGTCCGGGCGGCCGGACAGGCGCAGGTATTCCAGGGTGACGTCATCCACCGGGAAGAAGCCGCAGGTGGCGCCGTATTCCGGGGCCATGTTGGCGATGGTGGCGCGGTCGGCCAGCGGCAAGTCGGCCAGGCCGTCGCCATAGAACTCGACGAATTTGCCGACCACGCCTTTCTTGCGCAGCATCTGGGTGACGGTCAGCACCAGGTCGGTGGCGGTGATGCCTTCCTTGAGCTTGCCGGTCAGTTTGAAACCTATGACTTCCGGGATCAGCATCGACACCGGCTGGCCGAGCATCGCCGCCTCGGCCTCGATGCCGCCCACGCCCCAGCCGAGTACGCCGAGGCCGTTGATCATGGTGGTGTGGGAGTCGGTGCCGACCAGGGTGTCGGGGAAGGCGTAGGTGCGGCCGCCTTCGTCCTTGGTCCAGACCGTGCGGCCCAGGTATTCCAGGTTGACCTGGTGACAGATCCCGGTGCCCGGCGGCACCACGCTGAAGTTGTCGAAGGCGCTCTGGCCCCAGCGCAGGAAGGCATAACGCTCGCCGTTGCGCTGCATTTCAATGTCGACGTTCTGTTCGAAGGCGGTGTTGCTGCCGAACTTGTCGACCATCACCGAGTGGTCGATCACCAGGTCCACCGGCGACAGCGGGTTGATGCGTTGCGGGTCGCCGCCGGCCTTGGCCATGGCCGCGCGCATGGCCGCCAGGTCGACCACCGCCGGCACGCCGGTAAAGTCTTGCATCAGCACCCGCGCCGGGCGGTACTGGATCTCGCGATCCGAGCGGCGCTCCTTGAGCCAGGCGGCGAGGGCCTTGAGGTCGGCGCCGGTGACGGTCTTTTCGTCTTCCCAGCGCAGCAGGTTTTCCAGCAGGACTTTCAACGACATCGGCAATTTGTCGAGATCGCCAAGGCGCTTGGCGGCTTCCGGCAGACTGAAGTAGTGGTAGGTCTTGTCGTCGATTTTTAATGTTTTAAGGGTTTTCAGGCTATCGAGGGACGGCATTGAATCACTCCTTTTGGTCCGCACGGCTACGGACCTGACGGGACGGGCAGAGCTCTTAACCTAGCCCTGTTTTCAGTAGCTGGCTAATAACTGGACTCTATGGACAAGTCCAAGGTTCCGAACTCGGCTATCATGCGCCGGTTTTCGTGACAGGCTTTGCGCGCACTTCGGGCAGGTTTGCGCATGATTCATTGCCCATTGCCCAGGAGATTCGATGAACACCCTCTTTATGCACTGCCGGCCGGGCTTCGAAGGCGAAGTCTGTTCCGAGATCGCCGACCATGCCGCGCGCCTGAACGTGGCCGGGTACGCCAAGGCCAAGCCGAGCACCGCCTGTGCCGAGTTTGTGTGCAGCGAAGAAGACGGCGCCGAGCGCCTGATGCGCGAGCTGCGTTTCGCCGAGCTGATCTTCCCGCGGCAATGGGCGCGGGGCGTCTTCGTCGATCTGCCGGAAACCGACCGCATCAGCGTGATCCTGGCCCACCTGGCGAGCTTCCCGACCTGCGGCAGCCTGTGGCTGGAAGTGCTGGATACCAATGACGGCAAGGAGCTGTCGAACTTCTGCAAGAAATTCGAAGCACCGCTGCGCAAGGCCCTGACGGCGGCCGGCAAGCTGGTGGACGATGCCGGCAAGCCGCGTTTGCTGCTGACCTTCAAAAGCGGCCGCGAGGTGTTTGTCGGCCTGGCGGACGCAGGCAATTCGGCCATGTGGCCGATGGGCATTCCGCGCCTGAAGTTCCCCCGTGAGGCGCCTAGCCGTTCGACCCTGAAGCTGGAGGAGGCCTGGCACCATTTCATTCCTCGCGATCAGTGGGACGAGCGTCTGCACGGCGACATGACTGGCGTCGACCTGGGCGCCGCCCCGGGTGGCTGGACCTGGCAACTGGTCAACCGCGGCATGTTGGTCACCGCTGTCGATAACGGGCCAATGGCTGAAAGCCTGATGGACACCGGCCTGGTGCAGCACCTGATGGCCGACGGTTTCACCTTCAAGCCCAAGCAGCCGGTGGACTGGATGGTCTGCGACATCGTCGAGAAACCGGCGCGCAACGCCGCCTTGCTGGAAACCTGGATCGGCGAAGGCCACTGCCGCGAAGCGGTGGTCAACCTGAAGCTGCCGATGAAGCAGCGTTACGCGGAAGTGAAGCGCTTGCTCGAGCGGATCGAGGACGGCTTCAAGGCCCGCGGCATTCGCGTGGCCATTGGCTGCAAGCAGCTGTACCACGACCGCGAAGAAGTGACCTGCCACCTGCGCCGGCTGGATGAAAAGAAGCCCAAGGCCCGTTGATCGTGGTTGCGGCGCAATGTCACAGATAGCGTCGATGCCGGCATTGCGCGACAATGCCGGCCAGTTTCAGGAGTGAGTTATGAGTCAAATCATCGATACGCCGGTCGACGGCACGCTGGACGCCACCGGGCTCAATTGCCCGGAACCGGTCATGATGCTGCACCAGCATATTCGTGACCTGCAGCCCGGCGGCCTGCTCAAGGTGATCGCCACCGATCCCTCGACCCGCCGCGACATCCCCAAGTTCTGCGTGTTCCTCGACCATGAGCTGGTCGCCCAGCAGGAAGAGGCCGGCACCTATCTGTACTGGATTCGCAAGAAGTCCGGTTAAGCCACCGCACGGCTGATGCGGATCCGCTTGCGCGCGCTGCGCGCCAGGCGGATCGACAGCATCAGCGCCGCGCAACTCAGGCCGGCGATCAGGCCTTCCCACAGCCCGCTCGGGCCGCTGGCAGGGCCGAACCAGTCGGTCAGCCCCAGCACATACCCCACCGGCAAACCGATGCCCCAGTAGGCGAGCAGCGTCAGGACCATGGTCACCCGGGTGTCCTGGTAGCCACGCAGCGCGCCGGCGCAGATCACCTGGATCGCGTCGGAGAACTGGTAGAGCGCGGCATACACGATCAGCATCGCCGCCACCTGGATTACCGCGGTGTCCGGGGTGTAGATCGAGGCAATGGACTCACGCAGCAGCAGGATCAGGCTCGCGGAGAACAGGGCGAAGGCCAGCGCCGCACCCAGGCCGACGCCGGCGGCGAAGCGTGCCTGATGCGGGTTGCCGGCGCCCAGGGCCTGGCCGACCCGCACCGTGACCGCCATGCCCAGGGAATACGGAATCATGAACAGCAGGGAGCTGATGTTGAGGGCGATCTGGTGCCCGGCCACCACCGTGGCGCCGAGGCTGCCGATCAGTAGGGCGATCACCGCGAAGATGCTCGATTCGGCAAACACCGCGATGCCGATCGGCAGGCCGACGCTCAGCAAACGCTTGATCACCGCCCATTGCGGCCAGTCGAAACGCTTGAACAGCTGGCTGCTCTGGTAGGCCGGGGCCCAGCGGGTCCAGCTCGCCATGGCCAGCATCATCGCCCACATCACGATGGCCGTGGCCCAGCCGCAACCGACGCCGCCCATGGCCGGCACGCCGAGGTGGCCATAAATGAACACGTAGTTGATGGGGATGTTCAGGGCCAGGCCGAACAGGCCGATGACCATGCTTGGCCGGGTGCGGCCCAGGGCATCGCTGCAGCAACGCAGCACGTAATACAGCGCCACCGCCGGCAGGCCGCTGGCGATGCCGTGCAGGTATTCCATGCAGGGGCCGATCAGCGTCGGGTCGACCTTCATCAGGTGCAGCACCGGCTCGGCACTGAGCAGAATCAGGCTGGCGCTCAGGCCAACCGCCAGGGCCAGCCACAGCGCCTGGCGCACGATCGGGCCGATCTCGCCATAGGTGCCGGCGCCGACCCGCTGGGCCACCTTGGGCGTGGTGGCCAGCAGGGTGCCAGTCATCAACAGGAACACCGGGATCCAGATCGAGTTGCCCAGCGCCACGGCCGCCAGGTCCCGTGGGCTGACCCGTCCGGCCATCACCGCATCGACGAAGCCCATGGCCGTGGTCGCCAGCTGCGCGATCATGATCGGCAAGGCCAGGGCCAGCAGGCTGCGCAGTTCAAGGCGCACCCGGGCCGGGCGGTTGAGGGAAGTGGCAGGAGTATTGGTCACGGAATTCACAGGCGAAGCGTCCACAGGGTTGATGCGCAGGGCGGCGTATTCTACGCATTGACGGATGAGTCAGGAAAAAACCTCTGTTGTCGATTTGTAAGTGCTGGCGGCGGTTGACGGAGTGGATTGCTCGCTGGCCGAAAATGGCCTTCTACGCCTAAACTGCGGCTCCGCGAAAGGAGCCTGCCATGCTGATTGTTGCCGACGAAAATATTCCCCTGCTCGATGCCTTTTTTGCCGGTTTCGGCGAGATCCGCCGCTTCCCGGGGCGGGCCATCGACCGCGCGGCCATCGAGGGCGCCGATGTGCTGTTGGTGCGTTCGGTGACCCAGGTCAGCCGCGCCCTGCTCGAGGACAGCCAGGTACGGTTTGTCGGGACCTGCACCATTGGCACCGATCACCTGGACCTCGAGTATTTCCACGAGGCGGGCATCCGCTGGTCCAGCGCTCCAGGCTGTAATGCGCGCGGGGTGGTCGACTATGTGCTGGGCAGCCTGCTGACCCTGGCGGAAATCGAAGGCGCCGACCTGACGCAACGCACTTACGGCGTGGTGGGCGCGGGCGAGGTCGGTGGACGGCTGATCGAGGTGCTGCGCGGCCTGGGTTGGAAGGTCCTGGTCTGCGACCCGCCACGGCAGGTGGCGGAAGGTGGCGACTACGTCAGCCTGGAACAGATCCTCGCCCAGTGCGATGTCATCAGCCTGCACACCCCCTTGACCAAAGCCGGCGAGCTGCCGACCTGGCACCTGCTGGACAAGCAGCGCCTGCGGCAACTGCGCCCCGGTGCCTGGCTGATCAACGCCAGCCGTGGCGCGGTGGTGGATAACACCGCTCTGCGCGAGGTGTTGCTCGAGCGTGAAGACCTACAGGCGGTGCTGGATGTCTGGGAGGGCGAGCCCCAGGTCGACGTGGCCCTGGCCGACCTGTGCGTACTGGCCACGCCGCACATCGCCGGTTACAGCCTCGATGGCCGGCAGCGCGGGACGGCGCAGATCTATCAGGCGCTGTGCGATTACCTTGGGCAGCCGCAAGCGATTCATTTGCGCGACCTGCTGCCCCGGCCATGGTTGTCGGAGGTGAGCCTCGATGCCCATAGCGACCCGGCCTGGTCCCTGGCGATGATCTGCCGAGCGGTCTACGACCCGCGGCGCGACGATGCGGATTTTCGCCGCAGCCTGGTGGGCAGCGTGGCCGAGCAGCGCGCGGCCTTCGATGCGTTGCGCAAGGGTTATCCGCCGCGCCGTGAAATCGATGGGTTGGCCGTGCGCATCCAGGGCGAAGCGCCAGGCTTGCAGCAGATCGTCTCGGCCTTGGGCGCGGTGTCGGTTCGCTGAAGGCTCGAACCCAGTCGTTTGTGACGGAGCGACAAGGAATCCGGCAGGCATAAAAAACCCGGCTTCAGGGCCGGGTCAAGAGGACGTGAGGCTATGTGTCAATCTTGCTGCGCAGGCTTGACCAGTCGCTTTTCCAGTTCGCGGCAGGCGTTCTGGATCATGTCTTCGGTGATCGGTACTTCGCGACCCTGAGCGTCGATGATGGCGCATCCCAGAGACTGGTCGGGGTGGGTACGAATCACTTCAATCTTGTCATTGCTGCTGTTTTGCAAGGACATGGCCTGTCTCCTCATCAGGTTGTGCGCTTACTTTAAAACCGCCAGGTGACCAAGCTGTGACAACTCCCTGCAAGGTCCCACTACGGCGTTTTCTATCCGGGGAGTCCTCAGTCCAACAGAAATGTCTGTGGACTTCCACTCGGACCTTAGACCAATAGCATCTAGGCTCTAGTGTTGGCGGACATAATTAACCTGACTCATTTTGATTTACCCAAGTTCCAGGAAAATCGGTTCCGACAAACAGGGCTCAACCTCATCGCCTTGCTGGATCACGCGGTGGTGAATGGGGCGGGGCCGTTCCCAGGTGTGCTCCCGGATGAACTTCATGCTTTCTTCGCGTCAACGCCGGGCGATTCGCCTGGCCAGTCGTTTCATCGCGCCTTATCGCTGGCAGGCCCTGGGGGCGTTGCTGGCGCTGGTGGTGACCGCGGGCATCACCTTGTCCATGGGGCAGGGCATCCGCCTGTTGGTGGACCGGGGCTTCATGACCGGGTCGCCGGATTTGCTCAACCAGTCCATCGGTCTGTTTCTGTTATTGGTGCTGGGGCTGGCGGTGGGGACGTTCGTGCGTTTCTACCTGGTGTCATGGATTGGCGAGCGTTGCGTGGCGGACATCCGTCGGCAAGTGTTCAATCACCTGATCTACCTGCACCCGGGCTTCTATGAGAACAATCGCAGCTCGGAGATCCAGTCGCGGCTGACCGCCGATACCACCTTGCTGCAATCGGTGATCGGCTCGTCGCTCTCGCTGTTTTTGCGTAATGCGCTGATGGTCATCGGCGGCATCGTGTTGCTGTTTGTCACCAACCCCAAGCTCACCAGCATCGTGGTGATCGCCTTGCCCCTGGTGCTGGCGCCGATCCTGATTTTCGGCCGCCGGGTGCGCAGCCTGTCGCGCTTGAGCCAGGACCGTATCGCCGATGTCGGCAGCTACGTGGCGGAAACCCTGGGCCAGATCAAGACCGTCCAGGCCTATAACCACCAGCTCCAGGATGAGCAACGCTTTGCCCAGACGGTGGAAGAGGCGTTCAACACCGCGCGCCGGCGTATCGTCCAGCGCGCCTGGCTGATCACCCTGGTGATCGTGCTGGTGCTGGGGGCGGTCGGGGTGATGCTCTGGGTCGGCGGCATGGACGTGATCGCCGGGCGTATTTCCAGTGGCGAGCTGGCGGCCTTTGTCTTCTACAGCCTGATCGTCGGCAGTGCCTTCGGCACCCTGAGCGAGGTGATCGGCGAGCTGCAACGGGCCGCCGGCGCGGCGGAGCGGATTGCCGAGTTGCTGCGTTCGGAAAACCTGATTCAGCCGCCGAGCGACGGCCCGGCCAGCTTGCCCGAGCGGGTACGGGGCGAGCTGGTGCTGGAGAACTTGCGCTTCTCTTATCCGTCGCGTCCGGACAGTTATGCCGTCGATGGCTTGAGCCTGACTATCCACGAGGGGGAAACCCTGGCGCTGGTCGGGCCGTCGGGGGCGGGCAAGTCGACCCTCTACGATCTGCTGCTGCGCTTCTACGACCCGGAGCAGGGGCGCATCCTGCTCGATGGCGTGACCTTGACTCAGCTCGACCCGCAGGATGTGCGTCGCTGTTTTGCCCTGGTGTCGCAAAGCCCGGCGCTGTTCTTCGGCAGCATCGAGGAGAACATTCGTTATGGCAAACCCTCGGCCACCCCGGAACAGGTCAGGGAGGCGGCAAGGATCGCCTACGCCCATGACTTCATCGAGAACATGCCCGAGGGTTACCGGACCCATCTCGGCGATGCGGGGCTGGGACTGTCCGGCGGCCAGCGCCAGCGCCTGGCGATTGCCCGGGCGCTGCTGGTGGATGCGCCGATCCTGTTGCTGGATGAAGCCACCAGCGCCCTGGATGCCCAGAGCGAGCATTTGATCCAGCAAGCCTTGCCGAGCCTGATGAAGAATCGCACCACCCTGGTGATCGCCCATCGCCTGGCCACGGTGAAAAACGCCGACCGGATCGCGGTGATGGATCAGGGCCGGCTGGTGGCGGTGGGCACTCATCAGGAGCTTATCGCCAGCAATCCGCTGTATGCGCGCCTGGCGGCCTTGCAGTTCAGCGATGGCCAGTCTGTGTCCTGATCTTGCGTTGGAAACGAAAATGCCCGCATCGCTGCGGGCATTTTTATTGGGCGTTATCGCTTACTGATCGTCGAAATACCGCTCATGCCAATCCACCAGTGGCTGTGGCGAATTGAGCTTCTGGCCGTAGATCACCGAATAGGACAGCACGTTCTGCACGTACTGGCGGGTTTCGTCGAACGGAATGCTCTCCACCCAGACGTCGAAGCTCAGGTGGTCGGCGCCACGGAGCCATTGGCGCACGCGTCCGGGGCCGGCGTTGTAGGCGGCGGAGGCGAGCACCCGGTTGCCGTTGAACTGGCTGTGCACCTGGCTCAGGTAGGCGGCGCCGAGCTGGATGTTCTTGTCCGGGTTCAGCACTTGCTGCGGCGAGGCCAGCGGGATGCTGAACTTGCGCGCGGTTTCCTTCGCGGTGCCGGGCATCAGCTGCATCAAGCCGGCCGCGCCGACGCCCGAGCGAGCGTCGTCCATGAACGCGCTTTCCTGGCGGGTGATCGCGAAGACCCAGCTCGAGTGCAGGCCACGGACCTTGGCTTCGCGCACCAGGGTGTCGCGGTGGGCCATCGGGAAGCGGATGTCCAGGTCGTCCCAATACTTCGCCTGGCTGATGGTGCGAATGGCCGGGAAGTACCATTTCAGGTCATAGGCCAGCTTGGCCTGGGCAACCATTTCGTCACGGTTGAAATGACGGCTGACGTGGTACCACTCACGCCGGCCATCGACGATCTGGCCACGGGCATGAAACTCCAGGGCGCGCCGCACGCCGGGCGTATTGCGCACCTTGTTGATCACCTGCTGGCTGAGCACCAGCGGTTTGTTGTTCAGCTGATAAGGCAGCTGGGTACGATCGGCCGCGAGGAAACCATAGAAATCGCGCTCGTTGGCCAAGCCTTTGTAGAGGGTCTGGGCCTGGGGGTTCTGCGGTTGGGCCAGTTCCAGGCTGCGCGCTTGCCAGTAGCGCCAGCGGTTGGTGGTCGCCAGGTCCTGGGGCAGCTTGCGGGTCAGCTGGTAGGCGTCTTCCCAGCGAGCCAGGCGCAACAGCAGGCGCAGGCGCCATTCGGAAACCGTGTTGTCGCGCAGCTCGGGATCGTATTTGGTCATCACTTCAAGGCCGCGGCTGTCGAAGCGCCGCGCCAGGGTCAGGCCGATTTCCCGGGCGATCGCCACTTTTTCGTCACGGGAGAAGTGCATGCTGCTGGCATAACCGTCGAGCAGGGCCATGGCCCTGTCCGGATCCTGGCGGGCCAGGCGGCGCAGACCCAGGCCGACCACGTCGGACATGGCTTCGCTGGCTGGAGTGAAGCGCGACGGCTGGCTGAGCAGTTCGGGCTTCTGGGCAACGCCTACTAGCAGCCGACCCTGAGGGGCGAGGGTGGTCATGCTGTTGACCAGGCTATTGGCCAGCGGATAGTTGCGGGCCTCGGCGGCCAGCTTGGCGCGCTGCCAGCGCTTCTGTTCGGTCAACTGGCCTTCGGCGGCCCACTGGGCGAACAGCGCGTCGCAGGTGGCGGGCAGGGATTTGCCGCTGAGCCAGAGCTTGTCGGTGGCGGCGTAACCTTCGGCCTTGAGGTTGTGGCCCAGCTGGTATTGCGCGTTCAGGCAGTCCAGCTCGGTGAAGTTGAGCTTGGGGTCGTAATACTTGACGAAGGTGGCCCAGTCGCCGCGTTCGGCCAGCCAGCGCAACCAGCGCAGTTTCATCCAGTTGGCCTGGGGCAGGTCGCCGTGTTCACGGAGAAACTTTTCGATCTCGGCGTTGCTGGCGGTCTTTAGTCGGGCGGTCAGTTCGTCATAGGCCAGATAGGGCTCGAGCGGGTAGTCGGCCAGGACCTGGCTGTAGCGGAAATACGGACCGGAGTCGCCCTTGGCCAGGGCGCGCTTGGCTTCATCGTAATATTGACGCTGGAGTGAGAGGTCCGCGGCCTGAGCAGTGTGCACGGCAGAGGCAGAAAGAAGCAGGCAGGATAAAAGGCTGAAAAGGCGACTGCGCATGAGACATCCGGGCAGAGAAATCATGACAAGTGCCGACAATGCCAACACTGATTATTCCCTAGCTTAGCCTTTTGCCAGCAGCGGGTGAAAGCTTTGCCGGCCTCTTGTCGCCAGTTCGCTGCAAATGTTGTTCAGGGTGCTTCAGGAGTGAAAATGCCGGCCTTCTGAGGCCTCAACTCAGGTAGAATGCGCGCCCGGTTTTTGGAGAAGCTCATGACCCTGCTCAAATTCAGCGATGTGTCCCTTGCGTTCGGCGCTATGCCGTTGTTGGACAAGGTGTCCTGGCAGATCGCCCGTGGTGAGCGGGTGTGCATCATCGGCCGCAACGGCACTGGCAAATCCAGCATGCTGAAGCTGGTCAAGGGCGATCAGAAGCCCGACGACGGTTCCGTATGGCGCGCGCCCGGTCTGAAAATCGGCGAATTGCCGCAGGAATTGCCAGTGGCCGACGAGCGGACGGTGTTCGACGTAGTCGCCCAGGGCCTTGATGGCGTTGGCGAATTGCTGGCGCAGTATCACCACCTGAGCCAGAACATCGTCACCGATGCCGATCTGGAAAAGCTCATGCACGTCCAGCATGACCTCGAAGCCCGTGACGGCTGGCGCTTGCAGACCCTGGTGGACAGCACCCTGAGCCGCCTGCAACTGCCGGCCGACAAGACCCTCGCCGAGTTGTCCGGTGGCTGGCGTCGTCGCGTCCTGCTGGCCCAGGCCCTGGTGTCCGAACCGGACCTGCTGCTGCTCGACGAACCGACCAACCACCTGGATATCGGCGCCATCGCTTGGCTGGAAGAAGCCCTGAAGGACTTCCAGGGCGCCGTCCTCTTTATTACCCACGACCGTTCCTTCCTGCAGAACCTGGCGACCCGGATTCTCGAGCTGGACCGTGGTGGGCTGATCGACTGGAACGGCGACTACGCCAGCTTCCTGGTACACAAGGAGGCCGTGCTGGCGGCTGAAGAGACGGCCAACGCGCTGTTCGACAAGCGCCTGGCCCAGGAAGAAGTCTGGATTCGCCAAGGCATCAAGGCCCGCCGTACCCGTAACGAAGGCCGCGTGCGTGCCCTCAAGGCCCTGCGTGTCGAGCGTAGCGAGCGTCGCGAGCGTACCGGCAAGGCCAATATCCAGCTGGAAACCGCCGACAAGTCCGGCAAGCAGGTCATGGTGCTCGAAGACGTGAGCTTCGCTCATCCGGGCGGTCCGTTCCTGGTCAAGAATTTCTCCATGGTCCTGCAGCGCGGCGACCGTATCGGCCTGCTCGGCGCCAACGGTACCGGCAAGACCACGCTGCTCAAACTGATGCTGGGCGGCCTGGTGCCGAGCAGCGGCAAGGTCGAGGAGGGCACGCGTATCGACGTGGCCTACTTCGACCAACTGCGTCACCAGCTGGACCTGGAAAAGACCGTGATCGACAACGTCGCCGAAGGTCGCGACTTTATCGATATCGATGGCCAGAGCCGCCACGTGCTCAGCTACCTGGGGGATTTCCTGTTCAGCCCGCAGCGTGCCCGCACGCCAGTCAAGGCGCTGTCCGGTGGCGAGCGTGCTCGCTTGTTGCTGGCCAAGCTGTTCAGCAAACCGGCCAACCTGCTGGTGCTCGACGAACCGACCAACGACCTGGACGTGGAAACCCTCGAGCTGCTGGAAGAAGTGCTGCTGACCTTCCAGGGCACCGTGCTGATGGTCAGCCACGACCGGGCATTCCTCGATAACGTGGTCACCAGCACCCTGGTGTTCGAAGGTGAAGGCAAGGTTCGCGAATACGTCGGCGGTTATCAGGATTGGTTGCGCCAAGGCGGTTCGCCACGGCTGCTGGGCGTGACCGAGAACAAGTCGGGCAAGGCCGAGCTGAACTCGGCAGTGGTTGCGCCTGTGGCGGCGGCACCTGCCGCGGCACAGGAAGCACCTGCGGCCAAGAAGAAGCTCAGCTACAAGTTGCAGCGCGAGCTCGAGGCGTTGCCTGGCCAGATCGAAGCCATGGAGCAGCAGATCGCCACCGTGGAAGCGGAAATGGCCGACGCTGGCTTCTATCAGCGTCCTGCGGCCGAGACCACGGCGGTCATCGCCCAGCTGGAACAGCTCAATGCTGAACTGGATGTGATGGTCGAGCGTTGGGCCGAGCTGGATGCCTGAGTGACCTGGCGGCAATAAAAAAGCCCGACATTCATGTCGGGCTTTTTGCAGGGCCGGTGCGGGCGGAGAATTCCGCCGGCGGGCTCAGCGTTTGACCAGGTGCACGGCCAGCACGTCGCAAGGGGCGCCGTGCAGCACGTCGTTGGCGGTCGAGCCCAGCAGCAGCGCCAGGCCGTGCCGGCCATGGCTGCCGACCACGATCAGGTCGCATTCCTGTTCCTTGGCCAGATGATGGATTTCCTGGCGTGGCTGGCCATAGGTCAGGTGGCTGTATTCCTTGGACAGCTCAGGATATTTGGTGATGAGGCGATCGAGGCGTTCCTTGGCCTGGTCGAACTGCTGCTGTTGCAATTGGGACAGGTCCATCGGTACGTCGCCGCCGAACGCCATGGCCATCGGCTCGACGATATGCACCAGGGACAATTTGGCGCTGTTGCTGACCGACAGCTCGCGAGCCCGGTGGATAACAGGATCGCACTCTTCGGTTAGATCTACGGCGACCAGAATATGGTGGTAGGGCATGAGGTGCTCCTCCTGAGGATTGCAATAGCTTCAAGTATGGCTGGTTTCAAGCGGATTGGTTCCGACCTGGATCAATCGGCTCATCAAGAATCGGGAGTACAGATATGACGGTCTGGATAGTGGTGTCAATCCTCGCGGTGGTGTTGAGCCCGCTGGCATGGCTGCGCCCGTCGCGCCGCCAGAGCGGGCAGATCGCTCTGCGCATGGAGGCGCGCCGCATGGGCCTGGGCATGCAACTGGCGCCTCAGGAGTGGCCGCACTGGATGGATCCGCAGCCTCCAAGCCCCTGTGCGCAATACCATCGGCCGCGGCGCGGCACACAACCGGCCTGCTGGGCCTACTGGCAAAGTGCGCCGGGCGTGTGGGTCAACCAATGGCGGGAAGTCTGTGTGGATCCTGCCTTGCTCGAGCGCTTTCGCACGCTGCCGGCCAACGTGTTCAAGGTCGAGGCCGACCGGCAGATGATCGTCTTGTATTGGGGCGAACGTGGCGAAGCCAGTGTTTTGCAAGACATTGCCGCAGTGCTCAAGGCGCTGGCGTGAAGCATGACCTGCGCCGCAATGGCACAGGTTATTGAAAGGCAGGCAATAAAAAGCCCGACAAGGTCGGGCTGGGTTGGCCAGGCAGGCCGGTAAATCCTTTCTGATCCCCTGGTTCTGAGCGGCGGGGATGAGAGTTGTCGCTGATCTTACGCCTGGTTTTCGGCCAGGCATCCATATTTTTGCTCCAGGATTGTGCCAGCGTAGCCGCGAATCGGTTATGGGGCGACGTATTAGGGCGACTTTTCTAAAGATTGATTCTATGAATGTCCTGAGATGAGCAGGCTTGTTGATGGTGCGTGCCCGTCTGGAATGACTAAGAAGTCGCGTTTCAAACAACCTTTTGGGCGATTGACAATTGTCGGATTTTGCCTGAATGTGGCGTACCCAAATCAAACGGGCGTATGAATTGAGCGTTTGTATTACCAGACGGCTCTTCCAGAATCCCGACTATCGCGTTGGCGGGTGTGCCTGGCGGATTGGCGTAGCATCGATGGAAACGTCGCTGCCGAGTCAGAAGTTAGCGTCCGACGTGTACTGTTCAGCTTCCATATCGTGGAGATCAGTTGATGATTTACGAAGGTAAAGCCATCACGGTTAAGGCTCTTGAAAGTGGCATCGTCGAATTGAATTTCGACCTCAAGGGTGAGTCCGTCAACAAGTTCAACCGTCTTACCCTGAACGAATTGCGTTCGGCCGTGGACGCCATCAAGGCAGATGCGTCGGTCAAGGGTGTGATCGTCAGCAGTGGCAAGGACGTCTTCATCGTCGGCGCCGACATCACCGAATTTGTCGACAACTTCAAGCTGCCGGATGCAGAGCTTGTCGCAGGCAACCTCGAAGCCAACAAGATTTTCAGCGATTTCGAAGACCTCAACGTTCCGACCGTTGCCGCGATCAATGGCATCGCGCTGGGCGGCGGTCTGGAAATGTGCCTGGCAGCTGACTATCGCGTCATGTCCTCCAGCGCCAAGATCGGCCTGCCGGAAGTCAAGCTGGGCATCTAC
Organism: Pseudomonas sp. GW821-FHT09E12; assembly: GCF_059416085.1. Classification (NCBI taxonomy): domain Bacteria; kingdom Pseudomonadati; phylum Pseudomonadota; class Gammaproteobacteria; order Pseudomonadales; family Pseudomonadaceae; genus Pseudomonas; species Pseudomonas sp. GW821-FHT09E12. The sequence goes on along the minus strand of NZ_JBWKOM010000008.1, from coordinate 121,234 downwards.
CCGGGCTTCGGCGGTACCGTTCGCCTGCCACGCATCATCGGTGCCGACAACGCCATCGAATGGATTGCCGCCGGCAAGGAAAACCGTGCTGAAGACGCACTGAAAGTCGGTGCGGTCGACGCTGTCGTCGCTCCGGAAAAACTGCATGAAGCGGCCTTGGCCACCGTCAAGCGCGCCATCTCCGGCGAGTTCGACTACAAGGCCAAGCGTCAGCCGAAGCTGGAAAAGCTCAAGCTCAACGCCATCGAACAGATGATGTCCTTCGAAACCGCCAAGGGTTTTGTCGCCGGCCAGGCTGGCCCGAACTACCCGGCGCCGGTCGAAGCCATCAAGACCATCCAGAAAGCCGCCAACTTCGGTCGTGACAAGGCGCTGGAAGTCGAGGCAACAGGCTTCGTCAAACTGGCCAAGACCTCTGCTGCGCAGAGCCTGATCGGCCTGTTCCTGAATGACCAGGAACTGAAGAAAAAGGCCAAGGCCTACGACGAAATCGCCCACGATGTGAAGCAGGCCGCCGTACTCGGTGCCGGCATCATGGGGGGCGGAATCGCCTACCAGTCGGCGTCCAAAGGCACGCCGATCCTGATGAAAGACATCAACGAACACGGTATCGAGCAAGGCCTGGCGGAAGCCGCCAAGCTGCTGGTCGGCCGTGTCGATAAAGGTCGCATGACCGCGGCGAAGATGGCCGAAGTGCTGAACGGCATTCGCCCAACGCTGTCCTACGGTGACTTCGGCCACGTCGACCTGGTGGTCGAGGCGGTCGTCGAGAACCCTAAGGTCAAGCAAGCGGTTCTGGCCGAAGTCGAAGACCAGGTCAAGGAGGACACCATCCTCGCTTCGAACACCTCGACCATTTCCATCAGCTTGCTGGCCAAGGTCCTCAAGCGTCCGGAGAATTTCGTCGGCATGCACTTCTTCAACCCGGTGCACATGATGCCGCTGGTCGAAGTCATCCGTGGCGAGAAGTCCAGCGAGCTGGCCGTGGCCACCACCGTTGCCTACGCCAAGAAAATGGGCAAGAACCCGATCGTGGTCAACGACTGCCCGGGCTTCCTGGTCAACCGCGTGCTGTTCCCGTACTTCGGCGGTTTCGCCAAGCTGGTCAGCGCCGGCGTGGACTTCGTGCGCATCGACAAGGTCATGGAAAAGTTCGGCTGGCCGATGGGCCCGGCCTACCTGATGGACGTGGTCGGTATCGACACTGGCCACCACGGTCGTGACGTGATGGCCGAAGGTTTTCCGGATCGCATGAAAGACGATCGTCGTTCGGCTATCGATGTGCTTTACGAAGCCAAGCGCCTGGGCCAGAAGAATGGCAAGGGTTTCTACGCCTACGAGGCCGACAAGAAAGGCAAGCAGAAGAAAGTGGCCGACCCGTCGGTGCTGGAAGTGCTCAAGCCTATCGTGTACGAGCAGCGTGAAGTCACTGACGAGGATATCGTCAACTGGATGATGATCCCGCTGTGCCTGGAAACCGTTCGTTGCCTGGAAGACGGCATCGTCGAAACCGCGGCCGAAGCCGACATGGGCCTGGTGTACGGTATTGGTTTCCCTCCATTCCGTGGCGGTGCGCTGCGCTACATCGACTCGATCGGTGTTGCCCAGTTCGTTGCCCTGGCCGACCAGTACGCCGATCTGGGCGCGCTGTACCACCCGACCGCGAAGCTGCGCGAGATGGCCAAGAACGGCCAGAGCTTCTTCGGTTAAGCGCCCCCTACTAGAGCGAGAGTGAATATATGAGCTTGAATCCTAGAGACGTCGTGATTGTCGACTTCGGTCGTACTCCGATGGGCCGCTCCAAGGGCGGCATGCACCGCAATACCCGCGCCGAAGACATGTCGGCGCACCTGATCAGCAAATTGCTGGAACGCAACGCCAAGGTCGATCCGGCGGAAGTCGAAGACGTGATCTGGGGCTGTGTGAACCAGACCCTGGAGCAAGGCTGGAACATCGCGCGCATGGCGTCGCTGATGACCCAGATCCCGCACACCTCGGCCGGCCAGACCGTCAGCCGTCTGTGTGGCTCGTCGATGAGCGCGCTGCACACCGCCGCCCAGGCGATCATGACCGGCAACGGTGACGTCTTCGTGGTGGGTGGCGTCGAGCATATGGGCCACGTGAGCATGATGCACGGCGTCGACCCGAACCCGCACATGTCCCTGTACGCGGCGAAAGCCTCGGGCATGATGGGGCTGACTGCCGAGATGCTCGGCAAGATGCACGGCATTACCCGTGAGCAACAGGATGCCTTCGGCCTGCGCTCCCACCAACTCGCCCACAAGGCGACGGTGGAAGGCAAGTTCAAGGACGAAATCATCCCGATGCAGGGTTACGACGAGAACGGTTTCCTGAAACTGTTCGACTACGACGAGACCATTCGTCCCGAGACCACCCTGGAAAGCCTGGCGGCCCTCAAGCCGGCCTTCAATCCGAAGGGCGGCACTGTGACGGCCGGTACTTCGTCGCAGATCACCGACGGTGCTTCGTGCATGATCGTGATGTCGGCGCAGCGTGCCCAGGACCTGGGCATCCAGCCGCTGGCGGTGATCCGTTCGATGGCGGTGGCGGGTGTGGATCCGGCGATCATGGGCTATGGTCCAGTACCGGCCACGCAGAAAGCACTGAAGCGCGCGGGCCTGGGAATCGCCGATATCGACTTCTTCGAGCTCAACGAAGCTTTCGCGGCGCAGGCTCTGCCGGTGCTGAAAGATTTGAAAGTGCTCGACAAGATGAACGAGAAGGTTAACCTGCACGGCGGCGCGATCGCCCTGGGTCACCCATTCGGCTGTTCCGGTGCGCGTATCTCCGGCACCTTGCTCAATGTCATGAAGCAGAATGGCGGCACCTTTGGCGTGTCCACCATGTGCATTGGCCTTGGCCAGGGCATTGCCACTGTCTTCGAACGCGTTTAAGCGTTGCGTTGATGGAAGCCGGGGCCCAGTGCCCCGGTTTTTGTTTTTCTGAAGATTTATTATTTTTTATTTTGCACGAGGGCCAGAACATGCAATTACAACCCGGGCTCTATCAGCATTACAAGGGACCGCAGTACCGCGTTTTCAGCGTGGCGCGGCATTCCGAGACGGAAGAGGAAGTAGTGTTCTATCAAGCCCTGTATGGCGATTACGGCTTTTGGGTGCGCCCCTTGAGCATGTTCCTGGAGTCGGTCGAGGTTGACGGCGAGCAGGTGCCACGCTTTGCTTTGGTGCAGGCCGAACCCAGTCTTTTTTCGCAGCCTTAAGCTGAGGTCGCGCAGAACCCTGCGCTTGACCTCACCTTGTTGCCACTATATATAGCGGTGCCGCGTCAGGCGCCAACCGCCTCTCACTTCTCGAATTCAGGAATTTTCCGATCCATGGGCAAATCGCTGGTCATTGTGGAATCCCCGGCTAAGGCCAAGACCATCAACAAGTACTTGGGTAACCAATACGTGGTGAAGTCGAGTATCGGCCATATCCGAGACCTGCCCACCAGTGGTTCGGCGAGCGCCGCCAAAGAGCCTGCTGCCAAGCGTGGCAAGGCGGCTGCTGGTGAAGCACCGGCGCTGTCGGCCAAGGAGAAGGCGCGCAAGCAGCTGGTCTCGCGCATGGGAGTCGATCCGGACCACGGCTGGAAAGCCAAGTACGAGATCCTTCCAGGCAAGGAAAAAGTCATCGAAGAGCTGCGCCGGCTCGCCAAGGATGCTGACACCATCTATCTCGCAACGGACTTGGACCGCGAAGGGGAGGCCATTGCCTGGCACCTGCGGGAAGCCATTGGTGGGGATGACAGCCGCTACAAGCGCGTGGTGTTCAACGAAATCACCAAGAAGGCGATCCAGGAAGCCTTCTCCCAGCCGGGCGAGCTGGATATCGATCGGGTCAACGCTCAGCAGGCGCGTCGTTTCCTCGATCGCGTGGTGGGTTACATGGTCTCGCCGCTGCTGTGGGCGAAAATCGCCCGTGGCCTGTCTGCCGGCCGTGTGCAATCGGTGGCGGTGAAGCTGGTGGTGGAGCGTGAGCGCGAAATTCGTGCCTTCATCCCTGAAGAGTACTGGGAAGTTCATGCCGACCTCGGCACCGCCAAGGGCGCCAATGTGCGCTTCGAAGTGGCCCGGGAAAACGGCGAGGCCTTCAAGCCGCTGAACGAAGCCCAGGCCATGGCGGCACTGGAGAAGCTCAAGGCGTCGACCTACACCATCGCCAAGCGCGAAGACAAACCGACCAGCAGCAAGCCGTCGGCCCCCTTCATTACCTCCACCCTGCAGCAGGCCGCGAGCAACCGCCTGGGCTTCGGGGTGAAGAAAACCATGATGATGGCCCAGCGTCTGTATGAAGCCGGCTACATCACCTATATGCGTACCGACTCGACCAACCTCTCGGCTGATGCCCTGACGATGGCGCGGACCTATATCGAAGAAGAGTTCGGCAACAAATACCTGCCGTCCTCGCCGAACTTCTACAGCAGCAAGGAAGGGGCCCAGGAGGCGCACGAAGCGATTCGTCCGTCCGACGTGAACACCCATCCAAGCAAGCTGTCGGGCATGGAGCGTGACGCCGAGCGCCTCTACGAGCTGATCTGGCGCCAGTTCGTGGCCTGCCAGATGCTGCCGGCACAATACCTGTCGACCACCGTCAGCGTCGCCGCTGGCGGCTTCGAGCTGCGTGCCAAGGGCCGCATCCTCAAGTTCGACGGTTACACCCGGGTCATGCCGCAGATGAGCAAGCCGGGCGACGACGATGTCCTGCCGGATATGGCGCAGGGCGATGTGCTGAAACTGATCAAGCTCGACCCGAGCCAGCACTTCACCAAGCCGCCGGCGCGTTACTCCGAAGCCAGCCTGGTCAAGGAAATGGAAAAACGTGGCATCGGTCGTCCTTCGACCTATGCGGCGATCATTTCCACGATTCAGGACCGTGGCTACGTGGCGCTGCACAACCGTCGTTTCTATTCGGAAAAGATGGGCGACATCGTCACCGAGCGTCTGTCCGAGAGCTTCTCCAACCTGATGGACTACGGCTTCACCGCCGGCATGGAAGAGCACCTCGATGATGTGGCCCAGGGCGAGCGCGACTGGAAAAACGTCCTCGACGAGTTCTACGGTGACTTCAAGAAGAAGCTCGAAGTGGCCGAAGGCAGCGACAGCGGCATGCGCGCCAACCAGCCGGTGATGACCGATATCCCGTGCCTCACCTGTGGCCGTCCGATGCAGATTCGCACCGCGTCCACTGGTGTATTCCTCGGTTGTTCGGGTTATAGCCTGCCGCCGAAAGAACGCTGCAAGGCTACCGTCAACCTGGTGCCGGGCGACGAGATCGCTGCGGACGACGAGGGTGAATCCGAGTCGCTGGTACTGCGCGGCAAGCACCGTTGCCCGATCTGCAGCACAGCAATGGACGCCTATCTGCTGGATGAGAAACGCAAGCTGCACATCTGCGGTAACAACCCGGATTGCGCGGGCTACGAGATCGAAGAGGGCAGCTATCGCATCAAGGGCTACGAAGGTCCGAGCCTGGAATGCGACAAGTGCGGCAGCGAGATGCAGCTCAAGACCGGCCGTTTCGGCAAGTTCTTCGGGTGCACCAACCCGACCTGCAAGAACACCCGCAAGCTGCTCAAGAGCGGTGACGCGGCGCCACCGAAGATGGATCCAGTGAAGATGCCCGAGCTGAAATGCGAGAAGGTCAACGACACCTACATCCTGCGCGATGGGGCATCGGGTCTGTTCCTGGCGGCCAGCCAGTTCCCGAAAAACCGTGAAACCCGCGCACCGCTGGTGCTTGAGCTGATCCCGCACAAGGACGAGATCGATCCGAAGTATCACTTCCTCTGCGAAGCGCCGAAGAAGGACCCGGACGGTCGCCCGGCGGTGATCCGTTACAGCCGCAAGACCAAGGAGCAGTACGTGCAGACTGAAGTCGACGGCAAGCCGACTGGTTGGCGCGCGTTCTACGACGGTGGTAGCTGGAAGGTCGAAGACAAGCGTTAAGGTCCGCATCGGACGCTTCTGAAAAGGCCGCGTAAACCTCTCAAGGGTACGCGGCCTTTCTTTTGGGCTTGCGGTGGGCTGGAGTGTTCCATGACACTGTAAGGCCAGCCTGCTGTATCTATTCGTTGTGGAGATTGCCGTCATGGCCCACGAACTCTATACCCGTACCAACCAGAAAATTTATTTCGCCGGCCTGTCGCTGGAAGCCTTGGCGCGAGCCGAAGCGGGCGGGGCAATGAATGCTCAGGCGCTGGTGCAGGCGGGACGAGAGTCGGTGTTGTTTCACCTGTACGGTGCGCTGCTTGGCTTGTGCCATGAAATCGCCGGCTTCTATCGCCTCCCACAGGCCAATGCGCCCCGTGCGGAGCTACTGCTGACCCGTGAGGTGCTGGAAAGCATCGCCATCCCCGAGCTGGCCGAGCTGGTGGAACTGGCCCATAACCCGGAGATCTGGCTGGCGAAGCTGCTGGCCGCCCATTCGGCGATGTTCCAGCCACCGCGGGTGCCGCATAAACCCAAGGGCGATGTCACCCAGCCGTTGATCGTCGCAGTGAACCTCGATGAAGAAGAGCAGGCACCGCAGCTGAGCCGGGAAGAGCTGGAGCAATGGCGTCAGAACCTCAAGGCTTTGGCGATTCGCTTCCGTGACGGCCTGAATGAGTGTTGAGCCGCCGCTAGCGGATATCTTCGAGTACGACCAATCATTCAAGGATGAGTAATGGCTTCAGCTACAGAGACGAATGCGCTGCCTGCGCTGTTCGATCGTGTCGATCGTCTGGCGGCCGCGGCCGCTTCGTCCCGGGATCTGCTCAAGGCGGTGGAGCAGATTCGCGATTTTCCCGAACCTATTGTCCTTAGTCGTTCAGATCCCAATTCAAAAAAACTGGCCTGGTGCCTGTGCATTGCCGGAATACTGGTCTGGCCGTTGCTGATTCCCGGGATCTACCTGATGCGCCGGCGCGGCGCCAACCACTTCATTCATCCGGATGTGGTGAAGGCGCTATCGCAGAAGATCATTCGCAAAGCGGCTCTGCTCAGCGCTGGCGTAGATGATGCGTCGGCTTCGGGGATTTTCACTCTAGCCGTGATGATGAATGAGTTTGCGCACTATCGTCGGGGTAACTATTCCCGTGAGCTCAAGAACACGCTGCTGGGTGTTTATAACGGTGCGGTGCACGATCTGCCTTACGCTTTCCACCATCTGCATTACGTCGATATGGAAACCTACGAAGTATCGGTTTCCGATGGCAAGGGCGGTTCTCGAAGGGAAACCAGAACCCGCTATGTTGGGTATGACCGCTATAGCCTGGTGTTCGACTTTCCCTGGGCGGCCGAGGTTGCCGTTCGTGGTGACAAGCATCGAGCCATGGATCGCGAGCATCTCTACAAGACCACAGCTCGGGAATTCAATTCTGCCTTCACCCTGACTGGCGCGACGGAGATGGCCTGCGCGACTTTCGCCACGCCGGTCACCGTGCTCAAGCTGCTGCAGATCGCCAAGGAGTTGAAAGACGTCAGTTTCGAGTTTTCCTCCCAGAGCCGCCTATGCGTGAGCTTCAACAATGATGATGTGGTCGGCATCGCTACCTCGGCGGTAAGCCTTGCGGAGCCGGTCGCCTTTCATGCCGGCTTGATGCAGGGGGCGACGATGCCGCGCCTGAGGCCGGTGCTGGAGCTGTTGCACCAGTTTGCCGAGTTGCATGACGACAATTTCAATCTACCGAAGAAAAGAACGCAGGACATGGAGCAGTAAATGATCATCCTTCTTACAGCGATACTGGTGGCCTGGCTCCTCTGGTACTACTACAACAAGATTGTCGGCGCAGGGAACCGCGCTCAGCGCGCATGGGCCGATGTGCTCGTGTATGAGCGGCAGAAGATCAAGGTGCTGGATGCCCTGGAGGAACAGGCTTCCAGCTTCAAGATCTATGAAAGCAACGTGCTGGAGAAAGTGGTGGGCCTGCGTTCGGCCCTCGGAAGGTTGCCTGAGGCGGCCAGTGGTGAGGCGCTGAAGTCGACGCAGATGGCCACTCGGGAACTGGTGGGGGGGCTGAACATGGCCTTTGAGGCCTATCCGGAACTCAAGGCGGCGGGAATCGTCAGTGGGTTGATGAAGGAAATCGTCGAACAGCAGGCGAACATTGCAGCCGCCGTTACGGTCTTCAACCGGACCGTCGAGGAGTTCAATAACTGCATCCAGATGTTCCCCAGTTCGATGGTCAACGCGGTCATCAACAAGAAGCAGGCTATTACGCCGTTTTCCGATAAGGAAGCCGCCGCGAGTTTTGATTACAAGCCGAATTTCTGATGGCAAATGCCTGTTTGTAACGCCAGGCCAATAAAGAAAACCGTTTGGGCCCGCGCGAGGTCGGGGTGATGACTGATATAATCCCGGCCTTTCGTGGAGAACAGACCTTTATGCCAACGTCCTTTCTAGAAATTGTCGAATTGCCAGACGGTCGTATCGAGCTGCGCAGGGCCGAGGACGAGGGTTCTCTGGTCACTCTGGACTTTTCAGAGGATGCCAAAGCCTTCTTGCAAGGCCAGCATGTCGAGGTGGCCAAGGCCATGTTGAGCGTGGGTGTGCAGATGGCGGGTCGCCTGGTTGAAGGCGAATTGGAGAAAGAAGAGGGGCCACGGATTCTTCACTGAGTCCGTTTGTCGGTTTTTTTGCTGTCGTTCGTCGCCTCCTTTCGGCTTCTCAATCCTGGAGAAGCCTTGTGTCATTCAAGTGTGTCCATCGACGCTTCTAGCGGTCAGCCCAGACGAATATTCAGGCTTTGTGCGTCGCCCGTGCGGGCTGCGCTGATGAGCTGTTGACGGGCACTGCTGTTCAACGGGTTGAGCCAGCTGACAACGGTGTGGCTGCGTCCCAGGCGCAGCGCCTCGCAAGCCAGTTGTTGCGCGCTTTGGGCGCCGCGCGGGTGCAGCAGCAGAATCCGTTCGCGGTTCAGGCCGGCATCCCGCAACCAGGCCTGGGTCAGGCTGGCCGGCGGGGCAATCAATGTCAGCCAGCGCGCATCCTGGTCCTGGCTCAGTTCCCTGAGGATGGGCGCCAGCAGGCTCAGGCAGTTCCCGGCGGCACCGCGTAACGACAGTTCACTGAAGGCTTCCGGTTCGTTGCTCCAGGGCGATTCGACGACCTCTTTGAGGATAGGCGCCAGGGGTTGGGCCATGAACGCTTCGAACAGTGGCAGTTGTGCATGCTGTGGTGTGTGAGGGAACTGCATACAGCCTCCTTTAGCGGCGAATGACGCCGACACTCAAGCCTTCGATCACCAGGTCCTGATCTTTCAGGTTGACCTCGATAGGGGCGAACTCAGGGTTTTCGGCAATCAGCCAGACTTTGCTGCCTTCGCGCTTGAAGCGTTTCACGGTGACTTCATCGCCAATGCGGGCGACGACGACCTGGCCATTGCGGGCCTCGCGAGTGGTGTGCACGGCCAGCAGGTCGCCATCGAAAATGCCGATGTCCTTCATGCTCATGCCGTGAACCCGCAGCAGGTAGTCGGCACGTGGATGGAAGAAGGCCGGATTGATGTTGCAGGACTCTTCGATGTGCTGCTCGGCGAGAATTGGAGCACCTGCGGCGACCCGGCCGATGATGGGCAGGCTGGAGTCGTCGGGCTTGGCTTCGAACCCCGGGATGCGAATGCCGCGGGAGGCGCCTGGAGTCATTTCGATCGCGCCTTTGCGGGCCAGCGCCTTGAGGTGTTCTTCAGCGGCGTTGGGCGACTTGAAACCCAGTTCCTGGGCGATTTCCGCGCGGGTCGGTGGGTAGCCGTTGTCTTCGAGGCAACGTTTGATAAAAGCCAGAATCTCAGCTTGGCGTGGCGTCAGTTTTAGCATGTCGATCGCTCTGTCTTTTTATACAGTGACTGGAATTATATACAGTGAATGCCGCTTGGCAATCCTCCTTTTTCCAATCGCCGCTGGACGGTCGGGTCGCCGCTGCGCATGCCTGGTGTCGCGTGGCTGGCTACAGGAAGCGGCGGGTATGATTAAATAGCTGACTGACCGGCCGCAAAACGGACAGGCAGGCTTGACAAGGCTGGGGCTGAAACGTATGTTTCAAACAAGTGTTTGTCAGGCGGAGTAGCCATGGCCCAGTCGGAAACCGTTGAACGCATTCTCGATGCTGCCGAGCAGTTGTTCGCGGAAAAAGGTTTTGCCGAAACCTCATTGCGGCTGATCACCAGCAAGGCCGGGGTCAACCTGGCGGCGGTGAATTATCATTTCGGTTCCAAAAAGGCCCTGATCCAGGCGGTGTTCTCTCGCTTCCTCGGGCCGTTCTGCGTCAGCCTCGACCGTGAGCTGGAGCGGCGTTCGGCCAAGCCGGACAGCAAGCCAAGCCTCGAAGAGCTGCTGGAAATCCTCGTCGAGCAGGCCCTGGTGGTCCAGCCTCGCAGCGGCAACGACCTGTCCATTTTCATGCGCCTTCTGGGCCTGGCCTTCAGCCAGAGCCAGGGGCACCTGCGACGTTATCTGGAAGACATGTACGGCAAGGTGTTTCGCCGCTACATGCTGCTGGTCAATGAAGCCGCGCCGCGCATCCCACCGATCGAACTGTTCTGGCGTGTGCACTTCATGCTGGGAGCGGCGGCTTTCAGCATGTCGGGGATCAAGGCCTTGCGTGCGATTGCCGAGACCGACTTCGGGGTCAATACCTCGATCGAGCAGGTAATGCGCCTGATGGTGCCATTCCTTGCGGCCGGCATGCGCGCCGAAACCGGCGTCACCGACGATGCCATGGCCACGGCGCAGCTCAAGCCGCGCAGCAAATCGACTCCGGCGGTCGCCAAGGCCTGACCGTCCGGGTGGGCGCGGCAGCTTACATCCGCTAAGCTAGCCGCCCATGCCAACTCTCGTTTCCTACCTCTCTTCACACCTTTCGCCGATCGTCGTTTGCCGGGCCTTGCCGCCGGCAATGGACTCGTGCGTCCGCGCCACGCCAGCACCCTTTGCGGTGCCGTGCGCGTACTTCGTTACTAAGGAATTGCTATGACCACAGGCCTGCAAGGCTCCTTGATGGTGGATGTCGCCGGTACCTGGCTGACGGCTGAAGATCGCCAACTCCTGCGCCAGCCCGAAGTGGGTGGGCTGATCATCTTTGCCCGCAATATCGAGCATCCGCGGCAGGTGCGTGAGCTGAGCGCGTCCATCCGGGCGATTCGCCCGGACCTGCTGCTTGCGGTGGACCAGGAGGGCGGTCGCGTGCAACGCCTGCGCCAGGGCTTCGTGCGGCTGCCGGCCATGCGCGCCATTGCCGACAACCCGAATGCCGAGTACCTGGCCGAGCAGTGCGGCTGGATCATGGCCACCGAAGTGCTGGCCGTCGGCCTGGACCTTAGCTTCGCGCCGGTGCTGGACCTCGATCATCAGCGCAGCGCCGTGGTGGGCACCCGTTCCTTCGAGGGCGACCCCGAGCGCGCCGCCTTGCTGGCAGGCGCCTTTATCCGTGGCATGAACAGCGCCGGCATGGCGGCCACGGGCAAGCATTTTCCCGGGCACGGCTGGGCCGAGGCGGACTCCCACGTGGCGATCCCCGATGACGAGCGCAGCCTCGACGAGATTCGCGCCAAGGACCTGGTGCCTTTCGCGCGCCTGAGCAAGCAGCTGGCGGCGGTGATGCCGGCCCACGTCATCTACCCTCAGGTCGATGCCCAGCCAGCCGGGTTCTCCCGCCGTTGGTTGCAGGAGATCCTGCGTGGTGAATTGCAGTTCGACGGTGTCATCTTCAGTGACGACCTGTCGATGGCCGGTGCTCATGTGGTGGGCGATGCCGCGAGCCGGATCGAAGCGGCGCTGTCGGCCGGTTGCGACATGGGCCTGGTGTGTAACGACCGGGCGGCGGCCGAGCTGGCCCTGAGCGCGGCCCAGCGTCTGAAAGTGACGCCGTCGGCGCGTATTGCGCGGATGCGTGGCCAGGCGTTTGCCTGCACCGACTATCGTCAGGATCCGCGTTGGCTGACGGCGCTCGGCGCACTCAAAGATGCCCAATTGATCGATTAAGGGCTTTTGCGATGACGGTCTACGCGATTATCGGCGGTACCGGCCTGACCCGGCTCGAAGGCTTGAGCATTCACCAATCCTTGCCCCTGGATACGCCCTATGGCGCTCCGTCGGCGGATATCCAGAAGGGTGAATACGCCGGGCGCGAGGTGCTGTTTCTGGCGCGTCACGGTCATCCCCATCGCTTCCCGCCGCATCAGGTGAACTATCGGGCCAATCTCTGGGCGCTGAAGCAGGCTGGCGCCGAGGCGATTCTGGCGGTCAACGCGGTGGGTGGCATTCATCCGGCGATGGGCTCCGGGCATTTCTGCGTGCCGCATCAGCTGATCGACTACACCAGCGGTCGTGAGCACACCTATTTTGCCGACGACCTGGAGCAGGTCACTCACATCGACTTCAGCTATCCCTACAGCGAGTCGCTGCGCCAGCAATTGATTGCCGCGCTGGCCGCCGAAGGCTGCGAATTCAGCAGTCAGGGCGTGTACGCCTGCACCCAGGGGCCGCGCCTGGAAACCGTGGCGGAGATCGCCCGCCTGGAGCGTGACGGCTGCGACATCGTCGGCATGACCGGCATGCCGGAAGCGGCGCTGGCCCGTGAGCTGGAGCTGGACTACGCCTGCCTGGCGCTGGTGGTGAACCCCGCGGCGGGCAAGTCCGCGACGGTGATTACCATGGCCGAGATCGAGCAAGCGTTGCAGGATGGTATGGGCAAGGTGCAGGCGACGCTGGCGCGGGTCCTCGCGGCAAACCTGTAGCCGCTGCCGCAGGCTGCGACCGAGTGCGTAGCGCTCGCAAAACCTGAATCCGCGGTATTTACGTCTGCTGCACAGCCGATCGCAGGCTGCACCAGCCGCTCCAGATCAGCGTCCGCCTTTCTTGTCGGGCAGCGGGGCGAAGAGGGCTTCGATGTCTTCGCTCTGCAGCTTCCAGTCCCCGGCCTTGCGCCCATCCAGTACGCCCGCGGCCAGGTCGGACTTCTCCTGCTGCAGGTGCTGGATTTTCTCTTCCACCGTGCCGCGGGCAATCAGCTTGTAGACGAACACCGGCTTCTCCTGGCCAATTCGATAGGCGCGGTCGGTGGCCTGGTTTTCCGTGGCCGGGTTCCACCAGGGGTCGTAGTGGATCACGGTGTCGGCTTCGGTCAGGTTGAGGCCGACGCCGCCGGCTTTCAGGCTGATCAGGAAGATCTGCAGCTTTCCGCCCTGGAAGTCCCTGACCGGCGTGCGGCGATCGCGGGTCTGCCCGGTCAGCAGGGCGTAGGCGACATTGCGCCGTTTAAGCTCGGCTTCGATCAGGCTCAGCATCGAGGTGAATTGCGAGAACAGCAGGATGCGCCGACCCTCGTCGAACAGTTCCTCGAGCATCTCCATCAGGCTGTCGAGCTTGCCGGAGGAGCTGCCTCGCGCCGGCACCGCGTCTTCGTTGACCAGGCGCAGGTCGCAGCACACCTGGCGCAGTTTCAGCAACGCTTCAAGAATGATGATCTGGCTGCGGGCCACGCCCTTGCGGGTGATCTCGTCGCGGACTTTCTTGTCCATGGCCAGGCGCATGGTTTCGTACACATCGCGCTGGGCTTCATTGAGCTCCACCCAATGGATGATCTCGGTCTTGGGCGGCAGTTCGGTGGCCACCTGTTCCTTGGTGCGGCGCAACAGGAAGGGCTTGATCCGCCCATTGAGGTGCTGCAGGCGTACTTCGCTGGCATGCCTTTCGATCGGCACGCGGTAGTCGCGATTGAAGCTCTTCACGTCCCCCAGCCAGCCGGGCAGCAGGAAATGGAACAGCGACCACAGCTCGCCCAGGTGATTCTCCAGTGGCGTGCCGCTCAGGCACAGGCGCTGCCGGGCATTGAGCGCGCGCGCGGCCTGGGCCGCCTTGCTCGACGGGTTCTTGATGTATTGCGCCTCATCCAGCACCAGGACATGCAGGGGCAGGGCGGCGAGTTGCTCGACATCCTTGGGCAGTAGCGCGTAGGTGGTCAGGATCAGGTCGTAGTCGCTCAGCCGGGCGAAGTGCTTATGGCGGCCGGCGCCATACAGGGCCAGGACCTTGAGTTGCGGCGTGAAGTGCGCCGCCTCGTCGAGCCAGTTGGGGATCAGGCTGGTGGGCATCACCACCATGCACGGCCGGTCCAGGCGCCCGGCGTTCTTTTCGCTGAGCACATGGGCCAGGGTCTGCAGGGTTTTGCCCAGGCCCATGTCGTCGGCCAGGATGCCGCCGACTTCCAGCTGGCGCAGGGACTGCATCCAGCTCAGGCCTTCGAGCTGATAGGGGCGCAGCGTGGCGTTCAGGCCCTCCGGCGCGGGGGCCGAGTAGTCCTTGATGTCGCGCAGCCGCTGGGCGAAGGAGCGGATGTGTTCGCCGCCTTCCCAGAGCAGGGGCAGGTCTTCCAGCGGATTGAGGCGGGTCGCGTCGGCACTGCTCAGGCGCAGTGTGGTTTCGCCGGGTTCCTGCAGATAGAACTCGCCCAGGGTGGCCAGCACCGGCTTCAGCCGGCCATAGGGCAGCGCCACTTGCAGGGGGCCGTTGGGCGAGTTGGGGCGCCCGGGAATGTTCACCAGGATCAGTTCGTCGTCGCGGCGTCTGGCCAGGCGTTCCGGGTTGAGGATCTCGGTGTGGGAGCGCATCAGGTTGAGCAGGATCGGCAACAGGCTCAGGCGCTCGCCGTTGACGATGATGCCCAGTTCCAGGTCGAACCAGTCGCGCCCCGGCGCTTCGTCCACCGTGGCGTACCAGTCGTCCACGGCGGTCAGGTCGAAGCCGAAGTCGTCGTCGATCTGCAGCTCCCAGCCCTGGGTGCGCAGCTTGGGCAGTTCGTTGAGGGTGAAGGTCAGCCAGGCGCTGTCGTTGACCATTTCATACAGCTCGCCGGCGCTTTCCGGCAGGGCCTTGCTTTGCCGGGTGGCGATCTTGAAACCCAGCGCCCGCAGTTGTTCGCGATAGCGTTGTTCGACTTCCGGCTGGCGTCTGATGCGCAGGGTCTGGTGTTCCTGGCGAATCACCACGTCGGCGTTTTTCTGCCCGCTGACGTATTCCTCCAGGTAGCTGAACGACAGCGCGGCACGGTGCTGGATGTAGCGCTGCATCTTGCCGTTGCGCGGTTCGAAGGCGCTGAACTCGATACTGGCCAGCCACAACCGGGGCACCGGTTGCACGTTGTCGACGATCTGTTGCGGCAGCGGGGCGGGGCTGCGGTTTTCCAGGACGGCCTGGAGTTTTTCCAGCAGCTCGGCGTCTTTCGCTGCCGCCGGGTAGGCCAGGGTCTCCTCGATTTTCAGCAGCACCGCGGCAATGTGTTTGCAATTGCTGCGCACCGGGCAGGTGCAGGAGGCTTCGACCATCAGCAAGGTGTTCTTGGCCGACTCGCGCAGGCTGATGGTCTGTCGATAGACGTTGCCTCCCGAGCCCTCGCAACTGGCGGTGATGACGCTGTCGCCGGCCTGGACGATCCTGACGCGGTTCTCCAGGGCGTAGCGGCGGCCACGCTCCAGGGCTTGTTCCTTGAATCGGCTGACCCAGGAAGGTGCCAGGGGTTTGGTCAGGGTCGGGGGCATAGGGACTTCTGTCAGTCCACGATTTCAGGCGGCGCCTCGCGCGGCGCGGGGGCCGACAGCGAGGTGATCTTGATCAGCAGGGCCAGGTGACCGTTGTCGAGGTAGTTGAGCTGGCCGTTCTTGGTGTGGCTTTCCTGTTTCAGGCGTTCGCTGGCGGTCACCAGGCCGTTGCTGTCGATCCGGTTGACCCAGAACTGCGCATCCACATCGGTGAAGCGCCCGAGCTTGAGGGTCAGGGTGCCCTCGATCGGGAACTGGCCGAACTGTTCCTGGCCCTCGCTGATCGCGACTTTCACCGGGTTTTCGCCCAGCGCCTGTTGCCAGGCCTTGTGCATCAGCACGCTGTAGTCGCCGCTGGCGGTGAGTTTCTCGACCACGCCGCCCAGCGCCGGGGTGCGCTGGCTGTCGGCGCCCAGGCGTTGGGCGCCGGCGGCCCAGTCTTCGGGGGCGGCGCGGCTGACGATGGCGGGAACCGCGTTCTGCCGGACCAGAATCATTTCGACCTGATACATGTCGGCAAACGCCGAGGGAGCGACCAGGGTCAGGAGCAAGGTCAGTGAGCGAAACAGGCGCATGGGGCGTCCTTCAAGCAGTTTTCGGGGTGAGGCGCTCGAACAGCGCCTCCAATGTGTTGAAGCGTTCTTCCGGACGTTCCATCGGCACCATGAATTTGAACAGCGTGGCGCCTTCAAATTTGTAGCGATTGGGTTGGCCCTGGATGAGTTTGATCAGCGCCAGCGGGTCCACCGGGGTATCGGCGGCGAACTCGAGACGACCGCCCTGCGGGCCGCCGTCGACCTTCTTGATCCCCAGTTGCTCGGCCTGCAGTTTCAGCAGGGTCAGGCGTACCAGGTTCTTGGTCGGTTCTGGCAGCAGGCCGAAGCGGTCGATCATCTCCACTTGCAGGTCTTTCAGGCCGTCCTCGTCGGTGGCCGAGGCGATGCGCTTGTAGAGGATCAGCCGCGCATGCACATCCGGAAGGTAGTCTTCGGGAATCAGTGCCGGCAGGCGCAGGTTGATTTCCGGACCGCCACCCAGGGGCTGGTCGAGGTTCGGCTGCTCGCCCTTGCGGATGGCTTTCACCGCGCGCTCGAGCATCTCCATATAAAGGGTGAAGCCCACCGCCTGGATCTGCCCGCTTTGACCATCCCCCAGCAGTTCGCCGGCGCCGCGGATTTCCAGGTCGTTGGTGGCGAGCACGAAGCCGGCGCCGAGGTCCTGGGTGTTGGCGATCGCCTCCAGGCGCTTTTCCGCGTCCGGGGTGATCTGCTGGCGCGGTGGCGTCAGCAGGTAGGCGTAGGCCTGGTGGTGACTGCGACCGACCCGGCCGCGCAACTGGTGCAGCTGGGCCAGGCCGAACTTGTCGGCGCGCTCGATGATGATGGTGTTGGCGCTCGGCACGTCGATGCCGGTCTCGATGATGGTCGAGGCGATCAGCACGTTGAAGCGCTTGTGGTAGAAGTCGCTCATCACCTGTTCGAGTTCGCGTTCGCGCATCTGCCCGTGGCCGATGCCGATGCGCGCTTCCGGCACCAGTTCGGCGAGGTCGGCGGCGCATTTCTCGATGGTCTTCACATCGTTGTGCAGGTAGTAGACCTGGCCGCCACGCAGCAGCTCGCGCAGCAGGGCCTCTTTGACCGTGCTCTTGTTCTGCTCCATGACGAAGGTGCGCACCGACAGGCGTCGGGCCGGTGGCGTGGCGATGATCGACAGGTCGCGCATGCCCGACACCGCCATGTTCAGCGTGCGCGGAATCGGCGTCGCGGTCAGGGTCAGGATGTCGACCTCGCTGCGCAGGGCCTTGAGCTGTTCTTTCTGGCGCACGCCGAAGCGGTGCTCTTCGTCGATGATCACCAGCCCGAGATTCTTGATCTTCACATCGTCCTGCAGCAGCTTGTGGGTGCCGATGACGATGTCGATCTTGCCTTCGGCCAGGTCGGCCACCGCGGCATTCACTTCCTTGGCGGACTTGAAGCGGCTCATCACTTCCACGGTCACCGGCCAGTCGGCGAAGCGGTCGCGGAAGCTGTTGTAGTGCTGCTGGGCGAGCAGGGTGGTGGGCACCAGGATCGCCACTTGCTTGCCGCCGTGCACGGCGATGAAAGCGGCGCGCATCGCCACTTCGGTCTTGCCGAAGCCGACGTCGCCGCAGACCAGGCGGTCCATCGGCTTGGCCGCGAGCATGTCCTCGCGCACCGCTTCGATGGTGGTTTGTTGGTCGGGGGTTTCTTCGAACGGGAAGCCGGCGCTGAAGGTGGCGTAGTCGGCTTTCGGATCGGCGAAGGCATAACCTTCGCGGGCCGCGCGGCGAGCGTAGATGTCCAGCAGTTCGGCGGCGACATCGCGCACCTGCTCGGCGGCCTTGCGCTTGGCTTTCTGCCAGGTTTCCGAACCCAGGCGGTGCAGTGGCGCCAGGGCGTCGTCGCTACCGGTGTAGCGGGCGATCAGGTGCAGGTTGGCCACCGGCACATAGAGCTTGGCGCCCTCGGCGTATTCGAGGGTGAGGAATTCCGCGGCCTGGTTGTCGATCTCCAGGGTGGCCAGGCCCAGGTAGCGGCCCACGCCGTGATCGATATGCACCACCGGCGCGCCTTCGCGCAGCTCGGTGAGGTTCTTGATCACCGCATCGTTGTTGGCGTCGGCGCGTTTCTCCCGGCGCCGGCGCTGCATCACGCGCTGGCCGAACAGCGGGCTTTCGGCCACCAGCGCCAGGGCCGGATCGTCCAGCAGCAAGCCTTCGTCCAGCGGTGCGATGGTGATCGCCAGGCGATCCTTGAGCGCGACGAAGTCCGGCCAGCTGTCGACGGTCTTCGGCCGCAGCTTCAGGCGCTCCAGTAACTCCAGCAGCACCTCGCGGCGCCCGGCGGATTCGGCGGTGAACAGCACGCGTCCGGTGAACTCGTCGAGGAAATTCGCCAGGGCCGCCAGCGGCTGGTTGGCCTTGGCTTCGATGGCGAGGTTGGGCAGGGGCTGTGCCGGGAAGCGCTCGCGGCCGCCACCGGCCTCGATGTCCTGCTGGCTGGCGACTACCCGCGGCCAGCTTTTCAGACGGGCGAAGCAGTCTTCCACCGGCAGGAACAACTCGGCGGGCGGCAATAAAGGACGGGACGGATCGACGCGGCGTTCTTCGTAACGGTTGCGCACGTCGTTCCAGAAGTTTTCGGCCGCCTGCTCGATGCCCGGCAGGGAAAACACCTGGGTGTTCTGGGGCAGGTAGTCGAACAGGGTCGAAGTGTCTTCGAAGAACAGCGGCAGGTAATACTCGATACCGGCCGGAGTGATCCCGCTGCTCAGGTCCTGGAAGATCGGACAGCGGCGGAAATCGACGTCGAAGCGTTCGCGGAAACGGGCCTTGAAGCGGGTGACGGCTTCTTTTTGCAGCGGGAATTCTTTCGCCGGCAGCAGGCGCACCGAATCGACCTTGTCGATGGAGCGCTGGTTTTCCGGATCGAAGGTGCGCAGGGTCTCGATTTCATCGTCGAACAGGTCGATGCGATAAGGCAGTTTGCTGCCCATCGGGAACAGGTCGATCAGGGCGCCGCGCACCGCGAACTCGCCGTGCTCGTAGACCGTGTCGACACAGCGATAGCCGCTGGCTTCCAGGCGAGTGCGCATCTGTTCGACATCCAGCTTCTGACCGATGTCCAGCACCAGGCTGCTGCCCAGCAGGAACTTGGTCGGCGCCAGGCGATGCAGGGCCGTGGTGATCGGCACCACCAGCACGCCATGCTCCAGCTCCGGCAGCCGGTACAGGCTGGCGATTCGCTGGGAGATGATGTCCTGGTGCGGCGAGAACAGGTCGTAGGGCAGGGTTTCCCAGTCCGGGAAATGCAGCACGGGCAAATCCGGGGCGAAGAAACTCAGCTCCTGCTCCAGCCGTTCGGCACTTTGGCTGTCGGCGGTCAGCAGCAGGGTGAAGCGCTTGGCGGCGCTGGCAGCCTCGGCAATGGCGAGGCTGAGGGCGGCACCGGGCAGATTGCCCCAGTGCTGTTTGCCGGCGGCGGCAGGGAGTTGCGGTAGACGCAGAACGGGCACGGAAGGTTGAGCTCCAGCGTTGCGACAAAGTCGGTAATTGTAGCGGTCCGGCGTACCGGCTGTCAGTTGCTGATGTGTCTATTACGCGGTTGCGGAAAATGTAGTGGTTATGACAAAAAAACGCGTTTCTTGGCGGGAAATGTAGTGCCGAATCGGGGCGGTGTTACGGAGGGTTACAGACAACGCTGGGATACCGCGCAAAATGAGGCCTTTCTGGAACCCGCGTATTTACTGGGCTGGAGCGGGGTGTGTTTTTTCCGGATGGATTTTTGTTACGTTCTGCGCGACAGGCGCGCATTGCTACGCAGGGGACTCGGCTGCATAATGTAGCCCCTTTTTTCAGCCCCTACATGTGGAAGGTTCCCGTGACTCAGAAGCCCGACCAGTGTCTTGGTGAATGGATCGACCGTGAAGCGCTCGCAGAAGCGATGATTCCGCTTATCGGTCAGCTCTACCGCAATAACAATGTGGTGAGCTCGATCTATGGCCGCAGCCTGATCAACCAGTCTGTCATCGCGATTCTCAAAGCTCACCGCTTTGCTCGCCATCGCTCTTCCGACGATAGCGAACTCTCCGTCCACGAAACATTCCCACTGCTCAAGGCCATGAGCGAGCTCAAGCTCGGCGCGGCTTCGGTGGACCTGGGCAAGTTGGCGTTCAAATTCCGTAACGAAGGCAATGGCCGCACCGCCGAGCAATTCGTTCGCGAAGAGCTGGCTGACGTGGTTGGTCAGCAAAACGCTTCGCCCCGCAAAGGCACCGACGTGGTCCTGTACGGCTTCGGTCGTATCGGCCGTCTGCTGGCGCGCATCCTGATCGAGAAAACCGGTGGTGGCGACGGCCTGCGCCTGCGCGCCATCGTGGTGCGCAAAGGCGCCGAAAACGACCTGACCAAACGCGCCAGCCTGCTGCGTCGCGATTCGGTGCACGGTTCGTTCAACGGCACCATCACCATCGACGAAGCCAACAACACCATCACCGCCAACGGCAACCTGATCCAGGTTATCTACGCGAAGAATCCGACCGAGGTGGACTACACCCAGTACGGCATCAAAGACGCGCTGCTGGTGGACAACACCGGTGTATGGCGTGACGCCGACGGCCTGGGTCAGCACCTGGCCTGCCCGGGTATCGACCGTGTCGTTCTGACCGCGCCTGGCAAAGGCAAGCTGAAGAACATCGTTCACGGTATCAACCACGCCGAAATCACCGCTGACGACAAGATCGTTTCCGCCGCTTCCTGCACCACCAACGCCATCGTGCCGGTGCTCAAGGCCGTGAACGACAAGTTCGGCATCGTCAACGGTCACGTCGAAACCGTTCACTCGTACACCAACGACCAGAACCTGATCGACAACTTCCACAAGGGCGATCGTCGTGGCCGTAGCGCCGCGCTGAACATGGTAATCACCGAGACCGGTGCTGCCACCGCTGCCGCCAAGGCCCTGCCTGAGCTGGCCGGCAAGCTGACCGGCAACGCGATCCGCGTTCCGACGCCAAACGTGTCGATGGCCATTCTCAACCTGAACCTTGAGAAAGCCGCTACCCGTGAAGAGATGAACGAGTACCTGCGCTACATGGCGCTGCACTCCGATCTGCACAAGCAGATCGACTTCGTCAATTCCCAGGAAGTGGTTTCCACCGACTTCGTGGGCTCGCGCCACGCCGGTGTGGTGGACGCTGAAGCGACCATCACCCAGGATAACCGCGTTGTTCTGTACGTCTGGTACGACAACGAATTCGGTTACAGCTGCCAGGTGGTTCGCGTGATGGAAGACATGGCCGGTGTGAACCCGCCTGCGTTCCCGCGCTAAGCCTTAGCCACAAACAAAAACGCCCCGACTTGTCGGGGCGTTTTTGTTTGTGGCGTTTGATGGCTGGAGGGATGAGTTGATTGGGCGGGCCTTTTCGCGGGCAAGCCTCGCTCCTACGGGGCGTATGCGATTTCAGAACTGACGCATAACCTGCAGGAGCGCGGCTTGCCCGCGAAGACGGTCGATCAGGCGCCACCCACTACTGCTGCCTGCGCAGTGCGCAGTTCATGCTTGTTGCCGCGGAACAGCACCAGGGTCGCGATCAGGCCCAGCACCGCCGCGCCGCTGAGCCAGATCCCCGGCGCCGCCTTGTTGTCCAGCGCATGGATCAGGTAGGTGCAGGCCGCTGGCGTGAAGCCGCCAAAGGTGGCGGTGGCCAGGCTGTAGGCCAGGGAGAAACCGGTGGTGCGCACTTCAACCGGCATGATTTCGGTGAGAGCCACCACCATGGCGCCGTTGTACGAGCCATAGAGGAAGGACAGCCACAGCTCGACGATCAGCAGGTGGCTGAAACTCGGGTTGGCCACCAGCCAGGACAGGGCCGGGTAAGCCGTGAGGATCGCCAGGACGGTCGCCGCCAGCAGCAGCGGCTTGCGCCCGACCTTGTCCGATACGGCGCCCATCACCGGCAGCCAGAAGAAGTTCGACAGGCCGATGCACACGGTGACCAGCAGAGCGTCCAGGTCCGACAGCTGCAATTCGGCCTTGCCGAAGGTCGGGGTGTAGGCGGTGATCAGGTAGAAGGACACAGTGGTCATCACCACCAGTGCCATGCCGGCCAGGACGATGCCGAAGTTCTGGCCGATGGAGCGGATGATTTCCCGCAGGGTAGGGCGGTGCTTGCGTGCCTGGAACTCCGGGGTTTCTTCCAGCGAACGACGGATCATGAAGATCGCCGGCACTATCATGCAGCCCACCAGGAACGGCATGCGCCAGCCCCAGTCGCCCATTTGTTCCGGGCTCAGCCAGTGGTTCAGGCCAACGCCCAGCAAGCCGGCGAAGACCACGGCGGCCTGTTGGCTCGCCGATTGCCAGCTGACGAAGAAGCCCTTGCGGCCCGGGGTGGAGATTTCCGCCAGGTAAACCGAGACGCCACCCAGTTCCACACCGGCAGAGAAGCCCTGCAGCAAGCGGCCGAACAGCACCAGCAACGGCGCGGCGACGCCGAGGGTGGCATAACCCGGGACGCAGGCGATCAGCACGGTGCCCGCGGCCATGAGCAGCAGGGTGATGATCAGGCCCCGGCGCCGGCCATGACGGTCGATATAAGCGCCAAGAAAGATCGCGCCCAGCGGGCGCATCAGGAAGCCGGCGCCGAAGGTCGCCAGCGACAGCATCAATGACGCGAAAGCACTGTCGGCAGGGAAGAAGGTCTTGGCAATGGCCGTGGCGTAAAAGCCGTAGACCATGAAGTCGAACATCTCCAGAAAGTTGCCGCTGACAACGCGAAAGATCGCCTTGCCTTTGCCCGTGGTCGTGGACATTTTATTCACTCACTTTGGCTATTTTGTTAGCGATCCCTGGTCGTTATCCGTCCTGGCTGCACGGTCTGGGGCGGCTAAGCCGCAGGCCAAACAGTTTGTAACAATATGTGTATGAGTCTGTCGAGGCAACAAAAACTCTTAGCTTGCTTGCTAAGTAGATGGACGGCTTGGGATTTATTGCCAGCCAGTTCGCGGAATAAACCCGCAGGAGCGAGCTCGCGATGAGCCGGGTTCGGCCTGCATCAAATCCGCGCTGGCTGCCGCATAATGGCCCGCCCTGGTCGGACGAAGCCGAGAGGGAAATCGATTGTCGGGAGGCGAAGTCTTGCTGGGTGGATCTTGGGTGCGAGGATGGCTTCCTGTCGTTCTGGCAATGGCCCTGGCCGGATGCGGTCGGAGCGACTCGCTGGAAAGCTTCGGCGGCCCGACCATGGGCAGCACCTACTCGATCAAGTACGTGAGGCGGGCAGGGCTGGCCGCGCCGAGTGAGGTGCAGGCCCAGGTCGAGCGGATACTTGCGCAGATCGACCGGCAGATGTCGACCTATCGCAGCGACTCGGACATCGAACGCTTCAACGATCTGCCGGCCAATAGCTGCCAGGCGATGCCGGCGGCGGTCCTGCGCTTGATCGAGATTGGCCAGCAGCTGTCGCGGGACAGCCAGGGCGCCTTCGATCTGACGGTCGAGCCGTTGCTCAACCTCTGGGGCTTCGGTCCGCAGGGGCGCGGAGAGGCGGTGCCGAGCGATACGGCGCTGGCGCAGGTGCGGCAGCGAGTCGGCTATACCCATCTGCGTATCGAGGGCGACCAGCTGTGCAAGGACGCCGCGGTCGAGGTGGATTTCAACAGCATCGCCGCCGGTCATGCGGTGGACCGGATTGCCGCCAGGCTCGCGGAAATGGGCATCGACAGTTACCTGGTCGAAGCCACCGGCGAACTCAAGGCCGTCGGCAGGAAACCCGACGGTTCGGCATGGCGCATTGCCCTGGAGGAGCCGCGGGACGATCGACAGCTGGCCGAGCGGGTCATCGCCGTCGATGGTTATGGGGTTTCGACTTCCGGCGACTACCGCAATTATTTCCAGCGCGACGGACAGCGTTATTCCCACACCTTCGACGCCCGCACCGGCAGGCCTGTCGAGCATGGGCTGGCTGCGGTCACGGTGATTCATCCCGCGGCCGTGATGGCCGATGGTCTGTCGACCCTGCTGCTGATCCTCGGTCCCGAGCGCGGTTGGGATTACGCGGAAAAACACGATATCGCCGCATTTTTTGTGATTCGCGCCGATACAGGCTTCGTCACACGCAGCAACCGCGCGTTTGATCGCCTGTTTGCCGGACAAAAGCAGTAATCTTGCGCGGTGCCGCGGCGCGATGTCGCAGGCAAAAGTAGCCGGCGACGCGACCAAGGGTTAATGTGCGCGGCGTTGACGCTTCTATAGACTGTGCCCGGGTTCGTAACCGAGCCAAATTGATCCTTCATGCCGCTGGCCGCGGCATGATTTAGCCGCAGGTGCCACATCGGGTGCCGCGGCCTGTTCTGAGGAGTACGCATGGCTGTCTACAACTACGACGTAGTGGTGTTGGGTTCAGGCCCCGCTGGAGAAGGTGCGGCAATGAACGCCGCGAAAGCTGGGCGCAAGGTAGCGATGGTCGATAGCCGTCGCCAGGTCGGCGGTAACTGCACCCACCTGGGCACCATCCCGTCCAAGGCCTTGCGTCACTCGGTCCGGCAGATCATGCAGTTCAACACCAACCCGATGTTCCGGGCCATTGGCGAGCCACGCTGGTTCTCGTTCCCCGACGTATTGAAAAGCGCCGAGAAGGTCATCTCCAAGCAGGTCGCCTCGCGCACCGGCTACTACGCGCGTAACCGGGTCGACGTGTTCTTCGGCACCGGCAGCTTCGCCGACGAGCAGACCATCGAAGTGGTCTGCGCCAACGGCGTGGTCGAGAAGCTGGTGGCCAAGCACATCATCATCGCCACCGGCTCGCGTCCATATCGCCCGGCCGATATCGATTTCCACCACCCGCGTATCTATGATAGCGACACCATCCTCAGCCTCGGCCACACCCCGCGCAAACTCATCGTTTACGGCGCTGGGGTGATCGGTTGTGAATACGCCTCGATCTTCAGTGGCCTGGGGGTACTGGTCGAGCTGGTGGACAACCGCGGCCAGTTGCTGAGCTTCCTGGACTCCGAGATCTCCCAGGCGCTGAGCTACCACTTCAGCAACAACAACATCACCGTGCGCCACAACGAGGAGTACGACCGCGTCGAAGGCCTCGACAATGGCGTGATCCTGCACCTCAAGTCGGGCAAGAAGATCAAGGCTGACGCCTTGCTCTGGTGCAATGGCCGGACCGGCAATACCGACCGGCTGGGCATGGAAAACATCGGGGTCAAGGTCAACAGCCGTGGCCAGATCGAAGTGGACGAGAACTACCGCACCTGCGTGCCGAACATCTACGGCGCCGGCGACGTGATCGGCTGGCCGAGCCTGGCCAGTGCCGCCCATGACCAGGGGCGTTCGGCCGCCGGCAGCATCGTCGACAACGGCAGCTGGCGCTTCGTCAACGACGTGCCGACCGGGATCTACACCATTCCGGAGATCAGTTCGATCGGCAAGAACGAGCAGGAACTGACCCAGGCCAAGGTGCCGTACGAAGTGGGCAAGGCCTTCTTCAAGAGCATGGCCCGCGCGCAGATCGCCGGTGAGCCGCAAGGCATGCTGAAGATCCTGTTCCACCGCGAAACCCTGGAAGTCCTGGGCGTGCACTGCTTCGGTTACCAGGCTTCGGAGATCGTGCACATTGGCCAGGCGATCATGAGCCAGCCGGGCGAACTCAATACCCTGAAGTACTTCGTCAACACTACGTTCAACTACCCGACCATGGCCGAAGCCTATCGGGTAGCCGCTTACGACGGCCTCAACCGGCTTTTTTGAGCGACTCCGGCCGGTGGCCTGAGCCGGCCGGGGAGACCGATTTCAGTAACTCTCGAGCGTGGCGCTGGCCAAACCGGGAAAGTCTGTAATCAGGCTGTCTACGCCGAAGTCGGCGAGCCTGCGCATCAGCGCAGGCTCGTTGACTGTCCATACCGACACATGCAAGCCCTGACGCTGCGCCCGTTGCAGCCGCTCCGGGGTGCAGAGTGTCCAGTTCAACGCCAGAATCTCGCAGCCGTAGCTTTGCGCGACCTTCAACGGGTCGAGCCAGGCGTATTCGGCGACCAGCCCGCGCGACAGATCCGGGGTCAGCTCGACAGCCGCCTTGAGCACTTCCCGTGAGCTGGAGGTGACGGTGACCTTGTCCAGCAGGCCGAAACGCTGTGCCATCTCGCGAATCGCCAGCACCGTGGTGGCGGCACGGGTGCGCGAGGCGCTCTTGACCTCCAGCTGCCAGTGCTCGAAGTCGCATTTTTCGAACAGTTCTTCCAGGCGCGGGATCGGGCAGGGCGTGACCCAGCCCGGGCCGCCCTTGCGAGCGTCATAGGACACCAGTTCTTCGGCGCTGTGTTCGACCACCTTGCCGCGGCGGTCGGTGGTGCGCTTGAGGGTCGGGTCGTGGATCACCATCAGCTCGCCGTCCATGGACAGGTGCAGGTCCAGTTCGCAGCGGCGCACGCCATGCTTGAGGCACTGCTGGAAGCTGGTCAGGGTGTTTTCCGGTGCTTCGCCTTTAGCGCCGCGGTGGCCATAAATCAGGGTCACGATTGCTCCTTCACGGAAATTTTTCCATTAGATGATCAGTGCTGCGCGGTGGGGCCGCAGGTCAATCGGCTGCCGGGTCGTTCTGTTCTCGGGCCTGGCGACGTTCCTGGGCTTGCTTCTGCAGGATATAGCGCGCCAGCAACTGGCGTTGGGCGTCGGTCAATGATTCGAACTCGGTACCGATTTCGAACGTGCCGAAACTGCGGGTTTCGCAATGGGTGACCTTGGCCCGCAACAACAGGCCCAAGGCCTGGGGCATCAGCAGCAGCTTGACCGCCAGGTGGGTGCCGGCCGGGTAGGACAGGTGATGTTCGAACTCGATGCCGCCTTCGGAGAGAATCACCCGCTGCGGTTCGCCGAACTTGCCGAGCACGGTCTGCGCCACCACCTGGCTAAGCAGGTCGATGCGCTTGTTCATGGACTTGAGGTAGTTGGCCAGGGTCCGGTCGCGCTCGCTGACCTGGCGCAGCAGGTGCTGCGATTCGAATTCGCTCAGATGCAGCTCGCTGAGCAGGTTGAACAGCGGCGACGCATCCTGCAACACTTCCTTACTCGCCGCTTCGTGGGCGGACAAGGGGCTAATTTCCAGTGCGATCGTGTCCTCGATACGGTAGTATTCGCGGCGATCTTCTTCATCTAATGTCGACATGGCGAACCCATGGTAGCGGCGGTGGTCTGAGTGTAAAGCTGCTTACCAGGACCCGCCACAAGGACGTCTTCTTTTCCTCCGAACAAGCCCCGACATGTTCAGACCTCTCTTCGTATTTATTGGCACGCGTTATACCCGTGCAAAGCGCCGCAATCATTTCGTGTCATTCATTTCCCTGACCTCGATGATCGGACTCGCCCTTGGCGTGGTCGTGATGATCGTCGTGCTGTCGGTGATGAACGGCTTCGACCATGAGATGCGCACCCGCGTGCTGGGCATGGTGCCCCACGCGACCATCGAGTCCGGTGAGCCGATCAGCGACTGGCAAGGCCTGGCCGACAAGGTCAAGCAGAACCCCAAGGTACTGGCGGTTGCGCCGTTCACCCAGATGCAGGGGTTGCTGACCAATAACGGCCAGGTGCAGAAAGTCCTGCTCAACGCCATCGATCCGGCCAAGGAACGCCAGGTTTCGATCATCGATAACTTCATGAAGCAGGGCAAGCTGGACGACCTGGCCCCCGGCAGCTTCGGCATCGTGATCGGTGACAAGGCCGCGACCAAGCTGGGGGTTGGCCTGGGCGACAAGCTGACCTTCGTCGCGCCCGAGGTCACGGTGACCCCGGCCGGGATGTTCCCGCGCATGAAGCGTTTTACCGTGGTCGGCATCTTCCATGTCGGCGCCGGCGAGCTGGACGGCTATCTGGGCCTGACCAACCTCGACGACCTGGGCCGCCTGCACCGCTGGAAACCGGACCAGGTGCAGGGCCTGCGCCTGAAGTTCGACGACCTGTTCCAGGCGCCACGCACCGCCTGGGAAATTGCCGAGCAACTGGGCGAGAACCAGTACTACGCCCGTGACTGGACCCGTACCCACGGCAACCTGTACCAGGCCATCCGTATGGAAAAAGCCATGATCGGCCTGTTGTTGCTGCTGATCGTCGCCGTGGCCGCCTTCAACATCATCTCCACCCTGGTGATGGTGGTGAACGACAAGAAGGGCGATATCGCGATCCTCCGTACCCTGGGGGCGACGCCGGCCAGCATCATGGCGACCTTCATGGTCCAGGGCACGGTGATCGGCGTGATCGGTACCTTGATCGGCGCCGTGGTCGGGATGTTCGCGGCGTTGAACGTGAGCGCGGCGATCTCCGCCCTCGAAGGCCTGATCGGGCACAAATTCCTCAATGCCGACGTGTACTTCATCGACTACCTGCCATCGCAACTGATGGCCGAGGATGTGTTGATGGTCTGCGGCGCGGCACTGGTCCTGAGTTTCCTCGCCACCCTGTATCCAGCCTGGCGTGCCGCGCGCACCCAGCCGGCGGAGGCGCTACGTTATGAGTGAGTTGGGCATGAGTGAAAAAGCAATTCTGAGCTGCCGCGACCTGGGCAAGTCCTACGAGGAAGGTCCGGAATCGGTGGTGGTGTTGTCCGGCCTGCAACTGGAGTTGCACCCGGGCGAGCGGGTGGCGATCGTCGGTACCTCAGGTTCGGGCAAAAGTACCTTGCTCAACCTGCTGGGTGGCCTCGACACGCCGACCAAGGGCAGCGTTTGGCTCGACGGCGAGGAGCTTTCGGCGCTGAGCGAGAAGGGCCGTGGCCTGCTGCGCAACCGCGCCCTCGGCTTTGTCTACCAGTTCCACCACCTGCTGCCGGAATTCACCGCCCTGGAAAACGTCTGCATGCCGCTGCTGATCGGCAAGACCGCGATCCCGGAAGCTCGTCAGCGGGCCACCGCCTTGCTGGAGCGGGTAGGGCTGGCCCATCGCCTGGAGCACAAGCCGGCCGAACTGTCCGGTGGTGAGCGCCAGCGTGTGGCTATCGCCCGTGCCCTGGTCAACAAGCCAGGGCTGGTGATGCTCGACGAGCCGACCGGCAACCTCGACTCCCACACCGCGCAAGGCATCCAGGACTTGATGCTGGAACTCAGCACCTCGATGCGTACCGCGTTCCTGGTGGTGACCCACGACATGAACCTGGCTCGCCAGATGGACCGCGTCCTGCACCTGCAGGAAGGTTTCCTGACGCCCATCTGATTGGTCGCAACCCGGCGCCTGAAACAGGTGCCGGGTCTTTAATTTCCATACGGTGCCCCAGCGAATGTTCAGACCGTTATCGATCTTTATCGGCACGCGCTATACCCGCGCCAAGCGCCGCAATCGCTTTGTTTCCTTCATCTCCATGACCTCGATGATCGGCCTCGCCCTGGGCGTGCTGGCGATGATCGTGGTGCTGTCTGTGATGAACGGTTTCCAGCGCGAAATGAGCTCGCGCATCCTCGGCATGGTGCCCCACGCCACCATCGTCGGCGTCAAACCGATCGACGACTGGCAGCCGGTGGCCGCCGCGGCGATGAAAAATCCCGAGGTGACGGCCGCGGTGCCGTTCACCGAGATGGAAGGCATGCTCTCCTACAAGGGCTCGATGCAGCCGATCCAGATCAGCGGCATCGACCCGGCCCAGGAAGGCAAGGTCTCCATCGTTGCCCAGCACATCGTCCAGGGCCGTCTGGATGCCTTGAAACCGGGCGAGTTCGGGGTGGTGATCGGTGAGATCACGGCGCGGCGCTTTCGCCTGAATGTCGGCGACAAGCTGACCCTGATCGTGCCGGAAATCAGCTCCGCGCCGGGCGGCATCACCCCGCGCATGCAGCGCTTGAACGTAGTCGGCGTGTTCAAGGTCGGGGCCGAGCTCGACGGTTCCATGGGCCTGATCCATGTGGCCGATGCCGCCGAGATGCAGCACTGGCAGCCGAACCAGGTGCAGAGCGTGCGCCTGGCGGTCAAGGACCTGTACGCCGCGCCCAAGGTTTCCGGCGATATCGCGGCCAGCCTGGGCGCTGGCTTCAAGGCCGATGACTGGACCCACACCCAGGGCAGCCTGTTCAGCGCGATGAAGATGGAAAAGACCATGATCGGCCTGTTGCTGCTGATGATCGTGGCCGTGGCCGCGTTCAACATCATCGCCACGCTGATCATGGTGGTGAACGACAAGGGTGCGGACATCGCGATCCTGCGCACTATCGGCGCCACGCCACGGCAGATCATGGCGATCTTCATGGTTCAGGGTACGGTGATCGGTATCGTCGGCACCTTGATCGGCGGCGTGCTGGGGGTAATCGCGGCGTTGAACGTCAGTGCGCTGGTGGGTTGGCTGGAGCGGGTCAGCGGCCAGCACATCTTCAGTTCCGACGTGTACTTCGTCAGCAACCTGCCTTCCGAGCTGCAGGGCGGCGACGTGGCCCTGATCTGCACCGCGGGTTTTGTCCTGAGCTTCCTGGCGACCCTGTATCCAGCCTGGCGCGCGGCGAAGGTCGAGCCGGCGACTGCATTGCGTTATTCGTAATCTCGCTATCGCGAGCAAGCTCGCTCCTATGGGGGGAGCTTGCTCGCCAACCCTGCGCTATTCCTGCCTCGGCAACTCAATCACAAAGCTCGTCCGGCCCTGCGCCGATTCGCAACGAATCTGCCCGCCATGGGCACGGATGATCGATTGGGTGATGGCCAGCCCCAAGCCTGCATGTTCACTGCTGCCTTCATGGCGCGCCGGGTCGGCGCGGTAGAAGCGGTCGAACAGCCGTGGCAAGCGTTCAGGCGCAATGCCTTCGCCGGTGTTTTCCACCCGCAGGTATGAACCCTTGGCGGTCTCGCCAAGTCGCACCCGCACTTCGCCGCCGGCCGGGGTGAAGCGTAGGGCGTTGTCCAGCAGGTTGGAAAGGGCGCGGCGCAACATGCTGCGGTCGCCCTGGATCTTCGCGCTGCCTTCGCGCCCCAGGGCGATACCGGCGTCTTCGGCCAGCGGCGTATAGAACTCCAGCAGCATGTCGGTTTCCTCACCCAGCTCCAGGGCTTCGCGTTTCGGCGTCAGCAGGCCGTGGTCGGCCTTGGCCAGGTAGAGCATGTCGTTGACCAGTTGGGCCATCCATTGCAGTTCTTCGAGGTTGCTGTGCAGGGCTTCGCGATAGTCTTCCAGCGCCCGTGGGCGGGTGAGGGTGACCTGGGTGTGGGTCAGCAGGTTCGACAGCGGGGTGCGCAGCTCATGGGCGATGTCCGCCGAGAACGCGGAGAGGCGCTGGAAGGAGTCGTCCAGGCGTCCGAGCATGGCATTGAAGGCATGGGCCAGTTCGGCCAGTTCGCCGGGCATCTGCTGCTCTGGCAGGCGCTGGGTCAGGGAGCTGGCGGACACGCCGGCGGCGACCTCGCTCATCCGCCGCAGCGGACGCAAGCCGCTGCGCGCGGCCCAGGCCCCGAGCAGCGCGGTGGCCAGGGCCGAGAGGCCGACGGTTAGCCAGATCAGGTGCTGCATACGCTGCAGAAAGTGCTGGTGGTGGGTGATGTCGAGCATCAGGGTCAGCTCTGGCGAGCCGGCCTGGCCAGGCTCCAGGGCCGCACTGTAGACACGGTAGGCGGTGCCGTCATGTTGCAGGCTGTGCAGTCCGCTCGGCTGGGCCGAAGTGGCCGGCAGTGCCTTGGCGCTGTCGAACCAGACGGCGCTGTCCGCTCCTGTGACCCGCAGCGTCAGGTCCGGTTGATGGCTGAGTTCATCCTGCAGCTGCACCTTGCGTTCGGCAAAGCGTTGCGGGGTGTCGGCGCCCTGCAGCGCACTGCGCATGGCGATCAGCTTGCCTTCCAGCAGTTGCTGGTCGAGCTCAATGAAGTGCGCTTCGCTGGCGCGGCTGAACAGCACCCCGGCGAGCAACGAAACCACCGCGGTGCAGCCGGCGAACAACAAGGCCAGGCGGCCGCTCAGGGACAAGCGGCGCATCAGGCCTGGCGCTCTTCGAGCACGTAGCCCATGCCACGCACGGTGTGGATCAGTTTGTTCGGGTAATCGTCATCGATCTTCAGGCGCAAGCGGCGGATCGCCACCTCGATGACGTTGGTGTCGCTGTCGAAGTTCATGTCCCAGACCTGGGAGGCGATCAGCGTCTTGGGCAGCACTTCACCCTGGCGCCGCAGGAGCATTTCCAGCAACGAGAATTCCTTGGCGGTGAGGTCGATGCGCTGGCCGTTGCGTTCGACCCGTCGGCGAATCAGGTCCAGGCGCAGGTCCGCCAGTTGCAGGGTGGTTTCCTGGGGCGTGGAGCTGCCGCGGCGCAGCAGGCTGCGGACCCGGGCCAGCAGTTCGGAGAAGGCGAAAGGCTTGACCAGGTAATCGTCGGCGCCCAACTCCAGGCCGTGGACCCGATCTTCCACCGCATCGCGCGCGGTCAGGAACAGCACCGGTATCTCCAGCCCGGCGCCGCGCACGGCTTGCAGGATCTGCCAGCCATCGCGGCCCGGCAGCATCACGTCGAGAATCAACAGGGAATAGTCGCCGGTCAACGCCAGGTGTTGACCCGTGGTGCCATCGGCCACCAGCTCGGCGTTGAAGCCTGCCTCGCTCAGGCCCTGGCGCAGGTAGTGGCCGGTTTTCGGTTGGTCTTCGACGATCAGCAGTTTCATGGGCGGCTCATGGCAAATGGAACGCGGGCTTTATACCCTGGGTGACGGCCGCAGGGCACAAGCTGACAAAGTTGTAATCTAGCAGTCAGCTGGCTGGCAGCGCTGCGGCCTTAGAGTTTCACACAAGCTGAACCTCATCTTGTTGGAGTGCGATTATGTTTTTACCCAAGGGTGTTTTACCTCGTTCGTTGACGCTGGCCGCCTGTTTGCTGGCATTGGGTGCGCCGGCCTGGGCATCGCCGGCGCAGACCTACGATTTCGGTCAGGCGGCCTCGGCGGCCAAGGCCACGCGTACGGTGGAAGTGGTCATGAACGACATGTCCTACACCCCCAAGAGCCTGGACATCAAGGCAGGCGAAACCGTGCGTTTTGTCTTGATCAACAAGGGCCAGTTGCTGCATGAGCTCAATATCGGTACCGCGACCATGCATGCCGAGCACCAGCAGGAAATGCTGAAGATGCAGCAGAGCGGCATGCTCACGCCCACCGCGATGAAGAACATGCCCGCTGGGGCCATGGATCACGCCGCCATGGGCCATGGCGCGATGCCCGGCATGAAGCACGACGACCCGAACAGCGTGCTGGTGGAGCCGGGCAAGACCGCTGAGCTGACCTGGACCTTCAGCAAGGCCGGCAGCCTGGAGTTCGCCTGCAATATCCCGGGGCACTATCAGGCAGGCATGGTCGGCAAGCTGACGGTCAGCCAGTAAGCGCCTGGGGCTCAAAGGCGGAGGCAAAGACTGATAGAATCGCCTGATTCTTCAGTCAGGTTTCCGCCATGCATCCCGCAGCCGAACATTCGCCGCTGGGCAAGTCCAGTGAATACGTCTCCACCTACACGCCATCCTTGCTGTTCCCAATCCCGCGGGCGGCAAAATGGGCCGAGCTGGGCCTGAGCGCCGACACCCTGCCTTATAAAGGCGTGGACTTCTGGAACTGTTTCGAGCTGTCCTGGCTGTTGCCCTCCGGCAAGCCGGTGGTGGCCATCGCCGAGTTCAGCATTCCGGCGGACTCACCGAACATCATCGAGTCGAAGTCGTTCAAGCTGTACCTCAACTCACTGAACCAGACCCCTTTCGCGGATCGCCAGAGCCTGGAGGAAACCTTGCGTGCCGACCTCTCTGCGGCGGCCGGCAAGCCGGTGGGCGTGCGCATCCGCAGCCTGGGCGAAGTGGAGGCGGAAGGTGTGGTGGCCTTGCCGGGTGCCTGCATCGACGAGCTGGATATCAGCGTCAGCAGCTATGAACACCCGCGTCCGGAGCTGCTGCAGTGCGACAGGTCGCGGATCGTCGAGGAGAGCGTGCACAGCCATCTGCTCAAATCCAATTGCCCGGTCACCAGCCAGCCGGACTGGGGCAGCGTGGTGGTGGAGTACCGTGGCCCGGCGCTGGACCACGCCAGCCTGCTGGCCTACCTGGTGAGCTTCCGCCAGCACTCGGACTTCCATGAGCAATGCGTGGAGCGGATCTTCCTCGACCTGCAGCGTTTGCTGCAGCCGGAGAAGCTGACGGTGTATGCGCGTTATGTGCGTCGTGGTGGCCTGGACATCAACCCGTACCGCAGCACCGAAACCGCGAGTTTCGCCAACTTCCGACTGGTTCGCCAGTAATGAAAAGCCCCGCTCTGGTAGCGGGGCTTTTTTGTCTGTAAGGGGTTAAATCCCCATGTTGCCGAGAGTTTGCACGATGTTGCGCAAGGTGCCGGCAATGGCGGGGTGTTCAAGCTCGAAGCGTTCGACGGCGAGGTTGACCCCGTCGGCCAGGCTGGTGTCCTGGGTGGCGTTTTCCAGTTTGAGCTCGAGCTCGATCTGTTGCATCAATTCCTGCAGATTGGCGCGTTCTGCTTCCGAAAGCGGTGGGTTCTGCTCCAATTGCTCGCGCAGGGTATTGAGCTGTTCTTGCAGTTCGCGGGCAGGCATGGCGTTCTCCCTTCATTGATAGGCACAGCCATGGACCGCGCCGATTCGCTAAAGGTCCATGTCTGAGCCTTAGCGTAATCCACTCGCGGGCAATGTGCATGATCTTGATCAAGTCAGGGTTTTTCACCTTTCTGGCGACGCTGGCCGATATCGGCCAGGCAGGTTGGCAGCTCGCCCAGATGGTCGATCACCGAGTGCACGCCGAGGCTGAATAGATGCAGGGTGGCCTTGCCGCGCTTGAGTTCGCGCTCCTGCTGGCTCAGTGCCTGCCATTGTGTCGGGCTCATGCCGCAGAGCGAACCGCAGGATGCCAGACCGATGGTCCACAGGCCGGCGTTGAGGCCCGATTGCAGCAGGCGCGGTTCGCCGCTGACCAGCACGCAGCCGTCCAGCCGGCTGACATTCAGGGTCATCAGCGCCTGCCAGCAGGCATCGGGAGCCGGCCAGCGGGAGCCGGTGTTAGGGGAGGGGGTGACCCAGTCGGGTAGTGAACTTGCCAGGTGCTGGCTGAGGGGGGCGGGCAACTCGTCGAGCCAGGCGCAGGGCACGCCCTGGTGTTGCAGGCTGTGCAGAATGTCCAGGGCGCCGTGAGTGGCGTGGGCCTGTTCCAGAGGGTGGTCGGCGCTGTGCAGGCGCATCCGCGCGCCGAAATCCACCAGGCAGCCGCTGAGGCCAAAGAGCACGGCGGTCAAAGTGGGGGCGGATACAGGCAAGGCTTCGGCGTGAGGCATCGTGACGTCCCTGAAATACCTTGCAAGAGTATCGACGACAGATGACCGTTGGGTGACATCCCTGTGAACAGGCCATGCAAACGAGGGGGAGAGGGCGAAGCACTGCACCAGTGCTGCATAAATGGATATATCCGACTTATACTAGCGCGCTTACCGCCAGGGCATAGCGCCCGCGACAGTACAATCCAAGGAGTTTCTGCTATGCGCTGGAGCAATCGTCTCGCTCAGCTTATGTGTGCCGGCATGCTGCTGGTACCGGTTTTGGCCCACGCTGCGGAAGACGATCCGTGGGAAAGCATCAACCGCCCGATCTTCACGTTCAACGACACCATCGACACCTATGCGCTGAAACCTCTGGCGCAAGGTTATCAGGCAGTAACGCCGCAATTTCTCGAAGACGGCATTCACAACTTCTTCCGTAATATCGGTGATGTCGGCAACCTGGCCAACGATATCCTGCAAGCCAAGCCCCATGCCGCTGCCGTCGACACCGCGCGGCTGTTGATGAACACCACCATCGGTGTGGCGGGTTTCTTCGATGTGGGCACCAAGATGGGCTTGCAACGTAACGATGAAGACTTCGGCCAGACCCTGGGTTACTGGGGCGTCGGCAGTGGTCCTTACGTGATGCTGCCGTTCTTCGGTCCGAGCACCCTGCGCGATGCGCCGGCCAAGTATGTGGACAGCTTCACCGACGGTTACCGTTATGTGAACGACGTGCCGGTGCGTAACAGCGTGTTTGCCCTGGAGGTCGTCGACACCCGCGCGAGCCTGCTGTCGAGCGAGAAGCTGATCAGTGGCGACAAGTACACCTTCATTCGCAATGCGTACCTGCAGAACCGCGAATTCAAGGTCAAGGACGGCAAGGTCGAAGACGATTTTTAAGCGACCTGTCCATGAAAAAGGCGGCCCTTGGGGCCGCCTTTTTTGTTGATCTTAGAATCAGCTCATCTTCAGGATTGTAAGGCCAAGTTTCTGGCCGTTGCCTTCCAGCTCGGTGACCCAGACCACTTCGGTGTCCGCTTCCAGTCCCCTGAGGGCGGCGTGCTCGGAATCGATACGCACGCTGAGCAGGTCGCCGACCTTGAATGAGCGCGGAGCCTGAACCTGCATGCCACTGCTGGAAAGGTCGATGCAGACGGCCGCAATCACCTGGCCCTGGTGGATTAGCGTGACCTCTGCATCCACCCGCATGCGGATGTAATCGCGCTTTTCACTGTAGTCACGATCGTTTGGGTTCATAGGCTCCAACCTGCGTTTAAGTTGCGGAATTGCCTGTTCTTATAACTCCCGGTGATTTGAGGTGTAAAGACGTCCGGCGACCATCGGCATGAGCTTGAAACGCCCCGCGGATGGGAGTACCGTCTGCGCCTTAGAAGGGCACCTCTGATGGTCGAGCGTGCAGGGCTACGGGCCCTGACTCCATTTCCAGAGTGGCTAGAAAGCGAATCCAGTAGTGTGTGTCCAGGCCTCGTGCCCAGCCACCTACGCCAACCTAATTCTGGCGCCGTTTGCCCACATGCCAAAAACCAGTGCCACGCTGCTGATAATCGATGACGACGAAGTAGTGCGCGCGAGCCTCGCGGCCTATTTGGAAGACAGTGGCTTCAGCGTCCTGCAGGCCAGTAACGGTCAGCAGGGACTTCAGGTGTTCGAGCAGGAAAAGCCCGACTTGGTGATCTGCGATCTGCGCATGCCGCAGATGGGCGGCCTCGAACTTATCCGTCAGGTAACCGACATCGAACCGCAAACCCCGGTCATCGTGGTTTCCGGTGCCGGTGTGATGAATGATGCCGTCGAGGCCTTGCGCCTGGGCGCGGCGGACTACCTGATCAAGCCGCTGGAAGACCTCGCGGTGCTGGAGCACTCGGTGCGCCGGGCCCTGGATCGCGCGCGCCTGTTGCTGGAAAACCAGCGCTACCGGGAGAAGCTGGAAGCCGCCAACCGCGAGCTCGAAGCCAGCCTGAGCCTGCTGCAGGAAGATCAGAACGCCGGGCGCCAGGTGCAGATGAACATGCTGCCGGTGAGCCCATGGACCATTGATGAGTTCAAGTTCGCGCACCAGATCATTCCGTCGTTGTACCTGTCCGGCGATTTCGTCGACTACTTTCGTGTCGACGAGCGCCGCGTAGCCTTTTACCTGGCGGATGTTTCCGGGCATGGCGCGTCTTCGGCCTTTGTCACGGTGCTGCTCAAGTTCATGACCACGCGCTTGCTGTTCGAGTCCAAGCGCAACGGCACTTTGCCGGAATTCAAGCCGTCGGAAGTCCTGGGCCATATCAACCGTGGCCTGATCAGCTGTAAGCTGGGCAAACACGTGACAATGGTCGGTGGCGTCATCGACGAGGAGACGGGCTTGTTGACCTATAGCATTGGCGGACACCTGCCATTGCCTGTGTTGTACACGCCAGACAGTGTGCGTTACCTGGAAGGGCGGGGGCTGCCGGTAGGCTTGTTCAATGAAGCCACCTATGAAGACCACATTCTGGAACTGCCTCCGAGCTTCAGCTTGACGCTGATGTCTGATGGCATTCTGGACCTTTTGCCGGAACCCACACTCAAAGAGAAAGAAGCCGCCTTACCTGAACGGGTGAGAACGGCAGGCGGCAGCCTGGATGGTCTGCGGCAGGTTTTTGGATTGGCCACGCTAGGGGAGATGCCGGATGATATCGCCCTGTTGGTGTTGAGCAGGAATCTTTAATGAGTACCGGTAGAATCCAGTTCGCCGAGCAGGACGGCACCTTTGTCCTGAAGTTTATCGGTGAAGTGCGCCTGACCCTGTGTTCGGCGCTGGATGCGACTATTGAGCGAATCTTCACGGCGCTGAACTTCTCGGCGATCGTGATCGACCTGACCGAAACCCGCAGTATCGACAGCACCACCCTGGGCCTGCTGGCCAAACTGTCGATCCTGTCGCGGCAGAAGGTCGGCCTGTTGCCGACCGTCGTCACCACCCACGAAGACATCACTCGACTGCTGCAGTCCATGGGCTTCGATCAGGTGTTCAACATCGTTGACCGTCCGATCCCATGCCCGGAATGCCTGACCGACCTGCCGTCCCAGGACCAGTCGGAAGAGGTGGTGCGGCTCAAGGTGCTGGAGGCGCACAAGATCCTCATGGGCTTGAACGACTCCAACCGCGAGGCTTTCCACGATCTGGTGAATGCCCTGGAACGCAACTGATCCCATAAAGCGGCAGCACATAAAAAAGGGCGAACCCGTGAGGGGCCGCCCTTTTTGCGTTGACGCTCGCTCGATCAGAGCTTGGCGGCCAGCAGTGCCTCGAGTTTTTCCTGGTCGCGGGCGAACTGACGGATACCTTCGGCCAGTTTTTCGGTGGCCATGGCGTCTTCGTTGGAGGCCCAGCGGAACTGCGCTTCGTTCAGGCTCTGGCGAGCTTCGCCAGCGTGGCCGGGCGCCAGTTTGCGCTCCAGCTTGCCGGTGTCGGCGGCCAGTTTCTCGATCAGGTCCGGGCTGATGGTCAGACGGTCGCAGCCGGCCAGTTGCTCGATCTGGTTCAGGTTGCGGAAGCTGGCACCCATAACCACGGTCTTGTAGTCATTGGCCTTGTAGTAGTTGTAGATGCGGGTCACCGACTGCACGCCCGGATCGTCGGCGCCGGTGTAGTCGTTGCCACTGGCCTTCTTGTACCAGTCGTAGATGCGCCCCACGAACGGCGAGATCAGGAACACCCCGGCCTCGGCGCAGGCGATCGCCTGGGCGAAGGAAAACAGCAGGGTGAGGTTGGTCTGGATGCCTTCGCGTTCCAGCTGCTCGGCGGCGCGGATGCCTTCCCAGGTGGAGGCGATCTTGATCAGTACGCGCTCGCGGCCGATGCCGGCCTTGTCGTACAGCTCGATCAGGCGATGGGCGCGCTTGAGCATGGCATCGGTGTCGAACGACAGGCGGGCATCCACTTCGGTGGAAATGCGGCCGGGGATCACTTTCAGGATTTCTTTGCCCACGGCGACGCCAAAACGGTCGCTGGCCAGGCCGACATCGCCCTTGACGTCACTGACGCAGGCGTTCAGCAGCTCGGCGTAACCCGGAATGGCCGCGGCCTTGAGCAACAGGGAAGGATTGGTGGTGGCGTCTACCGGTTTGACCCGGGCGATAGCGTCGAAGTCGCCGGTGTCGGCAACCACGGTGGTGAACTGCTTGAGTTGTTCCAGCTTGGAAGTCATGAGAGTGCTCTGTCCTGTGGGTCTGTTGACATTACCCGAGCGCTGACAGCCGCTCAAGGGCGCGAATGCGTAACCGGATGCCTAAACGAGCCCCAAGGGCAACAACCTGAAAAACAGGTGTTTGAATGCTGGGGCGCTATCCGTTTACTACGATGCCAAAACACCCATCAGGTTCAACCCGAGTGATCGTTAGCGACCTTCGAGCAACTGCCCGGCCTGATCCAGCAGCGCCAGCGGATCCTTGGCCTTGTGAATGTCCACCGAGAGCAACTGGCGGAACTTGCGCGCCCCCGGAAAACCGGTGCCCAGCCCCAATACATGGCGAGTGATGTGGTGCATGGCGCCGCCCGTGGCCAGGTGCCTGGCGATATAAGGCCGCAACTGCGCCAACGCTTCGGCCCGGGAAATCACCGGTGCGGTGCTGCCGAACAGCTGCTGATCCACCTCGGCCAGCAAGTAGGGGTTGTGATAGGCCTCGCGGCCCAGCATCACCCCGTCGAAAGTCTGTAGATGCTCATGGCAGGCTTCCAGGGTCTTGATGCCGCCGTTGAGGATGATTTCCAGCTCGGGGAAATCCGCTTTCAAGCGTGCTGCCACGTCATAACGCAGGGGAGGAATATCGCGGTTTTCCTTCGGCGACAGCCCCTCAAGAATCGCGATCCGCGCATGCACGGTAAAGCTGGTGCACCCAGCTTCGCGCACCTGGCCGACGAAATCGCACAGTTGTTCATAACTGTCGCGGCCATTGATGCCGATCCGGTGCTTGACCGTCACCGGAATGCTCACCGCATCGCGCATCGCCTTCACGCAATCGGCCACCAGGCCCGGATGCCCCATCAGGCACGCGCCGATCATATTGTTCTGCACCCGATCACTCGGACAGCCGACGTTGAGGTTCACCTCATCGTAACCATGCTCCTGAGCCATCCGCGCGCAAGCCGCCAGATCCGCCGGCGTACTGCCACCCAACTGCAACGCCAGGGGATGCTCGGACTCGTCGTGACGCAGAAAACGCTCATGATCGCCATTGAGCAACGCACCGGTGGTGACCATCT
Source organism: Pseudomonas sp. GW821-FHT09E12 (assembly GCF_059416085.1). Classification (NCBI taxonomy): domain Bacteria; kingdom Pseudomonadati; phylum Pseudomonadota; class Gammaproteobacteria; order Pseudomonadales; family Pseudomonadaceae; genus Pseudomonas; species Pseudomonas sp. GW821-FHT09E12. The sequence continues at coordinate 80,674 of NZ_JBWKOM010000008.1, read as the reverse complement.
CGGTGTAGAGCAGGGCGTGCTTGGACAGCAGGCGCAGGAAGAAGCGGCAGTGGCGGTCAGTCCAATCCATCATCGGCGCCACGGAGAAGCGGCGGGAGAGGGCTGGCGAGGCAGTTGGAGCAGGAGATAAGAGCATTGGGCAATCTGGATGGGTGAGGCGAAGGAGGGGAAGTTTATCAGGAATGGAGTTCCGGGGTTGCAAGGGCGCGCGTATCAGGAGGATGAATGGTCTTCGGTTCCTATATTCCGGTCGGTTGTATGAACAACGGCAGGCTAATAAAAAGCGGGCGATCTTAAGGTCGCCCGCTTTTTATGTGTGATTCGATAGCCGCATGGCTAGGCGAATGTTCGCTGCATTTAAATCACTTGAAGCTATCCGCCAGCTCCCTGGCCCGATTCCCGGCCTCTTGCCGCGCCACCTGATCCACCTCATGCCCCAGGATGGTCTTTTCCACGATCAGCGCGTGGACCTGGGTGACGCCGACGAACTTCAGCCAGGCCTCGATGTAGGGCTTCTGGAAGTCGAAGCGTTCCGCAGGCGTGTCGGATAGCGGCGAGAAGTCGAGGCCGCGGGCGTAGGCGACGATCGCGGTTTTGTTGTGCAGCAGGCCGCGCAGGCCGTGTTCGGCGGTGAAGCTGAAGAGGATGTCTTTCTGCGTGACCAGGTCAATGAAGTGCTTGAGCTTGTAGGGGATGCTGTAGTTCCACAGGGGTACGGAAAGTACCAGCAGATCGGCGTGGTGCAGGTGGGCGGCGAGGGTTTCGAGGGTGTTCCAGGCGTCTTGCTGGTCGGGGGACAGGGCCATGCCTTGCAGGCCGGCGTACTTGGCGTCCATGGCGTGCTGGTCGAATTCCGGCAGGTCCAGGCTCCACAGGTCCAGGGTGCTGACTTCGGTGTGTGGATGGTGGGTCTGATAGCGGTCGATAAAACCTCGGGCGATTTGTTGCGAGGCGGAGCGCTCTTTGCGGGGAGAGCATTGGATATGCAGCAGGCGGGTCATGACGGCATCTCGGATGAGGAATGCCGACATTGCAACATAGCGATTTGCGGAATATAAATTGTAAATAAATGGCTGATTGATCACGTATTCTTATATGTTTGATGTTCTGTTGCTCAAGACCTTTGTAACGGTGGTGGACGAGGAAGGCTTCAGCCGTGCCGCCGAACGGCTGCACCTGACGCAGTCGGCGGTCAGCGGGCATCTGCGACGCCTGGAAGAGCAGGTCGGCAAGCCGCTGCTGACCCGTACCACGCGTTCCCAGCACTTGACTGCCGATGGCGAGCGCCTGATGGCCTATGCGCGAGCCATCCTCGCCTTGAACCGCGATGCCTGGGCCGAGCTGACGCGTTCGCCATTTCACGGCCGGGTGCGGATCGGCATGTCCGAGGACTTTGTCGAGCCCCGCCTGCTGCGCCTTTTGCAGGAGTTCGCGGCGCAGTATCCGGGCATGGAAATCGATATACAGGTGAATATTCCCGGCACGCTGCTGGAGCGCATGCAGCAGGGCGGCCTTGAGGTGGTCATAGGTTCGCTGTGTGAAACCCGTGAGCCGGGCCTGCTGTTGTGGCAGGAGCCGCTGGTATGGGCCAGTTCCGCGTATCTGGTGGGTCGCTTGCCGACTCCGTTGCCACTGGCGCTGTTTCCCGAGCCATGCCCTTATCGGGCGGTAGCCCTGCAGCGTCTGGCGCAAGCAGGAATCGCCCAGCGCACGGCAATGCTTTGCCCGAGCACCGCGGCGTTGCGCACGGCGGCCCTCTCCGGGTTCGCGGTGGCGCCGATAGCCACCAGCCAGCTGGGGCAAGGGCTTGCGGTATTGGGGGCTGAGCATGGCTTGCCGGTACTGCCTGACGCTGAGTTTCGGCTGTTCACGGCCAAGGATGCCGATCAGGGCATAGTGGCTGCGTTGTCCCAGGTGATAGTGGCGTATTGTGCGGCGCGGCGGCTCTAGCCGTCGGCTTCAGCGACGCGACTGCCCGAGGGGCAGTCGCTTGAGCGGAGTTCAGAGATCCAGGCCTTCCTGGATCACGGACAACAAGGTGTCTTCATTGAGTTCGAACGGGTCCGGCCTGGATTTACCGGAGCTGGGAACCGTCTGGATCAGCCAGTGCCCCTCTCCATGTTCGCTGCCGTTGCGCAGCAGGTAGCGTTCAGGGCCTTTGCCGTGGATTTCGACACGCCCGGCGCCACCGGTGGTGAAGCGGGCGATAGGGTCGAGGAGGATGCTTTTATGGTTGCCCTCGATCAGCAGTTGATCGATGGCATAGTTGAAGGTGGCGCCAGAGGGGTGGCTCTCGAACACGCGAGTGGGGACGCGCCGGATATTCAGGCCGACCTCTGAAAGTGGAGTCAGCCAGGTCTCGACCTGGTGGTACATCTCATAGACCTGTGCAGGCCACAGCTCGATGGCCTTGTCTGCCGAGATGTCTTCCTTGGCCCAGCTGTCCTGTTTTTGTTTCAGCCTTGCGGCGAGTTCATCGACCTTACTCATTCCGACTTCCTATCGTGATGTGAGGGTAAGTGTAGTCTCGGAAGGTACTTTACCTTAGCGGAGGGTGGCCAGCGATTCATGACCCTCTGCTGGATGCCGATGTTTGTATTGTGGCAGGGTGTTTTTTATATATCCCTGATGATCATCAGAAAAATGCTCTACATTTTCAGACGTCGCCACCCTGAACTGTTCGCTATTACCTCTTAGGATTGGCCGGCCCGGCTGCATTGGATGCCTTACCCTGCCAGGATGATGCTTTGCCTATCCCGATTCACGATCCTCACCATGCCTCCGATCGAACCTTGAAACGGCTTCCGCTGCTCAAGGCCGCGGTGGTATTCATTTCGATGGTTTGCCTGTGCCTGTGCGGCCTGCTTTATCTGCAACTGGCGCAGTCCTATCACTACGATATGGCGCGGGCGCAGGTCGCCTCGTCGAACCTGACCCGGGCCATGGCGCAACAGGCCGAGGACACCTTCATCGAGGCCGACCTGGTGCTGGCCAGCCTGGCCGACTGGATTCAGAAGGATGGTTATGGCCCTGAGCAGAAGCCTTTCCTGCAGAAGATCTTTGCGCAGAGGGCGCAAGCGCTCAAACAGCTGCATGGCCTGTTCCTGTTCGACCGGGCGGGGCATTGGGTGGTCACCTCGTTCGAGCGCTTGCCACGTAGCGCAGGCGTGGCCCATCGCGATTACTTCCGCTTTCATCAGCAGAACGCTTCCTTGCTGGCCCACGTCGGACCTGCGATCCGCAGTCGGGAAAACGGCGAGTGGATCATTCCGCTGACGCGGCGCCTGAACGACAAGCAGGGCAATTTCGAAGGCGTGCTGCTGGCCGGTATCCGGCTGGCCTATTTCGACCAGTTCTTCAAAAGCTTCGACATCGATGACAACGGCAGCATGTTCCTCGCCCTGTCCGATGGCACCCTGCTGGCGCGGCGTCCGCTGGAGGAGCGGCAGATCGGCGCATCCCTGGCGCGCGGGGAAATTTTCAGCAAGTACTTGCCTGAGTCTTCTTCGGGCACTGCGATGATTCGTTCGCTGGTCGACAGAAAGATGCGGCTCTACGGCTATCGGCAACTGGACGCCTACCCGCTGGTGGTGAGCGCGGCAAGTTCGAAGGATGCGGTCCTCAAGGACTGGTACGCCAGCGCCTACCAGTCCAGCGCCATTGTCGCCCTGGTGGTATTGGGGATCGGCTTGTTCGGCTGGGTCTTCGTGCACCAGGTACGCAACGGCGAGCGTATCGAGGCCGACCTGCGGACCGCACAGGCAGCGCTGGAGGTGATCGCGACCCATGACAGCCTGACCGGCCTGGCCAATCGTCGGCTGCTCGAGCGGGCGTTGGAAACCGAGTTCGGGCGCGGCGGGCGGCAGGCGAGCCCGCTGAGCCTGATCATGCTCGATATCGATTTCTTCAAGCGCTACAACGACACCTACGGCCATGTCGCCGGGGATCAGTGCCTGGCCGAGGTGGCGCAGGTGCTGAGGGATTGCTGTCAGCGCAAGGCCGACCTGGCGGTGCGGTATGGCGGGGAGGAATTCGTGATCCTGTTGCCCGATACCGAGATGCACGGGGCGCTGGCCATGGCCGAGCAGATTCGCTGCGGCGTCATGGAGAAAAACATCCCGCATACCGGCTCGCCCTTTGCACGAGTCACCCTCAGCCTGGGTTGCTACTGCTTCGTGCCGAAGGGGCACGACAGCATCGAAGCGTTCCTCGAGCACGCCGATGCCGCGCTGTACCAGGCCAAGAAATCCGGACGCAATCGGGTGGCGATCGAGAGCGTCAGCCAACCGTTGGCTCGCTCGGATCGCTGATTGCTCGTTGTCCTAATTCGGGTAATCCAGCGGCTGTTCGAGACGTTGCCTCACTCCGGTCCATGACGCACGATTCCTGCCTGCTTCGCCTCCGGATGCAGGATTGCGTTGCGCGTCTTCTGGTTGATAGGGCAGGTTTTTCCGGCAGCGGAGGCGGTCCATTAACGGGCTGTTTCGAGCAGGGATATTGGCCAAATCAATTGTCGGTTCGGGGCTTCAATGGCTTATACATAGCGCCGATACGCGACACCTCATGCATAAGGACAACTCCATGAGTCAGCCCCACCTGATGAACTTCGCGCTTTACCTGCAACGGCTCGGCTATGACAGCGCACCGCCACCAACCCTGGCGACCTTGCGCGAGCTGCAGTTGCGCCACACCAGCACCTTCGCTTTTGAAAGCCTGTCGACCCTGTTGCGCGTGCCGGTGCCGATCGACCTGGCTTCGGTGGAGCACAAGGTCCTGCATGAGGGCCGTGGTGGCTACTGCTACGAACTCAACCAGATGTACCAGGTGCTGTTGCAGCACCTGGGCTATGAGGCGCGGGGCATTACCGGGCGAGTGGTGATGGGCGGGCCGGAAGATGCCTGGTCCGCGCGCGCTCACCGCCTGGTGCTGCTGACCCTGGACGGCGTGCGTTATGTTTCGGATGTCGGCTTTGGCGGCATGGTGCCCACCGCGCCGCTGCTGCTCGATACCGAGGACGAGCAGGCCACGCCCCACGAGCCCTATCGAATCACCGAGCGTGATGGCAGTTACACCCTGCGCGCCAAGGTCGCCGGCGAGTGGCGGGCGATGTATGTATTCGACCTGCAGCGGCAGGAAGCCGTGGATTACGAAATGGGTAACTGGTTCGTCTCGACCCACAAGAACTCGCCGTTTCTCGGTCAGCTGAAAGTCGCGCTGATGGGCGAAGGCCTGCGCCGGACCCTGAATAACGGCAGCTACGCCGTGCATCGCCTGGGCCAGGACAGCGAGCGCCGGCAGATCACCGACCCCGACGAGTTGATTGCCCTGTTGCGGAACGAGTTCGCCATTCGGGTACCGCAGCATCCGCGGCTGCGAGAGGTCCTTGGCGAATTGCTCGCGCTGCCGCAACCGGCCTGATCGGTCCGGGCTTCAGGGTTCCTCGGTGTCGAGGTCGATAGTCAGATAGAAATAGTCGATATCCCCCCAGGCTTCGCGGCGATCGACGAAGGTTTCCGCCGACCCCATGAACAGGCTGTAGCCCAACTGGCCGCGCGGGTCACGGTAGAAGCCAGGCGGCGCATCCCAGACACAACAGGAGCGCCGCAGGGGCGGCATCCGGAACTGCTCGCCCAGGTAGCGTTCGGCAGCCTGGGCATCACGCCCCGCCAGGCGATAGGTGGCGCGCAGCGGCTTGGTCTGCAACTCGGGTTCGGCGTGACATTCGAGGAACTCGATATAGGTGGGTTTGTTGCCGATCCGTGCCAGGAAATCGCCGCAGACCAGCGCGGCCTGGGCGCTGGACGCCAGTATCAACAATGCAGGGCTGATCAGGATCGAGAGGCATCTGTTCACGTGGCGATTCCTTCCAGGCTGAGCACTCTTTTGCTGAGCAAAGCCCCCAGGCAGCTCAGGGTCAGCGCCATAAAGGCATCTGCTCATAACCATCCTTCAGTTGGCGGCGATACGTCCAGTGAGTCAGCAGCGCAATCAACGCACTGTCCAGCAGCCAGAGCGGCATCAGCAGGCGCAAGGCTGGGTGAAGGCAAAGTACACCGGCGATCGACAGCCCCAGCAGCAGGCTGCTGAACCAATTGGCCAGGCCTTTGGCGCAGAGCAGGGCGTACAGCGGGGTAAACACCAGTGCCATGGGCAGAAAGCCGAATATCGCACCGCCGGCGACGAACAGGGCAAAGGTCCCCAGGCCAGCCCAGAACCCTTGCCACAGGCTGTCGGCGAAGCTGGTGCTGAACACGGCCAGCACAAAGCCTTGCAAGGCCAGCACCGTGCGGAAGCTGCCATAGGCGAGGCGGAAGGTATGCCAGAGATGATTCATTCGATCGCTTCCATGCGCGGACGGAGGGCGTCACCTATGTGGGCGCCGCGGGGGCTGGGATTCTATCAGGGTGGCTGTCTGGGACGGGGTTCGGCGGGAAAAAGGCAGAGGCTGGTGATCAGGTTTCGCTGGTTTTTGAGGTTGGGCGGTGCCGAATAAAGTGTATACAACTCTATAGACATTTGTCCCAACTGTTGAATACAGTGTGCCCATAACAAAAACCAGGGAACCCCCCAACCATGAAAACGCCCTCTGTTTCACCGCAACGGCCTGAAGATGAAAACCTGGGTCTTGGCGCGAATATGGCTTACGGCCTGCAACATGTTCTGACCATGTACGGCGGTATCGTTGCGGTGCCTTTGATCGTTGGCCAGGCCGCCGGCCTGGCGCCGGCGGACATCGGTCTGCTGATCGCGGCGTCGTTGTTCGCCGGCGGTCTGGCGACTCTCCTGCAAACCCTCGGCCTGCCGTTTTTCGGCTGTCAGCTGCCGCTGGTCCAGGGCGTGTCCTTCTCGGGCGTGGCGACCATGGTGGCGATTGTCAGCAGCGGTGGCGAAGGGGGCTTCCAGTCGATTCTCGGGGCGGTGATCGCCGCCTCGTTGATCGGTCTGCTGATCACTCCGGTGTTTTCACGCATCACCAAGTTCTTTCCACCGCTGGTCACGGGCATCGTGATTACCACCATCGGCCTGACCCTGATGCCAGTGGCGGCGCGCTGGGCCATGGGGGGCAACAGCCATGCGGAAAACTTCGGCAGCATGGCCAATATCGGCCTGGCGGCGATCACCCTGGTCCTGGTGTTGCTGCTGAGCAAGATTGGTAGCGCGACCATTTCGCGGCTGTCGATCCTGCTGGCCATGGTGGTGGGCACGATCATCGCGGTGTTCCTGGGCATGGCCGATTTCTCCATGGTCACCCAGGGGCCGATGTTCGGCTTCCCGACACCCTTTCATTTCGGCATGCCGACTTTCCATTTCGCCGCCATCCTGTCGATGTGCATCGTGGTTATGGTGACCCTGGTGGAAACCTCGGCCGACATCCTCGCGGTGGGTGAAATCATCGACACCAAGGTTGACTCCAAGCGCCTGGGCAACGGCCTGCGCGCCGACATGCTGTCGAGCATGATCGCGCCGATCTTCGGCTCCTTCACCCAGAGCGCCTTTGCCCAGAACGTCGGGCTGGTGGCGGTGACCGGGATCAAGAGTCGTTATGTGGTGGCCACCGGCGGGGTGTTCCTGGTGATCCTCGGTCTGCTGCCGTTCATGGGGCGGGTGATTGCCGCCGTACCGACTTCGGTGCTCGGCGGGGCCGGTATCGTGCTGTTCGGCACCGTGGCGGCCAGCGGTATCCGGACCCTGTCCAAGGTCGACTACCGCAACAACGTCAACCTGATCATCGTTGCCACCTCGATCGGCTTCGGCATGATTCCCATCGCCGCGCCGAACTTCTACGACCATTTCCCGAGCTGGTTCGCCACCATCTTCCATTCCGGCATCAGCTCCTCGGCGATCATGGCCATTGTGCTGAACCTCACCTTCAACCACTTCACCCTGGGCAACTCGGACCAGCAATCGGTGTTTGCCGTGGCGTCCGAGCGCACCCTGCGCTACCAGGACCTGGCAGCGTTGCGTGAGGGCGATTATTTCAGCGGCGGCAAGCTGCACGATGCCGAGGGCAACGAGATTCCGGTGGTGGATACGTCCCATGGCGAGCATGCTCCGGCTGCTCATCAGGTGTCGTCCCATGCCTCGGGCGCGGTCGAAACCAGCAAGGTCTAGGGCCGGCCGAATCGCCAGGCTGGATGCAATCAATCCAGGCCTGGCCGGCTAGCTACTCCGCGATCCGCTCCGGCAGCCCTTGCCGGACCAGCGCCAAGGCGAACAGCACCACCACGGCGGCTGCCGCCGATAGCGTCAAGGGCAGGCCGTGGGCGCCACCGCTCATGGCTGCACCGCTGAGCAGCGGCCCCAGCAGGCTGCCGATACCCCACAACAAGCCCGCGCTGGCGTTGGCCGTGACCAGGTCGGGGCCGCTGAACTCCTGGCCGATCAGGATGATCGCCAGGGTGTACACCCCGCCGGCCGCCGCGCCGAGTATCACCAGGCTCGGCCAGAGCAGCGCCGGGTAGTTCATCAACAGTGGCAGCCCCAGGCCGATCACCAACGACACCACGCCGCAGCCCAGGTAGATGGCGGCGCGTCCGGCCTTGTCCGACAGCCAGCCCAGAGGAAACTGGAACGCCGCATCCCCCAGCAGAATGATGCTGACCATCAGCGCCGCGAGCTTGATGGCGTAGCCGTGGGTCGCGGCGTAGACCGGAAACAGCGAGAGAATCACCGTATCGAAGAAGGCGAAGAACAGGATGCCCACGCACAGTGCCGGCGCCACCCGGATAAAGCCCAGCACCGAGAAGCTTTTGTTTGTGGCGTGTCCGGCAACGGGGCGCTGGCGTGGCAGGGTCAGCCAGATCACCGCAATGGCCAGCAGGTAACCGGTGCTGACCGTGGCGATCACCGCCGGCCCCTCGGTGCCGAGCAGGGCCACCAGGCCGGGGCCGATCATCTGGAACACGGTGAAACAGGTGGTGTAGACCGCGATCACTCGCCCGCGCACGGCGTCCGCGGCCATCTCGTTGACCCAGGTTTCTCCCAGAATGATGATCAGCCCGGCGCCGAAGCCCATGACAATCCGCGCCAGCCCCAGGCCGGTCAGGCTGATCCCGGGGAGCTCCAGGGCGCCGATGCTGAGGGCGCACAGGCTGAAACACAGCAGGTAGATCTGCCGGCGGCTGAGTCTCTGGCACAGGCCGTTCACCAGGAACGCCGACAGCATCATGCCGGCGGCGGGAAGGGCCGACATGATGCCGATCTGGGTGTTCGAGGCGCCGGCCTGATACAGGCGCAAGGCAATGACCGGTACGGTGGAGCCGATGCTCAGGCCGACAATCGAGATGCCGAGGATCAGTGCGGCCAACAGGGTTTTATTCATGGAATACACCTGCACCCGATGGGGCGGGTGCTTAAAGACGGTTTGTTGTGGCGCGGCGCTTTTGCTCGGGCAGGGTTGCGGTTCGGTATACGCGGGCGTAGGTCGGGCCGGGGTTCTGCGGTGCAAAGCGGCGGATGGGGCAGTGCGCGGCGAACGAGAGCCGCAGCTGTATCAGGTCCGCGCCGGCTTCAGGCGCAACGGTGGGGGTCAGGCGTGAGGGGAGAAAGTGAAGGCGAACAGCACGCTGCGGCGGCGTCGATTGATCGCGCAGTCGGATTGCGACACCGCGAAGGTCTGCGATGGGCTCATCGAGAGAAAGCTGTGAGGGGGTTGTGCGGGGAAAAACATGAGTCGTGACGGCTGGCGTGAGAAGGGGCACAGCCTACTTCAGGCGCTGGCGCCAGGCAATCGGAGACAGGCTGGAATCGGGCGCAGCGCAAACGTTTATCCGCATGCCGGTCTGGCATGCGCTGAATCGATCTTGGGGAGGGTGACACTGAACTGATTCGCCGCAGGAGCAGGGCGCTCCTTGAAGTGTTGCTGGCCAATCAGTGTAGGAAGATGGCTCCACGACCTGGACTCGAACCAGGGACCCAGTGATTAACAGTCACTTGCTCTACCAACTGAGCTATCGCGGAATGCGGCGTATCTTACTGATTAAGAAGGAGAAGTCAAGCATCCCCAAATAATTTTTCGCTTGAGTGAGCCTGGTCGACCCTGGCCATTGTGCCAATCCGCGGCTATTTGGCCGTTGGCGGTTACCGGAATCGCGGCACAGGTCTACCATGGCGCCCCGGCAGTGGTTTCACGCGCTCCCGGCTTCCAGCCGAAAAGGTAACGCTCATGACCCTGTTCAAGTTTTTACCCGCCACACTGCTTGCCCTGTCGCCTCTGCCTGAGGAGGTTTTATGAGCATCGAGCAGATCAGCCTGCCCAAAGGCGTCGGTCCCCAGGCCATGAAACTGTGGGATGCCATTACCCAGGCCGGATCGGCCGCTGAATTGAACCGCGCGGGCGGCAAGGCCGAAGGTTTTGTCCTCGGGCTGGAAAGCGCCAAGGCCATCAAGAGCCAGGTCGCCGAGTCGCTGTACGTGGCCTTCGATGATGCCGCCAGCCAGCGCAGCGCTGAACTGGCCGGTTGAGCGTTCTCAACCGCCGAAAGTGAAGGTGCCCAGCATGAACTTTGCAGCCAGCGAGGTGGCGGCCAGTTGCACCAGCCACAGCGCCAGGCCACCGAGAAATACCCCCAGGGCAATTTGCAGGACCAGGTTCCTTTCGCGTTTCTGCGGGCGGGGGAAGTGGTCCAGTTCGTCGCGGTCGGCTCGCAGGTCGTCGTGTCTCATGGGGTGTTCTCGATAGGGAAGAAGGCAAGCTGAATTCAGTCTAGTGGGCATCGGGTCGGCGAGGGCGGCCCACAAAAAAGGGGGAAGCCCAAAGGCTTCCCCCTTTCACTCACCGCGCGTGGCTCAGATCACCTGGATGATGGCCTTGGTCACGACGTCGATGTTGTTCTGGTTCAGCGCGGCCACGCAGATACGGCCGGTGTCCAGGGCGTAGATGCCGAACTCGTTGCGCAGGCGTGTCACTTGTTCGACGGTCAGGCCGGAGTAGGAGAACATGCCGCGCTGACGGGCCACGAAGCTGAAGTCGCGCTGTGGCGCGCCCTTGGCCAGCAGGTCGACCATCTGCAGGCGCATGCCGCGGATCCGCAGGCGCATTTCGGCCAGTTCGGCTTCCCACTGGGCGCGCAGTTCCGGGCTGTTGAGCACGGCGGCGACGATGCTTGCACCGTGGGTCGGCGGGTTGGAGTAGTTGGTGCGGATCACGCGCTTGACCTGCGACAGCACGCGTGCGCTTTCTTCTTTCGATTCGCTGACGATCGACAGGGCGCCAACGCGCTCGCCGTACAGCGAGAACGACTTGGAGAACGAGCTGGAGACGAAGAAAGTCAGGCCCGATTCGGCGAACAGGCGCACGGCGGCGGCGTCTTCGGCGATGCCGTCACCGAAGCCCTGGTAGGCCATGTCGAGGAACGGCACCAGGTTTTTCGCCTTGATCACCTGCAGCACGTTTTTCCAGTCTTCCGGGCTCAGGTCGACGCCGGTCGGGTTGTGGCAGCAGGCATGCAGGACCACGATCGACTGGGCTGGCAGGGCATTCAGGTCTTCCAGCAGGCCGACGCGGTTCACGTCGTGGGTGGCGGCGTCGTAGTAGCGGTAGTTCTGCACCGGGAAACCGGCGGTTTCGAACAGCGCGCGGTGGTTCTCCCAGCTTGGGTCGCTGATGGCCACGACCGCGTCAGGCAGCAGCTGCTTGAGGAAGTCGGCGCCGATCTTCAGCGCGCCGGTACCGCCGACGGCCTGGGTGGTGACCACGCGACCGGCGGCCAGCAGCGGCGAGTCGTTGCCGAACAGCAGCTTCTGCACGGCCTGGTCGTAGGCGGCGATACCGTCGATCGGCAGGTAGCCACGGGAGGCATGTTGAGCGGCGCGGATCGTCTCGGCTTCGACAACGGCGCGCAGGAGTGGAATTCGCCCCTCCTCGTTGCAGTAAACACCGACCCCCAGGTTGACCTTGTTGGTACGGGTATCGGCGTTGAATGCTTCGTTGAGGCCCAGGATAGGATCGCGTGGTGCCATTTCGACAGCGGAGAACAGGCTCATTATTACGGCGGCTCTGAATGGAGTGTGGAGGGACGTGTCGCGCTCCAGCCGAATGCACTAGAGCGGTGCACAAACGGGGAGCTAGTATAGAGGCACATCACTGCGCGCGGCGACAGCTGAAAGGGCTTTTCCGGCAAGTTTTTCGGTTTATTTTTCGACCGTTAGTCTTATTGCAACGTCAAAGTCGTACAGGGCCCAGGGACCTTTGCCTTGAAAGCTGTGGAATTTGCCTCCACATCCAGCACAATCCAGTATTTTCCCGGCGACACTCGTCGTTTGTGGTCTTTCTCGTTCCTGTGCGGCGGCGTCGTGCTGGAGTGAACCCAGAGGTACGTTATGTCTGAATTCCAGCTAGTCACCCGCTTCCAGCCCGCCGGCGACCAGCCGGAGGCCATCCGGCTGATGGTCGAGGGCATCGAGGCCGGGCTGGCGCACCAGACGCTGCTCGGTGTGACCGGCTCGGGCAAGACCTTCAGCATCGCCAACGTGATCGCCCAGGTACAGCGCCCGACCCTGGTGCTGGCGCCGAACAAGACCCTGGCCGCGCAGTTGTACGGCGAGTTCAAGGCGTTCTTCCCGAACAACGCGGTGGAGTACTTCGTTTCCTACTACGACTACTACCAGCCGGAAGCCTATGTACCTTCGTCCGACACCTTTATCGAGAAAGATGCCTCGATCAACGACCATATCGAGCAGATGCGCCTGTCGGCGACCAAGGCGCTGCTGGAACGCAAGGATGCGATCATCGTCACCACGGTGTCGTGCATCTACGGCCTGGGCAGCCCGGAAACCTATCTGAAGATGGTGTTGCACGTCGATCGCGGCGACAAGCTCGACCAGCGCGCCTTGCTGCGCCGCCTGGCCGACCTGCAATACACCCGTAACGACATGGATTTTGCCCGCGCCACCTTCCGCGTGCGCGGCGACGTGATCGATATCTACCCGGCGGAATCCGACCTGGAAGCAATCCGCATCGAGCTGTTCGATGACGAGGTGGAAAGCATCTCCGCTTTCGACCCGCTGACCGGCGAAGTGATCCGCAAGCTGCCGCGCTTCACCTTCTATCCCAAGAGCCACTACGTGACGCCGCGGGAAACCCTGCTGGATGCCATCGAGGGGATCAAGGTCGAGTTGCAGGAGCGCCTGGAGTACCTGCGCAGCAACAACAAACTGGTGGAAGCCCAGCGCCTGGAGCAGCGCACCCGTTTCGACCTGGAGATGATCCTCGAGCTGGGTTACTGCAACGGCATCGAAAACTACTCGCGCTACCTGTCCGGGCGGCCTGCCGGGGCCGCGCCGCCGACCCTGTACGATTACCTGCCGGCGGACGCCTTGCTGGTGATCGACGAGTCCCACGTCAGCGTGCCGCAGGTCGGCGCCATGTACAAAGGCGACCGCTCTCGCAAGGAAACCCTGGTGGAGTACGGTTTCCGCCTGCCCTCGGCATTGGACAACCGGCCGATGCGCTTCGACGAGTGGGAAGGGGTCAGCCCGCAGACCATCTTCGTCTCGGCCACACCGGGCAACTATGAAGCCGAGCATGCCGGTCGCGTGGTCGAGCAGGTGGTGCGCCCGACCGGCCTGGTCGACCCGCAGGTGGAAGTACGTCCGGCGCTGACCCAGGTCGATGACCTGTTGTCGGAAATCACCAAGCGCGTGGCCGTGGAAGAGCGGGTCCTGGTGACCACCCTGACCAAGCGCATGGCCGAGGACCTGACCGATTACCTCGCTGATCACGGTGTGCGGGTGCGTTATCTGCACTCGGACATCGACACCGTGGAGCGGGTCGAGATCATCCGCGACCTGCGCCTGGGCACCTTCGATGTGCTGGTGGGGATCAACCTGCTGCGCGAAGGCCTGGACATGCCGGAAGTGTCGCTGGTGGCGATTCTCGATGCGGACAAGGAAGGTTTCCTGCGCTCCGAGCGCTCGCTGATCCAGACCATCGGCCGGGCCGCGCGTAACCTCAACGGCCGGGCGATTCTCTACGCCGACCGCATCACCGGCTCCATGGAGCGGGCGATTGGCGAGACCGAGCGCCGTCGCGACAAGCAGATCGCCTTCAACCTGGCCAATGGCATCACCCCCAAAGGCGTGTTCAAGGACGTCGCCGACATCATGGAAGGCGCCACCGTGCCCGGTTCGCGCAGCAAGAAGCGCAAAGGCATGGCCAAGGCTGCCGAGGAAAACGCCCGCTATGAAAACGAACTGCGCTCGCCCAGCGAGATCACCAAGCGCATTCGCCAGCTCGAAGAGAAGATGTACCAGTTGGCCCGCGATCTGGAGTTCGAAGCCGCGGCGCAGATGCGCGACGAAATCGGCAAGCTGCGCGAGCGTTTGCTGACGGTTTGAGCCTCACCTGTAGCCGCTGCCGCAGGCTGCGATCGGCCGGTACGGCCGTGGCGGTATCACTACCGCTGAAGGTCCTTCGGACCTATCGCAGCCTGCGGCAGCGGCTACAGTGGTTACCCTGGCAAGTCAGTGTGCTTCCCCGGCCTTGATCCCGGCCGGCAACGCCTTGGTCAGCAGAATCGCCAGCATGCTGACGCCCAGGGCGATCCCGACAAAATGGAAGGCGTCGTTGTAGGCCATGATCAGCGCCTGCTGGTGGGTAATTTCGCTGAGTTTGCCGAGGGCGGCGGTATCGCTGCCGAACTTCTCGGCCAGGGTCGCCAGGCGTTCGGCCACTTGCGGGTTGCTCGGCACTATGGATTCGCGCAGGTAGTCGAAGTAAGTCTTGGTCCGCGCATCCAGCAGGGTCGCGAGCAGGGCGATGCCGATTGCACCGCCTAAGTTGCGCAGGATGTTGAACAGGCTGGAGGCCGAGCCGGCGTCCTGCGGCAGGATGTAGGCGGTGGCGATCAAAGAAATGGTGACCATGATCAACGGCTGCCCCAGGGCGCGGATGATCTGGATCTGGTTGAACTGCGGTCCGGCGAAGTCCGGGTTGAGCACCCCCGAAGAAAAACTCGCCAGGCCGAACAGGCCAAAGCCCAGGGTGCACAGCCATTTGGGCGAGATGAACTGCATCAGCTTCGGCACCAGCGGAATCAGGAACAGCTGCGGCACCCCCATCCACATGATCACTTCGCCGATCTGCAAGGCGTTGTAGCTCTGGATCTGCGCCAGGTACAGCGGCAACAGATAGATGGAGCCGTACAGCCCGACGCCCATGCCCAGGCTGGAAATGCTCGACAGGCCGAAGTTGCGGTTGCGCAGGATGCCCAGGTTGATCAGCGGGTTGGGCTTGGACACCTGGACAATGACAAAGGTGATCAGGCTCAGCAGGGCGATGCTGCCCAGGCTGACGATCAGGTTCGATTCCAGCCAGTCCTTGCGGTGACCTTCCTCGAGAAACACCTGCAGGCAACCGAGGCCGACACCCAGGGTGAGAATGCCGGCGTAGTCGGTGCTTTTCAGCAGCTCCCAATGGGCTTCCTTCTTCTCCAGGCCATAGAGCAGGCCGGCGATCATGATCAGGCCGGGCGGGATGTTGATGTAGAAGATGTATTCCCAGCCCCAGTGCTCCGTGAGCCAGCCACCCAGGGTCGGGCCGATGGACGGGGCGAAGGTGGCGGTCATGGCGAACATGGCCATGCCCTTGGCGCGATGGTGCTCGGGGAGCTTGATCAGGGTCAGGGTGAACGCCAGCGGGATCAGCGCGCCGCCGGTAAAGCCCTGCAGGGCGCGGAACACGATCATGCTTTCCAGGCTCCAGGCCATGGAGCAGAGCAGGGAGGCGATCAGGAAACCCGCCGACACCCAGACCGCCAGGCGCCGCGCCGACAGCAGCTGCACCAGCCAGGCGGTGAGGGGGATCATGATGATCTCCGCCACCAGGTAGGAAGTGGAGATCCACGAGCCTTCTTCGAGGGTTGCCGACAGCGCGCCCTGGATGTCCTTGAGCGAGGCGTTGGTGATCTGGATGTCCAGCACCGCCATGAAGGCGCCGAGCATCACGCTCATCACCGCGATCCAGTCGCGCCGGGTCGGTTCGCCGACCGGGCGCAACAGTTGGTCACCGGCCATCGTTCGAGGGTTCTGGGTTCAGGGGCTGGATATTCACTTTGACAGTGACTGACATGCCCGGGCGGATCTTGCCGTGCAGCGGGTTGTCGGCGGCAAAGGTCAGTTTCACCGGAATGCGCTGCACCACCTTGGTGAAGTTGCCGGTGGCATTGTCCGGCGGCAGCAGGCTGAACTGCGCGCCCGAGGCGGCGAACAGGCTGTCGACGCGGGCTTCGATGGGCGTGTCGCCGTAGGCGTCGAACAGCAGCTCGGCCTTTTGTCCCGGTTGCATATGGCCGATCTGGGTTTCCTTGAAGTTGGCCTGAACCCAGATGTCCTGGTCCGGCACGATCGACAGCAGATAGGCCCCAGCCTGCACGTACTGGCCGTTACGCGCCGCGCGCTGGCCGATCAGGCCGCTGATGGGGGCGTGGATGTCGCTGCGGGTCAAGTTCAGCTCGGCCTGGGCCAGGTCGGTGCGGGCATTGGCGATCTGCGCGTCGAGGCGCTTGATCTCGGCACTCAGGGCATTGACCTGCTGGCGCTGGCCTTGCAGGTCGGCCTGGGCCTTGGCCACTTGCGAGCGGGCGATATGGTTGTCGGCGGACAGGGTGGTGACCCGCTCTTCCGAGACATAACCCGGTTTGCGCAGGGTTTGCGCGCGGGACAGGTCGATCTGCGAACGCCCGAGGCTGGCCTGGCTGGAAGCCACCTGGGCTTTGCCGGCGGCGATCAGGCTGGCCTGTTGCGTGAGTCTGCTCTGGGCTTGCAGGCGTTCGGCCTCGCGGGTGGCCAGGGTGGCATTGGCGCGATCCACGGCGAGGTGGAAATCATCGCCTTCGAGCCTGATCAGCAACTGGCCTTTTTCGACGTGCTGGTTGTCCTGCACCAGCACCTCGTCGATACGCGCGCCAAGCTGGCTGGAAACACGGGTGATTTCACCCTGGACATAGGCGTTATCGGTGCTTTCATAAAAGCGTCCATGGAAAAACCACTGCGCCAGAAAGCCCAGGGCAATCAGCAGGACCAGGAACAGGAAAATAAACAGGCGACGCTTGAGTTGAACTGGCATGGGGCGGCAGGCTGCGCTCTGGTAAATGTAAGAAAATTTGTCAGAGGGCGAATCTGGCATACGGCCGACCAGTGGTAAATGCCACGGGCGGACAATCGATGGTTCGGCGGCCCGGGCGACTCGAGTAGCCTCAACCTTGGCTTAAATGCCCTGCTCACTGGAGCGGGGCCGGCATCGCCTGTTACCATTCGCCTCTTGTTTGATCTTCGCTTTTCATATTCTTTCCGAGACATGCCATGACCACCGTCCGCACGCGCATCGCGCCATCGCCTACCGGGGATCCCCACGTAGGTACCGCTTACATCGCCTTGTTCAACTACTGCTTCGCCAAGCAGCATGGCGGTGAGTTCATCCTGCGCATCGAAGACACCGATCAACTGCGTTCGACCCGCGAGTCCGAGCAGCAGATTTTCGACGCCTTGCGCTGGTTGGGCATCAACTGGAGCGAAGGCCCGGACGTGGGCGGCCCGCACGGTCCTTACCGGCAGAGCGAACGTAGCGAGATCTACCAGAAGTACACCCAGCAGTTGGTCGACATGGGCCATGCCTTCCCGTGCTTCTGCACCGCCGAAGAACTGGACCAGATGCGCGCCGAGCAGATGGCCCGTGGCGAGACGCCACGCTACGACGGTCGCGCGCTGCTGCTGTCCAAGGAAGAGGTCGCGCGTCGCCTGGCCGCTGGCGAGCCGCACGTGATCCGCATGAAGGTGCCGAGCGAAGGCGTCTGCGTGGTGCCGGACATGCTGCGTGGCGATGTCGAGATCCCGTGGGATCGCATGGACATGCAGGTGCTGATGAAGACCGATGGCCTGCCGACCTACTTCCTGGCCAACGTGGTCGACGACCACCTGATGGGCATCACCCACGTATTGCGTGGCGAAGAATGGCTGCCTTCGGCGCCGAAACTGATTCTGCTCTACGAGTATTTCGGCTGGGAGCAGCCGCAGCTGTGCTACATGCCGCTGCTGCGCAACCCGGACAAGAGCAAGCTGTCCAAGCGCAAGAACCCGACCTCCGTGACTTTCTACGAGCGCATGGGCTTCATGCCGGAAGCCATGCTCAACTACCTGGGCCGCATGGGCTGGTCGATGCCGGACGAGCGCGAGAAGTTCTCGCTGCAGGAAATGGTCGACAACTTCGACCTGTCGCGGGTCTCCCTGGGTGGACCGATCTTCGATATCGAGAAACTGTCCTGGCTCAATGGCCAGTGGTTGCGCGACCTGCCGGTGGAAGAGTTTGCCAGCCGCGTGCAGACCTGGGCGCTGAACCCCGAATACCTGATGAAGATCGCGCCGCACGTGCAAGGCCGGGTGGAAACCTTCAGCCAGATCGCACCGCTGGCCGGGTTCTTCTTCGCCGGTGGCGTGACCCCGGATGCCAAGCTGTTCGAGTCGAAGAAGCTTTCGGGCGATCAGGTGCGGCAGCTGATGCAACTGATCCTGTGGAAGCTGGAAAGCCTGCGTCAGTGGGAAAAGGACAGCATCACCGCGACCATCCAGGCCGTGGTCGAATCCCTGGAGCTGAAGCTGCGTGATGCCATGCCGCTGATGTTCGCCGCGATCACCGGTCAGGCCAGCTCGGTCTCGGTGCTTGATGCCATGGAAATTCTGGGCCCGGACCTGACCCGTTTCCGCCTGCGCCAGGCCATCGACCTGCTGGGTGGCGTGTCGAAGAAAGAAAACAAAGAGTGGGAAAAGCTGCTGGGCGCGATCGCCTGATTCAGCCTGCTGATTCGCGGGAGCCGGCATGCTGGCTCCCGCGGACCTGCGCAAGAAGTGAGATCGCGACCGTTGCTGGAGGGCGCAACGGTCGGAAAAAGCCCCGGATTTACGGGGGAGGGCGGTAAGTGATTGTTATGCCGGCAAATTTTTTTAAAAAAAGCTGAAAAAAAATTTGACAGCTTTCCGATACGCCCTTAAGATTCGCCCCGTCCTCACCGACGAGGGGCTATAGCTCAGCTGGGAGAGCGCTTGCATGGCATGCAAGAGGTCGACGGTTCGATCCCGTCTAGCTCCACCAATTTACAGTTCAAGGTCTGGCCACACCGGCCTTGAATCGATCAGTTCTCAGCGCTGATCAGTTGTTAGAAGGGTTTGCGTCCCCTTCGTCTAGTGGCCTAGGACACTGCCCTTTCACGGCGGTAACAGGGGTTCGAGTCCCCTAGGGGACGCCAGTTTTACAGAAGCGATGTTGCAAGATGTCGCTCCGCCGCGAGGCGAAAAATCTGGGGCTATAGCTCAGCTGGGAGAGCGCTTGCATGGCATGCAAGAGGTCGACGGTTCGATCCCGTCTAGCTCCACCAATTTTACAGTTCAAGGTCTGGCCACACCGGCCTTGAATCGATCAGCTCTCAGCACTGATCAGTTGTATAGAAGGGTTTGTGTCCCCTTCGTCTAGTGGCCTAGGACACCGCCCTTTCACGGCGGTAACAGGGGTTCGAGTCCCCTAGGGGACGCCACGATTACCCGCTCTGCGGGATTTATAAGGGTCATTCAATTATTGAATGGCCCTTTTGTTTGTCTGGCGTTTGGCCAATTCTCCCTTTCTCCCCACACTGTTCTCCTGACCGACGGTCACACTAACGACTTGCGAAAATTTATTATGAGAATAATATTTTGATCGTGATATTCGGAGGCAACGATGAACGATAAAAAAGCTCAAACCCGCGAGCGCATTCTCCAGGCCGCCAGCACCGCGCTGGTGCAGCGTGGCCCGGCCGAGCCGAGCGTGGGCGAAGTGATGGGTGCCGCGGGCCTGACGGTCGGTGGCTTCTACGCGCATTTCGAAAGCAAGGACGCCCTGATGCTGGAAGCGTTCAGTCAATTGCTGGCCCAGCGCCGGGGCCTGATTGCCGATATGGACGCATCGTTGACCGGCGAGGAGCGGCGAGCGCTGGTGGCAGCGTTCTATCTGTCGCGCAAGCACCGCGATTCCACCGAGCAGGCCTGCCCGATCCCCGCGTCGGTCGGTGAAATGGGGCGCCTGCCGGACGATTTCCGCAAAGTCCTGAATGAACACATCGAGCTGATGCTGGCTCAGTTGGCGACCACCCCCGAAGACACCGACAAGGCCCTGGCCGATCTGGCCCTGATGGTGGGCGGCTTGTCCCTGGCCCGGGCGCTGGGAGCCGGTGAGCTGTCGGACCGTTTACTGCGCGCTGCCAAGTCGGCGGTGCTATGACCTGAGGCGCTGGCCTGAGGAGAGAAGCGATGAGCACGTTAAGTTGGGTTCGTGGCGTTAACGGCACCTTGGGCTGGGTTGCACCGAAGCTGGTCGCCAGCAAGATGCGACTGGCCTTCATGACGCCGCGCGAGCGGCTGCCGCGTGACTGGGAGCTGCCGCTGCTGGCGCGTTCGGAGCGCATTACCCTGCGCTTCGGGCTCTCGGCATTGCGCTGGGGCCAGGGGCCGGCGGTGCTGCTGATGCACGGTTGGGAAGGCCGCCCCACGCAATTTGCCAGCCTGATCGATGCGCTGGTGGGCGCCGGCTACAGCGTCGTGGCGCTGGACGGTCCCGCCCACGGGCGTTCTCCCGGTCGCGAGGCCAATGTGATGCTGTTTGCCCGGGCCATGCTCGAAGCCGCCGCGGAGTTGCCGCCGCTGCGAGCGGTCATCGGCCATTCCATGGGGGGCGCCAGCGCCATGCTGGCGGTGCAACTGGGCTTGCGTACCGAGACCCTGGTCAGCATCGCCGCCCCGGCGCGGATACTCGGCGTCCTGCGCGGCTTCGCCCGTTATGTGCGCCTGCCACCCAAGGCACGCTCGGCCTTTATCCGCCAGGTGGAGCAGGATGTCGGCATGCGCGCCGCGGCCATGGATGTCGCGCATTACCAGTTGGACATGCCCGGGTTGATCGTGCATGCCGAAGATGATTGCTTTGTCCCGGTCAAGGAGTCCGAACTGATCCATGACGCCTGGTTCGACAGCCGCTTGTTGCGCCTGAAGGAAGGCGGGCATCAGCGCGTATTGGCCGATCCACGGCTGATCGAGGGTGTGCTGACGCTGTTGGCCGGCCGCAGCCTGCAAGCGCGCCAATCCGCCTGAGCAATCCGTTACACTGCCCCGGTCGAATAATCTGACCGGGAGTGGGGCATGGGCTGGGATCTGGCAACGCCGTTTATCATCGATCTGCAGGTGGGTGCCGAAGACATCGACGGCTTGGGGCATGCCAACAACGCGGTGTACGTCACTTGGCTCGAGCGTTGCGCCTGGCGTCATTCCCAGCGCCTGGGCCTGGACCTGAGCGAATACCGCCGCCTGGATCGGGCCATGGCGGTGGTACGCCACGAGATCGACTACCTGGCGGCGGCCTATGAAGGCGACGAGCTGCAACTGGCGACCTGGATCGTCGACTGGGATCAGCGCCTGAAGATGTCGCGACGCTTCCAACTGGTGCGTCCGAGCGATGGCGCTACCTTGCTGCGGGCCCAGACCACCTTTGTCTGCATCGAGCTGTCCAGCGGCAAGCCCAAGCGCATGCCGGCGGAGTTTCTCGAGGGTTATGGGCCGGCGTTGCAAGGGGCGAGCTGAACCGGCCCGCGACCATCCACCCGTTGAAATACCTGCTTCCCAGCGAAACCCAGTAAACTGCCGCACGTTTTTTTACCGCGTTTTACGTTGAGTGTGATTCATGCAAATTGCTTTGGCGCCCATGGAAGGGTTGGTCGATGACATCCTGCGGGATGTACTGACCCGGGTCGGTGGTATCGACTGGTGCGTGACCGAGTTCATCCGGGTCAACGATCAGTTGCTCACACCGGCCTATTTCCACAAGTTCGGCCCCGAGTTGTTGAACGGCGCCCGTACCGCGTCCGGCGTGCCGCTGCGGGTGCAACTGCTGGGTTCCGATCCGGTGTGCCTGGCGGAAAACGCCGCCCTGGCCTGTGAGCTCGGTTCCGAAGTCATCGACCTGAACTTCGGCTGCCCGGCCAAGACCGTCAACAAATCCCGTGGCGGTGCGGTGCTGCTCAAGGAGCCGGAGCTGCTCAACCAGATCGTCGAGCAGGTGCGGCGTGCCGTGCCTGCGCACATCCCGGTGACCGCCAAGATGCGCCTCGGCTTCGATAGCCCGGATGGCTCGCTGGTGTGCGCCACGGCGCTGGCCGAAGGCGGCGCGGAACATATCGTGGTGCATGCGCGGACCAAGGTCGACGGCTACAAGCCGCCGGCGCACTGGGAGTGGATTCCGCGGGTGCAGGATGTGGTCAAGGTGCCGGTGTTCGCCAACGGTGATATCTGGAGCGTCGAAGACTGGCGCCGCTGCCGCGAAATCAGCGGCGTGGAAGACATCATGCTCGGCCGTGGCCTGGTGTCGCGTCCGGACCTGGCCCGGCAAATCGCCGCCGCGCGGGCCGGGGAAGAGGTGGTCGAGATGACCTGGGCCGACCTGATGCCGTTGATCCAGGACTTCTGGCTGCAAGCCAAGGCGCAGATGACGGCTCGCCAATCGCCGGGTCGCCTGAAGCAGTGGCTGGCCATGCTGACCCGCAATTATCCCGAGGCGGTGGAGCTGTTCACCGTCCTGCGTCGCGAAACCGAGCCGGATCAAGTCTCGCGTTTGCTGGGCTTGCCGGTGGCCGAGGCGGCCTGAAAAAATCTGCGAAAAGTCTCTTGAAATGCAATCGGCGGTCCCTATCTAAGGGTTACGCGATGCCGAATTCGGGTCGCGGAGACAAAAAAACTTGCTGATTGTTTTCAGGAGATTTGAACCATGAGTACTGCATTTTCCCTCGCACCACTGTTCCGTTCTTCGGTGGGTTTCGACCGTTTCAATGACCTGTTCGAAACCGCTCTGCGCAATGAGCCAGGCAGCACCTATCCGCCCTACAACGTCGAAAAGCACGGTGACGACCAGTACCGCATCGTCGTGGCCGCCGCCGGGTTCCAGGAAGAAGACCTGGAGCTGCAAGTCGAGAAGGGCGTGCTGACCATCAGTGGCGGCAAACGTGACGCGAACGAAGGCGTCACCTTCCTGCACCAGGGCATCGCCCAGCGTGCCTTCAAGCTGTCCTTCCGTCTGGCCGATCACATCGAGATCAAGGCCGCCGGCCTGAGCAACGGTCTGTTGAGCATCGACCTGTTGCGGGTGATCCCGGAAGAGGCGAAAGCCAAACGCATCCCGATCAACGGGACGCAGAAGCCAGCCCTGCAGCATTGATCCATGCGCCGCCACACAGGCGTTTGATCGAGCGCTGAGTCGCTGAAAAAGGCCCCGACAAGTCGGGGCCTTTTTTATGCCTGGGAAAATCATCGTTCGCCTTTGCCGCGTTGCGGCGCTTTCTCTACAATCCGCCGCAGTTTTGCCGACCCCCCTCCTTACCGGTCGGCCTGGAGCCTTTTTCATGGACGAGATACAACAGCGCTGGCTGTGGGGCCTTTCTGCGCCGATGGTTGCGCTCAACCCTCGCGCCGAATACGACAACCCCGCGTTCTACCCCGGCCCGGACTCCATCGACCTGCAAGGCAGTTGGGGCATCGGTGACCGACGGCAGTTGCTGGACATGCTGGAAAAGATGACTGACAACGGTCATGCCGGCCATCTCGACGATGCCTATCGCGCCTGGCAGCGTTGCCTGCCAAGCGAATGGCAAGCCTTGCTCGACACCCTCGAACCTCGCGAGCGCATCCTGCATGAGCTCGCCAGCCGGACCTTTGGCGCTTGCGGCCCGGGCGGGATTCTTTCCTGGGATTACGGGCGCATGGGGTTTCTCTTGCGTTGCGGCGTGCGCAACCGGTGGATCGATCTGACCGAAAGTCTTTGGCTGCACAGCCGATTGGCGGTCAGAGCGCAATACCACTACGGCAGCTGGTTCGCCTATTTCAATGGGTTCCTGGTTGGGCGCTCGTTTTGGGCCTGCCTGGGCAACAGCGATGAAGAACTGGCGTACGAGCTGGATCGGCAAGGAGAAAATCCCCTCAGCCAGAGAATCGCCCGGGGCCTTGCTCAAAACATGCCGGAGTGCCTGGCGGACCTGCCTTGGCATCTGGAGCTGGATATGCCGCAGCGTCCGGCGTCGCTTGAGGAGTTCGCCTGGTCATGAGTTGCTGGATACAGTTGGGGATCGACCCTACCACCGATGAAACGCTGATTCGCAATGCCTATCGTGCCCGTCTGCCGGAGCATCACCCGGAGACCGATCCCGAAGGATTCCAGGCACTGCGCCAGGCCTACGAGAGTGCCCTGCGGCTGGTGCGTGACAAGGAGCAGGAACTTGAAGCGGCGCAGGAGGACGAGCCTGAGCCTGCGCAGGCCATCCTCGATTTTGATGCGCTGCTGAATGATCCGGCGCGGCGCTTCAATCCTGAGGCCTGGCAGGCCTTTATCAAGACACTGGATCAACTGCCGCTCGGCATGCTCGATGACCTGCGCTGGGAGTTGTTCGGGCGGACGGCCAACGCCGGACCGCTTTCCCATCGTTGCGCGGGCCTGTTGGCCCAGCGCATGGGCTGGGAGCGTCAGTTGCTGGAGCTGGGGTTCGATCAGGCCCGTCATGTCGAGGACTATCTGAACCGGATCAAGACCCCGGACCCTTTCGACACGGTGCTGATGGGAAATTGGTCGGAACCGGCGCAGACCGAAAGCCTGTGGTACGCGCGCAGTCTCGACTTCATCTTCGACCGGCGACCGCTCCACGAGTACGAAGGCTTCGCCAGCCAACACACCTGCCTGCCGTTGCCGAACGATGCGCTTTTCATCAAGCGCTTGCTGGTGCAATTCACCCAGGCGGGCATCGGTGGCCAGGGGCTGTTGCAGTTGTGTATCGAGCAGCAGTGCCAAGCGCCGGATGATGTGGACTGGCTTTACCTGCTGGCGTGCCAGAACAGCCTGCTGGGGCTGGACGATCAGGCGTTGCCTTGCTGGGTCCGGCTTTGGCAGGAGCATCGTCATCCCAAGGCCGAGAGCCAATTGCTGGCGTTGTGCGCCAAGCGTCAGCCGGACTTTTTGCCGCTGCTGATCCAGGCATTTGATCGTCTGGAGCATTTCAGCGGCTGGTCCACCGATCTCGCCCATGTCACCCAGGAGTACGGCAGCCCTTCACAACGTCCCGAGACGCTGATCCGCTGGCTCGGCGTTGGCCGGCTCGAGCTGCAGGGGTTGGCGCAGGCCTTTATCGATTGGCGGATGACCGGCGACGAGTTGCCCTTGCTAGCGCAGTTGCTGGGCCAGCACACCGACACCCGGTTGTTGCGCCTGTACCGGCATGCCTGGGCCTTGCACCGTGGCGCAGCAGACCTGTTGCAACAGGTGCTGGACGAGCCGCAGCCGCTGGATGCCCTCGAAGGCCTGGTGCTGAGCGGGTTCAAGGATCAGGCCGGGCAGCACCTGCGCTGGTTGAGCCAGGCGCCGATTCCGTTGGCGATGAATGCCTTCATCGATGAGGGCGCGGCTTCGGCACAACTGGCCGATGCGCTGACAACCGGTGAGCCGCATAAGATCTGCCGTGTGTGGCTGCGCCGATTGCGTCCTTACGGTCACGCTGCCCTGGAGCGTATCGCCGAGTCTTTCGAATTGAGCGATACGGATGCCGCTAGCGATTTGTCGGAACTGAACCTGCTGCTGCAACTGAGCCAGCATGGCGTAGTGTTGCCGCCGCCAGGGACGGGAGAGGCGGTCTGGCACTGGTACGCCCATACGCGGTTCCTGATGGCGTTGCTGGAGCAGCCGGAACGCTGGTGGCAATTGATCGACTCGCGGTGCCTGGAGCGCCTGGCGCTCAATCCGTCCCATCCGCTCAGCCGGCTGCAGCCGCAGCTTGCCCAGTTGCAGCGCGAACAGGGCGACCTGAGCGGTTTGCTCGGCTGGCTGCAATTGGCGGATCCGCTGCATGCCTTGCTCGACCGGCAATTGCTTGGCGTCCAGGAAGCGCTCGACAGTGCGCGGTTGTTGAGCAATGAGCGCTTGTTCGCATGCCTGCGCAGCGACCTGCACGCCTTCGCGGACGATTTGCTCGGGCGCATGCTCTTGAGCGGTGTGCTGTATCACGACCCGGTGATCGATGCGCAGCAGCGTCGATATCTGCTCGACCGGATTACCGAAGTCACCAATCCCCAGGACTGGTTCGACGGCTTCCGCCACGGCTTGATCAAGGGCGAGCCGCCACGGCCGCCGCAGCAGACGCTGGTCGAAGACGAAGGGATCGACAGCGAGGCCTTTTATCTGGCCCTCGATGTGCTCAAGGGGCTGGTGCGTTACGGCAGTGCCGGTGTGCCTCGGCAGAAAGTGCTGCTGCGCATGCAGCGGGCCAAGGACAATCCGGAACACGGGCTCGGCCTGCGGTTTGCCTTCAGTGCGCTGCTGTCCTGGAGCGAGCGTCTGCTGCTGGCCAAGGGTGACAGCCGTCCGACGCCCGCCACGGCGTTCTGGCGCCTGGGCACACGGCTGGGACGCGGGGCGTTTTTCTGGCAGGTGCTGGGCGCTGTGCTGATCACCCCGCTGGCCGCGTTGTTCAGCGGCACGTCGCTGTCCGCGATCGTTGTGTCATTGCTGGGCAGCCTGTTTTTACTCGGGGTGATTCTGCGCCGCCTGCATGACATGGGGCGTGGTATCCCGACCTTGCTGGTGCTGGGCGGTCTGTCGGTGTTCTTTCCATTTCTGTCGCTGATCCTGTTCGCCTTTCCCGGCGACAAGCTGCCCAACCGCTATGGCGTACCGCCGGACAGCGCGGGTGAAGACGCGCTGCCCGGTGGTTTGCAGGCCAGTTTGCGGCGGCTCAACGGCTAGAGACGCAGTTGGTCCAGCGCCTTGTTCAACTGGGTTCGATGGCTGGCGATTTGTGTCGGTTGCTGGCCGCTGAGCACGGCGGTGAAGGTGCCCAGCCAGTCGGCGATCTGTTCGCGCTCGTCGCCCAGGCTTTGCGCCCACGCCCGTTCCAGCCGTGCCAGCAGGGTGCGGTTGGGCAGGGCGTCGCGCGGGTGGATTTTCAGCGCGGTCAGCCGCTCATGGCTGGCTTGCCGGGATTGCGCATCGAGCCCGGTGGGGCTGCGGTCGATGCTGTGGCTATGGCGTTCGCCGCTGGCCAGCAGGGTGACGTCGACTTCAAGCAGGCCATTGATGTCATAGCTGAAGCGCACGTCCAGGGACTGGATCTGCTCGCTGGGTGTCAGAGGCACGTCGAAGGCGTCGATGAAAATATTGTCCCGTACCCAGGGCCGCTCGCCCTGGTACACCTCGATGCGGATAAACGCCTGATGCGGATGTGTGGTGTAGAACTGCTGCACCCGTGAGGTCGGGATTACCGTGTTGCGTTCGATGATCGGCGAAAAAGCCCCACTGACCTGTTCGCCGCGACGGGTGGAAATCCCCAGGGTGTAGGGGCAGACATCAGTCAGGATCAGTTCTTCGATGGCCCCGTCCCGGGCCTTGCAGGCGGCCTGGGTGGCGGCGCCCAGCGCGACGATCGTATCCGGGTCGAGATGGCGGTAAGGCAGGCGGCCGAACAGGGTGGCGACCATCTGCTGCACCGCCGGCATCCGGGTGGCGCCGCCTACCAGCACCAGGCTGTCGAGGTCGCGAGGCTTGAGGCGGGCATCGCGCAGGGCCTGTTCGATGGGCGCGCGCAAGCGGGCCAGCAGCGGTTCCCAGATCTTCAGTGCCAGCGCTTCGTCCAGCGTCCATTCATACGAGGTGTCCCCATGGCGCCAGCTCAGTGACTGAGTGCCTTCGGCGAGTGCGCACTTGAGCTGCTCCAGGGCGTCGCCCAGGCTGGCCATGCCCTGGGCGTCGATCTGCGCCGGGGTGAGTTGCCAGTCCTTGAGGCAGGCCTGCAACAAGGCCTCGGTAAAGTCCTCGCCGCCCAGGAAGTTGTCGCCGGTGGAGGCATGCACCTCAATCAGCGGCAGTGCGTATTCCAGCACCGTGACGTCGAAGGTACCGCCGCCCAGGTCGAAGATCAGCGTGCGTTCGAACTTCTGTTCGTGCAGCCCGTAGGCCATGGCGGCCGCGGTCGGCTCGTTGATCAGCCGCGACACCGTCAGGCCCGCCAGTTCGGCGGCGAACAGCGTGCGCTTGCGTTGTTCGTCGCTGAAGTAGGCGGGCACCGAAATCACCGCTTCCTGCACCGGATGGCCGAGAAAGGCTTCGGCATCCTGTTTGAGCGAGCCGATCACCAGCGCCGAGAGTTCTTCCGGGCTGAACGGCCGGCCGCCCAGTTCGAGGCGCTTGTCGCTGCCCATGAAGCGCTTGAAGGCCGCGGCCGTGCGTTCCGGGTGGGTCGTCAGGCGGGCCCGCGCGGCCTTGCCCACCAGGATGCTGTCGTCTTCATCGAGGCTGACCACCGACGGGGTCAGGACATCGCCGAGGGCGTTGGGGATCAACTGGGCGCGGCCGTCCTGCCAGACGGCGATCAGGCTGTTGGTGGTGCCAAGGTCAATGCCCAGCAGGGCCAGGCGGGGGAGGGTTGCATCCTGCATGATCGATCTCGTGGGCGTCACAAAAAACGCGACCCTACAGGTTGTGCCAAACACTGGCAATTGCTGCCCCGTTGATCTGTCAGGCCGGCGATTGCATGTCGCCCGCTCAGACCAGCAGGGCTTTCAAACCCTCCAGCGGCAGCGGTCGGCTGTGCAGGTAACCCTGATACAAGTGGCAGCCCAGGCCTTGCAGGAACTCGAGCTGCTCCGCGGTTTCCACGCCTTCGGCGATCACCTTCAGGTCCAGGCTGCGGGCCATGGCGACGATGGCGCGCACGATCTCCGCGTCGTTGGGGTCGTGGGTCGCATCGCGGACGAAGGACTGATCGATCTTCAGCGCATCCACCGGCAAGCGCTTGAGGTAGGTCAGCGACGAATAACCGGTGCCGAAGTCGTCCATGGCGAAACTCACGCCGAGTTTTTTCAGGCGACGCATCTTGCCGATGGTGTCTTCCAGGTTCTGGATCACGATGCCTTCGGTGATCTCCAGCTTCAGCAGCGAAGGCGGCAGCTGGTAATGGCTCAGGCTGTGCTCTATACGCTCGACGAAGTCGTTCTGGCGGAACTGTCGCGGGCTGATGTTCACGCACAGGCTGAAGTCGAGCGGGTCCACCAGGCCTTCGGCGATCAGCTGGCTGAAGGCCTGGCAGGCTTCGTCGAGAATCCAGGTGCCGACCTCGAGGATCAGGCCGCTGTCTTCCAGGACCTTGATGAACTCGGTGGGCGATTGCGCCCCCAGTTCGGGGTGGTGCCAGCGCACCAAGGCCTCGGCGCCGACGATGCGGTTGTCGCGGGCATCGACCTGGGGCTGGAAATGCAGGCTGAACTCGCCCCGGGACAGGGCCAGGCGCAGGTCGGTTTCCATGCGCATGCGCTCGCTGGCGGCTTTCTGCATGGTGTTGTGGAACATCTGGGTGGTGTTGCGCCCGGAGTCCTTGGCCCGGTACAGCGCGATGTCGGCGCGCTTGAGCAGGTCGGTGGGGGTCGAGCCATGATCGGGAATCAGCGCCACGCCGATGCTGGGGGTCACCTGCAGGCGCTGGCCATCGAGGAACATCGGTTCGGAGAGCAGCTCGCGCAGGGTATCGGCCAGTTCACGCACCTGCTCGCTGACTTCGCTGCGGCTGCCTTCCAGGCCGCTGAGCAGGACCACGAACTCATCGCCGCCCAGGCGTGCCACGGTATCTTCCATGCGCACGCTGGCTTCGAGCCGCGCGGTGACGATCTTCAGCACGGTGTCGCCCACCGGATGGCCGAGGGAATCGTTGATGTGCTTGAAATGGTCCAGGTCGAGAAACAGCAGGGCGCCGCGCAGGTTGTGGCGCTTGAGCAGGGCGATCTGCTGGCTCAGGCGGTCCATCAACAGCGCGCGGTTGGGCAGGTTGGTCAGCGGGTCGTGGTAGGCCAGGTGGCGAATCTGCGCCTGGGCATTTTTCAGCAGGCTGACGTCCCGCGCGGTGAACAGCAGGCAGGGGGTTTCATTGAGGGTAATGGGTTCGATCGAGGCCTCGACTGTCAGGATATCGCCACGCTTGTTGCGGCCGAGCATTTCCAGGTGATTGACCCGACCTTTGAGCTGCAGCTCGGCGAGCAGGATCGAGCGCTGTTTTTCCTCGGCCCAGATACCGACCTGATACACGGTGCGGCCGATCACTTCTTCGGCGCGGTAGCCGGTCAGCCGGCAGAAGCCGTCGTTGACCTCCAGGTAGCGCCCGGTGTCGCGTTCGGTGATGGTGATGGCGTCGGGGCTGGAGTGGAACGCCTTGGCGAACTTCTCTTCGCTGGCCTTGAGCGCGGCCTCGGAGCGTTGTTGCTGGGTGATGTCGCGCAGCGTGGTGACAATGCACGGCTGTTTGTCGACGGTGATCTGCCGGCTGGAAATGATGCAGGCCAGGGGGTGCCCGTCCTTGTGCCGGACCACCACCGCGACGTTGTTCAGCGCCTGTTCGCGGATTACCTGTTCGACCCGTTGCAGGCGCTGGGCGGAGTCGTCCCAGAGACCGATTTCGTCGGCGCTGCGGTTGAGCACTTCGTCGGCGGTCCAGCCGAAGGTCTGGGTGAAACTGGAGTTGATCTCGATGAACTGCCCGGTTTCCTGGAGCGTGACGCAGATCGGGTCCGGGCTGACCTGGAACAGGCTGGCGAACTTTTCCTCGGACGTCGCCAGGCGCTGCTCGCGCTCGACCTGTTCGGTAATGTCCAGCAAGGTCCCGGCCATGCGCAGCGGATGGCCCTGCTCATCGCGGTAGAGGCGGGCGCGGCTTTCCAGAAAGCGTGACGAGCCATCGGCCAGTTGCACGCGGTAGGTCAGTTGATAATTGCCGGCCGGGCCTTCGCGCAGGCTGCGATAGGCATCGCGCATACTGTTGCGCTCTTCGTCGGGCACGCCCTCGAAAAATGCATCGAAGGACTCATGGAACGGCATCGGCTCCAGGCCGTGCAACTGCGCGGCGCGGGCCGAGCCGTAGAGCATGCCGCTGGGAATGTGCCAGTCCCAGGTGCCGAGCTGGGCCGAGTCCAGCGCCAGGTCGAGGCGCTCCTGGCTGTCCTTGAGGGCCTGTTCGGCGAGCTTGCGTTCGCTGGTGTCGAGAAAGGTGCTGAGCAGGTAGGCCTGGCCTTCCAGCTCGACTTTCTGGGCACTGAGAATACCGTCGTGAATCTGCCCGTTGCTGGCGCGCAGTTGCACCTCGAGGGTGGCGGCCTGGCCGCGCTTTTGTACCGCCTTGACCATTTGCGCGCGTTGTTCCGGGTCGACCCACAGGCCCAGTTCGAGGGTGGTGCGGCCGATGACATGCTGCACCGGCCAGCCGAAGAGGCTTTCGAAGTACTGGTTGGCTTCGCTGATCAGGCCGTCTTCCAGGCGGGTCAGCAGCACCATGTTCGGGCACAGGTGAAACAGCGTGGCAAAGCGTTTTTCCGAACTGCTGAGGGCTTGTTCCCGCTGGCGTTGGTGGGTGATTTCGCGAATCACCCCGATCATTCGGGGCTTGCCATGTTTGTCCGGCAGCACGCTGCCATTGATTTCCAGCCAGTGCAGGCTGCCGTCGGGCCAGCGGATGCGGTGATGCATCGCCTGTTCCAGCGGCGCGCCGGCCAGCACCGAATGGAAGGCGCGAATGGTTTTGGCGCGATCTTCCTCGGGCAGCAGGTCGAGGTATTCCAGGTCTTTGGGCAGCGGCTGGCGCGGATCGAAGCCAAACAGCGCCTGGGTGCCCCGCGACCAGCTGATTTGCCCGCTTTCGATGTCCCAGTACCAGGCGCCCAGCCGTGCGCCATTGAGTGCGGCAAGCAACTGCGGGGCGCTCTCCCAGCTTTGCTCCGACTGTTTCGGGTCGAGCGCGTGAACGCGCGGCATGGGCGGTAGACGGTCAGCGGGTTTTGGCATGAGCAGCGGGCCTTGGGCTGAAAAGAGCGTTAGGCGCAGGTTCAGGCAAGCAAAGAGGTGGCATAAGTCATGCCGGGACGCTTACGCCTTGGTCCCTGGCCAATCGACTTGTGCATCCAGTAAGGCCATGAAAGCCCGCGCAGCATTCGACAGCGTCCGTTCGGTATGCAGGATATAGCCTAGCTGGCGAGTGAGCTGTATGCCCGGTAAAGGAATGCGCGCCACTTGATCGTCGAGCATGGTGCGCGGCAGTACGCTCCAGGCCAGGCCGATGGACACCATCATCTTGATGGTTTCCAGATAGTTAGTGCTCATGGCGATGTTCGGTGTCAGGCCCTGGGCCTCGAACAGGCGCTGGACAATATGGTGAGTGAAGGTGTTGCCGCCGGGAAATACCGCCGGATGCAGGGCGATATCGGCCAGGCTGACCGTGCCGTTGCTCACCAGCGGATGCTCGGGGGCGGCGACGAAGTCCAGCGGGTCGTTCCACACCGGCGTGGCCTTGACCAGCGTATGGGGCTCGGGGGCCAGGGTGATCACCGCCAGCTCGGCGCGACCATGGAGGATCTCTTCATAGGCCACTTCCGAGTCGAGAAACTGGATGTCCAGGGCCACTTCCGGGTATCGGCGGGTAAAGGCGCGCAGCAGGGGCGGCAGGCGGTGCAGACCGATATGGTGGCTGGTCGCCAGGGTCAGGCGGCCGCTGACTTCGCCGGTCAGGTTGGTCAGCGCCCGGCGGGTGTCGTCCAGCACGTTGAGGATCTGATAAGCCCGCGGCAGCAGGGCGCGTCCGGCCTCGGTCAGGCCCACTTCGCGGCCCAGGCGATCGAACAGCCGGACATTGAGCTGTTGCTCAAGGCCGGCGATGCGCTTGCTGATGGCCGGCTGGGTCAGGTGCAGGCGCTCGCCGGCTCCAGAGAAGCTGCCGGTTTCGGCAATCGCGATAAAGGCATTGAGGTTGGCCAGGTCCATGGTCGTATTCCAGTAGGTTATCCAAAGTATAAAAAATATGAATTTGAGTTATTTAATCTAACGCCATAGCATCAGCCTCACAAGCCAAGGGGTTATTGACCGGTGTCAGAGACCTGCGGCATAGAAAATGATGAGGAACCGTCTGATGGCCGGCAAAACGCTCTACGACAAGCTCTGGGATTCGCATTTGGTCAAGCAGCGCGACGATGGCTCGGCGCTGATCTATATCGATCGTCACATCATCCACGAAGTGACCTCGCCGCAAGCCTTCGAAGGCCTGCGTCTGGCCAGGCGCAAGCCTTGGCGCATCGATGCCAACATCGCGACCCCGGACCACAACGTACCGACCACGCCGGAGCGCAAGGGCGGCATCAGCGCCATCGCCGACCAGGTCTCGCGTTTGCAGGTTCAGACCCTCGACGACAACTGTGACGAATACGGCATCGTCGAATTCAAGATGAACGACGTGCGTCAGGGCATCGTTCACGTCATCGGTCCGGAGCAGGGAGCCACCTTGCCCGGCATGACCGTGGTCTGCGGCGACTCCCACACCTCGACCCACGGTGCCTTTGGCGCCCTGGCGCACGGTATCGGCACCTCCGAGGTCGAGCATGTGCTCGCCACCCAGTGCCTGGTCGCCAAGAAAATGAAAAACATGCTGGTACGGGTCGAGGGCAAGTTGCCATTTGGCGTGACCGCCAAGGACATCGTCCTGGCCGTCATCGGCAAGATCGGCACCGCTGGCGGTAACGGCCATGCCATCGAGTTCGCCGGCAGCGCGATTCGCGACCTGTCCGTCGAAGGCCGCATGACCATCTGCAACATGTCCATCGAAGCCGGCGCCCGTGTGGGCCTGGTGGCCGCGGACGAAAAGACCGTGGAATACGTCAAGGGTCGTCCATTCGCCCCCAAGGGCGCGGAATGGGACCTCGCCGTCGAAGCCTGGAAGGACCTGGTGTCCGACGCCGATGCCAAGTTCGACACCGTGGTCGAGCTGGATGCCGCGCAGATCAAGCCGCAAGTCAGCTGGGGCACTTCGCCCGAGATGGTGTTGGCGGTCGATCAGAACGTGCCGGACCCGGCCAAGGAAATGGACCTGGTCAAGCGCGACTCCATCGTCCGTGCCTTGAAATACATGGGTTTGACCGCCAACCAGGCGATCACCGACATCCAGCTGGACCGGGTATTCATCGGTTCCTGCACCAACTCGCGGATCGAAGACCTGCGCGCCGCGGCGGTCATCGCCAAGGGCCGCAAGGTGGCTTCAACCATCAAGCAGGCGATCGTGGTCCCGGGTTCGGGCCTGGTGAAGGCCCAGGCGGAGTCGGAAGGCCTGGATAAGATCTTCCTCGAAGCGGGCTTCGAATGGCGCGAGCCGGGCTGCTCGATGTGCCTGGCGATGAACCCGGACCGTTTGGAGTCCGGCGAGCATTGCGCTTCGACCTCGAACCGCAACTTCGAAGGTCGCCAGGGCGCCGGTGGCCGTACTCACCTGGTCAGCCCGGCCATGGCCGCGGCCGCCGCCGTCAACGGTTGTTTCGTCGACGTCCGTGAATTGATCTAAGGAGCGCAGCATGAAAGCTTTCACCCAGCACACCGGTCTTGTCGCGCCTTTGGATCGTGCCAACGTCGACACCGATCAGATCATTCCCAAGCAGTTCCTCAAGTCGATCAAACGCACCGGCTTCGGCCCGAACCTGTTCGACGAGTGGCGCTACCTGGATGTCGGCCAGCCGTACCAGGACAACTCCAAGCGTCCGTTGAACAAGGATTTCGTGCTCAACGCCGAGCGCTACCAGGGTGCCAGTGTATTGCTGGCCCGGGAAAACTTCGGCTGCGGCTCCAGCCGTGAGCACGCGCCTTGGGCGTTGGAAGAATATGGTTTTCGCAGCATCATTGCCCCGAGCTACGCTGACATCTTCTTCAACAACAGCTTCAAGAACGGCTTGCTGCCGATCATCCTCAGCGATGCTGAAGTCGATGAATTGTTCCAGCAGGTCGAGGCCAATCCGGGCTACCAGTTGCAGATCGATCTGCAGGCCCAGACCGTGACCCGTCCCGATGGCAAGGTGTTGAAATTCGAGATCGATGCGTTCCGCAAGCACTGCCTGCTCAACGGCCTGGACGATATCGGCCTGACCTTGCAGGACGGCGACGCGATTGCCGCCTTCGAGGCCAAGCATCGTGCCAGCCAGCCGTGGTTGTTTCGCGACGCCTGATCGGCGTTAAAGTGATGCATTGATGGCGAGCCAGCTCGCTCCGGCAGGAGAGGACACAAAACCTGTAGGAGCGAGCTTTTTGCTCGCCGCAACCGCCCAAAAAAGCCATGACGGCTTGATATTCGGGCCAGCGCTTCGTTCTCTACGAGTGAGCGGACGCCGCAGGCCAGGCAACAGCATTTTTCCGGGCGTGCCAACCAGCACACCGACAGAGCAAATGAGGAAAGCATGAGCAAGCAGATTCTGATTCTCCCAGGTGACGGTATCGGCCCGGAAATCATGGCCGAGGCGGTCAAGGTGCTGGAACTGGCCAACGACAAGTACAGCCTGGGCTTCGAGCTGAGCCATGACGTGATCGGTGGCGCGGCCATCGACAAGCACGGCGTGCCGCTGGCCGACGAGACCCTGGACCGTGCGCGGGCTGCCGACGCGGTCCTGCTGGGCGCCGTGGGCGGCCCGAAATGGGACAAGATCGAGCGCGATATCCGCCCTGAGCGCGGCCTGCTGAAAATTCGCGCGCAGTTGGGCCTGTTCGGCAACCTGCGTCCGGCGATCCTTTATCCGCAACTGGCCGATGCTTCCAGCCTCAAGCCGGAAATCGTGTCCGGCCTGGACATCCTCATCGTTCGCGAGCTGACCGGCGGCATCTACTTCGGCGCGCCACGTGGCACCCGCGAGCTGGAAAACGGCGAGCGTCAGTCCTACGACACCCTGCCGTACAGCGAGAGTGAAATCCGCCGCATCGCCCGGGTCGGCTTCGACATGGCCCGCGTGCGCGGCAAGAAGCTCTGCTCGGTGGACAAGGCCAACGTCCTGGCGTCCAGCCAGCTGTGGCGCGAAGTGGTCGAGCAGGTGGCCAAGGATTACCCGGATGTCGAACTGAGCCACATGTACGTCGACAACGCCGCCATGCAGTTGGTGCGTGCGCCGAAGCAGTTCGACGTGATGGTCACCGACAACATGTTCGGCGACATCCTTTCCGACGAAGCGTCGATGCTCACCGGTTCCATCGGCATGCTGCCGTCGGCGTCGCTGGATGCCAACAACAAGGGCATGTACGAGCCATGCCACGGTTCGGCGCCGGACATCGCCGGGCAGGGCATCGCCAACCCGCTGGCGACCATTCTGTCGGTGTCGATGATGCTGCGTTACAGCTTCAACCTGAACGACGCGGCGGATGCCATCGAGCAGGCCGTGAGCCTGGTACTGGACCGGGGATTGCGCACCGGCGACATCTGGTCGGCCGGTTGCACCAAGGTGGGTACGCAGGAAATGGGCGATGCAGTAGTCGCCGCGCTGCGGAATCTGTAATCTTTCGGGCCCACCGCTCAGACGGTGGCCCACTTTTGTATAGGTGTAGTTGCGATGAAACGTGTAGGTCTGATCGGTTGGCGCGGTATGGTCGGTTCCGTGCTCATGCAGCGGATGCTGGAAGAGCAAGACTTCGATCTTATCGAGCCGGTGTTTTTCACCACTTCCAATGTCGGTGGCCAAGGCCCGTCCGTGGGCAAGGACATTGCTCCGCTCAAGGACGCTTACAGCATTGAAGAGCTGAAGACCCTCGACGTGATTCTGACCTGCCAGGGTGGCGACTACACCAGCGAAGTCTTCCCCAAGCTGCGCGAAGCCGGCTGGCAGGGCTACTGGATCGATGCCGCTTCCAGCCTGCGCATGCAGGACGATGCGGTGATCATCCTCGACCCGGTGAACCGCAAGGTCATCGACCAGCAGCTAGACTCCGGCACCAAGAACTACATCGGCGGCAACTGCACCGTCAGTCTGATGCTGATGGGCCTGGGTGGCCTGTTCGAAGCCGGTCTGGTGGAGTGGATGAGCGCCATGACCTATCAGGCGGCCTCCGGTGCCGGCGCGCAGAACATGCGCGAACTGATCAAGCAGATGGGGGCGACCCACGCCGCCGTGGCGGATGACCTGGCCAATCCGGCCAGCGCCATTCTCGACATCGACCGCAAGGTCGCCGAGGCCATGCGCAGCGATGCCTACCCGACCGAGAACTTCGGTGTGCCGCTGGCCGGCAGCCTGATCCCGTGGATCGACAAGGAACTGCCGAACGGCCAGAGCCGCGAAGAGTGGAAGGCCCAGGCCGAGACCAACAAGATTCTCGGCCGCTTCAAGAGCCCGATCCCGGTCGACGGCATCTGCGTGCGGATCGGCGCCATGCGCTGCCACAGCCAGGCGCTGACCATCAAGCTGAACAAGGACGTGCCGATCGCCGATATCGAAGGGTTGATCAGCCAGCACAATCCTTGGGTCAAGCTGGTACCGAACCAGCGCGACATCAGCATGCAGGAGCTGAGCCCGACCAAGGTCACCGGCACCCTGAACATCCCGGTGGGCCGTCTGCGCAAGCTGAACATGGGCTCGCAGTTCCTCGGCGCGTTCACCGTCGGCGACCAACTGCTGTGGGGCGCCGCCGAACCGCTGCGCCGCATGCTGCGGATCCTGCTCGAGCGTTGATGCTCTGATGCGTTGAAAGAGCCCGCGCCTTGCAAGAGGCGTGGGCTTTTTTCATATCGGAGCAGCTCTGATTGCTGGCTATGAGCATGTTTGCGAAAAGTCTGATGTGCCAGATCTGATAAATTGCCTCGCCCCCAAGCGCCGGGTAAAGTGCCGCTCCCCCCGTTTCGCCAGAGGTAGCACCATGAACCAGTCCTTCGATATCGCCGTGATCGGTGCCACCGGTACTGTCGGCGAAACCCTCGTCCAGATTCTCGAAGAGCGCGATTTTCCGATCGCCAACCTGCACCTGTTGGCCAGCAGCGAGTCGGCGGGGCACTCGGTGCCGTTTCGTGGAAAAAATGTGCGCGTGCGTGAGGTCGACGAGTTCGATTTCAGCAAGGTGCAGCTGGCGTTTTTCGCTGCCGGCCCTGCGGTGACACTGAGCTTCGCCCCTCGGGCGACGGCGGCCAATTGCGCGGTGATCGACCTGTCGGGCGCATTGCCTTCGGCCCAGGCACCGAATCTGGTGCCGGAAGCCAACGAGCGGGTGCTGAGCGGCCTGGAAAAGCCCGTTCAACTGAGCAGCCCCAGCGCCGCAGCCACGTCGCTGGCGGTGGTCCTGGCGCCGTTGCAGGCCTTGTTCGAGATCCAGCGGGTCAACCTGACCGCCAGCCTCGCGGTGTCCACCCAGGGCCGTGAAGCGGTAACCGAGCTGGCGCGGCAGACCGCCGAACTGCTCAATGCGCGTCCGTTGGAGCCGCGATTCTTCGACCGGCAGATGGCATTCAACCTGTTGGCGCAGGTCGGCACGCCCGACGAGCAAGGTCACACCTTGTTGGAAAAACGCCTGGTCCGGGAGTTGCGCGAGGTGCTGGCGCAGCCTTTATTAAAGATTTCTGTCACTTGTGTTCAAGCCCCGGTATTTTTTGGCGATAGCTATAGCGTGACTCTGCAGTCAGCCACGGCGATCGACCTGGATGCGGTCAATGCCGCGCTCGAAGCGGCGCCCGGCATCGAGTTGGTGGAGGCGGGCGACTACCCGACCGCGGTGGGCGATGCGGTGGGGCAGGATGTGGTCTACGTTGGTCGGGTGCGCGCGGGGATCGACGACCCGGCGGAACTTAATCTCTGGCTGACGTCAGATAACGTACGCAAAGGGGCTGCGCTCAACGCCGTGCAGCTGGCTGAGTTGTTGATAAAAGACCTTCTGTAAAAGATACTTGGCAACAATTTGCAGAATGATTCTAGCTGGGCGCTATGCTTGGCTGGTTGCTGGAGGTGAGCTGCTGTCGCGGGCTTCCAAGGCATGCAGACATATATCGCGCGAAGCGGCCCTTCAGGCCGCACGCAATGCCTTACGGCAGCGCTACAACACCTTCTCGCTGGCCGAGGAATGTTCAAACAAAGGATGAGGCTATGGTTCAAGTTCGCAAACTGGTGTTAGCAATAGCGGCCGCGTCGGCGCTGTCCTCCGGTATGGCGCAGGCGCTTGGGCTCGGGGAGCTGACCCTGAAGTCGACTCTGAACCAGCCACTGGTTGCAGAAATCGAGTTGCTGGACGTCAAGGATCTCACCGCCGCCGAGGTGGTGCCGAGCCTGGCCTCGCCTGAAGATTTCGCCAAGGCGGGCGTCGATCGCCAGGCCTTTCTCAATGACCTGAGCTTTACGCCGGTGCTCAATGCCAGCGGCAAGAGCGTGCTGCGGGTCACGTCGAGCCAGCCGCTCTCCGAGCCGATGGTCAAGTTCCTGGTGCAGGTGATGTGGCCCAATGGCCGTCTGCTGCGCGACTACAGCGTCCTGCTCGACCCTTCCAAGTTTTCCCCGCAAACCGCTGAAGCGGCCGCGCAATCCGCGGCACAAACTCCAGCGGTTGCCGCGCCGGTCACCGGTGCCGGCAAGCCTGCTCAATACACCACCTCGGCCCGCGATACCCTCTGGGAGATTGCGGCCAAGGCCCGCAATGGCGGTTCGGTCCAGCAAACCATGCTGGCCATCCAGGCGCTGAATCCGGATGCCTTTATCGACGGCAACATCAACCGGCTGAAGACCGGGCAGGTATTGCGCCTGCCCGATGCCGTGCAGAGCACCAGCCTGCCGCAGTCGCAAGCGATCGCCGAGGTCGCCGCGCAGAATACGGCGTGGCGTCAGGGGCGCCGCCTGGCGCCGCGTGGCGCTCAGCAGCAACTGGATGGCACCCGGCGTGCGGGTGCGGACAAGGCGCCTGCACAAGGCGCGGCCAAGGATAATCTGAGCCTGGTGTCTGCCGAGTCCGGCAAGGCGCGGGGCAAGGGTGCGGCTGGCGACAGCCAGGCACTGAGCAACAAGCTGGCGGTGACTCAGGAAAGCCTCGATACGGCCCGGCGTGACAACGCCGAGCTGAAAAGCCGTCTGACGGACCTGCAAAGCCAGCTGGACAAGCTGCAACGCCTGATCGAATTGAAGAACGACCAGTTGGCCAAATTGCAGGCGCAAGGGGCGGGTGCCGTGGCGCCAGCACAACCGACCGCGGCCATGCCGGCACAACTGGCCGAGCAGCCTGCGACCCCGGCGGCGCCAGTGACCGATCCTGCGGCAACGTCGGGCGAGGCCCCGGCTGAAGCGGAACCGGCCCAGGCGCAAACACCGGCGTCCAATGAGGACACATTCAACGACCTGCTGACCAATCCAATCCTCCTGGGGCTGGCGGGCGGCGGGGCAGTGCTGGTGCTGTTGTTGCTGCTGTTGCTGGCTCGCCGTCGCAAGGCTCAGCAGGAGGCGGAAAAGCATCTGCGCATGGCTCGCGCCCTGTCCGAAGAATCTGAGCTGTCCAAGGATCTGGATCTGCCGGAAAGCAGCTTCGAAGGCCTTGAAGTTCCACCGCCGAGCGTCAAGCTCGCTCCAGCTCCAGCTCCAGCTCCAGCTCCAGCTCCAGCTCCAGCTCCAGCTCCGGTCGTGGCGCCTGTGGTGGACGCGGCGCCGGTGGCTGCCGCAGTCGAGCACCCGGCCGATGTGCTGGATCAGGCCCAGTCCCATATCGATGGCGGTCGCCTGAACCAGGCGGCGGCGATCCTGGAGGAGGCCGTCAAGCTGGAGCCGCAGCGTAGCGAGGTGCGCTTGAAGCTGATGGAAGTCTATGGTCATCAGGGCGATCGCAGCGCCTTTGTGGTCCAGGAGCGTCAGCTGGTGGCCAATGGCAAGAATCACGCTGAAGTCGAACAGCTGAAAAGTCGCTTCCCGGCAATGGCTGCTGTGGCGGCCGCGGGTCTCGGCGCAGCAGCCGTGGCGGCGGCGCTGGATGCTCAGTACGTCAAGGAACTGTTGCTCGACGAGCCGCAGGAGCCAGCGCCGGCACCGGTTGTCGACGACCTGGATACCGACTTCGATCTGAGCCTGGACGATCTGGAGGCCGCCTCTGCGGCGTCGCCGGTTGCTCCGGCTGTTCCTGCTCAAGTTGAGCCCGAGCTGGACGACTTCCCGCTGGATGACGACCTGAGCTTCGAGTCGGTGCTGCAGCAGCAAACCGAAGCCAAGGAAAGCCTGGACGATCTGTCGGATTTCGACCTGGATCTGGGTGAGGATCTTCCTGCCGCGGCGCAAGCCGATGAGGATTTCCTGCTCAGCCTGGATGACGACCTGAAGGATCTGCCGGCTGCCGAAGTGCCTACGGTGACCGAAGCCGCGCTCGACGATCTTGAGCTGCCAGCGGACTTCGACTTGTCCCTGGCTGACGAGATGGATGCGCAGCCCGCTGCCAAGGATGCTTTCGCTTCCGAGCTGGACGATGTCAATGCCGAGCTGGATCGTTTGTCGCAGAGCCTCGAGCAGCCGGACCTGGCCGAGCCGACCTTTACCGCGGAAGACGCCGCGGGCAGTGCCGACGAAGGGGATTTCGATTTCCTTTCCGGCGCCGATGAAGTGGCGACCAAGCTCGATCTGGCCCAGGCCTACATCGACATGGGCGATAACGATGGCGCGCGGGATATTCTCGGCGAAGTCATCAGCGAAGGTAACGACGGTCAGAAAAGCGAAGCCAGGGAAATGCTCGCGCGTCTAGCCTGAGTCGACGCTAGCAGCAAAAAAAACGGCAGCCATCGAGGCTGCCGTTTTTGTTTCTGGGCCCATGGCAGCGCTTGCGCGGTTAGGCCAGCAGGTCTTCGTAGAAGGCGCCGAACGGCCGGGTAGGGTGGGCGATCTGGATTTCCAGAATCCACAGGCCAATGTTGGGGCATGCCTCGAAGTTGCCCAGGTCACCTGTTCGATAAATGGCATGGGGGAAGTCGCTGACCCGGTGCCCCTTGATCTCCAGGTTCAGCACCCAGCCCATGGCGCTCGCCTGTTCTTCGGCATAGCGATACAGGGCGGGGCCGGCGACCTTGTGCTCGCTCCAGTGATCACGAACCCGTTCGAACAGGGTTTGGGCCGCCGTGGCAC
Source organism: Pseudomonas sp. GW821-FHT09E12 (assembly GCF_059416085.1). Classification (NCBI taxonomy): domain Bacteria; kingdom Pseudomonadati; phylum Pseudomonadota; class Gammaproteobacteria; order Pseudomonadales; family Pseudomonadaceae; genus Pseudomonas; species Pseudomonas sp. GW821-FHT09E12. The sequence continues at coordinate 38,755 of NZ_JBWKOM010000008.1, read as the reverse complement.
AGGCTTGCATCTCGGGATCGTTGCCGGTGACGAAGGTGGCGCCGCAATCGCCTTCGTGGCGGTCCCAGACCACCCCCAGGTCGATAAAGAAGATGTCGTTGTCGCCCAGTATCGGATCGCCTTCGGAGCGTTGCTTGAAGGTCTTCAGGGTGTTTTCGCCAAAGCGCACCAGCGCCGGGTGCCAGATCCGGTCCATGCCCAATTCCGCAAGCACCTCCAGCCCCAAGGCGCGAGCCTGGGATTCGAGCATGCCTGGCTGGATGCGCGCGGCTATCTGCGCGATGGCTTCCCAGGTCTTGCGCTTGGCGTGGAGCATGCCTTGCAGGCTGTAGGCGAGGCCCACGGCCTCCTTGTTGATGGCGGTCATTGGTCTCAGGTCCCGGTCGAGTGGATTTATGGTTTTCGCTATATATTCATCTATATAGCGTTTGTCCTGGTTTTCACGCAATCCTGTTTACGCTCGCTGGCGCTTAGTGGGCAAACATCAACTAAAAGCGGGTCGCGCATGGCGTCTGCTTGCGCGCGCCTTATAATGGCCGCCTTTGCGCATATCAGCAGGCTGTAAGTTCTTGGCAAATATAGATAACGCGGCCGCCGAAATGGCGGCCGCAGGCTTTTTCAGAATCGCGTTGGGTGTCGAATACAAGGGTTCGCGTTATCGCGGCTGGCAGCGTCAGGCTTCCGGTGTCCCGAGTGTCCAGGAAACCCTCGAGAAGGCGTTGTCCCGGGTGGCGGACTCGCCGGTGCTGCTGTCTTGCGCTGGGCGTACCGACGCCGGCGTGCACGCCTGCGGGCAGGTGGTGCACTTCGATACCCAGGCCGAGCGGTCGATGAAGGCGTGGGTGATGGGGGCCAATATCAACCTGCCCCACGACATCAGCGTGAGCTGGGCCAAGGTCATGCCGGCGCATTTTCATGCGCGGTTCAAGGCGATTGCCCGCCGCTATCGCTACGTGATCTACAACGACCAGATCCGTCCGGCGCACTTGAACGAGGAGATCACCTGGAATCATCGCCCGCTGGATGTCGAGCGGATGGCCGAGGCTGCCCAACATCTGGTGGGCACCCATGATTTCAGTGCATTCCGTGCAGGGCAGTGCCAGGCCAAGTCGCCGATCAAGGAAATCCACCATCTGCGGGTCACCCGGCACGGCAAGATGATTGTCCTGGATATCCGTGCCAGCGCGTTCCTGCATCACATGGTGCGCAATATCGCCGGAGTGCTGATGACCATCGGCGCGGGCGAGCGTCCGGTCGAGTGGGCCAGGGAAGTGCTGGAGAGCCGGATTCGCCGCACGGGCGGGGTGACGGCGCATCCTTTCGGACTGTATCTGGTGCAGGTCGAGTATCACGATGAGTTCGAGCTGCCCGAGCGATACATCGGGCCACATTTCCTCACCGGCTTCTCGGAACTTGACGGCTGACGCCCGGAAAAGCATTTGCTACCATCCGGGACTTTCCCCGGATTTGCCCTGAGGTTTAAACGACATGTCAGCCGTTCGCAGCAAAATTTGTGGGATTACCCGCATTGAGGATGCGTTGGCGGCGGTCGAGGCCGGGGCCGATGCCATCGGGCTGGTGTTCTATGCCAAGAGCCCGCGGGCGGTGAACGTCCAGCAGGCGCGGGCGATCGTTGCCGCGCTGCCACCGTTCGTGACCACCGTGGGCCTGTTCGTCAATGCCAGCCGCTGCGAGCTGGGCGAGATCCTCGATGCGGTGCCGCTGGACTTGTTGCAGTTTCACGGCGATGAAACACCGGCGGACTGCGAGGGCTATCACCGGCCCTACATCAAGGCGCTGCGGGTCAAGGCCGGCGACGATATTGCCAGCCGTTGCGCGGCTTATGCGCGGGCCAGCGGCATCCTGCTCGATACCTACGTCGAGGGCGTGCCGGGTGGAACTGGCGAAGCCTTTGATTGGTCACTGGTACCGCAAGGCTTGAGCAAGCCGATTATCCTGGCCGGTGGCTTGACTGCCGAGAATGTCGGCCAGGCGATAGCGCAGGTTCGCCCGTACGCCGTGGATGTCAGTGGCGGGGTGGAGCAGAGCAAGGGCATCAAGGATCACGCAAAGATTCGCGCATTTATGCAGGCCGTTCGCGGCAGCTGTTAGTCGATGTGACGGCTGGCAGTCTGCCGCCGTCCATAACACCACTGTACAAAACAGGCCGGCACCGTCGCTGGGCGGGCCGTAAATCGAAGTGGCAGCCGCTCTATCCGGGGGTTGTCGGGATGGCTGAGGAGCCGTTCGGTACAGGCAGGTCAAGCTCGCGCTGACCGCGGTAGCGAACAGATCATCGCCGCACACATGAATTTAGCTCAAGGGCATACGCGGGGCCGCGAACCAGAGCGTTCGGGCCGCCGGTACTGGAGAAAGAAAGCATGAGCAACTGGTTAGTAGACAAACTGATCCCTTCGATCATGCGTTCCGAGGTGAAGAAAAGCTCGGTGCCTGAAGGTCTGTGGCACAAGTGTCCGTCCTGCGAGGCGGTGCTGTATCGTCCGGAGCTGGAAAAGACCCTGGACGTCTGCCCCAAGTGCAACCACCACATGCGTATCGGTGCTCGCGCCCGTATCGACATTTTCCTCGACGCTGAAGGCCGTGCCGAACTGGGCGCCGACCTGGAGCCGGTAGACCGTCTGAAATTCCGCGACGGCAAGAAGTACAAGGATCGCCTGACCGCGGCCCAGAAGCAGACCGGTGAAAAGGACGCGCTGATTTCCATGAGCGGTACCCTGCTGGGGATGCCGGTGGTGGTATCGGCGTTCGAGTTCTCCTTCATGGGCGGCTCCATGGGCGCCATCGTTGGCGAGCGTTTTGTGCGTGCTGCCAACTACGCGCTGGAAAAGCGTTGCCCGATGGTCTGCTTCTCCGCTTCCGGCGGTGCGCGGATGCAGGAAGCGCTGATCTCCCTGATGCAGATGGCCAAGACCTCCGCGGTGCTGGCGCGTCTGCGTGAAGAAGGCCTGCCATTCATTTCCGTGTTGACCGACCCGGTCTACGGTGGCGTTTCCGCCAGCCTGGCGATGCTGGGTGACGTGATTGTCGCCGAACCCAAGGCCCTGGTCGGTTTCGCCGGTCCTCGCGTGATCGAGCAGACCGTGCGTGAAAAACTGCCGGAAGGTTTCCAGCGTAGCGAGTTCCTGCTGGAGCATGGCGCTATCGACATGATTATCCCGCGCCAGGAGCTGCGTCCGCGCCTGGGTAACCTGCTGGCTCAACTGATGGGCTTGCCGACGCCTGAGTTCGTGGCCGCGCCTGTCGAGGCGATCGTGGTGCCACCGGTGCCTGCAAACATATGACCGAGCGTACCCTTGGCGACTGGCTTGCCTACCTTGAGCAGTTGCATCCGTCAGCCATCGACATGGGGCTGGAGCGCTCGCAAGAAGTAGCGTCCCGCATGGGATTGGGCAGGCTGGCGCCTCGGGTCGTCACGGTGACCGGTACCAACGGCAAGGGTTCTACCTGCGCGTTCGTGGCGTCCTTGCTGCGAGCCCAGGGGCTGAAGGTCGGTGTCTACAATTCCCCCCATCTGTTGCGCTACAACGAGCGCGTGCAGATCGATGGCGTCGAAGCCAGCGATGCCGAGCTGTGCGAGGCCTTTGTCGCGGTCGAAGCCGGGCGCGGTGAAATTTCCCTGACCTATTTCGAGATGGGTACCCTGGCGGCCTTCTGGCTGTTCCAGCGGGCCGGTCTCGATGCCGTGGTGCTGGAAGTCGGCCTGGGTGGGCGCCTGGATGCGGTCAACCTGGTGGATGCGGATCTGGCGCTGGTCACCAGTATCGGCGTCGACCATGCCGATTATCTGGGTGACACCCGTGAGTCTGTGGCCTTCGAGAAGGCCGGGGTTTTCCGCCAGGGCGCGCCTGCACTCTGCGGTGACCTGAATCCCCCTCAGCCCCTGCTGGATAAGGCGCGTGAATTGAACTGCCCGTTCTTCCTGCGCGGTCGTGATTTCGACCTGGGGATCACCGAGGCGAACTGGCAGTGGCGGGGTCTCGATGCGCGGGGCAATGCTGTCGAGCTGCGCGACTTGCCGCTGCTCGATCTGCCCATGGAGAACGCCGCGCTGGCCTTGCAGGCCTATTTGTTGCTGGGGCTGCCTTGGCAGGCCGAACGCATCGCCGAAGCCTTGCAGCAGACGCGAGTGGTCGGGCGCCTGGATCGCCGTCAGTTCGAATGGCAGGGCAAGCGCCTGAACCTGTTGCTGGATGTCGGGCACAACCCCCATGCCGCGGAGTATCTGGCCGAGCGCCTGATGCGCCGACCAGTGGCGGGCAAGCGCTTGGCGGTATTCGGCCTATTGGCGGACAAGGACCTGGAGGGCGTGGTTGCCCGCCTGGATGCCTGTGTCGAGCATTGGGCGGTGGCGCCGCTGGATTCTGCCCGTGCGCGTCCCGTTGCGGACTTGCAGGCGGCACTGCAGAACCTTGGGGCTTCGGTAGCGTCTTATGAAAGTGTCGCCGCAGCCTTGGAAGGGCAGTGTGCGCAGGCTACGGGCGAAGACGAGATTCTGCTGTTCGGATCTTTTTATTGTGTTGCCGAGGCGCTCGAGTGGCTCGCTCGGCGCTCCACGGAGGAAGCTGCACATGGCTATGCTGGATAACGTCTACAAGCAGCGAATGGTTGGGGCCTTGGTTCTGGTGGCGTTGGCGGTGATTTTCCTGCCGATGCTGTTTTCCCGCGAAGATGAGCAGCGGCATATCAATGTCGAGGCGCCAGCAGTGCCTCAGGCGCCTGCTGTAACCCAGGTGCAAGTCGAGCCTGTGGTGGTGCCAGAGCCGCAGGCGCTGCCACAGGAGCCGGTACCCAGCGATGAAGAAGTGGCCCAGCAGGCCGCGCCTTCGATGCCGATTGGGCCAAGCGCTCCGGTTGCTCCGGCTCCAGTCCCGGTGGCACCGCCAGTCGCCGCGAGCAAGCCCGTGGCTCCACCTCCGGCGCCAGCCCCCAAGCCGGCTCCGGCCCAGCCGATTGCCGCAGCGCCAGCCAAGCCCGATGCAACCCCAAGCCGTGTCGATGCAAACGGCCTGTCGGTCAGTTGGTCGGTGCAACTGGCCAGCCTGTCCAGTCGGGAAAGCGCCGAGAACCTGCAGAAAACCCTGCGCAGCCAGGGGTACAACGCTTATATCCGTTCCGCCGATGGCAAGAACCGGGTATTCGTCGGTCCGTTGATCGAGCGGGCCGAGGCAGACCGCCTGCGCGATTTGCTGAGCCGTCAGCAGAACCTCAAGGGTTTTGTCGTGCGCTTCCAGCCTGAGCGCGGTTAAGGCTATCGCCTTGATTTGCAAAGCACAGTGAATCGCAGCTTACCGACGGCCATGCGCTCTGTTAAAATGCGCCGCCTTATCCGTCTGTAGGCTGCACTGTGCCATTTACCTGGGTTGACTGGGCGATCGTTGCAATCATCGCCATCTCCGCTTTGATCAGTTTGAGTCGCGGCTTCGTCAAAGAAGCGCTGTCGCTGCTTACCTGGATCGTCGCAGGAGTCGTTGCCTGGATGTTTGGTGGCTCTCTGTCCGAATACCTCAGCGGATACATCGAGACTCCCTCGGCTCGCGTGATCGCGGGCTGTGCCATCATGTTTGTCGCCACTTTAATCGTGGGCGCAATGATCAATTATCTTATCGGCGAATTGGTTCGCGTCACCGGGCTATCCGGGACCGATCGATTCCTCGGCATGGCCTTCGGCGCGGCGCGTGGCGCGTTGCTGGTGGTCGTGGCGGTCGGGCTGTTGAGCCTGGGGCCGGTACAACAGGATTCCTGGTGGCAGCAGTCGCGACTGGTGCCACAATTTCTATTGGTTGCAGACTGGTCAAAAAACCTCATATTGGGGTGGAGCAGTCAGTGGCTGGCCAGCGGTATCAGCGTACCCGCTGAAATACCGTTCAAGGAACAACTCTTACCGGCCAAAACGCCTCAGTAAGATGTGTTCAGTTCAGTTTCATTAAGTAGGGGTTGCGTCGCATGTGTGGCATCGTCGGTATCGTCGGTAAGTCGAACGTCAATCAGGCGCTGTATGACGCGCTAACCGTCCTCCAGCACCGCGGCCAGGACGCTGCCGGTATCGTGACCAGCCATGATGGCCGGTTATTCCTGCGCAAGGACAACGGCCTGGTCCGTGACGTTTTCCATCAACGGCACATGCAGCGCCTGGTCGGTCACATGGGTATTGGCCATGTGCGGTATCCGACCGCTGGCAGCTCGACTTCGGCCGAAGCTCAACCGTTTTACGTCAACTCGCCTTACGGCATCACCCTGGCGCATAACGGTAACCTGACCAATGTTGAACAGCTGGCCAAGGAGATCTACGAGTCTGACTTGCGCCACGTCAACACCAATTCCGATTCGGAAGTCCTGCTCAACGTCTTCGCTCACGAGCTGGCCCAGCGCGGCAAGCTGCAACCGACCGAAGAAGACGTATTCGCCGCCGTGACCGACGTGCACAACCGTTGCGTTGGCGGTTATGCGGTAGTCGCCATGGTCACCGGTTATGGCATTGTTGGCTTCCGCGACCCTCACGGTATTCGCCCGATCGTTTTCGGTCAGCGTCACACCGACGAAGGCGTCGAATACATGATCGCCTCTGAAAGCGTGTCCCTGGATGTGCTGGGCTTCACCCTGATTCGCGACCTGGCGCCGGGCGAAGCGGTCTACATCACTGAAGACGGCAAGCTGCACACCCGTCAGTGCGCGACCAATCCGAAACTGACTCCGTGCATTTTCGAACATGTCTACCTGGCGCGTCCGGACTCGATCATCGACGGCGTGTCGGTGTACAAGGCGCGCCTGCGCATGGGCGAGAAGCTGGCCGAGAAGATCCTGCGCGAGCGTCCAGATCACGATATCGATGTGGTCATCCCGATTCCGGATACCAGCCGTACCGCGGCGCTGGAGCTGGCGAACCACCTGGGCGTCAAGTTCCGCGAAGGCTTCGTGAAGAACCGCTACATCGGCCGGACCTTCATCATGCCGGGCCAGGCCGCGCGGAAAAAATCCGTGCGCCAGAAACTCAATGCCATCGAGCTGGAGTTCCGCGGCAAGAACGTGATGCTGGTGGATGACTCGATCGTTCGCGGCACCACCTGCAAGCAGATCATCCAGATGGCCCGTGAAGCCGGCGCGAAGAACGTCTACTTCTGCTCCGCGGCGCCTGCCGTGCGTTTCCCGAACGTGTACGGCATCGACATGCCGAGCGCTCACGAACTGATCGCACACAATCGTTCGACTCAGGATGTGGCTGATCTGATCGGCGCCGACTGGCTGATCTACCAGGATCTGCCTGATCTGATCGAGGCGGTCGGTGGCGGCAAGATCAAGATCGAGAACTTCGACTGCGCGGTGTTCGACGGCAAATATGTCACTGGCGACGTCGACGAGGCCTACCTGAACAAGATCGAAAACGCACGTAACGATGCCTCCAAGGCCAAGACCCAGGCGGTCAGTGCGATCATCGATCTGTACAACAACTGATCTAGAGCATTAGAAGACATAAGGAGTAGGCGGCATGAGTCAGGATTGGGATGCCGGTCGGCTGGACAGCGACCTTGATGGCGTAGCTTTCGACACCCTGGCCGTGCGCGCCGGCCAACACCGTACCCCGGAAGGGGAGCACGGTGATCCGATGTTCTTCACCTCCAGCTACGTGTTCCGCACGGCCGCCGATGCGGCCGCGCGGTTCGCCGGCGAGGTGCCGGGCAATGTCTATTCCCGCTACACCAACCCGACCGTGCGGGCGTTCGAAGAGCGTATCGCCGCCCTGGAAGGCGCCGAGCAGGCTGTGGCCACGGCCACCGGCATGGCGGCGATTCTCTCGGTGGTCATGAGTTTGTGCAGCGCGGGCGACCATGTATTGGTTTCGCGCAGTGTGTTTGGCTCGACCATCAGCCTGTTCGAAAAGTATTTCAAGCGCTTCGGTATCGAGGTCGATTACGTACCCCTGGCGGACCTGTCCGGCTGGGATGCGGCGATCAAGGCCAATACCAAGTTGCTGTTCGTTGAATCGCCGTCCAACCCGCTCGCCGAGCTGGTGGATATCGCTGCATTGTCCGAAATCGCTCACGCCAAGGGCGCAATGCTGGTGGTCGACAACTGTTTCTGTACTCCGGCGTTGCAGCAGCCGCTGAAGCTGGGCGCGGACGTGGTGGTGCACTCGGCGACCAAGTTCATCGATGGCCAGGGTCGTTGCATGGGCGGTGTGGTGGCTGGCCGTAGCGAACAGATGAAAGAAGTGGTGGGTTTCCTGCGTACCGCGGGACCGACCCTGAGTCCGTTCAACGCCTGGATCTTCCTCAAGGGCCTCGAAACCCTCAACCTGCGGATGCGCGCCCATTGTGCCAATGCCCAGGCCCTGGCCGAATGGCTGGAGCAGCAGGACGGCATCGAGAAGGTGCATTACGCCGGTCTGCCAAGCCATCCGCAATACGAGCTGGCCAAGCGTCAGCAGCGTGGTTTCGGCGCGGTGGTGAGCTTTGAAGTCAAGGGCGGCAAGGACGGGGCCTGGCGTTTTATCGACGCTACTCGCCTGATTTCCATTACCGCCAACCTGGGCGATAGCAAGACCACCATCACTCATCCGAGCACCACCTCTCACGGCCGTCTGGCACCGCAAGAACGTGAAGCGGCGGGCATTCGTGACAGCCTGATTCGTATCGCTGTCGGTCTTGAGGATGTGGTGGACCTGCAAGCCGACCTGGCGCGCGGCCTGGCAGCCTTGTGATCGAGTTGTCCGAACAGCAGAGCATTGCCAACGGCCGCGTCGCGCTGGTGACCGGCGCGGCACGCGGTATCGGCCTGGGCATCGCTGCCTGGCTGATCAGCGAAGGCTGGCAGGTGGTACTGACCGATCTGGACCGCGCACGCGGCTCCCAGGTGGCCAAGGTCCTGGGGGACAGCGCCTGGTTCATCGGCATGGATGTGGCGGATGAAGCGCAGGTCGCCCTGGGTGTTGCCGAAGTGCTGGGGCAGTTCGGACGCCTCGATGCGCTGGTGTGCAACGCGGCGGTCGCCGATCCGCGCAACATCACCCTGGAAAGCCTCGACTTGGCTTACTGGAATCGGGTGTTGGCGGTGAACCTCAGCGGTCCGATGCTCCTGGCCAAGCACTGTGCGCCGTATCTGCGCGCCCACGGTGGATCCATCGTCAACCTGGCGTCTACCCGTGCCCGGCAATCGGAACCTGATACTGAGGCCTATGCGGCGAGCAAGGGCGGTTTGCTGGCCTTGACCCATGCATTGGCCATGAGTCTGGGGCCGGAGATTCGGGTCAATGCGGTCAGCCCCGGTTGGATCGACGCCCGGGATCCGGCGGCGCGTCGGGCCGAACCTTTGAGCGATGCCGATCATGCCCAGCATCCGGCGGGCAGGGTAGGGACGGTCGAGGATGTGGCGGCGATGGTGGCGTGGCTGTTGTCCAAGAACTCCGGTTTTGTCACTGGCCAGGAGTTCGTGGTCGACGGCGGTATGAGCAAAAAAATGATTTATCGCGACTGATGGCGTGTGGAGGGCGCAACGAGCGCGGCTTGAGGTCGCCAGTGTTGTTGATCCCTTCCGCAGGCTTTGTCGTGATTTTGTCTTTTTCAGAAAAACTTCAAGCAGGGTATTGACTTAGCATCGGTATCTGCGTAAATTTCGCGGCCTCAACGAAGCAAAGGGTGATTAGCTCAGCCGGGAGAGCATCTGCCTTACAAGCAGAGGGTCGGCGGTTCGATCCCGTCATCACCCACCACTTCTTGAGTGCCTTTCGAAAGAAAGGCGGAGGCTTCCACGGAAGCATCCAACCGACGCGCAGCGGTAGTTCAGTCGGTTAGAATACCGGCCTGTCACGCCGGGGGTCGCGGGTTCGAGTCCCGTCCGCTGCGCCATATTTTCCAGGTCAGGGATTCCTGCTCTGAGATTGAAAAGCCTCGAAGCTTTCCAGTCAGATGATTTAAACGGTTCACATGGACGCAAGTCCAAGCGATACGCAGCGGTAGTTCAGTCGGTTAGAATACCGGCCTGTCACGCCGGGGGTCGCGGGTTCGAGTCCCGTCCGCTGCGCCATATCTACTTGAAGGAACACTGAACGCCTTCAAGTGACGAAGAAGCCGCAGGCTTTTCGGATCGATAGCAAAGACCCTGGTCGAAAGACCGGGGTTTTTTGTTTTTGGAATCCGGCTTTTTTCGATGCCGCTCAGGCAGTCGATATTTCCCCTCTGCAAAGCCCCAAAAAAACCGCCTGATGGGCGGTTTTTTATTTGGAGAGGGTAGGGTTATCAGAACCCCAGCTTGTCTCGCAGGCTGTAATACCAGGCGCCCATCGCGGTGAATGGGGTGCGCAACAACTGGCCGCCAGGGAAGGGGTAGTGTGGCAGCTCGGCAAAGGCGTCAAAGCGCTCTGCCTGGCCACGCAGGGCCTCTGCCAGCACCTTGCCTGCCAAGTGGGTGTAGGTGACACCATGGCCGCTGCAGCCCTGGGAGTAATAGATGTTGTCGCCCAGGCGTCCGACTTGTGGCAGGCGCGACAGGGTCAGCAGGAAGTTGCCGGTCCAGGCGTAGTCGATCTTCACATCCTTGAGTTGCGGGAAGGCCTTGAGCATCTTCGGTCGGATGATTGCTTCGATATTTGCCGGGTCGCGGGCGCCGTACACCACGCCGCCGCCGAAGATAAGGCGCTTGTCGGCGGAAAGGCGGTAGTAATCCAGCAGGTAGTTGCAGTCCTCGACGCAGTAGTCCTGGGGGAGAAGACTTTTTGCTAACTCATCGCTCAATGGTTCAGTGGTGATGACCTGGGTGCCGCATGGCATCGATTTGGCGGCCAGTTCCGGCACCAGGTTGCCCAGGTAGGCGTTGCCCGCGACTATGACGAACTTGGCCCTGACCTTGCCTTGTGGGGTATGTATCACCGGATTGGCACCGCGTTCGATGCGTACCGCCGGGGATTGCTCGTAGATAACACCGCCCAGGGATTCCACGGCTGCCGCTTCACCCAGTGCCAGATTGAGTGGGTGGATATGCCCACCGCTCATGTCGAGCATGCCGCCCTGGTACAGGTCACAAGCGACGACTTCGCGAATGCGGCGCTGATCCAGCAATTCCAGCTGGGTGTGGCCGTAGCGCTCCCACAGGCGCTTCTGCGACTCCAGGTGACCCATCTGCTTGCTGGTGATGGCGGCGAACACTCCGCCATCTTTCAGGTCGCACTGGATTTGATACTTGGCGACCCGCTCACGGATGATCCTGCCGCCTTCGAAGGCCATCTGGCCAAGCAGTTGAGCTTGCTTGGGGCCGACACTGCGTTCAATCACATCAATGTCGCGGCTATAGCTATTGACGATCTGTCCACCATTACGCCCGGAAGCGCCGAAGCCAACCTTGGCCGCTTCCAGGGCGGTGACTTTAAAGCCATTCTCAAGCAGGAACAGGGCGCTGGAGAGGCCAGTGTAGCCGGCACCGATCACGCAGACATCGGTTTCCACATCATCTTGCAGTAGCGGGCGGGCTGGAGCAGCGTTGGCTGACGCCGCGTAATACGACTGTGGGTAAGGTGTGTTCGCCATCCTGCAACCTCTGTTTAATATTCTTGACGATTGCGTGGATCCTACCTGAGTTGAAAAACGCCTACCAGCCATCGAAAAATCTTCTTGGCAGGCTCAAAAAATAAAAATTCGCATATTCAGAGGGTTAGCTGCAAAAAAGGTGTTGACACCCCTCCGGAATTCCGTAGAATGCCGCCTCACAGCAGGCACGTAGCTCAGTTGGTTAGAGCACCACCTTGACATGGTGGGGGTCGTTGGTTCGAGTCCAATCGCGCCTACCAAACAAAATCCGCTCTGCTGGGCGGTCTGGAAGGGCCCACCGAAAGGTGGGCCCTTTTTTGTTGTCCGCGGTTTTCAAAACCTTTGTAAAGCCGCCACTCAAAAGGCCAAGTCGGCACCTGCCTCCAGGTACACGATCTCCTTTTTCGGCGTGCCCTTCCTGATAGTGTTCTTTCAAGGTCCACCGATGACTTCAAGCTGGCGATCTTCGCGGCGTTGGAGGCTGGCCTGGTCCAGGTGGATAGCACGCTTTAGTCAGGGGCGTCGTTGTGACTGCACTTTGCAACTGACCACCAAGAGCGGGCGCTTCGATGTAGAGACTGCTGGTCTTAAGAGAAAAATCTAATATTTTAGGAATCGTCCTACATTCTAAAGTTGTTCTAGTTGATAGAACCTTCCTTCTGATATTCACGAAGGAATGGAACGTGTCTAGATTGTTGGGTTGGATGTTGCTGTGTTCGCAGCTATTTACATTCGTGCATGCTAGCAATTACCTCAATATCCCTGACTGGCCGGGTGATCAGGAATCATGTCCTTCGCCGCGAGATATCAAGGGCATGATGGGCATTTTTAGCGCGCCAGCTAAAAGTGAGGGTGCTGAATGGGTAGGTGTGCTGGTTGACGGTGCCATGGAAGCTGTTACCAACTTCGAGAAAAGCTATTTTGTATTGACTCACCAAGGTGTCGATAAAGTTGGTTTTATAAATAGCTGTATCTATGTAACCTCCGGTGGCCGATATTTGAATATGCATCTTGATCTCGGCGGTCATTACAAACAGGTCATGTGGATTGGGAACTCATTGTCATGGAAAGAGTCTCGAGACTTCTCCTCATCAACAATCCTGGAATGCACGGATACCTATAGAGATGCATGCAGTTTTTATTTGAAGTGAATGTGTCCGTCTGTATGGATGGGTTTTGTTCCATGCTATGCCGTTGTCTTTTTGGCATCCTTAATGCTTATGCATTTCATGACATTTTTGTGACACTTTTAAGTCGGTTTTCGGTCTGTATGCACGTTCCCTGCGCAATACGGGCAGGATGTGGTCGGGTAGGGTGCAGGTATGAAGAGTAGAGCAACGGTGATTTGTGCGCATGGAGGGCAAATTCTTTTTGTCCGCAAGGATCGCGCAAAATGGTCTTTACCGGGCGGCAAGGTCGAGCCTGGGGAGTCTCTCGCTGCTGCCGCGATACGTGAGCTGCGTGAGGAGACAGGGCTGGATGCCAGTGAGCCTCTTTACATCCTGGAGTTCGACGCCGGCAATGTGCGGCATCACGTATTCGAGGTTGCCGTGGCCAATGCCGAGGATGCCCGGCCCTTGAATGAAATTGCGGCCATCGCTTGGCATGCCTATGGGGCTGCCCGTGAGCTGGATGCAACGGCCGCCACCAAGAGTATTGTGAGTTCGTTTTTACGCCGCCTTTAACCGAGGTGTTATCGATTCATGAAGAAGCCCGCCTTGCGCGGGTTTTTGTTTTTCCGACCAGTGCGCGAAATGGTCCGCGAGCGGTTTTCTCGCAGCCGAGTGCCAATGGTTTGTCATGTGAGTGATACAGTCGCGTTTTTACGGCGAGGTAGCGTGATGCGGGTGTTGATGACGGTAATGGTCGTGGCGTTGCTGGCGGGGTGTGCCGGCTCGGCGATGAATGAGGCGCGTTCGAAGAGCCCCTACAAGGTGCTCTCGTCGGCCAAGGCAGAGCAAATCGTGGCGCAGTGTGTGCAGTTTGCCTGGCAGGACGAAGCGGTGTTCGGTGTGGATGCGTCGGCCTATCTGGAGTCTGCCAAGGTGGGTGGATACACGGTCTATACCCGTTCGGCGGAGTCCTTTGCCGATATTCGGGGGCAGGCTTCGGGTACCACCGTCAATTATTACGCGGTCCAAGACAACTGGGTCGCCAAGCGTAGACTGGCTGCATTGGCGACTTGCCTGTAATTCCTTTTTGAACGTTATCCAGTAAACAGATCATGAACCCGGCTCTTGCCGGGTTTATGGTTTATTGAAGATCTCCATTGTTTTTCCTGAAAGGTTGATTAACAAGATGCCAGTTGAGTATTCATTTATTGGCTTGTGTAAGTTATTTGCCTTTCTCCCTGTAGGTTTGTGCTGTAATTATTGGTTGATGTTCCGGCTTTGTTGCGGTGCGACAATTTGCTCGGCATTTTGTATGCGGGAATCAGTAGACAAAACACTGATTTGGACTAGTTTAAAAGTTCTCCTCAAGAAGGAGTTTTATCTAATCAAAGGAGTGAACAATAATGAATAAGCCATTGGTTCAATCGAAACACGGGCGTGTCGTATCCCCCTCCAGCCGTGGTGCTGTCGCCGTTGAGCTGGGGCTGCTCGGCACCTGGCAGGTCAATGAGTTGGAAGGTGGTAAAAATTTCCCGGCCCTGGTGGGCGGACCTTTTCAGAAACCATACGAGAGCGACGTCGCCAGCGTTGTGCCACCGGCTGATGGGCATATCCTCAGCGGCGGCAAGACCGACGAGCGTGACTGCCTCAACTTCACCAATGAAGAAATGTCGAGGAAGCTTGGGCATTCGTTCTCCTGGCCGTTGCTCAACGTCGATCCGGGGCAGGTGTTTCAGGTCAAGTGGGAGTACACCGCTCCTCATGTGACCCGCGGTTACAGCTGGTTCATCACCAAAGATGGCTGGGACACGAGACAGCGTATCAGCCGTGCGCAACTGGAGCCGCAGGCGTTCTTCAAGGACTTCTACACACAAGTTCCGTATGACCAGCACGGCGATGAAATGAAGGCCAAGGTCGAACATCAAGTGACACTGCCCAAGAACAAGAAAGGCCATCACGTGATTGTTCTGGCGTGGATTGTCGCCAACACCGGCAATGCGTTCTATCAGGCGTTCGACGTCGACTTCAAATAGTCGACTTTGAATAACAGCAGAAGTTGTCATTCTCTTTAAATGGTTCTGAAGGATTAGAACGTGAACAAGATCAACTTTGCAGCGGTAAAGACTCAGGCGAATGATTCGGCATCGTTGATGCCGTCGATTGCAGGCAAGAAGATCCTCATGGGCTTCTGGCACAACTGGCCGGCAGGCCCCAGTGACGGCTACCAGCAGGGGCAGTTCGCCAACCTCGACCTGGTGGATGTACCCAGGGAATACAACGTGGTGGCGGTAGCCTTCATGAAGGGCAACGGCATTCCCACCTTCAAGCCCTACAACCTGTCGGACGAGGAGTTCCGGCGTCAGGTTGGCGTGCTCAACAGCCAGGGGCGGGCGGTGTTGATTTCCCTTGGCGGTGCGGACGCTCATATCGAGTTGCACAAGGGCAATGAGCAAGCGCTGGCCAACGAAATCATCCGTCTGGTGGAAACCTATGGTTTCGACGGGCTGGACATCGACCTCGAGCAAAGCGCCATCGATTTTGCCGACAACAAGATCGTGCTGCCGGCGGCGCTCAAGCTGGTGAAGGATCACTACGCAGGCGAGGGCAAGCACTTCATCATCAGCATGGCGCCGGAGTTTCCCTACCTCGCCACCGGCGGCAAATACGTCGGTTATATCCAGGCGCTGGATGGCTACTACGATTTCATCGCGCCGCAATACTACAACCAGGGCGGCGACGGTCTGTGGGTCCAGGAAGCCAACGGCGGGCAGGGTGCCTGGATTGCCCAGAACAACGACGCGCTGAAGGAAGACTTTCTGTTTTATCTGACCGAGAGCCTGGTCACCGGTACGCGTGGCTATATCGCCATCCCTGCCGACAAGTTCGTGATCGGTCTGCCGGCCAACGTCGACGCGGCAGCGACCGGGTATGTCATTGACCCAGCGGCGGTGAGCAATGCCTTCAAGCGTCTGGATCGTGCCGGATTGTCGATCAAGGGCCTGATGACCTGGTCGGTCAATTGGGATGACGGCCTCAACAAGTACGGCGTCCGTTACAACTGGGAGTTCCGTGATCGTTATGCGCCGCTGATCCATGGTGGCAGCGGCGAGGAGCGACCTTCGGCGCCGGGCAACCTGTTTTCTCCCGCGCAGACAGAAAACAGCGTGACCTTGAGCTGGAGTGCTGCCCACGGTGTTCGTCCGATCGAGTTCTACACCCTGTTTCGCGATGGCAAGCCGGTGGCCCAGACGGCCTCGCTGACCTTGACGGACGAGGGGCTGAAAACCGATACGCTGTACAGCTACTTTGTCAGCGCCACGGACGCCCAGGGTAATCAGTCGCTGCCCAGTACCAACCTGAACATCAAGACCGCTGGCGGGGTGCCTGACCCGCAATACCCGGAATGGCAGTTGAATCATCACTATCGCAAAGATGATGGTGTGACTTATCAGGGCAATCTGTATCTGTGCTTTCAAGAGCACACCTCGAACGCCGGCTGGACTCCGGATGTCGCCTTCACCCTTTGGGCCAAGGTGGCGGTTCAGCGTCGTGCGTGAGCGCGGCTAGGAGCAGTACAGAGGCGCCCCGATGACGGGCGCCTTTTTTATTGGGTGTCGGGCAAGGCAAAGCTGCGGGTTATGGGCTAATACTCACAGGCCTTTTTTTGTCATCCGTCAATGGAGAGTGGAGCGATGCTCATGCACTGGTTTCTCGCAGCCGTACACCTGTTGGCCTTTGCTGTCGCCTTTGCGGCGGTGCTCAATCGCGGTACAGCGTTGCGCCGCGTGGTCACCGAAGGGGCGGATGTGCGCCGGGCTCTGCTGGCCGACAATGGCTGGGGGCTGGCCGCCGCGGTGTTGTTGATCACCGGCTTGCTGCGCGCCTTTGCTGGCTACGAAAAAGGCACGGACTACTACCTGCACCAGCCGCTGTTTCACATCAAGATGACCTTGTTCGTCATCATCCTGTTGCTCGAAATATGGCCAATGGTTGCGCTGATCAAATGGCGAATCGCCCTGGGGCGCGGGGCGTCGATCGATAGCGGTCGCGCCACGCTGTTTGCGCGCATCAGCCACCTGCAGGCGCTGCTGATTGTGCTGATAGTAGTGGCGGCCAGTGGCATGGCACGTGGGGTCATGCTCGGCCAGTCATGAGGTGAGGAGTCGCGTGTGCTCGGGCTCGCTGCGGGCTGTTGCGCGTCATCGAGCACCGCGCGCTCTAGCAGAGTTGGCTGAAAGCCTTGCTGATGGTGGCCCGGTTGGTTTTGAACTCGGCCTGCTGCACGGGAATGATGCCGAACTCATCGCTGACGATAGCCAGCACGCGGTGCAGGTAGTCGACGTTGGCCTCGGAGCGGAAGGTGAATATTCCGCGTTTGACTTCGTAGAGCCCCTCCGTCGAGCAGGCGGCAATGGTCCGCATCGCATTCAGGTCGTTGGTGATCAGAAGGTAAGCGAACTCTTGCATATGACCGCTCCTTGTTCGTAAAGCATCTGCCGATGGCAAGGGGGGAGCCTCGGCGGGTTCGCGGAGGCGGTAGGTCTTGAAATTACTCCTCCTGCTCATTGCCACGCTACTGAGTATTTATACAAAAACGAGGAAGGGCTTTCTCCCGGCCGAGTCGTATCGACAGATTGCCGGGATGGAGCGCTATCAGTGAAGGGCTTGGGTAGTGCACTTTTGCCAGGGCTGGCGCTGGCGGCCTGAACTGCGCCGCTGCCATATGAAGAGGGGGAGGATGCTGCGGGGAATCAATCAACGATGACGCTGCGCCAGCCATTGTGATGAGACAAAGGGCTGGCCGCTCATGGCGCTCAAGGTGTTTCGCGTTTGTCCGGGGCGGTGAGGCCGGCTTGGATCCGTTGGTAGATTTCTTCGCGATGGACTGCGACGTCTTTCGGGGCATTGATGCCGATCCGGACTTGCTGGCCGCTAACGCCCAGAATGGTGATCGTGATGTCGTCACCGATATTTATGCTTTCACCGACCTTGCGGGTGAGTATCAGCATGATCTTCTCCTTGATTGCTTAGTAGTAGGGCACCTGATTCAGACAGTGCAGATGTCGGTAGTAGTGCGTATAGATTACTGCGAAGTACCACTGTGTGGGTGCCTCTTTCTGACGCGCAGACGCTGTATTAATTCCCGAGGTGCAACTATACAGAGGCGATAAATATCATTCTCCTTGTTTTGCGCTGATTTTGTGGCGTTTGTGCAGGGGATTGGGGTGCTAAAATCGCCGCCTCAGACTTTCAAGGGGTAGGTTGTGCGCACAGTAGCGATGATGATGGCGGTCCTGGCATTGGCGGGATGCGGTGAAGGCAAGCATGCCGAGGTGGACAAGAAGGTGGCGCCGGTTGTCCAGGCACAGCCGCCGCAGACCGCCACGACGCCGCAATGGGATGTACTGGTCGCCGGCACCCTGCCTCAGGCGACGAGCGATCTGGCCGGCTGGCTGATCGAACACGGGATCATTTCCTATGTCGTCGTCGAAGATGGCAAGGATCGGGTGCTGATCGGCCCGTTCGATTCCCAGGCCGAAGCCGAAGCCAAGAAAGCCGAGCTGGTCGAGAAGCTGACCAAGGCCAAGAAGCGCAATATCGAGCCGCAGGTAATCGAGCACCGCGTCGCGCAATAAGCCGTTCTTTTGGGTGCCGGGTCAAGGCCAGTCTTGCCGGCGCTCAATCATCCTTGAGGGGCTGTCCATGCCCCGGACGTTTATCGGCAACCCGGACGGATATCAGCCGCAGGCCTTCAGGTTGACCGGGCCGACGAACTCGTTGCCACGCCCCATCACACAAGCCACGCTCTGATTGCGCTGGCGCTCCCAGGGTTGTACCGGATAGGTTTTGTTCCAGGCTTCGTACAACTGACGATCCTGTTTCGACAGGCGCAGGTTGTACTGCTTGCTCATATAGAAGTAGGTCCGGGCGATCATGCCGCGAATGGATGGGCGCGGCATGACCTTCTTGGCCTTGAAGTCGACCTGAGTCAGACATGAACCGTACTGGCCGGACCGCGCCGGCAGCCAGCCGAAGCTGAAGTTGTTACGGTCGCCATTGACCTCGCCGATGCTCGGCACCAGGTTGTGCAGGTCGGCTTCGGCGCGTTGATAAATCGGGTCGTGGCGCGTGCAGTTCTTGCGCCCGCCTTGCTGCCAGCATTGACGCTGATGGCCGATCTGCCAGGCGGGAACGATGTGCTCCCATTCGATGCGCGCGGCGCGATTGGCGTTCTTGCGGGGGACATAGCCGCAGGCGGCGAGGTTGACCCGATTGCCGCTGTACTTGCAGCCACAGTAGAACTCGGTGGATTGCGGGGCGTACAGCTTCCAGGCGATTTTCTTCGCTTCGTTGAAGGTGCGGGGCGCATCGGCGTGGGCATTCAGGGCAACGCAAAACAGCAGCACAGCAAAACAGCGGGCAATCATCGACTCAGTCTTCCTTCGGCACAACCCAGAAAATCTGCACACCGCCGTCATCGCGATAGGCGAGGGTGACGTTGTCGTTTTCGGCGATTTCTTCGAGCAGGCGCTCCCACTCGTCGACCGCTTCGTCGGGCTGACGGAAGATCAGGGCGGCCTTGGCTTTTTGTGCGTTGGGCGAGTTGATGATTTTCTGAACGCGCAAACCGAGGCGTTCATAAGAGCTTGGTGGTGCTGCGGCGGGCACGGAACATTCCTTATTAAGCTGTATGCGCGTACAGTATTTTACTGTAGGAAATTTCGCAACCGCTTAAAATTCAAGAGGTTCTTCTGACAGCGATATCCGCGGATTGCTGCAAAACGATTGAGTTTTTATCTGCGGGATAAAGAAGAGGGCAGGCCAACCGGGGCGGAGCACTCGCCCAGGGCGGGCGAGTGCGGGGTAGAGCGGTGCCCGACCAGAACAGGTCGGGCGGGCCAATCAGTATTCCCAGAACATCCGCTGCAGTTCCTTGCTGTCCTGGGTCTTGGTCAGGGCGACCATGGCCAGGATGCGGGCTTTCTGCGGGTTCAGGTCGTTGGCCACGACCCAGTCGTATTTGTCGTCAGGCTGTTCCGCGTTGCGCAGTACGAAGCCGCCGGCATTGACGTGGGACGAACGAATGATCTGTACGCCATTCTTGCGCAGCTCCTGCAGGGCCGGCACTACGCGGGAAGACACCGAGCCATTGCCGGTACCGGCGTGGATGATGGCTTTGGCGCCGGACTGGGCCAGGGCCTTGTAGGCGGTGTCGCTGACGTTGCCATAGCCATAGGCGATTTCGACGTCAGGCAGGCTCTTGATGGTCTTGATGTCGAATTCCGAATCCAGGGTGTGACGCTTGGCCGGCAGGCGGAACCAGTAGGATTTGCCTTCCACCACCATGCCCAGTGGGCCCCATGGGCTCTTGAAGGCTTCGGTCTTGATATTGATCATTTTGCTGACGTCACGACCCGACTGGATCTCGTCGTTCATGGTGACCAGCACGCCCTTGCCATGGGCTTCCTTGCTACCGGCGACGGCGACGGCGTTGTACAGGTTGAGCATGCCGTCGGCGGACATGGCGGTGCCCGGACGCATGGATCCGACCACTACGATGGGCTTGTCGGTCTTTTCCACCAGGTTCAGGAAGTAAGCGGTTTCTTCCAGGGTGTCGGTGCCGTGGGTGATGACGATGCCGTCGACGTCCTTGCTGTCGGCCAGTTCGGCGACGCGACGGCCCAGTTGCAGCAGGTTTTCGTTGGTGATGCTTTCAGAGGCGATCTGCATGACCTGTTCGCCGCGCACATTGGCGACCTGGCTCAGCTCGGGGATCCCGGCGATCAACTGCTCGATGCCGACTTTGGCGGCCTGGTAGGTGGCGCTGTTGGCGGCACTGGCGCCAGCGCCGGCAATGGTGCCGCCGGTAGCGAGCACGACCACGTTGGCCAGCTTCTGTTTGGTTTCGACTTCCTTGGCCTGCAATGCAGTCGGAAGGAGCAAGAGGAGGGCCAAAGCGCCCGGAACAAGGGTGTTGAAAGCAGATTTCATTATTTTCTCTCTAGTAGTGAGACGGTGCTGGTGCAGGTTCATCTAGATACACCCGAGACAGATCTGAATGCCGCGGGCGAAAGGGAACAGCAGGATCTGTACCAGCCGGACTGTGGTCGCAAAACTCTTTTAACTTAATGATTTATATCAACTTATTTTTAGTTATCGGATTCGATGGCTGTTTCGTTGTCCGGTTTTCCGAATGCTCGGAAGATTTGCGTTCGGTTGTCCGACAGTTCTGATTTTCATGAGGAAAAAGCTGAATTAAAGAGATGGTCCTTGCAGCCGATGCCCTTCAAGGATCGTTTCTTTATGGAGCTCACATGTCTATTTCTGTCGGTTTTCCCGCTGCCGGGGCCATCACCATCAACGGTAAATCACCGGCCACTATCGAGGCTCTGAGCCAGGGCGCCGCCGATAGCGCTGCGCAAGCCCTGGGGGTCGATGAAGAGGGCAAGCTGCGAGTGGCATCCGCTTCCGAGGCCGAGAAGGCAGAGGCCCAAGGCTCTGAAGGGGACAATCAAAGCCTGGTGGTGAAAATGCTGCTCAAGCGCATGAAAGAACTGCAGGCCCAATTGCAGGAGCAACAGCAGCAGTTGGCCGCTGCCCAGGCGGCGAGTTATCCGACCCCTGAAGCCAAGGCGACCGTGGTGATGGCGATTCAAGGCCAGATCGTCGATACCAACGGCGCGCTGCAGGAAGTGGCGGGGAAGCTGGTCAAGGAACTGAGTAAGGACGCTTCGTCAGGCACACTGGTCAGTACCACCGCATGATTGTGTGATGTCGTACGGGGCGTCTGTCCTGGCGTTCCGGGCGGCTCATGGGCTTGGCTTCCCCGTTGACAAATAGCGGCAGGGTTCGCATAGTTCGTTTTACGCAAACGTTTGCGCAGGCCCTGGGCGATAAAAGTCATACACCTCTCAGGTTCGCTTCAAGCCGCGTTAATCGGGGTCTGAAGGTTGTCGAGCGTACTCCGGCGCAAGCGTTGCTCACAATAATCATAAGATCGGAGTGAATCCATGAAGCTGCCATTCGCTGGACGTCTTCTCGCTGTCGCTGTTCTGGCTGCCGCATCCGCTACGCTTCCCCTCTCTTCGGCATTCGCCGAGGCCCCGGAAAAACCCAAGGTCGCCCTGGTCATGAAATCCCTGGCCAACGAATTTTTTCTCACCATGGAAGACGGCGCCAAGGCTTATCAAAAAGACCATGCCGCCGATTTCGACCTGGTTTCCAACGGCATCAAGGATGAAACCGACACCGCCAACCAGATCCGTATCGTCGAGCAGATGATCGTTTCCAAGGTCAACGCGCTGGTGATCGCCCCGGCGGACTCCAAGGCCATGGTGCCGGTGATCAAGAAGGCGGTGGACGCCGGTATCACCGTGATCAACATCGACAACCAGCTGGATCCGGCCGTACTCAAAAGCAAAAACATCAGCGTGCCTTTTGTCGGCCCCGACAACCGCAAGGGCGCGCGCCTGGTGGGCGAGTACCTGGCCAAGGACCTGAAGGCCGGGGACGAAGTCGGCATCATCGAAGGCGTGTCGACCACCACCAACGCCCAGCAGCGCACTGCAGGCTTCAAGGATGCGATGGAGGCCGCGCAGATCAAGGTGGTCTCGCTGCAATCCGGCGACTGGGAAATCGATGCCGGCAACCGCGTCGCCGCCGCCATGCTCAGCGAATACCCGAACCTCAAGGCGCTGCTGGCCGGCAACGACAGCATGGCCGTCGGTGCCGTCTCGGCGGTGCGCGCGGCGGGCAAGGCCGGCAAGGTCAAGGTGGTCGGCTACGACAACATCAATGCCATCAAACCGATGCTCAAGGACGGTCGCGTGCTGGCGACCGCCGATCAGTTCGCCGCCAAGCAGGCGGTCTTCGGTATCGAGACGGCGCTGAAGATCCTCAAGGGCGAGAAGGTGGACGGTGGCGCCAATGGCGTGATCGAAACTCCGGTTGAGCTGGTCACCCAGTAATCTTTCTGGTGGCGCAACGGCGCCCGCCTGAACAGGCGGGCGCATGGAGAGTTTCTTATGTCAGTTTCCGCTGTGAACGCTGTCCTTTCGGTCAGCGGTATCGGCAAGACCTATGCGCAACCGGTATTGACTGGCATCGACCTGACGCTGATGCGTGGGGAAGTGCTGGCGCTGACCGGGGAAAACGGCGCGGGCAAAAGCACCCTGTCGAAAATCATTGGTGGTCTGGTGACCCCGACCACCGGCGAGATGCGCTTCAACGGCCAGGCTTACCGTCCTGGCAGTCGCACCCAGGCCGAAGAGCTGGGCATCCGCATGGTCATGCAGGAACTCAACCTGTTGCCGACGCTATCGGTGGCCGAGAATCTGTTCCTCGATAACCTGCCCAGCCTCGGCGGCTGGATCAGTCGCAAACAGTTGCGCAAGGCGGCGATCGAAGCCATGGCCCAGGTCGGCCTGGAGGCGATCGACCCCGATACCCTGGTCGGCGAACTGGGGATTGGCCACCAGCAGATGGTGGAGATCGCGCGCAACCTGATCGGCGACTGCCATGTGCTGATCCTCGACGAGCCGACTGCGATGCTCACGGCTCGCGAAGTCGAGTTGCTCTTCGAACAGATCACTCGTCTACAGGTCCGTGGCGTGGCCATCATCTATATCTCCCATCGCCTGGAAGAGCTGGCCCGGGTCGCGCAGCGCATTGCGGTGCTGCGCGACGGTTGCCTGGTTTGTGTCGAGCCGATGGCCAATTACAACAGCGAGCAACTGGTCAACCTGATGGTAGGGCGCGAGCTGGGCGAACACATCGATCTCGGCCCGCGCAAGATTGGCGCGCCGGCCCTGACGGTCAGCGGCCTGAGTCGTTCCGACAAGGTTCTGGACGTGTCTTTCGAGGTGCGCAGCGGCGAGATATTCGGTATTTCCGGGTTGATCGGGGCGGGGCGCACCGAACTGTTGCGGCTGATCTTCGGCGCCGACAAGGCTGACAGCGGCACGGTGGCCCTGGGTTATCCGGCGCAGGTGGCGAATATCCGTTCGCCGGTTGATGCAGTGGCCCACGGCATTGCCCTGATCACCGAGGACCGCAAGGGTGAAGGCCTGCTGCTGACGCAATCCATCAGCGCCAATATCGCCCTGGGCAACATGCCGGAAATCTCCAGTGGCGGCCTGGTCAATGGTCGTGACGAATCGGCATTGGCGCAGCGGCAGATCGATGCCATGCGCATTCGCAGTTCGGGGCCCGCGCAACTGGTGTCCGAACTGTCCGGGGGCAATCAGCAGAAGGTGGTCATCGGCCGCTGGCTGGAGCGCGATTGCGCGGTGCTGCTGTTCGACGAGCCGACCCGGGGCATCGATGTCGGCGCCAAGTTCGATATCTATGGCCTGCTTGGCGAACTGACCCGCCAGGGCAAGGCGCTGGTGGTGGTCTCCAGCGACCTGCGGGAGCTGATGTTGATCTGCGATCGCATTGGCGTGCTGTCCGCCGGGCGCCTGATCGATACCTTCGAGCGCGACAGCTGGACCCAGGATGAACTGCTTGCCGCCGCTTTCGCCGGCTATCAAAAACGTGATGCGTTGCTCAACGAAGCGGCGCCTAGGGACCTCCCATGAAAACTGCATCTTCGGCCGGCAAACGTGGCGGCAACTATTACGGCCTCGGCACCTACCTGGGGCTGGCCGGTGCCTTGCTGGCAATGATTGCGCTGTTCTCGACACTGAGCAGCCACTTTCTTTCCTATGACACCTTCAGCACCCTGGCCAACCAGATCCCGGACCTGATGGTGCTGGCGGTGGGCATGACCTTTGTCCTGATCATCGGCGGCATCGATTTGTCCGTCGGCTCGGTGCTGGCCCTGGCGGCCTCCACCGTCAGCGTGGCGATTCTCGGCTGGGGCTGGAGTGTCATCCCGGCGGCATTACTGGGCATGGGCTGCGCGGCATTGGCCGGGACCATCACCGGTTCGATCACTGTCGCCTGGCGTATTCCTTCGTTCATCGTCTCCCTTGGTGTGCTGGAAATGGCCCGCGGCGTGGCTTACCAGATGACCGGTTCGCGCACCGCCTATATCGGCGATGCCTTCGCCTGGTTGTCGAATCCGATCGCCTTCGGTATCTCGCCATCGTTCATCATTGCCTTGCTGATCATCTTCATCGCCCAGGCGGTGCTGACGCGCACGGTGTTCGGCCGTTACCTGATCGGCATCGGCACCAACGAGGAAGCGGTACGTCTGGCAGGCATCAACCCCAAACCCTACAAGATCCTGGTGTTCAGCCTGATGGGGCTGCTGGCGGGCATCGCCGCACTGTTCCAGATTTCCCGCCTCGAGGCCGCGGACCCGAATGCCGGTTCCGGCCTGGAGCTGCAAGTGATCGCGGCCGTGGTGATCGGCGGCACCAGCCTGATGGGCGGACGCGGGTCGGTGATCAGCACCTTTTTCGGGGTATTGATTATCTCGGTGCTGGCCGCGGGGCTGGCGCAGATCGGCGCGACCGAGCCGACCAAACGCATCATCACCGGCGCGGTCATCGTGATTGCGGTGGTACTGGATACTTATCGCAGCCAGCGCGCAAGCCGGCGGAGCTGAGTCATGGCAACGATCAAAGATGTGGCGGCGCTCGCAGGGATTTCCTACACCACGGTTTCCCATGTGCTGAACAAGACGCGTCCGGTCAGCGAGGAAGTGCGGATCAAGGTCGAGGCGGCGATCCAGCAGCTCGACTACGTGCCCAGCGCCGTGGCGCGCTCGCTGAAGGCCAAGACCACGGCGACCATCGGCCTGTTGGTGCCCAACAGCCTCAACCCGTATTTCGCCGAGCTGGCCCGAGGGATCGAGGATTATTGCGAGCGCAACGGCTACTGCGTGATTCTCTGCAACTCCGACGACGACCCGGAAAAACAGCGCAGCTACCTGCGGGTGCTGCTGGAAAAACGCATTGACGGCCTGATCGTGACCTCGGCCGGTGGCGACGGCGGGCTGGCCAAGGGCCTGGCCGCCGTGCGCACGCCGATGGTGATCGTCGACCGCGGGCTGGAAGGGGTGGATGCGGACCTGGTGCGTATCGACCACGAATACGGTGCGTATCTGGCGACCCGTCATCTGCTCGAGTTGGGCCATCGCGATATCGCCTGCATCGGCGGCCCGGACTACACCAGCGTGGCGCAGCTACGTCTGGCGGGGTTCCAGCGGGCGTTGCGCGAAGCCGGCGTGGAGGTGCCTGCGCAGCGCATCCTGCAGAGCGACTTCACCAGTACCGGCGGTTATCACGCGGCGGCCCAGCTGTTGGAGCGCAACCGGCCCAGCGCGATCTTCGCCGGCAACGACATGATGGGCATCGGTGTGCTGCGTGCGGCGGCGGAGCGCAATATCCGGGTGCCGAGCGAACTGTCGGTGATCGGCTTCGACGATATCCAGATGAGTCGTTATGTGTATCCGGCGCTGACTACAGTTGGCCAGTCGATCCTGCAACTGGGCGAGCAGGCGGCGGAGCTGTTGCTGCGCCGCATTGCCACCCCTGGATTGCCGACCGACCAGCGTATCGTCACCCCAAGCATTGTCCTGCGCGAGTCGACGGCGCCCGTGGCCGGCGCATTCGCCGAGTACCGTTGAATCGAATTGTGAGTATCGATGTATGCCAGCAAAAGTAGTGGTAGTAGGCAGTCTCAATATGGACCTGGTCACTCGGGCCGAGCGGTTGCCGCGTGCCGGTGAAACCCTGATCGGCCAGTCGTTCGCCACGGTTTCCGGTGGCAAGGGGGCGAACCAGGCGGTGGCGGCGGCCCGCCTGGGTGCCCAGGTGTCGATGATCGGCTGCGTCGGTGATGATGCCTACGGCGAGCAATTGCGCTCGGCGTTGCTCGCCGAGCGGATCGATTGCCAGGCCGTCACCGCTGTCTCTGGCTCCAGTGGCGTCGCCTTGATCGTGGTGGACGACAGCAGTCAGAACGCGATCGTGATCGTGGCCGGTGGCAATGGTCGGCTCACGCCAGAAGTGGTCAGCGGCTTCGACAAGGTGCTGCAGGCGGCCGATGTAATCATCTGCCAGCTCGAAGTGCCGGTGCCCACTGTGGGGCATAGCCTCAAGCGCGGCCGTGAACTGGGCAAGACCGTGATCCTCAACCCTGCACCGGCCAGTGGCCCGTTGCCGGCGGACTGGTACGCGTCCATCGACTATCTGATTCCCAACGAAAGCGAGGCCGCGGCCCTCAGCGGCTTGCCGGTGGATTCCCTGGCGAGCGCCGAAGCCGCGGCCGCCCGCTTGATCGCCGCCGGGGCCGGCAAGGTCATCATCACGCTCGGCGCCCAAGGCTCGCTGTTCGCCAATGGCACGAGCTTCGAGCATTTCCCGGCGCCCAAGGTCAAGGCGGTCGACACTACGGCCGCCGGCGATACCTTCGTCGGTGGTTTTGCCGCCGCCCTGGCCGCCGGCAAGAACGAGGCCGAGGCGATTCGTTTCGGTCAGGTCGCGGCAGCGCTGTCGGTGACCCGCCCAGGTGCGCAACCATCCATTCCCACGTTGTCCGACGTACAGGCGTTCTCTCCCGCATGAAAAAAACACCCTTGCTCAATGTCGCCCTGTCGCGACTGATTGCCTCCCTGGGGCACGGCGATATCGTGGTCATCGGCGATGCCGGCCTGCCTGTACCGCCGGGCGTCGAATTGATCGACCTGGCCTTGACCCAGGGTATTCCGGATTTCCTCAGCACCTTGCAGGTGGTGCTTTGCGAGATGCAGGTGGAAGGCCATGTGCTGGCGCAGGAGATCCTGGATCGACAATCCCCGACCCTGCAAGCGCTCGAGGCGTTAAGCGTCGAGGGGGCGCTGGGCGCGCGCAAGCTGTTGAGCCACGATGAGTTCAAGGTGCTCAGCCGCCAGGCGCGGGCAATCGTTCGCACCGGGGAGTGTCAGCCTTATTGCAACATCGCTTTGATTGCCGGGGTGACGTTCTGAGCGTTGCCCCTCTCTGTTCAACCACGCAAAGGAGTGCGCCATGCACCGCTATGCTCAGCTATTGAAACACCTGATCCGGAGTGTTCTGCTCGTGTCTCTGTTCACTGCTACCAGCGCCCATGCGGCAGAAAAAATCGATCTGATCATCGATACCGATCCGGGTGCCGATGATGTGGTTGCGTTGCTGTTCGCCCTGGCGTCGCCGGAAGAACTGCAGATCCGCGCGCTGACCACGGTGGCCGGCAACGTGCGCCTGGACAAGACCTCGCGCAATGCGCGCCTGGCCCGTGAGTGGGCGGGGCGCGAAGAGGTACCGGTGTACGCCGGCGCGCCTAAGCCGCTGCTGCGCACGCCGATCTATGCTGAGAATATTCACGGCAAGGAAGGCATTTCCGGGGTCACGGTGCATGAGCCGAAAAAGGGCCTGGCCGAGGGCAGTGCGATCAATTACCTGATCGACACCCTGCGCGCCGCCAAACCCCACAGCATCACCATCGCCATGCTGGGGCCGCAGACCAACCTGGCGCTGGCGCTGATCCAGGCACCGGATATCACTCAAGGCATCAAGGAAGTGGTGGTCATGGGCGGGGCGCATTTCAACGGCGGCAATATCACCCCGGTGGCGGAGTTCAATCTGTTCGCCGACCCGCAGGCCGCCGAGGTGGTGCTCAAGAGCGGCGTGAAGCTGACTTACCTGCCGCTGGACGTTACCCACAAGGTGCTGACCAGCGATGCGCGCCTGCAGAAAATCGCGGCCTTGAACAACAATGCCAGCAAGGTGGTGGGCGATATCCTCAACGAATACGTCAAGGGTGACATGGAGCACTACGGCATCCCGGGTGGTCCGGTGCATGACGCGACCGTCGTTGCTTACCTGCTCAAGCCCGAACTGTTCAGTGGGCGCCAGGCCAACATGGTGATCGACAGCCGTGAAGGGCCGACCTTCGGCCAGACCATCGTCGATTGGTACGACGGCCTGAAGCAGGAGAAGAACGTGTTCTGGGTGGAGAATGGCGATGCCCAGGGTTTCTTCGATCTGCTGACCGAGCGTCTGGCTCGCCTGAAATAAGTGATATTCCCGGCAGGTGCCAGCCTGTCGGGCGTTACGCCTTCTCTGTACCCGGCGTGCCCGAGTGCTCGCCGGGATACTTCTCGAATATCTGCTCGATGAATGTCTGGGCCGCTTCGGTGCCCAGCTCCCTGATCAGTAAGTCGATGCCGATGATCGCCAGCTCTTCGGGGCTGCCGGGGCTGTAGGAGCAGTGGCCTTCGGGCCATTTGGCTTTGATGTCGGCGTCGATCGTCACGGTGGCCATGGAAGTCTCGCGAGCTCGGAAAGGATAGGGCCGGACAGGCGCTTGTCGAGGGCTTCCGGTTTTGTAGAGTTAAACACCTTGGCGGGCTTTTCGCACTCCGACTTAGGCATGAGGGGAGGGCTGTGCGACACTTGGTCATTGTCTGTTTTCAAAGGGTGCCAGTGTGCAGATCGATTTGAACAACCCTGATGCCTTGACCTTCGAGGCGGTGCGCCAGTTGCTGGCGTCGGCCAGTGACGATGTGCATACCCAGTTGCGAGTGACCAAGGCGGGCATTGCCTATATCTCGTCGGGCGTGGTCGGTGGCGCGGACATCGACGGCCTGCTGTTCAGGCTGGAGACCTGGGCCGCCGGTTCCGGTTATGTCGGGCGGGTAGCGGCCAGCGATGAGGTCTGGGTGACGCAGATTTTTAACGCGTTGAAACAGAACTGGCCGAAGCCACCATTCGATTACATCGATATTTACTGAGGCTGTTCATATCCGGTCACGATTGCTGCATGAAAACGTGGCCGTACCTGATGCAGACTTGCCCGCTGCCTGGCCAAGAGGCCATTGGCCAGTCCGTTTGTGAAACCAATAGTCAGAGCGGTTGTCGCACTATCTCTGCTTATTTTTGAAAAGGAGGCTTCATGCCTTGGAAGCTCGCGTCATTCGGTACCTTGTTGGCTGCAGTCGTTTTGACGGGGTGCAGCACTTCTTCGCCGGATAAGGATCCGGTAGCGACCGAGAGCGGCCATAGCCGCTGTGAGGCTAAGGCGGCCGAATTCGCCATCGGCAAAAAAGCTTCGCCTGAGCTGCTGGAACAGGCGCGTACTCGCGCAGGTGCGCAGAACGCCCGTATTCTCAAGCCGAACGACATGATCACCCTGGAATACCGTTCCGATCGGCTGAACCTAAACACCGATACCAATCTGGTGGTCACCCGGGTCAACTGCGGCTGATCGCGTCAGCGCTTTTGCACCTTGCATAAAAAACCCCGTCACATGGACGGGGTTTTTTTAGCTCGCTGAGAAATTACTCAGGACGAACTTGTGCAGCTTGCATACCCTTTTGGCCTTTCTCAGCCACGAAGGAAACGGTCTGGCCTTCTTTCAGGCTTTTGAAACCGTCGCTTTCAATAGCTTTGAAGTGTACGAACAGGTCGTCACCGCCACCTTGAGGAGTGATGAAGCCGAAGCCTTTTTCATCGTTGAACCATTTTACGGTGCCGGTTTGGCGATTAGACATGGTGTATCTCCAAGAAACATATATTTTCAGTAGTACTGTGCTGCTCAGGCCAACTGGGCACACCGGGCTATCATAGTCGAAATGTTCGACTTGGGAGCCCCCCGGACGTGCCGATTCCCAGGTGGTTGAGTCCGTTTTGTTGCTCCGATCGGCTGAAGGCCCCGGTTTAAGGGGCTTTCACCGAAAATATTCGGTGATAAAAAAAGCCGTAAAAGCTGCGTAAATTGTGAAAAAAGGCCGGTTTTCAGATCGCATCGAGCCTGAAGCAGGACCGTCTCTCGCGCATTAAAGACTTATTTCACCACCCGGCAAGCGGCAATAGCGTCCAGGGCCTTGGCTCTCAGCGCCGGATCCGGTTGAGTCTGCTTGCTCATGAGTTGTTTGATTTCGTCTGTAGTGAATTTCTCATTGAGCTTGTCCGCACCACAGGCGCAGTGCTTTTCCGCACTTTTCACATCAACGCTCTGGCTGGCGGCAGCCGTGCAATCCTTCATGTATTCGGCACGTACCCCGGCTGGCCAGGCGGCCTGCGCGCTCAGAGGCAGCAGCAGGGCGAAAGGGGCGGCAAGGGCGAATAGTTGGGTGAGGCGCATGAGTCGAGCTCTCCTGGGATTGGTACAAGAATGGCGATTCTCGGTGTATTTGAGGCCTTGCGTACACACCAAGTTCACTTTCTCGAAAGAAAGCGCGGATACGCTGGTCCCGGTGGGAAGTACGGCGCGATGACCGTTCATCTGTGCTAGCATGCCCGGCTTGGGTGTTTTCAGGCTCTGGGCGAGTTTCAATCCCACCGCGGTCTATGCCTCTATTTTTTTCTGATTTGAACTCCAGTCACTCTGGTTCGTTTTACCGGTTGGCCGCAAGGCTCCTGCCACTGTGAGGCAGGCGTTCGTCACGAACGGCCTGGATCGAACCGCGTACTGGCTCATCCCAACCCACGTGACCTTTGGTAGGGGTCACCACTAGGAGAGGAGGCGCCATGCCCACTATTACTCTTCCCGACGGCAGTCAACGTTCATTCGATCATCCGGTTTCCGTAGCCGAGGTCGCCGCATCCATTGGTGCAGGTCTGGCCAAGGCCACCGTGGCCGGCAAGGTCAATGGCAAACTGGTCGACGCCTGCGATCTGATCGACAGCGACGCGACCCTGCAAATCATCACGCCAAAGGATGAAGAGGGGCTGGAGATCATTCGCCACTCTTGCGCTCACCTGGTTGGCCACGCGGTCAAGCAGCTGTATCCGACAGCGAAGATGGTTATCGGTCCGGTGATCGATGAAGGCTTCTATTACGATATCGCCTACGAGCGTCCTTTCACCCCGGACGACCTGGCGGCCATCGAGCAGCGCATGCAGCAGCTGATCGAGAAAGATTACGACGTCATCAAGAAGGTCACTCCGCGCGCCGAAGTGATCGAAGTGTTCAAGGCTCGCGGCGAAGACTACAAGCTGCGCCTGGTCGAGGACATGCCGAACGAACAGGCCATGGGCCTGTACTTCCACGAAGAATACGTCGACATGTGCCGTGGTCCGCATGTGCCGAATACTCGTTTCCTCAAGTCCTTCAAACTGACCAAGCTGTCCGGCGCCTACTGGCGCGGCGATGCCAAGAACGAGCAACTGCAGCGCGTCTATGGCACTGCCTGGGCGGACAAGAAGCAACTGGCGGCGTACATCCAGCGTATCGAAGAAGCCGAGAAGCGCGACCATCGCAAGATCGGTAAGCGTTTGGGTCTGTTCCATACCCAGGAAGAAGCGCCGGGCATGGTGTTCTGGCATCCGAACGGCTGGACCCTGTACCAAGTGCTCGAGCAGTACATGCGCAAGGTGCAGCGCGACAATGGCTACCTGGAGATCAAGACTCCGCAGGTGGTCGATCGCAGCCTGTGGGAGAAATCCGGGCACTGGGCCAACTACGCCGAAAACATGTTCACCACCGAGTCGGAAAGCCGCGACTACGCCATCAAGCCGATGAACTGCCCGTGTCACGTGCAGGTATTCAATCAGGGCCTGAAAAGCTACCGCGAGCTGCCGATGCGTTTGGCCGAGTTCGGTGCCTGCCACCGTAACGAGCCGTCCGGTGCATTGCACGGCATCATGCGTGTGCGTGCCTTCACCCAGGACGATGCGCATATCTTCTGCACCGAAGAGCAGATGCAGGCTGAATCCGCCGCGTTTATCAAGCTGACCATGGATGTCTATGCCGACTTCGGCTTCAAGGATATCGAAATGAAGCTTTCCACCCGCCCTGAAAAGCGTGTGGGTTCCGACGAGCTGTGGGATCGCGCTGAAAATGCCTTGGCTGCCGCGCTTGATAGCGCCGGGCTGCCGTATGACCTGCAACCGGGCGAAGGGGCGTTCTACGGTCCGAAAATCGAGTTCTCGCTGAAAGACTGCCTGGGTCGTGTCTGGCAGTGTGGTACCTTGCAGCTCGATTTCAACCTGCCGATCCGTCTGGGTGCCGAATACGTTTCCGAAGATAACAGCCGTAAACATCCGGTGATGTTGCACCGGGCGATCCTCGGCTCCTTCGAGCGTTTCGTCGGGATTCTGATCGAGCATTACGAAGGGGCGTTCCCTGCGTGGCTGGCTCCGACCCAGGCCGTAGTGATGAATATCACTGATAAACAGGCAGATTTTGCCCTCGAAGTGGAAAAAACCCTCAACCAAAGCGGATTTCGTGCCAAGTCTGACTTGAGAAATGAAAAGATCGGCTTTAAAATCCGCGAGCATACTTTGCTCAAGGTTCCCTATCTCTTGGTTATTGGAGATCGGGAAGTCGAGACGCAGACTGTCGCTGTGCGTACCCGTGAAGGTGCTGACCTGGGCTCGATGCCCGTCGCCCAATTCTCGGAGTTCCTTGCACAAGCGGTTTCCCGGCGTGGTCGCCCAGATTCGGAGTAATTATTATTAAGCGTGAAATGAGACAAGATAAACGAGCTGCACCGAAAGCCCCGATCAACGAGAATATCTCGGCACGCGAGGTTCGGTTAATTGGCGCTGACGGCGAGCAGATTGGCATCGTCTCGATTGATGAAGCGCTTCGTATTGCTGAAGAAGCCAAGCTTGATCTGGTGGAAATCTCCGCCGACGCAGTCCCACCGGTTTGCCGTGTGATGGACTACGGCAAGTCGATCTTCGAGAAGAAGAAGCAGATTGCCGCGGCGAAGAAGAACCAGAAGCAGATTCAGGTAAAAGAAATCAAGTTTCGTCCAGGGACGGAGGAAGGGGATTACCAGGTAAAACTGCGCAACCTGGTACGTTTCCTGAGTGACGGGGACAGGGCCAAGGTATCCTTGCGATTCCGCGGCCGTGAGATGGCCCACCAGGAGCTGGGGATGGAACTCCTCAAGCGGGTTGAAGCTGACCTGCAAGAGTACGGTTCGGTCGAACAGCATCCTAAGATGGAAGGACGCCAGCTGATCATGGTCATCGCCCCGAAAAAGAAGAAGTAATCAACAGGGCACGGCAGGCCTTCTGATTATGTTTATCAACTGAATGCGGAGTATCCGAACATGCCAAAGATGAAAACCAAAAGTGGTGCTGCTAAGCGGTTTCTGAAAACTGCTAACGGTATCAAGCACAAGCACGCTTTCAAGAGCCACATCCTGACCAAAATGTCGACCAAGCGTAAGCGTCAACTGCGCGGTAGCAGCTTGCTGCATCCGTCTGACGTGGCAAAAGTCGAGCGCATGCTGCGCCTTCGTTAATTTTTGGATCAAGAATAGAGGAAGTAACTCATGGCTCGTGTAAAGCGTGGCGTCATTGCCCGTAAACGTCACAAAAAAATTCTGAAACTTGCTAAAGGCTACTACGGCGCGCGCTCCCGCGTATTCCGTGTTGCCAAGCAAGCGGTAATCAAGGCAGGCCAATACGCCTACCGCGACCGTCGTCAGAAAAAACGTCAGTTCCGCGCTCTGTGGATCGCTCGTATCAACGCTGGTGCTCGTATCAACGGTCTGTCCTACAGCCGTTTCATCGCCGGCCTGAAAAAAGCGTCCATCGAGATCGACCGTAAGGTTCTGGCTGATCTGGCAGTGAACGAAAAAGCGGCGTTTGCTGCGATTGTCGAGAAAGCTAAAGCCACTCTGGCTTAAGTACCCCCGACAGTCACCCGGGCTCACCTCTGTGGGCTCAGGTGTTAAACGTCATAAATAGGGGAAGAGCCTACAAGCTCTTCCCCTATTTTGTATCTGGAGTCTGTACATGGAAAACCTGGATGCGCTGGTCTCTCAAGCACTAGAGGCTGTGCAAAGCGCTGAAGATATCAATGCCCTGGAGCGAATCCGGGTTCAGTACCTTGGCAAGAAGGGTGAATTGACTCAGGTGATGAAGACCCTGGGGAATTTGCCGGCAGAGGAGCGCCCGCAGGTCGGCGCCCTGATCAACGTTGCCAAGGAGCGTGTTACAGAGGCTCTCAATACGCGTAAGGCTTTGTTTGAAGAAGCCGAGCTGGCTGCCAAACTGTCCGCTGAGTCCATCGATGTGACCCTGCCTGGCCGTGGCCAGGTCTCCGGCGGTCTGCATCCTGTGACCCGGACTCTGGAACGTATTGAACAGTTCTTCACCCATATCGGCTACGGCATCGCCGAAGGCCCTGAGGTCGAAGACGACTATCACAACTTCGAGGCGCTCAACATCCCAGGCCACCACCCGGCCCGTTCGATGCATGACACCTTCTATTTCAATGCGAACATGCTGTTGCGCACCCATACCTCTCCGGTACAGGTCCGCACCATGGAATCGCAGCAGCCGCCTATCCGCATCGTCTGCCCAGGCCGTGTGTACCGTAGCGACTCCGATATCACCCACTCGCCGATGTTCCACCAGGTCGAAGGCCTGCTGATCGATCGCGACATCAATTTCGCCGACCTCAAAGGGACCATCGAAGAGTTCCTGCGGGTGTTCTTCGAAAAAGAACTGGCAGTGCGTTTCCGTCCTTCGTACTTCCCGTTCACCGAGCCGTCCGCCGAAGTCGACATGGAATGTGTGATGTGCAGCGGTAAGGGCTGCCGTGTCTGCAAGCAGACCGGTTGGCTGGAAGTCATGGGCTGCGGCATGGTTCACCCGAATGTGCTGCGCATGTCCGGGATCGATCCGGAAGAGTTCCAGGGCTTTGCCTTCGGTATGGGCGCCGAGCGTCTGGCCATGCTGCGTTACGGCGTGAATGACTTGCGCCTGTTCTTCGACAACGACTTGCGGTTCCTCGCGCAATTTCGCTAGGTCGCACGCCCGTAACGAATCTTTCAGGAGAGCAGGATGAAATTCAGTGAACAATGGCTGCGTGGCTGGGTAAGCCCGCAGGTAAGTCGCGACGAGCTGGTTGCTCGTCTGTCGATGGCCGGTCTTGAGGTCGATAGCGTAACGCCGGCCGCCGGTGTTTTCAGTGGCGTGGTGGTGGGCGAGGTGCTGAGCACCGAGCAACACCCCGATGCCGACAAGCTGCGTGTTTGCCAGGTCAACAATGGCGCGGAAACCTTCCAGGTCGTGTGCGGTGCGCCAAACGTGCGTCCGGGCCTGAAGATCCCTTTCGCCATGATCGGCGCGGAGCTGCCTGGCGACTTCAAGATCAAGAAGGCCAAGCTGCGCGGCGTCGAGTCGAACGGCATGCTGTGCTCCCAGGCAGAACTGCAGGTGGGAGAGGGCAATGACGGTCTGATGGAGCTACCGGTGGATGCGCCGGTAGGCAAGGATTTCCGTGAGTACCTGGAACTGGACGATGCCAGTATTGAAGTCGACCTGACTCCTAACCGCGGTGACTGCCTGTCGCTGGCGGGGCTCGCCCGTGAAGTCGGCGCGCTCTACGCAGTGCCTGTCGCCCGTCCGGTGGTGCTATCCGTGGCACCTGCGCACGACGAAGTGCGTCCGGTTGAAGTGCTGGCACCCGCGGCGTGCCCGCGTTATCTGGGCCGGGTTATCCGTAATGTTGATCTGTCCAAGCCGACCCCACTGTGGATGGTCGAGCGTCTGCGTCGCGCTGATGTACGCAGCATCGATGCGGCTGTAGACATCACCAACTACGTGATGCTGGAGCTGGGGCAACCGCTGCATGCTTTCGACCTCGCCGAAATCAACGGTGGCATCCGTGTGCGGATGGCCGAAGAGGGCGAGAAGCTGGTCTTGCTCGACGGCCAGGAAGTGGCCCTGCGCAGCGATACCCTGGTTATCGCCGACCATACCCGTGCCCTGGCGATTGCCGGTGTCATGGGCGGCGAGCACAGCGGCGTAACGGCAACTACCCGCGACGTTTTCCTGGAAAGTGCCTTCTTCGACCAGATCGCTGTCGCTGGTAAAGCCCGTTCCTATGGCCTGCACACCGACGCCTCGCATCGCTACGAGCGTGGTGTGGACTGGCAATTGGCCCGTGAAGCCATGGAGCGCGCCACCGGCTTGCTGCTGGAGATTACTGGTGGCGAAGCTGGCCCGATCATTGAAACCGTCAGCGAGCAGCACCTGCCTTCGATCGCTCCGGTCACTCTGCGTGCCGAGCGCATCACCCAGATGCTGGGCATGGAAATCGAAGCGGCAGAAGTCGAGCGTCTGCTCGGTGCTCTGGGTCTGAAGATTTCCGCCGATGGAGCAGGGCAGTGGCGCGTTGAGGTGCCAAGTCATCGCTTCGACATCAGCCTGGAAGTCGATCTGATCGAAGAGCTGGCTCGCCTGTACGGCTACAACCGCCTACCGGTTCGCTACCCTCAGGCACGTCTGGCTCCACAAGCCAAGGCCGAAGCTCGTAGCGATCTGCCAGAGCTGCGTCGTTTACTGGTGGCCCGCGGTTATCAGGAAGCCATTACTTACAGCTTCATCGATCCGAAACAGTTCGAGTTGTTTAATCCGGGAGTCGAGCCGCTGTTGCTGGCCAACCCGATTTCCAACGACATGGCTGCCATGCGTTCCTCGCTGTGGCCGGGGCTGGTCAAGGCGCTTCAGCACAACCTGAACCGCCAGCAGGACCGTGTCCGTCTGTTTGAGAGCGGTCTGCGTTTCGTCGGTCAACTGGAAGGCTTGAAGCAAGAGCCGATGCTGGCCGGTGTGGTATGCGGTACCCGTCTGCCGGAAGGCTGGGCACAAGGCCGCGATGTTGTGGACTTCTTCGACGTCAAGGCTGATGTGGAAGCGGTGCTGGGTTTTGCCGGTGCACTCGATGCGTTCACTTTCGCGCCTGGCAAGCACCCTGCGTTGCACCCGGGTCAAACCGCGCGCATCAAGCGTGAAGGTCGTCTGGTTGGTTATATTGGCGCTATCCACCCTGAATTGTCGAAAACCCTCGGTCTCGACCGTCCGGTCTTCGTTTTCGAGCTGGTTCTGGCCGAAGTAGCCTCGGGAAAAATGCCTGAATTCCGTGAGTTGTCGCGCTTTCCTGAAGTGCGTCGTGACTTGGCCTTGCTGGCTGATCGCGATGTCGCTGCCAGTGCGGTACTGGATGTAATCCGTGAGAATGCAGGCGAATGGCTGACAGACCTCAGGTTGTTTGACGTGTACCAGGGTAAAGGCATTGATCCTCATAGAAAAAGCCTTGCAGTTGGCTTGACCTGGCAGCATCCATCGCGCACTCTTAATGACGATGAGGTGAACTCCACGACGCAAAATATCCTCACCTCGCTCGAACAAAGGTTGAACGCCACGTTAAGGAAGTGACGTATGGGGGCTCTGACGAAAGCTGAAATGGCCGAACGTCTCTACGAAGAGCTGGGCCTGAATAAACGTGAGGCCAAGGAATTGGTCGAGCTGTTTTTTGAGGAAATCAGGCACGCTCTCGAAGATAACGAACAGGTCAAACTGTCCGGTTTCGGTAACTTCGATCTTCGGGATAAACGCCAGCGACCTGGCCGCAACCCGAAGACGGGTGAAGAAATCCCGATCACGGCACGCCGTGTGGTCACCTTTCGTCCAGGGCAGAAGTTGAAGGCCCGAGTTGAGGCTTATGCTGGAACCAAGTCATAACGACGAGCTCCCGGTCATTCCGGGCAAGCGCTACTTCACCATCGGTGAAGTCAGCGAGCTCTGTGCGGTCAAGCCGCATGTGCTGCGTTATTGGGAGCAGGAGTTTCCTCAACTCAACCCCGTCAAGCGCCGCGGAAATCGCCGGTATTATCAGCGCCAGGATGTGCTGATGATCCGGCAGATCCGCGCGTTGCTGTATGATCAGGGATTCACCATCGGTGGAGCACGCCTGCGCCTTTCCGGTGATGAAGCCAAAGACGACACCACCCAGTACAAGCAATTGATCCGTCAGATGATCTCCGAACTGGAGGACGTTCTGGTAGTACTCAAGAAATGATTTTCAGCCTTTAAAATACTTCCATATTTCAAAAGCTTGCGATATATTCTTGAACGCTTCGTTAAGAAGCAAACCCAGTAACACGCCTAGTCGGGGCGTAGCGCAGTCCGGTAGCGCACTAGCATGGGGTGCTAGGGGTCGAGTGTTCGAATCACTCCGTCCCGACCATATAATTCAATGACTGAGCCCAATCTTCACAGGTTGGGCTTTTTCATGCGCATGACTTTTACGTTATTTCTCGACTTTTCAGGCCGGCCTCCTTTTTAAGAACGCTGGCGCCTAGTTGCGCTTCTGTCCTTGTGGTTCGGGAGCTGCCTACAGCTGTAGCCCTTCTCCGGGGGGGGGGGGGGGGGGGGGGTCCCGCACGAG
>NZ_JBWKOM010000007.1:0-454166 GCF_059416085.1 Pseudomonas sp. GW821-FHT09E12 | reverse complement strand
GGCGTCGCGGCGCAAACCATCCTCAACGAAGTCAACGGCGGCAGCCCGAGCCAGCTGCGCGGCTACACCGAAGTGGCAGGGCAGTCGGCCCATGTGATCGTCGCCAACCCCTATGGCATCAGCTGCAACGGCTGCGGCTTCATCAACACCCCGAAAGCCACCCTGACCACCGGCAAGCCGGTGATCGAAAACGGCCAGCTCAGCCGTTATCAGGTCGACCAGGGGCAGGTGACCATCGACGGCGCGACGCTCAACGCCAGCAACGTCGACCGCTTCGAGATCATCACCCGCAGCGCCAGGATCAACGCCGAGATCCAGGCGAAAAACCTGACCATCGTCACCGGCCGCAACGACGTCGACGCCCGCACCCTGAACGCCACGGCCCGCGCCGACGACGGCAGCGCCAAGCCGGAATTGGCCATCGACTCCTCGGCCCTGGGCGGCATGTACGCCGGGGCGATCAGGCTGGTGGGCACCGAGGCCGGGGTCGGGGTAAAACTCGACGGCAAGTTGATCGCCAGCGGTGGCGATATCCAGCTCGATGCCAATGGCCATCTGCGCATGGTCGACGCCTCGGCGGCCAATGGCGCGGTCAAGGTCACGGCGGCGAGTCTGGATGCCCAAGGATCGGTCCATGCCGGCAGCGCACTCACTGTGCAAACCCAGGGCGACTTGAACAACCGACAAAACCTGACCGCGCGCGACAGCATCAGCCTCAGCGCCGGCGGCCGCCTGACCAACAGCGGCATCATCGAAGCCGGAGTCAATGCCGACAACAGCCGCAATGCCAATGGCGATGTCAGCCTGAGCGCGCAGCACCTCGACAACAGCGGCAAGAGCGTGATTGCCAGTCGCAATCTGACGGTGACCACGGCGCAAGCCCTGAACAACCAGGGCGGGACCTTGAGTGCGGGGCAGAGCGCCAGCGTCAGCGCCGCGACCCTGGATAACCAGAACAAGGGGCGGGTGCTGAGCAGCGGTAGCCTGAATCTGAATGCCAACCAGTTGCTCAATAGCCAGGGTGG
Organism: Pseudomonas sp. GW821-FHT09E12; assembly: GCF_059416085.1. Taxonomy (NCBI): domain Bacteria; kingdom Pseudomonadati; phylum Pseudomonadota; class Gammaproteobacteria; order Pseudomonadales; family Pseudomonadaceae; genus Pseudomonas; species Pseudomonas sp. GW821-FHT09E12. The sequence continues at coordinate 453,141 of NZ_JBWKOM010000007.1, read as the reverse complement.
GCTGGTGAGCAGCAATGGTGAACTGGTCGCCAACCTCGCAGCGCTGGATAACGCTGGCGCTGAAATATCCAGCCTGGCCGGGGTGACCTTGAATGTTGCCTCCCTGGATAACGTCGCCGGTCTGATAGCGGCCGGTAGCGCTCTGAATATCAATGCCAGCGGTGCCTTCAATAACCAGGGCGGCCGGGTCCAGAGCACCGGCGCTGCGCTGGTCAACAGCGCCAGCCTCGACAACAGCCAAGGCACGTTGCAGAGCAGTGCGAGCCTGACAGCGAAGATTACCGGGCACTTGCTGAACCAGGCCGGCCTGTTGTCAGCGAACGATTGGCTGGCCCTCGACAGTGCCAGTCTCGACAACCAGCTCAAGGGACGGATCGTCAGCAAGGGCGGCCTCGGCCTGAACACGGCGAGCGTGCTGGATAACCGCAGCGGCAGTGTCAGCGCCGGTGGCGTCCTGACGCTCAATGCCAACCGAGTGGATAACCGTCAGGGCGGTTCGCTGGGCGCCGTCCAGGGAATGAACCTGGGGGGCGGCAGTCTCGACAATCAGGGTGGCAGCGTCTCCAGCCAGGGCTATCTGAAACTGACGGGGACCACGCTGAATAACAGCAATGGCGGCAAACTGCTCGCCAATGGCGACATCAACCTGAAGCTCGAACAACTCGATAACCAACTCGATGGCCAGTTGTCCGGGCAGGCGGCTGTGCAGGTCAAGGCTGCGCGGTTGAACAACGGCCAAGGTGGCAATCTCTACGCCAAGGGCAATCTGGACCTTGCAGCGAGCGAGCAATTGCTCAACGCCCGAGGCACGCTCAAGGGCGATGGCGCCATTCTGCTCAAGGTCGGCAGCCTGAACAACGACGGCGGCAACCTCTCCAGCGTCAAGGACTTGAAGCTCACCAGCCTGGGCACCATCAGCAACCTGGGCGGCACTCTGGTCAGCGGCGATACGCTCGGCCTCAGCGGCGGCCAGCTCAACAACGGCGCCCAAGGCAGCATCTCCAGCACCAAGGCCCTGACGGCCAGCGTCAGCGGCCTCGATCAACAAGGCGGCAAACTGTTCAGCAGCACGGGGCTGAGCCTCGACCTGAACAACGGCCAACTGAATAACCAGGGCGGCTTGATCAACGCGCCGGGCCAGTTATTGCTGAAAAACCTCAAGGGCGTAGCGAACCAGAAGGGCGAGATTTCCAGCGATCAGGGCTTCACCCTGGCCGCGCAAACGCTGGACAACACCGACGGCAAGGTGATCAGTCAGAACGCATTGGTCCTGCGCATCGACCAAGCCTTGAACAACGTCAGGGGACTGGTGTCGGCCGATGGCCTGGATGTCCGGGCCGCTAGCATCGACAACACGGCCGGCAAGATGGGCAGCGACTCGGATCTGACCCTGAATGTCGAGGGCGGGGTGAGCAACGTCAATGGTGGGGTGTCCAGCGCCGGGTTATCGACCCTCAAGGCGGCGAGCCTGGACAATACCCAAGGTCAGCTGACGGGTGATCTTGGCCTTGGCGTCGACCTGAGCGGCGCGCTGAATAACCACGGCGGCAAGCTCGGTTCCGGCAAGGCACTGAACCTGACCGTCGACAGCCTCGACAACCGCGCCGGGGGATCGGTGCTGGCCGTCGACGGCAGCCTGACGGCAACAGTTGCTGGAGCCTTCGACAATCGGGAGTTGGGGAAGCTCAGGGCCAGCGGGGGCATCGAGCTGACCACCGGCCGTCTGGATAACCGTGGCGGCAGCCTGTCCGGCAAGGATCGGCTGACCTTGCGCAGCGACCTGGCGGATAACCGGGGAGGGCTGATCCAGGTCGATAAGGACCTGAGATTACGGGTCGGACAGTTGGATAACCGCGATAAGGGCGTGGTGACCGGCAAGGCGGCGATGGACTATGAAGGCTCGCGACTGGACAACAGCGGCGGCCTGCTCAGTGCGGTCGGTCCGTTGACGCTCAAGGCCCTGGAAGTCACCAACAGCAAAGGCCGGATCGCCAGTCAGGGCGATCTCGTCGCAACCCTCGACACCTTGAACCAGCAGGGGGGGGAGTTGGTCGCCAAAGGCAGTTTGCTGCTGACTGGCAAGACCCTCGACAATCGCGGCGGCCTGGTGGGCAGCACCCACGCATTGACCCTCAATGCCGACCAGGTGGACAACCGGGCGGGGGAGATCTCCAGTACCGAAAGCAGCCTGAGCCAAACGGGCCAGCGTCTGGACAACAGCGACGGTGGCAAGCTGCTGTCCGCTAGCGACCTGCAGCTGACCGTGGCGCAACTGATCAACCAGACCAAGGGCAAGCTGTTTGCCCAGGGCGCGGCTCACCTGACCGGCACCACACTCGATAACGCCGGCGGTAGTTTCTCTGGTCTCAAGGGCCTGGATATCCGCCTGGATGGGGCCTTGCTCAACAACACCGGATTGCTCAGCAGCGAAGAGGCTCTGACCCTCAATATCGCCACGCTGGACAACACTGCGGGCAAGCTCAGCGGCGCCCGCGCCCTGTCGCTGGCCAGCCTGGGTGCAGTGCTCAACCAGGGGGGCTCGATCATCACCGACCAAGGGTTGATCCTGTCCAGCGCTAGCCTCGATAACAGCCACAACGGCGTGATCAACGGCAAGGGTGCAACCCGTGTCACCACCGGTGTCTTGGACAACAGCCAGGGCGGCCACCTCACCAGTGACGGTGCGTTGGAGCTGACTGCCACCCAGGTCAGCAACGGCGCCACTGGCCGCATTGCCAGTGAAAAGGATCTAACCGCCAGCGTCACCGGCCTGGATCAGCAAGGCGGCGAGTTCTTCAGCAAGACCCGTCTGGAGCTGGACCTGAACAACGGTGAGCTCAATAACCGCAACGGCCTGATCAACGGGCCCGTACTGGTACTCAAGAACCTCAAGGACGTCGCCAACCAGAAAGGCGAAATTTCCAGCGCCCAGGCCTTCACCGTCGCTGCGCAAAATGTCGACAACAGCGGCGGCAAGCTGCTGAGCGACCAGGGCCTGACCCTGCGCATCGCCCAGCGCCTGAACAACCTCGACGGGCTGGTTTCCGCTGCGTCCCTCGATAGCCGCAGCGCCTCCCTGGACAACAGCCGCGGCATGATCAGCAGCCGTGGCGCTGTCGATCTGGGCGTGGCCCAGACCTTCAACAACCGCAATGGCACGCTGATCGGCGACGGGGCAGTGCTGTTGGCGGCCAACCGTCTCGACAACAGCGATGGTTCGGTGGCCGGCAAGGCCGATGTGTCGGCCACCCTCGGCACCCTCGACAACCAGAACGGTGAATTTATCGCCAGCGGTGCCCTGAATCTGACCGCCAGCGCGCTCGACAACCGCCAGGATGGCCTGGTGGCGGCTACAAAAGCGCTGAAACTCGAGGTCGGCGATATCGACAACCGTGGCGGCGAACTCTCCGGCAGCGCCGGCATCAGCCTGACCGGCAACCGCCTGGATAACAGTGACAGCGGTCAGATCATCGCGGCCATGGGCTTGAGCATGACCCTCGGCCAGGTGCTCAACCGCAATCAGGGCCTGATCGACGGCAAGGCCGGTTTGACCCTGGACGGCCAGACCCTGGATAACACCGCCGGTAAATTGCTCAGTGGGCAGGATCTGCGGTTGGGTCTGGACCGCAGCCTGACGAACGATCAGGGCCTGATCAGCAGCGAAGGCACACTCGATGTCACCGGCGCCAACCTGAGCAACGCCGGTGGCAGCCTGTCGAGCGCAGGCGCCTTGAAGGTCAAGGTCAGCGGTGCGCTTGGCAACCAGGGCGGGAAATTGGTCGGCGATGGCAGCGTCGACCTGCACAGCGCCAGCCTCGACAACCGTCAGCAAGGCGTGATCAGCGGCAAGGGAGTGGTCGGCGTGACCACTGGCGCCTTCGACAACAGCCAGAAGGGTAGCCTGAACAGTGGCGACAGCCTGACCCTCAGCGCCGGCCAGGTCACCAATCGGGACGGCGGCAGCATCGGCAGCGTCAAGGCCCTCACGGCCAGCGTTACCGGCCTCGACCAGATGGGCGGCAAGCTCTTCAGCGAAACGAGCCTCACCCTCGACCTGCATCAGGGGCAACTGAATAACCGGAACGGCCTGATCAATGCGCCGTCGCTGGTGCTCGACAACCTCAAGGACGTTGACAACCAGGGCGGTGAAATCTCCAGTGCCCAGGCCTTTGCGCTTGTCGCCGACAGCCTCGACAACAGCAACGGCAAGCTCCTCGGCAACCAGGCCGTGACCCTGCGGGTCAATCAGGCCTTGAGCAACCTCAAAGGCCAGATTGCCGCGGCGGCCCTCGATGTACGCGCCGCCAGCCTGGACAACGCCGAGGGAACCGTTAACAGCCGTGGCGATTTGAACCTGAATATTGCCGGCCTGTTGAGCAACCGAGACAAAGGCCTGATCAACGCGAAGCAGAACCTGACACTCGGCAGCGCTGACCTGAATAACCAGGGGGGAACCCTGCTCGGTGGCAGTGCCGTGACCCTCAATGCAATGGCACTGAACAACAGCGCCAACGGCTTGATTAACAGCCAGGGCGGTTTGAGCCTGACCGCCCACAGCCTGAACTCCAATGACGGCGGGGAAGTGTCGGCCAAAGGTGACATGGCCTTGACCCTGGGGGCATTGACCCAGAATGGCGGTCGCCTGCTGGGCGACAGCGGTGTGCGCCTCGATCTGTCGGGCAGTGACCTCGACAACCGCAATGGCTTGCTGATTGCCAAAGGCCCGCTGAGCATCAACCGCTTGCGCGACCTGAATAACCAGAATGGGGAGATTTCCAGCAGCCAGAGTTTCAACCTTATCGGTCGTACGCTGGACAGCAGCGGTGGCAAATTGATCAGCCAAAACCAACTCGGGCTGACAGGCGACACCTTGCTCAACCAGGGCGGCCTGATCTCTGGCTGGCAGGGGCTGGCAGTCAATGGCGGCAGCCTCGACAACCGCAACAACGGCACGCTGTCCAGCCGCAGTGGCGACCTGGATGTGAGCGTCAGCGGTGCCTTGCTCAACAGCAACGCCGGCGCGCTGGTCAGCCAGAAGACCCTGACCGTCAAGGCGGCCAGCCTGGATAACAGCGCAGGCATTCTGTCCAGCGGCGGGGCCCAGTTACTGACCGTTGGCGGGCTGTTGAACAATGCGCTGGGTGGTTCGATCGACAGCGGCGCGGCCCTGACGGTGCAAGCCATGGCCTTGAACAACGGCGGCAACATCAATGCCCAGCAGTCGCTGGGCTTTACCGGCACCACCCTGGATAACTCCGGCGGCAGCCTGGCCAGCAATGGTGCGGTGAACCTCGACCTGTTGGGCAACCTGACGAACACCAATGGCAAACTGGCCAGTGGCGGTCCGCTGGTGATCAGCCGTAGCAGCCAGATCAACAACCAGGGCGGCCAACTGGTCAGCCAGGGGTTGCTGAGCGTGCTCAGCGGTGGCCTGGATAACCGCAATCGTGGCACCGTCGCGAGCAACGACACCCTGGTCATCAATAGCTCCGGTGCTGTGCAGAACAGCGGCGACGGCCTGATCTACAGCCAGAACGGCAACCTGCAACTCACTGCCGCCAGCCTGGGCAACGCCAAGGGCACCGTGCAAAGCCAGGGCGCGTTGAACCTGGCCGTGACCGGCGATATCGACAACCAGAGCGGTCGGCTCCTGGCTCAGAACGGCGATCTCAAGGTCAGCGCCACCAATCTCGATAACCGCGGCGGTACCCTCGCCAGCCTCAAGGGCGCGCTGGAAGCGCGTGTCGTCGGCGTGTTGAAAAATGGTTACGACCTGACCAACAACCGCCAGGGCGGCATCACTCAGGCTCAGCGTCTGAACCTCAGTGTATTGGGCGGCATCGATAACTACGGCGGGCGCATTTCGGCCCAGGGCGGCGATGCACTGATCACCACCGCCAACTTCGACAACCGTAACGGCGGCCTGTATGCCAAAGGCCTGGTCAAGGTCAGCGGCAATGATTTTGATAACAGCGGCGACAACGACGGCCAGATCGCCGGTCACCAGGTCGACCTCAGCCTCAATGGTCACTTGAACAACCGCATGGGCATCATCGAGAGCGACAGCACCCTCAGCGTGCGTGCCGCCAGCCTCGACAACCAGACCGGCCAGCTGCGTGCCCTGGGCGGCAGCGGCAAGACCGACTTCCAGATCGGCGGCCTGTTCGACAACCGCAACGGCAGACTGGAAACCGCCAACAGCGACCTGACCCTGAATGCCGCAAGCTTCCAGAACCAGGGTGGCAGCTTGTTGCATGTGGGCAACGGCACTTTCGATATCGCCACGGCCAACGTCACCAATGCCGGTGGCAGTCTCGTCACCCGAGGCGGGCTGACGCTCGCCGCCGACAGCTGGACCAACAGCAGCGTGATCCAGGCCGGGCGCCTGACCATCAACGTCAACAACCTGACCCAGACCGGCAGCGGGCAATTGCTGGCTTCTGACCGCTTCGTCGGTACGGGCGGCAATTGGTTAAATGACGGAGTAATTGCCAGCGACGGCAGTTTGAGCATATCCCTCGGTGGAACCTATTCAGGAAGTGGGCGTGTCAGCAGCCTGGGTAACCTGACCTTGAATGCTGGGCAATTGATGTTGGCTAGTGCAGGCGGCATATCCAGTGGCGGAACAACTGAGGTGGGGAGCGCCGGTTCGCTGATCAATTACGGACGATTGACCGGAACGGAGGGTCTCAAACTCTTGGCCGCAAGTGTCACAAATTATGGGACGTTGGGTAGTTCTCAGGATCTTACGTTGACCACCAACTCTCTCACGAATGACCATGCCTTGATTTTTAGTGGCGGTAATATGTCGCTGCGTGTTGGCGACTTCAATAACAGTTACGCTGATGTTTACAGTTTGGCGAACCTGAAGATTGATCGAGACGGAGTAGGTGGTCTCGCCAATAGTATCGTCAATAGCTCATCATCGATTCAAAGCGATGGCAGTATGAATCTAGCTGCTAACAGAATAGAGAATAATCGGTCAGAGTTTAGCTATAAGGATGCTGGTATATACACTGGGCGTATTACCGAAATTGCCTGTGATCCCTCATATGGGGCTGATTGTAGTGGGAGTCGTCAGAACGGTTTTTTTGAGGTTGCCCTTCGTAACAAGTTGGAGGTTACCTCTGCCTCTAAAGAGTCAAGTATCGGTGCTGGTGGCGATCTTGGTTTTTATGGTGATACTCTGCTTAATCGCAGTAGTACTATCGCTGCTGGAGGTGGTCTTCTAGCAAGAGTTAAGAGTCTGACGAATATTGGTGTAGTTTCTGGAGAAACAGAAAGTAGTAGTACCTATATGACTTCTTCTAACTATTTGCACGGGGAGGCCCAAAAAGGCGCAAATATGTTTAATGCGCTATATTGGTTTGAAAATCCTGGTTATAGTGAGATTGAGACAAGTCGGCCATATTTAGAGGAGTTCTTATCGAACTTTATAAGTGTGACGCATCATGAAATTACTAGCTTGCATAAAGTCACGCCATTGACGACGGGTGATCAAAGCTATGCGGCGGTGATTCAGGCTGGCGGTAAGGTTGATGTTGTAGCCGAGAATAACTTCAATAATAGTGTGGTTCGTAATGACTATTATTATATTGCAAATGGTGTGCGGGCTGATACTAAGGCGTCTGGGACCAATAATAGCGGCCGAGTTAGTCTGAACGCTCAGCTCCCGCCTGATCTTGCCCAGCAACAAGTCAACCCGCTGAGCCTGCCCGGCTTCACATTACCAACAGGGCAAAACGGCCTGTTCCGCTTGAGTGGGCAGGGCGCAGCGGTGCAGCAGGCGACCCAGGCCAATAGCGGGCCGCAAGACTGGAGCATGGGCAGCGCCTCGGTCAGCACCGCCCAGCGTCAACAGAACCTGCCGGATATTCAGGCGCGTAGCTTCCAGATTGCCGATGTTGCCCCAGTGGCCTCCAGCGATCGGCAACTGACCCGGGTTACCCGCCAGGTCACCGACAGCAACGTGGGTGCCAGCGCGATTGATGTCAGTGCCCCGGCCGACAATGGCGGCAACCTGCTGTTGCCAGGCTATGAAGGCCATGCTGGCGCGATCACCCAGGTGGGAGCCGTGCAGGTCGAAGGCGCCAGCCATAGCGCAGTTGCCACGGGGCCGGACCTGAGCGTGCCAACGCTGCCGCTGGCCCCCTCGACCGGCGTGACCACGCCTGGGAACAGCCAAACCCCCGGCCCAATGGTCGCGACACCAGTGGCCAGCCAGACCCTGGCCCGGGTGCAGGGCCTGCCGGATAGCAGTTTCAAGCCCAATCCGCAGAAGTACCTGATTGAAACCAATCCGGTGCTCACTGAGCTGAAACAGTTCATGAGCTCGGACTATCTGCTCGCCAACCTGGGCTATAACCCCGACGAGAGCCAGAAGCGCCTGGGCGATGGTTTCTATGAGCAGAAGCTGATCCAGCAGGCGGTCGTCGCCCGCACTGGCCAGCGTTTTATCGACGGCCAGACCTCGGACGAAAAACTCTTCAAGTACCTGATGGACAACGCCATCACCAGCAAGCAGCAGCTCGGCTTGTCGGTGGGTGTGACGCTGACCTCACAGCAGGTCGCGGCGCTGACCCACGACATCGTGTGGCTCGAAGAGCACGAAGTGAATGGGGAAAAAGTGCTGGTACCGGTGTTGTACATGGCCCAGGCCGAAGGCCGCCTCGGCCCAACCGGTGCCTTGATTGCCGGTAACGATGTCAGCCTGATCGCCGGGCAGAACCTCGACAACGTCGGCACCCTGCGCGCCACCAACAACTTGTCGGCCACCGCAGGCAACAACCTGGTCAACAGCGGCCTGATCGAGGCCGGCAAACGCCTGGACCTGCTGGCGGGCAACGACATCGTCAACAAGGCCGGAGGCATCATCGCCGGGCGTGATGTGACGATGACCACGATTAGCGGCGATGTGCTCAACGAGCGCAGCGTCACCTCGGCGGACAGCGTGGCACGGGGCTATTCGCACAAGGATTACGCCAACAGCGCCGCGCGTGTCGAAGCCGCCAACGACATGAGCATTTCCGCCGGTCGTGACCTCAGCACCCCTGGCGGTGTGCTGCAAAGCGGCCGGGACATGATCCTGAACGCGGGGCGCGACGCCAATCTGGTGTCCACTGAGCTCAGCAACAGCCTGGTGCTGGGTAAAAAGCACTACAGCAGCGATATCACCCAGATCGGCGCCGAGGTCAGTGCCGGCCGCGACCTGACGATCAAGGCCGGTCGCGACATCAACGCCATCGCCAGCGAAATCGAGGCCAAGCGCAACATCGCCATGGCGGCCACCGAGAACCTGACACTGTCCTCGGCGGCCGACGAGCAGCACTCCTACGAAAAAACCAAGAAAGTCACCCGTCAGGAAGACCACGTCAGCCAGATCGCCACCACCCTCAACGCCGGCGGCGATGTCTCGCTCAGTGCCGGCAAGGACATGGCGCTGATCTCCAGCCGTATCACTGCCGGCGACGAAGCCTACCTGGTAGCTGGCAACAACCTCGAATTGCTGGCGGCGCAAGACAGCGATTACTCGCTGTACGACAAGAAGAAAAAAGGCAGTTTTGGCAGCAAGCAGACCAAGCGCGACGAAGTCACCGATGTGAAAAACATCGGCAGCGAAATCACCACCGGTGGCGACCTGACCCTGGTCAGCGGTGGAGACCAGAAGTATCAGGCGGCCAAGCTGGAAAGCGGCAATGACCTGACGTTGCAGAGCGGTGGGGAGATCACCTTTGAGGGGGTGAAGGATCTGCATCAGGAGAGCCACGAGAAGACCAACAACAACGCCGCTTGGGTTTCCTCCAAAGGCAAGGGCAATACCGACGAAACCCTGCGCCAGACGCAGATGCTGGCCGCCGGCGACATCGTGATCAAAGCCGTTGACGGCTTGAAGATCGACGTCAAACAGGTGGACCAGCAAACCGTCAGCCAGAGCATCGACGCGATGGTGAAGGCCGATCCGCAATTGGCCTGGCTGAAACAGGCAGAAGCACGGGGCGATGTGGACTGGCGGCAAGTGAAGGAGATTCACGAGTCCTTCAAATACAGCAACTCGGGGCTGGGGCCGGCTTCGCAGATCATCATTGCGATTGTGATGGCGGCAGTGGTTGGGCCTGCCGCCGCCGCCATGGCCGGCGGCGGTACCGCAGGCGCCATGGTCGGTGCTGTTGCAGCAAATGCATCGACAAACGCAGCAGTCAGCGCCGTCAATAATCGCGGCAATCTTGGCGCGGTATTCAAGGACGTGACCTCTTCCGATGCGATGAAGGGGTATGCAATCTCGGGTATTACCGCGGGTCTCACGGCCGGCTATTTTGATAAATGGACTGGCACCGAAACCAACACGGCGATAGGAAAGGTCACCGTCCCGCCCTCTCTGGGTACCTGGAGTGGCGTTGGGCAGTTTGCCGCCAATCAGACGCTGCAGAGCGGTACCTCCATGTTGCTGAGCAAGGCCCTTGGACAGGGCGGTAGCGCCAGCGATGCCCTGAAGAGTGCCTTGTTCAACACCCTGGCGGCGGCGAGCTTCAACGCGGTGGGTGACTACACCAAAAATGTCCTGGCGGACGGTTCGTTACCTAAGATCGCGGTTCACGCGATGGTGGGCGGATTACTGGCTAAGGCTACCGGAGGTGATTTCAAGACCGGTGCTTTGGCGGCGGGGGCGAATGAGGCGCTGGTTACCCATCTGGACAAATTGGTGGGCGGAAATGAAAACCTGCTGACCATGAGTTCGCAGATCGTCGGAGTGCTGGCGGCAGCCGGGCAGACAGATGCTGATGCGGCCAAGATGGAGAAGGGTAGTTGGGTTGCAAAGAATGCAACGCAGTACAACTGGCTATTGCATAAGGAGATAGAGGCAGCAGATCAGGCGCGGGAAGGATGCAAGGCGCGTGGAGGGGATGTTACAGGCTGTCAGAACAGGATTACCCAGGCTATGGACAGTCTGGACAAGGCCCGCAATCTTGAGCGCACAGAGCAGGCTCGACAGGTACAACTGGCTGCCTATCAACAGGGCATGACAGGGGAAGAGTACCAGCAGGCTTTAAACAGCTACTGGAACGGCATCGATAAGAGTCAGGTTGTCTGGTCTGGCTATGGTCCTGCGAACGAATGGGGATACATCGCCAGTGGAATGGGAGCCGGCTTTGTTGATGCGGCTGTGAACTGGCCTGGCAAGGTTTACGACAACACTGTCAATACGCTGACCCATCTGACGGATATTCCAGGCAATATCGTTCAGGCAGGCAAGGCGGGTATTGACTGGCTCAATAGCCCGATTCCTGCGCAAAGCCTGGAGCGCGCTGGTGACCAGTTGCTGTTTTCGACGCCAGATAAGTTAGGCTCTATAGTCTTCGACGCCGCTACTGGGGCGATCACAGCAGGTATTGGTGGTAAGGCTGTTGAGTGGGTTGGTGGGAAGTGGGTTGGTGCAAAAGGGCCAAGTCAGATCGTTGTGCGCAGCGATAACGATTTCAGCGCAACAGTCAACGGAAACGGCAAACCCAAAGCGTATATCAATGAAAACGGCGATTTGGTTCCACCCAACATCAATGGGACTGGCAGCGTCCAAACGCACGTGCGTGGTGGTAACCCTGAGAATTCGCCGTATATATCTGTTACTGATCCAAGTGCAACGTCGAATCCGAAAAATTATGGCACCGATAAAATTGAGATCGACGTAAAGCGCTTGCAGAAGGACATTGATTCCGGTGTACTTCCAGATACCAAGTTTTTGACGAATCAACAGGTGGCAGCAGAATTGCAATCGAAAGTGGATGCGGCTCGTGCAAGGTATACAAACAACCCATCTCGAAATAACAAAGATTCGTTGATTAACGCGGAGAGAGATTTGGGGAACGCTACGCGCGATGGTGAGTGTTTGATCAAGGGCTGTGTGCCGGTCGACTATATTAAAACGGTAAAAAAATAGGTTTTTTATGGAGCCGAAAACATACGAACTTTTGAATCACATTCCAGAACATGCGGATTATGCCGTGAGTGCAGGAGATTTGGATCCAGAGGATATTCCACAGGATAGAATTGACGCCGTGCTGGATTTGCTTCGTCATGCGAATAACGATGAGGAGCACTTCTTGGCTGCGAAGTTACTGACCAGTTGGGGCATTCATGAAGGGTTGATTGCCTTGGAGGGGAGAATGGACAAACCTGGAGGCATCGAAGGAGTCTATTTCCATCGACTACACGGATACGACGACACTTATCACCAAATACTCTTGGCTGTGACTCGGTATTTTGCCAACGTGGCTGATCGTGGAGATATCGAGGCTGCAAGAGTCCAGATCTATTCCCCCCTATCGAAAATCATTGCTTTGGCGAGTAGTGAACCGTTTGAAATAGCCAAAATTTTTGATTTCGCGAGTAGTGAAAACTACTCAGAGTATGTGCCTCTTGTTGAAAAGCACCTTGTCGCCATAATTGATCATCCCGAAATACATCGCTGGAAAATTTATGATGCTATTGAATTTTTGATGGTTTTCAATCCCGGTTTCGTTGCGTCTCTATTGAAAGAGAAAAACAAGACGATTGATGATTTTAGGCCTGTGACATAAGGGCGATAGCCTCGGTGCAAAAGGAACCGTGGTTGCCGGAGAAGCTGCTGGTGCAGGCCCTAAAAACCCACTCCTTGCTGATTCGATATCACGAGATGGTGATCGTTTGGTTCTGAACCAAGGACCAATACCTACATGTGGTCATAACTCTTGTGGAATGGTTTTGGATACGATGGGAAAAAGGTTGATGTGGAGAGCCTTATTCAGAAACTTGCACCTTCTAAAGACGGTATTTTTCCTCAGGATGTTGCTAGCCTCATGAAGTCTGAAGGCGTTCCCGCAAGTGCCTTTAGGAGCAGAAATGTTGCTGACTTGGCCAGATACACTTCAGACGGAACTCCAGTGGTTGTTCAGGTGGTTGACAAAACTGGAGGATCTGGCTTCTCTCACTTTGTTGTAGTAGATGGGGTTGCAACTAGGAATGGTGTTTCTGTTGTTGCAATTCGTGATTCGCACGGTAGTCAATATTTTAGTCCTGTTACTACCTTTGAAAAGAATTTTACGGGTGAGGTTGTCGTTCCTAGGAGTGCTTTGAAATGAAATTGAATATTAGATTTCCTAAGAATCTAGCTACTGATGCTTTACTTGGGCAGAAATTAATTCCTTGTTTGTGCAAAGTGTCTAAAGAGTTTGAGGTTTCTTTTCTTGATCCTATGCCTGAGGTTTCGGGAATTGTTTCTGAGTGGGATCGTAAGGAATTAGAATTAAGAGCTATTGCAGGAGTTGGGGGGCAGTATACGCACTACGCATTCGGCCGGATAACTCTGAAAGAAGTTGAGCTTGATGTTTATCAGGTTATAGATCTTGAGATGTTTTACAGGATTTTTGGCTGGTGTGTGATCTTGAAAGATGGTGAGTATGCGCCGCCCGGGGATTTCTGGGACGAAGAGTAGTCGGTTGTACGTTCAACTATCTAATGGATTAAATAAATGGGCGGCCTAACGCCGCCCACTACTACTTAAGCTGAAAGCCCTTCTTGTAATTTTCTCCCAGCCACATCCATCAAATCACACCCATCGCGCAGCATGATGCTGCAAACCAGCGTCAGTTCCTGAAGCAGAACAGGTTCGCGTCTAGGGGCATCCGCTACCGAAAAACTTTCCAGTAGTTGGGTCACCGCGCGTATGCGATAAGCGGCCGCATCGTGCAGCACATCGATAGGCGCCTGGGTATCTATAAGCAAAGAAGGGATGTTGCAGTCGTGGCCCGTGATGGGCATGTATCGATCCATGATCAGACTCTCTACTTGATTGCTGAGGTCATCACTCAATCGTCGCCAAACGAAAGGGTGACAGCTGTACGCAGGTTGGCGAACCGGCAGTAGAGAAAACCGGCAGACCCGGAGGTCTCCCGCGCACAGCCGCCATAACGCGACTCTGCGGACGAGCGGACGGCTGCAAAAAAGCCATCAGCTTGCGCATTCTCTACTGTCAGGTCGCCAAACCCGAATCGCCATCTGGGCGACCGGCGGACTATAAGCGCGGGCCCGGGGGCAGGCAAGCCGGGGTTTTGTACAAATCGTGTAGATGATCTTCGGCGTTTATGAAACCGTCGCGGCCGTTCCGGCCGATCGCAGCCTGCGGCAGCGGCTACGGGGATTGCATCGGTCCGGCGTATTTTTGTCGGGCATGGGGGCCTTCGGGCTTGGCCGCTCAACGGTCGAAGCTTGCGAGAAAATGCCATGAAGCTCACCACCTTCCGACACAGCCGGTCGTCGCTCAGCCGTGGAATGCCCCTCTCACCGACACGGTCCCTATAAAAACTGTCCATCCGGAAGGTCGAGATCGATGGTCCCGCTGGTCAATACAGAGGCTGCCGCGATTGCCTTGGGTGAAAACAGGCGCAACAGAACGACTTTACCCAGCGTATCGCTGCGTAACGCCATTTCGTTCTGATTACCGATCAGCACCACGTCGGGCGCAATGGGCCAGCCGCCTGCCCGGGCATAGAAACGCGCCAGCGGTGGATCGCAGGTGAAGACGCCGATATCGAGGTTGCTGTGTTCCATGCAGCGCGTGGCCGCGGCGACGGTCCTCAGGCCCAGGCCTTGTCCCTGGCAAGCGGGATCGGTCATGACGCAGCTGAGTCCGGCGATGTCGAACGTGTGGCCGGCATGCTCGATCGTCTTCATAGCGACAGCGGCGTAGCTGAGCACCCGGTCGGGTGCGCAGATGTAGAACGAGAAGGTGTCGAACACGGGAGCGTGCAGCGGGGCGGCTTCGGCGTCTTCAGGCTCGTCCGGCTCGGGATAGACGCGCCGCTGCAGCAAGGCAAATGCTCGCTGCAAGGCCGAGGAGGCCCGGTGGTAGGCGATGGCGTCAACCGTCCCGGGTTCCGTGGGCCTGAGGTCTGTCATGGGGGTGTCCTTGTCTGAAATAGCCTGGTTGAGGGATCGATATTCTCGCATGCCGGCCGTGTGGCATTCACCGCGCCACCACCCGCCACCTTTCCATCCCGTATTTCCGAGCCAGGCACCCTGGCGCCCTCAGGTCTGTCCTGGCCGAACCTTCCTGGGGTGAATGAAGCTTTTGTGACAAAAGTTCGGTAGCACTTCGCCAGTCCCGTCATGGATATGTGACGCGCTTGAGGGGGCCTTCTGGCCACTGTTCTGAGCCGAGGCGGGACGCCGGGAGTGAGGTGATGGGGACTATGGAACGCTACGCGAAAGTGGGCATGCAGGAGCTGGACCAGCGGTTGTCGAAGATAGTCGAGGCCGCGCGCAAGAAGCCGGTATCGGTCTATCGCTACGGGGCGCCGTGGGTCTGGATCGTTTCCCAGGATGACTGGCAGGGCGCCTTGAAGGAGGTGTCGAGCTACATCCCGCCGGGCCATTCGCTGGTGTTGCTGCGCCCGCAGATCGACGCCTTGCTCGACCAGCACCGCGACATTCTCCAGGGCCTGGATGCCGAGCCCGGCATGCTTATCGCCCCACGCACGGTGATGCACATCCTGCTGTTGCAGCTCTTGTACTCGGTGCCTGGCGAGCAGCAGTTGTACGAGCAGCTCAATTACAACCTGCTGTTTCGCTGGTTCGTCGGCCTGGACCTGAACCACAAGGTCTGGAGCCTCGGCGTGCTGAGCCGCGATATCGCCACGCTGTTGAACGATGCGCGGGCGGTGCTGCTGATCCAGAAAATCATCGGTGAAGTGTTCTGTGGCGCCTTGCTGCAAATGCCCGAGTTCTCGTTGAACTTCGCGCTGCTGCACAGCTGGCTGGCCAAGCACGCCACGACATCGACCTTGAGCAATTGAGGCGGCCAAACGCCGTACAGACGGCGACGGCGGTTTCGACGCGGTTGGACATTCTTGGAAATCTAGGGGGCGGTGTGGAGCATCTGTTCGATAGGGGGCGGCCGGGGCCGACCAGGCGCTGGCTGCCGGTGTGCGGCTGGCTGGCGCTGGTCGCGCTGAGTCAGCCGTTGTTGGCCGAGGAGGGCGGCCCGGTGGAGGGCGAACCGGTGCAAGGCGGCGCGGCGCAAGGCGGCGCGGCGCAAGGCGCGGCCGCGCCCGCGCGGCTGGTGGATGTGAATGAGTACTTCGTGCGCGGCAACACCGTGCTCGATGCCCGGGCCATCGAAGAAGCGGTGTATCCCTTCCTCGGCCCGCAGAAAGCCCTGAGCGATATCGAGGGCGCCCGCGACGCCTTGCAGAAGGTCTACCAGGCCCGCGGCTACCAGTCGGTGTTCGTCGAGCTGCCGGAGCAGAAGGTCGAGGACGGCATCGTCTACCTGCAGGTCAGCGAGACCAAGGTTGGGCGGGTGCGGGTGGTGGGGGCCAAGCATTATTCGCCGGTGGAAATCCGCGACGAGGTGCCGGCGCTGCAGGAAGGCGAGGTGCCGGACTTCGCCAAGGTCCAGGGCCAGCTGGCGAGCCTGAACAAGACCCCCGGGCGCCAGGTCATGCCGCTGGTCCGCGAAGGCCAGCGCCCCGGCACCATGGACGTCGACCTGCAGGTGGAAGACCAGAACCCGTGGCAGGCCAGCGTCGGCCTGAACAATGACTACAGCGCCGACACCAAGCACCTGCGGGCGGTCACCAGCCTGGGCTACAACAACCTCTGGCAGTTGGGCCACAGCATTTCCCTGACCTATTTCACCTCGCCCGAGGACCAGGACAACGCCAAGGTCTGGTCCGGTTCCTACACCGCGCCGCTGAACGAGCGCTGGAGCCTGCAGTTCGCCGGCTACCAGTCCGACAGCAACGTCGCCACCATCGGCGGCAGCAACGTGCTGGGCAAGGGCCATTCCTATGGCCTGTCACTGATCTACAGCCTGCCGGCCAGCGGCAGTTGGGCCAATTCGTTCTCGGTCGGAGTGGATTTCAAGGACTTCGAGGAAGAGCTGAGCCTGGGCGGCGACAGCGACAAGGTGCCGCTCAAGTACGCACCGTTCACCTTTGCCTACAACGGCTTCCGCTACACCGAGACTTCCCAGCTGGGCCTCGGCCTGAGCCTGGTGGCCGGCACCCGCAGCCTGTTCGGCTATGGCAGCTCGGATGAAGACTTCGACTACAAGCGCTACCGCGCCAACCCCAGTTTCGCCGCGCTCAAGGGCGACCTGAATTACACCTACACCTTCGCCAATGACTGGCAGACCGGGTCCAAGGCGGCGTTCCAGCTGGCCTCGGGGCCGCTGGTGTCCAACGAGCAGTTCTCCGCCGGCGGCGCCACCTCGGTGCGCGGCTACCTGGCGGCCGAGCGCACCAGTGACGACGGCTACCTGTTTTCCCAGGAGCTGCGCACGCCGTCCCTGGCCAAGTACCTGGGCGGTTATGTCAACGAATGGCGCTTCTATGCCTTCGCCGAAGGCGCGCGGATGTACCTGCGCGACGAGCTTCCCGACCAGGAGGCCGACTACAGCCTGGCCAGCGTCGGCCTGGGCACCCGCGCCAGCTTGAGCAAATGGCTTTCCGGCAGCCTGGACTGGGGTTACCCGCTGCTTGATGGACCGAACACCCAGAAACAGGACTCGCGCGTGCACTTCAGTGTGCAGGCGACGTTTTGATCTTTCACGGAGTAACTTTCATGCAGCGCTTACTGATTTCCCTGTTGATCTGCCTGGGCTTCGTGCTCCCGGCGACCGCCCAGGCGTGGTGGCAGGACGACTGGCACTACCGCAAGCAGATCTCCATCGACACCACGCCGCAAGGCGCGGCCATCAACCAGGCCCTGGGCCGCACCGCGTTGCTGGTGCGCCTGCACACCGGCAACTTCAGCTTCGATGGGGTCAAGGAAGACGGCTCCGACCTGCGTTTCGTCAGCGCCGATGACAAGACCGTGTTCAACCACCAGATCGAAAGCTTCGACCCGCTGATGGGCATGGCCCTGGTCTGGGTCGATGTGCCGAACGTGGAGGGCGGCCAGCGCCAGGACATCTGGATGTACTACGGCAACCAGAAGGCCCCGGCGACCGCCAACGGCCAGCTGACCTTCGACCCGAACTACATCGCCCTCTATCACTTCGACGGCGCCAACGGCACCCCGGCCAAGGACACCACGGCCTACGGCAACCATGCGCAGAACGCCACCGGCGCGAGCATCGATGGGGTGATCGGCCGGGCCTTGCAGTTCAACGGCCAGCCGCTGCTGTTGCCGGCCAGCCCGTCGCTGCAACACAACGCCGACGGCGCCTTTACCTTCAGTGCCTGGCTGCGCCTGGACCAGGCCAGCGGCGAGCAGTTGCTGCTGGCCCGGCGTGAGGGAGCCAGCAGCCTGCTGATCGGGGTCAACCAGGGCGTGCCTTTTGTCGAGGTCGACGGCCAGCGCGCGGTGTCGACCCAGCCGCTCAACCCCGGGCAGTGGCAGCACCTGGCCCTGACCGCCCAGGGCAGCCAGTTGGCGCTGTTGGTCAATGGCCGCGAAAGCGCTCGCCTGGCGGTGGCGCTGCCGGCGTTCAATTCGCCGCTGGCCATCGGCGCCGATTTGCCGCCGGCATCAACGCCAGGGGCAGCGGCCGAGGCCGAGGCCAGTGCCTTCCTGCCGTTCAATGGCGCCATCGACGAGTTGCGCCTGTCCAAGGTGGCCCGTCCCGCCGGCCTGCTGCTGGCCGATGCCGCGGCCCAGGGCGCCGAGTCGAAGCTGGTGGTGTACGGCGTCGATGAAGAACAGTCGGGCTTCGGTTTCGGCAGCCTGGGCTTTTTGCTCAAGGCCGTGCCGGTGGACGCCTGGGTGATCATCGCGGTGCTGGTACTGATGATGTTCCAGTCGTGGATCATCATGATCCGCAAGAACCGCATGGTCGGCCGCGTCAGCAGTGCCAACCAGCTGTTCCGCGAGCAGTTCGCCCGGGTCGGCACCCGCCTGGAAATGTTCGCCGACGATCGCGAGCTGGCCCAGCGCCTGGAGCATTCCTCGCTGTGGCGCCTGTACCAGGTGGCGGTCCAGGA
Source organism: Pseudomonas sp. GW821-FHT09E12 (assembly GCF_059416085.1). Taxonomy (NCBI): domain Bacteria; kingdom Pseudomonadati; phylum Pseudomonadota; class Gammaproteobacteria; order Pseudomonadales; family Pseudomonadaceae; genus Pseudomonas; species Pseudomonas sp. GW821-FHT09E12. The sequence continues at coordinate 434,185 of NZ_JBWKOM010000007.1, read as the reverse complement.
GATCCGCACCCGCCGCGAGCAGGGCGCCGACACCTCGTCGGTCTCGGCGGCGACCATCGAGGCCATCCGCTGCTCCATGGACGGCGTGCGCACCCGCGAGAACCAGCAGCTCGGTTCCAAGCTCTCGACCCTGTCCAACGCCATCGCCGGCGGGCCCTACATCGGCCTGCTGGGCACGGTGCTGGGGATCATGGTGGTGTTCCTCGGCACGGCCATGGCCGGCGACGTGAACATCAACGCCATCGCCCCGGGCATGGCCGCGGCCTTGCTGGCCACCGCCATGGGCCTGTTCGTCGCGATCCCGGCGCTGTTTGGCTACAACCGGCTGATCACCCGCAACAAGGAAGTCAGCGCCGACATGCGGGTGTTCGTCGACGAGTTCATCACCCGCCTGGCCGAGTTGCATGGCGCCGGCCAGTCCAGTGAAGCCGCGCCCGCGCGGGTTCATAACGCCAGCGTGCCGGCCTGAGGAGAAACGTCATGGCTTCTGTGAACGCCTCCCACGACGACGATGACGACGCGCCAGTGGACAGCATCAACATCACGCCCCTGGTGGACGTGCTGATGGTGGTGCTGGTGATGTTCATCCTCACCGCCACCGCCCAGGTCTCCGGGATCCAGATCAACCTGCCCAAGGCCAGCGCTTCGGTATCGCTGTCCGAGGCCAAGACCAAGGCGATCTCGGTCAACGACGGCGGCCAGGTATTCCTCGACGCCTACCCGGTGACGCTGCCGGAGCTGGAAGAACGCCTGCGCATGGAAAAGGCCCTGAACCCGGACTTCCCGGTGATCGTGCGCGGCGACGCCACGGTGCAGTACCAGAAGGTCATCGAGGTCCTGGACCTGCTGCGCCGGCTGGAGCTGTCCCAGGTCGGGCTGGTCACCGGCAAACCGAGCCAGGGCTGAGCCATGACCGCACAACAACCTATCCAGTTGCCGCCAGTGAAGAACCGCACGGCGCCGCGTCTGCTCAAGTGGGGCGTGGGCCTGCTGCTGGGGGCCGGCGCCGCCTGGCTGCTCTGGCAGTGGGCCAACGACATGAGCGGGGTGCGCCGTGAGGCGCCCAAGGTGCCGACCATCATCCCGCTGCCGCCACCACCGCCACCGCCGCCGGAAAAACCCAAGGAGCCGGAGCCGCAGGTCGAGGAGAAGGTGCCCGAACCGGAACCGACCCCGGAGCCGGAGCAGGTCAAGCCCGAGGAAGAGGCGCCGCCGTCGCCGGTGGACGATCTGGCCAATCCCATGCAGATGGATGGCGATGCCCAGGCCGGCAGCGATGCTTTCAACATCGGCGCCGGCAAGGGCGGCGGCATGGCCGGCTCCGGCGGTGGGCGCCTGGGCAACGGCACTTACAGCCAGTTCCTGGCCTTCACCTTCCAGCGCGTGCTGCGGGAAAACCCGGACCTGCGCAACCAGGCCTTTTCGCTGCAAACCGACGTCTGGCTGAGCGCCGTCGGCGAGATCACCCGGGTCGAGCTGGTCAAGTCCAGCGGCAACCCGCAAATCGACACCCAGGTGCTGGCCGCCTTGCGCGGCGCACCGCACCTGACGGAGCGGCCACCGGCCTCCCTGACCCTGCCTGTTCGCCTGTCCCTGCAGGGGCGGCGTCCGGGTTAACCGAACGACTGATGCAAGTTTTGCCAAAAGGAGCTGTGTGCAAATGATTTCCAACGTGAATCGATTGTCCCTGGCGATCGGCATGGTCATCGCGACCCTGGTGGGACCGGTAGCGGCCGCGCCCGCTGCGCCCTCGGAAAACGCCACGATCAATCTGATCCGTTTGCTGGTGCAGCAGGGCGTGCTGAAACAGGAACAGGCCGACGGCCTGATCGCCCAGGCCGAGCGCGAAGCGCAGCAGGCGCGCCAGGCCAACACCGCGGTGGCGGCGGGCCCGGCGGCGACCCCGGGGGATGTGCGGGTGCAATACGTGCCGGCCATCGTCCGCGACCAGATCCGCGACCAGGTGAAGGCCGAGGTCATGGCCACCGCCAAGCAGGAGAACTGGGCCCAGCCCAATACCTTCCCGGACTGGGTGTCGCGCATCAGTTTCGACGGCGACATTCGCCTGCGCGACGAGTCGCGCTACTACTCGGACAGCAACAGCAACGAAATCGTCGACTTCGCCAAGCTCAACGACAAGGGCCCGTACGACGTCAACCCCAACAGCAGCTCCAACCTGCCGCCCTTGCTCAACACCCGCGAGGACCGCGAGAACCTGTTCCGCCTGCGCGCCCGGCTGGGCATGAAGGCCCAGGTCGCCGAGGACTGGACCGCCGGCATCCGCATCGGCACCGGCTCGGACAACAACCCGGTGTCCACCACCCAGACCCTGGGCGGCGGGTTCGGCAAGAAGGACATCTGGCTCGACCAGGGCTACCTGACCTGGAAGGCCACCGACGCGCTGACCCTGACCGGCGGGCGGATCGCCAACCCGTTCTTCTCCACCGACCTGCTGTATTCCACCGACCTGAACTTCGACGGCGTGGCGGCGATCTTCAACCACAAGCTCAATCGCGACTGGGGCCTGTTCGGTACGGTCGGTGCGTTCCCGGTGGAGTACACCAACGACACCTCCACCAGCAACGGCTTCGACAAGGAAGAGAGCGACAACAAATGGCTGTACGGCGCGCAGATCGGCGCCAACTGGGCGATCAATGGCAACCACCGGCTCAAGGGCGCATTGGCCTACTACCGCTTCGACGACATCGAGGGCCAGCGCTCCGGTGCCTGCGAACCCTGGGCCGGGGCGCCGGGCTGCGACAGCGACGGCAGCCGCGTGGCCTTCATGCAGAAGGGCAACAGCGTGTTCCTGCTGCGCGACATCACGCCCAACCCGCTCAACCCGGCCGCCACCGCGCAGCCGCAGTTCGTCGGCCTGGCCTCGGAGTTCAACCTGCTGGACCTGAACCTTACGTGGGACGCCGACCTGCCGGAGAACTTCAAGCTGCGCAGCCAGGCCAACTACATCCACAACCTGGGCTACGACGAAGGCGAGATGCGCAAGCGCTCCGCAGGCCAGATCGTCAACAACCTGGACAGCAACGGCGAGCTGGAAAGCGGCGCCAACGCCTGGATGGTGCAGTTCACCCTGGGCAACAGCCTGGAGCTGGCCAGGCAGGGCGACTGGAACCTGTTCGCCGGCTACAAGTACATCCAGCCCGATGCGCTGCCTGACGGTTTCAACGATTCCTCGTTCCACCTCGGCGGCACCAACGCCAAGGGTTATTTCCTCGGCGGCAACTACGGCCTGGCCAAGAACGTCTTCGCCACCGGCCGCTGGCTGAGTTCCGAGGCGGTGTACGGCGCGCCGTTCGATATCGATGTCTTGCAGCTTGAAATCAACACGCGCTTCTAGGGCGCAGGGGTGCATTGCTATGAACAGTCTCGATATGAACACGCGAGCCAGGGCAGGGCGCTGCCTGTGGTTGGGGCGCGGTCTGTTGTTGACCCTGGGCGTGCTGATGGCCAGCGGGGCCAGCGCCGAAGGCATGGAGGAGCGCCTGCGCACCCAGTTGCGCAGCACCACCCAGCAGTTGCAGGCCCTGCAGAGCGAACAGGCCCAGGCCAGCGCCGCCCGTGTCGCCGCCGAGAACCAGGCCAAACAGGCGCAGGCGCAGATCAAGCAACTGACCGCCGACCTGGCCAAGGCCCGCGGCGTCGCCGAGCAACTGGCCGGCCAGCAGCAGAACCTGCACAGCCAGGCCCAGGCGCAGATGGCCGCCAGCAGCGAGCAGGTCGGCAAGTTCAAGAAGGCCTATGACGAGCTGCTGGTCATGGCCCGGGCCAAAGAGGCCGAACGGGCCAGGCTTGAGGCGCAATTGAGCGAGCGTGACACACAAGTGCAGCAATGTTCGGTCAAGAATCAGCAGATGTATGGCGTGGCCAAAGAGATTCTCGCGGCCTACGAAAAGATCGATGTGGCCGAAGTGATGAAAATCCGCCAGCCGTTCGCCGGCGGCGCCCGGGTCAAGTTCGAGGAACTGGCCCAGGGCTTTGGCGACGAGTTGTACAAAACCCAGTTCGATGCCCCACGGGCAGCGAGCACCCACTGAATACCAGGGAAGAATCGAGCATGACTGAACAAGCGCAACTGATCGCCAGCGTCACCCCGCAGAGCCTCACCGAGCTGCTGCAAGGGGCCGGCTACCGGGTCAACCAGACCGACCAGAACGGCATCGTGCAACTGCTCAGCGCCAGCCAGGGCATCGGCTACGCCGTGCGCTTCGGCAACGCGGCGGGGGTTGAACCGCGCAGCTATGTGGACTTCACCTTCAGCTGCGCGCTGCGGGTCCAGGGCGAGTTGCCGGCGGGCCTGGCCGAGCTGTGGAACGCCTCGCGGCGCTTTGCCCGGCTGTCGGTGCAGGGCGAGTTCCTGGTGATGGAAATGGACGTGGTGGTGGCCGGGGTCGGCCACGATCACCTGCGCAGCCAGCTGGAACTCTGGGACCGGTTGTTGCAGGAATTCATCGTCTACCTGCGCGACTACAGCCAGCACGCCGCGCGCCTGCAGGCCCAGGCCGATGCGCCTGAAACGACGCCTGAAGCAGCGCCCGCGGCCGCCGCCGAGGCTGTCGTTGAGGTGCCTGGGCAGTGAAGAAGCCAAGCCTGGTGGTCGGTGTCGGCGCCCTGGCCCTGGTGGCGCTGGCGGTGTGGCTGGGCGTACGCCCGGGCAGCGATCCGGTGGCGGCGCAACAGCCCAGGGTGGCGGTAGCCAGCCCGGTCGACGACGGCCCGGCGGTGGCGCGCCTGGGTAACCAGCGGGTGGCGCCGGAGGAACTCAAGGCGCTGTTCGCGGCGTTGCCCGAGGCGTCCCGCGAGCAGTTGCGGGGCAATCGCCCGGCCCTGGAAAACTGGATTCGCACGCGCCTGGCGGAAAAGGCCGTGCTCGAACAGGCCGATGCCCAGGGCTGGCGCCAGCGTCCGGAGGTGGCCTTGCAGACCCGGGTGGCCACTGAACAGATTGTCTTTCGCGACTACTTGCGCTCAGTCAGCCAGGTCCCGGCCGGCTACCCGAGCGAGGCCGAGTTGCAGCAGGCCTACGACGCCGGCAAGGCGCAGTGGCAGACCCCGGCCTTGTACCGGGTCAGCCAGATCTTCCTCGCGGTGAATGAGCCGCAGGCGCTGGAGGCGACGCGCAAGCAGGCCCAGGAACTGAGCAAGAAGGCCCAGGCCGCCCCCGGCGAATTCGCCGCCCTGGCCAGCCAGTATTCCCAGGACCCCGACAGCGCCCGGCGCGGCGGCGACTCCGGGTTGCAGCCGTTGCAGCAACTGCTGCCCGAGGTTCGCGGCGCGGTGGCGCGCCTGAAGGTCGGCGCGGTGTCCGATGCGGTGCAGAGCGCGGCGGGTTTTCATGTGCTCAGGCTGACCGAGCAGCAACCGGCCCGCACGGCGACCCTGGACGAGTTGCGCGAACGCCTGACCCAGGCCCTGCGGGCGCAGCGCCAGGAACAGATCGCCAAGGCCTACCTGGAAGGCATGCTCGACACCGCGACCCTGAGTATCGACGGCGCGCAGTTGAACAAGGTGCTGGAGGAGAAGCTGTAGAGGGCGGTGTGGCCGATACCGCTATCGCGAGCAAGCTTCGCTCCTACAGGTTCAATGCCGTCCATGTAGGCGCGAAGCTTGCTCGCGATGGATGGCAACGCCGGCCAACCTGCTACGAATAACGTGCAATGGATGCCATCACCCACACGACAGGGAGTCACTCATGTCCTTTCTCGAACCCGTCCCGATCTCGGGCATCACCCCCTACATCGCCCAGGCCGAACCCCGGGAAGCCTGGCTGGCCCTGGCCGCCGGGATCGAGCCGGAGCTGGCCCAGTATTTCCTGGTCACCGCCCGTTGCGGCTGCTTCATGCAGGCGGCGCGCAGCCTGAACATCAAGTCGACGCTGCTGCGCAAACAGCTGGCGCACCTGGAGGAACAGTTGCGCCGCCCCTTGTTCAGCTTCCAGGGCAGCGCCCTGAGCCTCAGCCGCGAAGGCCAGCAGCTCAAGGCGCAACTGATCGCCCTGGCCCATGAGCGCATGCTACCGGTGCTCGAACAGCCGCTGCTGCGCCTGGCCGTGGCCGAATCGATCCTGCACGACATCCTCGGTCGCGACCTGATTGCCCTGTTGCGGCGCAACGCCAGCGTGCGCCTGGAGATCATCTCCATCGACAGCGAGCTGTCGCTGCGGGCCCTGAGCGCGGACGTGGTGGTGTGGCTGGGCGGGGTGGATTCGCCCAAGCCGGGGCCGAGTTTCGTCACCAGCGCGCCGCAGCCGCTGGTGCGCCTGGACTACCTGCCGCATATCGCCAAGCGTTATTCGCGGGTCGCGGCGCGTCCCGACAGCCTGGACGATCTGGCCGACTACATGCTGGTGCAATGGCAGCAGGACCGTCAGGTCGAGCCGCTGCGGCCGTGGAACCAGTTGGTGGAGCAGCGCCTGGCGGGGGTGGTGCAGGTGCATTCCTACGAGCTGATGCTGGAGATGATCCGCTGCAGCGCCTGCATCGGCCTGCTGCCTCATTACATGAGCCGCTTCGACCGCGGCCTGACGGCACTGCCCGGGCTGTTCGACGAGGCCATGGCGCGCCAGGTGTGGATGGCGGTGAACGCCGAAGTGGAGCACGACGCCGAAGTACAACAACTGGTCGACCTGATCCTCAATACCTTCCGGGAACGCAGCGAGTGGTTCGACTTCGACGGCACGCCTCCGTAGGAGCGAAGCTTGCTCGCGATGGCGTCCTGCCTGATACACCGCGGCGCAGGCATCGCCAGCAAGCTGGCTCCTACAGAGAGAATCCCTGTGCCCGGCGCTCGCCATCCGCGGCGCTGGCGCTCTACACTCATCGGCTGTATCGCATGAACCAAGGAAGACTTATGCCCGCAGAGATCCCCAGCATCGTCATCGAACGTTTCAGCGAAGCCCATGTGCAGGGCGTTACCGCGCTGTACAACGACCCCGCGGTCGCCCGCCAGGTGCTGCAGATGCCGTTTCAGTCCGCCGAGGTCTGGCGCAATCGCCTGGCGCCGGACAACGAACGGCGGGTGGCCTTGGTGGCGCTGCACCAGGGCGCGGTGATCGGCAGTTGCAGCATCGAGCAATACTCGCGCATCCGCCGCGCCCACTGCGGCAGCGTCGGCATGGGCGTGGCGGTGGAATGGCAGGGCCAGGGCGTTGGCAGCCGGCTGTTGGCGACGGTGCTGGAGGTGGCGGACAACTGGATGAACCTGCAACGGGTAGAACTGACGGTGTTCGCCGACAACGAAGCCGCCCTGGACCTGTACCGCAAGTTCGGCTTCGAAAGCGAAGGCCGGCTGCGCGACTACGCGGTGCGCGACGGCCAGTATGTCGACGTCGTGAGCATGGCCCGCCTGCGCCGCACGCTCCAGGCCTGACTCGCCCCTGTAGCCGCTGCCGCAGGCTGCGATCGCCCGGAACGGGCGTGGCGATCTTCCGGGCGCCAGAGGTCCTACGACCAGCGTGGCCCGGACCATCGCAGCCTGCGGCAGCGGCTACAGATCATGTCTCTTGATCGCCCAGGGCAAACGCCACCGCCGCCCGCGCATGCAGCTCGGTGGTGTCCAGCAGCGGCAGGGGGCTGTGTTCGGGCTTGAGCAGCAGGCCGATCTCGGTGCAGCCGAGGATGATGGCCTGGGCGCCGCGCTCCATCAGGGCCTGGATCACCTGCTGGTAGCGCTGGCGCGAGGCCTCGCTGATGACGCCCACGCACAGCTCGTCGTAGATGATCCGGTGCACGGCCTGGCGGTCCGTGGCGTCCGGCACCAGCACCTTGAGGCCGCGATCGACCAGGCGCTGCTTGAGGAAATCCTGTTCCATGGTGAAGGCCGTGCCCAGCAGGCCCACGCTGAGGGTGCCGGCCTCGAGGGCGGCTTCGGCGGTCGGGTCGGCGATGTGCAGGAAGGGCACCGAGAGTACGGCCTGAATCTCGTCGGCGACCTTGTGCATGGTGTTGGTACAGAGCACCACGCATTCGGCGCCACCGGCCTCCAGGCGGCGCGCCGCATCCACCAGGATCCCGGCCGCGAGGTCCCAGCGCCCGGCGTGCTGGGCCTGTTCGACAGGCCCGAAGTCGACGCTGTACATTAGCAACCGCGCCGAACGCAGCGGCCCGAGACGGTCCCGTACCTGTTGGTTGATAAGGCGGTAATACTCGGCGCTGGACTCCCAGCTCATGCCGCCGATAAGGCCGATGGTGCGCATACACAGCTCCTGTTGCTGACAAACCTGAATGCCGAGAGTGTCCCGTGACGCAGCCCCGCGATCTATCAAGAAATTTCACATGCCCGGCGTGCTGAGCAACAAAGTCCAGGATCACGGGCTGCTGCGCTGCGAACTGCTGGGCGGCACGCTCGACCTGCAATTGCTGCCGCGCGCGGCCTACAGTGCGCGCGATCCGCTGCAGTGGCAAAGCCTCGGTGTGAGCCTGGAGCGCCAGCAGGGCGTGCATGCCATCGGCAGCGACCGGCGCGAGGATTTCGACAGCTGGCCGGGGACCCTGGCCTTGACCCCGGCCGGGATCGAGGTGTTTTCCGAGTCGCCCCAGGGCGGTGAATACCTGCTGCTGCGCTGGCTGGCCGACCCCCAGGCCCTGGGCATCGCCCGCGGTTCGCGACGCCTGCAACGGCCCGGACACGCCCGGGCCCTGGCGCTGGGACGCCAGGCGCGGCGGCTGTTGCTGGAACCCGCCGGCGATCCGTTGGCCCTGGAACAATGCGCCCTGCAGTTCGCCGGCCTGGCCGCCCTCGACCCAGCGCTGGTCAAGGCCGCCAGGCGCACCGAGTTCGGCCGGGTGCTGACGCTGATCGAGCAGCAGTACGCCGAGCCCCTGTCGCTCGGTGAACTGGCGGCCTGCACCGGGCGCAACGAACTGCGTTTTCTGCGCGACTTTACCCGCGCCATCGGCATGACGCCCCATGCCTGGCTGGTCGAAGTCCGGGTGCAGGCGGCGCGCCGGCTGATCGAACGCAGCGACCTGCCGCTCGCCGCCATCGCCCTGGAAACCGGCTTCGCCCACCAGTCCCATATGGGCAGCGCCTTTCGCAAGGTCCTCGGCCTGACCCCCAGCCAGTACCGCGCAGGTTTTTAGTCATACGCCGCCATCCCCATCTGCCATGCTCAAGGTCCGCAACCGCGGTTTCTCGAAGAGGCATGAACATGGACGACGTACGGCAACTGGGCGAGATGCTTCGGCGCTATGCAGAAAGCGAAGCCCACAAGAAACAACTGTTCGAAAGCCAGAAGGTGCTCTGGGCGAGCCGTATCACCGAGCTGTTCGAGCATATCCAGCAGTGGCTGGCACCGGTGCTGATGCCGGACCTGCTGGCCTTGAGCCGGGAACCCTACCTGGCCTTCAGCCCCAGCGTCCCGGTGAAAACCTCGACCTTCAAGACCGAGAAACTGACCATCGTCATCGCCGGCAAACCGGTGGAGTTCGTGCCCGATGTGATGGGCGCCGCCGGGCAGATTTCCCTGGCGGTCATGGGCCTGACCGCCGCGCGTTACGGCAGCGTGTCCCTGGTGGGCTTAGCCGACGGCAGCTGGCAATGGCGCCAGGCCAACGGCCTGAAGGAGTCCGACGTCTTTACCTTCGACGGCAACTTCCTGGCGTCGCAGCTGCAGGCGCTGATTCCCCGGGAGCGTGGGTGAGGGCCCGGGATCAGGGCTGCGCAGCTTCCAGCACCTTGAGTTGATAGGTCCTCTGTGCTTCCTGCCCTGTGCATTGAGTACCGTAGCTGCTGGTATACGCGTTGATGGTATAGGTGCCCGGTGTCAGCGGTTTACCGGTGATCAGCGCGTAATGGGTTCTTTTCTGGTAACTCAACTCCAGCCCCTCGGGTAACGGATGGTCGGGGTGAATATAAAAACCGGTCAGTGGCGTATCGGCGCCCACCACCTCCAGCTTGACGCTGAACGGCTGGCCGACGACGGCGGTGGGCAGGGTCTCTGGCTGCATCGTGAGATCCGGGCGGGTATAGCAGCCCGGAAGAAATCCCAGCCCACAACCGCTGAGCATGAGTGAAAGACCAATAGATGAAATCAGTGCGCGCTTCATGGGAGTTTCCTGGGAGCTGTTCAAGGGATCTTGCTGAACACAAGGCCGCCGTATATGTATTTGAGAATGGTCTGCAGGGTCGATCCCGCTGGGATCTGATGCAATAACTCACCCCAGGAAAAGATCATCGAGGAACTGATGGTGTCACTGGGTGCCGTGGTCGAGGTGATGGGGCCGGATAAGGTTTTCGCTGGTTGCTCCCAGGTCACCCAGTGGTTTTTCATTTGCCCTGCATTGGCTGCCAGCATCCCCGCACCGATAAGGGTCGCCATATGAGTGCCGGGGCGGATGTACTGGAACAGTTCGCTCAACTGATCCTGGTTTATATGGGACGAGAACTGGATGTTGTCGAAAAGAATCTCGGCTCCCGCTTGTTTGAACCATTTTCCGAGCCCGGCGGGCAGGGTGATCCCGGAGAACATGTCATCCGGCTCGTCATAGGCGAACAGCAGGTTTTCACTGTCGCGCAAGCAGGCCAGGGTGATCCAGTCGATAGCCCAAATGCGGTCGCCTTCTGTGCCACGGCTGAAGTTTTTCGGATTGCAGGCGCCGTGGCTCGGCTTGATGTGCAACTGCCCGATGGTGGTTTCACCCGTTTCCCATAGCTCGGTGATGGCTTTTGCGTACAGGTCGGGACGGTCCATCAGCAAGGCATAGAAGAAGGTGGCCGGACCGCAGAGGCTGGTGTCTTTCTGGTCGGGGTAGGGGCTGATTGGATGAAAACGTTTCAGGCTGCCGCCTTGCGCCTTTGCCAGGCGAGCCTCGATCTGCTCGTGAATCTTGCTCTTCTCGAACGGGTCTTGCGGGGTGCCCATGGGGTGAGCCTGATCGTTGAAAATCCGCTCCTTCATAGGCGCCGCTTGAAAGTCGTCGAGAATTTTTGCTGCCGCTGCCCGCGGATCAGCGACGACCGCCGGGATGGTCGGAGCCAGTGCCGCCACGGCTGGCGCGCCAGCCAGCGCTGCGGCCTGTGGGGCAGCGGCAGGCACTAGGGCCGCTGTGGCCGCCGCCAGGTTCGGCATCGCCGACACCGCGCTGACCGGCGCCGCTGTAACGGTATCGCCAATGATCACACTGCCCGAACCGCCGACGATAATGCTGCCGTGGCTACCGGTACTGCTCTGTACCGCTGCATTACGGCCATTGATGAAGACGGTTGCCGACACCCCACCGACGATCGCCGCGCCGCAGGCGCTCTGGTCGTCGCGCCGGGCTGCGGCCAGGCCGTCGGGTCGGTTCCCCGGGCTGCTGGTTTTCCGCTCATTTTCGAAACGTCCGTGTTTAGTCAGCGGCGAAGACTAAGCGAAACCCCGGCCGCTGGCCAATCGGTTGTCCTTGGCGCGCAGTGGCGATCAGGCCGCGAGGCGGGGTCAGACCTCCATATTGCCCCAGCCGGGCCTGGCGGTTTGCGGTTCCGGCGCCACGGCGTCGATTTTCTTGCCGGTGGCCAGTTCCACCCGGCGCGCCACGTCCGGGTCGTCGGCGAAGGGGATCAGGCTGGCGTCGTCGAGGCTCTTGGCCGATTGATGGCGCAGGCAGTAGCCGATGCTGAGGTAGAGGAAGGTCACGCCGAGCAGGTCAAGGGCGAATTCGATCATCGGGGGGCTCGCTGTGCTGCAGGAGGGATGAGCGACGCGGGCCGGGTGTGGCCCGCGTCGTGCTCTTGGGCGATCAGGCGATCTGGGCGTCGCTGAGGGCCAGGCGCGGGTCGGCCACGCGCACGGTGCGCCAGGTGTTGTAGGCCATCAGCAGCATGCCGCTGAGGAAGAACACACCACCGGCGAAGCGCACGATAAAGCCCGGGTGGCTGGCCTGCAGGGCCTCGACGAAGGAGTAGGTGAGGGTGCCGTCGTCGTTGACCGCGCGCCACATCAGGCCCTGGGTGATGCCGTTGACCCACATCGAGGCGATGTACAGCACGGTGCCGATGGTCGCCAGCCAGAAGTGCAGGTTGATCAGTGGGATGCTGTGCATCTGCTCACGGCCGAAGACCTTGGGCACCATGTGGTAGATGGCGCCGAAGGTGATCATCGCCACCCAGCCCAGGGCGCCGGCGTGGACGTGGCCGATGGTCCAGTCGGTGTAGTGCGACAGGGCATTGACCGTCTTGATCGCCATCATCGGCCCCTCGAAGGTCGACATGCCGTAGAAGGCCAGGGACAGCACCAGGAAACGCAGGATCGGGTCGGTGCGCAACTTATGCCAGGCGCCCGAGAGGGTCATCATGCCGTTGATCATGCCGCCCCAGCTCGGCGCCAGGAGGATCAGCGACATGGCCATGCCCAGCGATTGCGCCCAGTCTGGCAGCGCGGTGTAGTGCAGGTGGTGCGGACCGGCCCAGATGTACAGGGTGATCAGCGCCCAGAAGTGCACGATGGACAGGCGATAGGAATACACCGGCCGCCCGACCTGCTTGGGCACGAAGTAATACATCATCCCGAGGAAACCGGTGGTCAGGAAGAAGCCCACCGCGTTATGGCCGTACCACCACTGGACCATGGCGTCGGTGGCGCCGGAATACACCGGGTAGGACTTGAACCAGTCCACCGGGATCGACAGGTGATTGACCACGTGGAGCATGGCGATCACCAGGATAAAGGCGCCGAAGAACCAGTTGCCGACGTAGATGTGTTTGGTCTTGCGCTGCACCACGGTGGTGAAGAACACGATGCCGTAGACCACCCAGACCACGGCCATCCACACCGCGCCGGAGAATTCGATTTCCGCGTATTCCTTGGTGGTGGTGTAGCCCAGCGGCAGGGTGACCAGCATGATCAGGATCACCGACTGCCAGCCCCAGAAGGTGAAGGCGGCGAGCTTGTCGGAATACAGCCGCACCTGGCAGGTGCGCTGGACCGCGTAGTAACTGGCGGCGAACTGGGCGCTGCCGGCGAAACCGAAGATCACCAGGCTGGTGTGCAGCGGGCGCAGGCGGCCGAAGCTGGTCCAGGGCAGGTCGAGGTTCATTTGCGGCCAGACCAGCTGGGAGGCGATCCACACCCCCATGGCCATGCCGATCACGCCCCAGACCACGGTGGCGATGACGAATTGGCGTACCACCTTGTAGTTGTAGGCCGGTTCCATTGTTGCTGTGCTCATGGTCAATGCTTCCACGGTTGCAAAGGCTTGCCAGGCCACCCGGCCTGGCATGCCATGCACTGTAGAAAGCACGGGCGAAACAAAACAGGCTCAGAAAAACTGCATTAATACGGATCAGATTGACCGCCTGCCAGCACAGGCCCGAGAGCTGCTGATACGGTTTTTTAGTGTTTACCTGAATCTGTAACGTCCTGAGCTGCAAGTGCATAGTCACCGCCACACCAAACCCCCCGGTTCACCCCTGGAATGCATAACCCCGTGGCCACCCTGGCCCTGTAGCCGCTGCCGAGCGCAGCGAGGCAGCGAACGAGTTGGGCGGCATCCCGACGGAGCGCTTGCAACCCGGATGGTGCGGTCTGGCTGACAGAGCGCATATACCGGTTTTGCGGCTGCCTTGCAGCCGATCGCAGCCTTGCTGCACTCGGCAGCGGCTACAGGATTACAGCGGCTTCAAGGGCGGGATCGGGGTCAGCACTGATGAGGCCGTGACATGTATCACTATGACGAGTACGACCGGGCCCTGGTCTTTGAACGGGTGGCGCAGTTTCGCGATCAGGTCGAACGCTTCATGGCCGGCGAGCTGAGCGAAGAGGAGTTCCTGCCGCTGCGCCTGCAGAACGGCCTGTACATGCAGAAGCACGCCTACATGCTGCGGGTGGCCATTCCCTACGGCACCCTCAGTGCACGGCAGATGCGCACCCTGGCCAGCATCGCCCGCGACTACGACCGCGGCTACGGCCACTTCACCACCCGGCAGAACATGCAGTTCAACTGGATCGAGCTGGCCCAGGTGCCGGACATCCTCGAACGCCTGGCCAATGTCGAGATGCATGCGATCCAGACCTCCGGCAACTGCGTGCGTAACATCACCACCGAAGCCTTCGCCGGGGTGGCCGCCGACGAGCTGATGGACCCGCGGCCCCTGGCGGAGATCCTGCGCCAGTGGTCGACCATCAACCCGGAATTCCTGTTCCTGCCGCGCAAGTTCAAGATCGCCATCTGCTCGGCCCGCCAGGACCGGGCGGCAATCATGATGCATGACATCGGCCTGTACCTGTACCGCGACTGGCGCGGGCAGATGCTGCTGCGGGTGATGGTCGGCGGCGGCCTGGGGCGCACGCCGATCCTCAGCCAGCAGATCCGCGACGGCCTGCCGTGGCAGCACCTGCTGTCCTACGTCGAGGCGGTGTTGCGGGTGTATAACCGCCACGGCCGGCGCGACAACAAGTACAAGGCGCGGATCAAGATCCTGGTCAAGGCCCTGGGTATCGAGGCCTTCGCCAAAGAGGTGGAGGAGGAGTGGCAGCACCTCAAGGACGGCCCGGCGCAACTGACCGAGGCCGAATACCAGCGGGTCGCCAGTGCCTTTGTGCCGCCGCTCTACGAGCGCCAGCCGGTCACCGATCTCGACTACGGCAGCCGCCTGGCCGAGGAGCCGGCTTTCGAGCGCTGGGTGGCGCATAACGTCAAGCCGCACAAGGTGCCGGGCTACGCCAGCGTGGTTCTGTCGACCAAGCCCGGCAGCGCCTCGCCGCCCGGAGACGTGACGGCGGCGCAGATGGAGGCGGTGGCCGAGTGGTCCGAGGCCTTCGGCTTTGGCGAGATCCGTATCGCCCACGAACAGAACATCGTCCTGCCGGACGTGCCCAAGACCGCGTTGCATGAACTGTGGCGGCTGGCCGGCGAACAGGGCCTGGGCTGCGCCAACGTCGGCCTGCTGACCGACATCATCGCCTGTCCCGGCGGCGACTTCTGCGCCCTGGCCAACGCCAAGTCGATCCCCATCGCCCAGGCGATCCAGGCGCGTTTCGACAACCTCGACTACCTGCACGACCTGGGCGACATCAGCCTGAACATCTCCGGCTGCATGAACGCTTGCGGCCATCACCACATCGGCAATATCGGCATCCTCGGCGTCGATAAGAACGGCAGCGAGTGGTACCAGATCACCCTCGGCGGCGCCCAGGGCAAGCACAGCGCGCTGGGCAAGGTCATCGGCCCGTCGTTCAGCGCCGAGCAAGTGCCGGGGGTGATCGAACGCATCATCGCCACCTTCGTGCGTTACCGGGAGAGCGAAGAGCTGTTCGTCGATACCGTGCAACGCATCGGCCTGGAGCCGTTCAAGGAGCGGGTCTATCCGAAAGTGCTGGAGATGCAGCCATGAGCCAGCAGCGCGAGCGTGCAATAGAAAGCACAGCCGTGAGCGAGGAATTACAGCCATGAGCGAGAGACTAAAACCATGAATAATCTGCTGCGTCTGCAAGATGGCCAGGCCGGGCGGGTCGAGGACGATCCCTGGAGCCTGGTGCGCGAGGTGGACGGCCCGCTGCCCCAGGGTCCGTTGATTCTGCCGCTGGCCCGCTGGCTGATCCGCCGCATCGAGCACGAGCCGGCGCGGGACGGGGTCTGGCTCGGTCCGGACGACGAGGTGGAAAGCCTGCGACCCTGGCTCAAGCTGATCCCGCTGATCGCCCTGGACTTTCCCAGCTTCCGTGACGGCCGTGCCTACAGCCAGGCCTACTTGCTGCGCACCCGGCTGGGCTGGATGGGCGAATTGCGGGCGGTGGGCGATGTGCTGCGCGACCAGCTCAGCCATATGCGCCAATGCGGTTTTGACAGCTTTGCCATCCGCGAAGACAAATGCGCCGACGACGCCCTCAAGGGGCTGGCGGGCATGAGCGTGCTCTACGGGCGCTCGGCGATCGAGCCGCGGCCGCTGTTCCGGCGCCGCTGAGATCCGCCGCCGCTGAAGAGCAGCGCTGCCCGGGCCGGCGCTTCGATCGATGCTCACAGTCGCCCGGGAACAGGGCAGGCAACGGCCATTGTCTGGTCGCCAGGGGGATTTGTCCTTGGGTCGATGATGGCGCTTTGGTAGAGTCGCACCTCTTATGAAGGAGCCAGGGATTGGCGTCCGGCGATCAGTCGCCGGCGTGCCTGGCATGGGCCATCCATGGAAGAGAGTCGCGGCTGTGAGCGTTGCTAAAAAGATACTCGGGTTGTTTTCGTTGTTGCTGCTCCTGACCCTGTGGGTCGGCTATTTCTATGTGTACCAGGATGCCCGCAGCGGGCGCCTCGGCGACCCTCTCGACAGCTACGGCTGGTGCGGCCCTGCCGCGGATTCGGCGCATTCCTTCAAGCGCGACTACCTGCTGCTCAGGGTCACCAACAGCACCCAGGGCGAGTTCAAGGTCTCGGGGGAGGTCAACGTTTCGGAGCGCACCTACAACCGCTACGAGCTGGGCCGCTACCCGCTGAAACTGCGCCTGGAACCCTTGCAGTCCACCTACAGCATGCCGCCGTTGTTCTTTGAAGAGGTCAAGGTCAAGCCCTTGAACCGCAACTTCAGTTCGCCGCACAAGAATGCCTACGCCGACCTGGAGAGCCGGCCGATCCGGGTCAACGGCGAGTCCAGCCGGTTTCCCTTCGAGGTCTACCGTTACGGCTACAAGCCGGTGCTGTACATCCTCAAGGGCAACGAGCAGGTCGACCTGCCGTTCAAGCGCATCACCACGCAGCTGAACCTGTCCAACACCTTTACCCCGACCCGCCTGTACAACCCGGCGGACTACATCGCCGAGCAGAACAGCCTGGTCCAGCCCGGCGACTATCCCGCCTACGGCGCCAGCGAGTGCGCCTTCAGCATCGAGCGCAAAGGCTCGTTCAAGATCATCGTGCTGCTGTTATTGCTGGTGCTGTGCCTGCCGCTGTTGATGGTGCTGTACCGCGACGAGCCGACCATCGACTTTCTTGCTACCTTGCTGGGCGTGGCGGCGGTGCGGGTATTCCTGGTCGGGCCGTTGCAGGACTACCAGTTGTACGGCATCGACTTCGTATTTGGCGCCGTGATCATCCTGGCCGGGACCTTTTCCCTGCTCAAGGCCATGCGCATCAATGCCTTGCGCGAGGCGGCGGCAAGGCGCGGAACGACTTGGTAACGGACAGGCTGGTAACGGGCTGGGGCGAGGTGCGGCTTTGACGCCGCACCCGTCTGTTCGATTCAACAAGAATTCTCTGGCTTGCTTTGGCGATTAATCCGCTTTTGCTGTGCTGATATGCCCGCTATTGGCTATACCTACACTTCCTAAAACCAGCAGCGCTTCCGGATTTCTGACAGGAGTTACCCTATGAAGCTCGCATCAATGATGAGCACGCTGTGCCTGGCCTCCCTAGGGTTGGTGGGCTGTTCCAGCAACGTCACCCAACCCGACGAGTACTCCGGTTTTCTCGGAGACTACAGCCAGCTCAAGGAAGCCAAGTCGCCGTCCGGCGTCGAGGTGATGCGCTGGGTCGATCCCAAGCTGGACCTGAAGCAGTACCGCAGCGTCTATATCGAGCCCACCCAGTTCTACCCCAAGCCGCAGCCGACGGTGAAGATCCCGCAGAACACCTTGTACGGCATCAACCGCTATTACGACGAGGCGCTCAAGCGCGAGATCGGCAAGGACTTGCCGCTAGCCACCGCGCCGGGGCCGGGGGTGATTGTGGTGCGCGCGGCGATCACGGCCGTGAGCAGCAAGACCGAAGGCCTGAAGCCTTACGAAATCATTCCCATCGCCCTGGTGGCGGCGGCGGTGAGCACGGCCAGCGGCATCCGCGACCAGGAAACCACCCTGGGTACCGAGGCGCAGTTCATCGACGGCGGCAACAACAAGGTGATCGCCCAGGTGGTGCGCAAGGGCAGCGGCAAGCCGCTGCAGAACGACACCCAGGTCATGCAGCCTGCGGACGTGAAAAACGTCATCGACGGCTGGGCCTCCGACCTGCATCAGTCCTTCCAGAAACTGAAAAAACAGTAGGGCCGGGGTTTCTCCCCGAGCTTTTTTGCCCACTGCGTCGGGGTCAGGGCGAATACCTGACCCCTTCACTGAGCAGTTCCGGCAGTCAATCAAGAACACAGGTTTCGCTGGCGAGGCGAGGGCGCCAGGCCTGCTGACGGCATCGTCCGTGACAGGTTTTCACATCCGCGGCAGGGCGGCGTGCTCCAGAATCGAGTGGCAGCGGAGTTTCAGGCTGCGCCTTCTGGTTCATGTGAATTGTGATTATTTCCATGTTTTTATAGTGGTTAAGTTAAAATGATTTGTTAAGTTAAATAAATTCAATAAAAACAGGTTATTATAGACTATTTGTGATGTTTTTAATTAAGTTTTGTTGAGATTTTCAAGAGAATTTTCCAGCATGCCTGTGCTCGAACGCACGACTTTCATTGCCGGTCGCAGCCCGGCCCGGGTGCTGGATTTCTGTCTTGAAGGCGCCAACTTCCCGAAGATCTTTCCCGAACGCATCACCCCCTTGCGGGCGTGGATATCAATGACCTGCGGATCAGCGTCGGGCGCCAGTTCAGCTTTCGCCACTGGATGTGGAGGGTCATACCGGTGACATGGACGGTGGTTATACGTGAGCAGGCTGCGATCGACCGCAACGCGGGCACGGGGTGCCGATATCGCCGAAGGCCTGCGGCAGCGGCTACAGTGTTTTCGCGTTCCGCCGGTGTTTCAACGGCCTCCAGAGTTGCGCTCCGCTCTCGGGGCTTGTTCTACAATTTGTATCCCGGGCATAGGTGGCCGGGCCATTTCATGTTTAACTTCCGGCCTCTCGATTTTCTTTACAGCTGTTCAATGACAATCGTTTAAAAGGACTCCGTTCATGGCTCAAGTCACCCTTAAAGGCAACCCGGTTCAAGTCAACGGCCAACTGCCACAAGCTGGCACCAAGGCGCCAGCGTTCTCCCTGGTAGGCGCCGGTCTGGCCGACATCACCCTGAGCAGCTTTGCCGGCAAGCGCAAAGTGCTGAACATCTTCCCGAGCGTCGACACCCCGACCTGCGCCACCTCCGTGCGCAAGTTCAACGCCCAGGCCAGCGGCCTGAACAACACCGTGGTGCTGTGCATCTCGGCTGACCTGCCGTTCGCCCAGGCCCGTTTCTGCGGCGCCGAAGGCCTGGAAAACGTGCAGAACCTGTCGACCCTGCGTGGCCGCGAGTTCATCGAGAACTACGGCGTGGCCATTGCCGACGGCCCACTGGCCGGCCTGACTGCCCGCGCGGTGGTGGTACTGGACGAGAACGACACCGTGCTGCACAGCGAGCTGGTCAAGGAAATCGCTGAAGAACCGAACTACGACGCGGCCTTGGCCGTTCTGAAGTAACAGGTTTTACAATTATTCACGGCCTGGCCCTGTCCAGGCCGTTTTTATTTGTGCTTCAGTGGCTTAGCAGACACTTGCAAACGTAAGCCCAAGGTAAATTGCCGGTAAAGGCGCTTTGCTAAACACCGGCCAGTGCTTATCTTTCAGCCTTCTGAAAAAGATCCCCTCGCGCCCAATGGTTGATCACTCCATGCAATCCTCCGTTTCCCGCAACTCCCGTCGCTGGCTGCTCGGCCTGCTTGTCCTGTTGGCCATCGTCGGCCTGTGCTGGAAGTTCTGGCCGGCCTCGACCACCCCAAAGGATGCCACCGGGCAAAAGGCCGCGGCCGGACACACCGGTCGCAGCGGGTCCATGCGGCCGGGGTTTGGCGGCGCGAGCGGGCCGATCCCGGTGCGGGTGGCGCCGGCCACGCGTGGGGACTTCGCGCTGTATTACAAGGCGCTGGGCACCGTCACCGCGCTGAACACCATCAATGTGCGCAGCCGGGTGGCCGGTGAGCTGGTCAAGGTGGCGTTCGAGGAAGGGCAGATGGTCAAGGCCGGCGACCTGCTGGCGGAAATCGACCCGCGGCCTTACCAGAACGCCTTGCTCCAGGCCGAAGGCACGCTGTTGCAGAACCAGGCGCAACTGAAGAACGCCCAGGTCGACTACGAGCGTTATCGCGGCCTGTATGCCCAGGACAGTATCGCCAAGCAGACCCTGGACACCGCCGCGGCGCTGGTCGGCCAGTACCAGGGTACGGTCAAGACCAACCAGGCGGCGGTCAACGACGCCAAGCTCAACCTCGAATTCACCAAGATCCGCGCGCCGATCACCGGCCGCGTCGGCCTGCGCCAGCTGGACGTCGGCAACCTGGTGGCGGCCAACGACACCACCGCGCTGGCGATCATCACCCAGACCCAGCCGATCAGCGTGGCCTTCACCCTGCCGGAGAACAACCTGAGCAGGGTGCTGGAGCGTTATCGCAGCGGCGCCAGGCTGCCGGTGGAAGCCTGGGACCGCGGCGACCAGGCGCTGCAGGCCAGCGGCGTGCTGCAAAGCCTCGACAACCAGATCGACACCACCACCGGCACCCTGAAGTTCAAGGCGCGCTACGAGAACCGCGACCAGGCGCTGTTCCCCAACCAGTTCGTCAACGTGCGCGTGCTTGCCGACACCCTGAAAAACGTGGTGCTGGCGCCGTCGGCGGCGATCCAGTTTGGCACCAACGGCACCTTCGTCTATGCCCTGGACGGCGCCAACAAGGTCAAGATCCGCCAGCTGCAGGTCGGCGACAGCAACGGCGATTCCACCGTGATCAAGGCCGGCCTGGAAGCCGGCGACCGCGTGGTGCTGGAAGGCACCGACCGCCTCAAGGACGGCAGTGAAGTGGAAGTGGTCAACACCACCGAAGAAGTGCCGGCCACCCCGACCCAGCACCTGCAGGGCAAGCCGGCCAGTTCGGCGACCACGCCGGCCACCGAGACGCCGGCGGGCAAGGTCGGCGCATGAATATCTCGCGGCTGTTCATCCTCCGCCCGGTAGCCACCACCCTGAGCATGTTGGCCATTGTCCTGGCCGGCCTGATCGCCTATCGCCTGTTGCCGGTCTCGGCGTTGCCCCAGGTCGATTACCCGACCATCCGGGTGATGACCCTGTACCCCGGCGCCAGCCCCGACGTGATGACCAGCGCGGTCACCGCGCCCCTGGAGCGCCAGTTCGGGCAGATGCCCGGCCTGACCCAGATGGCCTCCACCAGCTCCGGCGGCGCCTCGGTGCTGACCCTGCGCTTCAACCTCGACATCAATATGGATGTCGCCGAGCAGCAGGTGCAGGCGGCGATCAACGCCGCGACCAACCTGTTGCCCAGCGACCTGCCGGCGCCGCCGGTGTACAACAAGGTCAACCCGGCGGACACCCCGGTGCTGACCCTGGCCATCACCTCCAAGACCATGCTGCTGCCCAAGCTCAACGACCTGGTCGATACCCGCATGGCGCAGAAGATCGCGCAGATCAGCGGCGTCGGCATGGTCAGCATCGCCGGCGGCCAGCGCCAGGCGGTACGGATCAAGGTCAACCCCGAGGCCCTGGCGGCCAACGGCCTCAACCTGTCGGACGTGCGCACCCTGATCGGCGCCTCCAACGTCAACCAGCCCAAGGGCAACTTCGACGGCCCGACCCGGGTGTCGATGCTCGACGCCAACGACCAGCTGACCTCGCCCAAGGATTACGCCGAGCTGATCCTGGCCTACAAGAATGGCGCGCCGCTGCGCCTGAAAGACGTCGCGCAGATCGCCGGCGGCGCCGAGAACGAACGTCTGGCGGCCTGGGCCAATGAGAACCAGGCGGTGCTGCTGAATATCCAGCGCCAGCCCGGGGCCAACGTGATCGAGGTGGTGGACCGGATCAAGGCGCTGCTGCCGAGCATCACCGACAACCTGCCGGCGGGCCTTGACGTCACCGTGCTCACCGACCGCACCCAGACCATCCGCGCCTCGGTCACCGATGTGCAGCACGA
Organism: Pseudomonas sp. GW821-FHT09E12; assembly: GCF_059416085.1. NCBI lineage: Bacteria > Pseudomonadati > Pseudomonadota > Gammaproteobacteria > Pseudomonadales > Pseudomonadaceae > Pseudomonas > Pseudomonas sp. GW821-FHT09E12. The sequence goes on along the minus strand of NZ_JBWKOM010000007.1, from coordinate 412,383 downwards.
ATTGCTGATCGCCATCGCCCTGGTGGTGATGGTGACCTTCCTGTTCCTGCGCCGGGCCAGCGCCACGGTGATCCCGTCGATCGCCGTGCCGCTGTCGCTGATCGGCACCTTCGGCGTGATGTACCTGGCGGGCTTCTCGGTCAACAACCTGACCCTGATGGCCCTGACCATCGCCACCGGCTTCGTGGTCGACGACGCCATCGTGATGCTGGAGAACATCTCGCGCTTCATTGAGGAGGGCGACAGCCCGATGCAGGCTGCGCTCAAGGGCGCCAAGCAGATCGGCTTCACCCTGGTGTCGCTGACCCTGTCGCTGATCGCCGTATTGATCCCGCTGCTGTTCATGGCCGACGTGGTCGGGCGGCTGTTCCGCGAATTCGCCATCACCCTGGCGGTGGCGATCCTGATTTCCCTGGTGGTGTCCCTGACCCTGACGCCGATGATGTGCGCGCGCCTGCTCAAGCGTGAGCCCAAGGAGGAAGAGCAGGGGCGGTTCTACCGTGCCAGCGGCGCCTGGATCGATTGGCTGATCGCCAGCTACGGGCGCCGCTTGCAGTGGGTGCTCAAGCATCAGCCGCTGACCCTGCTGGTGGCCGTCGGCACCCTGGCACTGACCGTGTTCCTGTATATGGTGGTGCCCAAGGGCTTCTTCCCGGTGCAGGACACCGGGGTGATCCAGGGCATTTCCGAAGCGCCGCAGTCGGTGTCCTTCGCCGCCATGAGCCAGCGTCAGCAGGACCTGGCGAAAATCATCCTGGCCGACCCGGCGGTGCAAAGCCTGTCGTCCTATATCGGGGTCGACGGCGACAACGCCACCCTCAACAGTGGCCGGCTGCTGATCAACCTCAAGCCGCACCGCGAACGCGACCTCAGCGCCGCCGAGGTGATCGCGCGCATCCAGCCCCAGGTCGACCAGTTGGTGGGTATCCGCCTGTTCATGCAGCCGGTGCAGGACTTGACCATCGAGGACCGGGTCAGCCGCACCCAGTACCAGTTCAGCCTGTCGTCGCCGGATGCCGACCTGCTGGCCCTGTGGAGCGGGCGCCTGGTGGATGCCCTGACCCACAGGCCGGAGCTGACCGACGTCGCCAGCGACCTGCAGGACAAGGGTTTGCAGGTGTACCTGGTGATCGACCGCGACGCCGCTTCGCGCATCGGCGTCTCGGTGTCGAACATCACCGACGCGCTGTACGACGCCTTCGGCCAGCGGCAGATTTCCACCATCTACACCCAGGCCAGCCAGTACCGCGTGGTGTTGCAGGCCCAGGCCGGGGAAACCATCGGCCCGCAGGCGCTGGAACAGATCCATGTGAAAACCACCGACGGCGGCCAGGTGCGGCTGTCGAGCCTGGCCCGGGTCGAGGAGCGCCAGGCGCAACTGGCCATCGCCCATATCGGCCAGTTCCCGGCGGTGATGATGTCGTTCAACCTGGCGCCCGGCGTGGCCCTGGGCGAGGCGGTGAACGTCATCGAACAGGTGCAGCAGGACATCGGCATGCCGGTGGGCGTGCAGACCCAGTTCCAGGGCGCGGCCCAGGCGTTCCAGGCCTCGCTGTCGAGCACCTTGCTGCTGATCCTGGCGGCGGTGGTGACCATGTACATCGTGCTCGGGGTGCTCTACGAGAGCTACATCCACCCGATCACCATCCTCTCCACGCTGCCGTCGGCGGCGGTGGGTGCCTTGCTGGCGCTGATCCTCAGCGGCAACGACCTGGGCATGATCGCGATCATCGGCATCATCCTGCTGATTGGCATCGTCAAGAAGAACGCGATCATGATGATCGACTTCGCCCTCGACGCCGAACGCAACCAGGGCATGGCCCCGGAGCAGGCGATCTACCAGGCGGCGCTCCTGCGTTTCCGGCCGATCCTGATGACCACCCTGGCCGCGCTGTTCGGCGCCGTGCCGCTGATGCTGGCCACCGGTTCCGGCGCCGAACTGCGCCAGCCCCTGGGCCTGGTGATGGTCGGTGGCCTGTTGCTGAGCCAGATCCTGACCCTGTTCACCACACCGGTGATCTACCTGTACTTCGACCGCCTGGGCCGGCGCTGGCGTTCGGCGCCTGAGCCCGCGGAGCCGGTAGAGCAGCCATGAACCTGTCCGGACCCTTTATCCGCCGGCCGGTGGCCACCATGTTGCTGAGCCTGGCGATCATGCTCCTGGGCGGTGTCAGCTTCGGCCTGCTGCCGGTATCGCCGCTGCCGCAGATGGACTTCCCGGTGATCGTGGTCCAGGCCAGCCTGCCGGGGGCCAGCCCCGAGGTGATGGCGTCCACCGTGGCCACGCCCCTGGAGCGTTCCTTCGGCGCAATCGCCGGGGTCAACACCATGAGCAGCCGCTCCAGCCAGGGTTCGACCCGGGTCATCCTGCAATTCGACCTGGACCGCGACATCAACGGCGCGGCGCGGGAAGTGCAGGCGGCGATCAACGCCTCGCGCAACCTGCTGCCCAGCGGCATGCGCAGCATGCCCACCTACAAGAAGGTCAACCCGTCCCAGGCGCCGATCATGGTGCTGTCGCTGACCTCCGATGTGCTGGAGAAGGGCCAGCTCTACGACCTGGCCTCGACCATCCTGTCCCAGAGCCTGTCCCAGGTGTCCGGGGTGGGCGAGGTGCAGATCGGCGGTAGTTCGCTGCCGGCGGTGCGCATCGAGCTCGAGCCGCAGTTGCTCAACCAGTACGGCGTGGCCCTCGACGATGTGCGCAAGACCATCGCCGAGGCCAACGTGCGCCGGCCCAAGGGCTCGGTGGAGAACAGCGAGCAGATGTGGCAGGTGCAGGCCAACGACCAGCTGGAGAAGGCCAAGGATTACGAGCCGCTGATCATCCACTACAAGGACGGCGCGGCCCTGCGCCTGAAAGACGTGGCCAAGGTCAGCGACGGCGTCGAGGACCGCTACAACAGCGGCTTCTTTAACGACGACGCGGCGGTGCTGCTGGTGATCAACCGCCAGGCCGGGGCCAACATCATCGAGACGGTCAACGAGATCAAGGCGCAACTGCCGGCGTTGCAGGCGGTGCTGCCGGCCAGCGTCAAGCTCAACCTGGCGATGGACCGTTCGCCGGTGATCAAGGCCACCCTGCATGAGGCCGAGATGACCCTGCTGATCGCCGTGGCCCTGGTGATCCTGGTGGTCTACCTGTTCCTCGGCAATCTGCGCGCCTCGCTGATCCCGACCCTGGCGGTGCCGGTGTCGCTGGTGGGCACCTTCGCGGTGATGTACCTGTACGGTTTTTCCCTGAACAACCTGTCGCTGATGGCGCTGATTCTCGCCACCGGGCTGGTGGTGGACGACGCCATCGTGGTGCTGGAGAACATTTCCCGGCACATCGACGAAGGCATCGCGCCGATCAAGGCGGCCTACCTGGGAGCCAAGGAAGTCGGCTTCACCCTGTTGTCGATGAACGTCTCGCTGGTGGCGGTGTTCCTGTCGATCCTGTTCATGGGCAGGATCATTCAAAGCCTGTTCCGCGAATTTTCCATCACCCTGGCGGCGGCCATAGTCGTATCCCTGGTGGTGTCCCTGACCCTGACCCCGATGCTCTGCGCCCGCTGGCTCAAGCCCCATGTGCCGGGCCGGGAGAACGGCCTGCAGCGCTGGAGCCAGCACGCCAACGACTGGATGGTGGCCAGATACGCCAGCAGCCTGGACTGGGTGCTGCGCCACAAGCGCCTGACCCTGCTCAGCCTGTTCGTGACCATCGGCGTCAACATCGCGCTGTACGTGGTGGTGCCCAAGACCTTCATGCCGCAGCAGGACACCGGCCAGTTGATCGGTTTCGTGCGTGGCGACGACGGCCTGTCGTTCACCGTGATGCAGCCGAAGATGGAGATCTTCCGCCGCGAAGTGCTCAAGGACCCGGCGGTGGAGAGCGTGGCCGGTTTCATCGGTGGCAATAACGGCACCAACAACGCCTTCATGCTGGTGCGCCTCAAGCCGATCAAGGAACGCAACATGTCCGCGCAGAAGGTCATCGAGCGCCTGCGCAAGGAAATGCCCAAGGTGCCCGGGGCCCAGCTGATGCTGATGGCCGACCAGGACCTGCAGTTCGGCGGCGGTCGCGAGCAGACCACCTCGCAGTATTCCTACATCATCCAGAGCGGCGACCTGGGCGCGCTGCGCGAGTGGTACCCGAAAGTGGTCACCGCGCTGCGCGCCTTGCCGGAGCTGACCGCGATCGACGCCCGCGAGGGGCAGGGCGCCCAGCAGGTGACCCTGGTGGTCGACCGCGACCAGGCCAAGCGCCTGGGGATCGACATGAACATGGTCACCGCGGTGCTCAACAACGCCTACAGCCAGCGGCAGATTTCCACTATCTACGACAGCCTTAACCAGTATCAGGTGGTGATGGAGGTCAACCCGAAATACGCCCAGGACCCGGTCACCCTCAACCAGGTGCAGGTGATCACCGCCGATGGCGCGCGGGTGCCGCTGTCGACCATCGCCCACTACGAAAACAGCCTGGAAGACGACCGGGTCAGCCACGAAGGCCAGTTCGCCTCGGAAAGCATTTCCTTCGACATGGCCGAAGGGGTGACGGTGGAGCAGGGCACGGCGGCCATCGAACGGGCGATCGCCAAGGTCGGCATGCCCGAAGACGTGATCGTCAAGATGGCCGGCACCGCCGATGCCTTCGCCGCGACCCAGAAGAGCCAGCCGTTCATGATCCTCGGCGCGTTGCTGGCGGTGTACCTGGTGCTGGGCGTGCTCTATGAAAGCTACATTCACCCGCTGACCATTCTCTCCACGCTGCCGTCGGCCGGGGTCGGCGCCTTGCTGTCGATCTATGTGCTGGGCGGCGAGTTCAGCCTGATCTCACTGCTGGGCTTGTTCCTGCTGATCGGCGTGGTGAAGAAAAACGCCATCCTGATGATCGACCTGGCGTTGCAGCTGGAGCGTCACCAGGGCCTGGGCCCGCTGGAGTCGATCCGCAGCGCCTGCCTGCTGCGCCTGCGGCCGATCCTGATGACCACCCTGGCGGCGATCCTCGGCGCCTTGCCGTTGCTGCTCGGCAGCGCCGAAGGCGCGGAAATGCGCCAGCCCCTGGGCCTGACCATTATCGGCGGCCTGGTCTTCAGCCAGGTCCTGACCCTCTACACCACCCCGGTGGTCTACCTCTATCTCGATCGCCTGCGCCATAAGTTCAACCACTGGCGTGGGGTCCGTACCGATGCCGCTCTGGAAACGCCGCTATGACTGACTGCTCGCCCCGCAACCTTCCTCAGCGCCTGGCCCTGGCCCGCGGTTCGCGGCTGTTGAGCCTGAGCTTGAGCCTGGCGCTGCTCAGCGCCTGCGCCATTGGCCCGGACTATCAGCGCCCGCAAGTTGCCGAGCCCGCGCAATACAAGGAAGCGGCGGGCTGGCGCCAGGCCAGCCCCAGCGATTCCCTGGCCCGCGGCGCCTGGTGGGAGCTGTACGGCGACCGCCAGCTCAACGGCCTGATCGACAAGCTCAACAGCGCCAACCAGAGCGTGGCGCAGTCCGAGGCCCAGTACCGCCAGGCCCAGGCCCTGGTGCGCAGCGCCCGTGGCTCGCTGTTCCCCACGGTGGACCTGAGTGCCGGCAAAACCCGCGCCAGCCAGGGCACCGGCAGCAGCAGTTCGGCCCTGAGCAGCTCCTCCAGCGGCATTCGCGACACCTACAACACCCAGCTTGGAGTGAGCTGGGAGGCCGATGTCTGGGGCAAGCTGCGCCGCGGCCTGGAAGCCAACGAAGCCAGCGCCGAGGCCAGCTTCGCCGACCTCGCGGCGATGCGCCTGAGCCAGCAGTCGGAGCTGGTGCAGAACTACCTGCAACTGCGGGTCATGGACCAGCAGAAGCGCCTGCTCGAAGCCACGGTGGCGGCCTACCAGCGCTCGCTGACCATGACCGAGAACCAGTACCGCGCCGGCGTCTCCGGCAAGGACGCGGTGGCCCAGGCGCAAACCCAGCTGAAAACCACCCAGGCCGACCTGATCGACCTGATCTGGCAGCGCGCCCAGCTGGAAAACGCCATCGCGGTGCTGATCGGCCTGCCGCCGGCCGAGTTCAGCCTGGCCGAGACCCAGGACATCCCGGCCTTGCCCCAGGTGCCGCTGAGCCTGCCGTCGCAGCTGCTGGAACGGCGCCCGGACATCGCCTCGGCCGAGCGTTCGGTGATCGCCGCCAACGCCAATATCGGCGTGGCCAAGGCTGCCTATTACCCGGACCTGACCCTGAGCCTGGCGGGCGGCTACAGCAGCAGTACCTACGCCGACTGGATCAGCCTGCCGAACCGCTTCTGGTCGGTGGGGCCGAAACTGGCCATGACCCTGTTCGACGGCGGCCAGCGTTCGGCGGAAGTCGACCGCACCGAGGCGGCCTACGACCAGACCGTGGCCAAGTACCGCCAGACCGTGCTCGACGGCTTTCGCGAGGTGGAGAACTACCTGGTGCAGCTCAAGGTCCTGGAAGACGAGGCCGCGGTGCGCCAGCAGGCCCTGGATTCGGCGCGCGAGTCGTTGCGCCTGACCGAGAACCAGTACAAGGCCGGGGTGATCGCCTACCTGGACGTGGTGGTGGTGCAGGCCACGGCGTTGAGCAACGAACGCAGCGTGCTGACCCTGCTGCAAAGCCGGCTGGTCACCAGCGTGCAACTGATCGCCGCCCTCGGCGGCGGCTGGGACGGCCAGCTGCAGGCCAGCAAGGAGTAACAGGCTGAATCCGCGATCCGCCCGGGTTTACGGTCGCTGCCTGACCTCTGTAGCCGCTGCCGAGCCCGCGAGCCCGCGAACGGTTCGCGCAGCGACCGCAAACCCTGAATCCGCGCTCTATCTGGTCTCACACCTTGTCCGCTTTGCGAGCGCTACGCGCTCGATCGCAGGCTGCGCCAGCGGCTACATCGATAGCGGCGTGCCGGTGGGGTGACAACGCTTGGCGCCGCTGCTGTAACCGGTTTGTTTTATCAACCGGCTACTTTCGTCCGACTGATGGCTTTTTGCTTACTTTGTGAGTGTGTTTCTATACGCAAGCAGTACAATTGCGCCTTTTTACCGCCGGGCATGGACGCTTCCGGCTAACGCCACGAGACGTTCATGCTCATCGGTACCTACTCTCCCGCCCTGGTTCTGATTTCCCTGTTTGTGGCGATTCTCGCCTCTTACACTGCGCTCGACCTGACCGGTCGCATCGCCACCACGCGTGGTCGGGCGGCGTTGCTGTGGATGGCCGGAGGCGCCCTGGCCATGGGCATCGGGGTGTGGTCGATGCACTTTATCGGCATGCTCGCCTTCAGCCTGCCCATCGACCTGGGCTACGACACTGGCATCACCGCGCTGTCGCTGCTGATTTCCGTGCTGTCCTGCGGTTTCGCCCTGTGGCTGGTGAGCCAGCAGAGCCTGCCGCTCTGGCAGCTGGCCTTCGGCGCGCTGATCATGGGCGCCGGGATCAGCGCCATGCATTACACCGGCATGGCGGCGATGCGCATGCAGCCGGGCATCGACTACGACCTGAGCCTGTTCGGCGCCTCGCTGCTGATTGCCGTCGGCGCCTCGGCCGCGGCGCTGTGGATCGCCTTTCACCTGCGCCGTAATACCCCTTATGTACGCCTGGCCCGTTGTGGGGCCGCGGTGGTGATGGGCATCGCCATTGTCGGCATGCACTACACCGGCATGGCCGCGGCGCGCTTCGCCGACGGCAGTTTCTGTGGCGCGGCGGTGGACGGCCTGAGCGGCAAGGGCCTGGACAACCTGGTGCTGATCACCACCCTGGCGGTGCTGGTCATTGCCTTGTTGACTTCGGTACTCGACGCGCGCCTGGAAGCGCGCACCGCGGTGCTGGCCGAGTCGCTGACCGTGGCCAACCGCGAGCTGACCCAACTGGCGCTGCACGACACCCTGACCGGCCTGCCGAACCGCACGCTGCTGGCCGATCGTATCGACCAGGCGATGCAGCGGGTGACGGAGCAGGGCGGTTGTTTCGCGCTGATGTTCATCGACCTGGACGGCTTCAAGCCGGTCAACGATGCCTTCGGCCATCACATGGGCGACCAGTTGCTGCGCGAGGTGGCGGTGCGCCTGCGCGAAGACCTGCGCAGCCAGGACACCCTGGCGCGGATCGGCGGCGACGAGTTCGTGCTGCTGGTGCAACTGAACGAGGCGGACGATGCCTTGCGCCTGGCCGCGCGCCAGGTGGGCCTGATCGGCCAGGCGTTCCGGGTCGCCGAACACGAGTTGCAGATCTCCGCCAGCGTCGGCATCGCGGTGTACCCGGGCAACGGCCTGACGCCCCAGGAACTGCTGATGAACGCCGATGCGGCGATGTATCACGCCAAGGGCACCGGCAAGAACGGCTACAGCTTCTTCGACGCCTCGATGAACAGCGACGCGCGCCGGCAACTGCAACTGTTGCAGGACCTGCGCCATGCCGTCGAGCACGGCGAGTTCCGGCTCTATTACCAGCCCAAGTTCGATGCCACCAACGGCTTGCCGGTGGGCGCCGAAGCCTTGTTGCGCTGGGAGCATCCGCAACTGGGGCTGCTGCTGCCGGACACGTTCATTGACCTTGCGGAAAAGACCGGGCTGATCATCCCCATCGGCGAGTGGGTGCTCAACGAGGCCTGCCGGCAGATGCGCGAGTGGTACAGCGAAGGTTATGAGGGCTGGCGGATCGCGGTGAATATCTCCGCGTTGCAGTTCTGCCATGCCGGGCTGGTCGACAGCGTGGCCAAGGCGCTGAGCCTGCACCGCTTGCCGGCCAACAGCCTGACCCTGGAGATTACCGAGACCACGGCCATGAGTGATGCCGATGCCAGCATGACTGTGCTCAAGCAACTGGCGGAGATGGGCGTGGACCTGTCCATCGACGACTTCGGTACCGGTTATTCGAGCCTGATGTACCTCAAGCGCCTGCCGGCCAACGAGTTGAAGATCGACCGCGGCTTCGTCCGCGACCTGGAGCACGACAGCGACGACGCGGCGATCGTCTCGGCCATCGTCGCCCTGGGCCGGGCCCTGGGCTTGCGGATCGTCGCCGAGGGCGTGGAAACCGACATGCAGCAGACCTTCCTGACCCAGTTGGGCTGCGATTCGCTGCAAGGCTATTTCCTCGGCCATCCGCTGCCGGCCGCACGGTTCATGCAGAACATCCATCAGGCCGAACAGCTGGCGCTCTGAGCGCGTCGAACGCCTGCCTGCTTCGCAGGTTCGCAGCCTTCGGCAGCGGCTACAGCGCGTCTGTAGGAGCGAGGCTTGCCCGCGATGACGATGGACCAGACGGTAGAAAATCCCAAGACCGTGCTACCGCAATAACATCACGGCCATGCCGGCCGATCGCAGCCTGCGGCAGCGGCTACATCGATCGCGTTTTAGCCAACTCCTGTAGCCGCTGCCGAGCCTGCGAGGCTGCGTCCGGTCTGGGCGGCATTCCGACGCAGCGAGCACAAACCCCAAGCCCGCGATCTGCCTGGATAGACACGCCGACCGGCGATCAGCCAGGGGGCGGATGACGGCCCCGAGAAGGTTTGCAACGCTCGCCGCAGGGTGTTTAATTGCTGGCGTTCAAAGATCAGCGAGGGAGTTGGCAGCATGGACAAAGTCATCCTCATCACCGGTGGCGGCCGCGGTATTGGCGCGGCCACCGCGCTGCTGGCCGCGCAACAGGGCTATCGCATCTGCATCAACTACCAGGCCGACGAACAGGCGGCCTTCCAGGTGCTGGAGCAGGTACGCGGCCTGGGCGCCCAGGCGATTGCCGTGCGGGCCGATGTCAGCATCGAGGACGAAGTGATCGCCCTCTACCAACGGGTCGACGCCGAACTGGGGCGGGTCACCGCGCTGGTGAACAACGCCGGGACCGTCGGGCAGAAGTCGCGGCTCGACGAAATGTCCGAATTCCGCATTCTCAAGATCCTCAAGACCAACGTGCTCGGGCCGATCCTCTGCGCCAAGCACGCGGTGCTGCGCATGTCGCCAAGGCATGGCGGGCAGGGCGGCAGCATCGTCAATGTGTCCTCGGTCGCCGCCCGCCTGGGCGCGCCCGGCGAGTACATCGACTACGCCGCCTCCAAGGGGGCGCTGGACACCTTCACCATCGGCCTGTCCAAGGAAGTCGCCGGCGAAGGCATCCGCGTCAACGGCGTGCGCCCGGGCTACATCTACACCGACTTCCATGCCCTGAGCGGCGACGCCGACCGCGTCAGCAAGCTGGAATCCGCCATCCCCATGGGCCGCGGCGGCCGCCCGGACGAGGTGGCGGAGGCGATCATCTGGCTGCTGTCGGACAAGGCCTCGTATTCCACCGGGACCTTTATCGACCTGGGCGGCGGCCGCTGAGAGCCTCACGCGTGTAGCCGCTGCCGAGCCCGCGAGGCTGCGATCGACTGCGCAGCAGTCGCAAGGCCGGACAGCGCGCCTGTCCAGACAAATCGCAAGTTCAGGATTTGCGGTCGCTATGTTGGAGTGCCGCCCAAACCGATTGCAGCCTCGCAAGCTCGGCAGCGGCTACAGGGGAGCGCGATCGGTGTAGCCGCTGCCGCAGGCTGCGATCGGCCCGGAACGGGACATGCTCTTGAGGCCGTCGAAGGTCCTGCGGACCTTGTCGCAGCTTCGCGGAGCTCGGCCATCTGCGCGGCTACAGGTTCCACGTTTACGTGGAGCGCTGGCCCGGCTTCAGAACGACCGCACGATCCTGCCCAGGGTTTCCATGGCCTGTTCCGCCGCTTCGTTCCACGGGCTGCCATAGTTGAGGCGGATGCAGTTTCGAAAGCGCTGGGTCGGCGAGAAGATCGGTCCCGGGGCGATGCTGATGCCCTGGGCCAGGGCCATCTGGAACAGCTTCAATGAATCCATCTGCGCTGGCAGTTCCAGCCACAGGAAGTAGCCGCCGGCCGGCTGGCTGACCCGGGTCTGCGCCGGGAAGTAGCGGGCGATGGCGGCGAGCATGGCGCTCTGCTGTTCTTCCAGGGCATAGCGCAGTTTGCGCAGGTGGCGGTCGTAGCCGCCGTGTTGCAGGTAGTCGGCGATGGCCGCCTGGGCCGGCATCGAGGCGCACAGCGAGGTCATCAGTTTCAGCCGTTCGATCTTCTGCGCGTAACGCCCAGCGGCGACCCAGCCGATGCGGTAACCCGGGGCCAGGCTCTTGGCGAACGAGCCGCAATGCATCACCAGGCCCTCGGTGTCGAAGGCCTTGGCCGGTTTCGGCGCCTGCTGGCCGTAATACAGCTCGGCGTAGACGTCGTCCTCGATCAGCGGCACCTGATGGCTGCGCAGCAACGCCACCAGTTCCTGCTTCTTCGCCTCGGGCATGGTCGCGCCCATGGGGTTCTGGAAGCTGGTCATGCACCAGCAGGCCTTGATCGGGTGCCGTTCCAGGGTCTGCGCCAGCACCCCCAGGTCGATGCCGTCCCGCGGGTGCACGGGGATTTCCACCGCCTTGAGTTTCAGGCGCTCCAGCACTTGCAGGCTGGCATAGAAGGCCGGGGCCTCGATGGCCACCAGGTCGCCGGGTTCGGTCACCGCCTGCAGGCACAGGTTCAGGGCTTCCAGGGCGCCGTTGGTGATCAGCAGTTCTTCCATGGGCAGCATCAGCCCGCCAACCATGTAGCGCAGGGCGATCTGCCGGCGCAGCTGCGGGTTGCCCGGCGACATGTCGGTGACCACTACCCGTGGGTCCATCTCGCGGCTGGCGCTGGCCAGGGAACGCGACAGGCGCTGCAGCGGGAACAGGGTCGGGCTGGGAAAGGCCGAGCCGAACGGCACGGTGGTCGGGTCCTTGATCGAGTCCAGCACCGAGAACACCAGTTCGCTGACATCGACTTCGGTGGACTCGTTGACCTGGCTGCTGATCACCGGCTCCGAGAACGGGCTCGGCGCATGGGTGTTGACGAAGTAGCCGGAGCGCGGCCGGGCGCGGATCAGGCCGCGGCGTTCCAGCAGGTAATAGGCCTGGAACACCGTGGACGGGCTGACCCCATAGGTCTGGCTGGCATAACGTACCGAAGGTACGCGCTGGCCGGGGCCGAGCACCCCGGAGCGGATCAGTTCTGCGATGTCGTCGGCGAATTTTTCGTAGCGTTTCATGGGGCGGCTCGGGTTGGAGGCTGCGGTGGCTGAGCGATTTATCGCGAGCAAGCTCGCTCCTACAAGGACCAATGCGCACCTGTAGGAGCGAGCTTGCTCGCGATAGCCGCAAAGCGGCGCCCAGTCTAAGGGATCAACGGTTCAAGGGCGCAACAAACCGGCTCTTGGCCACGCTGTAGATCTGCGGCTGGTCGGCGTCGACCACCTTGAAACTCAGCTCCTGGGAACTGCTCTGCGGCTGGTCGGCGATCATCGCCACCGACACCGGCAGGTCGACGATCTCGCCCGCGGCCAGGCTGACTTCGGTCTTGCCTTGCAGCTGGAAGCCGTCGCCGTCCACCAGTTGCAGGCGGTAATCCTGGCGTTGCTGGGTCTTGTTGATGATCTTCAGGCTGTAGATGTTCTCGATCTGGCCCAGGCTGTTTTCGCGGAACAGGCCACGGTCCTTGCTGACGTCCAGCGACACCATCGGCCGCTCCACCAGCGCCAGGGCCAGGGCGCCGATCATCACCAGCAGCACCGCGCTGTAGCCGATCAGGCGTGGGCGCAGCAGATGGGTCTTGCCTCCCTGCAACTGGTGCTCCGAGGTGTAGCTGATCAGGCCCCGGGCATAGCCCATCTTGTCCATGATCGAATCGCAGGCGTCGATGCAGGCGGCGCAGCCGATGCATTCCATCTGCAGGCCGTCGCGGATGTCGATGCCGGTCGGGCAGACCTGCACGCACAGCTGGCAGTCGATGCAGTCGCCGAGGCCGATATCGGTGGGTTTCACGCCGCGCTTGCGTGGGCCGCGGATTTCGCCGCGGGCCGGGTCGTAGGAGATGGTCAGGGTGTCCTTGTCGAACATCACGCTCTGGAACCGCGCATACGGGCACATGTGCATGCACACCGCCTCGCGCAGCCAGCCGGCGTTCAGGTAAGTGGCGCCGGTGAAGAACAGCACCCAGAACAGGCTGACCCCACCAATCTGCAGGGTCAGCAACTCCTCGGCCAGCGGCCGGATAGGCGTGAAGTAACCGACGAAGGTCAGGCCGGTGAGCAGGCTGATGGCCAGCCACAGGGTGTGCTTGGCCGAACGGCGGATCAGCTTGTTCAGGTTCCAGGGCGCGGCCGCGAGCTTGATGCGCTGGTTGCGTTCACCCTCGGTGATCTTCTCGCACCACATGAACAACCAGGTCCAGGAACTCTGCGGGCAGGTATAGCCACACCAGACGCGGCCGGCGAACACGGTGATGGCGAACAGGCCGAAGGCGCAGATGATCAGCAACGCCGAGAGCAGGATGAAATCCTGCGGCCAGAAGGTGGCGCCGAAGATGTGGAATTTGCTTTCCGCCAGGTCCCAGAGCACCGCCTGGCGGCCGCCCCAGTTCAACCACACGGTGCCGAAGAACAGCAGGAACAGGAAGCCCGCGCCGCTCATGCGCAGGGTGCGGAACAGGCCGGTGAAACTGCGGGTGTGGATCAGGTTGTCGCTGGATTTGGCCTTCGTCTTTGGGCGCGCAGGCTCGAATGTTTCTACTAATCGGACGGGGATTCTTTCGCTCATGGTCGTTCGCTCATCAGCCTCCATCAGGCAGACGAACTATGCCCAGCGATCTGTTTGCATAACAGACTCAGGTATCGCAATAAAAAGCAGATCAGATGCCCGTCAGACGCCGCCCTGCGACAACTTGCCATACCCGGCCAGGCGCCCGCTATCGGGCGCCGTCGGCGTCTGGCACAGGCCTGCGCCGGGCGCCGTGATGCAGATCAGTCAAATCACCGAATCACTGTCGCTGGCGCGCAGATGACGCCGGCCGTCGGTGGCGCCTGCTACGGTCAATGCGTCGGCTTCTGCTTCGGTGATGTAGATACGCCGGCCTTCGAGGTCGACCGCCGACATCGACCTGGCCGCGTCGGTGATCACGGTCACGGCGCTGGCTGGCAGGCGGGCGTGAAGGTCTTCGGTGTCGAAATGGCAGATCCGGTTTTCGATGCGCAGGCTCATGGTCGAATCCTGTTGTGCGGTGGGTACGGTTTTCAGGGCCCGGCTGCCGTCCGGGGTTCTGCCCGATCGATCAATGGTCGCCCGCTGGCGGATCGCACCTTTTGCCCGGCGTCGCTGTCCTTTGATTAAGGAGGGCTGCCTCGTTGCCCGCCCGCCAGCCAACAAGAACCTGAGAACCCGAACGGAAAGGACCTGCGCATGAACGCCTGGTGGCATGAAGTCTGGGTCACCCTGCAAGCGGAGTTCGCCGACATCGGCGATGCCCGGCAACTCACCCAGATCACCGTACGCCTGCTGATCGCCGCGCTGCTGGGCGGCATTCTCGGTTTCGAACGCGAGCACAAGGGCAAGGCCGCCGGGGTGCGCACCCATATGCTGGTGGCGTTGGGGGCGGCGCTGTTCGTGCTGGTGCCGCAGATGTCCGGCGCCCAGGCCGATGCCATGAGCCGGGTGGTGCAGGGGGTGATCGCCGGTATCGGTTTTCTCGGCGCGGGCACCATTCTCAAGGGCAAGCAGGACGAGGAAGGGCACGTCAAGGGCCTGACCACCGCGGCCGGGCTGTGGATGACCGCGGCGATCGGCGTCTCGGCGGGCGTCGGCCGCGAAGCCACGGCGGTGTTCAGCACCCTGCTGGCGCTGGCGGTCTTCAGCGTGATGCCCTGGATAGTGCGCAAGCTGGAAGGCGACGATGAACCGCCCGGATAAACGCCCTGAAGCGTCGCGGGCACACTCGCCGCCAGCAACGAAGGGATGCCCGCTGCCGGCTGGCGACGGCAGCGACGGGCAACCGATTGTCTACGCTTGTCATGGTTTGGGCGTAATGCTGTGACCGCAAGCGATGACCGGTGCCGGATCGATCGGCGGGTCCTCCTTGGGCGGTGGGGTAGTTTCGGGTGGATCTTCCTCGGGCACCGGTTGCGGCTCGGTTGGCGGCAACGTCGGGTGGTCGATGTTCGGGTCGGGCGTTTCCGCCGGGATCGGGATACTCATCGGCATGGCCTCCTTTGTGCTTGGTTTTGCACAGTCTCCCAAGGTGGACCCTCGCCCCGGCGATTTGATTCCCGGCGCGAAGGGAGGCAAATCCGGGTGAACTTTCCCGGCCCTGGTGTCTCGGAACCTAAGTGCTTCGCTGATCCGCGCGGCCATTGCCGACCCTGGGGCCGTTCCCAAGGGAGGGCGCCGCGCCGGAATAGACCAGCAACAGAGCGTCCATGGGGCGTAAGGAGTGATGCTCGATGACTGCCGAAAAAAGACCGACCGAACTGCAATACAACCCGAACCTGCCCCTGTCGCAGGCCTTGCTGCTGCCGCGTATCGTCATCGAGAACACTCGGCCGCTGATCGACGGTGGCCAGTTCGCGGTCAAGGCGGTGGCGGGGCAGGTGGTGCGGGTCAGCAGCAAGGTGTTCGCCGACGGCCACGACAAACTGGCCGTGCGCATCCGCTGGTGCGCCGAAGCCGACAGCCACTGGCACAGCGAAACCATGGAAGACCTCGGCAACAATAGCTGGGAAGGCCAGTTCACAGTGCCCAGCCAGGGCCGCTACCTGTATTGCATCGAGGCCTGGATCGATCAGTTCGCCAGCTTCTGCTACGACCTGCAGAAGAAACACCAGGCCGGCATCGCGGTCAGCCTCGAATTGCAGGAGGGCCGCAGCCATGTGCTGCACGCCGCCGAGCGTAGCGAAGGGCCGCTGCGCGAGCAGTTGCTGGCGCTGCACCATCAGCTGGCGATGCTGCTCGAAGCCGAGCAGGTGGCGCTGTTCCTGCACGAACGCAGTGCACGGCTGATGGCCGAGGCCGACCACCGTCCCTACCTGAGCCTGAGCCCGCAATACCCGCTGGACGTGGAGCGCGAACGCGCGCAGTTCGCCAGCTGGTACGAGCTGTTTCCCCGCTCGATCACCGATGATCCGGCCCGTCATGGCACCTTCGACGATGTGCACTCGCGCCTGGCGATGATCCATGACATGGGTTTCGACGTGCTGTACTTCCCGCCGATCCATCCCATCGGCCGCAGCTTTCGCAAGGGCCGCAACAACTCGCTGACCGCCGGCCCCGACGAGCCCGGCAGCCCCTATGCGATCGGCAGCGAAGAGGGTGGCCACGAGGCGATCCATCCGCAGCTCGGCAGCCGCGAGGATTTCCGCCGCCTGGTGGCGGCCGCCGCCGAGCACGGCCTGGAGATCGCCCTGGATTTCGCCATCCAGTGTTCCCAGGACCATCCCTGGCTCAAGCAGCATCCGGGCTGGTTCAACTGGCGTCCGGACGGCAGCATCAAATACGCCGAGAACCCGCCGAAGAAATACCAGGACATCGTCAACGTCGACTTCTATGCCATCGAGGCCATCCCCAGTCTGTGGCTGGAGCTGCGCGACATCGTGGTCGGCTGGGTCGAGGAGGGGGTGAAGATCTTTCGCGTGGACAACCCCCATACCAAGCCGCTGCCGTTCTGGCAGTGGCTGATCGCCGATGTGCGGGCGCGGTTCCCGGAGGTGATCTTTCTCGCCGAGGCTTTCACCACGCCGGCGATGATGGCGCGCCTGGGCAAGGTCGGTTATTCCCAGAGCTACACCTATTTCACCTGGCGCAACACCAAGAGCGAACTGGCGACTTACTTCACCGAACTCAATCAGTCGCCGTGGCGCGAATGCTACCGGCCGAACTTCTTCGTCAATACGCCGGACATCAACCCGTTCTTTCTCCATGACTCGGGGCGCCCGGGGTTTCTCATCCGCGCCGCGCTGGCCACCATGGGCTCGGGCCTGTGGGGCATGTATTCGGGGTTCGAGCTGTGCGAGGCGGCGCCGGTTCCGGGGCGCGAGGAATACCTGGACTCGGAGAAATACGAGATCCGCCCCCGGGACTTCAGCGCCCCCGGCAACATCATTGCCGAGATCGCCCAGCTCAACCGCATCCGGCGACAGAACCCGGCGCTGCAGACGCACCTGGGCTTGCAGGTCTACAACGCCTGGAACGACAACATCCTGTATTTCGGCAAGCGCACCGCCGACCTCGGCAACTTCATCCTGGTGGCGGTCAGCCTCGACCCGTTCAACGCTCAGGAAGCGCATTTCGAATTGCCGCTGTGGGAACTGGGCTTGCCCGACGATGCGCAGACCCAGGGCGAGGACCTGATGAACGGCCATCGCTGGACCTGGTACGGCAAGACCCAGTTCATGCGGATCGAACCCTGGCAGCAACCGTTTGGCATCTGGCGCATCAGCGTTGCCTGATTCACACCGGTAGCCGCTGCCGCAGGCTGCGATCGGCCCGGAACGGGGCGCGCTCTTGAGGCCGTCGAAGGTCCTGCGGACCTTATCGCAGCCTCGCAGGCTCGGCAGCGGCTACAGGCGCGATCGGTGTAGCCGCTGCCGCAGGCTGCGATCGGCCCGGAACGGGACGCGCTCTTGAGGCCGTCGAAGGTCCTTCGGACCTTATCGCAGCCTCGCAGGCTCGGCAGCGGCTACAGGCGCGATCGATGTAGCCGCTGCCGCAGGCTGCGATCGGCCCGGAACGGGATGCGCTGTTGAGGGCCTCGAAGGTCCTGCGGACCTTATCGCAGCCTCGCGGAGCTCGGCAGCGGCTACAGGTGCAGCGCTATATCTGCGCGGCACGGACCCATGAATGTTCAGGAGTTACCCATGGCGAAGAAAACCAGGTCAGCCACCTTCATCAAGGACCCGCTCTGGTACAAGGACGCGGTGATCTATCAGGTTCACGTCAAATCCTATTTCGACTCCAACAACGACGGGATCGGCGATTTTCCCGGGTTGATCGCCAAGCTCGACTACATCGCCGACCTGGGGGTGAACACCATCTGGCTGCTGCCGTTCTACCCCTCGCCGCGCCGCGACGACGGTTACGACATCGCCGAATACCGCGGCGTCAGCCCCGACTACGGGACCCTGGCCGACGCCCGGCGCTTTATCGCCGAGGCCCACCAGCGCGGGCTGCGGGTGATCACCGAGCTGGTCATCAACCACACCTCGGACCAGCACCCCTGGTTCCAGCGGGCGCGCAAGGCCAAGGCCGGCTCCAAGGCGCGGGATTTTTATGTGTGGTCCGATGACGATCAGAAGTACGACGGCACGCGGATCATCTTTCTCGACACCGAGAAATCCAACTGGACCTGGGACCCGGTGGCCGGCCAGTACTTCTGGCACCGCTTCTATTCCCACCAGCCGGACCTCAACTTCGACAACCCGCAGGTGATGAAGGCGGTGCTGTCGGTGATGCGCTACTGGCTGGACATGGGCATCGACGGCCTGCGCCTGGACGCCATTCCTTACCTGATCGAACGTGACGGCACCAACAACGAGAACCTGCCCGAGACCCACGACGTGCTCAAGCAGATCCGCGCCGAGATCGACGCCAACTACCCGGACCGCATGCTGCTGGCCGAAGCCAACCAGTGGCCGGAAGACACCCAGTTGTACTTCGGTCAAACAAAGAAGGGCGACGTGAAGGGCGACGACGGCGACGAATGCCACATGGCCTTCCACTTCCCATTGATGCCGCGCATGTACATGGCGCTGGCCCAGGAAGACCGCTTCCCGATCACCGACATCCTGCGCCAGACCCCGGAGATTCCCGCCAACTGCCAATGGGCGATCTTCCTGCGCAACCACGATGAGCTGACCCTGGAGATGGTCACCGACCGCGAGCGCGACTACCTGTGGAACTACTACGCCGCCGACCGCCGCGCGCGGATCAACCTGGGCATTCGTCGGCGCCTGGCGCCGCTGATGGAGCGCGACCGGCGCCGCGTGGAACTGCTCAACAGCCTGCTGCTGTCGATGCCCGGCACGCCGACCCTGTATTACGGCGACGAGATCGGCATGGGCGACAACATCTACCTGGGCGACCGCGATGGCGTGCGCACGCCGATGCAATGGTCGATCGACCGCAACGGCGGCTTCTCCCGGGCCGACCCGGCGAGCCTGGTCTTGCCGCCGATCATGGACCCGCTGTACGGCTACCAGTCGGTGAATGTCGAGACCCAGGCCGGCGACCCCCATTCGCTGCTCAACTGGACCCGGCGCATGCTGGCGATCCGCAAACAGTCCAAGGCCTTCGGCCGCGGCAGCCTGAAGATGCTGTCGCCGAGCAACCGCCGGATCTTGGCCTATACACGCGAATACACCGGGCCCGACGGCAAGCACGAAATCATCCTCTGCGTGGCCAACGTGTCGCGCAGCGCCCAGGCGGCGGAGCTGGACCTGTCGGCGTTCGCCGGCATGGTGCCGGTGGAGATGCTCGGCGGGAATGCCTTCCCGCCAATCGGCCAGCTGAATTTCCTCCTGACCCTGGCGCCCTACGGTTTCTACTGGTTTGTCCTGGCGGCGGAGAACCAGATGCCGAGCTGGCATGTGGAGCCGGCCCAGAGCCTGCCGGACTTCACCACCCTGGTACTGAAAAAACGCCTCGAGGAATTGCTCGAAGCGCCATCGCGCACCACCCTGGAGCAGAGTTCGCTGCCGACCTGGCTACCCAAGCGCCGCTGGTTCGCCGGCAAGGACAGCGCCATCGAGCAGGTGCACATCGCCTATGGCGTGCGCTTTGGCGATCCGCAGCATCCGGTGTTGCTCAGCGAGCTGGAGGTCAGCGGCGGCGGCCAGAGCGGGCGCTACCAACTGCCGTTCGGCTTGCTCGGCGAAGAGCAGATCGGCGCCGCGCTGCCGCAGCAACTGGCCCTGGCGCGGGTGCGCCGTGGCCGCCAGGTGGGGCTGATCACCGACGCCTTTGCCCTGGAAAGTTTTGTGCACAATGTCCTGCAGGCGATCCAGGCGCACACCGTGCTGCCCTGTGGTGATGGCGAGATCCGCTTCGAGGCCACGGAGCAACTGGCCGGGCTCGGCCTGGGCGCGGAATCCGAAGTGCGCTACCTGTCCGCCGAGCAATCCAACAGCTCGGTGGTGATCGGCACCAGCCTGGTGCTCAAGCTGATCCGCAAGGTGGCCAGCGGCGTGCACCCGGAACTGGAGATGAGCGCCTACCTGACCGCCGCCGGCTTCCAGCACATTTCACCCTTGCTCGGTTCGGTGATCCGCCGGGACGGGCAGGGCGAGGACAGCCTGCTGATGATCGCCCAGGGTTACCTGAGCAATCAGGGCGATGCCTGGGAGTGGACCCAGAACAACCTGGAGCGGGCGATCCGCGATGAACTGGCCGACGCCATGTCCGAGCAGGACCAGCACTACAACGCCCTGGGCGAGTTGCGCGACTTTGCCGGCATGCTCGGCCAGCGCCTGGGGGAAATGCACCAGGTCCTCGCGGCGCCGACCGCCAACCCGGCCTTCCGCGCGCGGCCGAGTACCGACAAGGACGCCCAGGCCTGGGCCAGGCAGATTGGCGCGCAACTGGAACGGGCCTTGCACTTGCTCAAGCAGCATCAGGCTGAGCTGACGGCCGAGGATCGACAGCGCGTGGCGTCGTGGAGCCAACACAAGACGGCGATCCTGGCGCATATCCAGGGCCTGGCGAAACAGGCGGTCGGCGGCCTGCGCATGCGCGTCCACGGCGACCTGCACCTGGGCCAGGTGCTGGTGATCAAGGGCGACGCCTACCTGATCGATTTCGAGGGCGAACCGGCCCGGCCGCTGGACGAGCGCCGGGGCAAGCACAGTCCGTACAAGGACGTCAGCGGCGTGCTGCGCTCCTTCGACTATGCCGCGGCGCTGGCCCTCGGCGGCCAGAGCCTCGACGCCTCGGCCCACGCCCTGGCGGCCCGGCAGCGGGTCACCGAGCGTTATCTGCGCGAAGCCCGCGAGTCGTTTGTCCAGGCGTACCGGCTGGCGGCAGCTAGTCTTGCTCATGCCTGGCAGGAAAAGAATGGCGAGGACGCCGCGCTGGCCTTGTTCAGCCTGGAGAAAGCAGCCTACGAAGTGGCGTATGAAGCGGAAAACCGTCCGGCCTGGCTCGCGGTGCCGCTGCGGGGGCTGCATGTGCTGCTAAGTGATATGAAGGTTGAGTGATGTGAAACCCTTTTCCGATACAAAAAGTGCTGGAGAGCAGTCATGAGTTTCTCGAACAAGGAACAGGGTCAGGTCAAACAGGCAATGCCCGCCGCGCGGGATGTCGAGGCACTGGTGCGTGCCGAGCACCAGGACCCCTTTGCCGTGCTCGGCCCCCATGGCGACGGCGCCGGCGGCCAATTCATCCGTGCCTTCCTGCCGGGCGCCCTGAGTGTGCAGGTGCTGGCTCGCGATGGCGTGACAGTGCTGGGCAGCCTGGAGGGCACCGAGGTGCCGGGGTTGTTCGTCGGGCACTTTGCCCAGGCCCAGCCCTATCTGCTGCGCACGCAATGGGCCGGTGGCGAGCATATTGGCGAAGACCCTTACAGCTTCGGCCCGTTGCTGGGGGAGATGGACCTGTACCTGTTCGCCGAGGGCAACCACCGTGACCTCAGCGCCTGCCTCGGCGCGCAGCTGAAAACCGTGGAGGGCGTCGACGGCGTGCGTTTCGCGGTCTGGGCGCCGAATGCCCGGCGGGTCTCGGTGGTCGGCGACTTCAACGTCTGGGACGGACGGCGGCACCCGATGCGCCTGCGTCATCCGTCCGGGGTCTGGGAGCTGTTCGTGCCGCGCCTGGGCCCGGGCGAAGCCTACAAATATGAAATCCTCGGCGCCCACGGCATCCTGCCGCTGAAGTCCGACCCGGTGGCGCTGGCCACCCAGTTGCCGCCGGATACCGCCTCGAAAGTCGCCAGCCCGCTGAGCATCGACTGGCAGGACCTCGACTGGATGCAGGCCCGCGGCGAACGCCAGCGCACAGACGCGCCCTTGTCGATCTACGAACTGCATGCCGGCTCCTGGCAATGCGAGGTGGACGATCTGGGCGAGGTGGCGCGCCAGTACGACTGGCACGAACTGGCCGAACGCCTGATCCCCTATGTGCAGAACCTGGGGTTCACCCATATCGAGCTGATGCCGATCATGGAGCATCCCTTCGGCGGTTCCTGGGGCTATCAGCCGCTGTCGCAGTTCGCCCCCAGCGCCCGCTATGGCAGCACCGACGACTTCGCGGCGTTCGTCAACGCCTGCCACCTGGCGGGCATCGGGGTGATTCTCGACTGGGTGCCGGCGCACTTTCCCACCGACGCCCATGGCCTGGCGCAATTCGACGGCACCGCGCTGTACGAATACGGCAACCCGCTGGAAGGTTTCCACCAGGACTGGGACACCCTGATCTACAACCTGGGGCGCACCGAGGTCCACGGTTTCATGCTGGCGTCGGCGCTGCACTGGCTCAAGCATTTCCATGTCGACGGCCTGCGGGTGGATGCCGTGGCCTCGATGCTCTACCGCGACTATTCGCGCAACGCCGGGGAGTGGGTGCCCAACCGCCATGGCGGGCGCGAGAACCTCGAAGCCATCGACTTTTTGCGTCACCTGAATGACGTGGTGTCCCTCGAGGCGCCGGGCGCCCTGGTGATCGCCGAGGAGTCCACGGCCTGGCCGGGCGTCAGCCAGGGCACCCAGCAAGGCGGCCTGGGCTTTGCCTACAAATGGAACATGGGCTGGATGCACGACTCGCTGCATTACATCCAGCAGGACCCGGTGTACCGCGCCCATCACCACAACGAACTGAGCTTCGGCCTGGTGTATGCCTGGTCCGAGCGCTTCATCCTGCCGATCTCCCACGACGAAGTGGTGCACGGCAAACGCTCGCTGATCGACAAGATGCCCGGCGACCGCTGGCAGAAGTTCGCCAACCTGCGGGCCTACCTGAGTTTCATGTGGACCCACCCGGGCAAGAAGCTGCTGTTCATGGGCTGCGAGTTCGGCCAGTGGCGCGAATGGAATCACGATCAGCAACTGGACTGGTACCTGCTGCAATACCCCGAGCACCGCGGCGTGCAGAAGCTGGTGGGCGATCTCAACCGGCTGTACCGCGAGCATCCGGCGCTGCACGACCAGGACGACGCGCCCCAGGGCTTCCAGTGGCTGATCGGCGACGACGCGATCAACAGCGTCTACGCCTGGCTGCGCTGGAGCAAGGACGGCAAGCCACTGCTGGTGGTGGCCAACTTCACCCCGGTGCCGCGCCAGGCCTACCGGATCGGCGTGCCCTTCGCCGGGCGCTGGGGCGAGTTGTTCAACAGCGACTCCGATACCTACGCCGGGTCCAACTATGGCAATGGCGGCGGGGTGTTCACCGAGGACGTGGCGAGTCACGGCCAGGCGTTGTCGCTGGCGTTGAACCTGCCGCCGCTGGCGGTGCTGATCCTGCAACCCGAAGCGTGATGTCGACTGGCCGCTGCGCGCAGCGGATCGCGAGCAAGCTCGCTCCTACAGAGGTTGCGCGTTTCCTGTAGGAGCTTGCTCGCGATGACATCTGCCCAGACACCCTCAAGCTGTCCCTGAAAACCCAATCCCCTGTAGCCGCTGCCGCAGGCTGCGATCGGGCTCGCAGAGCCCGCAACCCGGACGACGCGTGTGGCCGATGCTCCCTTTGCGTCGGCTGCGCCGCCGATCACAGTCTGCGGCGGCTACAGGTTTTTACCAGCGCATCCGCACACCCAGGCTGCCGATCAGTCCGTTGAGGTCGTTGTCGTCCACGTCGCTGCTGTAGTCGGCGCTCACGTACAGGCTGACGGCGGGGGTGAGCCTGGCCACCAGGCCCAGGCCGACTTCGACCGTGGAGGACTTGCGGCTGCTGCTGATCTTGTCGACCTTGTCCAGGGTCAGGGTGTCGCCGCTGTACACCGTGTGCCACAAGCTGGTGCGCACATAGGGTTCCACCGAGTGCCCGGCGACGTCGTAACGGCCTTGCAAGTGGGCCCCGACGCGGCCGCTCCAGGCGTTGAGGTTACCGGCGGAGCGGGTGCTGCTGTCGGCATTCGGGTTGTCCAGGCTGACGCGCTGGTTGATCAATTGCGCCTGGGGTTCGACCACCCAGTTGTCGCTGATGCCGATGGGAATCCCGCCTTGCACCGACAGGGTCACCGCGCTGCCTTCGGCGGCTTGTCGCTGGCCTTGCTCGGTGCGGCTGAAGCCGCTGACCCGGGCGCCGCTGGCCGACAGATCGACGTGCCAGCCCTGCGGACCGGTCAGGCTCCAGAACGCGCCAAGACTTTGACCCTGGACACTGAAACGGTCGTTACGCGGGTCGCTGAAACCGCCGGGCACGCCCTGGCCGTTGGCCTGGAACTGGCTCTGGCCGCCCAGCAGGCCGATGCGCTGGGTATGCCCGCTGCTGCTTTCCAGGGTGTAGAGCACCGGGCCGCCGGGCGTGTCGTTGATGCTGCTGGCAAAACGCGAACCGAGGTAGCCGACTTCGGTCTGCCGCGCCGCGGGCCCGTACAGCGGGTCCCAGACCTGCGGGCTGCCTTGCACGATACCCAGGCTGTTGCCCTGGGGCTGGCTGGCCGGCATGGGCGTCGCGGATGTCGCGGGTGTCAACAGGCGGTTCAGGAGCAGGTCCTGGTGATACCAGAGCTGCGCCTCGTCCTCGGCAGGGGACGCTTGTACCTCCATGGAAGAACACAGCAATACCGAAGCGGAAACTGTGCACAGAATGATCTTGATCTCTTGTGGGGTGAGTGAAGTTTTCATGGAGGGCTACCTTGCAATCGCATGCCGTGTCTCGCCGTGGCGTCTCTCCTACCCCGAATGAGGGGCGACCGAGTTCGTTGAGGCAAGGCTCGGCGACCCGCTCTAGAGCAGGTATCCGAGGCTTGCCCCTGATTGTATTTCCGGGGGTAGTAAGCTGTAGCTAAGGAGACGACTCCGCGATCGTCAAGAAAATGACCGACCAATGGCGTAGGTAATTCAGGCGCTGTAACCGACTGAAAAAAAGCGATTCTCTAAGTTCTTGTTTGTACGAAAAAACGTCAAGAAAGGTGGGGAAAAGCGATTTTCGGTAGCCCACTACCGACTCGCCCTTTGCGGGCGAGTCGGTGACTTTCCTGGGCCAAGGGCCGCGTCAGGCCTTGGCCAGCGCGCTGGCCGCTTCGTCGATCAGGCCGGCGACCGCGGTTGCCGGAGAGGCGAGAGTGGCCTGGTGGGCCGCCAGACCGATGATCCTCGATGCCTGGGCGAAGGCATCAGAGGTGCACTTCCACCGCCAGCGGCAGGTGATCCGACAGGTGAGTCCAGGGCTTGTGCCCGAGGATCTTCGGTGCGTGGCTGCTGGCGTTGCGCAGGTAGATGCGGTCCAGGCGCAGCAGTGGCCAGCGCGCCGGGTAGGTCTTGGCCGGCCTGCCATGGTGGCGTTCGAAGGCTTCGTGCAGGTCGTCGCGGCGGGCGAGGGTGGCATTGCCATGCAACTGCCAGTCGTTGAAGTCGCCAGCGATGATCACCGGCGCATCGTCCGGCAGCGACTCGAGCAACTGGCACAGCAGTGCCAGTTGCAGCTGGCGATGGCTTTCCAGCAGGCTCAGGTGCACGCAGATCGCGTGCACTTCGGCATGCCCCGGTACATCCAGCACGCAATGCAACAGCCCGCGGCGCTCCGGGCCGGTGATCGAGACATCGAGGTTGCGGTACTGGCGGATCGGGTATTTCGACAGCAGGGCGTTGCCGTGATGGCCATCGGGATAGACCGCGTTGCGTCCGTAGGCGAAGTCGCTCCACATGCTGTCGGCGAGAAACTCGTATTGCGACTGCTGGGGCCAGTTGCCGTAGCGGCTGGCGTGGCGGTCGTGCTCGCCCAGCACTTCCTGGAGAAACACCAGGTCGGCCTGGGTGCTGCGGACCGCGTCACGCAGCTCCGGGAGAATGAAACGGCGGTTCAGGGCGGTGAAGCCCTTGTGGGTGTTGACGGTCAGGATGCGCAGGCGATGGATCGCCGGGGTTTCGTCTGGCGCTGCCGACGTGACCGGACGCCTGGTTGAATCGGTGCTCACGCTCACTCCTCGTAATCAGGGCGGTTACTCATGCGACTGACACTTTGCCGGTCAGTTCAGGTTTGCCCCCGGTCTGCCCGCATCGGGGCAGCCCTACATGAAAAAGATTTCGTAGGACTGGCGCAGCCGCTCCAGCACCACCGGCGTCAGGGTCGGGGCCAGGCCGATGCCCGGATCGCCCTGCAACTGGCTGGCATAGGCATGCGCCGCGTGGCGCTTGCGGGCCACGGTCCAGGTGTCGAGGCGCAACTTGCGGGCACGGTGCCAGGGCAGCAGCTGTTCATCGCGCGCCGGCCAGTGCCAGGCCCACACCGGCACTTCGTGGAATGCCACGCCAGCCTGGGCCGCGGCCTTGGCGCTGGCCCGGCCGACGGCGTCGTGATCGTCGTTGCCGTCTTCGCGCCAGGTGCTGAACACCACGTCATCGGGGCGCAGGTAACGGCCAATGAACTGGCTCAACTGATGCTCGCGTTCCTGCAGCCCACTGTCGGCAAAACCGCCGCGAATCCACTGCAGGCTGTGCAGGGGCAAACCCAGGCGGCGCAGGGCCTCGACACTTTCCTGGGGACGGAACACGCTCAGGCGCCGCTCCGACCACAGGTCGGAGCCGGGGTGGCTGGCGCTGCCGTCGGTGATGGAAATCAGTTGCAGCGGATGGCCATGGTGGGCCAGTACCTGCAGCAAGCCGCCGCAGGTCAGCACCTCGTCACCGGGGTGCGGGGCAATGACCACCGCGCGAAATCCGGGCGGCACCAGGCTGGCAAGGTTGATGGAGGGGACGTCGAGCAGTTGGCGGGCGCCGTTCCAGACCTGCTCCGGCCAGTTGTCGCTCAGGGGTATGGATCTCATGGGTGTCACATCCTTGTTCCGGGGCAGTCGGCGCGCGGTGACGGACCGGGCCGCTTGGGTTCGCACCCGGTATCGGTCCGGGTGCCGGCGCTCCATACCTTGGATTGCCGTCCTGCAAGAGCGTTCAATCATACACAGCCGTTGGCCACCGTCGCAGGGGGCAGCGATTTTTTCCGATGGCGACGCTCAGCTGTTCAAGATAGCGGGGAATGGATATCCGGCACCATCGTACATGTGTCTGATGGGCCGGCCACTGCCCGCCATTCAATCCGGCAAATGGCCAATGACCTGCTCAATCGTCATCCTCGTGCTGCAGTTCGAACAGCAGCAGCGAGCGCCCGGTCACCGAGTACGGGTGGCCGAACTCGAAGCGTTCCTGGCCTTTCACCGAGGGCTGGTTGGTGTCGATCATGCAGGTCCAGAAGCCGCCGTCGGGCACTTGGGGCAGGCTGAAGTTGACGATGTCGTGATGGGCGTTGACCACCAGCAGCAGGGTCGCGTCGGCGCCGGGGCGGCGTATCCCGGTTTCCTGGGCGCGGCCGTCGAGCAGCATGCCCAGGCAGCGGCCGTGGCTGTCCTGCCATTGTTCGATGGTCATCTCGCTGGCGTCCGGGGCGAGCCAGGTGACGTCCTTGACCCCGATATCCTCGTTGTAGTTGCCCACCAGGAAGCGTCCGCGGCGCAGGATCGGGTAGGTCATGCGCAGCTTGACCAGGCGCTTGACGAACTTCAGCAGCGACTTGCCGTCCTCGTCCAGGTCCCAGTTGACCCAGCCGATTTCGCTGTCCTGGCAATAAGCGTTGTTGTTGCCGTGCTGGGTGCGGGCGAACTCGTCGCCGGCAACCAGCATCGGCGTGCCCTGGGCCAGCAGCAGGGTGGCGAAGAAATTGCGCATCTGGCGCAGGCGCAGCGCATTGATCTGCGGGTCGTCGGTGGGGCCTTCGACGCCGTGGTTCCACGACAGGTTGTGGTTGCTGCCGTCCTGGTTGTCTTCGTCGTTGGCTTCGTTGTGCTTGTCGTTGTACGACACCAGGTCATGCAGGGTGAAGCCGTCGTGGGCAGTCACGAAATTGACAGAGGTATAAGGCCGCCGGCCGCGCTGGTTGAACATCTCGCCGGAGGCGGTCATGCGCGCGGCGAAGTCGGCGAGCTGGCCGTCGTCGCCTTTCCAGAAGGCGCGCACGGTGTCGCGGAACTTGTCGTTCCACTCCACCCAGCCCGGCGGGAAACCGCCCACCTGATAACCGCCGGGGCCGATGTCCCACGGCTCGGCGATCAGCTTCACCTGGCGCAGCACCGGGTCCTGGCGGCAGGCCACGAGGAAGCTGTGGCGCTCGTCGAAGCCATCGTGGTAACGCCCGAGAATGGTCGCCAGGTCGAAGCGAAAACCGTCCACGTGCATTTCCGTGGCCCAGTAGCGCAGCGAGTCGGTGACCATCTGCAGCACGCAGGGATGGCTCAGGTCGAGGGTGTTGCCGGTCCCGGAATCGTTGATATAGAAGCGTTTGTCGTCGGGCATCAGGCGGTAGTAGGAGGCGTTGTCGATGCCGCGCATGGACAGGGTCGGGCCTTGCTCGTTGCCCTCGGCGGTGTGGTTGTAGACCACGTCGAGTATCACTTCGAGCCCGGCTTCGTGCAGGTGCGCGACCATTTCCTTGAATTCGGCGATCTTGCCGCTGGCCAGGTAGCGCGGGTCGGGGGCGAAGAAGGCGATGCTGTTGTAGCCCCAGTAATTGGTCATGCCCTTGTGCAGCAGGTGCTGGTCGTTGACGAAGGCATGGATCGGCAACAGCTCCACCGACGACACCCCGAGCTTGCGAATATGCTCCAGCACATCGTCGACCATCAGCCCGGCGAAGGTGCCACGCACCGCCTCCGGCACCGAGGGGTGACGCATGGTGAAGCCACGCACGTGAGTCTCATAAATGATCGTTTTTTCCCAGGGCACGCTGACCCGATGATCGTGGCCCCAGGTGTGGGCCGGGTCGATCACTTTGCATTTGGGCACGAAGGGCGCGCTGTCGCGCTCGTCGAAACTGAGGTCGGCGTCGGGGTGCCCGATGGTGTAGCCGAACAGCGCCTCGGACCATTTCAGCTGGCCCACCAACTGCTTGGCATACGGGTCGATCAGCAGCTTGTTGGGGTTGAAACGATGACCGTTGGCCGGGTCGTAGGGGCCATGCACCCGATAGCCGTAGATCAGCCCGGGGTGGGCGTCGGGCAGGTAGCCGTGGAAGATCTCGTCGGTGTATTCCGGCAGTTCGATGCGTTCCAGCTCGACTTCGCCCGTGGCATCGAACAGGCACAACTCGACCTGGGTGGCATTGGCCGAGAACAGGGCGAAGTTGACCCCCAGGCCGTCCCAGGTCGCGCCGAGCGGGAAGGGCAGGCCTTCGCGGATGCGCGAGGGCTCGGTGGCTTGCGGGGTTTTCGGCGTGGCGGCTGCTTTGGCGGTGGTCATGGGTGCTCCTGCGAATCAGATGGGCGAATGGGCTCCCTGTGGCGCTCGGGCGCGCCACGCACATGGGCAAGGTCGGCAGTGGAGGGTGGCGCGAACGCCTCGCGGCAGAGGCGTCAGCTGGTCGCTGGCTTGCGCGGTGCCCGCGGCTTTTTCGCCGCGCTGCTTTTGCTCCCGGGCGGCAATCCTTTTTCTGCGGGAGGCCGCTTTTCTCCAGGAGGCACCCTTTCTCCAGGAGGTACCAGGGGTGCCGCCGCCGCGGGTTTGGCGACGGCCTTGGGCTTTGCCGCGGGCTTGCCGGATTTGGCGCTGGCGGCGCGGGTCGCCCTGGGCGGCTTGCTCGGGGCCAGGGCCTCGGCTTCGGCCAGCTTGCGGGCCATTTCCCAATGCCGGTGTTCCTGGCCGTCGGGCCGGCCTTCCGATTCCCAGATTTGATAGGCGAACTCACGAATGCGTTTGTCGTCGGTACTCATCGCAATGCTCCTGAACTGAACTCAAGTTTGGATGAAAAGGTTGACCGGGAAATCCCGCAATGCGCTGCTGATCATCAGATCCTTGTGGGGTGTGACTGCCCCCGTGGAAAAAAGTCCCTTCAGGTTTTGTCCTGGCGCGGCGAATGGCAGATGCACACGCGTATCGCCCCAATCCGGCGCGTTGACCCGCGGTTGCGCGCCGCTTTCCAGCAGCCCGGCGACCAGCCTGGGCACGATCACCACGGCGCGCTGGCCCTGGTGTTCGCGCATGAAGGCCAGCACCTTGCCGGCGTGTCGGCCCTGTACCGGCAGCGGCTGGTAAGTGCCCCGGCGAAACAGCTGCGGGTACTCGCCCCGGCGCGCCAGCGTGGCGGCGATCAGGGCCTGCTTGATACGCCCGTCACGCCAGTGGGCCAACAGTTCCATGGTTTCGCCGCAAGGGTCCAGAGCCTGCTGTCGGGCGGCGAAATCCACCGGGCGACGGTTGTCCGGGTCCACCAGGCTGAAGTCCCAGAACTCGTTGCCCTGATACAGGTCCGGCACGCCGGGCACGGTCATGCGCAGCAAGGATTGAGCCAGGCCGTTGAGGGCGCCAGCGGGCGCGATGACCTGGACGGCCGCGCCTATGGCGCTGCGCAACGGCAGGCCCTCGGGGCTGAGCAACAGGCGCTCGATGAAGTGGTGCACGGCACTTTCATAGGCCTCGTTGGCCGCCGCCCAGCTGCTGTGCAGCTTGGCTTCGCGCAGGGCTTTTTCCTGCCATTGCCAGAGGCGCTGGGCATAGTCGCGCAGGCCCTGGCGGTCGTCGCTGTGCAGTTCCAGCGGCCAGCTGCCGAGCAGGGCCTGATAGAGGATCAGCTCGTCGCCGGCGCCGGGCGCCTGGGGATCGCTGCGCAGGGCCTGGGCCAGGCCGCGCCAGTGTTCCACCTGTTCGACGTACCAGGGGCCGAGTTCGCTGAGTACCGCCAGGCGCGCGCGGGTATCTTCGCCGCGCTTGTGGTCGTGGGTGGCACTGGCCAGCAGGTTGTCGGGGAAAGCCTCCAGGCGCTCGCGGCAGGCGGCGTGGAAATCTTCCACCGGGGCGCAGAACTGTTCGGTGGAGAAACCCACATCGTTGCGCGACAGCAGCACCGCCGAGCGATAGAGCGCGGTGTCTTCCACCGCCTTGGCCGCCGCCGGCGAGGTCAGTTGCTGGAAGCGCACGCAGGCATGCTTGAGCACCTTGCGCGGGCGCCCCGGCGGCAGCTGGCGCCAGCCGCGGCCGCCGAGCCACTGTTGCAGGTAGGCCAGCACTGGCCAGTCGGTTTCGCCCAGGGTGTCACGGGCGCCTTGCAAGGCCTGCTGGAAAAACCCCTCATCTGTCGCCGAGCGCCCGCAGGCACCGATGTAGGTGCGGTACACCGGGAAGTGCACGATCAGTTCCTGCAAGGCACGGCGAATGGCGCCGAGGGTCAAGTCGCGGCTCATCACGTCGTTGCGCGCCACTTGCAGCAGGGCCTGGGCCACGCTTTCGAAATCGCTGGCCAGCGAGCCGTTGAGCAATTGCTGGCGCGCCAGCCGGGCCTCTTCGAGAAAGGCCGCCGGCCGTTCGCTGTGCCGGCTCCAGAGTTCGGCCAGGGGGGCGGCGCCTTGCGGGTCGTGTTGCAGCAGCGACAGCTGGTTCATGAACTCATAGCCGGTGCTGCCGTCCATGCCCCAGTCGCGGCGCAGGGTTTCGCCAGCGCCGAGGATCTTCTCGACATAGATCGGCAAGTGCTGGCCGGGACGCAGGGCGTCGACCCGGCGCCGCAGTTTGCGGCAGTAGCCGCGGGGATCGGCCAGGCCGTCGATATGGTCGATGCGCAGCCCGTCCACCAGGCCGGCGGCGATCAACTGGAAGATTTTGCCGTGGGTGGCCTCGAACACCGCCGGGCGCTCGACCCGTAGCCCACCCAGCTCGTTGACGTCGAAGAAACGCCGCCAGTTGATGTCGTCCGCCGCGGTGCGCCAGCTGGCCAGGCGGTAGCTCTGCTGCTCCAGCAGGGCGTGCAGGCGGGCGAAACCCTGCGGCTGGCGCGAATCGTAGCGCGCCAGGTGCTGCTCGATGGCCGCGCGGACCTGCGGGTCACGGGCGGCGTCCTGCAGCTGCTGTTGCAGAGGCTCGGCCTGAGTGTGGGCGTCGGACTGGTAGCGCAGGGTGCTGAAGGCATCGGCCAATGGCTTGAGACGCTCGGCCGGTTCGGCGTCGGTCTCGCCCTGGAGCCGCAACAGTTCGCCATAGTCGCTGGGGCAGATCGGGAAATGATGCTGGTAATGCTCGACATGAAACTCGCCCCGTTCGGCATCGAAGCACAGCCTCAGCGCGCCTTCCTGCAGGGCCACGCCGTAGTCGCTGCCGAGGAACGGCAGCAGCAACTGGCCTTCCAGCAAGGGGTCGGGGGAGTGCCACTGGATATCGAAGAATTCGCCGTAGGGGCTCAGGCGGCCCCAGCGCAGCAGGTCCTGCCACCAGGGATTGTCCGCGCCGCCGACCGCCATGTGGTTGGAGACGATATCCAGCAGCAGGCCCATGTCGTGCTGGCGCAGGCTGCGGACCAGGCGCTCCAGGGCGGCCTCGCCACCCAGTTCGGGGTTGACCCGGGTCGGGTCGACCACGTCGTAGCCATGCATCGAGCCGGCGCGGGCGCACAGCAGCGGCGAGGCGTACAGGTGGCTGATGCCCAGGCGGGCGAAGTAGGGCACCAGCGGCACCGCGTCGTCGAGAGTGAAGCCGCGATGAAACTGCAGGCGCAGGGTGGCCCGCATGGGCGGGCTGTGGTGCGTGGAATCCTTCATCGGTCGCGCTCGTGGGCCTGTTGCCGGGCGCAGGCCAGCAGCTCCAGGCGGCGCGCGGCGTCCGGGTCGTCGAGCAAGGCCGCGCTGCTGCCGGCCAGGCGCCGACGCCAGTTGGGATGGCTGTCGAGGGTGCCGGGCAGGTTGGCCTGTTCGTCGATGCCCAGGGCGTCCTCCAGGGGCAGCAGCACCAGCGGTGCGCGGGTATGGCCGAGGAAGCGCACGCTGGCGTCCACCACCTGATCGGCTTCGTGAGTGTCTTCACGAAAATTCTGCGGGTCGCGACTCAGGGCGTGGCGCAGGCCCTCGCGTTCGCGCTGGCGATGTTCGCGCCAATGGGTTTCGCCGCTTGCGTCCACCAGGCCCAGGCGCGCGCTCCAGTCGATGTCGCGGCCCTGCCACCAGCCGTTGAGGGTCGGCAGGTCGTGGGTGCTGGTGGTGGCCAGGGCGTTGTCCGGCCAGTCGAGGATCGGCCGGAAATGCGTGCCGTGCTCCTGCTCGAACAGCAACACGCGCATGCCGAGCATGGCCCGCGCGCTGAGTTTTTCCCGCAGGCCGTCGGGCACCGTGCCGAGGTCCTCGCCGAGGACGATCGCCTGGTGCCGGTGCGATTCCAGGGTCAGCAGGCGCAGCAGGTCGTCCACCGGGTAATACAGGTAGGCGCCGTCGCAGGGCGGGGCGCCGAGGGGGATCACCCACAGCCGCTGCAACCCCATCACATGGTCGATGCGCAGGCCGCCGGCATGGGCGAAGTTGGCCCGGAGCATTTCGATGAAAGCGTGGAAGCCATTGCGCACCAGGCCCTCCGGGGAAAAGGCGGAAATGCCCCAGCCCTGGCCCTGGCGATTGAGAATGTCCGGCGGCGCGCCGACGGTCAGCGCCGCCAGCAGTTCGTCCTGGCGGCTCCAGGCCTGGCTGCCGCCGCCGTCGGCGCCCACCGCCAGGTCGGCGATCAGGCCGATGCCCATGCCGCTGCTGCGGGCGGTGGCCTGCACCCGCTCCAGGCAACGGGCGATCAGCCATTGGCAGAAGGCATAAAAGCCGATATCGGCGGCGTGCTCCTCGGCGAACTGCGCCAGCGCCGGGCTGCGTGGGGTGCGCCAGGCGTCGGGCCATTCGCGCCAGTCGAGGCTTTCGCCGCGGGCCGCGCGCTGGGCCTGGATGGCTTCGAAGCGGCAGTGGTTTTCCAGGGCCTCGCCACTGGCGTGGCGGAAGCTGGCGAAGTCCTGGTGCAGCGGATGCTCGCCCTGGCAGAAGCCGTCATAAAGCGCGCGCAGGACTTTCTGCCGGGCGTGGGCCGCCACCGGCCAGTCGACCATCGGCTGTTGTTCCAGCTGTTGCAGTTGCGGCCCGAGGCCGCTGGCATCGATCGCGCTGCGCCAGGCCCGCTCGCCGAGAATGGTCCCGGGCGCGGCGTACAGGTTGTTGAGAAACAACCGGCTGGACGGTGAATAGGGGCTGTAGCGGCCGGTGTCGCTGCTGAACATGGCATGCAGCGGGCTGATGGCCACGGCCTCGGCGCCCCGTTCGCCGGCGACCCGGACCAAGTCTTCGAGCGCTTGGGTATCACCATAACCGCCATCGCCTGCGCGGCGCAGCGAATACAGCTGCACGCTCAGGCCCCAGGCACGGGGCGTGGCCTGGTCCACGGCGTCGGCGACGCTGTAGCAGCGCTCGGGCGCCACGGCCAGGGTGAAGTGCTGGCCGGCGATGCTCACCTCCTGATAACCCACCGGCACCAGGCCCGGCAGCATGGAGTTGGCGTCCAGCCTGAGGTTGAGCACACCGCCGTCTTCCAGGTGGATTTCGCAGGGCGTGTCCGGCGCGAAGTAATGCCCGAGGTCCAGGCCCTGGCCGGCGTCGGCGGTCAGCAGCGGCGGCAGTTGCCGGCTCTGCTGCACCTGTAGCAGCTGGCGCAGGCTGGCTTCGATCTGCCGGTCGTTGTCGGCCGGATGGCCAAGGCTGGCCAGCACGGCGCGCAGCACCCGTGGCTCGACCCGTTGCGGGCGGCCGTTGGCGTCGATCCAGTCGACGGCCAGGCCGGCCCGGCTGGCGAGGATTTCCAGTTGCGCGTCGCTCATGGGTGTTCTCCGTCAAGGTCTGGCGTGGGGGCGACTGCGCCGAGGCTGACCAGCGCGCTATAGGGGGCGAGAGTGCCTTGGTGCAACCGCTCGAACGCCTGGGCCGGGTATTCGAACAGGCGCTGCGCCGCGCTTGGCGGCTGTTGCTCGACGTTGTGCGGGCTCAGGTTGAGGTCGATGCGCAGTTCCTGGCCATTGCCCAGGCGCCAGCGGGCACAGAGCGCGCCTTCGGCCAGCACCTCGGCGCCCAGGGCTTCGGCGCCGGGCAGGCAGGGCACGATGTGCTCGCGGCGCAGTTGCAACAGCTGGCGATACAGCGCCAGGGTCTGCTCGCCCTGGACCGGGTCCGCCTGCGGCCTCGACGCGAGGAAGGTGTCCGGCGCGTTCGGGTCGGGAATCTGCTCGCGTTTATGCGGATCGGCGAAGGCGCTGAAGGCGGCGAATTCGCCGCGTCGGCCCTCGCGCACCGCGTCCGCCAGTTCGCCGTGGTGACTGGTGAAAAACAGGAAGGGCTGCGGCGCCGCCAGTTCGTCGCCCATGAACAGCAGCGGGATCATCGGCGACAGCAGCAACAGCACCGTGGCCGCCTGCAATGCCTGTGGCTCGGCCAGGCGCACCAGGCGCTCGCCGAAGGCGCGGTTGCCGATCTGGTCGTGGTTTTGCAAAAACAGCACGAAGGCGCTGGGCGGCAAATGGCTGCTGGGTTCGCCGCGAGGGGTGCCGTGGCGGGTGATGTGGCCCTGGTAGGCGAAGCCCTGGCTCAGGCAGCGCGCCAGTTTCTCGGTGGGGCGTTCGGCGAAGTCGGCGTAGTAGGCGTCGGTCTCCCCGGTGAGCAGCACATGCAGGGCGTTGTGGCCATCGTCGTTCCACTGCGCGTCGAAGTGCTGCTCCAGCAGGCTGGCCTGGTTGTATTCGTTTTCCACGGTCAGCCAGACCTGCCGCGCCGGGTCGATCCGGCGGCGCACCCGATGCGCCAGCTCATGCAGGAAGTCCGGGTCGTCGATCGCATGCACGGCATCCAGGCGCAGGCCGTCGAAGCGGTACTCCAGCAGCCACATCAGGGTATTGTCGATAAAGAAGTCGCGCACGGGCTGGCGGCGAAAGTCGATGGCCGCGCCCCAGGGCGTGTGCCGGTCTTCCCTGAAGAAGGCCTTGGCGTAGTGGTGCAGGTAATTGCCGTCGGGGCCGAAGTGGTTGTAGACCACATCGAGCATCACCGCCAAGCCCAGGCCGTGGGCGCAGTCGATCAGGTGCTTGAGGTCGTCGGGCGAACCGTAGGAGGCTTCCGGCGCATAAGGCAGGACGCCGTCGTAGCCCCAATTGCGATCGCCGGGAAACTCCGCCAGGGGCATCAGCTCGATGGCGGTGATGCCCAGCTCGGCCAGGCGTGGCAGGTGTTTTTCCACTGCGCGGTAACCGCCGAGCACGCCCACATGCAGCTCGTAGATCACCGCTTCGTGCCACGGCCGGCCTTGCCAGTGCGGGTGCCGCCAGCGATAGGCCCGGGGATCGACCACCAGGCTGGGGCCGTCGATGTCGCCGTCCTGGGCCCGGGACGCCGGGTCGGGCACGCGGATCTGGTCATCGACATTGAAGCGGTAGCGGGTGCCGGGCGGGCACTGGCCTATGACCATGAACCAGCCGTTGGCCTGGGGCTGCATGGGCAGCGACACGCCGTCTTCGAGTTCGACGCTGATGTGCTGTGCGTTCGGCGCCCAGAGGGCAAAGCGGGTGCGCTCGGTATCGAGCGCAGTAGCGCCGTGGGGCCAGGTTTCCAGAGTCCTTGACGGCATCCAGGGTGCCCTCTCAGGGTTTGGCCGATTTTCCCAAGGCCTTGGCCACCAGCTGTTCATAGAGTTCGGCGTAGGGTTCCACCGCCTTGCACCAGTTGAAGGGTGCGGCCATGGCCCGGCAGCGCATGGCGTTGAGCAACTGCGGATAGGCGAACACCTTGAAGGCGCGGCTCAGGGCCTCTTGGTAGCTGGCCACGGTGGATTCGTCGAACAGAAAACCGGTGACGCCGTTCTCGATAGTGTCGGCCAGGCCGCCGGTATTGCGCGCCACCGGCAGCGAACCGAAGCGCTGGGCGTACATCTGGCTCAGGCCGCAGGGCTCGTAGCGCGAAGGCATCAGCAGGAAATCGCTGCCGGCGAACATGCGGCGGGCGTCGGTTTCGTTGAAACCGATGTTCACCCCGATGCGCCCGGGGAAACGCGCGGCCAGGGCGCGCATGGCCTGTTCTTCCTCCGGCTCGCCGCGGCCGATGATGGCGATCTGGCCGCCGGACTTGACGATGTACTCGGCCACGCCTTCGGTAAGGTCCAGGCCTTTCTGGTAGACCAGGCGCGAGACCACCGCGAACAGCGGGCCGCTGCTGGGGTCGAGGCCGAACATCTGCCGCACATGGGTGGCATTGGCGGCCTTGCCTTGCCAGTTGCCAATGGCGAAGGGGGTGGACAGGTGCGGGTCGGTGGCGGCGTCCCAGCTTTCGTCGATGCCGTTGGGGATGCCGCTGAGCAGGCCTTGCTGGGTCTTGCTGGCGAGGAAACCGTCAAGCCCGCAGCCGAAGGCCGGGGTGGTGATTTCCTGGGCATAGGTGGCGCTGACGGTGGTGATGTGGCTGGCGTAGGCCATGCCCGCCTTGAGGAACGACAGCTTGCCGTAGAACTCCATGCCTTCCTGTTGCAGGGCATGTTCGGGGATGCCCAGCTCCGGGCAGGAAGCCAGGCTGACCACGCCCTGGTACGCCAGGTTATGGATGGTGAACAGGGTCGGCGTGCGTTGCCCGCGCCAGTGCATATAGGCCGGCGCGAGCCCGGCGGGCCAGTCATGGGCGTGCACCAGGTCCGGGCACCAGTGGATCTGTGCCAGGTTGGCGGCGATGTCGGCGGCGGCCAGGCCCAGGCGGGCGAAGCGGATATGGTTGTCTGGCCAGTCGCGGCCGTTGTTGGCGCCGTAGGGCGTGCCTTCGCGCTCATAGAGTTCGGGGCAGATCAGCACATAGATCACCAGGCCGTCGGGCATGTCCATGCGCCCGATCTTGCAGGCCGGCAGGGCCGCGTGGCCGCCCAGCTCGCCAATGATATGAATCGGGTTTTCGCTGTGCATCACCTGCCGGTAGCCAGGGATCAGCAGGCGTACATCGTGCAGGTGCGCCATGGCGCGGGGCAGGGCGGCCGACACGTCGCCCAGGCCGCCGGTCTTGACCAGGTCGGCGATTTCCGAAGTGACGAACAGGACCTTCTTGCGATTGGGGTTGTGGCGGATCAAGGGCAGTGACGTCTTGCCACCTGGGGCGAGAATCGATGTGG
This sequence comes from Pseudomonas sp. GW821-FHT09E12, assembly GCF_059416085.1. Classification (NCBI taxonomy): domain Bacteria; kingdom Pseudomonadati; phylum Pseudomonadota; class Gammaproteobacteria; order Pseudomonadales; family Pseudomonadaceae; genus Pseudomonas; species Pseudomonas sp. GW821-FHT09E12. The sequence continues at coordinate 374,524 of NZ_JBWKOM010000007.1, read as the reverse complement.
AGACCGTTTCACCGGCCAGCGGCAGAGGATGCTTTCCCTGGGTTTGCAATACGGCACTGGTCATCTGTTTCTCCCGTTTTATTGATCTGTTCCTGGCATCTGCCGGCGGTGTCAAAAGGCCAATCCGGTGGCCGGGCACAAAAAACGTTGCGCATGCGAAAGCCGAACGCAGCCTCATGCGTCGACGCAAAGAGGGTGAAGGGGCCATTGCAAGGATTGCACCAGTCGCGAAGGCCCTACCTTTAACCTGACCCAAGGCGTGAGCCAAAAGTTTCGACTTTATTTCCCTGGGAGTGACTGTCCGGTCACTTTTCGAATTCCAGTCTAGGACAGAAGTTAGAGCGCGGGCGTGACGATTAGGTTTTCTCGGGGCGAAGGTTGCGCTGCCCCGGAATAAAGCCGACGAAAGGCAGTCTCGCGCACCGGCCAGGGGCGAGGCTTTTTCGCCTTGGCGCGAAAACGGTGAGGGGCTGCAAGGGAGCGGTGCGGGGTGAAGGTGCTGGCGCTCGATGATGGTGCAGGGCAGTGCTGGCGCAATGCCCTGGCGTGGTTCAGCCCAACTGGCGGATCGGCTGGCCGGCGGCCCAGGCCTGGATGTCTTCGATCATCTGGGCGAAGAACTGTCGGTAGTTCTGTTGGCTGACATAACCGACATGGGGCGTGGCCAGCACGTTGGGCAGGCGGCGCAGCGGATGATCGAGGGGCAGCGGCTCCTGCTCGAACACATCCAGCGCCGCGCCGGCCAGGCGCCCGCGTTCGAGGGCGCTGATCAGCGCCGCTTCATCGACGATCGGCCCGCGGGCGGTGTTGACCAGCAGCGCCGAGGGCTTCATCCAGGCCAGCGCCTGGGCGTCCACCAGGCCGCGGCTGCGTTCGCTGAGCACCAGATGCACCGAGAGTACGTCGGCCTGTTCGAACAGCTGCTGCTTGTTCACGTAGGTCACGCCGGCCGCCGCGGCCCGTTCGGCGGTGAGGTTCTCGCTCCAGGCGATCACCCGCATGCCGAACACCTGGCCGAACTGCGCCACCCGCTGGCCGATGCTGCCCAGGCCGAGAATGCCCAGGGTCTTGCCGTGCAGGTCGCCGCCCAGCCCCTGTTGCCAGAGGCCGGCGCGCAGCGCGCTGGCTTCGCTGAGCAGGTTGCGGGTCTGGGCCATGATCAGCGCCCAGGTCAGCTCCGGCGCCGCGTGCTTGTAACTGTCGGTGCCGCACACCTGGATGCCCAGGCGGGTCGCTGCGGCCAGGTCGATGGCGGCATTGCGCATGCCACCGGTGAGCAGCAGCTTGAGCCGCGGCAGGCTGCGCAGCAGGGCCGCGTCGAAACGGCTGCGCTCGCGCATCACGCAGATCACCTCGAACGGCGCCAGGCGCTCGCTCATGGCGGCGGTGTCACTGGGGTAGTCATGGATAAAGCTGACCTGGCCAATACCCGCCAGCACCGACCAGTCCACGACGTCACGGGCAACGTCCTGCCAATCATCGATTACCGCGATCTGCACACTCATGAAGGCTCCGGGGAAAACGCATCAATGTGACGCCAGCCAGCCCAGCAGGGCCTGGTGGAATTGCGCCGGTTGTTCCATCTGCGGGGCGTGGCCCAGGCCCGGGAACTCGATCAGGGTCGAGTGCGGGATGAGCCCGGCCACCTGCTTGCCCAGCACCTGGTAGTTGCCGATCCGCGCCTTGACCGCCGGCGGCGCGATATCGCTGCCGATCGCCGTGGTGTCGGAGGTGCCGATCAACAGCAGGGTTGGCATCTTCAGGTCCTTGAACTCGTAGTACACCGGCTGGGTGAAGATCATGTCGTAAATCAGTGCCGAGTTCCACGCCACCCGTGTGTGCCCCGGGCCCTTGTTGAGGCCGGCGAGCATGTCCACCCAGCGCTCGAATTCCGGCTGCCAGCGGCCGTCGTAATAGGTGCTGCGTTCATAGTTGCGGATACCCTCGGCCGACAGCTTGAGCTCGCGGGCGTACCACTGGTCGACGCTGCGGTAGGGCACGCCGAGGGCCTTCCAGTCTTCCAGGCCGATCGGGTTGACCAGCGCCAGTTGCTGCACCTGCTCGGGGTATTGCAGGGCATAACGGGTGGCCAGCATGCCGCCGGTGGAATGGCCCAGCAGGCTGACCTGCCGGACGCCCAGCCGGTCCAGCAGTTGCCGGGTGTTCTGCGCCAGTTGCTGGAAGCTGTATTGATAGTGCTCGGGCTTGCTGGAGGTGCAAAAGCCGATCTGGTCTGGGGCTATGACCCGGTAGCCGGCGTCGCTCAAGGCCTTGATCGAGGTGTCCCAGGTCGCGCCGCAGAAATTCTTGCCGTGCATCAGCAGCACGCTGCGACCGTTGGGCGTGCCCTTGGCCGGCACATCCATATACCCCATCTGCAAGGCCTGGCCCTGGGACTCGAAGGCAAAGTGCTGCAGCGGGTAGGGATAGTCGAAGCCTTGCAACTCGGGACCGTAGGCCGGGCCTTCGGCGGCAAGGGCGGGCAGGGCGGCGGTCAGCAACAGGCCGGGTAACCAGCAGGCGAGGCTCCGGCGGGTGGGGCTTAGGGACATACATGACCTCCGAGGGAAATGAGCTGATCCTGGCGCGGCGTGATAGCGCGACATTAATAAGCAGAGGCCATCGCCAGGGTGAAACGTTCCCTTCGTGGTCAGCCTGGAGGCGTACCCCGTCAGCTCAACCGACCCAGCCGAGGGTCATCCAGGCCAGCACGCCATACCGCGCGCCCTTGGCCAGGGTGACGATCAGCAGGAAGCGCTTTAGCGGTTCGCCCATGATTCCGGCCACCAGGGTCAGCGGGTCGCCGATGATCGGCAGCCAGCTCAGCAGCAGGGACCAGTGGCCGTAGCGCTGGTAATGGCTGCGGGCCCGTTGCAGATGGCGTGGGCCGACGGGGAACCAGCGGCGGTCCTTGTAGTGTTCCAGGCGCTGGCCCAGCCACCAGTTCACTAGGGAACCCAGGACATTGCCGAGGGTGGCGACGGCCAGCAGCAGCCAGACCGGGTGCTGGCCGTTGAGCAGCAGCCCCACCAGCACGGCCTCGGATTGCAGCGGCAGCAGGGTGGCGGCGCCGAAGGCCGCCAGGAACAGGCCGAGGCAGGCGGTGAGGATCAATGGGCCGGGTAGTCCGCGACCACCACGTCCTTGCCGTCCTTGGTCAGGCCGATAACCTGGTAGGCGTCGGCGGGCATGCCGTCCATTTCCATGCCGGGCGAGCCCATGGGCATGCCGGGGGCGGCGACGCCGAGCAGGTCATCGCGCTTGCTCAGGGCCAGCACCTGGTCCGCCGGTACATGGCCTTCGACGAATTTGCCGTTGATCACCGCGGTGTGGCACGACGCCAGGCGCGGGGCCACGCCCAGGCGCTGCTTGACTTCGCTCATGTTGCTTTCGACGTGGTCGTTGACCTTGAAGCCGTTGGCTTGCAGGTGCTCGATCCATTTCTTGCAGCAACCGCAGTTGGCATCGCGGTGCACATCGATCGGGATCAGGTCGGCGGCCTGGGCCAGGGAGCCGACGAGCAGGGCAGACAGGGCTGCCAGGCGCAGAGTGTTGTTCATAGGAAGTCTCTTGATCATCAGGGCGCCTTGGGGCGCGGTGTTGGGCCGACAGGGTGGCGTATTTTGCTACTTTTCTCGAGCGCGGCGCAGCGCTTGTGTTTCAACGTTATACCGAGCGCTGGCCATTCAGGTTGTCTGGTACTGCGCGTTGTCGTTCATCGCGGGCAAGCCTCGCTCCTACAGAAGCGTGCCCGCGATAGGTGTTCATTCGGGAACCGGGCTCAGGATGCCGAGCATGGCCACCAGGCCTAGGATCAACAGGGCCGCCGCCAGTTCCAGGACCATGCTGCGACGCAAGGCGGGCAGGGCTGCCTGGGGCGAGGCCTGGTGCAGCGCCTGCTCCAGCTGCGGAACCAGATGGAAGCGGTTCAATGCGGCGAACACCAGCATGCTGGCGAACACCGCCACCTTCAGGCTGAGGAGCAGGCCATAGGTGCTGGCGCTCAACGTTGCCAGGTCCGGGCCGACGATCAGCAGGTAGTTGAGCACACCGCTGATGGTCAGGACGACCACGATCAGCGTGCCCAGGCTGGCAAACCCCTTCAGGGCATCGAGCAGGTGGCCTGCCTGCGGTTCGTCTTCGCAGGCGCTACGGCGAAGCAGCAGGGCGAAAGCCGCCAGTGCCCCCAACCAGGCGCCGGCGCCCAGTAAATGCAGGATGTCGCTGCCCAGGTGCAGGTAATGCCGGCCGCCTTCGCTCATCGCCCCGTGGCCGCCCCAGGCCAGGGTGGCCAGGGCTGCCGCTGTGCACAGAATCAGGCCGTATAGGGTGAACCTCGGCCAGCCACCGCTGAACAGAAGCAGCCCCCCCGCCAGCAGCAACGCCGCCAGGCGTAGCAGCCAGCTTTGGCCGACAGCGGTTTCCAGCATGAGCGCAGACAGCAGCGCCGGGTCCAGTTCGACCAGGCTGGTCGCGCCACTCATCGACAGCGCCAGTTCCAGCAGCGCGGCGCCTGACAGCAGCGCGCCCAGCACCAGGGCGGTCGCCAGAGGCCGGCGAAAACGCCATTGGCTCTGTGCACCACGCAACCCGTAAAGGCTGAACAGCGCCAGGCCGAATAGCAGCGTCAGATCGAGGTACAGGGCAAAACGCAGGGCGAGGTTGATGAGTTCGCCCATGGCTCAGTTGACTTCGAAGGTCAGGTTGCCGGTGATCGGATGGGTGTCGGCGGACACCGCCCGCCACTCGACTTTGTAGCTGCCCTTCGCGAGCGGGGCGGCGGGGCTGATGATCATGCTTTTCGGATCGCCGCCGCCGGCCACGCTGGCCTTGACCGGCATCGGTGCGTGACTCATCCCGGGCATGCCGGTCATCAGCAGCCGAGCCCCGGAGAACTGGGTGGTGAGGGGTTCCGAGAATTGCAGTTCGATCTTCGCCGGCGCCGCGCCCTTGGCGCCTTCGGCCGGGGTCGAGGCCAGCAGCTTGGGGTGCGCCTGGGCGACGCCAGTGAGTAACAGGCCGGCACCGAAAGTGGCGGCGATGACGAGATGCTTGAGGTGGGACATGCAAGGCTCCAGGCGGCATTGGCCGCGTGCTGTTTTTAGTTATCTATTGAAGGGAAGTCAGAACCACAGGCGCACACCGAGCACCAGGCGGGCTTCGCTGTTGTCTTCGCCTTCTTCACGGGCGTAGTCCGCGGTCTTGCCGTAGCTGCGGCTCCAGGTCACGCCGACGTAGGGCGCGAACTGGCGGTGCAGCTCGTAGCGCAGGCGCAGGCCGGCCTCCAGCGAGGAGAGCCCCGAGCCGATGCCCCGTTGCGGGTCGTTCTTGCCGTACAGGCTGACCTCTGCGTTGGGCTGCAGGATCAGGCGGTTGGTCAGCAGGATGTCGTATTCGGCCTGGAATTCCAGGGCGCTCTGGCCGCCTTCGCCGAGGTAGGCGGTGGCCTGGCTTTCGAAGTTGTACAGGGCCATGCCTTGCAGCCCGAGGGCGGCCCAGGTCTGTGGCGCGCCGGGCTTGAAGTCCTGGCGCACGCCGCTGACCAGATCCCACCAGGGGCCGATGGCATGGCCCCAGAGCGCCTCGACCTGGGCGTTTTCGGTCCGGCCGTTAGTGCGCTCGCCTTCGCTGCGCAGCCACAGCCGGTCGATGTCGCCGCCGATCCAACCGTTCATTTCCCAGGCCAGGGCACTGCCGTCATCGGCGTCCTGGTACTCCAGGCGATCGACCAGCCACAGCGAGTTGATCGCCTTGTCGTGCACGCCGTGGCCGGCCACCGGCGGGAAGGCGGCGCGGCGGTCGGCGTCGGTGAGTACCGGGATCGGCGTGCGGCTTTGGGTGGGCGCGGCGGGTTCCATGGTCTGCAGCGGTTCGTCGTCCATGCCGGTCATCTGGCTGTGGTCCATGCCCGGCATCGGGTTGCCTTGCATGGAGGAAGCCGGCATGGACGCATGATCCATGCTGGAGTGATCCATGCTTTCGGCGGCCTGCAAGGTGGCGGCGCCGAGGCCGAGCAGGGTGGTGAACAGGGTCAAGGCGTTTTTCGGCATCATGCGGTGCTCCCGGCTTCGTCCACTCGTACTTCGCGAAACATGCCCATCTCCATGTGGAACAGCAGGTGGCAGTGATAGGCCCAGCGCCCCAGGGCATCGGCGGTCACCCGGTAACTGCGCTTGCTGCCCGGCGGCATGTCGATCGTGTGCTTGCGCACCAGGAAGCGCCCCTGTTCGTCTTCCAGGTCGCTCCACATGCCGTGCAGGTGGATGGGGTGGGTCATCATGGTGTCGTTGACCAGGGTGATGCGTACCCGCTCGCCATAGGTCAGGCGCAGGGGCTCGGCGTCGCTGAACTTGATGCCGTCGAACGACCAGGCGAATTTTTCCATGTGCCCGGTCAGGTGCAGCTCAATGGTGCGGCTCGGTTCGCGCCCGTCGGGGTCTTCGAAGGTGCTGCGCAGGTCGGCGTAGGTCAGTACCCGACGGCCGTTGTCGCGCAGGCCGATACCTGGGTCGGCGAGTTTCGGCGTCGGGCTCATGGTCTGCATGTCCACCAGCGGGTTGCCGTCTTCCGAGGCCGGGTGGCTTTGCATGGCGCCGCCCATGGTGCCGTGGTCCATGCCCGACATGCCGCTGTGGTCCATACCGGCCATGTTGCTGGAATTCATCCCCTGCATCTGGTCGTGGTCCATGCCCTGCATCTGGCCATGATCCATGCCGGGCATGTCGCCCATGCCAGCCATGCTGCCGTGATCCATGCCCATGTCGGCCATGCTGATCAGCGGCCGCGGGTCCAGGGGCGGCACGGGCGCGCTCAGTCCCGGACGCTGGCTCAGGGTGCCGCGGGCATAGCCGCTGCGGTCCATGGCCTGGGCGAACAGGGTGTAGGCCTCCTGCGAGCCGGGCTCGACCAGCACGTCGTAGGTTTCCGCCACGGCGATGCGCAGTTCATCGACGCTGACCGGCTGCACATACTGGCCGTCGGCGGCGACCACCGTCATCTTCAGACCGGGAATGCGCAGGTCGAAGTAGCTCATGGCCGAGCCGTTGATCAGGCGCAGGCGCAGCTTCTCGCCGGGCTTGAACAGCCCGGTCCAGTTGCCGCCGGGGCTCTGGCCGTTGATCAGGTAGGTGTAGGTATAACCGCTGACGTCCGCCAGGTCGGTGGGGGTCATTTTCATCTGCGCCCACATCTTGCGATCGGCGAGGGTGGCCGCCCAGCCGTCGCGGCTGACGTCCTCGATAAAGTCGCCGACCGTGCGCTTGTGGAAGTTGTAGTAGCCGGGCTGCTTTTTCAGGATGTTCATCAGGCGCTCGGGCGCCTCGTCGCTCCAGTCGCTGAGCATCACCACGTAGTCGCGGTCGTACTGGAAGGGTTCCGGTTCGCGGGCCTCGATCACCAGTGGCCCGTAGACCCCGGCCTGTTCCTGCAGGCCCGAGTGGCTGTGGTACCAGTAGGTGCCGTTCTGCCGGACCTTGAAGCGGTATTCGTAGAGGCCGCCGGGGGCGATGCCGTGGAAGCTCAGGCCCGGCACGCCGTCCATGTTGGCCGGCAGGATCAGGCCGTGCCAGTGGATCGAGGTGTCCTCCTGGAGGCGGTTGCGCACCCGGATGGTCACGGTGTCGCCCTCGCGCCAGCGCAGCAGCGGGCCGGGCAGGCCGCCGTTGATGGTCATCGCGGTGCGCGAGGTGCCGCTGTAGTTGACCTGGGATTCACCGATGAACAGGTCGAACTGCTGGCCGCTGAGGGCGGGCAGTTGGCCGTCTTCGCTGCGTGCCCAGAGCGGCTGTTGCCACAGCCCGGTGCCGGCCAGTACGCCGCCGGCGGCCAGGCCCTTGATAAAACTGCGTCGTGTGGGTTTTACATGCATGCCCCAAGGCTCCCTCGATCCTGCTGGTCAGGTATGGGGCGACCTTAAGTGGCGCGGCCTGTCAGAAAACTGAGGTGAAGATTACAGATTTGTCAGCCAGTGGGGCGCCACCCGTTGCCGGATCAGTGGGCGATCTGTTCCAGGTTGCGCTTGAGGTTGGCCAGCGCCAGTTGGGACAAGTGCTCGATACGCGGGCGCAGGCTGAGCAGGTTGAGGTCAGAGCAGTAGTGCAGGGTGCGCTTGAACAGGGTTCCGTCCCCGTATTTGCACAACTGATAGTGGATCGAGCCGTCTGCTGGCGCAGAACTGAAGACGATCTTGAACTCCTTGGGAAATACCGCGACCAGCACCCGGCAGCTCAGGTGGATCTGCAGGCCGAGCAGGTCGATGGTTTTGCCGAAGCGATGCCCCGCTGGCAATGAGCCAGCCAGGCCGGTGTCGGCGCGCAGGGACGCGGGATGCCACTCGGGCCAGCGATCCGGCTGAGTCACGTAGTAGTAGACGGTATCGATCGGCGCGTCGATGTAGAGCTCATGGCAGATGAGCTCGTCCAAAAGGTGCTGCTGACGTTGTTCCATGATGCACCTCCTTGTTGTAGGGACCCTCAAATATAGTTGCCCCTGCGCCTGTCATGGAGGTGTGGAACAGACCGTTCGGCGGACTTCGGACAAGCCCGTCCAGGCAACTAACCAGTCGCTACGCTAGAGGCCGAAAATCACTGCTTAGTTGTCATGGGTTTGATTGTTAAACAATTGTTTCGGCCAGCAAAAACGGGCCTTCCGGCATTTGTATCGGAAATGTACAAAAATTGTAAAAACCAGAAATATTTGTTGGTGAGACGCCCTGGCGCGTCGATACTCGCGACCATCGTTTTCCCTCAATCAGGCTTTTCAGACGTTTCTTAGTTGAACTTGCGCGATCCTCTTGTTGGCCGCGCAAGACGTATGTCGAAAGCCCGTACACAGGAGTCTTTTATGACAATCGGATATGTCGGCGGCTGGACCAGCAAGGCCGGTCTGCTGGTGCAGGACACTGGCACCCGGGGCAAGCCGGTCAGCCAGAGCGTCAAGGTCAAGCAGATGCTGGCCCTGGTCGGCCAGAACCCGCTGGCGCTGAACGTGTTCAAGATGGATGAAATGAAGCTGCACAAGCAGATCAAGGGGTTCGATCCGGAGAACGTCAGCGCCAAGCAACTGGGCAACATGAGTACGTTCCTGAAAGAAAAGGGCCTGATCAGCGACGTGACGGCGATGACCCTGCTCAATGCCGGCGACAAGTTCGATCGCTTTGGCGTGCAGAAAGACCCGGAGGCCAAGTTCAACGCCCTGGAGTATTTCGCGATCCAGCTGGACACCATCCAGAGCAACAACCTCAAAGGCAACAAGTACGCCAACTACCTGATCCCCGAGTACAAGAAAGCCATCTACGTGCTGCAGAACCTGCAAAGCTACGGCAAGGGCAACGGCACCACGGTGACCGACAAGAATCGCTCCACCAAGGCGTGAGGCGACAAACAAAGGCCCTCGACCGATAAACCGGTCGAGGGCCTTTTTTGTGGCTGGCTGTTTACCGGTCGAGCAAGGCCATCACCGCGTGCGGGTAACGCTCGCCGGCAGTGGCGTCGGGGGTGAAGATCCGTTCCAGGGCCTGCAGTTCGTCAGCGTCGAGGCGGACTTGCAGCGCGGCGACATTCTCCTCCAGGTACTTGCGTTGCTTGGTGCCCGGAATCGGGATCAGGTAATCGCCCTGCGCCAGCACCCAGGCCAGGGCCAGTTGCCCGGCGGTGATGCCCTTGGCCGCCGCGAGTTGCTTGACCTGTTCCACCAGCAGCAGGTTCCTGGTGAAGTTCTCACCCTGGAAGCGCGGGCTGAAACGCCGGTAGTCGTCGGCGGCGAAATCCTCCGGGCTCTTCAGGGCGCCAGTGAGAAAGCCTCGACCCAGCGGGCTGTAGGGCACAAAGGCGATGCCCAGGCGCTGGCAGGCCGCCAGGCAGCCGTTGTCTTCCTGGTCGCGGCTCCACAACGAATATTCGCTTTGCAGGGCGCTGATCGGATGCACCTTGTGGGCCCGCTCCAGCGTTGCCGCCGAGGCTTCGCTGAGCCCCAGGTAGCGGACCTTGCCGGCCCGCACCAGCTCGGCCATGGCGCCGACGGTTTCCTCGATGGCCACGTCCGGGTCGATGCGGTGCTGGTAATACAGGTCCAGGGTGTCCACGCCCAGGCGCTGCAAGGTGCCGTCGATCGCCTGGCGAATGTAGTCGGGGCGGCCGTTCACTCCGCGCGCCGCCGGGTCGCCGGGGTTGCGCACGATGCCGAACTTGCTGGCCAGGAACACCTGGTCGCGTTTGCCGCGGATCGCCTGGCCGATCAGGATTTCGTTGCTGTGGGGGCCGTACATGTCGGCGGTGTCCAGCAGGTTGATCCCCAGTTCCAGGGCGCGATGCAAGGTGGCGGTGGCTTCCCGGGTATCGGTGCCGGTGGTGTAGAAATCGGTCATGCCCATGCAGCCAAGGCCGATGGCTGACACTTGCGGGCCGTTCTTGCCCAGTTGACGGGTTTGCATAGGAGAAGCTCCGGTGGATGGGGTGGCGGCCATTGTTCTCCTCGACAAAAACAAGATAAACCGGCTAAAAGCGCTATCACTATTCGTAATTTCTAAATAATCCGCGACAGGCCAAGCCAATGGACCGTTTTAATGCCATGCGTGTGTTCACCCGCATCGTCGACCTCGGCGGTTTCGCCAAGGCCGCCGACAGCCTGCAGATGCCCCGGGCCTCGGTGACGGTGCTGATCAAACAGTTGGAGGCGCATCTGGGCGTGCAGCTGCTGTTGCGCACCACCCGCCAGGTCACACCGACCCTGGACGGCGCCGCCTATTATCAGCGTTGCGTGCGGCTGCTGGCGGACCTTGAGGAAACCGAAGCGGTGTTTTCCGCCGCGCGCCACAACCCGCGCGGCACCTTGCGCATCGACATGCCAGCGGGGATCGGGCGGCTGGTGGTGATCCCGGCGTTGCCGGCGTTCTCCGAGCGCTACCCGCTGGTCGACCTGGAAATCGGCCTCAACGACCGGCCGGTGGACCTGATCCGCGAAGGGGTGGACTGCGTGTTGCGCGGCGGCCTGTGCCTCGACGACTCGCTGGTGGCCCGGCCGTTGCTGGCGCTGGAGCAGGTGACTTGTGCCAGTCCCGCCTACCTGCGCCAGCGCGGTGTGCCGCAGAGCCTGGACGAGCTGGCCGGGCATCAGATGATCGAGTATTTCTCCAGCGTCAGCGGCAAGCGTTATGGCCTGGAGTTCGAGGTGCAGGGCCAGGTGCTGTTGCCGGAGCTGCCCAAGCAGGTGTCGGTCAACAGCGCCGATGGCTACCTGGCCGCCTGCGAGGCCGGCTATGGGTTGGTGCAGACGCCTTACTATCACGTCGCCCAGCAGTTGGCCGAAGGTCGCCTGAGCGAAGTGCTCCGGCACATCCCGCCACCCAGGATGCCGTTGAGCGCGCTGTACCCGCCGCACCGGCACCTGTCGACGCGGGTCCGGGTGTTCGTCGACTGGCTGGTGGAGTTGTTCGCCCAGCCGGGGATTCACAACACCCGGCTGGCGTAGCTCGACAGTAAAGACAGACGCCCGCGGCGAGGCGGGCGTCGGGCAATTTCGTGGTGGGTTACAAGGGGGGGAAATACTGGCGCTCTGGATGACTTAGCGGTGGTAGTAGTAGCCGGGGCCGCCGTCGTAATGGCGGTGATGCCAGCCGTCGTGAGGGAAGATGATGCAGCCGGACAGGGCCAGCATCGCCAGCAGGGGAATCAGCCGGGCGATTCGACGGAACATTGCGCAGTCCTCAAAGGGCTCTGGGGTTAAAACCGCCGCGATGCAGCGAAAACTCTTCGGCGGCTGTAACATGAGACCCCGTTCGCCCGCGCCCATCCCCGATTCTCGGTAGGCGTTTGGCATCTGTTTCGATACAGAGTCGATACATTTACATGCGGCATTTTCAGGCCGCACCTTTACAGGTTCAGGAACCCGCAATGACCCAGAAGCAACGCTTGATCTATTCGATTGTGATTTCCCTGGTGGTACTGGGAATCATGCTTGGCCTTTCTTACCTGCAGAACGCTGGAATGATCACCGAGAAAATGTTCCAGTACATCGCCATTGGCGTGGCGGTGACCGTGGTCGTGATCAATGGCGTGATGCGGCGCAAGGTCAAGCCTTGAGAGACACCCCAGGCGGCCTCAGTCGCGGCCGTCGAGTATGGCTTCAGCCTGTTGATGCAGGCTGAAGCTCTTGTCTGCATTGAGGGTAATCACGCCTTCGCTGCACAGCCGCTTCAACACCTCGCGCACGCTGAGGAACGACAGCGGGATATCCAGCTCCAGCAAATGACTGTGAATGCCTCGCACCCCCAGGGCGCGCTGGCTTTCGGCTGCCTGCAGCAAGGCATCGATGACTTTCAGGCGAATCAGGCTGGTGCGCAGGCCGAAGCTCTTGAGCAGGTGCCTGATGCGTTCGTTGCGGTTGCGCTCGGCTTGCTTGCCGAAGACACCGGCGCCGGCGTTCAGGGAGGACGCGGGTTGTGCGGTGTGGCCATCCGTTGGCAGTTGCGGGTCGTACATGCAAAAACTCCTTTTCAGAGCCTGATCAGGAAAATGACGGGTGCTCTCACATAACTAGACGAACGAGCCGCGCAAATCATGAGGAATCAGTTGTAGAAAATTTGTGAGGGCTTTGTCGTCGTCAGGTTGGCGGGCGATCGGCGCCTGGCGCGAGGGCGCTAAATTTTCCGTGGCGGTTTCGTCTGTAAGGGCAGGCGGGCTTTGGCTGATACCGGGTCGCGCCGTCCTTTACCGGGCTGGAATCCGTATCCCCTGTGTGCTCATCGGCATGCCGCGCCAGCCTGGGTTGTGCATCTTCTTTCGATCAGGAGTCGGCGTGATTATTTCCAGCCAGTTGCCCAGGTTTTGCCTTGCGGGTTTGTTTCTCGGGCTGAGCCTTGTGGCTCAGGGACGCGAGGTCCAGGGCGGCGAGGCAAGCGCCGATATTCGCCGCACCGGTTTTGGCGTCCCGCATATTCGCGCCGCCGACGAACGCGGGCTGGGTTACGGTATCGGCTATGCCTATGCCCAGGACAACTTGTGCCTGCTGGCCAACGAAGTGCTGACGGTCAATGGCGAGCGTTCGAAGTATTTCGGCCCACAGCAGCAGACCGTCGAGCAACGGGAAAACCTCACCAGCGACCTGTTCTTCAACTGGCTGAACACGCCCCAGGCGGTGTTCGGCTTCTGGCAGGCGCAGACCCCGCAGGTGCGGCAACTGATCGAAGGGTATGTCGCTGGCTATAACCGCTCCCTGGCCGAGCGCCGGGCCCAGGGCCTGCCCGAGCAGTGCCAGGGTGACTGGGTACGGCCGTTGACCGCCCTGGACCTGGTCAAGCTGACTCGCCGGCTGTTGGTGGAGGGTGGCGTCGGCCAGTTCGCCGAAGCCCTGGTGGGCGCGACCCCGCCATCCGCCACGGCGCAGCTGAAGCCATCGGCCCAGGCCTTTGCCCAGGCGGATGCCCGCGGCCAGCGGTTCGCCCTGGACCGCGGCAGCAACGCGGTGGCCGTGGGGCGCGAGCGCTCGTTCAATGGTCGCGGCATGTTGCTGGCCAACCCGCATTTTCCATGGGTGGGCGGCATGCGCTTCTACCAGATGCACCTGACCATTCCCGGCAAGCTGGACGTCATGGGGGCCGCCTTGCCCGGCCTGCCGATGATCAATATCGGTTTCAGCCAGCACCTGGCCTGGACCCACACGGTGGACACCTCCAAGCATTTCACCCTGTACCGCCTGCAACTGGACCCCAAGGACTCGACCCGCTACCTGCTCGACGGCAAGTCCCTGCCGTTGGAGAAACAAGTGGTCAGCGTCAAGGTGCAGGGCGAGGACGGCCAGCTCACGACCGTCAGCCACAGTGTCTACAGCTCGCAATTCGGCCCGCTGGTGCAGTGGCCCGGCAAGCTGGACTGGGACAACCGCTTCGCCTACAGCCTGCGCGACGCCAACCTGGAAAACGACCGGGTGCTACAACAGTGGTACGCGATGAACCAGGCCCGCAGCCTCAAGGAACTGCAGGCGTCGGTGCATCGGCTGCAGGGCATTCCCTGGGTCAATACCCTGGCCGTGGATGACCAGGGCCAGACGCTGTACATGAACCAGTCGGTGGTGCCCAACGTCAGCGCGGAAAAACTCGCCCACTGCAGCGACCCGCGGATCGGCACCCAACTGATCATTCTCGACGGTTCCCGCGCGGCCTGTGCCTGGGACATCGACCCGGCCGCCGCGCAAAAGGGCATCTATCCGGCCAGCCAGCTGCCGCAACTGTTGCGCAGCGATTACGTGCAGAACTCCAACGACTCGGCGTGGATGGTCAACCCGGCCGCGCCGCTGCAAGGCTTCTCGCCGCTGATCAGCCAGCAGGACCTGCCGCTGGGGCAGCGCGCGCGTTTTGCCCTGAATCGCCTGATCGGCACGGGCAAGGGCGAGCCGCTGAGCGCCGCCGACCTCAAGCACATGGTGATGGACGACCAGGTGTACCAGGCCGGGCAGGTGATGCCGGACCTGCTGCAGTTCTGTGCCGCCGACCTGGGCAGCGATGCCCGGGCCCTGGCGCCGCTGTGTGCCAGCCTCAAGGCCTGGGACCGCAGCGCCAACCTGCAAAGCGGAGTGGGCTTGGTGCATTTTCGCAACGTCATGGAGCAGCTGGAGGCGGTCGATAATCGCTGGCGCGTGGCCTTCGATGCCCGGGACCCGCAGCACACGCCGCGCGGCCTGGCGATCGACCGGCCGCCGGTGGCCAAGGCGCTGCGCGCGGCGATGCTGGCCTCGGTGCAACAGGTGGCCGAGTCGGGCCTGAAGGCCGAAAGCCGTTGGGGCGATATCCAGGTGGTCAGCAGCGGCGGCCGGCAGACGCCGATTCATGGCGGCCCGGCCAGCCTGGGCGTGTACAACGCGATCCAGAGCGTTCCCGCGGCCGACGGCAAGCGTGAGGTGGTCAGCGGTACCAGTTACCTGCAAGTGGTGACCTTCGACGAGCAGGGCCCGCATGCCCAGGGCCTGCTGGCGTTTTCCCTGTCCAGCGACCCGGCGTCGCCGCACTCGCGGGACCAGACCGAGGCGTTCTCGAAGAAGCAGTGGAGTGTGTTGCCGTTCACCGAGCAGCAGATCCAGGCGGACCCGCAGTATCGGTTGCAGGTGATTCACGAAGTGGATGATCGGTTGCGCAAGGTCGCGACTCAGTAAGCGCGTTCAATCTGCCGTCAAGCGCAGGCCGCACCCGCGAGGGTAGCGGCCTTCAGCTTTTTGGCGCGGTGCCTGGCAGCGAATTGACGACCGGGTTGCCGTCCTGGTTGCGGGTCAGGTACACCGGCAACACTTTGGGCAGCGTGGTCACCAGGCTCTTGACCGCGGTGACGTCGTAGATGCCGCCGACCCGAATGTTGCCCGTGGCGCTGTCGGCCAGCATCACCGGCTTGCTGAGGTAGCGGTTGATCAGCGGCAGGGCCTCGCCGAGCGCCAGGTTGTCCAGCACCAGCTTGCCCTGGCGCCAGGCCAGCGAGCTGTCGTTGGCAGCGGTCTGGCTGATCAGTGGCTGGTAATCGCCCTGGCGATAACGCGCCTGCATGCCCGGATCGAGAGGCAAGCCAGCGTCGGGGTGGCTGTTGTCGCTGTTCACCAGCACCGAACCTTCGAGCAGGGTGACCCGCACCTGATCCTCGTACATCCAGACATTGAACTCGGTACCGGTGACCCGGACCTGGCCGCTGGCTGCCTTGACCACGAACGGATGGGCGCTGTCGTGGCTGACCTTGAAGAAGGCTTCGCCTTTTTTCAGGGTGACCCGGCGCTGGTCCTTGTAGTTGCTGTAGGTCATCTCGGTGCCCAGGTTGAGTTCGACCTGGCTGCCGTCGGCCAGGGTCACCTGGCGCATGCTGCCGTCGGCCTGGAAATGTTCGTAGGAGGAGGGCAGCCAGCCCAGGCTCCAGCCGCTGTAGGCGGCCAGGGGCAGGGCCAGGGCGCTGATCGCCGCGGCCATGCCGTAGGCGCGCCAGGGTTTGCGCGGCGCCGGCAAGGGCAGGACGGTGGTGGCTTGAGGGCGAGGCAGATGGTCGGCGACTTCCCAGATTTCCTGCATCGCTTCGTATTCGAAGGCATGCAGCGGGTGGGCGTCGCGCCATTGCTCGAAGGCCTGGCGTTCGGCGGCCGTACAGTCCGCGGCATGCAGACGCATGCACCACTGCGCGGCGGCATCGGTGATGGCGTCGTATTCGGCTTCTGTGAGGTGCTGTTCGCTCATTGGCTCTTCCTGGTTTCGCGCATTCTACCCTTCGCAGCCAGGCTTGGAGAACCGCCGTCATGGCTAATGCATATCAAAGTTGAGGTTATTTTTGGAGCAAAGCCTCTGAAACACAGGACTTTTGTCAGCAGTATCCACAGCGGGAGTGAAAAAATGATCAAAACACCCTGGCCGCGGTCATCGCCACTGCCACCTTGCCGAGCTCCGGCGCGCCATCCTCGGCTGACGGCGTGTTGGTGGCGGCTCTGTCTCTTGCTGGCATCGCCGGTGCAAGGTTATGGCCGAGGTTGACAGGGCGCGCGCAAAGCGTTGTTTAATCGTCGGGCGCACTCACTTGGTTGCCTTCTCATGCGCTGTAGCCCATTCCAATAATTAATCCGGAGCTCCAGATGTCTGTATCGCCCCCGGCTGTTGAAACACCGCAGGAACACCTGTCGCTCGAGGCACTGGTGAAACTGCTGGAAACGATCTTTCTGCGCCATGGCACCAGCGCCGAAGTGGCGCGCAGCCTGGCGCACAACTGTGCCGCTGCCGAGCGCGACGGCGCCCACAGTCATGGCGTGTTCCGTATTCCCGGTTATGTCTCGACCCTTAACAGCGGCTGGGTCAACGGCAAGGCTGTGCCGGTGGTCGAAGACGTGGCCCCGGCCTTTGTCCGGGTCGATGCCGGCAACGGTTTCGCCCAACCGGCGCTGGCGGCGGCGCGGGCGTTGCTGGTGGAGAAAGCGCGCAACGCCGGGATCGCCATTCTGGCCATCCGCAATTCCCATCACTTCGCCGCGCTGTGGCCGGACGTCGAGCCGTTCGCCGAGGAAGGGCTGGTCGCCCTGAGCGTGGTCAACAGCATGACCTGCGTGGTGCCCCACGGCGCCGACCGGCCGTTGTTCGGCACCAACCCGATTGCCTTTGCCGCGCCCCAGGCCGGGGGCGACCCCATTGTCTTCGACCTGGCCACCAGCGCCATTGCCCATGGCGACGTGCAGATCGCCGCACGCAAGGGCGAACGCCTGCCGCCGGGCATGGGCGTGGACGGCCTCGGCCAGCCCACCGACGATCCGAAAGCCATTCTTGAAGGCGGCGCGCTGCTGCCGTTCGGCGGGCACAAGGGTTCGGCGCTGTCGATGATGGTCGAGCTGCTGGCGGCGGCGCTGACGGGTGGCCATTTCTCGTTCGAGTTCGACTGGTCCAACCACCCGGGCGCGAAGACGCCCTGGACCGGCCAGTTGCTGATCGTCATCGATCCGAGCAAGGGCGCCGGGCAGAATTTCGCCGAGCGCAGCCAGGAGCTGATCCGCCAGATGCATGGCGTAGGGCTCAAGCGCCTGCCGGGGGATCGCCGGCATCGCCAGCGGGAAAAGTCCCTGCGCGAGGGGATTGCCCTGGACGCCGCGGAGCTCAAGCAGTTGCGGGAGCTGGCGGGGCTTTAAAGCGCGGTTTCAAAACGCAAGGACCAGGCGAGCATGCTGCTGGCCTGGTCCTTTTTTCATCGGGCGGCAAGGCTTGTTACGAACGACGCCCCAGCAACAGGCCCACCACCAGGCCGACGCCGGCGGAGATGGCCACGGTCTGCCACGGATGGCCGCCGATGTATTGCTCGGTAGCGTCCACCATCGGCTTGCTGCGCTCGCGCACGCTGGACACCGAGTCCAGTGCCTGCTTGAGTTTCAACCCGACCTGTTGACGCAGATTCTCGCCTTCCTCACCCACCAGCGATGCGCTGCTTTTCAGGAGCTTTTCCGATTCTTCGATCAACGCTTGAAGCTCGCTGAATTCCTGGTCCTTGATTTGTTCGTCAGCCGCTTGCGCAGCAGTTTTACGAGCCATTGAGTTACTCCTTGCGGGTCAGTGATGCGATGAACAATGGAGTTGCGGGGCCGGCGAAAAGTTGCAGATATTTTCTCCACCCGCTCCATGCCGGCGGGAAAACCCCAGCCGTCACAGTGTAAGATGTCGGCTATTTTACGCAGCAGGAAATTCCCATGAGCTTCAATCTGGCCAACAAGACTCTCGCCGAGCGTGCAGAGATCGAAGATGAAAAGTCCCGTCTGTTCGAGCTGTGGCAGAGCAACCTGGGCAAGGCCAAGGGCGAAGCCGCACGGTTGTTCGGCGAGCGCGGCAAGCGCAAGGGCAAATGGGCCGAATGGGTGCGTGCCGAGCTCGACGGCATGTCGCCGCCGGAATACGCCAACATGGTGCGCAGTGAAGTCAATCGCCTGATGGCGGCGAACAAGTAAGCTCGAAACTGGCGACTATCGCCTCGCGCACTTTCAATACCACCGGATCGATCTGCGCGCTGGTGCGCCAGCCCAGCTCGATCGGGTAGCGCGGCAGGTCCAGCGGGCAGGGCAGCAGCGCCAGCCCGGTCAGTTCGGCGATGCTCCGCGCGGCGTGGGCCGGAATGGTCGCCACCGCCTGGCTGCCCTTGAGCAGGTGGGGCAGCGCGGCGAAATGCGTGGTCGAGGCGCAGACCTGGCGACTCAGCCCCAGGGCCGCCAGGCCCTCGTCGGTAATCCCGATAAAGCCTTGCGACGATACCAGTACATGTTCGCGGGCGACGAACTCGTCGAGGTCGATGGCCTGCTGTCCCGGGCCCAGGCTCGCCGGGTCCGCCAGGCACAGATAACTGCCTTCCCCCAATACCTGACGGCTGAGCATGCGTTCGGCGAAACCGCCGGCGCTGATGGCCAGATCGATGCTGCGCTGCAACAGCGCTTCGCCGACGATCTGGCTGTGGCTCTGGCGAAAGATCAGCCGCAGCTTCGGCGCCCGCCGGGCGACTTCCTCGATCAGGCGCCGACCGTAGGCAATCTCGAAATCGTCCGACAGCCCGATCGCCACCGAGCGGCCCTGATAATGGCTGGCATGGGGGGCGACCATGGCCAGGCTCTGCCGGCATTTGTTCAGGGCCTCGCTGACCACCGGCTTGAGCTGGTTGGCCCGGAGGGTCGGCGCCAGGCCGCGCCCGGTGCGCACGAACAACTGATCGCCGTACAGCTCGCGCAGGCGCCGCAGCGCCGCGCTCATGGCCGACTGGGTGACGCCCAGGCGCAGGGCGGCGCGGCTGGCGCTGGATTCGTCATGCAGGGCTTCGAAGGCCTTGAGCAGGTTGAGATCGACCTGGGCGATATTCATCTGGTTCATATCATTCAGTATCAGGAGGGGCTTTCTGCATGATCGGCGAGGGCCGGACAATGGGCAACACTTCATCGCCACAGGAGTTTCCCCGATGTCCAAGTCCGTTGTCGCCGCGTTGCAGATCGGCTCCCTGCCAGGGGGCAAGGCCGATACCCTGGAGCAGATCCTGTCCTTTGAAGCCGCCATCATAGAGGCCGGCGCGCAGCTGGTGGTGATGCCCGAGGCCTTGCTCGGCGGCTACCCCAAGGGCGAGGGCTTCGGTACCCAGCTCGGCTATCGCCTGCCGGAAGGCCGTGAAGCCTTTGCCCGTTATTTCGCCAATGCGGTCGATGTGCCGGGTGCGGAGACCGAGGCCCTGGCCGGCCTGGCGGCGCGCACCGGGGCCAACCTGGTGCTGGGGGTGATCGAGCGCGCTGGCAGCACCCTGTATTGCACGGCACTGTATTTCGATCCGCAGCACGGCCTGGTGGGCAAGCACCGCAAGCTGATGCCCACCGGCACCGAGCGGCTGATCTGGGGCAAGGGCGACGGCTCGACCCTGCCGGTATTCGACACCCAGGTCGGCCGGGTCGGCGCGGTGATCTGCTGGGAAAACATGATGCCGCTGCTGCGCACCGCGATGTACGCCAAGGGCGTGCAGGTCTGGTGCGCTCCGACCGTGGACGAGCGCGAGATGTGGCAGGTCAGCATGCGCCACATCGCCCATGAAGGCCGCTGCTTCGTGGTCAGTGCCTGTCAGGTGCAGGCGTCACCCCAGGCGCTGGGGCTGGAGATCGCCAACTGGCCGGCCGAACGCCCGCTGATTGCTGGCGGCAGCGTGATTGTCGGGCCCATGGGCGAGGTCCTGGCCGGGCCGCTGGTGGGACGCGCCGGCCTGCTGACGGCGCAGATCGATACTGACGAGCTGGTGCGGGCGCGCTACGACTACGACGTGGTTGGCCACTATGCGCGTCCGGATGTGTTCGAGCTGACGGTGGACGAGCGGGCCAAGGCCGGCGTGCGTTTCATCTGAGGCGACGCCACTCTTCGCGGGTGATTTCCCAGATATCACGGGGCAATCGCCCGCAGACGAAGTCGTCTTCGTCACTGCGGATCAGGCGCATGCCGGCGCGTTCGGAAATCCGCCGCGAGGCCAGGTTTGGCGTGGCCTTGGGCACCCGCATGACCTCACGCCCCAGCACCTCGAACCAGTACTCGGTGACCGCCGCGCTGGCCTCGCTCATATAGCCCTGGCCTTGCCACGCCGGAGCCAGCCAGAAACCGCGGTTGTTGTCGGTCTGGTCCATCAGGCTGACATTGCCGATCAATTGTTCCGGCGCGCTTTTCAGGCGGATCGACCAGTGCCATTCCTCGCCGCGCTCCATGGCCGGCAGCGCCAGGTCGCGCAGGTAACTCAGGGCACCATCGGCGGGATAGGGCCAGGGCACCCGCGCGTTGAGGTATTGCACCACTTGCCAGTGCGCAAACTGCTGCTGGACAGCCTCGGCATCGGCCAGCTCCAGCGGACGCAGAATCAGGCGTTCGGTGTACAGGGTGGGGGACCGCGCCATATGAAAATCTTTCTCCTTGCGGGCAATGAGTTCCGGGGTAATCCATCTGTTGTCTAGTCGAGCATCCAGCTACTGTCGCCTTCGGTGAGCGTGCCTCCGTGACTGGTCGTGTCTCCCAGCCTGGCAACCGCTTTCCCCTCGATGTCCTCTGTCGGTGAACCAGTTTGTATGACGGCACCGCAACTGATGCCATCACCCACCCGGGCGACGGCTTTGCCATTGATAGAGGCGCTTGTTGCCCCACTGACAACCGTTCCCGCTCCGTGTATCGGGCAATCATGGCTATGACCAACAAGTACAACGGGTTTCATGCAAGTTCCCTCTTTGAATCAACCTGGGTTGTCGTCAATGAACGATGCTCTCGATAATGTCTGGCAAGGTTTTGCTGCTCCAGCTTGTCAGCAACACGCTAGGGTCCAATGGTCTTGGCCGTCATTTCCATTTGCGCTGATGTGACAGATTCTCCTTCGAGCGCTTGTTGCGGTGGGGCCGCCGGACGTACGCGCAACAGGCGACAGGTCATCCACCAGCAAAGAGCAACGAAGAAGTTGTAAGGAAAGAACACTAACCAAAGAGGCATCAGCCACCATTTCTTGCCCTGCTTTTCCCCAGGCTCTCCCGTGCGCCAAGGCACATAGTGACGAAATGCCTGACGGGGGGTCAGGCAGATAGAGTTATGAGGCACATACCACCAGTGGGGTTCTTGAGGAACGGGCAGCTTATCCGGGCCATGGGCCATGAATTGGCGGATGTACTCCCAGACTTGCGCAACGAAGATCGGTCGAGGATCACTGGGTTCATTGCTGTCGACACAGATGCTATAGGTCGGCGCCCAGGATTCTGCGATTTGCCTGGCTTGCGGACTGTCTTGGTCAGTACCGAACGCATTGAGGATCAATGAAGTAGTGGTACTGAACGATCGACCGGAAAACTCGGTTCGACCACAGATGCCTGCTTTAACGTTGTTCCAATCACCGACAAGCAGGGTCTTGCCCTTCAGGTAATAGACTTTTTGCGTGTGGCGATTGAAATAGAAGTTCGATTGACTTCTGATCAGGTGGATCCGGTAAAACAGAAACAACG
This sequence comes from Pseudomonas sp. GW821-FHT09E12, assembly GCF_059416085.1. Lineage (NCBI taxonomy): Bacteria > Pseudomonadati > Pseudomonadota > Gammaproteobacteria > Pseudomonadales > Pseudomonadaceae > Pseudomonas > Pseudomonas sp. GW821-FHT09E12. Next base: position 352,561 of record NZ_JBWKOM010000007.1, on the reverse strand, counting down.
AAATTCCCAGCGGCAAGAGCAGGGGAATGAGCAGAACCCACACTTCATCAGCCGGCGTGTCATTGATCACGGCGCAAAACATCCATAACCACAGAAGCAACGTGACGACTATCGTGGCGGAAAACAGCTTGGCCATGAACGCCGAGTCTGCGGGCATCGGATTGCGCAGGCACAACACGCTTTTTCCCATGGAGATGTATTGGTCGCCGATAGACGGTACAGCTTCTGCCTTGTCTTTTGGGGTCCAGGTCCAGCTGATGGTCATTTGGTGCTCCTTAGTCGATCAGCTCAAACGCTGCAGTAGTGACGGCAGTTTCGTCCCAGCCCTGGTTGGGCTTGTAGGTGACCTCGAGGGATATCCTGTCGCTATCGGTGGCGCCTATTTTATGATTGAAGTGCAGGATCAATCCCGCTTTAACGTGTCGGCATTGAGTCGTTGCGTCAGTTATGGGCAGGGGCGCACGGCTGGCAAGCTTGCCTTGCCAGGTGCTCTGGTCCTGCACGAAACCTGGGAAAAGCACGGCAAACTCGGCTTTGTCGGCCTCGAAATAATTGTCATGCCAGGCGCTGTCTATTCCGTTCCAGCCCAATGACTTGGCCTGGCTGGCGTCGAGCAGTACAGGACCGAAATAGCCTTGGTACCAACCCTTTATTTCATCACTGAGGGAGGCATAACCAGGAAGGCGCTTTTGGCTGTCGAGCTTTATTCCTTGACGTACTTGCCCATCGTTCTTGCGATTGCCAAAGACGCTCCGGGCGGCCCATAGCTCCATGGGCGTATGGTTCTCCTTGTTGGCCCTGGACATCAACCACATGGCTCCTATGACCATGGCGCCGCCGATCAATATCACCGCAGCAGCAATCCAGCCAGCGACAGGGATGGTCGCAGAGGCGCCGGCAGCGGTCCCCACCCCGGCCATCGCGCTTCCCAAGGCAATGCCTCCCTCGAGCATTGCCGCGCTCCCGATGGCCAGGGCGATGCCTCCCCCCCAGGTGTAAGCAGCTGCTGTGGAGTTTCCTGCGTTAAGTTTTTCGTACCCTGAATAGCCGTCAGTGATCACGCCCAGGATAATTCCCGGCCACCCCAGTGCCCGTCCGAACAGTTTGCTCGAAAGGGTGCTCGTGACTCCGGTTCCGAAGGCTGCCCCGGGAAGGCTTTGACTAAAACGTGCTGCCGATGCCACGTAAATGCTACGCAGGCTCACTCCAGTGGCAGCCATTGCCGAAATGGTGCCAAGAACGGCAGATACAAAATTGAGTACATCTGACGTGGCGGGTTCTTTCTTGAGCTTCTCCAGAGCGATGGTCAGGTTGATCATGTTGAAATACAACATGCCGGCGTTGAGTACGCCCCCGCCACTGGTGACTCCCAGCGACTTGAGGGTCGGGCGGACTCTGATGGTCTGGGTTTGTTTGATGGTAACGGTCCGGCTGCCGGTGGTGACAACCTCGGTACTGTGCTGTATTTCCGCCATGCCTCTGTCGAGGTAGTTCCTCACCTCGATGGAAAGAGCGTCAAGCTTTACCTTCGTGCCTGTGATTCGATAACGGGCGGATAACAACCCCATGACTTTCTGAGCGTTGGCTTCCTGTGCCGCAGCCTGGACTTGTTGACGTAGCGTCTGGCTTCGATCCCAGCGGGTCTTGCCGTGCAGTTTTTTCATCACCACCGTGGTGACGTCCTGGGCAATAAGGTCAGTGGAATTTACTGCAGCCGGGAATTTGCCATAAAGCTCTTCTATGACCTGGTCTTTTGCTCCCAGCAGCCCGCCTACCGCATCCGCTTTTTCCTTGAATGGGTTATAGGCGGCAAGCGCGATATAGATGGGGCTGCCATCATTGCTGACCCAGCGCTCCAGGCGCTTGAACCTGGGGTCCTGATCATGACGCCCCGGCAACGGCGAGCCCATTCCGTTCATCAAAATAGCAATGGATTGTTCGAGTCCCTGGGCGGATATCTTGTTGTCGCGGTCGTGCAGATCCAAAGCGGCAGCAATGCTGTGAGCGGTTATCTTATGTTCGGTTTCGGCGGTCGCCAGCCAGCCGTCATGGTTGGTGCACGCGACGTCGAAATGAGCCAGTAATGTTTTTAGCTCCTGGTCGGCTTTTTGCCGCAAGGCGAGGAATTCATTGTATTTAGCGGCATCAATCCGTTTAGCCAGACGTTCACCACCGGGTGAAAGGTTCTTGTCGGTCAGTACCTGGTAGGCCAGTTCGTCATTGCCGGGAACCCGATGCCCCCTGGGCTGGGCTCGATGCCAGTCGGACCGCTGTTTGACGATGCGCTCCACGTCCTTCGCGGGGGTGGTCGACAGCAGTTTCAAGGTTTCCTCAAGAATGGTCGCGGTCAGGTTTTTACGATGGAAGTCCGCGCTGCCAATGGCCAGTTTCTCTACATCGAGTCGCATGCAGGCGGGAAATTCCTGTTGGTCATCGACAGTCCTTTTGGCCTGCACGTCGAGGATCTGGTGTTTTCGAGCCGCAGCAATCAACGCCAGGTCGATACTGATGCCCTGTGGGTCGAAAAGAGCGACTACTGCCGGGACTCTCGGTTGCGTAATCGGGTAGTTCTTGCCCTCGGCGATAATGGTGCCCAGAGGTAAGTCATCGCCAATGGAGTGGCAACTCCAGCCCAGAGGCAGGCGTTTGTCCCTCGGCTTGTAATCCTCAACCCACTTGCCCAGGCCTTCCGCAGGCAGGAGATGTTTTTGCTTGGAAGGGCTTTTTTCACCGCTGGTCAGTTCCTTCATGTCCACTTTCTGCATATGAATCGCGCGCGCGCTTTTATCACTGCAGATCCTTGTGGTGATGCGATTGGTCCATAAATGGGTGCTGTAGGCAATCCAGACCTCGCTCGCAGTATCCGGACAGGTGTCTGCCCAGACCCATGACATGCTACGTCCGGCACGAAACGCATCCCGTTTGTGGTAGTTCTCCAGGCCGGTGTAGTTGAGCTCTTTGTAATGGCCCTGACCGTCGTGTTCATGCACGACCATTTTCTCGCCTTTGGGCCCGCTCATGAAGACATAGACATAGCCCGGACGCAGCGCTCGCAGTGTGTAACTAGCCTCGCGCAAGGCTGGGAAACCGTTCTCAAGCTCGTAACCGCTGCCGCTGTAGCGGTACTGCGCGGACTTGCCATCCCCTGGTAAGACGGCATAGCGGATTGGCACAAGAGGAATGCGGGAGCTGCAACCGGGAGCACTGGCAGCGCTGCCAACCGTGGAATCATTCATTCTGGAACTCCTTTTCACTGATGAGGGCCGTCAGATTGCGCAACCGGCTGACGGGCGATTCAACAGGGTCCTCAAGTAATGCCTTGGCCTGCTCGGAACCCATTGGCTCTGGATATCGGGCATGCAAAAGGACAAAGTCGCGCACGTCCGTGTCGCGCTCGATATTGACGCTGGCCGCTTCTCGAACTTTCTCGCGGACACTCTCGCAGATCTGTTCAAGGCTGAATGCGTTGTACTGCGATAGCGCCTGAACTTCTTCGGCCAGGCTGATGATGAAGTAATCCTGGGTATTGGCGTCGAAGGCGGCCATCTCCAGAGGGTGCAGGTGCAGTCTTTGTTGCGGGTCCGCGGTTGACGCTGCTTCTGGATGGTCGAGCCGAAACCAGCTGACGCGACGATGCCAGTGGGTGCGCCAGAGTAGTTGCTGGATCGGGCCTAGCCACTGGCTACGGTTCGGCTGACCGAGCGCCGATAACCAGGGCTCCAGTATCGTGGGCTGAAAGTTGAAGGTTGCTTGGCTGTGATCGGGGAGGGTGATCTGCACGAGACTGCCCAGATGCCGGGCAAGGGTGTCGAGGTCAACCTGGGTACCGATGATGATCACGCCATCGGCCTCGGACCAATCGGTAATCGCCTGTTCCAGCAAGGCGGGTTTGTCTGTGGCATCGACCAGGAGCGGGCCACGCTCTTCCATGTCCGCCAACGGGCTGTTGGCCCATAACCACCGCCGTGGGGCGAAAGATTCGAGTGCGCGAACCAACTCGATTACCGACGGTGCCACTGCCGAGGCAGCCCCGGCATCCGGCGGCGAAGGTCGATAAGCCCAGTCCTCCAGTCGTTGGGTCGTGAGCAGCAGATACACTCGCGACGTCGATGGCAGCGCCACGCGTGGATCGATGTCGCCCAATTGCACAGGGGTATCGGCAGGTAGAGCGGTACCATCATCCCTGTTCATTTCGCGCTTCCTTTCAAACACGTGCAGTCTTCCAGGAGGCAGGTGCCGTCCGGGCGCTTGCCGCATAACCGGTCCAGAGGCTTGCCGGAGGCCGGAGTGCCGACCACGGCGAAAGGATTGTTGTTTCCGGATGAGGAGTGGTTGACCGCTCCTTTGAAGCGAATGGCGATGCCGTCGAGCGTGATACCGGACTCATCGATGGTAATGCTTCCCCCTGGCCCCTTGATGACAACGCTGCTGCTGGACTTGAGTTCGTAGCGCTGCGTTCGCCGCTCGATGCTTTGTCCTGCCTCGATACGATGGTGCCCCTGAACAGCCTCTTCACGGTGTCCGCCAATTTCAATCCAGTGGTTGGCTATTGTCTTGTCGCGCCGGTTGTTACCGACTTCCTCCGTCCGGTCCTTGCCTGTATGAACAGTGTGGTTGCGGCCAATGGTGAGGAAATCATCCTGCCCGATGTTATGGCGTCGATCGCGGCCAATGGTGACCTGTTCGTCATTGCCTACGGTTTCGCGGCGGTCATGGCCGATCGCAATGGTTTCGTCGTTTTCAACCTGCTCGCTACGGTCATGGCCGACGTAGGTCGTCTCGTCATGATTGACGTGGATGTTCTGATCCTTTTGCGCGTGGACATAGATTTCTTCCTGGTCCTTTTCGTCCTCGAAACGCAGCTCGTTGAAGCCTTCGCCTTTGTGGGTCTTGCTCTTGATCGTCATCCGCGTCTTGTGACGCGGCAGTTCGTAAGGAGGAGGGTTGGTCGCCCGATAAGTTCGTCCTGTAATGATCGGTTGGTCGCAGTCGCCATCAAGGTAATCGACAATGACTTCCTGCCCGATCCGAGGAATGGCGATATGACCCCAGTCAACCCCGGCCCAGTTATGGGCCACGCGTATCCAGCAGGAACTGAATTCGTTGTGTTCGCCTTCCCGGTCCCATGGAAACTGGACCTTTACCCGACCCCATTCGTCGCAGTAGATCTCCTCACTCTCGGGGCCTACCACTGTGGCTATCTGCGGTCCTTCGATGCTGGGTTTAGGCATCGGCTCGGGACGCCACTCTGTATCTTCCGAGATGATCTCGGCGACGTAGTCGTAGCTCACCCCAACCTCCGCGGCCTCATCTTCCTGGCTGGCGTTCTGCACGCCCTTGTGGGTGATGCGAACAGGCCTCCACCAACGGTTGAAGTCGGGTCTGGGGTGCCCTGTGAGTTGGAAACCGACACCGGGTATCAGACGCGGATCGTCACCTTCGACAAGAGCAACCCGAGCATCTCGGCGATGACCGCGTAACCGGTTCTGAGTGAATGGCTTGCCAGCGCTGCTGGCTTTATAGCGGCCCGGATAGTCATAGCGCTCGTAGGTCTGTGCCTGATGCTCCAGTTCTTCGCCTGCAACGTTGTGGTGCTGGGAATAGGAAGGGCGCTTGAATGTGTAATCGCGTTGGGTTTGCTGGGCGGTACGGACATTTTCGGTGTAGCTGAACGCATAAATCACAGGCTGGGGGGCATCGCCGGCAGGTGCGTCGTTGTAGAGAACAGGATCGCCTTCGATACGAGGGTGGATATAGAGTCGGTCGCCGTGGTGCAGCGTGTGACTGTCGGCGGTAAAGGAAAAGGAGTAGTAAAACCCTTCTTCTGCGGCCAGCCGGTCCAGCAGGTAAAGATCGGAGTCTCCTGCCTGTACACAGTACTCGCGAACTAGGTTTTCATTCGTCAGGTGCTGTTCATAGTGCAGGATGCCATGTTCTCGAAGTACGTTTTTCAGAATCGCGGGAACACTTTTCTGCTGGAAAATACGCCAGTTGGAACACAAAGCAAGTCGGCAAAGTTGTGGTTCGACTACCGCGCGATAGCGTGTCCGGTGAAATCCTGTCGTACCTTGTGTGAAGGCTGATACAAGACCGTGTACGTAGCGCACGGCCTGGCTGCCATGCCAGATCGTCAGTAATGCAGGACAATCGAGTACCTGTGCAAAATCTATCGCTGTGCTGTAGCTGGAAAGCTCCAGTTCCAATCGAAAAGGCTCGGAAAGAGCTTCCTCCAATGTGAACGCTACAACGTCGAATTCTATGTGGCTGGAGAGCACTGCAAACGTGAATCTCAGATCCCTTTGTCGCATACGCCATTCCTTTGGCAACAGAGCGAACCGCTAAAGCAAGAAAAACGGTCAGGCTCAAACTATTAAAGCGGTTATCGAAAAATACGGCTTCTAACTACAGATAACAGCAAATGGAACAGCTGACTGTAATGGTGAAAGCGCTATTTCCGGTACAAGTTTTTTGAAGGTGGATGATAAAACCATGAAAGTCGAAAAAACGTGAGGGCATCGCAACAAGATGTTTCTGGCTAGTCGTGGAACGGCTTCATGTTCGCAGCACATTCCTTGTGTGGACCCGGTATTTTTTCAGCGTCCGCCCAACACCAGGCGTTCGCTGAGAAAGTCGACGAACACTCGCAGTTTCGGCAACAGATGTCGACTGCCGGGCCAGAGCACCGAGAACTTGCCGCTGTCGATCTGATAGTCGTCCAGCACCGATACCAGGGAACCGTCGGCCAGGGCGTCACGTACCACGAAGTCTGGAACGAAGGCGATGCCCAGGCCCTGGGTGGCGGCGTGGATCAGCGATTCCAGGTTGTTGCTGGTCAGGGCGCTGCGCAGCAGCAGCGGTGGGGCGTCAGCGGGCAGGCGCAGTTTCCATTCCTGCAATTGCACAGTGCCGGGAAACTTGTAGCGCAGGCAGGCATGTCGCTCCAGGTCAGGTGGGCACTCGGGCACACCATGGCGGGCGAAGTAGTGGGGGGCGCTGACCAGGACGAAACGGAACGGCCCCAGGGTGCGCGATTTGAGCTGGGAGTCCGCCAGCTCGCCGCTGCGGATCACCGCGTCGACGCCTTCGGCGATCACGTCGATCAGCCGGTCGTTGAAGTCCAGGTCCAGTTCGATCTCCGGGTAGCGTTCGGCGAACTCCGGCAGGATCGGCAGCAGCATGCGATAGCCGATGGCGGGCAGGCTGACCCGCAGCTTGCCGCGGGGCTTGTCGCTGATGCGCGCCAGCTCGGCTTCGGCGTCTTCCACCTCGCCGACGATGCGCTGGCAGCGCTCGAAGAACAGCGTGCCTTCGTCGGTCAGGCTGATGCGCCGGGTGCTGCGATTGAGCAGGCGCACGCCGAGCCGTTCTTCCAGGCGCGCCAGGCTTTTGCCCACCGCCGAAGCGGAGATGCCCAGGCGTTGCGCCGCACCGACAAAACTGCCGGCCTGCACCGTGCGCACAAAGGCCAGCATGCCACTGAGGTTGTCCATGGGGATCTCGATTAGAGCGTTAATATCCGTAAAGAACGGACTTTAGCCCTGTTTGTGGATGATTGCGGCGAATCTACCATTGATCGCACCCTAACGTTCCCCCTGAGGTGCCGATGAATTCGCCAACCGATGTGCCTGCTGCCTTAGATCACACTGTCGCCGGCGGTTCTTCCTACGCGGTGCTGGCCGCGGTGTGCCTGGCGGCGCTGATCCTGCCGCTGACCTTCGTCGGCGTGGCCGTGGCGACCCCGGCCATCGGCCGCGAGCTGGGCGGCGGCCCCCTGGCCCTGAGCTGGATCACCAATACCTTCATGCTGAGTTTCGGCAGCGCGCTGATGGCTGCCGGCACCCTGGCCGACGAGTACGGGCGCAAGCGCGTGTTCAGCCTCGGTGTCGGCCTGTTCGCCCTGACGTCGCTGGCCCTGGCCTTCGCGCCTTCGGTGCTCTGGCTCGACCTGTTGCGGGCGGTGCAGGGGCTGGCCGGTGCGGCGGCGCTGGCAGGCGGCTCGGCTGCTTTGGCCCAGACGTTCGAGGGCCCGACGCGGACCCGCGCCTTCAGCCTGCTGGGCACCACCTTCGGCGTCGGCCTGGCATTCGGGCCGATCCTCGCCGGGGTGTTGATCGAAGCCTACGGCTGGCGCTCGATCTTCGTCTCCGGGACCTTGATTGGCGGTCTGTCGCTGCTGTTCGGCGTGCCGCGCATGCCTGAGTCCCGCGATCCGGACGCGGCGGGGGTCGACTGGCCCGGTACCTTGAGTTTCACCGCGGCGCTGGTGGCGCTGACCTGGGGCATTTTGCAGGCGCCGCAAAGTGGCTGGGGCAGCCCGCTGGTCTGGGGGCTGCTGCTGGTGGCGCTGCTGGCGTTGCTGCTGTTCATCGTGGTGGAGCTGCGGGTCAAGCGGCCGATGCTCGACCTGTCGCTGTTTCGTTACCCGCGCTTTGTCGGCGTGCAGCTGCTGCCGATCGCCACCTGCTATTGCTTCGTGGTGTTGCTGATCCTGCTGCCGATCCGCTTTATCGGCGTGGAAGGCTACAGCGAGATCGATGCCGGACTGATGATGATCGCCCTGTCCGCGCCGATGGTGGTGGTGCCGTTGCTGGCCGCGTGGCTGACCCGCTGGTTCGGCGCCGGGACCCTGTCCAGCGTCGGCCTGGTGATTGCCGCGTTCGGGCTCTATCTGCTCAGCCGGATCGCCCCGGGGCAGGCGCCGGCGACCAATGTCTTGCCCATGCTGTTGATCGGCTTCGGTGCCGGTTTGCCCTGGGGCTTGATGGACGGGCTGTCGGTCAGTGTGGTGCCCAAGGAACGGGCGGGGATGGCCACCGGCATCTTCAGCACCACCCGGGTGGCGGGCGAGGGCATTGCCCTGGCCCTGGTGGTGGCCCTGCTGGCCGGCTTGCTGCAACTGTCCATGGCCGCGGCGCTGCCGGAGCATTCGCAACTGCCGCTGGCCGCCCAACAGTTGGCCAGTGGCAACCTGCAGGCCAGCGCGGCCTTGTTGCCCGAGCTGGGCCGGGAGCTGCTGCTCGGGCTCTATGCCAAGGCTTTCACCTGGCTGCTGTATGCGCTGATCGCCATCACCCTGGTCGCGGCGCTGGTGGTGCGGCTGATGCTGCATGAGCCGCGCCGGGCTTGAGGGCGTTCAGCGAAACTCGAAGAACTCGTAGTGCAGGTTGCGCTCGGGAATCGCGTATTCGCGCATCAACGTCTTGACCCGCGCCAGCAAACCCTTGGGCCCGCAGAAACTGATCTGGATCTGCCGTGGATCGGTTTCGCTGGCCAGCCGTTGCAGGGTTTCGCCCAGGCGGTCGGCGCCGTCGGTGTGGCCGATGAAAGCCACCCCGCGCTGCTCGGCCAGGCCCTGCAAGGTTTCGAGGCTGGGGAAGGCCCGTGACGGGTTGCAGCAGTACACCAGGGTCGCCTGGTCGAAGCGCCCGGCGGCGGCATCCTGCAGCCATGAGATAAAGGGTGAGATGCCCACGCCACCACCAATCCAGATCTCCCGGCCGGCATCGAGCCGGCGCTTGAAGCGGCCATAGGGCGCGTAGAGGTCGGCGAGCATGCCGACCTTGACCTGCTGGCGCAGCTTCTGGGTGTAGTCGCCCAGGGCGCGGATCACGAACTCGATGCGCCCGTCGCTGGCGTGGGCGCTGGCGATGGTGAAGGGGTGCGGTTCGCGCAGGCCTTTTTCACGCATGGCGAGAAAGGCGAACTGCCCGGCCTTGAAGGCGAAACCGCGGTGCAGCGGGGTCAGCTCCAGGTGCAGGGAGTTTTTCTCCAGGGTCACCGCGCTGACCCGGTATTCGCCGGCCTTGGCCAGCAACGGATAGAGCAGCAGCTTGTACAGGGCGCCGAGCAGGCCCAGGCCGCAGAGCGCGGTGAGCCAGATACCCGAGGGGTTATCCAGGGCAATCGGCGACTTGAAGCTCAGCCAGTGCAGGATGACGATCGCGAACAGCGGCCCGGACAGCTTGTGCCACCAGCGCCACTGGCCGTAGGGAATGTTGCGGTTCAGCGCCAGCAGCACGATCAGACCGAGGGCGACGTAGCTCAGTTGGCGCACCATGCGCGTCCAGTACTTGGACAGTTCGATGATCGGCACGCTTTGCCAGAGATCCAGGTTGGCCTTGAACACCAGGTGATAGCTGGCGAAGACCAGCGCCCAGATGCCCAGCCACTTGTGGCTTTCATAGACCCGGTCGAGGCCACCGAACAGCCGCTCGACCCAGCGCCAGCGGCTGGCCAGCAGGCAGGACAGGGCCATGTAGGCCAGCGCCGTGGCGCCGAGGACCAGGCTCAGGGTGGCGGAGGTCAGCCAGGTATCGCTGGGGATTTCCAGCAGCACGGTGAGGGTGGTGATCAGCAGGACGCCGACCACCGAGTACCAGGTTTTCAAGGGGGACACCTCCAGAAAGATGGCGCCAGTGTCGGCGCATAGGATGGGTCGCGGGCTGCGCGCGGGTCAGGGCGCAGCCGGGTGAGGGCGTATTTTACTGGCGAAGCGGCAGTCCTGAGCTGATCTGCATCAGCGCCTGCTCAGTGCGGGTGTGGCAAGGGGTTTTCCACTAGCCAGGCCTGGGCGAAATCCAGGTAGGCGCGGACGATGTTCGAGGGCGGGCGCTGGTTCGGATACAGCAGGTGCAGCTGTTGTTCCGGCATCGGCAGGCGCGGCAGCAGGGCTTGCAGGCGACCGTCGCGCACGGCTTCGGCGGCGAGAAAGGCCGGCAGCTCGGTGACCACCTTGGCGGTCAGCGCCAGTTGGCGCAGGTGCAGGTAATCGTTGGCGGCGAACAGCGGATCGGGGCTGTAGGACTGGTCGCCCAGCTGCCACTGTTCCCGGGCATCGGCCTGGCGCGACCAGACGGCACAGGGAAATCCGCGAAGGTCGGCGGGGGTTTGCGGGGTGCCGAGGCGCTCCAGCAGCAGCGGGCTGGCGACCAGCATATGCCGGTAGCTGCCGAGCAGGCGCGCCGGGCGCTCCTCGTCGAACAACGGCCCGGCGCGCAAGGCGACGTCGACCCCGTCCTGCGCCAGGTCGCTTTCCCGCTCGCTGGTATAGACCGCGACCTGGACCTCGGGATGGCGCCGCTGGAACTCGGCCAGCAGCTTCCACCAGCTCTCGAATGCCGCCGGCACCGACACACTCAGGCGGCCCTGCAAGTGCATTCGATCATTTCTGACAGCCTGTTCGCCCTCGGCCAGGGCCTCGATACCGCGGCTGGCGTGTTCATAGAGCTGGCTGCCGGCGGCGGTCAGCCGGGTGCCACGGGTGGAGCGTTCCAGCAGTTGCACGTTGAGGCTGCGTTCCAGTTCACGAATGCCTCGGCGGATGGTGGCCAGCGGTAGTTGCAGCAGGTTGGCGGCGGACGAAATGCTGCCGCATTGGACCACGCTGACAAACATCCTGGCGGCGTTGAGATCCATGAGCGCTCCCTGTCGAATGTAGTGGAAAGCCTATCAGCTGCGGCTCTGCCCGATCAAAAATGCGCGGTCCGCGGGCGATTTTCATCGACGGTTTTTTCTCCCGCGCGGGGGCGGTGCGAGGGGCCGCGCCAGGGATGGCCACGACAACTGTGTTCTCGACGCGGCGGGATGCGTCTAGCAGCGATAGCTTCGCGGCGGTGCGAGGCGGAACGTGCGAGTCTGAACATGCAAGCGTTGTTGAACGAGATCCTCGACGAGGTCCGTCCCCTGATTGGCCAGGGCAAAGTGGCCAGCTACATTCCGGCGCTGGCCGACGTGCCGGCCAACCAGCTGGGGATCGCCGTGTATGGCAACGATGGCCAGGTGTTCAGCGCCGGCGACGCCGATACGCCGTTCTCGGTGCAAAGCATTTCCAAGGTGTTCAGCCTGGTACAGGCCATCGGGCATTCCGGCGAGGCGATCTGGCAGCGCCTGGGGCATGAGCCTTCCGGGCAGCCTTTCAATTCCCTGGTGCAGCTGGAGTTCGAGCGTGGCCGTCCGCGCAACCCGTTCATCAACGCCGGGGCGCTGGTGATCTGCGATATCAACCAGTCGCGCTTCGCCGCGCCGGCGCTGTCCATGCGCGATTTCGTGCGGCGCCTGTCCGGCAACATGCAGGTGCTGGTGGACGGCGGCGTCGCCGATTCGGAATACCAGCACCGCGCGCGCAATGCGGCGATGGCCTACCTGATGCAGTCCTTTGGCAACTTCCACAACGACGTCGAGGCGGTGCTGCGCAGCTACTTCAGCCACTGCGCGCTGCGCATGAGCTGCGTCGACCTGGCGCGGGCCTTCTGCTTCCTGGCCAACGACGGCTTCTGCAAGCACAGCGGCGAGCAGATCCTCACGGCGCGCCAGACCCAGCAGGTCAACTCGATCATGGCCACCAGCGGCCTGTACGACGAAGCCGGCAATTTCGCCTACCGCGTCGGCCTGCCGGGCAAGAGCGGCGTGGGCGGCGGCATCGTCGCGGTGGTGCCGGGGCAGTTCACGGTGTGCGTGTGGTCGCCGGAATTGAACGCGGCGGGCAATTCCCTGGTGGGCATGGCGGCGCTGGAGTTGCTGAGCCAGCGCATCGGCTGGTCGGTGTTCTAGGGGCGGCGGGACAAGGGCGGCCGGTTGCGGGTGCTGCGCACCCGGTCGCAGGCTGCGCCAGCGGCTACAGGAACGCGGTGCTTGTGTAGCCGCTGCCGAGCCTGCGAGGCTGCGCTCGGTTTGGGCGGCATTGCGACGTAGCAACTGCAAAGCCTGAGTCTGCGGTCTGTCTGGATAAGCGTATTTGCGAGCGCAGCGCGTCCGCTTACCAGGTGAAGTTGGCGGTCTTGGGCAGGCTCAGCTGGCCTTTGTCGACGAAACGCATCGTGCCGAACGGGCCGCCGGCGAGCTTGCCGCGCAGCACGTAGGGCAGGTCGTCGAGGCTTTGCGTCTGGCTCAGGCCCAGGGTCTGGCGCAGCACGGCGAAGGCCGAGACGCTGACCGGCACCACCAGCACCCCCTCGGAGAAACGCCCGATGCTGCCGCTCTGGTCGCTCACCCCGGAGGCCAGCGGCTGGCCATTGACTTCCAGGTCCAGGGCCACGCCGTTGTAGTTGATCGCGGTTTCGTTGGGGTTCTGCAGGCGCAGCTTGACCGCGAAGCGCACTTCCAGGTCCTGGCTGGGCAAGGGTTCGATACCGACCACATTGATGTGCAACTGATCGCGCTGGGGAAACAGGGCGCAGGCGCTCAGGCTGAGCAACAGCAAGGAAAGGGTGAGGCCGAGGAATCTGCGCATCAGGGGTCGTCTCTGCGGGAAGGGAGGCACTGATGAATCTAGCGCGGCCAGGTCTGCACCACAAACCACGATGTCAAGAACGCCCGGTTTCTGTAGGAGCCAGGCTTGCCGGCGATTGGGCCGGCAGGGCTGGTAGTGAGCTTGAGGCCTGCCGTCTGGTGGTGTCGCCACCGACGCCATCGCGAGCAAGCTTCGCTCCTACAGATGCCAGTTTGGCGGTGCGGCCAATAACGCCATCGCGAGCAATCGAGCGTCGACCGGCTGCTCCTACAGATGCTCGGGGTCAGGCGTTGGCCTTGGCGCTCACATCCGGGTCCTGCATGACTTTGAGGGTCGCCGCTTCCGGGTCGAACTCGTCTTCTTCCAGCTCGATGAATTCTTCCGGCAGGAAGATGTTCAGCAGGATCGCGCACATCGCGCCCACGGTGATCGGCGATTCGAAGATGTTGTGCAGCGCCTTGGGCAGTTCGCGCAGGACTTCCGGCACCGCCGCCACGCCCAGGCCCATGCCCAGGGAGATCGCCACGATCAGCACGTTGCGTCGATGCAGCCCGGCTTCGGCGAGGATCTTGATCCCGGCCACGGCCACGGTGCCGAACATGATCAGGGTCGCGCCGCCCAGCACCGGCTTGGGCATCAGTTGCAGCACCGCACCGATCACCGGGAACAGCCCGAGCAGCACCAGCAGGCCGGCGATGAAGTACGCCACGTAGCGACTGGCCACGCCGGTCAGCTGAATCACCCCGTTGTTCTGGGCGAAGGTGACCATCGGCAGGCTGTTGAACACCGCCGCCACCATCGAGTTGAAACCGTCGGCCAGCAGGCCGGACTTGATGCGCTTGATGTACAGCGGGCCCTTGACCGGCTGCTGGGAAATCATCGAGTTGGCGGTCAGGTCGCCGGCCGCTTCCAGGGGCGAGATCAGGAAGATCACCGCCAGCGGAATGAAGGCGATCAGGTCGAAGGAGAAACCGTACTTGAACGGCACCGGCACGCTGACCATCGGCACGTCCGGCATCGCCGCCATATCGACCCGGCCCAGCAGCCAGGCGACCACGAAGCCCAGGGTCAGGCCGATGACGATCGAGCCCAGGCGCAGCATTGGGTGACTGAAGCGGTTGAGCACGACAATGGTCAGCAGCACCAGGGCGGCCAGGCCCAGGTTGCTGGCGGCGCCCAGGTCCGGCGCGCCGAAGCCGCCGGCCATGTCGGTGACCGCCACCTTGATCAGCGACAAGCCCATCAGGGTGATGATGGTGCCGGTCACCACCGGGGTGATCAGCTTGCGCAGCTTACCGATGAACTGGCTGAGGAACATCTCGATAAAGGCCGCGCAGAAGCAGATGCCGAAGATGGTCGAGAGGATTTCCTCGTTGCTGCCACCACGGCCTTTGACCATCAGGCCGGCGCTGAGCAGCACGCTGATAAAGGAAAAGCTGGTGCCCTGCACGCACAGCAGCCCGGAGCCGATCGGCCCCAGGCGCCGGGCCTGGACGAAGGTGCCCAGGCCCGAGACGAACAGCGCCATGCTGATCAGGTAGGGCGTTTCGTTCTGCAGGCCCAGCACGCCGCCGAAGATCAGGGTCGGGGAGATGATGCCGACAAAACTCGCCAGCACATGTTGCAGCGCGGCGAAGATCGCCGCGCTGAAATGCGGGCGGTCCTCCAGGCCATAGATCAGGTCGGACTTGTAGCGCGGCGTGGAGCGATCAGGTGCGGTCATGGGAAAAAGCCTGCCAATGACGTGTCGATAGGGCATGAAACACGTGGAGAAAAGGGGCGCGACGCGGGCTGTCGAAGGACGTAAGGCAAAATCTGCGGACCCGGTCAGAAAAATGGAGGCGCAGGATGCCAGAAAGGTGCCCGGGCCAGAAGGGCCAGCCTCACAATCATCCAGACATCGCCGGTCCCTGTAGCCGCTGCCGCAGGCTGCGATCGGCTGCGAAGCGGCCGCAATCCGGACAACGCACTCTGTCTGATGTACCGCAGGCTCAGGTTTTGCGGCCACTGCGTTGCCGATCGCAGCCTGCGGCAGCGGCTACGGGGTTCGCTACTGACAGATCCTGACAGGGTGCTCTGTTAAGCTGCGCCGATCCTTCCCTGTCGAGCCTGATGCCGTGTCGCGTACCACGCGTTTGTTGACCCTGTTGCAAGTGCTGCGCGGCAAGCGCTGCCCGGTGACCGCCGCGGCGCTGGCGGCGGAGCTTGCGGTGTCCGAGCGCACCCTGTACCGCGACATCGCCGAGCTGACGGCCCTGGGTGCGCCGATCCATGGCGAGGCCGGGATCGGCTATGTGCTGCGCAGCGGCCTGTTCCTGCCGCCGCTGATGCTCAACGCCGACGAGACCGAAGCCATCGTCCTTGGCCTGCGCTATGTCGACCAGCGTGGCGACGAAGTCCTCGGCAAGGCCGCCGCCGATGCCCTGGCAAAGATCGCCGCGGTGCTGGCGCCGGCAGCCCAGGAAGCCTTGCACAACCCAACCGTGCTGCCCGGCCCGCCGGCGTATCGCTACCCGGAAAACGTGGTGCCGCTGAATGTGTTTCGCCAGGCGATCCGCGAGCAGGCCAAGCTGCACATCGATTACGCCGACGTGAACAAGACGCCGAGCCAGCGCCTGATCTGGCCGCTGGCCCTGGGCTTCATGAACGAGGCGCGGGTGATCGTCGCCTGGTGTGAGCTGCGCGACGACTTCCGCACCTTTCGCACCGACCGCATCGCCGCCGCGAGCGAGCAGGGCCAGCGTTATCCGGGACGGCGCAGCGACCTGTTGCGCACCTGGCGCCAGCGCATGCAACTGGACGATGCCGGACGTTTCACTCCTGACAAGAACTGACGCGACGGCGTTTTAGCATGGCTCCAGCAATGACAAACAAGGAGCCGTAGCACCATGTCCAGCACAGCCATTCTCTCGCACCGGCCATCGCCGCCTACCTCGCGGCCACCAATGGCCGTGACAGTTCGGCGGTCGCCAGTTTCTTCGCCGAAGACGCCCAGGTGTTCGATGAGGGCCAGCACCAGGCCGGCACCCGGGCCATCGCCCAATGGATGGAAGACCGCGCCCGCCGTTACCAGCCACGGCTCGAGGTGCTCAAGGTCCAGCAACGCACTGGCAAGGTGCTGGTGGACAACCTGATCTCCGGCAGCTTTCCCGGCAGCCCGCTGGAATTGCGCTACGTGTTCCGGCTCGACGAGCAGGGCAAGATCGCCCGGCTGGATATCTCGTTGTAGCCATCGCGCCCGCGCTCGCTGTAGCCGCTGGCGCAGCCTGCGATCGGCAACGCAGTTGCCGCAAAACCTGGGCACGCGGTGTATCAGGTAGAACGCGCGGCCCGGATTACGGCAACTGCGTTGCCGATCGCAGCCTCGCGCTGCTCGGCAGCGGCTACACAGGCGTCGTGTTCCTCGTAGCCGCGGCGGTTGCAAGATGAGGCATGGCATACTGCGCGGCCCATTTGCGGATGCGTGGACCCCATGCCTTTCGATTCCCCCCTCAGCGCCTATCAGTACGCCCTCCAGGAGCGCGGTTTCGTCGCCGACGAGGCCCAGGAGCGGGCGATGCTGGCCCTGCAGCAGTGTCATGTCGCGCTGCATGAAGGGCGACGCTCGATCACCGGGGTCTATCTGTGGGGCCCCGTGGGGCGGGGCAAGACCTGGCTGATGGACCAGTTCTATCAAAGCCTCGAGGTGCCGGCGCGGCGTCAGCACTTCCACCATTTCATGGGCTGGGTCCATCAGCGCTCGTTCCAGCTGACCGGCACCGCCGACCCGTTGCAGGCCCTGGCCCGCGAGCTGAGCGAAGAGGTGCGGGTGCTGTGTTTCGACGAACTGTTCGTCAACGACATCGGCGACGCGATCATTCTCGGACGCCTGTTCCAGGTGATGTTCGAGCAGGGCGTGGTGATGGTCTGCACCTCCAACCAGTCGCCGCAACAGCTGTATGCCGACGGTTTCAACCGCGAACGCTTCCTGCCGGCGATTGCCGCGATCGAGGCGCATATGCAGGTGGTGGCGGTGGACGGCGCCCAGGACCATCGCCTGCACCCGGGGGTGGCCACCCAGCGTTATTGGCTGACCCCGGCCGGCCAACCGAGCGCCCTGGGCCCGGCGTTCGAACAACTGGCGGCGGGGCAGGCGGTGTCCAGCGCGGTATTGTCGGTGGGCTACCGCGAGGTCCGGGTGATCAAGGCCAGCGAGCGGGTGCTCTGGTGCCGTTTCGCCGACCTGTGCGAGCAGCCGTTTGCCGCCATGGACTTCATGGCCCTGTGCGACCGCTTCAGCGCGATCCTGCTCAGCGAAGTGCCCGAGCTCAGCGCGCAACAGCGCCCGGGGCGGATTGCCCGGGGCACCGAGGATGGCGCCGAGCGAGTGGTGGCGGGCGATCGCGAGCTGCCGCAGCTATCGGTGCACGATGACAGCGTGCGGCGTTTCATCGCCCTGGTGGACGAGTGCTACGACCGCAAGGTGCCGCTCTACCTCGAAGCGCGGGTGCCGATGGAGGCGTTGTACACCGAGGGCTACCTGGAGTTTCCATTCCGCCGTACCCTCAGTCGTCTGAAGGAGATGCAGCTGCAGCGTTTCGGCTGAGCACGCCTGATCATTACAAGGGAGACCTGACCGTGAACCAGCCCCTGTCCCATCATCTGCTGACCATGGCTTACCAGAACGCCTGGGCCAATCACCGCCTGGGCAAGGCCTGGGAAATACTGGACCCGAGCGAGCTGGCGGCGCCGCGGGTGAGTTTCTTTCCCAGCCTGAAAGCCACCCTCAACCACATCCTTACCTGCGACTGGTTCTACGTCGACGCGCTGGAGCTAGAGCTGCGCGGCGAGGCGCCACGGGCCGACTGCTATGTGTTTTTCGATGACGAAGAACCTTTCGACCAGGCCGCCGACCTGCGCCGCGAGCAGGCGCTGGTGGACCGCCGGCTGATCGCCTATTGCGCGCAGCAACGGGATGTGGACCTTGCGCGTATCGTCACCATCGCCCGGGAAAAACCCCAGCGCGATACCCGGTTGCGCCTGCTCTCGCACCTGTTCGAGCACCAGCTGCATCACCGTGGCCAGGTGCACGCGATGCTCAGCGGCACCCGGGTGGCGCCGCCGCAGCTGGACGAGTTTTTCTGCGCGGGCGAGGCGGCCCTGCGCGCCGAGGACTTTGCCGAGCTGGGCTGGAGCGAAGCGCAGATCTGGGGCGCGGAGGCGGTCGAGGAAAAAGAACGGTAGCGCTTGACGCGCTAGCCGCTCGTTTGGTCATGTGCCGGTGTTTACAATCGCTCTCCCGGGGACCCGCCCGGATCAATAACTGTTGAGGACAAACATGGACGTTGCAGACGTATTGGTACTCCAGGCCAGCTACACCAACCCGGTACACGCCGAGGCGATCGCCCTGGTGCTCAACCACTATGCCCAGGACCCGATGGGCGGCGGCCAGCCGCTGGACGCCGATCTGTTGCGGCAATTGCCCGGCGAACTGGCCAAGCGGCCCCACGCGTTCAGCGTGCTGGCCTTTGTCGGTGGCGAACCCGCCGGCCTGGTGAATTGCTTCGAGGGTTTTTCCACCTTTGCCGGCCGGCCGCTGGTCAATGTGCACGATGTGTCGGTGATCGATAAATTCCGCGGCCTGGGCCTGAGCCAGAAGATGCTGCACAAGGTCGAGGAGATCGCCCGCCAGCGCGGCTGCTGCAAGATCACCCTGGAAGTGCTGGAGGGCAACGCGGTGGCCCAGGCGTCCTACCGCAAGTTCGGCTTCGACGACGCCAGGCTCGACCCGAGCCATGGCCGGATGCTGTTCTGGAACAAAACCCTGTAAGGCCCTGGAGCCCGCCGGCCGATGAACTCATCTCCCCTGGATGCCCCCGTGACCCGCCGTGACAGTGCCTGGACGGTGTTCCTGGTGTTCCTGCGGCTGGGCTTGAGTTCCTTCGGCGGGCCGGTGGCGCACCTGGGGTATTTCCGTAGCGAATTCGTCCAGCGCCGCGCCTGGCTGAGCGAGGCGGCCTATGCCGAGCTGATCGCCCTGTGTCAGTTCCTCCCGGGGCCGGCCAGCAGCCAGGTGGGCTTTGCCCTGGGCTGGTCGCGGGCGGGGCTGGCCGGCGCGCTGGGCGCCTGGCTGGGTTTCACCTTGCCTTCGGCGCTGATCCTGATTGCCCTGGCCATGGGCCTGAGCGGTAGCGGCACAGGGTTGCCCGGCGGGCTGGTGCATGGCCTGAAGATCGTCGCGGTGGCGGTGGTAGCCCAGGCCCTGTGGGGCATGGCCCGTGTTTTGTGCCGCGGGCCGTTGCGCATGCTGATCACGCTGGTCTCGGCGATCAGTGTACTGCTCTGGCCGACCACCCTCGGTCAGGTCTGCGTGATGTTGCTGGCGGGGATGATCGGCGCAGGCCTGCTCCAGCCGACCTTCGACCAGCGCGAGGACGGGCTGGCGATCGCGGTCGGCAAGCGCACGGGCTACCTGGCCCTTGTGCTCTTTGCCCTGTTGCTGGCGGGCTTGCCGCTGCTGGCCGGGCTCTGGCCCAGCCTGTCGCTGCTGCTGGCCGACAGTTTTTATCGCGCCGGCGCCCTGGTGTTCGGCGGCGGCCATGTGGTGCTGCCGCTGCTGCAGAGCGAGGTGGTCGCACCGGGCCTGCTGAGCAACGATCTGTTTCTCGCCGGTTATGCCGCCGCCCAGGCGGTGCCGGGCCCCTTGTTCTCTTTTTCGGCCTTTCTCGGCGCCGCCATCGACGGCTGGCGCGGCGCGCTGGTGTGCCTGGCGATGATTTTCCTGCCGGCCATGCTGCTGATCGTCGGCGTCCTGCCGTTCTGGCAGCACCTGCGCCACCTGGGCCGGGTCCAGGCCGCGCTGGCCGGCGTCAACGCGGCGGTGGTCGGCCTGCTGGCGGCGGCGCTGTACGACCCGCTGTGGACCAGCAGCATCCTCAAGCCGCTGGACCTGGGGTTGGCGCTGCTGGCCCTGGCCGCGCTGATGCGCTGGAAGCTGCCGCCCTGGCTGGTGGTGCTCGCCGGTGGCGCCGTCGGCCTGCTGCTGGAGGCCTGAGGCCAGCGTCGTCAGGTGCGCGGCGGGTGGTTGAGCCGGGCAAACACCAGGCGGAACAGGGTGAAGCTGCCCGGCACGCTGCTGACCTCGGTCCGGCCCTGATGCAGGTTCATGATCGAGCGCACGATCGCCAAGCCCAGTCCCGTACCGCCTTCGGCGCGCGAGCGGCTGCTGTCGACCCGATAGAAGCGCTCGAACAGGTGCGCCAGGTGCTGCTCCGGGATACCGGCGCCGGGGTTGCCCACCGACAGCGACACGCTCGATTCATGTTCCTCCACCAGGATCGAAATGCTCGACGCCCGCGGGCTGTGGCGGATGGCGTTGGACAGCAGGTTGGAGATCGCCCGCTGGATCATCAGGCGGTCGCCATACACCAGGCCATCGCCGGACAGGCTGATGCCCAGGTGCTTTTCCTCGGCGCTCAGGGCGAACAGTTCCATGACCCGCCGCGCTTCCTCGCCCAGGGATATTGCTTCGAACGCCACCTGGGAGGCCGGATGGCTGACCTGGGCGAGGAACAGCATGTCGCTGACGATCCGGGTCAGGCGCTCCAGCTCTTCGGTGCTCGACTCCAGCACCGCCTTGTACTCGTGGGGCGGGCGCTCCCGGGACAGGGTGACCTGGGCCTTGCCCATCAGGTTGGTGATGGGCGAGCGCAGTTCGTGGGCCAGGTCGTCGGAGAATTGCGAGAGCTGCTGCACGCCGCCGTCGAGCCGGTGCAGCATGAAATTGATGCTGTGGGCCAGCTCGGCCAGCTCCCGCGGCAGGTTGTCCGGCGACAGCCGATGGGTCAGGTCCTGGGTGGTGACCTTGGCGGCTACCCGGCTGAATTGCTGCAACGGCGCCAGGCCACGCTGCACCACCCACCAGGCGCCGATGCCGATCAGCATCAGCAGCAGAGGCAGGGCGATCACCGTGGAACGCAGGTAGGCACTGAGCAACGCCTGGTCATTGGCCCGGTCCAGGGACAGCACTACCCGTACCTGTTCGCCATTGCGCAGGGTTATCAGGCTGGAGGCGCTGAGCAACCGGTTGCCGGCGCTGTCGAGCCAGCCGAGGAACGCCGGGCTTTCCGGCTGGGTCAGGGCTTCGGGCAGCGGGCCCAGGTTGCGGTTGCCGATGTTCAGCAGCGGTTCGGCCTGGGGATCGGCGGCGAAAATGCTCAGGTGCAGGTTGTCGTGGCCCATCACCAGGTCCAGCAGCGAATGCGGGCGGGCGGCGATATCGCCGGTCTTCAGGTCGCTGGTCAGGGTGTGGCGGATCTGTTCGAGTTTGTTGTCCAGGCTTTCCCGCGCCAGGCTGCCCAGTTCGTGGCTGAGGGCCAGGTAGGCCAGGGTCGCGAGCAGCAGCACCAGGCCCGCACCCATCAGGCTGACGGTCAGGCCCAGGCGCATGGACAGGCTGCTGGCGGTGCGTTGCGCGGCTTTCATTGGCGCACTTCCAGGACATAACCGACACCGCGGATGGTGTGGATCAGCTTGATCTCGCTGGCATCGTCGATCTTCGCCCGCAGGCGGCTGATGGAGACCTCCACCACGTTGGTGTCGCAGTCGAAGTTCATGTCCCAGACCAGGGAGATGATCTGGGTCCGGGTCAGCACCTCGCCCGATTGGCGCATCAGCACCTGCAACAGGGTGAACTCCTTGGTGGTCAGGTCGATGCGCCGCGAGCCGCGATAGGCCCGGTGCCGGCGTGGGTCGAGCTCCAGGTCGGCGACCCGCAGGGTGTCGGTCGCCGGCAGGTTCTCGCTGCGCCGCAGCAGGGTGCGCACCCGCGCCAGCAGCTCGGGAAACTCGAACGGCTTGACCAGGTAGTCGTCGGCCCCCAGGTCCAGCCCCTTGACCTTGTCGGCCAGGCGCCCGCGCGCCGAGAGCATCATCACCCGGGCGTTGCTGTCCTTGCGCATGTCTTCCAGCACCTGCCAGCCGTCCTTTTCCGGCAGATTGACGTCCAGAATCACCAGTTCGTAGTTTTGCTGTTCGATCAGGTAAAGCCCGTCGACACCGGTGGCGGCGCGGTCGACTACATAACCGCTTTCGGTCAGGCCCTGATGCAGATAATCGGCAGTTTTACGCTCGTCTTCGACAACCAGAATGCGCATGGAAAAGTGACCTCTTGATCATTAATACGATTTCAATGGCGCTGGATATGAAGTTGTTGTTGGACCAGCCATAAAGCCCGCGAAGTTGCTGCTGATAAATAGCCTCAGCCGTTTGGGTCGGGGAATGCTCAAGCCTGAAGTGGCTTTAGGGTCAAGATTTAAAGTGCTTGATATCAATAGCTTGTGCCTGTTTTCGACAGCCGGTTAGCTGGCTGGTCCAATAGCAAGCCAAGTGAAGTGATTCAAACTGATCATCTGTCATTTACTGTTTCAATATATGTCGTAGTTTGGCGGAAACTTATATTAATACAGCCGGCAGTGACGCCTGCTTAGATGGCGTAATTGTCATTTTGACGTCAGAAAGTTGATAGCCCATGGTCATGTCGCTGATATCGACGGCGATAAAAAAAGGCGCCCGTGAAAGAGCGCCGGAAGATCCTCTCTGGCAAGGGAGCATGATCGTCAGAGAGGAGTAGAGCTCGGGGCGTTTCAGGCGTCCGGTTGCGCGCTGGCGCGGGTCGGGTCCTCGGCGGGTGCCTGAGTTTTTTTCCCACTCTCGGAGGACGCCTGTTCGCTATCGGTGCGGGGTATCTGCTGGCTGATGGGGAAGTTGTCCCAGTAGTGCTTCATGCGTTCAGCGCCGCCTTCGGCGAACGCTGCACCCGAGCTGGCAATCATCAGACCGGCGAGCAGGAGTGTGGAGGCTTTCATGTGTGGTGTCCCATTGACGGTGATCGGAATTCCGTCGCGTCCCTGTAACGAAGCAGTAATAGAAGTATGGCGCGATCTTATTAACTGGGGGTTAACAGGGCGCTGAAGGCGGGATGACAATGCTGTCATCCCGGATGAGAGGCGCTGACGGCCCACTGATATGGGCCGTGTAGGAATAAGGGCGGGTTAAAGCTTCCAGTCCAGGCTCAGGGTCATAGTGCGCGGTTCGCCCCAGTAGACGCCGTTATAGAAGCCGACCCGTTCGTAGTACTTTTTGTCGAACAGGTTGGTGACGTTGAGCGAGGCCGACAGGTGCGGGTCGAACTCGTAGCGCGACATCAGCCCGGCCACGCTGTAGGCCTGCTGATGGATGCGGGTGTTTTCGGTGACGATACGCCCGTTGCCGTCGCGCCCCACCGGCCGCCGGCTGCTGCCGTAGATCTCGCTTTGCCAGTTCAGGCTGCCGCCGACGGTCAGCGCCCGCCACTGGCCCGGCAGGCGATAGGCCGTGGACAGGCGCAGCATGTTCATCGGCTCGCCGCCGTTGGCGCGCTGCTTTTCGCCGTCCAGGGCGTGGGTATAGGTGTAGCCGGCGGTGAGGTTCCAGTCCGCGAGGATTTCGCCCGAGACCTCGGCCTCGAACCCCCGCACCTTGCCGCCTTTGCCGCCCGACTTGTAGAACTCCTCGCCAGTGACCGGGTCCGGCGGCACCGAGCTGTCCAGTTCGGCGACGTTGTCCTGCTTGCTCCAGAACACCGCGGTGGCCAGGTTCAGGCGCTCCTCCAGCAGGCTGCCCTTGAGCCCCAGTTCGTAGTTGCTGCCGACCACCGGTTCCAGGTATTTGCGGCTGGCGTCGCGCTGAGTCTGGGGCTTGAAGATGTCGGTGTAGCTGACATACGCCGTGTATTCGGGAGTGAGGTCGTACAGCAGGCCGGCGTAGGGGGTCCACATGTCGTTGTGCTGCTGGCGGGTGTCTTCGAGGCTGGTCAGCTGGTTGTTGGCATCGTAGCGGCGAGAACGACTGTGGGCGCTCCAGCTACCGTAACGGCTGCCGAGCACCGCATGCAGGTCGTCGCTCAGGCTCAGGCGGGTGGCCAGGTAGCCGGCCTTTTGCCGGGTGCTGTCGCCGGAACCGGGCAGGTTGGTCACGGTGTCGGGAAACTTGGCGATGCCGCCCATGTATTTCCAGTCGGCGATGCTGGCGTAACCCGGTGGTGTCGGGCCGCCGACGGTGTAGGGCGACGACTCGCGGCGCTCGGCCTCGCCGTAGCCCAGCATCAGCTCATGTTCGCGGCCCAGCAGGCTGTAGGGGCCGGCCAGGTTGAAGTCGTACACGCGCATTTTCTGCGTGCCGATCATATGGCTGGCCCAGGCGGTCATGCCCGAGCGGTCGGCTTCCGGGAAACCGGCACCGCCGTAATAGACCTTGCCGTCGCTGTCGCTGTCGCGGTGGGTGTAGGCGGCTTTCAGGTGCCAGTCGTGGCCCAGGCGCTGGTCGAGGGTGGCGAAGGCGGTCTTGTCCCTGAGCGGCCAGGAACTCCAGTGCGCCGCCATGTTGGTGGAGCGCGGCAGATTGGCCTTGCCGCCCGCGGCGTTCCAGTAGGGCACGGTGCCCCAGGAGGTGCCCTGGACCTGCTTGTCCTGGTAGTCGTAGCCCACGGCCAGGGTGGTGCTGTCGCTCAGGTCGGCCTCGAGAATGCCGTAGCCGACTTCCCGCTGCAGCTGGTAGTGGTCGCGAAACGACTGGCTGTCGCGATAGGCCAGCACCGTGCGCCCGCGCAGGCGACCGTCGAACCCCAGGGGACCGCCGACGTCGACGTAGCTGTAGTAGTTGTCATAGCTACCGCCGCTGACGCCGGCCTTGGCCGCCCACTCGTGGGTCGGCCGCTTGCGCACCATGTTGACCGTGGCCGAGGGGTCGCCGGCGCCGGTGGTCAGGCCGGTGGCGCCGCGGACCACCTCGATGCGGTCGTAGATGATGGTGTCTGAATCGGACTTCATGCGGTTGAAGGTGTTGAGCATGCCATCGATCTGGAAGTTGTTGATGGAGTAGCCGCGGGAGGAATAGCTCACCCGGTCGGAGTCCAGGTGCTGGACCACCACCCCGGTGGTTTGCCCCAGCACCTCGGACAAGGTATCGAGTTTGAAATCGTCCATCTGCTGGCGGGTCACCACTGACACCGATTGCGGGGTTTCCTTGATCGACAGGTTCAGGCGCGTGGCGGTGCTCATGCTGCCGGTGGTGTAGGAACCGGTGTTCTCCGTGGTCGCGCCCAGGCCCTGGGCGGTGACGCTGGTGGCATCGAGCTCCAGGGTCTTGGCGCCGCGGTCGGGGTTCCGGGCGGGTTCGCTTTCGGCCAGCAGCTCGGGGCTCAGAACCGCGCCGCACAGGCCGAATGTCAAAGTCATGGAACGGGTGAATGGCGCGAGCATCGCTGCCGTCTCCTTGTCGTCGAGGGAAAAAATCCGTTTGCACTGAGACGAAAAGGCGGAAGGGTATTTAGGCTAAACGAGAATAATTATTATCTTTGAGGTGTAAAAATGCCCCATGAAGGGGCATTGAGGGCCGGTATTACGGGGCTGCGTGAGCCCCGTAGGAAAAGGCTTATTCTGGTATCGCTTATTTCTGTGCCACTTATTTCTGTACCACTGCGGTGGGTGGCGGCGCCTTGGGCTTCATCAGGCTGAAGTCGATCAGGGCTTTCTCGTTGCGCTCATAAGGATTGCCGATCAGCAGCGGGCGCGGCTTGAAGCTGTCGCTGACCAGGCTCTTGCTGCGGTCCAGTTCGTCGGAACTCAGCCCGGCCATGTCGGCCCAGGTATGGATCAGGTGCGAGCTGCTGTAGGGGCGGCCGAGGTCGCCGGCGAAGTTCCAGTCATGGCTCTGCTTCCATTTCGGCGAGGCCCAGGCGATGAACGGAATGGTGTACATCGGCGCGGTCGGCTTGCCTTCGTTGCGGCCCAGGGTGTTGTGGCCGGCGGAGTCGAACACGTCTTCGCCATGGTCCGACAGGTACAGCAGGAAGCCGTTGGGGTCGGCCTTGGCGTAGTCCTTGATCAGGCTCGAAACCACGAAGTCGTTGTACAGCACGGCGTTGTCGTAGCTGTTGTAGGTCGGCACCTGGTCGTCACGCACGCCGGCCGGCACGCCAGTGCGGTCGGTGAACTTGTCGTAGCTCGGCGGGTAGCGGTACTGGTAGCTCATGTGGGTGCCCAGCAGGTGGACCACGATGAACTTGCGCGGCGCGCCGTCGGCCAGGGCCTTGGAGAACGGCTCCAGCACATCGCCGTCGTACTGGCGGGCGTTCTGGTTGCGGTTGTTGTTCAGGTAGACCTGCTCGTCCGCCTGCTCGGAGAAGGTGGTGAGCATGGTGTTGCGCTTGGTCATGGTCTGCTGGTTGGTGATCCAGTAGGTCTTGTAGCCGGCCTGCTTCATCACGCTGACCAGGGACGGGGTCTTGAGGTACAGGTCGGGGTTTTCTTCGTCGGCGAAGGTCAGCACCTGCTGCAAGGCTTCGATGGTGTAGGGGCGCGGGGTGATGACGTTGTCGAAGATCGCCAGCTGGTCCTTGAGCTTGTCCAGCTCCGGCGTGGTCTGGCGCGGGTAGCCGTAGAGGCTCATGCGCTGGCGGTTGGTCGACTCGCCGATCACCAGGACCAGGGTCGAAGGCTGGTTGGCCATGCTGTCCTTGAGGTTCTGCAGCGGCGGGATCTTGCTCACGTTGTCGAGCATGCCCTGCATGTTTTCCAGCTGCTCGCGGTAGCGCCGGTAGGCCACCACCATCTGCCACGGCACTGCGGGCTCGATGCGCGTCTCGAATTTCTCCAGGCCGCCGGCGAAGCTGCCGGTGCGCGCGGTCTGTTTGATCAGCGGGTAGCCGATGACGGCGATCAGGATGGCCATGGCCGCCACCAGCGCGCGACCGCGCGGCAGGTAGACCGGGCGCAGGCGGGTCCAGAGGAAGAGGGCGAAGGCGGTATGGGCGAGGAACGCCAGCACCATCCACCAGGCGAAGTACTGGGTCAGGTACTCGCCGGCTTCGGAGGGGTTCGACTCGAACATGATGAAGATGACGCTCTGGGAGAACTCCTGCTGGTAAATGAAGAAGTAACCCAGGCTGGCCATGGAACAGGCCCAGAGCACGATGCCGATGACGGCGGCCATCGCGCGGGTGCGGGCCGGGAACAGCAGCATCGGCGCCAGCCAGATGGCGCTCATGATGAAGGCCTGGCGGAAACCGGCGAACCCGGAGGTGTCGGTCAGCTGGATCAGTAACTGGGTGATGCCGGAGAAGTACCAGAAGAACAGGAAGAGCCAGCCCAGGCCCGCCCAGTCAAACCCTTTCGCGGACGTCTTGTCGCGTTTAAACACTGCCATCGAGCGCTCCAGCTGCATTGAACATGACATTCGCCGGAAAGCTTCGACTACCTCGGCGAACGCGCGCCGCGCCCGTGGGGGCGGCAATATTGCGCCGGAGTATCCACAAGCAGGTGTGAAAACTTTGTGAGTTGGTACCTGCGTGTCAGATAATGCCGTCGCCAGGAGGCAGGCAGGGTAAAAAGCGACGGGCAAAAAGAAGCCGGCGATCCGTAAAGGACTCAGCCGGCTTCATTAACAACCTGTTGCAAGGACCGGCCACGGCGGGCGGGTTCCTCGGATTCTCAGGCGTGTAGCTGGGTGACGGCAGCCACCTGACCCTGGTTCTGCAATGCCAGGCGCAGTTGCGCCAGCTCTTGCTTCAACTGGTCGCGCTCGTTCTTCAGTTCGCGCAACTCGTCACGACGGATAGTGACGTAGAGGGTTTGTGCTGGTCGTGCCGGTAGTACTGTGCCCATTGCTCACCTCGCAAATGGCGTGCATCAACTGTGGTCCGGCCGCTCGAATTCCGGGGCCTGAAACACTATCGGCGGCAATTTTGATTTCTTTTGCCGGCAAAGGGAACTTTTTTATTTTCAGCGGTCGTTGTGCCTTCGAAGCGATTCGCGTCGTTATCCACTCACTGCTTGGGAAACTTAGTCCAGCCGCTCTGGACTAACCCTCACTGGCCTCGTTGGGCTATAACCTTTTGACACAATTTAGTAGTAAGGAGCATCAGCACATGCAACTGGGGATTATCGGACTGGGCCGCATGGGCGGAAACATTGCGCGGCGCCTGATGCTCAATGGGCATGAAACCGTGGTCTATGACCGTAACAGCGCTTTTGTCAGCACCCTGAGTGGCGAAGGCGCCAAGGGCGTCGCCGACCTGCCGGCCCTGGTCGCCGGCCTGGAGAAGCCGCGCGCGGTCTGGGTCATGCTGCCGGCTGGCGCGCCCACCGAAGACACCATCGAAACCCTCAGCCAGTTGCTCGAACCGGGCGACGTGATCATCGATGGCGGCAACACCTACTATAAGGACGACATCCGTCGCGCCCAGGCGCTGGCGGAAAAAGGCCTGAACTACATCGACGTCGGCACCTCCGGCGGCGTCTGGGGCCTGGAGCGCGGCTACTGCATGATGATCGGCGGCGACGCCGAGGTCGTCCGCCGCCTGGACCCGCTGTTCGATGCGCTGGCACCGGGCATGGGCGACATCCCGCGGACCAAGGACCGGGTGGCCGAAGACGATCGCGCCGAGCGCGGTTACATCCACGCCGGCCCCGCCGGTGCCGGGCACTTCGTCAAGATGATCCACAACGGCATCGAGTACGGCATGATGCAGGCCTTCGCCGAAGGCTTCGACATCCTCAAGACCAAAGCCTCGCCAAGCCTGCCGCAAGACCAGCGCTTCGACCTCAACGTTGCCGATATCGCCGAAGTCTGGCGCCGTGGCAGCGTGGTCTCGTCCTGGTTGCTGGACCTGACCGCCGACGCCCTGGCCACCGATCCGCAGCTCGACGGTTTCTCCGGCGAAGTGGCCGACAGCGGCGAAGGTCGCTGGACCATCGAAGCCGCCATCGAGCAGGCGGTGCCGGTTCCAGTGCTGTCGAGTTCGTTGTTCGCCCGTTTCCGCTCCCGCCAGCAGAGCACCTATGGTGACAAGATGCTGTCGGCCATGCGTTTCGGCTTCGGCGGCCACGTGGAGACTCCGAAAAAATGACCTCCTCGCGAAAGAAGTCCAAGGCTCAACCCGCTCCACCCACCACACTGTTTCTGTTCGGCGCCCATGGCGACCTGGTCAAGCGCCTGCTGATGCCGGCGCTGTACAACCTCAACCGTGACGGCTTGCTGGATGAGGGGTTGAAGATTGTCGGCGTCGATCACAACGCGATCAGCGATGTGGATTTCGCCAAGAAGCTCGAGGACTTCATTCGCACCGAGGCTGCCGGCAAGGTCGGCAGCGGCGCGCAAGCGCTGGACCCGGCGCTCTGGGCCAAGCTGGCCAATGGCATCAGCTATGTCCAGGGCGACTTCCTGGACGACAGCACCTACGACGCGCTGGCGGCGAAAATCGCCGCCAGCGGCACCGGCAATGCGGTGTTCTACCTGGCCACCGCACCGCGCTTCTTCAGTGAAGTGGTGCAGCGCCTGGGTGCGTCGGGGTTGCTGGTCGAAGGGGACAACGCGTTTCGCCGGGTGGTGGTGGAGAAGCCGTTCGGCTCCGACCTGCACACCGCGCAAGCGCTGAACGAATGCCTGCTCAAGGTGATGAGCGAGAAGCAGATCTATCGGATCGACCATTACCTGGGCAAGGAGACGGTGCAGAACATTCTGGTCAGCCGTTTCTCCAACAGCCTGTTCGAGGCTTTCTGGAACAACCATTACATCGACCACGTGCAGATCACCGCGGCGGAAACCGTCGGGGTGGAAACCCGTGGCAGCTTTTACGAAAACACCGGCGCCCTGCGCGACATGGTGCCCAATCACCTGTTCCAGCTGCTGGCGATGGTCGCCATGGAACCGCCGGCGGCCTTCGGCGCCGATGCGGTGCGCGGAGAAAAGGCCAAGGTGGTGGGGGCGATTCGTCCCTGGAGCACCGAAGAGGCCCTGGCCAACTCGGTGCGCGGCCAGTACGTGGCGGGCAAGGCGGGCGACAAGCCGGTGGCCGGCTACCGCGAAGAGGCCAATGTGGCCCCGGACAGCAACACCGAAACCTACGTCGCCCTCAAGGTGATGATCGACAACTGGCGCTGGGTCGGCGTGCCGTTCTACCTGCGTACCGGCAAGCGCATGAGCGTGCGCGACACCGAGATCGCCATCTGCTTCAAGCCTGCGCCGTACGCGCAGTTCCGCGATACCGAGGTCGACCACTTGCAGCCGACCTACCTGCGCATCCAGATCCAGCCCAATGAAGGCATGTGGTTCGACCTGCTGGCGAAAAAGCCCGGGCCGACCCTGGAGATGGCCAATATCGAGCTGGGGTTCGCCTACAAGAACTTCTTCGAGATGCAGCCTTCCACCGGCTACGAGACGCTGATCTACGATTGCCTGACCGGCGACCAGACCCTGTTCCAGCGCGCCGACAACATCGAAAACGGCTGGCGCGCGGTGCAGCCGTTCCTCGATGCCTGGAAGGAAAAGGCCAAGGTGCATATCTACCGGGCCGGTGAAGACGGACCGGCGGCCGGCGACGAGTTGCTGACCCGCGACGGCCGTGAATGGCACAGCCTCGGATGAGGGGCGAGGGGCAGCATCCCATCCAGTTCCTGCTCAGCGACATGGACGGCACCTTGCTGCTGCCCGATCACAGCTTGAGCCAGCGCACCATCGCCGCGGTGCGCGCGCTGCGCGAAGCCGGGGTGTTCTTCAGCCTCGCCACCGGGCGGCCGCCGCGGGCCATGTTGCAGCAGATCGAGGCCCTGGGCGTCGACCTGCCGACCGCGGCGTTCAATGGCGGCACCCTCGTCAATCCCGATGGCAGTTTCCTGGTGCGCCACCATGTGCCGGTAGCGGTCGCCAACACTGTCCTGGCGCTGCTGTCGCCGCAGCCGGAAGTCGAAGTCTGGGTGTTCGCCGACGGTGAATGGCTGCTGCGCAATCCCCATGGGCCGATGGTGCCGCGCGAGCAGCATGGCCTGGGTTATCCGCCGGTGGTGGTGGAGAGCTTCGAGGACTACCTGCCGCGCATCGACAAGATAGTCGCCGCCAGTGCCGACATTGAACTGTTGGTGGAACTGGAGGCGCGTTTGCTGGAGCAGGTCGGCGGGCGGGCGCAGGTCTCCCGTTCGCAGCCGGTGTACCTGGATGTGACGGCGCTGCAGGCCAACAAGGGGCAGGCGCTGATCACCCTGGCGGAGTTTCTCGGGGTGCCGCTTGCGCGCACCGCGGCGCTGGGCGATGGTGGCAACGACCCGGCGATGTTCCAGCAGGCTGGGTTGTCGATTGCCATGGGCCAGGCCGAAGCGGCGGTGAAACGCCAGGCCGACCTGGTGACGGGCAGCAATGTCGTGGATGGCGCCGCCGAGGCAATCGAACGATTTATCCTGCCGCGCTAATGCAAAACCTGTAGCCGCTGCCGCAGGCTCGGGCCGCGTTCGGACGATAAGGCGAAGGCCTTCAGCGATCTGGAGACCGCCGCGACCCTGCGGGTCGATCGCAGCCTACGGCAGCGGCTACATCCTTACAGCCAGTAGCTCACCGCATACCAGCCCAGCACCCCCATCACCACGGTGTAGGGCAACGCCATCCACACCATGCGTCCATACGACAGGCGTACCAGCGGCGCGATCGCCGAGGTCAGCAGGAACAGGAACGCCGCCTGGCCGTTGGGCGTGGCCACGCTCGGCAGGTTGGTGCCGGTGTTGATCGCCACCGCCAGGGCTTCGAAGTGTTCGCGGCTCATCAGTCCGGAAGCGAAGGCCTGTTTCACTTCGGTGATGTAGATGGTGGCGACGAACACGTTATCGCTGATGGCCGACAACAGCCCGTTGGCGATAAACAGCATGCCCGGCTGCTGGCCCGCTGGCAGCGCCAGCACCCACTGGATCAGCGGGGTGAACAGCTGCTGGTCGTGAATCACCGCCACCACCGCGAAAAACACCACCAGCAGGGCGGTGAACGGCATCGCATCCTTGAACGCGCTGCCCAGGCGGTGCTCGTCGGTGATGCCGGTGAACGCGGTAATCAGCACGATCACCATCAGGCCGATCAGGCCGACCTCGGCGATGTGCAGGGCCAGCGCGGCAATCAGGATCAGCGCCGCCACACCCTGTACCAGCAGCGCCGCGCGTTGCCGGTCGGTGCGTTCGGCGTTGTCTTCGGCGGCGTAGTTGGCCAGCACCGCGCGCACGTTGTCCGGCAGCAGGGTGCCGTAGCCGAACCAGCGCAGTTTCTCCAGCAGCACGCAGGTCACCAGCCCGGCCACCAGCACCGGCAGGGACACCGGGGCGACCTTGAGGAAGAAGTCGGCGAAGTGCCAACCCATTTCATGGCCGATCAGCAGGTTCTGCGGCTCGCCCACCAGGGTGCAGACGCCACCCAGGGCGGTACCCACCGCGCCATGCATCAGCAGGCTGCGCAGGAAGGCGCGGAACTGCTCCAGGTCCTGGTGATGCAGTTGCGGCAAGTGCTGGTCGTCGTTGAATTCGCTGTCCTGGCGCGGGTCGTTGCCGGACGCCACCCGGTGATACACCGAATAGAAGCCCACCGCGGCGCTGATGATCACCGCAGTCACCGTCAGGGCATCGAGAAACGCCGAGAGGAAGGCCGAGAGAAAGCAGAACAGCAGACCCAGCAGCGCCTTGGAACGTACCCCCAGCAACAGCCGGGAGAACAGGAACAGCAGCAGCTCCTTCATGAAGTAGATGCCGGCCACCATGAACATCAGCAGCAGGATCACCGGGAAGTTGTGCACCAGTTCGTCGTACAGCGCCTGGGGCGTGGTCATGCCCAGCGCCACGGCTTCCAGCACCAGCAGGCCGCCGGGCATCAACGGGTAGCACTTGAGGGCCATGGCCAGGGCGAAGATGAACTCGGCCACCAGCATCCAGCCGGCCGCCACCGGGCCGACCGTGAACAGCAGCAAGGGGTTGAGCAGCAGGAAGACGAGAATGCTGGCTTTGTACCAGCGCGGTGAATGGCCGAGAAAGTTGTGGGTGAAAGCCTGGGCCAGTGAACCGGACATTGGCTGCTCCTTGTATTGACGAAGCGCGCAACTTGCCGCAAGCACCGGTGAAGATCAAGAAACTCTGAAATCTTTTGCCACAAATACCGCCCGAGCCCGCGCAGGAGCCGATAAACCAGCTCCTGCGGGCGGTGCCGGTCAGTCTTCGCGTTTGACCACCAGGGTCAGGATGTCGTAGCTGGCCACCAGCTCGCCCAGCTGGTTGCTGACCTCCACGTCCCAGGCCACCACACCCTGGGGGATGCCTTGCGGGCTCTGCTTGCCCTGGTCGATCTTGCGTTTGCAGGTCAGGCGCGCCTGGATGGTGTCGCCGATGCCCACCGGGTTGATGAAACGCAGGGTGTCCAGGCCATAGTTGGCCAGCACCGGGCCCGGCGCCGGGGACACGAACAGCCCGGCTGCCGCCGACAGTACGAAGTAACCGTGGGCGATGCGCTTGCCGAACTGCGACTCCTTGGCCGCGATCTCGTCGAAGTGCATATAGAAGTGGTCGCCGGACAGGCAGCCGAAGTTCACCAGGTCGGCCTCGGTCACCGTGCGTCTGTGGGTCAGCAACGACTCGCCGATCTGCAGGTCCTGGAAGAACCGGCGGAACGGATGCACCTCGGTCTCGATGACCTTGGCGCCGCGCACGTATTCGCCGGTGACCGCCGCCAGCATGGTCGGCGAGCCTTGCACCGCTGCCCGTTGCAGGTAGTGCTTCACCGCGCGCAGGCCACCGAGTTCTTCACCGCCGCCGGCGCGGCCCGGGCCGCCGTGCTTGAGCTGCGGCAGCGGCGAGCCATGGCCGGTGGATTCGGCGGCGGATTCACGGTCCAGCACCAGCAGGCGCCCGTGCCAGGCCGCGGCCACCGGGATGGCCTTGGCGGCGATGCGTGGATCGCGGGTCACCAGGCTGGCCACCAGGCTGCCTTTGCCTCGCGCGGCCAGGGCCAGGGCTTCGTCGAGGTCGTCATAGGCCATCAGCGTGCTGACCGGGCCGAAGGCCTCGATATCGTGGGCGCCGCCTTCGGCATGCGGGTCGCGGGCCTGCAGCAGGGTCGGGGCGAAGAACGCGCCCTCTCGGGTGTTTGCCCCGCGCGGCTCGAAGCCGTCGCGGGCGCCGAACAACAGGTCGCTGCTCTGCAACAAGCTCTCCAGGCGTTCGGCCACGTCCCGTTGCTGGTCGTGGGAGGCCAGCGCGCCCATGCGCACGCCTTCCACCGCCGGGTCGCCGACCACTACCTTGGCCAGCCTGTCGCGCAGGCGGCTGGCAACCGCGTCGAGGTGCCGGGCCGGCACTATGGCGCGGCGAATGGCGGTGCATTTCTGCCCGGCCTTGGTGGTCATTTCCCGGGCCACTTCCTTGATGAACAGCTCGAACTCTTCGTCGTCCGGGCTCACGTCCGGGGCGAGGATCGCGCAGTTCAGCGAGTCGGCCTCGGCATTGAACGGCACCGAGTTGCGAATCAGCTGCGGGTTGGCGCGCAGCCTGGCCGCGGTGTTTGCCGAGCCGGTGAAGGTCAGCACGTCCTGGCCCAGCAGGCGATCGAGCAGGTCGCCGGTGCCGCCGATCACCAATTGCAGGCTGCCGGCGGGCAGCAGCCCCGATTCATCCATCAGGCGCACCACGGCTTCGGTCAGGTAGCTGGTGGCGGTGGCCGGCTTGACGATGCACGGCATGCCGGCGAGGAAGCTCGGGGCGAATTTTTCCAGCATGCCCCAGATCGGGAAGTTGAAAGCGTTGATATGCACCGCCAGGCCGCCGCGGGGCACCAGGATATGGGTGCCGGCGAAACTGCCGAGCTTGCTCAACGGCAGCGCCGGGCCTTCGTGGACGATATTGCCCGAGGGCAGTTCCCGCGAACCCAGGCTGGCATAGGTGAACAGGGTGCTGTTGCCGCCCTCGATGTCGATCCAGCTGTCGGCGCGGGTGGCGCCGCTGTGATGGGAGATAGCGTACAGCTGTTCCTTGCGCTCGCTCAGGTACAGCGCCAGCGCCTTGAGCCGCTGGGCGCGCTGCTGGAAGTCCAGGGCCATGAGGGAGGCGATGCCCTGGCGCCGGCCATGGTCGAGCGCCTCGGCGAAATCCAGGCGTTCTTCATGGGTGCGGGCCAGTTCGTGGCCGTCGATGGCGCTGCGCAGCACCTGGGCGCCGTGTTGGCCGATCCAGCGGCCGGCGATGAAGCTTTGCAGGGTAGGGGCGTGAGGCATCACGATTCCTCCGGATGATGAATGAGGCCGGCGCGGCCAGCGACCGCGCCGGCGGGGTTTACCAAAGAGCCAGGGTGTAGCCGAGGATCAGGCGGTTCTCGTCGAGGTCGGTGGTCAGGCCGTTGCCCGAACGAAAGGTCACGTTGCGCCAGCGGATGCTCAGGTCCTTCAGCGGTCCGCTCTGGATCACGTAGGTGATGTCGGTGTCGCGTTCGGTCTCGCGGCCGTTGTCGATGTTGCCCGCCTTGACGTGGCGGCCGTCGGTGTAGCGGGTCATGAAGGTCAGGCCGGGCAGGCCCATGGCCGCGAAGTCGTAGTCGTAGCGCAGTTGCCAGGAGTCTTCCTCGGCGCGGGTGTAGGTGTTGTAGGTCACCAGGTTGACCACGTAGGGATCGCCGCCGTTGAGGAACGGGAAGGCGCTGTCACCGGACAGCTGCTGCCAGGTGGCGCTGATTTTGTGCGGGCCTTTGATCAGGCTGAACATGCTGTTGAAGTTGCGGTTGTCGATCCGCCCGGCGCGCTCGGCGCCGTCGCCACGGCTGTCGAAGTAGCGCAGGTCGCTGCGCAGGCTGAAGCCGCCGCCCAGGGGCTGGGTATGCAGCAGGCCGAGGTAGTGCTGGCGATAGATCTGTTCGAGCTTGCCGTAGTAGTAGCTGAGGCTCAGTTGCGGGTTGAAGGCGTAGCTGCCACCGGCGAAGTCGAAATGATCGCTGCGGGCGGCGCCATAACCGATGTCGTCGTTGCTCGAGGAGTCCCGCAGGTTGGCTTCGGTCAGGCGCCCGGCATTTACCGTCAGGCCGCTGATTTCCTGGCTGGTCAGCAGGCCGCCCTGGAACGTCGAGCCGAGCAGACGGGTGTCGTTGTAAGTGGCCACGGGCAGCAGCGGTTGTAGGGTGCCGATCTTCAAGACGCTTTTCGACAGGCGCAGCTTGCCGGTCAGGCCCAGCTCGCTGAACTCGTCCGCAGGTTCGTGGCTGTTGGGGCCGAACGGCAGCAGGCCAGTGCCGCGGCGATCCGCGCTGGAGTCGAGCTTGAGCCCGAGCTCGCCGAGGGCGTCCAGGCCGAAACCCAGGGTGCCCTCGGTGTAGCCGGACTCGAGTCGCGCGGTGAAGCCCTGGGCCCATTCCTCGGCCTTGGACTGCGCGGCGTTGGCCTGGCGGAAGTCACGATTGATGTAGTGGTTGCGCATTTCGATCCGCGCCTTGCTGTCGCCGATGAAGTCGGCTTGTACGCTGCAGGTGAACAGGCCCAGGCCCAGCGAGGCCATGGCCGGCAGCAGGTGTTTCGGTGAGGCGATGGAAACGGGGTTCATTGTTGTTATTCCCTGTCATCGATTGGAACGGGTTCAGTGTTTGCTGGCGCCGGAAGCGCCGATACCGGTCATCGAGCGGATGAACTGCGCGAGGTAGCGGCCACGCTCCAGTTCGGCCCGCGCCGAGGTGTCGGTCACCGAGAACAGCCAGGCACTGAGGAACGCCAGGCTCATGGAAAACAGCGCCGGGTTGGAATAAGGGAACAGCGCCCGTTCGTGATGCAGCACGTTGACCCAGACCGCCGGGCTCAGCACCAGCAGCACGATCGCCGACACCAGTCCGGCCAGGCTGCCGGTCACGGCGCCGCGGGTGGTCAGGCCTTTCCAGAACATCGAAAGGAACAGCACCGGGAAATTCACCGAGGCGGCGATGGCCAGCACCAGCCCGGAGAGGAAGGCGATGTTCTGCGACTCGAACAGCAGGCCGAGGACGATCGCCAGCACGCCGATGCACAGGGTGGCGATGCGCGACACGCGCATTTCCTGCTGCTCGCTGGCCTGGCCTTTGCGCAGCACGCAGGTGTACAGGTCGTGGGACACCGCCGAGGCGCCGGACAGCGCCAGGCCGGCGACCACCGCGAGGATGGTGGCGAAGGCCACCGCCGAGATGAAGCCGAGGAACAGGTTGCCACCCACCGCCTGGGCCAGGTGCACGGCGATCATGTTGCCGCCGCCGATGATCGCGCCGCTGGCGTCGCGGAACGAAGGATCGGTGCCGACCATGACGATCGCGCCGAAGCCGACCACGATCAGCAGCAGATAGAAGTAGCCGATGAAACCGGTGGCGTAGAACACGCTCTTGCGCGCTTCCTTGGCGTCGCTGACGGTAAAGAAGCGCATCAGGATATGCGGCAGGCCGGCGGTGCCGAACATCATGCCCAGGCCCAGGGAAATGGCGTCGATAGGGTTCGACAGCAGCCCGCCCGGGGCCATGATCGCGCTGCCCTTGGCGTGCACGGCGCTGGCCCCGGCGAACATCGCCTCGGTGCTGAAACCGAAATGCCTGAGCACCATGAACGCCATGAAGCTGGTGCCGAACAGCAGCATCACCGCCTTGATGATCTGCACCCAGGTGGTGGCGAGCATGCCGCCGAAGGTCACGTAGAACACCATCAGCACCCCGACCAGCATCACCGCATAGAGGTAGCTGATGCCGAACAGCAACTCGATCAGCTTGCCGGCGCCGACCATCTGCGCCACCAGGTACATCAGGGCCACAGTCAGGGTGCCGAAGGCCGAGGTCAGGCGCACCGGGGTCTGTTCCAGGCGGTAGGACACCACGTCGGCGAAGGTGTATTTGCCCAGGTTGCGCAGGCGTTCGGCGATCAGGAACAGGATGATCGGCCAGCCGGCGAGTACGCCCAGGGCGTACAGCAGGCCGTCGTAGCCGTTGAGGAACATCATCGCCGAGATGCCCAGGAAGGACGCTGCGGAGATCATGTCGCCGGCGATCGCCAGGCCGTTCTGCAAGCCGCTCATGCCGCCGCCGGCGGTATAGAAGTCGCTGGCCGAGCGGGTGCGCAGGGCGGCCCAGCGGGTGACGCCGAGGGTGAACAGGACAAACACCAGGAACATGCCGATGGCGTTCCAGTTCAAGGGGCGCGCGCTGCCTTCGGCGGCCAGCGCCAGGTCGGTGGCGAACAGACACGGCAGGGCGAACAACGCCAGCAAGCGCTTCATTGGGCGCACTCCTGCTTGAGCTTTTCGTTCAGCGGGTCGATCACGTTATTGGCGCGATAGACATAAAAGCCGGTGAGGGCGAAGGCCAGCAGCACGATCGCCACGCCCACCAGCATGCCCACCGTGGTCACCCCGCCACTGAGCGAGCGCCCCAGGGTGCTGGGGGAAAACGCCACCAGCAGCACGAAGCCGTAGTAGATCACCAGCATGGCCAGGGTCAGGGACCAGTAGAGGTTCTGTTTGCGGCGCACCAGCTGGATGAAGTCGGGGTGCCGGCGGATCTGTTCGATGTCTTGCGGGGTCATGGGAGCGCTCTCTTGATGTTGTTTTTGTTTTGGTTGAAACGCGGTGAATTTTTTCTGTAGCCGCTGCCGGAGGCTGCGATAAGGCCGAAGGCCTTCAGCGATCTCAAGACCGTGCGCCCGCTTCGTCGGAGTGCCGCCCAAGTCGATCGCAGCCTCCGGCAGCGGCCACAGGTCAGAGCTGGTCGAAGTCCAGCACCACCTTGTCGCTGACCGGGAACGACTGGCACGACAGCACGTACCCAGCAGCCACTTCGTAGTCCTCGAGGGCGTGGTTGCTGTCCATCTCCACTTCGCCCTCGATCACCTTGCACTTGCAGGTGGAGCACACCCCGGCGCGGCACGAATAGGGCAGTTCGGCGCCCTGGGCATTGCCGGCGTCGAGGATGCTCTGGCTATTGCGTGGCAGGTCGAAGGCCAGGGCGCGACCGTCGCTGATCACGGTGATCTGGCTGACCGCCGCATCGAGCTGCCGGGCGGCTTCGCGCGCCTCGCGCTTGTGCGGGCTGCCCGCGGCGGCGAACAGCTCGAAGTGAATGCGCTCGGCGGCCATGCCATGGGCTTTCAGGCTGTCGCGCACGGTTTCGGTCATCGCCTGCGGGCCGCAGATGAAGGCGGCGTCCAGGGCCTTGACGTCGAGCCAGCGGGAAAACAGCCGGGCGCATTTGTCGGCGTCGATCCGGCCGTTGTAGAGGTCGACGTCCTGCTGTTCGCGGCTGAACACGAAGATCAGGTTCAGGCGTTGCAGGTAGCGATTCTTCAGGTCTTCCAGCTGTTCGCGAAACAGGGCGGCGGAGCTTGCGCGGTTGCCGTACAGCAGGGTGACGCGGCTGTGGGGCTCGGTTTCCAGGGTGCTCTTGATGATCGACAGGATCGGTGTGATGCCGCTGCCGGCCGCCACCGCCAGGTACTGGCCATGGCGCGCGGGGTCGAGTTCGACATGGAAGTGCCCGGCGGGCGGCATCACGTCCAGGCAGTGCCCGGGCTTGAGCCGGTCATTGGCGAACGCCGAAAAACGCCCGCCGGCCACGCGCTTCACGGCAATGCGCAACTCGCCGTCGTTGACCCCGGCGCAGATCGAATAGGAACGGCGCACTTCCTCGCCATCCAGCTGGGTGCGCATCACCAGATGCTGGCCCTGGGTGAAATGAAAGCTGTCCTGCAGGTGCTGCGGAATTTCGAAGGCGATAGACACCGCATCGCGGGTTTCGCTGCGCACATCCTTGATGGTCAGGCTGTGGAATTTGCTCATGGTTGTTCTCCCACTGACACGGCGTCAGATGCACTTGAAATAGTCGAACGGCTCCAGGCAGTCCCGGCAGCGATACAGCGCCTTGCAGGCGGTCGAGCCGAATTCGCTGAGCTGTTCGGTGTGGCTGCTGCCACATTGCGGGCAGCAGATGGCAGCGCTTTCGCCCAGCAGGCTGCGCTTGCTGCTGCCCACGGGCGGGGCGATGCCGTAGGCCCGCAGCCGTTCGCGGCCGCTGGCGGTGATCCAGTCGGTGCTCCAGGCCGGGGTCAGCCGGCGTTGCAGCCGGGGCGCGGAAAAACCGGCGAGTTCCAGGGCGGCGCGGATATCGCCCTCGATCACCTCGGTGGCCGGGCAGCCGGAGTAGGTCGGGGTGACCACCACCTGCAGGTGGCCGTCGTGCCAGTCGAGGTCGCGGACGATGCCCAGCTCCACCACGCTGACCACCGGCACCTCCGGGTCCATGACCGCGCTCAGGATGCTCCAGGCGGCTTCCAGGTCGCCCGGCTGCTGGGCACGGGCGCCGCGGTCGCTGGAAATCAGCTCACCAGGTCGCATCGGGGTACGCTCGTGGCAGCGCCTGCATTTCCGCCAGCAAAATGCCCAGGTGTTCGCTGTGCAGGCCGCGGCGGGCATCCAGGTAGAAATGGCTGGGGGCCGCTGGCAGGGGCAGGGTGGCGCTGGCGAAAATCCGCGCCACTGTCGCCTGCCAGGCGCTGGCGACCTGCGCGGGGTCGGCGATGATGCCGGCGCCGTGCAGGTGGTTTTCGCTGTCGTCGCCGCCGATCAGCTCGACGGTGAAGCGCCAGAGCAGGGGAATCGCCTCCAGCATGCGCTGGTGGCTGTGCTCGGTGCCGTCGCCCAGGCGTTCGACCCATTCGCTGGAGCGGCGCAGGTGATAGGTGACTTCCTTCACCGCCTTGGCGGCGATCCCGGCGATGCGTTCGTCGCTGGACTGGGCCAGGCCCTTGAGCACTTCCAGGTGCCAGGCATCGTAGAGAAACTGCTTGAGCAGGGTCAC
This sequence comes from Pseudomonas sp. GW821-FHT09E12, assembly GCF_059416085.1. Classification (NCBI taxonomy): domain Bacteria; kingdom Pseudomonadati; phylum Pseudomonadota; class Gammaproteobacteria; order Pseudomonadales; family Pseudomonadaceae; genus Pseudomonas; species Pseudomonas sp. GW821-FHT09E12. The sequence continues at coordinate 311,688 of NZ_JBWKOM010000007.1, read as the reverse complement.
GGCGAAATCGCCGTTGGGCTGTTCCACCAGCAGCAGGTTGCGATAGGCCCGCTCGTCGCGGCGGAACGCCAGGTGGTCGGCATCGCGGCCGTCGTCCAGCAGTTCGGCGGCGTAGTCCAGCCAGTTGCGGGCCTGGCCCACCAGGTCGAGGCCGACGTTCATCAGCGCCAGTTCTTCTTCCAGGGCCGGCGCGCGGCCGCACCACTGGCACAGGCGCTGGCCCTGGACCAGGGCGCTGTCGCCCAGGCGCAGCAGGTATTGGATCAATTCGCTTCGCGTGTTCATGGTCGACCTCACATGTGCCCGACTTCGGCCGGCAGCTCGTAGAAGCTGGCGTGGCGATAGACCTTGTCGTCCGCCGGGTCGAACAGCGGGTCCTTTTCATCCGGGGACGAGGCGACGATCAGCGCCGAGGGCACCACCCACAGGCTCACGCCTTCGCTGCGGCGGGTGTAGAGCTCGCGGGCGTTCTCGATGGCCATGGCGCTGTCGGCGGCATGCACGCTGCCGACGTGCTTGTGGTTGAGCCCGTGCTTGCTGCGCACGAAGACTTCGAAGAGGGTCCATTCGGACATATGGGTGACTCCACATCAGGGGCTGAATTCATGTAGCCGCGGCCGCAGGCTGCGATCGACCCCGAAGGGCGCGCGCTCTTGAGGCCCTCGAAGGCCCTTCGAGCCTTATTGCAACCTTCGGCAGCGGCTACGGTTCACGCGGCGTTTTTATTGGTTTTCTTGCGGGCGTGGGCGACCGCGGCTTCGCGGACCCAGGCGCCGTCCTCGATGGCCTTGCGCCGGGTAGCGACGCGTTCCTGGTTGCAAGGGCCGTTGCCCTTGAGCACTTCGTAGAATTCGTCCCACTGGATCTCGCCGAAGTCGTAGTGGCCGCGTTCGGCGTTCCACCTAAGGTCCGGGTCCGGGCAGGTGCAGCCGAGCAGCTCCAGCTGCGGGATGGTCTGGTCGATGAAGCGCTGGCGCAGTTCGTCGTTGCTCTGGCGCTTGATCTTCCAGGCCATGGACTGCGCGCTGTTGGGCGAGTGTTCGTCGCTGGGGCCGAACATCATCAGTGCCGGCCACCACAGGCGGTTGATGGCGTCCTGGACCATGTCCTTCTGCGCCTGGTTGCCCTCGCGCATCATGGTCAGGAGGATTTCGTAGCCCTGGCGCTGGTGGAAGCTCTCTTCCTTGCAGATGCGCACCATGGCCCGGGAGTAGGGGCCGTAGGAGGTGCGCTGCAGCACCACCTGGTTGACGATCGCCGCGCCGTCCACCAGCCAGCCCACCGCGCCCATGTCGGCCCAGTTCAGCGTCGGGTAGTTGAAGATGCTCGAGTACTTGGCGCGGCCGCTGTGCAGCTTGGCGATTTCCTCGTCGCGATCGGCGCCCAGGGTTTCCATCGCGCTGTACAGGTACAGGCCGTGGCCGGCTTCGTCCTGGATCTTGGCCATCAGTTGCAGCTTGCGCTTGAGGGTCGGGGCGCGGGTCACCCAGTTGCCTTCGGGCAGCATGCCGACGATTTCCGAATGGGCGTGCTGGGAAATCTGCCGGATCAGGGTTTGCCGATAGGCATCCGGCATCCAGTTCTTGGCTTCGATCTTGATTTCCGAATCGATTTTGTCCTGGAAGGCACGTTCCTGTTCGGACATCTCCGAACGCGGCTTGATGCTTTTGACTCCGGTCTCTACCAGCTGTGCGTACATGGTGCGTCTCCTGCCGTGAAGGATTGCCTGGGCATGGAGAACTTTATATGTGATACAAAAATAAATATCAAACATAAAATGGCGTGTCGTATATTGTTTTGTATCGCTTTGCTCATTGAAGGCTTTTCCTCGGGCAAAAAAAGCCCCGCCGAAGCGGGGCTTTAAGCTGGGAATGGCTTATTTCTGCCGATTGTCCACCACATGGCTGGCCTTGCCCTCGGAGCGCTTGAGGGAAAAGGCCGGGCGCAAAACGATACACGAGCTGATACCGATGTAGGTCTTGATGTGCCGGCTCAATTCGTCGCAGATGGCTTTCTGCTGCTCGTTGCCCAGTTGTTGATGCTCGTTCTTGAGCTCCACATGCACCTCGACGCTGTCGAGGTTGCCGTTGCGATATAGGTGGATCTCGTAGCATTCGCAGAGTTGCCGGATCTTGAGCACCTGCTCCTCGATCTGTGTGGGGAACACGTTGACCCCGCGAATGATCAGCATGTCGTCGCTGCGTCCGGTGATCTTGTCGATACGCCGCATGGGTCGCGCGGTGCCGGGCAGCAGGCGGGTCAGGTCGCGGGTGCGGTAGCGGATCATCGGCAGGGCTTCCTTGCTCAGCGAAGTGAACACCAGCTCGCCCATCTGGCCGTCCGGCAACACCTGGCCGGTCACCGGGTCGATGATCTCGGGGTAGAAGTGGTCCTCCCAGATGGTCGGCCCGTCCTTGGTCTCGGCGCATTCCATGGCCACGCCCGGGCCCATGATTTCCGAGAGCCCGTAGATATCCAGCGCGGTGATGCCCAGGCGCTGTTCGATGGCGCTGCGCAGTTCGGCGGTCCAGGGTTCGGCGCCGAAGATCCCCAGGCGCAGGGCGAGCTTTTGCGGATCGATGCCCTGGCGCTCGATCTCGTCGGCGATGTTGAGCATGTAGGAGGGCGTGACCATGATGATGTCCGGCTGGAAGTCCTTGATCAGCTGCACCTGTTTTTCGGTCTGGCCGCCGGACATCGGAATCACCGTGCAGCCCAGGCGCTCGGCGCCGTAGTGGGCTCCCAGACCGCCGGTGAACAGGCCATAGCCGTAGGACACATGGACCTTGTCGCCACGCCGGCCGCCGGCGGCGCGAATCGAGCGCGCGACCACCCTGGCCCAGGTGTCGATGTCGTTCTGGGTGTAGCCGACCACCGTTGGCTTGCCAGTGGTGCCGCTGGAAGCATGCAGGCGCACCACGTCCTCGATCGGCACGGCGAACATGCCGTAGGGATAGTTGTCGCGCAGGTCGGACTTGCTGGTGAACGGGAACTGCGCCAGATCCTCCAGGCTGCGCACGTCGTCGGGGTGCACGCCCTGCGCGTCGAAGCGCTGACGGTACAGCGGCACATTGCGGTAGGCGTGGTTCAGGCTCCAGCGCAGGCGTTCCAGTTGATGCTGGCGCAACTGGTCGACGCTGGCGGTCTCCAGCGGGTCCAGCAGGGGATCAAGCACGGCTTTGGCAATTGGCATGTTCATGGCTTCACTCGAATTATTGTTGTGTCGAGCCGCCTGCAGGCGGCTCCTGAGTGCCTGCGCCCAGGATACCCGTGGGGGCTCCGGGCGCGGGTGTATCCCGTCTTAAAGTCGTTCGATGATCAGGGCGATGCCCTGGCCCACGCCGATGCACATGGTGCACAAGGCGTAGCGACCCTGGCGTTGCTCCAGTTCGTGCAGCGCGGTGGTCACCAGGCGCGCGCCGCTCATGCCCAGGGGGTGGCCCAGGGCGATGGCGCCGCCGTTGGGGTTGACCCGCTCGTCGTCGTCCGCCAGGCCCAGCTCGCGCAGCACCGCCAGGCCCTGGGCGGCGAACGCCTCGTTAAGCTCGATCACGTCCATGTCCGCCAGGCTCAGCCGGGCCAGTTCCAGCACCTTGCGCGTGGCCGGCACCGGGCCGATGCCCATGATCCGCGGTTCGACCCCGGCGGTGGCCATGGCGACCACCCGGCCGCGTGCCTTGAGGCCGTAGCGTTGCGCGGTTACCGCGTCGGCCAGCAACAGGGCGCAGGCGCCGTCGTTGACCCCCGAGGCGTTGCCCGCGGTGACGCTGCCGCCCTGGCGGAATGGCGTGCCGAGCTTCTGCAATTGTTCGAGGGTAGTGTCGCCCCTTGGGTGCTCGTCGTGTTCGACCAGGCTCGGCGGGCCTTTGCGCTGGGGGATGGGCACCGCGACTATTTCCCTGGCCAGGCGTCCGCTGGCTTGCGCCGCCGCGGCCCGCTGCTGGCTGCGCAGGGCGAAGGCGTCCTGGTCGGCGCGGGAAATGCCGAACTGCGCGGCGACGTTTTCCGCGGTTTCCGGCATCGAGTCGATGCCGAAGCCTTGTTCCATCAACGGGTTGACGAAGCGCCAGCCAATGGTGGTGTCGAACAGCTCGGCCTGGCGCGAAAACGCGGTCTGCGCCTTGCCCATCACCAGCGGCGCGCGGGACATCGATTCGACGCCGCCGGCGAGCACCAGCCCGGCCTCGCCACAACGCAGGGCGCGGGCGGCGCTGCCAATGGCGTCCAGGCCGGAGCCGCACAAGCGGTTGAGGGTGGTGCCGGGGACCTCCACCGGCAACCCGGCCAGCAGCGCCGACATGCGTGCCACGTTGCGATTGTCTTCGCCGGCCTGGTTGGCGCAGCCGTAGATCACTTCGTCGACCCGGCTCCAGTCGACTCCGGGGTTGCGCTGCACCAGGGCGCGTAACGGCACCGCGCCCAGGTCGTCGGCGCGCACGCTGCTCAGGGCGCCGCCGTAACGGCCGATGGGGGTGCGGACTGCATCGATGATCAGGGCGTCATTCATTGGGGGCCTCCTGCGCCAGCACCGGGCCGCGCACTTTGTAGGATTTGCCGTGGAACAGGGCGATCAACACGCCATGCTGGTTTTCGATCCGTACGTCGTAGTTGCCGGTGCGGCCGTTGCGGCTTTGCTCGATGCAATCGGCGGTCAGGGTGTCGCCCAGGCGGGCCGGGGCGATGTAGTCGACGCTGCAGCCGATGGCCACCGTGGCTTCGTCATAGGTATTGCAGGCCAGGGCGAAGGCCGAGTCCGCCAGGGTGAACAGCAAGCCGCCGTGGCAGGTGCCGTGGCCCTGCAGCATGTCTTCGCGCACGCTCATGCCCAGCCGGGCGGTGCCGGGCGCTACTGACAATAGGCGCATGCCCAGGGCCTGGCTGGCGTTGTCGCGTTTGAACAGGCTCTGGGCGCAGGCGCTGGCCAGGCTCATGGCGGGGTGATCAAGCATGCAGCGTCCTCCCTTCGGCAACCCGGCGGCGCAACAGCAGGGACGGTCGATAACGTTCCTCGCCGTAGGCGGCCTGCAGGTTTTGCAGGACCTCGAGCACCCATGGCAGGCCCAGGCGGTCGGCCCAGGCCAGGGGGCCTTCGGGGTAATTGACCCCGGCGCGCATCGCCAGGTCGATGTCCACCGCCGAGGCCACGCCTTGCAGCAAGGCGTCGGCGGCTTCGTTGGCGAGCATCGCCACGGTGCGCAGGACCAGCAGCCCCGGGCTGTCGCTGAGCTGGCTGACCTTGAACCCGGCGCGTCGCAGCAGCGCCACCGCCTGGTCGCGGGCCAGTGGGCTGGTGGTGGCGCAGCAACTGATGCCCAGGCGGCCGGCGCTGGCGTAGTCATGGGCCAGGTCCAGCAGGATCAGGTTGCTCAAGCCTTGGTCGCGGGCGCGCTGGCTGGCCAGGCGTCCGTCGCTGACGGCCAGTACCGCATCGCCGACTCGCACCAGGCCAGGGCCATCACGCTCGACCAGGCGCACACCGGACTCGCGCAAGCGTTGCAGCAAGCCGTGGGCAGCCCCCAGGTCGCCCTCGACCACGCAGTGCTCGATGTTTTGCTCGCTGTGCAACTCCACGGGGGCGGGGCGTTCGACGCCCTCGGTATAGGCATAGAAACCCTGGCCACTCTTGCGTCCGAAGTACCCGGCATCCACCAGTTCCTGCTGAATCAGCGATGGCTGAAAACGCATGTCGCCGTAATAGGCCTCGAATACCGAGCGGGTCACCGCGTAGTTGACGTCATGCCCGATCAGGTCTGTCAGTTCGAAGGCGCCCATGGCAAAACCACCGGCCTCGCGCAGCAGGGCGTCGAGCGTGGCGCAGTCGCCGGCGCCTTCCTGCAGCAGGCGCAGGCTTTCGGCGTAGAACGGCCGGGCCACGCGGTTGACGATAAAGCCCGGGGTGGAGCGGGTGTGCACCGGCTGCTTGCCCCAGTTCGTGGCGGTGTCGTACAGGCACTGCGCCAGTTGCCGGTCGCTGGCCAGTCCCGAGACGACCTCGACCAGCGGCATGACCGGCGCCGGGTTGAAAAAGTGCAGGCCCAGCAGGCGTTCGGGTCGTTTCAGGCCGGCGGCGATGCGGGTGATCGACAGCGAAGAGGTGTTGCTGGCGAGGATGCAGCTGTCGCGGCACAGGCTTTCCAGCTGGCGAAACAGCTCGCGCTTGGCTTCGAGGTTCTCGGCGATGGCTTCGATGATCAGCTCGCTGTCGGCCAGTTGCTCGATGGCTTCGGCCGCCTGCAGTCGGGCCATGGTCGCTCTGTGCGCCTGGGCATCGAGCTTGCCATTGGTCACGCGCCTGGCGAGTTGCCGGTCGATGCTGGCGATGGCTTGCGCCGCGGCGCCCGGGCGGTTGTCCAGCAGCCATACCGGATGGCCGGCCTGGGCCGCGACCTGGGCGATGCCGGCACCCATCGCGCCGGCGCCGATCACCGCGACGCGGGCCTGGGGTGTCAGTGGGTTCATGTTCAACGCCCCTTGAAGGTCGGTGTGCGTTTGTCCATGAAGGCGCTCACGCCTTCGCGGTAGTCCTCGCTGCGTCCGGCCAGGCGTTGCAGGTCTTTTTCCAGTTCCAGCTGTTCGTCGAAGCTGTTGTTCAGGCTGGCGTTGAGGCTGCGCTTGATCAGTGCCAGGCCATAGGTCGGTTGGGTGGCCAGGTGGCGCGCAAGCTTGAGGGCCTCATCACGCAATTCGGCATCTTCGACGCAGCGATAGATCAGGCCCCATTGCTCGGCCTGTTCGGCCGTCAGGCGATTGCCCAGCAGGGCCAGGGCCTTGGCCCGCGCCATGCCGACCAGGCGCGGCAAGGTCCAGGTGCCGCCGGAGTCGGGGATCAGGCCGATCTTGCAGAACGCCTGGATAAAGCTCGCCGAACGACCGGCCAGTACCAGGTCGCAGGCCAGGGGAATGTTGGCCCCGGCCCCGGCGGCCACGCCGTTCACCGCGCAGATCACCGGCAGCGGCAGGTCGCGCAACTGGCGGATCAGCGGGTTGTAGAAGCGCTCGATGGATTCGCCCAGGTCCGGCACCTCCGCGCCGGGGGCGACGTTGCGGTCGCTCAGGTCCTGACCGGCGCAGAAACCCCGGCCTTCGCCGGTCAACAGCAGCACCCGGGCCTCGGGATTGGCGCGCAGTTGCTTGAGCGCTTCGCGAACCTCGCCATGCATCTGCGCATTGAAGCTGTTGAGCTGCTCGGGGCGGTTCAGGCTGAGGAGGGCGACGCCTGCCTCGACGGAAAACAGGATGTGTTCGAAGTTCATGTTCTGGCGCTCTCTGACAGGTCGTGTGAGTCGTTGGCCGCTGCGGCGGCCTAGTGGCCGGTGAAGCTGGGCCGGCGTTTTTCCTGGAAGGCACGGATGCCTTCTTCGCGGTCGCGGGTGCCGGCCAGTACCGTGAAGGCATGGCGCTCGAAGCGCAGGCCGCTGGCGAGGTCGGTGTCCAGCGCCTTGAGCAGCGCCTCCTTGGCCAGGCGCAGGGCCAGCGGCGCCTTGCCGGCAATCAGCCGCGCCAACTGCAAGGCACGCTCGACCGTGAGTTCCGGTTGGGTGACTTCGCTGACCAGGCCGGCGCGCAAGGCATGGCGGGCATCGATCGACTCGCCGCCAAGGACCATCTGCATGGCCAGGGACTTGCCGACCGCCCGCAGCAGGCGCTGGGTGCCGCCGGCGCCGGGCATGATCCCGAGGTTGATTTCCGGCTGGCCAAAACGGGCGTCCTCGCCGGCGATCAGGATGTCGGCGTGCATGGCCAGCTCGCAGCCGCCGCCGAGGGCGAAACCATTGACCGCGGCGATCAGAGGCTTGCTGAAGCCGGTGATCCGCTGCCAGGAAGCCTGGCGCGGGTCATTGAGGATGCCGGTGAGATCGCGCTCGGCCATTTCATTGATGTCGGCGCCGGCGGCGAAGGCCTTGCGGCTGCCGGTCAGCACCACGACCTGGACAGTGTCATCGGCCTGGGCGACGTCCAGGGCGGCCGCCAGTTCGCCGAGCAATTCGCTGGTCAGGGCATTCAGGGCGGCGGGGCGTTGCAGGGTAATCAGTCGAACGCCGCCATCGAGGCTTTCGACAGCAAGGGTTTGAGGCATGGCGGATGCCCTCACGGTGCACGCTCGGCGCAGGGCCGGGTCATTATTGGATCGGCTGGGAAGCCGGTTTTCGCCGAGTATATCGCCAATGCGATACATAAATGCAACGTAAAAATACTATTGTTGTGTCTTTATGTTGAGGGTTTGAATCGATTTCGCTAGGACGAAGAGGCTCGATCAAGTCGTGATTTTCTAGATTTTACTGGGGCTATGGCCTTTGCTTAGCGGCCTTCGCTGAGCAGAGACGTGAGACTGTTTTTTTGCTTTTTCGTTTAAGCTTGATGTGATACAAAATAAATCCTGAGCGGCATCGCTTTGCGCAATGTTTCGACTTGCTGCCCTAGCCAAGGAGTACCTCATGACCTGCTACAGCCTCGACGGCCTGACCCCGGTGGTCCATCCCAGTGCTTATGTGCATCCGTCCGCCGTGCTGATCGGCGACGTGATAGTCGGTGCCCATTGCTACATCGGCCCGCTGGCCAGCCTGCGCGGCGATTTCGGGCGGATCGTGCTGGAGGAGGGGGCCAACCTGCAGGACACCTGTGTGATGCACGGTTTTCCCGACAGCGACACGGTGGTCGAGCGCAACGGCCATATCGGCCATGGCGCGGTGCTGCATGGCTGCCGGATCGGCGCCGATGCACTGGTGGGAATGAACGCGGTGGTGATGGACAACGCCCGGATCGCGCCACGCTGCTTCGTGTCCGCGGCGGCCTTCGTCAAGGCCGGCTTCGAGTGTGCGGAGCAGTCGCTGGTCATGGGCGCCCCGGCCAGTGTCAAACGCCGCCTCAGCGACGAAGAGCTGCACTGGAAGCAGGCCGGCACCCGTGAATATCAACAGCTGGCCAGGCGCTGCCTGGAGCAGATGCAGGTCTGTGAGCCGCTCGCGGAACCCGAAGCCAATCGCCCGCGCATCACTGACAGCGGCCTGCGCCCGAAAAATACTGGTCAGTGAACAAGCAGGGCACAGTGGGTCGCGCGCTCCAGGCCACTCCAAGCCGGTGAAACCCGGTATATTTCTTCCTTTTTGTCCGGTACGCCCATGTCGTCCCTAGCACCGTTGAATCATCTTGTGACCCGTTTCCAGGAGCAGACGCCGATTCGCGCCAGCTCCCTGATCATTACCCTGTACGGCGATGCCATCGAACCCCACGGCGGTACGGTATGGCTGGGCAGCCTGATCCAGTTGCTCGAACCCATCGGCATCAATGAGCGGCTGATCCGCACCTCGATCTTTCGCCTGACCAAGGAAGGCTGGCTGAGCGCCGAAAAAGTCGGGCGCCGCAGCTATTACAGCCTGACCGGTACCGGTCGCCGGCGTTTCGACAAGGCCTTCAAGCGGGTCTATAACGCCAGCGTGCCGGCCTGGGATGGTTCCTGGTGCCTGGTCATGCTGTCGCAGCTTGGCCAGGACAAGCGCAAGCAGGTGCGCGAAGAGCTGGAATGGCAAGGTTTTGGCGCGATTTCGCCGGTGGTGCTGGCCTGTCCCCGCAGCGATCGGGCGGACATCAACGCGACCCTGGTGGACCTTGGCGCCCAGGAAGACACCATTGTGTTCGAGACCACTGCCCAGGACGTGCTGGCCTCCAAGGCGTTGCGCTTGCAGGTGCGCGAAAGCTGGAACATCGATGAGCTGGCGGCTCACTACAGTGAGTTCATCCAGCTGTTCCGGCCGCTGTGGCAAGCGCTGCGCGAGCAGGAGCAACTGCAACCGGCCGATTGTTTCCTGGCGCGCCTGCTGCTGATTCACGAGTACCGCAAACTGCTGCTGCGCGACCCGCAGTTGCCGGACGAATTGCTGCCTGGCGACTGGGAAGGCCGGGCGGCGCGCCAGCTCTGCCGCAACATCTATCGCCTGATCTACGCCAAGGCTGAGGAATGGCTCAACGACGCACTGGAAAACGCCGACGGTCCGCTGCCCGACGTGGGCGAAAGTTTCTATCGGCGTTTTGGCGGTTTGAAGTAAGGCGTTTCAAGATACAGCCCTCGTTCAGGAACACTCGAGTGCCGGGGGCACCTGGCGAGGGATGTGCGGCAGATACTAAAGCGCCATGTCAGGCGCGGACTAAGGCGGTAATAAAGAGGTTTTAACGAGTGTCTGGAGACTCGCCTTGAAACAGGCGGGAGAGAGGCAAGTCAGGCCGCGAAAGTTGAACTTTCTGCCAACTGGCTAAAGTGCGGCTATATCAACTGCGACAAAATAACGCAGATCACCCGAAGGTGATCTGCGTTCGTGTTCTTACTCTGGCATGGCCCAGGATTGCAGTGTGTAACCTTCCTGGCTCAGTTCGGCGCGGGCCTGTTTCAGCAGGTCTTCCAGTTGCGCCGGGTCGGAGTAGGCGCTGCTTGGAATCTGTTTGCGGCCAATACGGGTATTGGTGCGGTCGATGACGGTCAGGCTCAGTTCGCCGTTACCGTCTTGTGGGGCCCAGGCGACGCATTGAAATGGCTGGAATGCGCGGTCGGCGATCAAAAGTGCTTCGTTGATACGGAGCGGGGCGTTCATGGGGTCTTCTCTCTATGTGCCCAATCAAATGATGTGCCGTCGGTTGGGCTTACCGTTCGGCTGGTTACTTGTACTGATGTCTCGAACCAGGGATCAGGTCACATAGAAAGACCAGAATTTACAACTTTTGTTCACACCCGCGATTCAGAGCCTTCTTTTGAAAGCTGAATGAAAGATTGGCGCAGGCAATTAAACCGGGCTTTTGGATCCATCTAAGGGTTAGTCCAAATGGTGATTGGTGCTATAAACAATCGATACAAGACAGCGTCAAGTAATTGCTAATGTTACAGCCAGGTTTGCCAAACTACTGTTTCTAATAACTTTTCCTCTTTTTGGCGCCAAGGAACAGTCATGCTTGAAGCGACCGCCTTACGCCGCCTTTTAGTGGTTGACCCGTGCGACGATTGCCATCGTCTGCTGCCTGGATTACGCACGGTGGGCTGGGATGTCGACAGTTGTGACCTGGAATCGGCCGTCGATCGCGGCTGTGACGTCGGCTTGCTGCGTTTGCAGGCTTTTCACCTGGAGCGACCGGAAGCGGTCAAGGACCTGATCAGCCGCAGCGGTACCGAGTGGATTGCGGTGCTCAGTCCGGACGTGCTGCGCCTGCAGAAGGTCGGCGATTTCGTTTGCGAGTGGTTTTTCGATTTCCACACCCTGCCGTTCGATGTCTCGCGGGTCCAGGTGACGCTCGGACGGGCTTTCGGCATGGCCCGCCTGCGTGGCCAGGGGCATATTCATGTCGCTCAGCCCGAGCATGAGTTGCTGGGCGACAGCCGACCGATCCGCGACTTGCGCAAGCTCTTGAGCAAGCTGGCGCCCACCGAGTCGCCGGTACTGATTCGCGGCGAAAGCGGTACGGGCAAGGAGCTGGTGGCCAGGACCCTGCACCGCCAGTCGCAGCGCCACAGCAAACCCTTCGTGGCGATCAACTGCGGGGCGATCCCCGAGCACCTGATCCAGTCCGAACTGTTCGGCCATGAGAAGGGCGCGTTCACCGGCGCCCATCAACGCAAGGTCGGGCGTATCGAGGCGGCCCACGGCGGCACCCTGTTTCTCGACGAAATCGGCGACCTGCCGCTGGAGCTGCAGGCCAATCTGTTGCGCTTTTTGCAGGAAAAACACATTGAACGGGTGGGTGGCAGCCAGCCGATTCCGGTGGATGTACGGGTGTTGGCGGCGACTCACGTCGACCTCGAGGCGGCGATCGACAAGGGGCGCTTTCGCGAAGACCTGTATTACCGCCTGAATGTGTTGCAGGTGGTCACCGCGCCATTGCGCGAACGGCATGGCGATATCGGCATGCTGGCCAGTCACTTTTCTCACTTCTATAGCCAGGAAACCGGGCGCCGACCGCGCAGTTTCAGCGAAGACGCGCTGGTGGCCATGGGCAAGCACGACTGGCCGGGCAATGTCCGCGAGCTGGCCAACCGGGTGCGGCGCGGCCTGGTACTGGCCGAGGGCCGGCAGATCGAAGCCCGGGACCTGGGTCTGCTCAGTCCGCAGGCCAGCATCGCGCCCATGGGCACGCTGGAGGACTACAAGCACCGGGCCGAGCGCCAGGCCCTGTGCGATGTGTTGAATCGGCACAGCGACAACCTGAGCGTCGCGGCCAGGGTGCTGGGCGTATCGCGCCCGACCTTCTACCGGTTGCTGCACAAGCATCAGATCCGCTAGGGCGGTGCGACGAAAAGGCCCGCGGCGAGATGATCGCCGCGGGCCTTTTTTGGTTGGTGTTTAGAAGTAGTAGGGGAATTTCAAGCTGAAGGTGAAGTCCGGCGCATCGTCGGTCAGGCCGATGGACAGGTTGGGCACTATGGTCAGGTTGTCGGTGGCCGCCACCGTCATGCCGACGTTGAAGTAACCGGCGTTGGCGTCGCTGGACACCACGGACTGCCAGTCCTGGCCATCTTCCTTGAGCTTGCTCTTGCGCTGGATCAGGTCCGAGAAGGAGAACGACATACTCATCTTCTCGTTCAGGGCGAAGGCGATGCCCATGCCGATCTGGAAGCTGTCGCCGAGCTTGACCTTGCCCGGGGTCTTCAAGTTGACCGTGGAGCTGATGTCGTCGAACGATTCTTCCAGGTTGTGGGTGTAGGAGAGGGTGCCGAACAACACCGCCGGGTCGAAGGTCTTGACCAGCGAGATGCCGGGGGTGATCGACCAGACGCCGTTACCGGTCGGCAGGTCATCCGGGACGAACAGGTTGGTGTTGTCCTGGACCTGGCGCAGCTTGATGCCGAACGGCTCTTCGCCGGTCGGCGCCTTGACGCGCAGGGTCAACACCGCGTCCGGGGTATTGACCGATTCGTCGAGGAATTTGTAGGCGATGCCGAAGTTCACGTCGCCGAGGGTCGGGTCCTTGGACACGGTCTTTTCGCTGGTGACGCCCGCCGCGCCGTTCTGCGCGCCGCCGGACTGGTAGGTCGATTCGCGGTAGACCACCGGCACGTTGACGTCGAACTGCCAACGGTTGTCCAGGTTGTAGCGGGCCGTGAGGTCGAGGGTCCAGTTGTCGGCCTTGATCCGGTCCAGGTTGATGTCGCCGAGGAAGATCGAGTCCAGCGCCAGGAAGCCGTTGAGAATCAGCTGCCGGGTGTCATAACGGGAGTAGGTCAGGCCGGTCTCGACACTGAACTTGCCGCCGCCGAAGAAGCCGCTGGCTTCGTCGTACAGGTTGGACACACTCTGCGCCGGTTGTGAATCATCCTTGAGCGATTCCCCGTAGGAACTGCCGCCGGCCGGGGTCGGGCCTTGGCTCGTGGTCCCGGCCACCTGCTGGTTGCCACGCATGTCCGCTGGCGACTTGGCCAGGCGTTTCGGTGGTGGCGCCGCCGGTTGCTCCTCGACCTGGCGTACCCGTTGTTCCAATACCGCCAGTGCTTTCTGCTGCACTTCGTAACGTTGCTTAAGCTCCAGTAATTCTTGTTTCAGGGCCTCTACGTCGGCATCCGGCGCTGCCTGCAGCAGCGCTGCCGGAAAGAGCGTGCTCAAACATACAACTGCGCGCAGCGAGACTGATCGATACATGAATAAGCCGTCCCTTTAAGCCTAATGATCGAGAATCAGCGTAGTTCAATATCCCAGGTTGCGAAGGCCCTTGAGCTGGGTCAGGTTGCAGTCCAACGCGCCGGCGCTCGCCCCATTGTTGTTGAGCACCACGTTCAGTTGGGTCAGGTTGCTGACCAGGTTGCTGTCGCCCAGCAGGCGGGTGTTCTGCAGCAAGCCGCCCTGGGCCACTTGTTGCAGGGCTGAGCCCTGGTTGTTGCTGGCCTGGATGGCCATCTGGATGCCGCCACCGGTGGCGGACACGGCCACGCTGCCCGCGGCATTGCTGCCGCTGATGGTTTGCCCGCTCATCAACAGCTGGCCCTGCGCCGGCACCAGCGCCGGGGCATGCCTGGCTTCCTTGACGTCGATGGAGACGTTGTTATAGGCGCTATTGCCATCGCCCGCCGCGCGTACGCTCTGGGTCACCCCTTGGGTGGTGGCCAGGCCCGCGCCACCGATCACGTTGCCCGAGCCCTGGGTCGGCGTCGAGCCGTTGCCGCTTTCGGTGATCGTGGAGACATAGAATTCCGGCTTGATCGTCGATTGCTGGATCTGCATGGTGGTCGTGGCGCCGATCAGATCGCCCGAGGCATTGCGCCAGGTGCTGCTCATGACAATGCCGAAGCTGATGATCCGCCCTGGCATGACGTAGCGACCGCGGAGCTCGGAGAGTTCCTGGTCCTTGATTTCTATAGGCTTGAACCCTGCGTTGGCGTACGCAGGAAAACTTGTGACCAGGCAGGCAGCGGCCAGCCAGTAAGCGCTTTTCATCTGCTGCTCCCGGAGCATCCTGCCCCTTTATCCTTAGGGCGACCCTAGAAGAAGTCGCTCTGAATGAAACCGAATTCCATCAGTTCTGCGTCTTTGACCGGGTTGAAGGTATCCAGCTTGTTCTTGGCCGTCAGCGGGTTGGGCGGGTCGCGCAAGGCGTTGGCCTTGTCGTAGCCGGGGCCGACGATGGCGAAGACGATACCGTTCCAGCCTTTGACAAAGTCTTCGTGGGAGTAGCGTTTATGGCCGAGGACGGGGTCGCCGATATAGACCCAGTCTTTCTGCGCCCGCTGCATGACCACGAAGTGCTTGTAACCACGAATGTCCATCAGTACCACCACCGGAATGGAGACCGCCTGCAGTTTGTCGGGAGGTATCCGGTAGCCCCGGGCGCGCATGCCGATGCTTTCCAGGTAGCGCTTCATGTCCAGCATGGAGAAGCCCTGGGTACGCACAAGGTCCTGGTCAGCGGTGGCCAGCATGCCTTTGATGACGTGCTCCTCATCGACGTCGAGCCAGTAGGCCTGGCGCAGCACCGTCGCCAGCGCGGCGGCGCCGCAACTGAAGTCGGTTTTCTGCTCGACCAGGTCGGCGAATTTGCGCTCCCGCACGCTCTGCACCTGCTTGTACACCAGGTTGCCGCCAGGCAACACGGCCACCGGCATCTGCGCGGCCTGAGCCAGGCCGGTCAGGCAAAGCAAAAGGGAAAAGGTCGCCATTCGCATGATCGCTACGCCTTGTGGGACGGTGGAAAAGCCCCGTTTCCGGGGCTTTCGTCACTCTCGTGATTACAGGCAGGCTCTGCAGCCGGCAGCGATGGACAGCGAGTTGCTTTGTTGGTTGCCGACCCCCGCCGAGACGTTGGCACCGCCGTTGCCGGAGAAGCCGTTCATCGAGCCAGACATCGACGCGTTGTTGATCACAGGGTTTTTCCAGCCGTCTTTGGTCAGCACTTGCTTGGTCCAGACGCCGGAAAGTTCGATCGTGCCTTGTTCCTTGAAGGTGAATTTCTGATCGTCGTTATCGTGGCCGCCACGACGGTCGTCGTTGTAGCCATGATGACCACCGCCATGGTGATCGTCGTCGCCCTGGATCTTGCCGTAGCCGGTGCCTTTGTAGGTGCCGTTGGCCTCGAACTCGCCTCTGAGGGTTTCTTTTTTGTAGGTGCGCACGCCCTTGTTGTCCACGTCCAGGCCAGTGGAGGTCTGGTCGGCCGAAGCTGACGCAGTCGCTACGCGTCCGCCGGATACGGCGATTGCCAGGTTGTTTTTCTGTTGGTTGAAGTCACCGGCGGTGACGTTGATGCCGATGTTGCCGGAGCCGCCGTTGCCAGCATTGTCGAGTGTTGCGCTGTTTTGCGTGGACCAGTTTTTCACCGTGTTGTTGGTGTTGGTCTGGGTCGCGCTGGAAGTGGCTACCGCGCTGCCGAAGATGAAGCTTTCATCGGCGGTGGCCAGGGCGACGGCGTTGTCTTGCTGGTTGCCGTCGCCGGCAGCCACGTTGGCGCCCATGTTGCCGTTGGAGTTGTTCATCGAGTCGCTGGCGTCGGCGTTGTTTTCGGTGCCGCGGTTGCTGACGCTGTTGCCCGAGCTGTACTGCTCATCGGTCACGTTGGCCACAGCCCCGGCGGTGATTTGCAGCTGGGTGTTGAGGTCTTGGCCGCCGTGTCCGCCGTGTCCGCCATGGCCACCGTGACCGCCGTGGTGACCATTGTGACCGCCATGGCCACCGTGGCCGCCATGACCACCGTGACCTCCGTGGTTGTCGTCATTACCACCTGCATGTGCAGCGATTGCCATCACTGCGGCAAGTGCAAAAACCAGTGGCTTGAGAGCCATTGTAGGTTTCATGGTGTTTCTCCGTGCTTATTAGTTGGTTAAGTGTTGGTACTTTCCAATCGCACTGCTGCGGGTCAGTCAGCGACCCGTATGCTCAGGGTGTTAGCCATTCGGTTCCCCACCCCGGCACTCTGGTTCACCTGAATCACTCCCCGGCTGCCGGTGAAGGCCTGGTCGCTGGTAACGACCTGGCGGCTGCCTTTGGAAGCGTCAGTTGCTCCCGAGCCTGGTAACAGCGCCACGTTCTGTTGGGACAGGACGCTGTCGTCGATGCTTTGCGGCTGGGCACTGATGCTCACCCGCATTGCGTTGATCATCTGGTTGTTGGCGCCGGCTCCCTGGTTCACGCCCAGGACCCCGTTGCCATTGCTGAAAGCGTTGCCGCCGATGTTGCTGCTGGCGTCGATCGCGCTGCTGGCCGGTGTGCCGAGCTTCTGCCGGACCACAGTGGTGGCCTGGGCGTCGGTGCCGATGGCAATGGCGCGTGTGTTGGTCTGTTGCTGCTGGTCGCCGGCGGCCTGGTTGACGTTGAAGTTGCCGTTGTAGCGGGCGCCGGAGTTGTGAAGGGTGGCGGTGTCCACCGCCTGGATGCCTGGGTCGGCCATCACCGAAGCGCAGCCGAACAGTGCAAGCCATACGAGGGTACGAGTCATCTCATTGGCCTCCGGCCATTCTGCCCAAAGGAGCCAGGCCAGAATTCAGCGAGCGGTTGATGGCGCCGGAGATGGCGCCACCGCTACCGCCGCCGTGGCCGGCACTCATGCCGGTCAGGCCGTTGGGGTTGGTGACGCTGTTCAGCCCCTGCAGGTTGACGCCGTTGGGCATGACGCTGCTGCTGATCGTGGAACCGCTGCTGACCCCGGCAAAATCACCGTCGCTCAATTCGGTGTTGCTGGTCATCTGTTTGACCCGGGCCGATGGGTTGGCATTGACGGTGGTCGGGTAGGGGTCAGGATGCAGCGGAGGGCGGCCGACGCTACGAGGTTGAACGTCGCGGTCGAGAACGATCCTGCCGTCCCTGATGTCGTCGGCAGCCTGGACCGGGAGGCTGAGCAGCGAGCCGATGGCACAGCCGATCAGCAGGAGGTGGGTCAGAGCTGAATTGAGATTCTCCACGGCAGCATTCCCTTCTTCTTCGCTGGCCCTAGTCAGCGTTGCCAGGGTAGAGAGCAGAAGCCGTGCCGCTTTTCGATTGTTTCAAAAATTCAACAGGTTACGAATAACCAGGTGTGTTGCCGGGGCAGGGGTGTTTCAACGATGAGACCAGTATCGCCTTCGACAGCCCGGTATGGCCGTGGCGAGGCTCTGGATCGGGGGGCTCGCGGCGGGTTGTATCAGCGTTTTAACAGATGGCAGAAGGGCAATGAGAAGCCCTTTGATTTGGCCGTTCTGCGCAGCGGCGGGTGTTTCAGGGATGGACGTTTTTCTCGCCAGCAGAGGAGAAAAAAAGCGGACAGGAAAGGGATTCGGCTAACCCTGAAGTAAACGCTCGACCCGCTCGAATGCCCGTTGTCGACGGGTTTCCCAGTCGCCGCGAATCACTTCGAAGGGCTGCTGGTGTTGCACCAGCCAATCACCGGTGGCCTTGAAGAAGGCCAGGCGCTCGCTCAGTTGGGGTTGGCAGCGCTGGCCGTCGTTGCTCCAGCCGACATCTTCGGGGGAGAGTAGCAGGTGAAGATCGTAGCCGCGAGCCAGCAGCTCGGGCTCCAGCCAGTCCGGGCAGGCGCCGAACAGGGTCTGGCTCCAGAGCATATTGCTCAGCAGGTGCGTGTCGAGAATCAGCAGCGGCGGCTGTTGTGCCCGGGCCTGGTCCTCCCAGGCCAACTGGCCGCGGGCGATCTCCGGGATATCCGCCAGGCAGGTATCGCGTCGCTGCTGCTCGATGAAATGGCGAACGTACTCGCCCACCTGGATGCCGCCGAAGCGTGCCTGCAAGTGGCCGCTGAGCCAGCTTTTGCCGCTGGACTCGGGGCCGGTCAACACCAGGACCTTCATGCCGGGCGCAACGCTGAGTCGGCCCGCCAGGCGCGCCAGCCCTGCACGGCCAGCAAGGTGAACAGCCCGTACAGGGCCGCCGTCAGGTACAGGTCCTTGTAGATGAACAGGCCGACAAAAATCACGTCGACGGCAATCCACAGCGGCCAGCATTGCACACGCTTCTGCGCCATCCACCACTGCGCCACCAGGCTGAAGCCGGTCAGCGCGGCGTCCAGCCAGGGTTGCGCGGCATCGGTCCAATGGGCCATGGCGGCCCCCAACAGCAGGCTGCCGATAGCCCCGAGGCTCAGGCCCAGCAGCATCGAGCGTGGCGCCAGCAGGCTGACCGGACGGCCCTGATGACTGGCGCCACCGCGGGTCCACTGCCACCAGCCATAGAGTTGCAGGGCGGCGTAGACCACTTGCAGCAGCATGTCCGAATACAGCTTCACCTCGAAGAAGATCCAGCTGTACAGCAGCACCATGACCAGGCCGATCGGCCAGCACCAGGGGTTCTGTCTGACTGTCAGCCAGACGGCGATCACGCCGAGTGCGGCGGCGAACAGTTCAAGCCCGGACATGAAAACTACCTGGAAGCGGAGGAGGGTGCGGATTGTAACCAGAAGCGGCCTTGCATGTTAGTGAAGGCCGGCAACCGTGGCGGGGCGAAAACCCCGCCACGGTCAGCTTCAGACCCGGAACTGGCGCAACAGGCCGTTGAGCTGCTCGCTCAGTTCCTTGAGGTGCAGGCTGGCGGCACTGGACTGCTCGGCCGCCAGGGCGGTGCTGTGGGACAGGCCGGCGGCCTGGGTCACGTTCTGGTTGATGTCTTCGACCACATGGGCCTGTTGCAACGTGGCGCTGGCAATCGAGGCGTTCAGCCCGTTGAGGTTGCGCAGGGCCTGGCCAATGGCGTTCAGGCTTTCACCGGCCAGCCCGGCCTGCTCGATGGTCTGTTGCGAAGCCCGGCTGCTGTCGCCGATGACCTTCACCGCGGCTTCCGAGTGCCCTTGCAGGCGCTCGATCATCGACTGGATCTCGGCGGTGGACTTCTGCGTCCGCTGGGCCAGCAGGCGCACCTCATCGGCCACCACGGCGAACCCGCGGCCCTGTTCGCCTGCGCGGGCGGCTTCGATCGCCGCGTTGAGCGCCAGCAGGTTGGTCTGCTCGGCGATCGAGTGGATCACCTCCAGCACGCTGCCGATCTGGGTGCTTTCCTGGGCCAGGGTGCGAATCACTTCCACGGCCTGGTCGATGGTGCCCGAGAGCCGGTCGATCTGTTGCAGGCTGCCGTCGATATTGACCTGGCCCTGCTGGGCCTGGGCTTCAGCGTCGCGCATCTCGCTGGCGGCGTGTTCGGCGTTCTTTGCCACGTCCTGTACGCCGTAGGTCACTTCGTTGATGGCGGTGGCCACCAGCTCCATCTGCTGCGACTGCTGCTGGCTGCGTTCCTGGGCCTGGCTGGCATTGCTGCCCAGGTCGGTGGAGGACTGCGCCAGGGCTGCGGCCGATACCTGCAGCTGGCTGACTACAAGACGCAGCTTGGCGGTGAAACCGTTGAAGTGCCGGGCCAGTTCGGTGACTTCGTCCTGGCCGTGGGTGTCGAGGGTGCGAGTCAGGTCGCTTTCGCCGCTGGCGATATTGGCCATGGCGTGCACGGTTTCCTGCAGCGGGCGGACGATGCTGCGGGCGATCAGCAACACCAGCAGGGCCATGAGCAGGGCAATGGCGATACCGACGACCGAGGCCTTCACCACCTGGCTGCGGAACTCGGCCTGCACGTCATCGATGTACACCCCCGAACCGATGATCCAGCCCCAGGGCTGGAACAGTTGGACATAGGAGGTCTTCTGCACCGGCTCGCTGGCGCCCGGTTTCGGCCAGCGATAGTTGACCATGCCGGCGCCCTTGGCCTTGGCGATGGCCACCATTTCGTTGAACACGGCAAAGCCGTCCGGGTCGCGAATGGCCGCGAGGTTCTGGCCGTCGAGCTTGGGGTTGGTCGGGTGCATGACCATGACCGGGGCCAGGTCGTTGATCCAGAAGTAGTCGCTCTGGTCATAGCGCAGGTTGCGTATGGCACTCAACGCCTGCTTCTGCGCCGTCGCGCGATCGAGGCTGCCGGCGCTTTCCAGGCCCTGGAAATAGGCCAGCACACCGTTGGCGGTCTGCACCACATGCTGGGTCTTCTGCGCCTTGGCCTGGTACAGGTCGTCGTGGATCTGCTTGAGCATCAACATGCCCAGGGTCATCAGCATCAGTACCGCGACAATCAGGATGAGCCACAGCCGGCGGCTGATCGACATTCTGCGTAAGCTGTTCATGAATCTGTCACTCCCGATTGTTGTTCTTGTAATAGAAACACTCCGTACATCCGTCATGCGCTCCTTGCAGTCCGGTCCCGCTGATTCTCTCAACGCGACAGCGTTTATCGAGTATGTCTGCTAGGATTTCGGCCTCATCGCGAAAAACCTGAATCCGGCTGATTTTTCACGGAATTTTCAGGGGCGATGATGATCCTATTGCGGCTGCGAAGTCGCGACGCACGTGTCAGTGAACATTGAAGAAAAACTAAGAGGCATGCCACGGCATGACCTTCGGGGGATTGATGGAGCTTTGGACTGCCGTACAGGCATTGATTTTAGGGATTGTGGAAGGGCTGACGGAGTTTCTGCCCATCAGCAGCACGGGCCACCAGATTATCGTTGCCGACTTGCTCAACTTCGGTGGCGAGCGCGCCATGGCGTTCAACATCATCATTCAGCTGGGGGCCATTCTCGCGGTGGTCTGGGAGTTTCGCCGCAAGATCCTCGACGTGGTCACCGGCCTGCCGACCCAGCGCAACGCCCAGCGTTTCACCATCAACCTGCTGATCGCCTTCCTGCCCGCCGTGGTGCTGGGGGTGATTTTCGCCGACCTGATCCATGAATACCTGTTCAACCCGATCACCGTCGCCACGGCGCTGGTGGTGGGGGGCGTGGTCATGCTCTGGGCCGAACGCCGGCAGCATGAAATACATGCCAACACGGTGGACGAGATCAGCTGGAAAGATGCCTTGAAGGTCGGTTTCGCCCAGTGCCTGGCGATGATTCCAGGCACCTCGCGCTCGGGTTCCACCATCATCGGCGGCCTGTTGTTCGGCCTGTCGCGCAAGACCGCCACCGAGTTCTCGTTCTTCCTGGCTATGCCGACCATGGTCGGTGCCGCGGTCTACTCGGGCTACAAGTACCGCAATCTGTTCCAGCCGGACGACCTGCCGGTGTTCGCCATCGGCTTCATCACCTCGTTCATCTTCGCGATGATCGCGGTCAGGGGCCTGCTCAAGTTCATTGCCAACCACAGCTACGCGGCCTTTGCCTGGTACCGCATTGCCTTCGGCCTGGTGATCCTCGCCACCTGGCAGTTCGGTTGGGTCGACTGGACCTCGGTCCATTCCTGATGAACGCACGCAATCAGAACCGCCCCGGCGAAGTCGCCGGGGCTCGGATCCAGCAGCCAAGGCTCAAGGCGGTGATCTTCCTGCTGCTCTGCGCCTTACCGCTGTGCGGTTCGCTGCTGTTGGGCGTGAAGGGGATTTCCTGGGTACCGCTGGCGGCCTACGGCGCGGTCAGCGTGCTGACGTTCTTCCTCTATTGGAGCGACAAGCGCAAGGCCCGCAGCGACAGCTGGCGGACCCCGGAAAACGTCTTGCACGCCGTGGAGCTGGCCGGTGGCTGGCCAGGCGCCTTGCTGGCGCAACAGGCGTTTCGCCACAAGACCCGCAAGCTGTCCTATCAACTGGTGTTCTGGCTGATCGTGCTGCTGCACCAGGTGTTCTGGATCGACCGGCTGTTTCTCGAAGGCAGCCTGTTCTCGCTGTTCTAAAGCAACAGGCCTACCTGTACCCGCTTGGGCAGCTTGCTCACCACCAACTGGTGCGAACGCCGCAGCAAGTCCCGCAGTTCGCCGGCGCCCAGCGGGTAGGGCGTCTGCATGATGATCCAGTGCGCCCGGGCCAGGTACGGCGCCGGCGCGATGCCGGGACGGTCGACATGGCCGAGGAACAGCTCCTTGTCCACCTTGAACGCCAGTGACTCGCCCCGCAGGTTCTGCAGGGCGAACATCTTGTTGCCGGCCACGGAAAACACCCGCACGCCGCCCCATTTGTAGTCTTCGCGCGCGCCCGGCAAGTCCAGGCAGAATTGCGCCACATCCGCTTCAGTCATGGTTTTTTCCTTTTGTCGCGCTGTCACAGTGTGCGGTCCCCGCAGCCTTTGAACGCTTCGCTGACATGCTCGATCCAGGCCCTTACCGCTGGCAATACACCGCGCCGGTGAGGGTAGACCGCCTGCAGCCAACCGCCAGGCAGCGACCACTCGGGCAGCAGTTGCACCAGTTGCCCGGCCTGCAGTTCTTCCTCGCAATACATCATCGGCAGGATGGTACAGCCAAGGCCGGCGAGGGCGCAGGAACGGCGCACCAGAAAGTCGTCGATGCCCAGGCGCGCCTCCAGGACCAGGTCGCATTTCTCGCCCTGGGCGTCGAGCAGGCGCAAATGCACCATGCGGTCGGCCTCCAGGGCTCCCAGCACCGGCACCTTGTGCAGGTCTTCGGGACTGTGGATCGGCCATTCCCGGGCGAACCCCGGGCTGGCGACCATCACGGTCTGCGCCTGGCGCAGGCGGCGGGTTACCAGCAAGGGGTCTTCGTCGCCATGCTCGCGAACCCGCAGCGCCACGTCGATGCCTTCGGCGACCACGTCGACCCGGCGGTTGAGCAGCTGCATGTCCAGCTGGACCTGGGGATATTGCTCGAGGAACGAGCTGATAACGGTCGGCAACATATGATGAGCCAGGCCCACCGGGCAGGACACCCGCAGGCGCCCGCGAGGTTCGCTGGACATGCTGGCCACGGCCTCGTCGGCCATTTCCGCTTCCAGCAGCATGGCCTGGCAGTGACGCAGATAACGTTCGCCGACTGCGGTCAGCTTCAGTTGGCGGGTGGTGCGTTGCAGCAATCGGGTGTGCAGGCGTTCTTCCAGTTCGGCGATACGCCGCGACAAACGGGATTTTGGCACCCCCAGTAAACGCCCGGCGGCGGCGAAACCACCGGCTTCCACCACCTTGGCAAAGTAATAAAGATCGTTGAGGTCTTGCATATCCTGACTCTACTGTCCTGCTGATGGGACAAACTATCGCATTTATGCCGACTAATCAGCTATTGGTTTCACCTGTAGGATTGTCCTCAATTGATCGCCCGGTGGCGATCCTCACTTGGAGAATCCCAGATGAAACTGTTGCATATCGATTCGAGCATCCTTGGTGACAACTCGGCTTCCCGTCAGTTGAGTGAAAGCGTGGTCAAGGCCTGGAAAAACGCCGATGCCAGCGTTGAAGTGACCTACCGCGACCTGGCCGCCGATGCCATCAGCCATTTCAGCTCCGCCACCCTGGTGGCCGCCGGTACCCCGGCCGAAGTGCGCAACGCTGCCCAGCAGCACGAAGCCGAACTGAGCGCTTCGACCCTCGCCGAATTCCAGGCCGCCGACGCTGTAGTGATCGCCGCGCCTATGTACAACTTCACCATCCCGACCCAACTCAAGGCCTGGATCGACCGCATCGCCGTCGCCGGCCAGACCTTCCGCTACACCGAAGCCGGTCCTGAAGGCCTGTGCGGTGGCAAGAAAGTCGTAGTGGTCTCCACCGCGGGCGGCCTGCACGCCGGCCAAGCCACTGGCGTGGCGCACGAGGATTACCTGAAAGTGCTGTTCGGCTTCCTCGGCATCACCGATATCGAATTCGTTCGCGCCCACGGCCTGGCTTATGGCGACGAAGTCCGCAACAAGGCCCTGAGCGACGCCCGGACGCACATCAGCGAGCAACTTTTCGCTGCCGCGTAAGGCTTGTGTAAAAGTCGCTTACGCCCCAGGCAATGCCCTTTAAACTCTGTATTCTGATGCCCTCCAGGCAGCGGAATACGGAGTTTTTCGTGTTCGTGCTATTTGTTCTGGCTCGGGTTATGCAGTGGCTTGACCAGGCCCGACAGCTCCAGGCAACAGGCCAGCGAATTCCTGGCCAGTGAAGCAATGAACCGGCGTTTTCATCAGGTAGGGAAGGTGGTGCATCCATGATGCGTCTTTGGGCAATGTCACTGATCTGCCTGCTCGGCGGCCCGATTATCGTGCACGCCGCGCCCGCGCCCCATCCGCACTGGAGCGTGGGCTTCCACGAGATGAGTTTTCTCGACCCGCTGGACCAGCAGCCGATGCGCGCCATTGCCTTCTATCCCTCCACTGGCATCGAACACAGCAGCAAGGTCGAGGGTTATCAGATCGCCGCCTCCCGGGATTCGAAGGTCGCCATCGGCCGTTTTCCGCTGTTGATGCTGTCCCATGGCAATACCGGCACGCCGCTGGCCCTGCACGACCTGGCCACCTCGCTGGCGCGCAAGGGCTTCGTGGTGGTGGCGGTGATTCATCCGGGCGACAACTACAAGGATCACAGCCGGCTGGGGACCCTGAGCAATCTCTACGGCCGGCCGATCCAGATTTCCGAAGCCATCACCGCGACCCTGGCCGACCCGATGCTGTCGCCTTTCGTCAACGCCGGGCAGGTCGGGGTCATCGGTTACTCGGCCGGCGGCGAAACGGCGTTGATCCTGTCCGGGGCTACCCCCGACCTGGACCGCCTGCGCCGCTACTGCCAGGAGCGCCCCGACGATCACGATGCCTGCAATACCCAGGGCGAACTGATCGTCGATCGCGACGACCTGCAACCGGTCACCGACCCGCGGGTCCATGCGTTGCTGCTGATGGCGCCGCTGAGCCTGAAGTTCGGGCGCCAGACCCTGTCCGGCGTGCATGTGCCGGTGCTGCTGTACAGCGGCGACGTCGACAAGCTGGTGGCTCTGGATAAGAACGCCGCGGCCTTGGCCCGCAAGCTGCCGGTCGCGCCGGACTTCAGGCTGTTGGCCGGGGCCGGGCACTTCGTGTTCATGGCGCCGTGCACCGAGGAGCAGTTGCTGAGCATGCCGGCCTTGTGCACCGACGCCGATGGCGTCGACCGCGAGGACATCCACCGCAATCTGATCGCCGAGGCCGGCCGCTTCTTTGCCCAGGCCCTGGGCAAGCCGAGCCGGGCCGGGATGCAGACCGCGGATCAGTGACTCAGGCGTCGGCCCGGTGCTTGAGCAGCAGGGTCAGGCCCAGGGCGCTGAGCGACAACAGCGCCGCGCAGAAGAAAATCCACGAATAGCCCAGGTTCAACGCCACCGCGCCCATCAAGGGCCCGGCAATCGCCAGCGCCAGATCGAAAAACACCGCGTAGGCGCTCAGGCCGGCGCCGCGGCTGGTGCTGGGCACCTGCTTGATCGCTTCCACCCCCAGCGCCGGGTACACCAGCGACAGGCCGAAGCCGGCGAGCCCGGCGCCGATCATGGCGAACGCCGTCGATGGCGCCAGCCACAGCAGGATCAGGCCCAGGGTCTCGATGCTCATGCAGGCGATGGCCGCGCGATAACCGCCAAACCGGCTGATGCTGGAGATGAACAGCAGGCGCGAGAGAATGAAACAGATGCCGAATACCGTCAGGCAATAGGCCGCGCCGGTCCAGCCGCGGCTGAGGTAGAACAGGGTAATAAAGGTGGTCAGGGTGCCGTAGCCGATGGACGCCAGGCTCAGGCCGGCGCCGTACGGCGCGATACGGCCGAACACCGCGCGAAACGACAGGCGCTCGCCACGGATCACCGGCACCGATGGCTTGTTGCGGATCAGCAGCAGGGCCAGGGCCGCCAGCAGCGACAGGGCCAGCCCCAGGCTTTCGAAACCGTAGTCGGCGACCATCACCACCCCCAGCGGCGCGCCGATGGCAATCGCGCCATAGGAGGCGATGCCGTTCCAGGAAATCGAGCGCGCGGTGTGCTCGGCGCCGACCTGGCCCATGCACCAGCTGATGGTGCCCACGCCGATCAGGCCCTGGGCCACCCCCAGCAGCAAACGTCCCAGCAACAGGACGCTCAGGCTGAGCAGCGGCAATGTTTGCAGGAGGCTGGACGCCAGGGTCAGCAGCCCGCTGAGGAAAATTCCCGCCAGGCCGTAGACGATTGCCCGTTTGGTGCCGATGTTGTCCGACAGGCGCCCGGCCATGGGCCGGCTGAGAAGGGTGGCCAGGTACTGCGAGCCGATGGTCAGCCCGGCCACCACCGCGCTGAAGCCCAGTTCGCCGTGGACGTAACCCGGCAGCACCGCGATCGGCAGGCCGATGCAGAGAAACGCGATAAAGGTATAGAAGACGATAGAGACGATCTGCAGGGTGATCGTCATGGAGCTGGGCACGGGCTGTTGTTGCGCAGACATGAGGGCTCGTTCGCGGGCGGGCGGTTGGAGAACTGCATCATGGCGCGGGCCGGAAATAAAAGGAAGCAGGCTAACGATTTCTTTATGGCCGGCTATTTGTGGGGGCAGGGAGGACACCATCGCGGGCAAGCCTCGCTCCTACGGAAACGCGTACGCACGCTTGCCCGCGATGCTTTTATAGCCGTACAAAAAAGCCCCGTCACCAGGACGGGGCTTGCAGACCGGCAACTGGTTGGCGTTCCTTAGAACACTACGCCCTGGCTGCGCAGGTAGTCGTCGTAGGTGCCGCTGAAGTCGGTCACGCCGTTCGGGCTCAGCTCGATGATGCGAGTGGCCAGGGACGACACGAACTCACGGTCGTGGCTGACGAAGATCAGCGTGCCCGGGTAGTTTTCCAGGGCCAGGTTCAGCGCCTCGATGGATTCCATGTCCAGGTGGTTGGTCGGTTCGTCCATCACCAGTACGTTGGGCTTTTGCAGGATCAGCTTGCCGAACAGCATGCGACCTTGCTCACCACCGGAGATGACCTTGACCGACTTGAGGATCTCGTCGTTGGAGAACAGCATGCGGCCCAGGGTGCCACGGATGATCTGCTCGCCCTGGGTCCACTGGCCCATCCAGTCGAACAGGCTGACGTCGTCTTCGAAGTCATGGGCGTGGTCCTGGGCGTAGTAGCCCAGCTCGGCGCTTTCGGTCCACTTCACCGAACCGGCGTCCGGGGTCAGCTCGCCCATCAGGGTGCGCAGCAGGGTGGTCTTGCCGATGCCGTTCGGGCCGATGATCGCCACGCGCTCGCCGGCTTCGACGGTGAAGCTGAAGTTCTTGAACAGGGTCTTGCCGTCGAAGCCCTTGGACATCTGCTCGATGGTCACGGCCTGGCGGTGCAGCTTCTTGGTCTGTTCGAAGCGGATGAACGGGCTGACGCGGCTCGATGGCTTGACCTCGGCCAGCTGGATCTTGTCGATCTGCTTGGCGCGGGAGGTGGCCTGCTTGGCTTTCGAGGCGTTGGCCGAGAAGCGGCTGACGAAGGTCTGCAGCTCGGCGATCTGGGCTTTCTTCTTGGCGTTGTCCGACAGCAGTTGCTCGCGGGACTGGGTCGCCGCGGTCATGTACTCGTCATAGTTGCCCGGGAACAGGCGCAGCTCGCCGTAGTCCAGGTCGGCCATGTGGGTGCAGACGCTGTTGAGGAAGTGACGATCGTGGGAAATGATGATCATGGTGCTGTTACGCGCCGTCAGAATCGTTTCCAGCCAGCGGATGGTGTTGATGTCCAGGTGGTTGGTCGGTTCGTCGAGCAGCAGCACTTCCGGATCGGAGAACAGCGCCTGGGCCAGCAAGACCCGCAGCTTCCAGCCCGGAGCCACTTCGGTCATCGGACCGAAATGCTGTTCCAGGGGAATGCCCAGGCCCAGCAGCAGTTCACCGGCGCGGGACTCGGCGGTGTAGCCGTCCATCTCGGCGAAGTCGGTTTCCAGCTCGGCCACGGCCATGCCGTCTTCTTCGCTCATTTCCGGCAGCGAGTAGATGCGATCGCGCTCGGCCTTGACCTTCCACAGCTCTTCGTGACCCATGATCACGGTGTCGATCACGGTGAATTCTTCGTAGGCGAACTGGTCCTGGCGCAGTTTACCCAGGCGAACGTTCGGCTCCAGCATGACCTGGCCGCCGGACGGCTCGAGGTCGCCGCCGAGGATCTTCATGAAAGTCGACTTGCCGCAACCGTTGGCGCCGATCAGGCCATAGCGGTTGCCGCCGTTGAACTTGACCGAAACGTTCTCGAATAGCGGCTTGGCGCCGAACTGCATCGTGATGTTAGCTGTGGAGATCAATTACTTTACCTATCAAGGGGTTGCGAGCATCGTGTGGGCTCTTGGGCCATTTCCGGGGCATTCTGGAGCTTTTCCATTTCGCCAGGGTCGAGCCAGGGTCGAGCCAGCGAGCATAAGTAGACAGCAACATCTGGACGCTATGGCCAAGTTGCTGGGCAATAAAGGTGGGAGGTCATGTTGGAATTTGGCGCGCATTGTCGCATATGTGCGCCGGCAGTTGTATGACAGTGACCCACGGATTTTTCATCCAGGCCGGTAAACGTCAGGTGTTGTAAAAATCGCCGCTGCGGATTTGTCCCGGGCAATGCGACTTAGGTCGTGGCATAGCGGACGGACACATTTTCACAAATCGGAGTTAACCTTTGGTTACAAACTGTGGCTAAAATGCCGACCAGTTGCCACATGCCATCATTGGCATGGGCTCAAGGACGTGCCTTCAGGACCTCTTATCGCTTTCGGACGCTGCATATGACCCCGGCCCAGGTGGCCCACGTGGGGGCGCAGTATGTTCTCTTCTGACATGTGACGATTTCCGTGAAACTCATCATTGCCGCTGTTTACGTTTTATCCATTGCGTATGTGCACCTGCGTGGTCGCGTGCGCCATAAACTGGGCCGCCAGCTGAGTGATCACTCGACCTTCCTGGCCCCGATCAACTGCTTCCTTTATCTGTTCTCGAAGATCCCCAACCGCCCGTACCTCGATCCGGCCGACTTTCCCGACCTGAGCCCGTTGCAGGCCCACTGGGAAGAAATCCGCGCCGAGGGCCAGAGCCTGCTCAGGGCCGGGGAGATCAAGCGTTCGGAGCAGTACAACGACGTCGGCTTCAACTCGTTCTTCAAGACCGGCTGGAAGCGTTTCTATCTGAAGTGGTACGGCGACAGCCATCCTTCGGCGATGAAGCTGTGCCCGCGGACCACCGAACTGGTGCAAAGCATCGGCTCGATCAAGGCGGCGATGTTCGCCGAACTGCCGCCGGGCTCGAAGCTGGTGCGCCACCGCGACCCTTATGCCGGTTCCTACCGTTACCACCTGGGCCTGGAAACGCCCAACAGCGCCGGTTGCTATATCAATGTCGACGGTGAGCACTATCACTGGCGCGACGGCGAAGCGGTGATGTTCGACGAGACCTACATCCACTACGCGGAAAACACCACCGAGCAGAACCGCATCATCCTGTTCTGTGACGTCGAGCGGCCGATGAAGTACCGCTGGGCCGCCGCCTTCAACCGCTGGTTCAGCCGTACCGTGATGGCCGCCGCGGGTTCGCCCAACGATGCCGGCGACCGCACCGGGGGTCTGAACCGCGCCTTCACCAAGCTGTACAAGATCCGCCTGCGCGGTAAAGAGCTGAAAAAACGCAACCGCAAGCTTTATTACCTGGAAAAGTGGGCGATCTTCGCTGCGTTGTTGCTGCTGTTCATCTTCATCTGATTCGCCGGATGGCGAATTGCCGGTCGCGGGCAGGCCTCGCTCCTACAGGGGCTCTGTAGGGGCGAGGCTGGCCCGCGATCACGTCCTCAAGGCTTGTCCACTCCCAACTGCTGCCACATCTTCGCGGTGATCCGCTGCCGATGGGCGTAGCCGTGCCACGGATCCCGGGGCAAGGCCTCCAGGCGTTGCCTCAGGTTCGCCACGTTCCACTGCTGGGCATGCCGGACATCGCCCAGTTCATCCCGCGCGATAGGCACCGAGACCGGCAGCCCGGGGCGGGCCCGTACCGAATAGGCGGCCACGGTGCTGGCGCCACGGGTGTTGCGCAGGTAATCGACGAAGATTTTGCCGACCCGGTTTTTCGGGCCCATGGTCGCGGTGATGCGCTCCGGCAACTGCTGCGCCATGAATTGCGCGATGGCCTTGGCGAAACCCTTGACCATATCCCAGTCGGCCTTGCGCGCCAGCGGCACGATCAGGTGCATGCCTTTGCCGCCGCTGGTTTTCAGGAAGACCTGCAAACCCAGCTCATCGAGCACCGAAAGGGTCAGTTGGGTGGCCTCCAGCATGCTTTTCCAGGGCAGCGCCGGGTCCGGGTCGAGGTCGAGCACGAACAGGTCCGGGGTTTCGATCTGGTCGTGGGTCGCGCCCCAGGTGTGCAACTCGATGGTGCCCATCTGCACCGCGCCGATCAGCGCCGCAGTACTGTCGATTTCCATCAGGCGCGCGTGGCCGGGGTCCAGCGCCGGGTCGAGGTGGCGGATATGGGGGATGGCCAGGTGCTCGGCATGTTTCTGGAAAAACTGCTCGCCTTCCACCCCTTCGGGGGCCCGCAGCAAGGACACCGGGCGGTTGCGCAGGTGCGGCAGGATCTGCTCGTCGATGCTGGCGTAGAACTGCGCCAGTTGCAGCTTGGTGGTGCCGGACTGCTGGTCGATGACCCGATCCGGGTGGGTGATCCTGACCCCGGCGACGCTGTGGACGGCCGATTTGTCCGAACGGGAGGCCGTGCCCCGGCTGCGGGTCTCGACGGCGTTGGAGGTCTGCGGCTGCTCGCGAACGATTTCCCTGGCCGGCTTATCGCTGCGCAGAGCGACGAACGCCGCCTGGCGCACCACCTGCTCGCGGGTCCACTCGGCGAACTCGACTTCGGCCACCAGCTGCGGCTCGATCCAGTGCACGCCGCGGGCCTGGGCCGCGGTCAGGGGCTTGGCCAGGGGCGATGAGTCCCGTTCAAATTCCTGCATCCGCCCATGCAGATGCTTCAAGGTCTGCTGGTCGAAACCGGTGCCGACCCGGCCGGCGTACACCAGCCCGCTCGCGTCGTTGACTCCCAGCAGCAGGGCGCCAAAGCCGCTGCGCGAACCTTGCGGCTTGGTATAGCCGACCACCACGAACTCCTGGCGCAACCGGCATTTGAGCTTGATCCAGTCGCTGCTGCGGCGCGACACATAGGGGCTGCCGGCCCGCTTGCCGATCACCCCCTCGAGGGACAGGGCACAGGCGCTTTCGAGGATGTCGTGGTGCTGGGCGGCGAAGGCTTCGGAAAAACGCAGGACCTTGCTCGACTTGCGAGCGAGCGCCTGCTTGAGGGCCTGACGGCGTTCTTCCACCGGCGTTTCGCGCAAGTCCTCGCCCTGCAGAAAGGGCGCGTCGAACAGGTAATAAATGATGTCCACGCTGCGACCGGTATCGAAGGCGTTCTGCAGCGCCTGGAAGTCCGGCAGGCCTTGGTCGTTGAGCACCACCATTTCGCCGTCCAGCCAGCTGTCCTTGAGCTTCAGGGCGGCCAGGGCCTTGGCTTGCTGGGGCAGGCGGCTGGTCCAGTCGTGACCGTTGCGGGTCAGCAGGCGCACCTCGTCGTCCTGGATTCGCGCCAGGATCCGGTAGCCGTCGAACTTGATCTCGTAGCGCCAGTCGCCGCTGGGCGCCTTGTCCACCAGGGCCGCTAACTGCGGCGCCAGGCTTTGCGGCAGGACCACGGCTTTTTTCCCCGATGGTTTTTTCTCGGCTTTTTTTGCGGCCTGGGGTTTGGCGCTGGCAGCTTTGCGGTCGCCCACTGTGGCGCCACTGAGCACGCTCCTGGGCAGGGCCCGGACCACATCGTACTCGTCGCTCGGTCGCGCCTGGGCATCCTGCTCCTTGATCAGCAGCCACTGTTCCTTGTCGCCGCTGCCGTGCATATGGGTGCGCACCAGGGTCCAGTCGCCGCCGAGCTTTTCGCCGATCAGGGTGAACTTGAGCTTGCCCGCCCGGTAGCCGGCCTCGGGGTCGTCATGGGGTTGCCAGACGCCATGGTCCCAGACGATCACATCACCGGCACCGTATTGCCCGGCGGGGATGCTGCCCTCGAAATCGCCATAGCTCAGCGGGTGGTCCTCGACATGCACCGCCAGGCGTTTTTGTGTGGGGTCCAGGCTCGGGCCCTTGGGCACCGCCCAGCTTTTCAGGCTGCCGCCCAGTTCCAGGCGAAAGTCGTAATGCAGGTTGCGCGCATCGTGCTTCTGGATCACGAAACGCAGGGCCGAGGGGGACTTGGCGGAGGCTTTGTCCGCCGCCGGCTCCGAGGTGATCGCGAAGTTGCGCTTGCGCTGGTATTCACTCAGGGATTTGGCCATGACCCACTACCTTGTATGGCGAGCCGGCGGTTCAGGCACGGGATCGCTTGGTGGCTTTCTTGGCTGCCGCGGGTTTGTCCGCGGCCTTGCCGGGCTTGTCCGGGCTGGCGGGCGCCTTGCTCCTGGACTTGGCGCCCAGGCTGCGCTTGAGCATCTCGGTCAGGTCGATGATGTCGGCGCTCTGGCGTTGCTCTTCGCCGGCGACGCTTTCCACGTCCTCGATCTTGCCGGCCCGGGCCTTTTTCTCCACCAGGGCCATGATCTTGTCGGTGAAACTGTCGCGGTATTGTTCAGGCTGCCAATCGGCGCTCATGTCCGCCACCAGGCGCTTGGCCATGTCCCGTTCGCCCTTGGTCAGGTCCGGCTGGGTCACCTCTGGCCCCAGGGTCAGTTCGTCGAGGCTGCGCACCTCGGCCGGCCAGCGCAGCATTACCAGCACCAGCGCCGACTCCAGCGGCATCAGCGCCGCCAGATGCTGGCGGGTGTGCAGCACCACCAGGGCCAGGGCGACTTTCGAGGTGCTCTGCAGGGTTTCGCGCAGCAGCGCATAGACCTTGCCGCCACGCTTGTCGGGGGCCAGGAAGTAGGGAGTGTCGATGTTCTGCAACGGGATCTGCTGGCTGTCGACGAAGGCGAAGATGTCGATGGTCTGGGTCGCCAGCGGGTGGGCCGAGCGGATCTCGTCCTCGCTGAGCAGCACATAGCGGCCTTTTTCGTAGGCCACGCCTTTGACGATATGTTCCTTGCCGACTTCCTTGCCGGTGACCTTGTTGACCCGCTTGTAACCCACCGGGTCCATGCTGCGCTGGTCCAGCCAGTCGAAGTCGACGCCCTGGGAGGCGGTCGCCGAGACCAGCGCCACCGGAATGTGAACCAGACCGAAACTGATCGCGCCTTTCCAGATTGCCCGTGCCATGAGTCTGTCCCCGTATTGACTGTGGAATCGCCATGCAGCGACTGGTTTTCAGGTGACCCGTGGCGCGGCGCGAAAGTTTCCCTGGGGTGCTGGCCTGCATAGGCAAGCCGATAACTCGTGTTACATGTCTGACGGATTATTTAATTAACAAGGCCGAACGCGCGACGTAGCCTGGACTCGAATGCGATAACTCGTCGCCATCCAAGAGGGTCGCCATGGACAACCTGCTTCGCTGTCTTGTCGTGTTCGCACTGATGAGCGGGGCCAGCACCGCGGTATTCGCCGCGCCCCAGGCAGCGTATACGGGCAGCAGCCCGACGTCCGCCATGCTGTTGGCGCAGAACCTGCCCGGCAGCAACAACAACCCCTACAACAGCCCGATTCGTCGGGCCAACCCCAACAGCATGCAGGGCACCCAGCCCAGCGCCCCGACTGTCCGTGGGGTTAATCCGGTGCCGGTGCAACGCCCTCCGACCCTGGAGAACGGCGGCATCGGCAACGGCTACCCGCGCACCATCACCCAGCCAAGGATCATCGATCCGACACCCGTGACCCCACCGCGTAACCAACAGCAGCGATAAACGCTGACCGCCCGAGGCCGATGCCGGCTCCGGGCGGAAACCTTTTTATCGACAGAAGGAATCGTGCATGTTGCGTAAAACCCTCTTGGCAACCGTCTGTGCCAGTCTTTTTCTGAGCAGTGCGCTACCGGTCGCGGCCGCCCCCAGTCAACCGTTGCAGAGCGAGCTGGGCCCCCTCAGCGTGACCCCGCTGGTCGAAGGCCTGGATCACCCCTGGGCCCTGGCGTTCCTGCCGGACCGCCAGGGCATCCTGGTGACCGAGCGGCCGGGCAACCTGCGGCTGGTTGGCGCCGACGGCAAGCTCTCGGCGCCCCTGGGCGGCGTGCCGCAGGTCTGGGCCAAGGGGCAGGGTGGCTTGCTGGATGTGGTGCTGTCGCCGGACTTCAAGCAGGACCGCCTGGTCTACCTGTCCTACGCCGAAGGTGGTGGCGAGGGTGGCACGGCGGGGACGGCGGTGGGGCGCGGACGGCTGTCCGAGGACCTGAAGACGCTCAAGGACTTCCAGGTGATTTTCCGCCAGGCGCCCAAGCTCTCCACCGGCAACCATTTCGGTTCGCGCCTGGTGTTCGACCGCGACGGCTATCTGTTCATCACCCTGGGGGAAAACAACGATCGCCCGACCGCCCAGGACCTGGACAAGCTGCAGGGCAAGATCGTGCGCCTGTATCCGGATGGCAGGATTCCGCAGGACAACCCCTTTGTCGGCCAGCCGGGCGTGCGCCCGGAGATCTGGTCCTACGGCCACCGCAACCCCCAGGGCGCGGCGCTCAACCCCTGGAGCGGCACCCTGTGGGATAACGAGCACGGGCCCAAGGGCGGCGACGAAATCAACCTGATCGAGCGTGGCAAGAACTACGGCTGGCCCCTGGCGACCCACGGCATCAACTATTCCGGTGCGCCGATTCCCGAAGCCCAGGGCAAGACTGCCCCAGGCACCGTGGGCCCGCGGCATGTCTGGGAGAAATCCCCCGGCATCAGCGGCATGGCCTTCTACGACGGCGACCGCTTCAAGGCCTGGCAACACAACCTGTTCATCGGCGCCCTGGCGTCCCAGGAGCTGATCCGCCTGCAATTCGACGGCGACAAGGTGGGCCACGAAGAGCGCCTGCTGGGTGAACTCAAAGAGCGCATCCGCGACGTGCGCCAGGGGCCGGACGGTTATCTGTATGTGCTGACCGACGAGGACAAGGGCCGGCTGTACAAGGTTGGCCTGGAATAACCCAGGCCCTTCTTCTGTAGGAGCGAAGCTTGCTCGCGAAAAAATCTTCAACGACAACGCGTGTTGGCAGGATGAATCGCCGCTTCGCGGCTATCGCGAGCAAGCTTCGCTCCTACAGAGGCACTGCGGGCGGGTAGAGGATCACCGCCGCTTGCAGCTTGCCGCTGCCGAAACGGCACATCTTGGCGAACTCGCCGTGGCTCACCGGCAGATGCTGGCAATCCATCGGCTGGCGGTGCTGGCTGTGGTCGACATCGGGATCGTGCAGGTAGACGAACTCTTCGTCGCAGTCGGTGACCATTACCCAATGCGGGGCCTTGGAGCGGGTCAGGCGGTAGCTGCTGATCAGCACCAGGGGCTGGCCGCCATCGGCCAGCAGCTTCGGCAGGTCCAGCGGGCCGCCCAGCACCTGCAAGACGTCGCTGCTATCCAGCTGGGCGCAGAACTCCTCATGCACCAAGCGCATGACGTCTTTTTTATGCTCGTCGCGCACCCCGCCGAGAAACAGTGGCCCCCGGGTATTGACCTGCAGCCGGACCCGGAAGCCCCGGCGCCACGCGGCCAGCGCCAGCCCCTGCGGGCTGCAGCCGCCATGGCCGGAGGTCATGAACACGGTGGTCGCCTCGCGCCACAGCTGCAGTTCTTCTCGGCGCTCCAGGGCGCGCCCGGGTTGCAGCGCGGCCATGGCCATCAGCAGGCAGGCCGGGCCGCAAGTGAAGTCGGTGGTCTGCTGGTAATAGGGCACGCGGATGGTGCGGGTCTCGCGATGCTGCAGGATGCGCTTTTCCAGGCGCAGGGCATCGGCGTGGTCCTCGTAGTAGTCGTGCAGCACGGCGAAGCGCCGGTAGCCGCTGCGTTCGTACAGGGCGATGGCCGTCGGGTTGTCGCTGCGCACCTCAAGCCGCAGGTAGGCGCAGTCATGCTCCCGCGCGCAGGCTTCGATCCGCTCCAGCAGGCGCTTGCCCAGGCCCGACCCGCGGGCCTCGACCGCGATGGCGATCGAGTACAGGCGGGCCAGGGAGGTCCCGCGATGGAACAGCACCAAGGCATAACCCAGCAGTTGTTGCTCCTGCTCGGCGACGATCAGGCACGCGTGGGCGCGGCTGATCATCCACTGGAAGCTGCGCACCGTCAGGCGATCGGTGGTGAAACACTGCTGTTCCAGTCGCACTAAAGCAGGCAAGTCCTCAGGTGTGGCAATGCGAAAGACAAGGTCCATATAACCGCCGTAAAAGTTGCGTAACGAAACGAGACTTTCGAAAAAGTTCGTGCTTAATAGAAAAGGTCTTGTTCTTAAGCGGATCAAACATTATGTCAGCGGTACAAGGTCATTGGCGTGGAGTATCCGAGCAAAGTCTGCCGGCGACAATAACTCCGGTTAATTATTTTTCAGCGATGAGTGAAACTTCCAGCCAGTTGCTGATTATTGTCGAGCGCAGGGAAGATTGGGCCTCCTACTTCCCCAGCGAAGACATCCTCAGCGCTCAGGAGTACCTGGAGCAGACCCGTGAAACCCAGCCCGGCAAGCGGGTCCAGGTGATCAACCTGTGCCGCAGCTACAAGTACCTGGGCCACGGTTACTACTGCTCGCTGCTGGCCGAGGCGCGGGGGCACAAGGTGATTCCCTCGGTGCGCACCATCAGCGAGCTGACCCGCAAATCGCTCTACGGCCTGGCCCTGGACGACCTGGATAAAACCCTGGAAAAGGCCCTGAGCAATCATCTTTACAGCGATACCGAAGGTTTTACCCTGACCCTGTACTTCGGCAAGACTCATATCGAACCGTTACAGGAGTTGGCGCGACAGTTATTCGAAGTCTTTCCCTGTCCGATACTGCTGGTGGACTTCAAACGAACTAACGGTTGGCATATCGAAGGGGTGAAGTCCGGCGCCTTACATAAGTTGCGCGAAGACCAGGAAGATCAATTCGCCCATTCCCTGGACAGTTTCAGTCGCAAGATCTGGCGCATGCCGCGCTCGAAAAGATTGGCCCGCTATGACCTGGCGATCCTCCATGACCCGCAGGAAGCCCTGCCACCTTCCAACGCCCGGGCGCTGGAGAATTTTGTCCGGGTTGGCAAGGGCCTGGGCATCGACGTCGAACTGATCGAGAAGAAGGATTACTCGCGTATCGCCGAGTACGACGCCTTGTTGATCCGTGAGACCACCAGCGTCGACAACCACACCTACCGTTTCGCCAAGAAGGCCGAAAGCGAGGGCCTGGTGGTGATGGACGACCCGGCCTCGATCCTGCGCTGCACCAACAAGGTCTACCTGACCGATCTGCTGAAAAGCCACCAGCTGGGCATGCCCGCCACCGAGATTCTCTACAAGGAACGACCGGAAGACTTCGAGCGGGTTGGCGAGCGCCTGGGCTTCCCACTGGTGCTGAAGATTCCCGACGGCTGTTTCTCCCGTGGGGTGATCAAGGTCGAGAGCCAGCAGGCGCTGCTGGAGGCCACCGCCGAGCTGTTCGAGCATTCGGTGTTGCTGCTGGCCCAGGAGTTTTTCTACACCGAGTACGACTGGCGCATCGGCGTGCTCAACCGCAAGCCGATCTTCGCCTGCCAGTACTTCATGTCCAAGGGCCATTGGCAGATCTACAACCACAAGGCCAAGGGCCAGGACATCAACGGCGAATGCCGCACCCTGGCGGTCCACGAGGCGCCGCGGGCGGTGGTGGAACTGGCGGTGAAGACCGCCAACCTGATCGGCGACGGCCTGTACGGCGTCGACCTCAAGCAGTCCGGCGACAAGGTGGTGGTGATCGAAGTCAACGACAACCCCAACATGGACGCCGGCATCGAAGATGCCTACCTGCGCGACGACCTGTATTCCCTGGTGCTCGAGGAGTTCGTCCGCCGCCTGGAGCTCAAGCGCCGCGGGCAGGCCTGGTGAACGGCCGATGATCAAGAGCTACCAGTTGAGCCAGGGCCGCCTGCTGCCGGTGGAGCACCTGGATGCCGAAGTGATGCTGTTCAGCAACCCGGACCCCGCCGAGCGCGATCTGCTGCGCACCGGCTTCAAGCTCGACGAACACGCCCTGGCCTCGGCGCTGGACCCGGACGAGGTGTCGCGCATCGAGTTTCACCCGGACAACCTGTTCCTGATCTGGAAACGCCCGGAGAACTACTCCGGCGGCGGCAGCCTGTCGTTCGAGGTGTCGTCCTGCGGCCTGCTGTTTTCCCCGCAACGCCTGCTGGTGATCGCCCACGACGACAGCCAGCTCAGCGGCCTGGGCGCGCGGCAGGCCCTGAATAGCCCCCTGGATGTGTTGCTGGACCTGCTGTCCACCAACATCCATCACTACCTGGGGCACCTCAAGGTGATCAAGATGGTCGCCCGCGAGTTGCAGCAGCAGTTCAACGACTCGATGGAAAACCGCCACCTGATCCAGATGTTCAACCTCAGCGAGAGCCTGATCTATTACATCAACGCCATTCACAGCAACGGCGCGGTGCTGACCCGGCTGCGCAACCACGCCGAGAAGGCGCACTTCAGCGCCGAGGCCGTCGGCCTGATCGACGACCTGATCATCGAGAACAACCAGTGCTACAAGCAGGCGGAGATCTATTCGACGGTGTTTTCCGGGCTGATCGACGCGCGCGGCAACCTGATGAACAACAACATGAACAGCCTGTTGCGCAAACTGACCCTGATCAACGTGGTGTTCCTGCCGCTGAACCTGATCGCCAGCATCGGCGGCATGTCCGAATTCAGCATGATGACCGCCGGCACCCCGTGGTGGATTGCCTACCCGCTGTTCCTCGTGGCGATGCTGCTGGGGGCAGGGGGGATGGTGCTCGGTCTCAGGCGCCTGGCCGGCGGCAACGGCAAGTGCGCCTGAGGTTTCAGGCCGGTTGCAGGGTCAGTACCTCAAAGCCGTCGCGGGTCACCGCCACCGTGTGTTCCCACTGCGCCGACAGGCCGTTGTCGCGGGTGACCACGGTCCAGCCGTCTTTCAGGCCGCGCACCCGGGCGCTGCCCTGGTTGATCATCGGCTCGATGGTGAACACCATGCCTTCGCGCAGCTCCAGGCCGGTACCGGGGCGACCGAAATGCAGGACCTGCGGCTCTTCGTGCATCTGCCGGCCGATGCCATGGCCGCAGTACTCGCGCACCACGCTGTAGCCCCGGGTTTCGGCGTGTTTCTGGATGGCATGGCCGATATCGCCAAGGCGCGCGCCGGGGCGGACCGCCTTGATGCCTTCCCACATCGCCTCGAAGGTGGTGCTCACCAGGCGCTGGGCCTTGGGGCTGACATTGCCGATCAGGTACATCTTGCTGGAGTCGGCGATAAAGCCGTTCTTTTCCAGGGTGATGTCGATGTTGATGATATCGCCGTCGTTGAGGATGGCCTTCTCATGGGGCATGCCATGGCACACCACTTCGTTGATCGAGGTGTTGATCGAGTAGGGGTAGTTGTACTGGCCCTTGCTGGCCGGACGGGCGCCCAGGTCGTGGCGGATAAAGCGCTCCACGGCCGTGTCCAGCTCCATGGTCGAAAGGCCGGGCGCGACCAGGTCGTCGAGAAAGCTGAACACCGTCGCCAGCAGGCGCCCGGATTCACGCATCAGCGCCAGTTGCTGCGGGGTCTTGATCAGGGCCTGGGTCATGCGCTGCGCCCCCGGATCAGATCGCTCTTGTTCAGCAGCAGTTTGTTGATCAGGTCGTTGTAGGCCAGATGCGGATTGAGCTCGGCCAGCAGGCCGATCTTGATCCAGAACTCGGCCTGGGCGTTGATGGAGCGATCCATGGCGTCGCTGGCGACGCGGATCTGTTCATGCAGTTGATCTGAAATCTTGACGATGCCCACGGGGTTTCTGTCCTGGTAAATATACGAAGCATATACGTTTCGTATATTTTTCGGCAAATGGCAGATAGCTCGACCTGTCATTGGCCATTGACTCACCGGCGACCCGCCGGTTAATTTCCTCGCCATGACTTTTTCCGCATTGCGTTCCCAGCCAAGCATTATTACCGCCATTCCTGATTGGCGGGTCTGACACTGCACCCAACCCGCCCTAGAGGCGGGTTTTTTCTTTCTGTCTCCGGGGCTTTCAACACAGCCAGGAGAGCCGTATGAACCATCCCGCCGAGCCCGACACGCAACTGGACCTGCTTGAGCACTACGTGAAGAAGATTCTCGCGGCGCCGGTCTACGACCTGGCGGTGCGTACGCCATTGCAGCCGGCTCCGGCCCTGTCGGCGGCGCTGGGCAACCAGGTGCTGCTCAAGCGCGAGGACCTGCAACCGACCTTTTCCTTCAAGATCCGCGGCGCCTACAACAAGCTGGTGCAACTCAGCGACGAGCAAAAGCGCCGTGGGGTAATCACCGCCTCCGCCGGCAATCACGCCCAGGGCGTGGCGCTAGCGGCGCGGGAGCTGAGGATCAAGGCGACCATCGTCATGCCTTCCACCACGCCGCAGCTGAAAGTGCAGGGCGTCAGCAGCCGTGGCGCCGAGGCGGTGCTGCAGGGCGATAGTTTTCCCTTTGCCCTGGCCCATGCCCTGCAACTGGCCGAGCGCAGCGGGCAGACCTTCGTCTCGCCCTTCGACGACCCGGACGTGATCGCCGGGCAGGGCACGGTGGGCATGGAGATTTTGCGTCAGTACTCCGGGCGCCTGGACGCAATCTTCGTCCCGGTGGGTGGTGGCGGATTGATCGCCGGCATCGCCGCCTATGTGAAATACCTGCGGCCCGAGGTGCGCATCGTCGGCGTCGAGTCCGAGCACTCCAACTGTCTGCAGCAGGCGTTGCAGGCCGGGGAAAGGGTGGTGCTGCCCAGCGTCGGCACCTTCGCCGACGGCGTTGCCGTGGCGCAGGTCGGTGCCCATTGTTTCGAGCTGTGCCGAGTGCTGGTGGACGAGGTGATCACGGTCAGCAACGACGAACTCTGCTGCGCGATGAAGGACATC
Source organism: Pseudomonas sp. GW821-FHT09E12 (assembly GCF_059416085.1). Lineage (NCBI taxonomy): Bacteria > Pseudomonadati > Pseudomonadota > Gammaproteobacteria > Pseudomonadales > Pseudomonadaceae > Pseudomonas > Pseudomonas sp. GW821-FHT09E12. Next base: position 270,620 of record NZ_JBWKOM010000007.1, on the reverse strand, counting down.
TACGACGACACCCGCTCCATCACCGAGCCGTCGGGAGCGCTGGCGGTGGCCGGGATCAAGCAGTACGTGGCCCGCAGCGGCGTACAGGGCGAAACCCTGGTGGCCATCGATTCCGGGGCCAACATCAACTTCGATCGCCTGGGGCAGGTGGCCGAGCGCGCGGCCTTGGGCGCGGTTGCGCTGGTATAAGAAGGGAGCAGGGCCTCTGTAGCCGCTGGCGAAGCCTGCGCACGAGCACGAAGCACTCGCCAGCCGAACCACTGATGCACTGCGTTGCCTGGCCTGGCGGCTACTGCGTCGGAGTGCCGCGCAAACCGATCGCAGCCTGCGGCAGCGGCTCCATCACCCGCGATGTAGCCGCTGCGCAGGTTATTCCGCGCGGGCCTTCTCGACCTTGTCCGCGGCGGACCACAGGCGGTAGCGCACTTCGACGTCCTTGGGGGCGTAGATCACGATTGGCAGCTTGCTGTTGTAGCGCAGCACGAAGCCTTCGCCGACCACCGGCACGAACGCCTGCTTGCTGCTGCCCTCGGGGCAGGCCATCAAGGTGCTCATCGGCCCGCTGACCTTGTCCAGGCGGTAGTAGGGGTAACCCCAGCCTTCCAGGTTCTTCTCTTCCAGGGTGCCGCCCAGGCGCTGACGGTTGCAGTCGACGGTCAGGGTCTTGCCGGCCAGGACCTCGACCTTGAAGTCCTCTTCCTTGGCCTGCTTGGGCAGATGGATCACCTGACGCACAAAACCTTCTTCAGCCTTGGGGTAGGGCGCCACGTCTTCGAGTTTGGCCGCATGGCTCAGGGTGGACAGACCGCTCAACAGCACAGCGATGGCGGTGGATACAGGAAAAAAGCGCATAAGGCCTCCTTGCAGGTTGATCGACGGCTCTCTCCATGGAGGGAACCCTTCACTTGAAACGCCGGGCAGTTTGACTGGGGAACGCCCGGTCATGCAAACCGTGGCCCACTTCGCCGCGGCAGTTAACATGACGTTTTCCTTCAATACCCAGGGATAAGTCGATGATTTATAACGCATGAAAACGAGCGGGAGGACGGCATGCCTGTGTTCCATCCCCTATCGGCGAGAGGCCAGCATCGGGCTCGCAGGAAGCTCCTCCAGCGGACGAAAATCCCAGGACCGAGGGTGAAAAAAAGCCTCACTGCTCAGAGCAAAATAGAATTTAGTGGATGCGCCAATACGGCCTAGTCTAATGAATGGCTTTCTCTTCCAGGGAGGTTTAGTCATGCCGTACGCCGTATTTCGGGGGTGGAATCCCGAGACGATATTCTTGCCATCATTGAATGGCCACTGCACCAACGGAGAGATCTGCCATGTTCTTATCTGCCTTGGAACTGCGCAATATCATTGAATGCAGCTTCCTGCCCAAACGCTGCGAGTGCACCCTGAGCCCCGACCTGCACATGACCGTGAAAGTCTATGGCGACCATGAAACCGACCGCGTGGACCTGGTGGTCACCGGTATCGATGCGGCGAGCCTCAACGGCTGCCGGGAAATCAACGATTTGATCGCCGAGTTGCGCTACGACCTGGCGAATCATCCGGGAAGCCAGCCCATCGCCCTGAAATCCAGGGCTCATTGATAGGCGGCTTTGCCAATGCCTGTGTTGCTTGCCTGGCCTGGATAACCTCCGGGCCAGGCGCAACCTCGACCTTCACCGCGAATAAAATCCCTGCCTGAATCTCGCCGAGCTGCCTGCAACCTTGCACGCGGTAGAGCAGGGCAGCCCTCAGTTCTGATAATTGCAAGCATCCGACAGCTTGCGGTAACTGATGGCTTCCAGCTTGCCCGCCTTGTCGATAAAGGTCATGTCCGCGGTGACCACCTTGCACTCCGGCGTCGCGGGCTCGGTCATCGACACCACCTTGGCCACGTTCAGCGGCATGCCATAGTGATAAGGCACCGGCTGCACCTGGGCTGTGTCCGCCTGAGCCACACCCACGACCCCGGCAAACGCCAGGGCCCCGACCAGCAAAATACGCATATTCATGAGCGTTCTCCGATAAGCCCGACAAAATCGCATCGAGCGCGCCGCGGAGGGCGACAGGGGATTCTGCGCTGCGCGGTCTCGTACAGTTTTGGGCGGCGGGATTAATCGGAGATTAAGTAGGGGGCTAATGATTTGGGAAGGGAAACTGCCTGACGAAATGTGCTTTGCGCAGAAACGCCTATTCGATGTCAGCGGGGGCTTGAAGGCAGGGGGGACACAAGCCCCTGCCTTGCAGGTCGTCAACGCCTTGCCCGACTCCGGGCAGGCATTGAATGCACTTATTTCTTGTCTTTCTCCTTTTCTTCCTCTTCTTTCTCCAGCAGATCGATCCCGCGGATATCGAAGTAGCATTGTCCGCTCACCGACTTGGCTGAGCGCTGAGCCAGGGACTGGACCAACTGGTCATGTATGAAGTGGCCGAACAACAGGCTCACTTCCTCCGGCAATGGCGACAGTTGTTCCTTGAACCATTCCTCCTCCAACAGCACCTGCCACACCAGCATCTGCTGCGGTGTGCCGGCGGCCCTGTAGCCATCCCGCGTGCGGCCGCTGCGCATGCTGCGGGCTTCGCTGTCGACATCTTCCAGCCAGCCGAGTTGTGCCCTTAGTGTCTGGCGCTCGGTTTGCAGTTCCTGGGTGCACTTGAGGCGGGCCTGCCTCTTTTCCGGGGTTTCCACCGGGCGGCTGAACATTCCGGCGCTATTTCCCGCGGCATATTGGCTGGCGTTCAGGCGATCTTCCTCTTCGCCGATTTCCCGCAGGCGCTGCACATAAGGGCGCGAGATCGACGCCAGCCAGCGGATATACAGACGCATATGGCCGAGGAAGGGCGCTTGGTCACCCAGGTTGAGGTTTTTCAGCTGGGCGATGCTGGCCTTGGCGGCCGACTGATACTTCTTGACCAGCCCAAGGGCAGTTTTTCCGTTGATATGGTCGTTGAAGGTGAACAGTCCGGCGGTTTTCATATCGATGTCTGGCAGGTCTTCGATATGTGGGAAGGGCACTCCCGCCTGGAACGCGGCGCGGTACATGCGGTGCAAGCTGACCAGCGCCAGCTCGGCACTGGGTTTCTGCTCGCCGGGCAGCAGGCTGCCACCGATATCCTCGCTGACCCCGGGCATCAGTTCTTCGCGCCACTTGGCGTTGCCTTTGCCGAGCAGGCTGGCCCGCCGGTAAAAGCGCCGCTCGTGGGCGGCGACCAGATGCAGCGCCTGCCTGACCTGCTTGGGCAGGACATTGGCGTCCCCCAGCACGTTACTGGTGGGCACGGGTATATAGTCGTCGATCAGCGGTATATCGCTACGGCTGCGATCCACCGCGTCGAACAGGCCGGCGAACAGAATGACCACCTGGGCGCCCTGGTACTCCACTTTCTCGCCATCGATCAGGCAGCGGTCCAGCAGGCGATACAGAAAGCCCCGAGCCAGGGTGGCGCCGTAGTCGAAGCCGTACACGGACAGTTCGATACGCTTAAGGGGCGGGCCGCTCAAGGCCTTGACCTTGCTCACTTCGTCGTTCAGGTAGTCGATGGCGCCATCGATGCGAATATTGGCTCCAGTCTTGGCTATCTCAGCCATGATGGGGTTGTCGCGCAGGGGCGGTACGACTTCAGCCACGGCGTCAACCACCGCGCCTTTTAACACTTTGAAGACTTTGTAGGGGGCATTTACCAAGTCGCCCAGGTCACGCTTCAAGCGCTCCCACCAGTCATGACCTTTCAGCACATCCTTGAGGATCTTTTTCCCTTCGTCCTTTGCCACATCCTTGGGCACATCGGCTGCCTTGCTGCCAGCGGTATCCACGCCGGCATTGGCGGTAACTGTCAGATCTGCGATGTACTCCGCGCCCATCCCGGAAAGATATCCCCGTCGATAGTTATACGCATCTTTATCCTTTTCGGTGTGGGGGTGAGCCATATACATCTTGGCCACGTTACTGACCCGACCTGTCTGCAGGTCTTTCAGCAAATGGCGTCCAAAACCGTCAAAAAAAAATCCGATCCGCAAGGTTCGTTCACAAGTAGTGACATGCGAGTTATTGAACGGCCCCGCACAGCGGGCACCGGCAGCGGCTGCCAAATCAGCATTACGGGTGCTCATTGGGATTTGGTTTCCTGATCCTTGGCATTAGGCACTGGTGGGGCTTCCTTGAGATTTTCATAAGGTGTGTCCAGATTGGCACTCCAAGCCAGGCGAACTTGGTCACCGGGGAAAAAGTGCACATGTAAATACCGGTCACTGCGCTGGCGCGGAGGGTTGGGGATCTCGATTGACAGGGTTTCTTCCTTAGCCCCCTGTTCATGTTGCGTACGGGTCATGCTCTTGATCCAATCCACCTTCAGTGTTGTGCCTTCTATACGCCAACAACAGGTCATACCCCCTCCACCATTTGCAGCGGCATTCCCTCCCCAGTTGTCATTGACGAAGTAGCTGAAGATGGGGCGTTCCGTATGGTTGTGAGCGTAGAGTGCCGCCCCTGGCGTTCGGCTGTACTGCCAGATGAAGTAAGCAGCGATCAGGCCACCCCAGACCAACACGTTGATCAAGGTCTTCTGTAGTCCAGACAAGGACTTCCAGCGATTTCTGAGCGATTGAATCGATGTCACAACAAACTCCTTGTCGGTCCGAACCTGTTTCTGCATACGGTCATGTTCTTTTGCCCAGGTTGGGCAGTTCGTATCGTTTTAATGATTGATGCTGAAAATCGCTGACTCATTGAGCTTTGGCTTCCTGATCCTTGGTAGCAGGCACCGGAGGCGCTTCCTTGAGGTTTTCGTAAGGTGTGTCCAGGTTGGCACTCCAGGCCAGGCGAACTTGGTCACCGGGGAAAAAGTGCACATGTAAATACCGGTCACTGCGCTGGCGCGGAGGGTTGGGGATCTCGATTGATAGGGTTTCCTTTTTAACCCCCTGACGCACTTGTTCTCCTGTGCGGCCTTTTATCCAGTCCACCTTCAGCGTCCTGCCCTCGATACGCCAGCAACAGGTTGCTCCGCCTCCTGCGTTTGCTGTGGCATTGCCTCCCCAGTTGTCATTGACGAAGTAGCTGAAGATGGGGCGATCAGTTTGGTTATGCACATAGAGCATTGCCCCGGGCATCCGGCTGTACTGCCAGATGAAGTAGGCAGCGATCAGCGTGCCCCACACCAATAGGTTGATCAGGGTTTTCTGAACCTTGGGTAAGGATTTCCAGCGGTTTACGAGTGACGCCATCACCACAGACTCCTTGTCCGGCTGCCTGCAGCCTTTCAACCGATGGCGCCGAAAGCCGCAGAGCGACAACCAGATGGGAATGAAGGCGGCTCATTCGGACCGACGCTCCTGATCCCCGGCATAAAACTCGCGCAGCTCCTCCTTGAGTGGACTGGTGTGTTTGTCACTCCAGGCCATGCGCACCTGATCTCCGGGCAGGAAATGCACATGCAGGGTATCGTCGGTTCGCTTGCGAGGTGGGTTAGGGATCTCGATTGAAAGGGTTTCCTCTTTAACACCTTGGCGTGCTTGTTCACCCGTACGGCTTTTTATCCAGTCCACTTTCAGTGCCTTACCCTCGATACGCCAGCAACAGGTCACACCACCTCCGCCATTTGCAGCGGTATTGCCTCCCCAATGGTCATTGACGAAATAACTGAAGATGGGTCGATCCGTATGGTTATGCCCATAAAGCGCCGCGCCCGGCATGCGGCTGTACTGCCAGATGAAATAACCGGCGACCAGCGCGCCCAGAGCCAACCACTGGATCAGGGTTTTCTGGCGGCCGGGCAGGCGCTTCCAGCGCTTTGCGAGTGACGGCAACGGCATCGCCTCAGGCGCCTTCTTGTGCGGCCAGGGCGTTTTCCAGGGTGTCCCGGTCATCGGTGACCTGACGCAGGATTCCCGCCCATTCGGGGCGCTGGTGCAGTGGGCTGCGGGTGATCAGGCTGTGCAACACGAAGGTCGACTGATCTTCCTGCTGGTCCAGGCCCTGGTCTCTGGCGATCTGCAGCAGGTCTTGCACCTGTTGCAGGCGTTCGCCGTGGCAGTCGCTGGCAAAGGCCTCGGGGGCGACGTTTTCGGTCTGCACCAGCAGTTGCTCGGCGTGGGCGTCATGCTGCAGGCTGTGCATCATCGGCTCATCCAGGCGGATCGGGTGGTACTCGGGCACTTCGCTGTGCGCCGGACCGGCAAGACGCTGCCAGTCTTTTTCGGCCTTGACCCACCAGGTGTCGAGGGGGCCGAACAGCCACTGGTGCCATGGCTGGCCGACTTGCTGGTGGAGCAGGGGCAGTACCTCGGCGCTGTAGCTGCGGATCAGCAGCACCGAATCGTTGGCGTCCTGGCAGACCAGGGCGTCGCCAAGGTGGGTGGCCAACCGATTGGCTGGCAGGGTGCTGCTCAACCAGCCGGCCAGGTTCGAGCCGAACAGTTCGTGGATCGCCACCAGCCGCTCGAACGGTTGACCGGTCATGTCCAGCAGTAGCGGCCCGTCATTGCGCAGCTGGACCAGCTCGGCCTGGTACATCAGGGGCCAGCGGGCGCCTTCCAGTTCACCCAGGGCATTGCGCTGCGGCGCGCTGAGCAGGGCCTGCTCGACGATCGCCGTGAGGCTCAAGCCCTTGGCCGCGGCGTCGACCCAGTCCTGCTGGCCTTGCTGCAAATCGCTCATGGCTGTGCTCCGGACAGAATCGCCTGGCGTTGGCGGATGGCCTTGAGCAGGCACTCGACGCAAATACCCTTGGGCGGTGTCAGGCGCGGTATGGGCGAGTTCAAACGACCCAGCAGCAGGCCGCCGGCCTTGTCGGCGTCAGCGAGCTTCAGCAGTCCCGGCAACAGCGGCGCCGCCGGCGTACCCACGCCCGGCGCGCCTCCGGAGTTGATCTTCACGTCGGCCCCGCTGATGGTCACGCCGCCACCGTCGAGCTTGACGAAGCTGCCGCCGGCCTTGGCCGTCAGTTCCGCGCCTGCCTCGACCACGGCCTTCCCACCGGCCTTGTAATGAATCTCCTGGCCGGCTTCGACGAATTGCGCGGTGCCGATATTGGCGTGCTGGGTGACGGCCACGCTCAGGTGGTCGTTGGCGCGGATTTCGCTTTTTCGGTCGAGGTGGGTGATGCGGTGTTCCTCGGCCTTGAGTTCGGTCAGGGTGTTGGCTTCGACCGTGTCGTGGCGTTGGTTGCCGACGCGGATCCGCTGGTCGTGCTCGACGTTCTCGTCCCAGTCGCGCTGGGCGTGCAGGTAGATCTGCTCGGCGCCTTTCTTGTCTTCGATGCGCAGTTCGTTGTAACCCTTGCCGCCCGGCGAGCTGAGGGTCTTGAAGGTGCTGCGGGTCTTGTTCGCTGGCAGGTCGTAGGGGACCACGTTTTCCTTGTGGTACAGGCAGCCGGTGACCAGGGGCTGGTCGGGGTCGCCTTCGAGGAAGGTCACCAGCACTTCCATGCCAATCCGCGGGATGGCGATGCCGCCGTAGGCCTTGCCGGCCCAGCCGCTGGCGACGCGGACCCAGCAGGAGGTGTTGTCGTCGGCCTGGCCATCGCGGTCCCAGTGGAACTGCACCTTGATCCGGCCGTATTGGTCGCAATGGATTTCTTCGCCCTTGGGCCCGGTGACCACCGCGGTCTGGCTGCCCAGGGACTTGGGTTTCGGGTGTTCCAGCGGCGGGCGGTAGTGGGCGTCCCAGGGCGTGGCGAGGAAGCGGTTGCGATAGCCCTGGTGGAAGTCGTCCTTGTTGCTGGTGACGTCGCTGGTGATGTTCTCGCCCAGCACTTGCGGCTGCTTGCCTTCGTGGATCACCTCCAGCAGCAGCCACAGGTCGTTCCATTCGCTGCGCGGGTGGGCGGCCAGGGTCAGGAAGTGGCCGCTGACCAGGCTCGGCTCGTCACCTTTGCCTTCGGCCAGCCGGTAGTCGCTGCGATGGCGTTCCAGGGCGCGGGTCGCCAGTTGTTTGCCGCGGGCCTGCTGGGTGAACAGGCCGGGGTAGTCGTAGTCTTCCAGGTCCGGCATGAATTCGGACTTGGCCGCGCCCTCGGGCAGCAGGCGCGGCTTCTCGAAGTCATAGTCGCGGCGGCTGACGCGGCTGGTGCGGGTTTCCAGGCGCAGGTTGAAGCGCTTGATCACCGGCTGTTCGGCGGCCATGCCCGAGTCCTGCTGGTAGTTCACCGCCGCCAGCTTGCGGAACACCGTCTGGTCGTCGCCGAACACCAGTTTGTGGCCGCTGGCGCTGTGCTGGAAGTGGAAGTGAATGCCTTCTTCTTCACACAGGCGCTGGATGAAGTGCAGGTCGGATTCGTCGTACTGGGTGCAGTAGACCCGCTCCGGGTAGGTGGCGCCAAGCTGGAAACTGTAGGCGTCGGCCAGGATGCCGCGGGCCTCGAGGACCTGGGCGATGATCTTCGGCACGCTGAGGTGCTGGTAGATCTTCTGATTGAAGTTGTGGCGCAGGTAGTTGAGCTGCGGAGTCAGGCTGATGCTGTAGCGGGTCAGCTTGCGCCCGGAATCGCCCTGGGCGATGCGGTACACCAGGCCGTGGATCAGGCCTTTACCGGTCGCGCCAAAGGTCAGGCAGGCCGGCTTGTGCAGGAGTTCTTCGAGCTTGAGGTCGGGACGCGCGCTGACCAGCTCGATATCGAAGCAGAAGGGTTGATTGAGGGCTTCGCGGCCAACGAAACTGAGGACCTGAAGGTCGACCGAGGCGCCTTCGATCGTCAGGGAAATATGGGTAGCGTTAGCATCCAGCATGCCGTGAAATCCATCCATTGAATAAGCAGGGGGCGGATGGTGCAGGAATAAGCCGGTCGATTCAAGCCGAGGTGGCCGCGGCTTTCCGCCCGCCAGAACATTCAGAAATGTCCGCGATAACCATTACTTATGCCTGACAACCCATCCGGCTAACGCCCTACGGGCATCAGCGGAGTTGGCTGTAAGGGATACGCCGATGGTCGCTCAGGGATTCCCGTGGCGACGCGGGCCGGCGACGGGCCTTCGAGCAGCGAGCCAGCGCCGCAATTGCCGTCGGCCAGTTGGCCCGCAAGGGCGACACAGGCTGTCGCCGGGGCAGGTCGTTGTCGCGTCAGGAACGCGGGGGCAACGGCGGCCGGTAGTAGCTCTGGAACCAATCGACAAAGCGTCCCAGGCCCTCGGCCAGGGGGACCTGAGGGCCGAAGCCGGTGACGTTCTCCAGGGCGCTGGCATCGGCGCAGGTGTTCAGCACGGTGCCGGGCTGCAACGGCAGGTACTCGACCTTTGCCTTGCGCCCGAGCAGTTGCTCCAGGGTGGCGACGTAGTCCTTGAGTTCCACCGAACGTTGCCCGCCGATATTGAACAGACGCCAGGGCGCCATGCTGGTGGCGGGGTCGGGTTGTTCGCGGTTCCACAAGGGGTTGCGCACCGGTGGCTTGCCCAGCAGGCGAACCAGGGATTCGACCAGGTCGTCGATATAGGTGAAGTCGCGCTGGTGCATGCCGTAGTTGAACAGCTTCAGCGGACGGCCTTCGCAGATGGCCCGGGCGAACAGCACCGGCGACATGTCCGGGCGTCCCCAGGGGCCATATACGGTAAAGAAGCGCAGGCCGGTGGCCGGCATGTCGAACAGATGGCTGTAGCTATGGGCCATCAGCTCATTGGCCCTTTTGCTCGCGGCGTACAGCGACAGCGGATGGTCCACGGTGTCGCTGGCCTTGTGCGGCAGTTGATGGTTGGCGCCGTACACCGAACTGGACGACGCGTAAATCAGGTGTTCGGGCGGATAGCGCCGGCACATTTCCAGCAGGTTGAGAAAGCCGCCGAGGTTGTTGTGCAGGTAAGCCTTGGGGTTTTCCAGGGAATAACGTCCCCCGGCCTGGGCCGCCAGATTGATCACCACCTGCGGGCGAACCTGGGCGAACAGCCGGTCGAGGGCTTCGGTATCGCCGAGGTCGAGGCGGTACAGCGGGAACTGTCCCACCTGCTGCTCCACCCAGCGCACCCGGTCGTGCTTGAGTTGCGGGTCGTAGTAGTCGTTGAAATTATCCAGCCCGGTGACCTGATGCCCATCCTTGAGCAAACGCAGTGCGGTATGGGCGCCGATGAAGCCGGCGGCCCCGGTGATCAGGATATTCATGCGCAGAGCGCCCCCGGTACGCGCCAGGGTAAGCCACTGCCCGGGTGACACTGGCGAGCGATGTCCCGCGCGATGGCGAGGGCGACTGCTTGTACCAGGCCGACATGGCCGGTACCAAAAACGCTGACATCCAAGGGAGGAACCTCATCCGTGATGGGTAATGCGTGAGTTTCATGGCCCACTTTTTAAAGAACTGAATAGGTGCAAGTCCTTTTCGCGTTCTTTTTTTGACACTACCACAGCATGGAGACGGTTAATTGGCGTTTTGCCGTGTTATATAAATGACGAAGACGTTTTGTATAACCCTATTTAAGAAATAATAGTGTTTAAAATCAATTAGATAATATGAATGAAAAGCTCATGAAAGCCTTGGGGCAATTCCTGGGTAACAAACCCGGCAGAGCAAATTAATCCGACGAGCGGTAGAGGTTTTTAACGAAAAAACTCATTTTTATCCTGGGTGCAGGCTTACTTGGATCCAAAACCTCTCGAAGCGCCCAATGAATAGCGCCTTGGCCAAGAGCCTGGAGAAAGGCAAAGAGTGTTGGAAATGATCGCTTTATTCCAGGCGAGGGCAGCGCGTTGAAGGAGGGTGTTCAGAGCCAAAGGCTGTAGCCGCTTCAGACTAAAGTCGGGTGTAGCCCGTCAAAGCCATCTGCCATCATTTGCGATCAACATTGATTTGATCAATTCACCTGGCCATAAATGATTCGCCAGATGGATTGCTATTGCCTTTCTTTCATCTGCTTTACCGATGCACTGCTGGAGCTTTTCATGCCTTTCCCTTTGCTGCACTCATTCCGACCGCTGCGTTATCCAACGGTGGGCCTCGGCGCCCTGTGCCTGTGCGCGGGTTTTACCGCCCGGGCCGAGGCCGCGGGTTTCTTCGAAGACAGCAGCGCCAAGCTCGAGTCGCGCACCATCTACTTCAACCGTGACTTCCGCGACGGCCATACCGGCAACGATCAGGGAGCCTCCAAGCGCGAAGAGTCGGCGCAAGGGTTCATTCTCAACCTGCAATCGGGCTACACCGAAGGCACCGTCGGCTTTGGTATCGACGCGCTGGGCATGCTCGGTTTCAAGCTCGATTCCAGCCCCGACCGCAGCAACAGCGGCCTGCTGCCGTCCAGCGGCCAGGACCCGCGGGGTTCCAAGGACCAGTACGCCAAGCTCGGCCTGACGGCCAAGGTGCGCCTGTCGCAGAGCGTGCTCAAGTACGGCGCGCTGCTGCCGGACCTGCCGCTGCTCAAGTACAACGACGGGCGCCTGCTGCCGACCATGTTCAACGGCGCCATGCTCACGTCCAAAGAGATCAAGGACCTGACGTTCACGGCCGCGCGGCTGGACAAATACACCGCCCGGGACTCCACGGACACCCAGGACATCCGGGTGCACTGCAAGAACAAGCGGTATGCCTGCAACGTCACCGCCGACCATTTCGACATGTACGGCATCGACTACAGGTTCAACGATCGCCTGACCGGCCAGTATCACTACGCCGAGCTGGAAGACATCTACCGCCAGCACTTCATCGGCCTGCTGGCCAACCAGCCGCTGGGCCAGGGCGTGCTCAAGGCTGACCTGCGCCTGCTCAAGAGCGCCGACAGCGGCGCCGAGCGCGCCGGTTCCATCGATAACCGCGCCCTGAGCGGCATGCTCGGCTACGCCATCGACGGCCATACCTTCAGCGCCGGCTGGCAGCGCATGAACGGCGACAACTCGATGCCGTACCTCGATGGCAGCAACCCGTACCTGGTCAACTATGTGCAGGTCAACGACTTCGCCGCCGCCCAGGAGCGTTCCTGGCAGTTGCGTTACGACTACGACTTCAAGGCCATCGGCATCAACGGCCTGAGCTTCCTGACCCGCTATGTCAGCGGCGACCATATCAAGGTCCCGGGCAGCGACCAGGAAGGCCGCGAGTGGGAACGCGACAGCGAACTCAAGTACGTGGTGCAGAGCGGCACCTTCAAGGACGTCAGCCTGCGCCTGCGTAACGCCACCTACCGCAGCAACTACGAAAAATACGCGCGGGACGTGGACGAGACGCGGCTGATCGTCAGCTACAACTTCTCGATTCTCTGACGGCGCTGCCGGAAGCTGAATCCGCGATCTGTCTGGATGAACGCATTGGCTGGTTTGCGACTGCTTCGCAGCCGATCGCAGGCTGCGCCAGCGGCTACAGAGCGTGCGCAGGCGGGGGAGATGTGCGCAAGCGCCGTTCGGGCCGTTACAGCCAATGCCAGAAGCGGCTCCAGAAGCCGCGGTTCAACTCTTCCCGGCAGCCGGCGTATTGCTGGCCGTACAGGCTGGAACGGCTTTGCACCTTCATTGCCACGGTTTGCAGCCAGGGCTTGGCCGTATAGGTCTGCCGGCGGTAGCCGCCCCAGCCTTCGTGATAGTTCAGATACTGGCGGTAGGCGTCCTGCTTGGTCACGCCGTTGACCCGTGTGGTCTGGTCCATGTACCAGCCGATAAAGTCGGTGGCGTCGGCGAAGTTGGTGCGGCTGGCCCAGTAGTTGTCGCCCTTGCGCTGGTAGTCACCCCAGACTTCGTCCTTGGCCTGCGGGTAGCCGGCCGCCGTGCTCACCCGGCCCCAGGGAATCACCCACAACAGGTATTTGCGTGGCGGCAAGGCATCCTGCTTGAAGCTCGATTCCTGGTAGATGATCGACAGCGGCACCTGGATCGGCACCCCCCATTTCTCTTCAGTGGCCTTGGCGGCTTTGTACCAGTCGCTTTTTTCGCGAAAGATCTCGCAGATGTCGTTGGGGTTGGCCGGCGGCGAGGTCGCGCAGCCGGTCAGGATGAGGGGGAAGACTACGGCGGCACAGGCAAAACGGGTCAAAGGCAAGGCTCTATTCGGGTCGGTGGGAGCGCCGTGTGGCGCTCCTGCGATCAGTTCAGTTGATGGCGATAGGGCAGGTCCGGTCCGGTCTTGCCACAGGTCAGCGCCGCGGCGCGGATGGCGAACCTGAACATCTGGTCGATCTGGTCCCGGCTCAAGCCCGCCACACCTTCCAACGAATCCAGCTGCCGTTCGGTCAACCAGGCAATCAAGGCGGCCTGGAAGGTGTCGCCGGCGCCCACGGTGTCGGCCATCTTAATCGGCATGGCCGGCGCCGACCAGCGGCCATGCACCCGACTGAACACCGTCGCGCCCTCTGCGCCGCGGGTCAGGAACACCAGCTGGCAGTGATGCTGCAGCCAGCCTTCAATCACGTGCTGTGGATCCTGGCCGGGGTAAAGAAGGTGCAAGTCTTCGTCGCTGACCTTGATCAGGTCGGCCAGCCGGACCAGGGTGTCGATGCGCTGGCGCCACAGCTGGATGTCCGGGGCCGGGTTGAGGCGCACGTTGGGGTCGAGGCTGATCAGGCGCTGGCCGCGCTCGCGACGCACCAGCGCCAGCAGGGTGTCGCCGATCGGTTGCACCACCAGGGAAAACGAACCGATGTGCAGGCCGCGCACCCGGCTGTCGAGCGGTGGCAGGTCGCTGAGCTGCAACTGGCGGTCGGCGCAGCCTTCGCCACGGAAGCTGTATTGCGGCGAGCCGTCGGCGCCCACCGCGACCATCGCCAGGGTGGTCGGCGCCTCGACGTGCAGCAGGTAGTCCTCGCCCACGCCTTCCTCGCGCAGCACCTGCAACAGGCGCCGGCCGAGGTAGTCGGTGGACAGCCCGGCGAACAGCGCCGCGTCCACGCCCAGGCGGCGCAGACCGACCGCGACGTTAAAGGGCGAACCGCCGGCGATGGCCTGGAAGTTGACCCGCGATGCCCGACCGCTGGCATCGTCTTCGCTGAAAAAATCGAACAGTGCTTCACCACAGACCAGATACATAGTCATTCGCTCTTCAAAAGGGTTGCCACATGCTGTTGGTAACGTTCATAGGCCTGCTGATAGGCCGAGACATTGGCCGCTATCGGCAAGGTTTCGCTGCTTGCATCGAGCCTCACGCAGCGCTGGCACAATTGCGCCAGGCTCTGCGGCTGGCCGCTGCTGCGGGAATAGCACCAGGCCGCCTGGATCGCCGCGCCCAGGGCCGCGGCCTCGCTCTGCTCGGTGCAGACCACCGGGGTGTGCATGATATCGGCGACCATCTGCCGCCACAGCGGGCTTTTCGAACCGCCGCCGATCAGGCGGATGCCCTGGCTTTGCAGGCCGTTTTGGCGTAGCAGGTCGAGGCCGTAGCGCAGGCCGAAGGTGGTGCCCTCGATCACCGCGCGGCACAGGTTGGCCCGGGTCAGGTTGTCGGCGGTCAGGCCCAGCAGGCTGCCGCTGGCATGGGGCAGGGCGGGGACCCGCTCGCCGTTGAGGAACGGCAGCATGCACACGCCCTCGGCACCGATCGGCGCCTGCGCCACCAACTGGTTGAAGGCGTCGATATCCAGCTCGAACAGTTCGCGCACCGCGCCGGAGGCATTGGTCAGGTTCATGGTGCAGATCAGCGGCAGCCAGCCGCCGCTGGAGGAGCAGAAGGTCGCCACCGCGGCGTCCGCGCTGACCCGCGGTTGCTCGGCATAGGCGTACAGGGTGCCGGAGGAACCCAGGCTCATGGTGATCGCCCCGGGCTGGATATTGCCGGTGCCGATGGCCCCGAGCATGTTGTCGCCGCCACCGCTGGACACCAGCGCCCGCGGGTTGAGGCCCAGGCGCCGGGCGAGCTCCGGCAGCAGCGTGCCCACTGGCTGGTCGGCTTCGAGCAGTTCCGGCAAGGCGGCTTCCAGGCGGCCGTCGGGGTCGATGTGCCGGAGCAGTTCCAGGTCCCACTGGCGGCTGCGCACGTTGAAATAGCCGGTGCCCGAGGCATCGCCGTATTCGCTGCAGCAGCGGCCGGTCAGCCAGTAATTCAGGTAGTCGTGGGGCAGCAGCACATGGGCGATGCGCTGGAAAATCTGCGGATGCTGTTCCCGGGTCCACAACAGTTTCGACACGGTGTAGCCGGGGGCAATCGCCACGCCGAGGCGCTCCAGGGAGCCCTGTTCGCCGCCCAGGTAATCCAGCAGGCGCTGGTTCTGCGGGGTGGATTCGGTGTCGCACCAGAGCTTGGCCGGGCGCAGCACCTGGCCCTGCTGGTCGAGCAGGACCAGGCCGTGCTGCTGGCCGGAGACGCCGAGGCCGAGGATGTCCAGGCCGCTGACCCCCGCCGCCAATAACGCACGGCGGGTGGCCAGGGTGAACGCCTCGCGCCATTGCTCGACGTCCTGTTCACGGCGGCCGTTGGCGCCGCTGATCAGGCTGTGGGGCGCCGCGCCCAGGCCCAGTACTTCACCGCTGGCGGCGTCGAGGACGATGGCCTTGGTGCCCTGGGTGCCGCAGTCGATGCCGAGGAAAAGCTGTCTGTGGTTCATTCGAGATGCTCGTCGATAGGTTGTGAGCGCGTTGCGCTCTATCGCGAGCAAGCTCGCTCCTACAGGGGATCATGCTCATCTGTAGGAGCGAGCTTGCTCGCGAAAAATCTCCCGGGTCACGCTGTCGGTTTGTCCAACACCCGCTCCAGGGTGCGGGTCACGCCGTTGTCGCGCAGGCTGCTGTAGCAGCGTTCGAAGGCTTCGACAAAGTCGGGCGAGTTGGGGATGGCGCTGCCGAAGATCTCTTCGACCGCCAGCAATCGCTGGCTGATCAGTGCGTCGTCCGCCACCAGCGCCTGGCAGAACGCGGCGCGCGGGTCGGGAATGCGGTAGGTGTCGCCGTTTTCGTCCACGCCCTTGAGGTACCGGGCCCAGGCGGCGACCACCAGGGCGGCGCGCTCGGTGTCGCGGCCGTCGGCGATCAGGCGGTTGAGGGTCGGCACGCTGAACTTGGGCAGCTTCGACGAGCCGTCGGAGCAGACCCGTTCCAACTGGTCGGCAATCGCCCGGTTGGAGAAACGCGCCACCAGGGTGTCCTTGTAGGCGCAGAGGTCGATGCCCGGCACCGGCGCCAGTTGCGGGGTCACGTCCAGGTCCATGTAGGCGCGCATGTACGCCACGAACAGCGGGTCGGCCATGGTCTCGTGGACAAAGCGATAACCCTTGAGGAACCCCAGGTAGGTCAGGGCCAGGTGGCTGCCGTTGAGCAGCTTGATCTTCATCTCCTCATAGGGCGTGACGTCGTCGGTGAATTGCACGCCGACCTTTTCCCAGGCCGGCCGGCCGCTGACGAACTTGTCTTCCAGCACCCATTGCGCAAAGGGCTCGCAGACCACCGGCCAGGCGTCGTCGATGCCGTGCTGGTCGTGCAACTGCAGGCGGTGAGCGGTGCTGGTCATCGGCGTGATGCGGTCGACCATGGCATTGGGGAAGCTGACGTGGGTGGCGATCCAGTCGCGCAGGTCGGCGTCGCGCTGCCCGGCGAAGGCCAGCAGCGCCTTGCGGGTCACCGCGCCGTTGTGCGGCAGGTTATCGCAGGACATCAGGGTAAAGGCCGGGACCCCGGCCACCCGGCGCTGGGCCAGGGCCGCGCAGAGAAAACCGAACACGGTCTGCGGCTGCTGCGGGTGGGCCAGGTCGTGCTGGATCTGCGGCAGGTGGGCCATGAACTCGCCGCTGCTGTCGTCGATGCAGTAGCCACCCTCGGTAATGGTCAGCGAGACGATACGGATCTGCGGGCTGGCCAGTTTGTCGATCAGCGCCTGGGCGCCGTCTTCGGCCAGCAGCATGTCGCTAATGGCGCCGATCACCCGCACTTCGGTGGCATCGCTGTCGCCCAGCTCGAACAGGGTGAACAGGTAGTCCTGGCCGGCCAGGTCGTCGCGGGCGCGGCGGTCCTCGGCGCGCAGGCCGAGCCCGCAGATGCTCCAGTCCAGGCCTTCGCCGGTGTTCATCAGGGCATCGGTGTAATAGGCCTGGTGGGCCCGGTGGAAACCACCCACGCCGATATGCACCATGCCTTGCCGGGTCTCGGCCAGGTCGTAGGCGGGCAGGCGGACTTCAGGGGCCAGGTGGTGGAGGTTGTGTCGGTTCAGTTTCATCGTTCGGTTCTCGTTCAGGCGGCGGCGCGCAGCGGCCTGGCCACGGCCACGCCGTCGGCATCGAAGAGGTGGCAGTGCTCGGCATCCAGGTTCAGGCTCAGCTGCTGGCCATAGGCGCTGGCCAGGTCGCCGCGGATGCGCAGGGTCAGGGCCTCGCCGGAAGCGGTGACGACGTGGCAGAAGGTGTCGCTGCCCAGGCGTTCGCTGACGTCGGCGGTGACCTGCAGGCTGCAGTCGCCGGGCCGGGCCAGCTCCAGGTGCTCGGGACGAATGCCCAGGGTCACCGGGCTGCCGACGCTCAAGTGGGCGCCGCTCTGCGGCAGCTGGATGCGGGTGCCGGCCTCCAGCAGCACCTCGCAGCCCTGGCCATCGACCCGGCTCAGCCGGCCCTTGAGAAAGCCCATCTTCGGCGTGCCGAGGAAGCCGGCGACAAACAGGTTGGCTGGGCTGTGGTACAGCTCCAGCGGCGAGCCCACCTGTTCCACGCGCCCGCCGTTGAGCACCACCACCTTGTCGGCCAGGGTCATGGCTTCGACCTGGTCGTGGGTCACGTAGATCATGGTCGCCTGCAGCTCTTTATGCAGGCGCGCCAGCTCCAGGCGCATCTGCACCCGCAGCGCCGCGTCGAGGTTGGACAGCGGCTCGTCGAACAGGAAGATCTTCGGGTTGCGCACGATGGCCCGGCCAATCGCTACGCGCTGGCGCTGGCCGCCGGACAGCTGCTTGGGCTTGCGTTCGAGCATCGGCCCCAGTTCGAGGATGCGCGCGGCTTCGTCGACCTTCTGTTGCACCTCGGCTTTCGGCACGCCGGCCAGGTCCAGGGCGAAGGACATGTTCTTGCGCACGCTCATGTGCGGGTACAGGGCGTAGGTCTGGAACACCATGGCCAGGTCGCGCTTGGCCGGGCTGACCTCGGTGATGTCGCGGCCATCGAGTTCGATGGTGCCGCCGCTGACTTCCTCCAGCCCGGCGATCAGCCGCAGCAGGGTGGACTTGCCGCAGCCCGAGGGGCCGACGAAGACCACGAACTCCTTGTCGCGCACCTCCAGGTCGATGCCTTTGATGATGGAAAAACCTTCGAAGCCTTTTTGCAGATTGTTGATTTTCAGGTTGGCCATGACGGGCCTCCATGTTTCTGAATGTCGGTGTAGCCGCTGCCGCAGGCTGCGACAGGCACCGAAGGGGCCTCGGCGTCTGTGCGATCGCTGGCGAGCCTGCGGCTCGATCGCAGCCTTCGGCAGCGGCTACAGGTAGTGAGTCGTCTGGTTATTTCACGGCGCCGAAGGACAGGCCGCGCACCAGTTGTTTCTGGCTGATCCAGCCGAAGATCAGGATCGGCGCGCAGGCCAGGGTCGAGACCGCCGAGAGCTTGGCCCAGAACAGCCCTTCGGGGCTGGAGTAGGAGGCGATCAGCGCGGTCAGCGGCGCGGCGTTGGACGAGGTCAGGTTCAGCGACCAGAACGCCTCGTTCCAGCACAGGATCAGCGACAGCAACACGGTGGAGGCCAGCCCGCCCTTGGCGATCGGCAGCAGCACCCGGAGCATTTCCTGGCCCAGGGTCGCGCCGTCCAGCCGCGCGGCCTCGAGGATGTCCCGGGGGATGTCCTTGAAGTAGGTGTAAATCATCCAGACCACGATCGGCAGGTTGATCAGGGTGTAGATCGCGATCAGCGCGATGCGCGTGTCCAGCAGGCCAAAGCTCTTGGCCAGCAGGTAGATCGGCATCAGCACGCCCACCGGCGGCAGCATCTTGGTCGACAGCATCCACAGCAGGGTGCGCTTGGTGTTGCGGGTTTCAAAGAAGGCCATGGAGTAGGCCGCCGGTACCGCGATCAGCAGGCACAGGGCGGTGGCGCTGAAGGAGATCACCACCGAGTTCCAGGCGAAGGCGAAGTAGTTGCTGCGCTCGTTGATGTGCAGGTAGTTCTCCAGCGTCGGCGTGAAGATGAACTGCGGCGGGGTGGCAAAGGCGTCGATTTCGCTCTTGAAGCTGGTCAGCAGCATCCAGAAGATCGGGAAGAAGATCAGGACCGCGATGGCCCAGGCCAGGGTGCCGAGCAGCAGGCTTTGCAAGCGGCGGGATTGTTGCAGGGTCATGGCGCGCACCTCAGGGCTTGTCAGTCAGGTTTTTGCCGAGCATCCGTACCAGGATGATCGCGGCGATATTGGCGATGACCACGGCGATCAGGCCGCCGGCCGAGGCCATGCCCACGTCAAACTGCACCAGCGCCTGGTTGTAGATCAGGTAGGCGAGGTTGGTCGAGGCGTAGCCCGGGCCACCGTTGGTGGTGGTGAAGATTTCGGCGAACACCGAGAGCAGGAAGATCGTCTCGATCATCACCACCACCGCGATCGGCCGCGCCAGGTGCGGCAGGGTCAGGTGCCAGAAGATCGCGATGGCCCCGGCGCCATCCAGGCGCGCGGCTTCCTTCTGTTCCTGGTCCAGCGACTGCATGGCGGTCATCAGGATCAGGATCGCGAACGGCAGCCATTGCCACGAGACAATGATGATGACCGACAGCAGCGGGTAGTGGGCCAGCCAGTCCACCGGCTGGGCGCCGAACAGCTTCCACAGCGCGGCGAGAATCCCCGACACCGGGTGGAAGATCAGGTTCTTCCAGATCAGCGCGCCCACCGTGGGCATGATGAAGAACGGCGAGATCAGCAGCACCCGGACAATGCCGCGGCCGAGGAACTCGCTGGCCTCCAGCAGGGCGCTGATTAGCACCCCGAACACCACGCTGATCAGCAGCACGCTGCCCACCAGCAACAGGGTGTTGGCGGCCCCGGGCAGGAAGCCCGAGTCGGTGAGGAAGTAGCTGAAGTTCTCCAGGCCGACGAACTGGTTCTCGCCGGGGTACAGCAGGTTGTAGCGGATCAGCGAGAAGTACAGGGTCATGCCCAGCGGCACGATCATCCACAGCAGCAACAGCGCCACCGAGGGGCTGACCAGGAACCAGCCGGGGTTGAGCAGGCGGCGCTTGCGCGCGGCCTGGGGGATTTGCAGATGAGCGTTGGCAGTCGAGGTATTCATGGCGATCACAACCGTTCCGGTACAGATGCGTTCCCTCCCGTAGGAGCGAGCTTGCTCGCGATCACGCCGAAGGCGTGGAAAGCATCGCGAGCAAGCTCGCTCCTACAGGTACAGGGATGGGGGATTACTTGGGGTAGCCGGCGCGTTTCATTTCGCGTTCGGTGGTCTGCTGCGCGGCGGCCAGGGCCTGGTCGACCGTGGTCTGGCCGATCAGCGCGGCGGAGAACAGCTTGCCGACCTGGGTGCCGATGGCCTGGAACTCGGGGATGGTCACCAGCTGGATACCGATGTAGGGCACCGGCTTGAGGGTCGGCCTGGTCGGGTCGGCGACTTTCAGCGATTCCAGGGTCACCCTGGCGAACGGCGCGGCTTGCATATAGGCCTCGCTGTAGGTGGAGGCACGGGTACCCGGCGGTACGTTGGCGATGCCGTCTTTCTCGGCGACCAGGGCCCCGTATTCCTTGGACGTGGCCCAGGTGGAGAAGGTTTGCGCGGCGTCCTTGGCCTTGGAACTGGTGGGGATCGCCAGCGCCCAGGAGTACATCCAGGCGCTGCCCTTGTCAGTCACCTGCTGCGGCGCGTAGGTAAAGCCGACGTGTTCACTGACCTTGCTCTGCGCCTTGTCGGTGACGAAGGAGCCGGCGACGCTGGCGTCGACCCAGATCGCGCACTTGCCGCTGTTGAACAGCGCCAGGTTCTCGTTGAAACCGTTGCTGGAGGCGCCGGGCGGGCCGGCCTTTTTCATGGTGTCGACGTAGAAGGCCAGGGCGTTTTTCCATTCCGGCCCGGTGAATTCCGGCTGCCACTGCTCATTGAACCAGCGCGCGCCGAAACCGTTGGCCAGGGTGGTGATCAGGGCCATGTTTTCGCCCCAGCCGGCCTTGCCGCGCAGGCAGATGCCGTACTGTTCCTGCTCGGGTTTGTTGAGCTTGCCGGCGAATTCGCCGATCTGTTCCCAGGTCGGGTGTTCGGGCATGACCAGGCCGGCGTCCTTGAACAGGTCGGTGCGGTAGTAGGTCATCGAGCTTTCGGCGTAGAACGGCAGGGCGTACAGCGTGCCCTTGGCCGACAGGCCTTCGCGGACCGCAGGGAAGATGTCCTGCAGGTCATAGGCGGCGGGCAGGTCCTGCATCGGTTGCAGCCAGCCCTTGGCGCCCCAGAGTGCGGCTTCGTACATGCCGATGGTCAGCACGTCGAATTGCCCGCCCTGGGTGGCGATGTCGGTGGTCAGGCGCTGGCGCAGCACGTTCTCTTCGAGCACCACCCAGTTCAGCTTGATGTCCGGGTGCTCGCTCTCGAAGGCCTTCGAGAGTTTCTGCATGCGGATCATGTCGCTGTTGTTGACGGTGGCGATAGTCACGGTCTGGGCGCCGAGGCTGACGCCGCTTAAGGTCATGCAGGTGGTGACGAGCAGGGCTTTGATGCAGGGTTTCATCGTGCACTCCTCTTCCGGGCCCGGTGGGCGGCAGAAGGACGGTTATTGTTGTTGTGTCTTCCGGATGCTGGGAAGAATGTGGGCTGATTACAGCCCTCAACGACCGCGCCTGACAAATCATCCCTGACACTTGAATTGATACTTTTTTGCACTGCGATGAAAGCCTTCGCCCGGCGCAAGCCGCCATGGGCCAAGGATTCGCCCGTTCGGGCCGGGTAAAACAGGGGAGATTGCGTATTGGTTTTTTTACCGTGGCGGCCTGGACCGGAGAACGGCGAGAAGGTGCCGATGACAGTGGCGAAGCCCCGGTCGACCGGGGCTTCGCACTGAGGGGAGGGGTCAGAAGCTATAGGTGGCCGACATGATCGCCGCGCGCGCGTCGCCGTATTCGATGGCCGAGGAGCGTGTCGTCGAGCCGCTCTGCTGGCGCACCCGTTCCACGTAGTCCTTGTCGAACAGGTTGTTGACGTTCAACTGCAGGTCGAGGTTGTGGTTGACCTTGTAGCCGAGCATGGCGTTGTGCACCCAGTAGGCATCCAGCTTGGCGCGGGTGCTGGAGCTGACGTTGCGCTCGCTGACATAACGAGTGCCGTAACCCAGGGTCCAGCCGGCTGGCAACTCATAGGTGGTCCACAGGTTGAGCGAGCGCGGCGGCGTGTTGCCCAGGGCCTGGCCCTTGCGTGCGATGCCCGAGGCGGTGTTCGCCGCGTTGAGGATTTCACTGTCGAGGAAGGTGTAGTTGGCGAACACATCCCACTGCTCGCTGACATGCCCGGTGACGCCGATTTCCACACCTTGCACCCGCTGCTTGCCGGCCAGTTGGGTCGAACCGTCGGCCATGGTTTCCCGGGCGTTGCTCTTCTCTACGCGAAACAGCGCTCCGTCCAGTTCCAGGCGCTTGTCCAGCAGCTCCCACTTGGTGCCCAGTTCCCAGGTCTCGTTCTTCTCCGGCGCCAGGTCCTGGTTGCCCTTGCTCAAGCCGCCGCCGGTGGAGGCCAGGTTCTCGGCGGAAGGGTTGAAGGAATTCCCCCAGGCGGCATAGATGCGCCCGTTTTCGGTCGGCTTGAACACCAGCCCGGTGCGCGCGCTGGCCTTGTTCGTGTCCGAGGCCAGGCTGTCGCTCTTCACATGGCTGGCCGAGTATTTGTCGACATCGCCCTTGATCTTGTCGTAGCGCAGGCCGAGGTTGAGGTCCCAGCGCTCGCTTAGGGCGATGTTATCGAACAGGTAGTACGCCTGGCCTTTGAGGGTGGTTTCGGTGTAGCCGCTGGTGGCCTTGTTGACCGGGCCGTTCCAGCGCCCGGGCGGGCTGCCAAGGGCGTAGCCGTTGCGCGGATACAGGGCCGTGCTCAGGCCATGGTTGTAGGTCTTCAGGTCGAGGGTTTCCCGCGACAGTTCCAGGCCCGCCGCCAGGTCGTGGCGCATGCCGGCGAATTCGAAGTCGCCGATCAGGTTGCTCTGGTTGATCCACATCTCGGTGGTGGCGTCGCGCCCGTAGGCCTGGGGCCCGGCCGGGCGGTAGCGACCCGCCGGCAGGCCGCTGGTATTGACATGGGACGCCGAGACGACGGTATCGCGCGCGGTGCGGCTGTAGCGCGTGAGGTTCTGCAGGCGCAGGTGGTCGTTGAAGTCATGCTCGAAGTCGGCGGTGAAGGCGTTCTGTTCGATCTCTTCCTTGTCGAGGTTCTTCCAGCCGAAATAGGCATCGCGCTTGACCCCGGCCAGCTTCTTGCCGTCGAGCGCCGGCACGCCATAGTCCGGCAGGTTGTCGTCGCTCTGGTGGAAAGCGCTGAGGGTCAGCCGGGTGGCGTCGCTGAAGCCCAGGCGCAACGAGGGCGCGATGCCCCAGCGCTCGCGGTCGATTTTCTCGCGGCCGGGCACATCGTTCTGATGGCCCATCAGGTTGATCCGCACCGCGCTGTCCTGGCCGACACCTTCCAGCGGCTGGTTGCTGTCCAGCGTCAGGCGGTAGTAGTTGTCGCTGCCGAGGCTGCCGCCAAGGCGGGTGAAGGCCTGGTTCTTGGGCTGCTTGCTGACCACGTTGATGCTGCCGCCGGTGGTGCCGGCGCCGCCGAACACCGAGTTGGGGCCCTTGATGACCTCCACCTGCTCGACGTTGAAGGTGTCGGAACGGTTGGTCTGCGCGCTGTCGCGCAGGCCGTCGATCTGCATGTTGCTGTTGGCCGAGAAGCCACGGATGTTGATGCTGTCCCCCGAGCCGCCACCGCCTTCGCCGGCATTGAAGGTGATGCCGGACACGTTCGACAGCACCTGGCGCAGGCTCAGCGCCTGCTGTTCCTGGATCAGCTTGGGTGGCACCACGGTGATGGTCTGCGGGGTGTCCAGCAGCGGCGCCACGTACTTGGTGGAGGCCGAGCGTTCGATGCGGGAACCGGGTTGCTCGGCCTCGACCTTGATGTTGTCCAGTTGCAGGGATTTCTGCCGTTCGCCGGCTTCGGCCGCGCCGGCGCAGGAGGCGAGGGCAAGGCCCAGGGTAGAGGCCAGCAGGCGATGTGGTGGCAGTGTCGATGGGGCTTTCGTTTGCATAAGAAACGCTCTCTTTTTGGTGAGAGTTAATCCTATTTGAGATTGATTGCTAAGAACGGCTGCGAGGGGGCTACTTGCGGCTATCCCGCAAAATTTAGGACGTTTCTAGAGGGAGCCCAGTAAAAGTCACTACTGGGTGTCGGACGTATGCTGCACTTTAGATAAAAGCGCTCTGGCTTTTTACCGGTCACTGCCTAAGATGACCGGCCATCTCTTTATGCAGGAAGCCGTTCAGCGCGATGTCGGAAAAAGACACCATCTCCATGCAACTGGTGCGCGAAGCGCTGCTGCAAAGCTGCGCCCCGGGTGCCGCCAGCGATGAAGTGCTGCTCAAGGCCGGTATCGACCCGGCCCGGCTGGATGTCAGTGCCGCCCGCGTGCCCGCGCTGGCCTATGCCCGGCTGTGGCGCCTGCTGGCCCGGCGCACGGACGACGAGTTCTTCGGCATGGACCCGCGCAAGCTGAAATCCGGCAGCCTGGCGTTTCTCTGTCGCACCGCCATGGCCCGGCAGAACCTGGCCGCGGGCCTGGAATCCGGGCTGGCGTTCCTGTCGCTGATGCTCGAACGGCTGCCGGCCCAATTGGTGCGCCAGCAGAGCCTGGCGGAGATCGTCCTGCTGGAGGATGAGCAGGCACCGCGCCGCGCCTTCACCTATTTCACCTACTGGATGATCGTCCACGGCGTGGCCTGCTGGCTGGCCGGGCGGCGCATCCCGATCCTGGCCATCGAGCTGCGCTGCCCGGAGCCGGATTTCTGTGACGACTACCAGGTGATGTTCTCGCAGAACCTGCGCTTCGACCGGCCGCGCACGCGGATGATCATTGCCGCCGACTGCCTGGATTTGCCGATCAAGCGCAGTGACGAGGAGCTCAAGCGCTTCCTGGCCCAGGCGCCGGCCAACATCCTGGTCAAATACCGCGACCCAGAGAGCCTGGCCAGCCGCATCAAGCACGACCTGCGCCAGCTGCCCGCGGCCCAGTGGCCGGAGACCGAGAGCCTGGCCCACAGCTTGTGCATGTCGGCCTCGACCCTGCGCCGCCGCCTGGCGGAAGAAGGGCAGACCTACCAGGGCCTCAAGGACGGGGTGCGCAAGGAGCTGGCGATCGCCTGGCTGGCCGAGCCGCAGATCAGCTTCACGGAAATCGCCAGCCGCCTGGGCTTCGCCGACGCCAGCTCGTTCTACAAGGCCTTTCGCAAGTGGTCCGGCTCCAACCCCGGGCACTACCGCAGCCTGATCCTCAACGACCCGACCTGAGCGCCTCCCTGCGGCAGCGGCTACGGGGAACCTGGGTAGCCGCTGCCGAGCAGCGCGAGGCTGCGATCGGCAACGCAGTTGCCGCAAAACCTGAGCTTGCCGTGCGTCAGGCCGAACGCGCCGCCCGGCTTGCGACCGCTGCGCGGTCGGTCGCAGCCTCGCAGCCTCGGCAGCGGCTACAGGGGCTTGATCGCCATGGGATTCTTGGCCAAACCAGTCACGCAACTTGAAAGCTTTGACCATTGTCCCGCCCGGGCCGTGGCGCCAGTATTTGCCTGATGTCTTTGTGGTTCCCATTGGTTCCCATCCTAATAAGAACAGCGAGGGATTCTGGCAATGCGCGATTACCTGTCTGCCACGGCACACTTCAATTATCAGCACACCGTCGACGCGGCCCTGCACGGCTCCTTGTCGGCCCTCAATGCCTGCGTCGAATGCTGTGACCGGCACGCCTTGCCGGGGCGCATCGCGCTGTTCTGGGAGGGCCGCGACGGCAGCAGCGCGACCTACACCTTCAGCGAGTTGCAGGACCAGGCCGCGCGTTTCGCCAACTTCCTGCTGGCCCAGGGCGTGGGCCAGGGCGACAAGGTCGCCGGCCTGCTGCCGCGCAACGTCGAACTGTTGATCGCGGTACTCGCCACCTGGCGCATCGGCGCGGTCTACCAGCCGCTGTTCACCGCCTTCGGCCCCAAGGCCATCGAACACCGCCTGGGCAGTTCCGGGGCCAAGGTGGTGGTGACCGACGCGGTCAACCGGCCAAAGCTCGCTGAAGTGGCGGACTGCCCGACCATCGTCACGGTCGCGGGCGCCAAGGGCCAGGGCATCGTCCGTGGCGACTTCAGTTTCTGGGCCGAGCTGGGCAATTACCCGGCGCAGTGCGAACCCGTGCTGCTGACCGGCGAAGACCCGTTCCTGCTGATGTTCACCTCCGGCACCACCGGCCCGTCCAAAGCCCTGTACGTGCCGCTCAAGGCCATCGTCGCGTTCCAGAGCTACACCCGCGACGCCGTCGACCTGCGCCCCGAAGACGCGTTCTGGAACGTCGCCGACCCGGGCTGGGCCTATGGCATCTACTTCGGCGTCACCGGCCCGCTGGGCCTGGGCCACCCGATCACCTTCTACGATGGGCCCTTCACCCTGGAAAGCACTTGCCGGGTGATCAACAAATACGGGATCAGCAACCTCACCGGTTCACCAACCGCGTACCGCCTGCTGATCGCCGGCGGCGACGAGTTCGCCCGCTCGATCAAGGGCAAGCTGCGCATTGTCAGCAGCGCCGGCGAGCCGCTGAACCCGGAGGTGATCCGCTGGTTCGCCGACAACCTTGGCGTGGTGATCCACGACCATTACGGCCAGACCGAACTGGGCATGGTCCTGTGCAACCACCACGGCCTGGAGCACCCGGTGCATGTCGGCGCGGCCGGTTTCGCCTCGCCGGGCCACCGCATCGTAGTGCTCGACGAGCAGCACCAGGAACTGTCGGTCGGCCAGCCGGGGATCCTCGCCATCGACCGCAGCCAGTCGCCGATGTGCTGGTTCAACGGCTACCACGGCGTGGTGACCAAGGCCTTCGTCGGCAACTACTACCTCAGCGGCGACACCGTGGAGCTGAACCCGGACGGCAGCATCAGCTTCGTCGGGCGCAGCGACGACGTGATCACCACCTCCGGTTACCGGGTCGGCCCGTTCGACGTCGAGAGCGCGCTGATCGAGCACCCGGCGGTGGTCGAGGCGGCGGTGATCGGCAAGCCCGATCCGGAGCGCACCGAGCTGGTCAAGGCCTTCGTCGTGCTCAGCCCGCAGTACCGCGCCGCGCCGGAGCTGGCCGAAGAGCTGCGCCAGCATGTGCGCAAGCGCCTGGCCGCGCACTCGTACCCCCGTGAAATCGAATTTGTCAGCGAATTGCCGAAAACCCCAAGCGGCAAGTTGCAGCGCTTCATCCTGCGCAACCAGGAAATCGCCAAGGCTCAAGAGGCCGCGGCGCACAAGGCTTCGGCCTGAATTACCCAGGAACTCATGATGCACATCGAAAACAAGGTTTTTCTCGTCAGCGGCGGCGCTTCCGGTCTCGGCGCGGCCACCGCGCAGATGCTGGTCAAGGCCGGTGCCCAGGTAATGCTGGTGGATCTCAACGCCGAGGCTGTCGCGGCCCAGGCGCGCCAGCTCGGTTGCCAGAGCACGGTCGCCGATATCACTGACGAAGCGGCCGCCGAAGCGGCGGTGCAGGCCACGCTCAAGGCGTTCGGCGGCTTGCACGGGCTGGTCAACTGCGCCGGCATCGTGCGCGGCGAGAAGATCCTCGGCAAGCACGGTCCCCATGCCCTGGCCAGCTTCAGCCAGGTGATCAACGTCAACCTGATCGGCAGCTTCAACCTGATGCGCCTGGCCGCGGCGGCAATTGCCGAAGGCGAACCGAACGCCGACGGCGAGCGCGGGGTGATCATCAACACCGCCTCGGCGGCGGCCTTCGACGGACAGATCGGCCAGGCCGCCTATGCCGCGTCCAAGGGCGCCATCGCCAGCCTGACCCTGCCGGCCGCCCGCGAGCTGGCGCGCTTCGGCATCCGGGTGATGACCATCGCCCCGGGCATTTTCGAAACCCCGATGATGGCCGGCATGAGCGACGAAGTCCGCGCGTCGCTGGCCGCCGGCGTGCCGTTCCCGCCACGCCTGGGCAAGCCGGACGAGTACGCCGCGCTGGTCGGGCATATCATTAGCAACAGCATGCTCAATGGCGAGGTGATCCGTCTCGACGGCGCCTTGCGCATGGCAGCCAAGTAAAGAGGATTGATCATGAACCAGGATCCGATCGTTATCGTCAGCGCCGTCCGCACCCCCATGGGCGGCTTCCAGGGCGAGCTGAAAAGCCTGACCGCGCCGCAGCTTGGCGCCGCCGCTATCCGTGCCGCCGTCGAGCGTGCCGGGGTGGCCAGCGACAGCGTCGATGAAGTGCTGTTCGGCTGCGTGCTGCCGGCCGGTCTCGGCCAGGCGCCGGCCCGTCAGGCGGCGCTGGGCGCCGGGCTGGACAAGGCCACCCGCTGCACCACCCTGAACAAGATGTGCGGCTCCGGCATGGCCGCGACCATCGCCGCCCACGACATGCTGCTGGCCGGCAGCGCCGAGGTAGTGATCGCCGGCGGCATGGAAAGCATGTCCAACGCGCCTTACCTGCTGGACCGCGCCCGCAGCGGCTACCGCATGGGCCACGGGCGGGTGCTCGACCACATGTTCCTCGACGGCCTCGAAGACGCCTACGACAAGGGCCGGCTGATGGGCACCTTCGCCGAAGACTGCGCCCAGGATAACGGCTTCAGCCGCGAAGCCCAGGACGCCTTCGCCGTGGCCTCGCTGACCCGCGCCCAGCAGGCGATCAAGGACGGCAGCTTCAATGCGGAAATCGTGCCGCTGCAGGTCACCGTCGGCAAGGAACAGCAGACCATCAGCGACGACGAACAGCCACCCAAGGCCAGGCTGGACAAGATCGCCGCGCTGAAACCGGCGTTCCGCGACGGCGGCACCGTCACCGCGGCCAACTCCAGCTCGATCTCCGACGGCGCCGCGGCCCTGGTGCTGATGCGCCGTTCCGAGGCGGAGAAACGTGGCCTCAAGCCGCTGGCGGTGATCCACGGTCACGCGGCGTTCGCCGACACCCCGGGGCTGTTCCCGGTGGCCCCGGTCGGGGCGATCAAGACGCTGCTGAAGAAAACCGGCTGGTCCATCGACCAGGTCGAGCTGTTCGAAATCAACGAAGCCTTTGCCGTGGTCAGCCTGGTCACCATGCAGAAGCTGGAAATCCCCCACGACAAGGTCAACGTCCACGGCGGCGCTTGTGCCCTGGGCCACCCGATCGGCGCGTCCGGCGCGCGGATCCTGGTGACCCTGCTCTCGGCCCTGCGCCAGCAAGGCCTGAAGCGCGGCGTCGCGGCCATCTGCATCGGCGGCGGCGAAGCCACGGCCATGGCCGTCGAATGCCTGTATTAAGGAATCAGCATGCTGCCTAATGACGAACAACAGCAGATCAGCGACGCGGCCCGACAGTTCGCCCAGGAACGCCTGAAGCCGTTCGCCGCCGAATGGGACCGCGAGCATCGCTTCCCCCGCGAGGCCATCGGCGAGATGGCCGGGCTGGGCTTCTTCGGCATGCTGGTGCCGGAGCAGTGGGGCGGTTGCGACACCGGTTACCTGGCCTACGCCATGGCCCTGGAAGAGATCGCCGCCGGCGACGGCGCCTGCTCGACCATCATGAGCGTGCACAACTCGGTGGGGTGCGTGCCGATCCTCAAGTTCGGCAACGACGAGCAGAAGGAGCGTTTCCTCAAGCCCCTGGCCAGCGGCGCCATGCTCGGCGCCTTCGCCCTGACCGAACCCCAGGCCGGCTCCGACGCCAGCAGCCTGAAAACCCGCGCGCGGCGGGAGGGCGAGCATTACGTGCTCAACGGCTGCAAGCAGTTCATTACCTCCGGGCAGAACGCCGGGGTGGTGATCGTGTTCGCGGTGACCGACCCGGCGGCAGGCAAGCGCGGCATCAGCGCCTTTATCGTGCCCACCGACTCGCCGGGCTACAGCGTCGCGCGGGTGGAAGACAAGCTCGGCCAGCACGCCTCCGACACCTGCCAGATTCTCTTCGAGGACGTGAAGGTGCCGCTGGCCAACCGCCTGGGCGAGGAGGGCGAGGGCTACAAGATCGCCCTGGCCAACCTCGAAGGCGGTCGCGTTGGCATCGCCTCGCAATCGGTGGGCATGGCCCGCGCGGCTTTCGAGGCCGCCCGTGACTACGCCCGCGAGCGGCAGAGCTTCGGCAAGCCGATCATCGAGCATCAGGCGGTGGCTTTCCGCCTGGCGGACATGGCCACCCAGATCGCCGTGGCGCGGCAGATGGTGCACTACGCCGCGGCCCTGCGCGACAGCGGCAAGCCGGCGCTGGTGGAGGCGTCGATGGCCAAGCTGTTCGCCTCGGAAATGGCCGAGAAGGTCTGTTCCGCCGCCTTGCAAACCCTGGGCGGCTATGGCTACTTGAATGACTTTCCGCTGGAGCGCATCTACCGCGATGTGCGGGTCTGCCAGATCTACGAAGGCACCAGCGACATTCAGCGCATGGTCATTTCGCGCAACCTCTGACTTTTAGCAGGAGCTGATCCATGAGTTACGAAACCATTCTGTTGGAGATCAAGGACCGCGTCGGCCTGATCACCCTCAACCGCCCGCAGGCACTGAACGCCCTCAATGCGCAGATCGTCAGCGAAGTGAACCAGGCCCTGGACAGCCTGGAAGCCGATCCACGGATCGGCTGCATCGTCCTCACCGGCTCGAAGAAGGCCTTCGCCGCCGGCGCCGACATCAAGGAAATGGCCGAGCTGACCTACCCGCGGATCTACATGGACGACCTGTTCAGCGACAGCGACCGGGTGGCCAACCGGCGCAAGCCGATCATCGCCGCGGTCAACGGTTTTGCCCTGGGCGGTGGCTGTGAACTGGCGTTGATGTGCGACTTCATCCTGGCCGGCGACAACGCAAAATTCGGCCAGCCGGAAATCAATCTCGGGGTGTTGCCGGGCATGGGCGGCACCCAGCGCCTGACCCGCGCCGTGGGCAAGGCCAAGGCCATGGAAATGTGCCTGACCGGGCGTTTCATCGATGCGGTGGAAGCCGAGCGTTGTGGCATCGTCGCGCGCATCGTGCCGGCCGATGAGCTGTTGGACGAGGCGTTGAAAGTCGCGGCGCTGATCGCCGGCAAATCGCTGCCGGTGAGCATGATGATCAAGGAAAGCGTGAACCGCGCCTTCGAAGTCAGCCTCTCGGAAGGCGTGCGTTTCGAGCGCCGGGTGTTCCATGCGGCCTTCGCCACCGAGGACCAGAAGGAAGGCATGGCGGCGTTCATCGCCAAGCGCGAGGCGCAGTTCAAGGACAAATAGTCCGGGTTGTCGCTCGCCATGAAAAATCGCAGCCTTGGCTGCGATTTTTTTGTGTGGTGACGGAAGCTATCGCGGGTAGCGCGTGTGCCTGTAGCCGCTGGCGCAGCCTGCGATCGAGGCCGAAGGACTCGCTGTCGGCCTTGACGCGGTTCATCTACCGAACCGCGTTGCCCGCCTTGCGACCGTCCCGGTCGATCGCAGGCTGCGCCAGCGGCTACATCGGTTGGCGGGGGTTGAAATGCTTTCGCGGGCAAGCCTCGCTCCTACGGGGTTGTGTTGTTTGCGTCATAGCGATCAACACGCGCGCCTGTAGGAGCGAGGCTTGCCCGCGAAGCTTTTGGGGTCACAACAGATAGTGCTTCAACTCCCGGGCGATCAGCATGCGCTGGATCTCGCTGGAGCCTTCGTAGATCTGGGTGATCCGAGCGTCCCGGTAGTAGCGCTCCACCGGGTAGTCCTCGAGGTAGCCGTAGCCGCCGTGGATCTGGATCGCCGAGGAGCAGACCTTCTCGGCCATTTCCGAGGCGAACAGCTTGGCCTGGGAGGCTTCCGACAGGCACGGCTGGCCGGCGCTGCGCAGGCGCGCGGCATGCAGGATCAGCAGGCGCGCGGCGTTGAGGCGGGTGTGCATGTCGGCCAGCAGGTTGGCGATGCTCTGGTGCTCGATGATCGGCTTGTCGAACTGCACCCGCTCGCGGGCGTAGGCCAGCGCCGCCTCGAACGCGGCACGGGCGATACCCAGGGCCTGGGCGGCGATGCCGATGCGGCCGCCTTCGAGGTTGGACAGGGCGATGGCCAGGCCCTTGCCGCGCTCGCCCAGCAGGTTGGCTTCAGGGACGGTGCACTGGTTGAAGGTCACCGCGCAGGTGTCCGAGGCGCGGATGCCCATCTTGTGTTCGCTGCGGTCAACCACGAATCCCGGGGTGTCGGTGGGCACCAGGAACGCCGACAGGCCTTTCTTGCCCAGCTCGGGATCGGTCACCGCGAAGACGATGGCCAGCTTGGCGCGCCGGCCGTTGCTGACGAACTGCTTGGCGCCGTTGATCACCCACTGGCCGTCCTTGAGTTCGGCGCGGGTGCGCAGGTTGTGGGCTTCGGAACCGGCCTGGGGTTCGGTCAGGCAGAAGCAGCCGATTGCCTGGCCGCTGGCCAGGTCCGCCAGCCAGGTCTGTTTCTGTTCCGCGCTGCCGTAGTTGAGGATCGGCCCGCAGCCCACCGAGTTGTGGATGCTCATCAGCGCACCGGTGGCGCCGTCGCCGGCGGAGATTTCTTCCACCGCCAGGGCGTAGGCCACGTAGTCGACGTAGGTGCCGCCCCATTCCTCGGGCACCACCATGCCCAGCAGGCCCAGTTCGCCCATCTTCGCCACCAGGGTGTCGTCGATCCAGCCGGCCTTTTCCCAGGCCTGGGCATGGGGGGCGATTTCACCGCGGGCGAAGTCCCGGGCCATGTCGCGGATCATCACCTGCTCTTCGCTCAATTCAATGTCGTGCATGGCTCAGCTCCGGCTGGGGTCGAAAGCGCTGAAGAAACTCGCCACGTGCGCGGCGTCCAGCGCCTGCAGGGTCGGTGGGTTCCAGCGTGGGTTCTTGTCTTTGTCGATCAGCAGGGCGCGCACGCCCTCGATCAGGTCGCCGCGCTCGAACCACTGGCGGTCCAGGTGCAGCTCCAGGGCGAAACACTGTTCCAGGCTCAACTGGCGGCCGCGTCGGAGCATTTCCAGGGTCACAGCCATGGCCAGGGGTGAGCGGGTCGACAGCAGGTCGGCAGTGCTGACAGCCCATTCATGAGTATCGCCCAGGGTCACTTCGCGCAGTTGCTGCACGATGCTCGGTACATCGGCCTGGGCAAAGAAGTGGTCGATGGCCGGGCGCAGCGCCGCCAGTGGCGCATCCGGCAGTTGCTGCACACCGAGCTTGGCCAGCAGGCCTTGCAGATCCTTGAGCGGGGTGTCGTGCCATTGCAGGCTGTCGAGGCGCTGGTCCAGCAGGCTCAGCTGGTCGCTCTCCAGGTACCAGTCCGCCAGCCCGCAGTACAGGGCGTCGGCGGCGCGGATCTGCACGCCGCTGACCCCCAGGTAGATGCCCAGCTCGCCGGGGATGCGCGACAGGAAATAACTGCCGCCGACATCCGGGAAATAACCGATGCCGACTTCCGGCATCGCCAGGCGGCTGCGCTCGGTGACCAGCCGCAGGTCGGCGCCCTGGACCAGGCCCATGCCGCCGCCGAGGACAAAACCGTCCATCAGCGCCAGCACCGGCTTGCGGTAACGGTGGATCGCCAGGTCCAGCGCGTATTCCTCGACGAAGAATTCCTCGTGCAGGGTCTGGCCGTTCTGGTAGCTGTCGTACAGGGTGCGGATATCGCCGCCGGCGCAGAAGGCTTTTTCGCCGGCGCCGCGCAGGACCACCGCGTGCACCTGCGGGTCCTGGGCCCAGGCATCGAGCTGGCGCTGCAGGGTGCGCACCATGCCGAGGGTGATGGCATTGAGGCCGGCGGGGCGGTTGAGGGTCAGGTGACCGATATGGTTGCGGACTTCGGCCAGCACGTCCTGTGGCGAGGCCTCGACCGACGTGGCGCCGGCGTCTCGCGTGGCCTGGGATGGAACCTGAGCAGTCATCACTAACTCCCTGCTTTTATTGTTCTTTATAGGTGTGTTCGCGCGCGAACGATGAGGGATCGTAACAGTGCAAATTTGCCATGTACAACCGGGATAACTGCAGGTTGGCTGTGCATTTTTGCATGGGCGCGCGGGGCTCGCGACAGCGCCGCCCATGGCCTGCCTTCAACGCCCGGAACACTTGAACAGCACGCTCTGGCTGGCCCGCAGCCGCTCCTCGCAGCCCAGGGGTTGCAGCTGCGCGCGGTCCCGGCCCAAGTCCTTGGCCCGGCGCGCCAGGTAGAAGGCGCCGCTGGCGGGCAACTCCGCGAGGTCCTTGACCCGCCGCGCCTGCCCCGCGCTGTAGAACTCCCCTGAATAGGAGCGCCGCCCCCAGTAGTACAGCGGCGCGGCCTCGGTCGCTTGCAGGTCGCTCCAGGCCCGGGCCAGGGCTTGCTGGTTCTGTGGGCGCTGGAAGGTTCCGCCCTCGACCACCGCGACCGTCATCCCCAGGGGCAGGGCCAGCGCCAGGCCGGCCACCAGTTTGCCGGGGGCGTTCAAGCGCGTGCGCAGGGCCAGCGCCAGCAGCAGGCACCAGGCGGGCAGGGCGGGCAGCACATAGGTCCAGAGGATGTTGCCGGAGAAGGTGAAGAACAGCGGGGTGGTGAGCGCCCACAGGCTGATGAAGCTCAGGCTGGGACGCATGCCCGCCTGCTGCCGATAGACCCCGTACAGCAGGGGCAGGAACAGGCTCCAGGGAAACAGCGCCAGCAGCAGGTCCAGCCAGATGCTGCCGGGCGGGCGGGCATGGGCGCTGCCATACAGGTCGCCGGCCCAGTCGCTGATCACATAGCGTTTCCAGTGTTCGCCCACTAGGAAGTAATCGAGAAACCCGGGGCTGCGCAGTTCGGTCCATACATACCAGGGCAGCGCCACCAGCAGCATCAGCGCCAGGCCGCTGAACCAGGGCAGGGCCCGGAGGGCGCGCCATTGTTTGTTCAGCAAGGTCCAGAGCCCCGCCTGGACGCCCATCAGCACCAGCACCAGCGGTCCCTTGGCCAGCAGCCCCAGACCGAGGCCGAAGTAGCCGGCCAGGGCCCAGGCCCGGTCGCCATGCACGGTGCCGCGCCAGAAGCCATAACCGGCCAGCAACACGGCGAAGCCCAGGGCCGGATCGGTCAGCACCACACCCGCCGAGACCAGGCCCAGGCTGGAGCTGGAAAACAGGATGGCCGCCACCAGCCCTGTGCGTTCGTCGTATTCCTCGCGGGCGAAGCGGATGACGATCAGGCAACTGCCGACATGCAGCAGCCAGGCGGGCAAGCGCGCGGCGAACTCGTTGATGCCCAGTAACTGCATGCCCAGGGCCTGGGTCCAGAAGGCCAGCGGCGGCTTGCCCCAGAAAGGCACGCCGTAGTCGAACATTGGGGTTACCCAGTCGTCGAGTTCGAGCATCTTGCGCGCCATTTCGGCGTAGCGCGCTTCCGAGGTGTCCATCAGGGGGTAAAGGCCGAGGGTCATCAGGCGCAGGCCCAGGATGCCGAGCAGCAGCCACCACAGGTGGCGGGTTGAAAGGTTGTTCATCGGATCTCGTCTTGTTCGTTGGACTGCACGCTGGGCGGTGCTTCCAGCCGCCGGGGAAAACCGCCAAAGGTGCTGCGCAGGAAATACAGGGGGCGGCGCTTGACCTCGACCAGCGTGGCGCCGATGTACTCGCCGACCATGGCGATTCCCACCAGGGCCAGGGCCAATGCGCCGAGGATCAGGTGATGCACGTCGAAGGCCTCGATCAGCCACTGGCGCAGCAGGTAGCCGCCGGTCAGCAGCAGGGCCGCCAGGCTGAGCACGCTGAACCAGCGCAGGGGTTTGCGGGAGAACGCCAGCACGCCTTCCATGGCCAGGTCCACCAGTGCCATGGGGCTCCATTTGGACTCACCGGCGCCGCGGCGCGCCCGTTCGTAGGGGATTTCCACGCTCTTGAAGCCCAGCCAGTTGACCAGGCCTTTCATCAGGGTGGCGCGCTCGGGCATGGCGCGCAGCGCGTGCAGGGGCGCGGCGCCGATCAGGCGAAAGTCGCTGACGTCCGGTGGCACCGGGTACTTGTCCACCAGCAGGTTCATCAGCTTGTAGTAGAGCCGGGCGCTCAGGCGCTTGCCCGCGGTGTCGCTGCGCCGGTCGCTGCGCTGCATGTTGACGATGTCGTTGCCGGCCAGCCATTGGCGGACCATCAGCGGAATCAGTTCCGGCGGGTCCTGCAAGTCGGCATCGATAAACAGCAGTGCATCGCCGGTGGCATGATCGAGCCCGGCGGACATCGCCGACTCCTTGCCGAAGTTGCGACTCAAGTTGAGGCAACGTACAGCGGGCATGTGGCAGAACGCTTCCAATAAGTCGCAACTGCCATCCTGGCTCCCGTCATTCACATACAATACTTCGTAAGTTACCGGAAGTGTCTGCATCACCAACATCAGGCGGCGATGAAACTCGGGCAGGACATGAGCTTCGTTATAACAGCAGATAATAACGCTGAGCATGTCGTGCGTGTCTGATTGAACGCAACTAGGCAACTTCATTTTTAAAAGTCCAGGTTCGGTTTATCCAGTAACTGACCAGGGTCAGGCAGAGGGTGCTGAGCACTTGCATCAGCAGTGGCGAGTCAGGTTCGAAGCGCAGCAAAAACAGCATCAGCAAGGCATTGCCGAGGTTGTAGCCAGCGGCCGTCAGGCAGAACCGCAGGGCCTGATCCGCCCTGGCCTGGCGGTCCGCCCGGGAGAAGGTCCAGCGCCGGTTGCCCTGGTAGCTGACCCAGGTGCCCAGGCCGGCCCCCAGCAGGCTCGCCAGCAGCGCCGGCATGCACGCGAGCAGGGCCAGGAACAACGCGTAGTGACTCAAGGTGGCGAGAACGCCGACCAAGGCATATCGGGAAAGTTGCTGCAGATAATGATTGAAGGAGGTTTTTAATGATTGCGACATCGACAATTCCCAGAATGGCGAGCCCGTTAATTCTTCGAGGAGTTGTGTCGAGGTTAAGTGGGGTTTTTGTGAAAATATTGTTTGTCGGGTCGGGGAAGATATTTCACGAAGTAACCTGACAAATAAGACATTATTTGTACGGCGTCAGTAAAGTCGCGGTGTTGCCGGAGTTGGAAACAACTAAGCTTACTGCAACATGTCGTGGCTGTTATCCAGCTGTCAGCTTGTCATGGTCAGTCCCGGGCAAGAGTTGAAAACCTGGTTCGATGGCCGAGGCTCGCTACAATGGCGCTCGACTTTCGTGACCCAGAGGCAACATGGACATCGACCTGGCCCGCACCTTTTTGCAAATCGTCCGCAGCGGCAGCCTGATCGCCGCGGCCGAACGCCTGCACCTGACCCAGACCGCGATCAGCGCCCGGGTGCAGAACCTCGAAGGCCAGCTCAACTGCAAGCTGTTCGTGCGCAACCGCGCCGGGGCCCGGCTGACGGCCGACGGCGAGGCGTTCATCGTCTACGCCAACCAGCTGGTGCAGACCTGGGAAGCCGCCCAGCGCGACCTGCCGCTGCTGGCCGGTTATCGCAACGTGCTGCACATCGGCGGTGAAGTCAGCCTGTGCAACCCGCTGATGCTCAACTGGGTAAGGCGCTTGCGCCAGGCGATTCCCAGCCACGCGGTGCGCAGCCAGATCGCCGAGGGCGCGAGCCTGCAACGCCAGCTGGAGCTCGGTGTGCTGGACGCCGCGCTGGTGTTCCAGCCGGTGTACGGGCCGGGGTTGCAGGTCGAGCAGTTGCTGGAGGAAAAGCTGATCCTGGTGCGCCTGGCCGGCAAACCCGAGCCTTATGTGTACATCGATTGGGGCGAGGATTTCCGTCGCCAGCACGACGCGGCGCTGCCGGATCAGGCCAAGGCCGCGGTGGGTTTCAACCTCGGGCCGCTGGCCTTGCAGTTCATTCTCGAAGGCGGTGGCAGCGGCTACTTCCGCACCCGGGTGGTGCAAAGCTACCTGGACAGCGGCGTGCTGGAACGGGTGGAAAAGGCCCCGGAATTCAACTTTCCGACCTACCTGCTGTACGCCCGCGAACGGGATTCGGCGCAGCTGCAGCAGGCCTTCGAGGTGCTGCGCGAAGTCATCGCCAGCGACACCGACTGGTCGCAGCGCTGGGATCCGATGATCTGAGTCGTAAAACGCGGCGCCTGGTCTTACGACCGCTTCGCGGTCGAGCGCAGCCTGCGGCAGCGGCTACAGGGATTGCGGAGCCCGTGTAGCCGCTGCCGAGCCCGCGAGGCTGCGATCGGCAACGCAGTTGCCGCAAAACCTGGGTTCGCGATCTGTCCGGATAACCCGATCAAACCCGCGGCGCCAACACCTCGCCAATACTGCGCCGGCGCGCATGGGCCTCACTGGCGTGGATCAGTTGCTCCAGATCTTGCGGGGTGACGTCGAAGAACTCCTGCATTTCATCCAGCGCCAGCTTGAGGTCGGCGGCGGTGATGGCCTGGGTATCGCTCGGCGGCGGATGGTCGGCGGGCAGTTGGGTCGCGGGTTCGCTCTGGCCCTTGGGGTAGCGGATGCGGGTCAGGTTGTTGTAGGCCAGGGCGCTGAGCAACAGGCACAGGGCCGCCAGCATCACCGGGCCCAGGGCCTGCCAGTCGAGGGCGATGGTGGCCGGGTCGGCCAGCACCATCGTCAGGGCCACGGCGCCGGCCGGCGGATGCAGGCAGCGCAGCCAGCACATCAGCACCAGGGACATGCCGGCGGCCAGGCAGGCGCTGCCCAGGGTGCGCCCGAGCACATGGGCCACCAGCAACGCCAGGACCGCGGCGCACAGGTAGCCGCCGAGGATCGACCAGGGTTGCGCCAGCGCCCCCGACGACACCGCGAACAGCAGCACCGCCGAGGCCCCCAGCGGACCGATCAGGTGCAGCGCCACCTCCATGCCGAACACCCGGCCGCACAACCAGACACTGAACAGCGTGCCCAAGGCCATGCCGATCGCGGCGCGGCTCCATTCCGAGGGGCGGGTATTGATGGCGGCGGGTTTCCAGCGAGCGAGCATGACGAAGCGATCCAATTCCGGTTTTGCGGGCAAAAAGAAGGGCTTGTCTGGAGCACCAGAAAGCCCTGAAACGTTCCAACAGTTGGGGGGAGGAACCGGCACAGTGTGCCGATCAAACCAAGCGCCTACAAATTCATAATAATGCTGTTTAAGTGCATTATTTTTGTACTGTGGCGGCCTGGGCCACCCGCCGTCCGCTCATGAAACACAGCAGGCCGCCCAAGGCGGTCAAGCTGCTCAGGGCATAGAACATGGTCGGTGCCGGGGTATGCACCAGCAGGTAGCCGCAGATCACCGGGCTCAAGGCGCCGCCCAGGGCCGCGAGGTTCTGCGCGCCGTAATAGCTGCCGCGCAGGGCCTCGGGGGCCAGGGTGTCGATGAACAGGAATTCCGCCGGGTAGATGATCATCTCGCCAAGGGTGAAGACGAACATCGCCAGGCACCAGCCCAGCAGGCTGTCGGCCAGGCTGAAGCCGATCAGGCCGAGGATGAACAGGCTGGTGCCGACGGCGATCCAGTAGCGCAATTGTTCGCGCTTGAGGAAACGGCCGATCTGGTACTGCAGCAGGATCACGCTGATGGCGTTGCAGGCCAGCAGGGCGGCCATGGTGTCGAGGGCGCTTTTCGCGTCTTCGGTGACCAGCAGGTACTGCGACAGGTACAGGGTGAAGCGCCCATGGACGATGGTGCTGAGCAGGCAGCCGCAGGTGAACATGATCAGCGTGCGGTCGTTTTTCAGGGTCACCAGGGTGTCGAGGAAACTCTGCGGCTTGCTCAGCGAGGGCAGGCCCGGCGTGGCTGGAATGCCGCGCATCAGCAGGGTACTGAGAAAGGCGATGGCGCCGGCGATCAGGAACGGCGCCAGCGGCAGGTGCCCGGCGATCACCACGCCGAGCATGGGGCCGGTGGCGTAGCCGATATTGGTCAAGGTGTAGCGCAGGGAGAACACCCTGGCCCGCTGACTCACCGGCAGGTTTTCGCCGATGATCGCCTTGGAGCCGATCAGGAACAGCGCCGAGGCGGTTTCGGTGATCACCAGGATCGCGGTGGTCAGGTAGAGGTTGTGGGCGAAGGTCAGCAATACAAAGCCGATGCCGCTGGAGAGCATGCTCAGGATCAGCAGCCGGCGCTTGTCCAGGCGATCGAGGATGTAGCCGCCATACAGCGCGAGCAGCGTGGCGATGAACACCGCGACCCCCAGCAGCAGGCCGACGTCCTGCTGGTCGAGGCCGAGTTTTT
Source organism: Pseudomonas sp. GW821-FHT09E12 (assembly GCF_059416085.1). Lineage (NCBI taxonomy): Bacteria > Pseudomonadati > Pseudomonadota > Gammaproteobacteria > Pseudomonadales > Pseudomonadaceae > Pseudomonas > Pseudomonas sp. GW821-FHT09E12. The sequence goes on along the minus strand of NZ_JBWKOM010000007.1, from coordinate 230,539 downwards.
CGCTGAGGAACAGGGTGAGCAGGGGGCTGGTGATGGCGCGACTGACGACAATGGTCAGCGAGCAGATCATCAGGCGGCGGATAACCAGCGAGTAAGTGGCCACGGTGGTGCACGAGTCCTTGTTGTCTGAGTGGGCGACAATCCCTAGCCCCAGGCTTGCCATCCTCTGACAGTTGCGCGAGCACTTCAAGACAGGCCCGCACCCCATCTCAAATACCGCACCCATCTTCCGTAGGAGCGAAGCTTGCTCGCGATAAGGCCGGCACATTCAACGGCGGCGATGTGGCCTGTCAGGCCGTCATCGCGAGCAAGCTTCGCTCCTACAGTTGCATAGGGTGGGCAGGCAGTATCAGGCGCATGGCGCAGCGCCGGGCCGCCGGCAGGCCATGGCGAGCTTCCTCGGCCAGCACCTGCCGCAGGCGCGGCCCCAATTGCTCGGCGTCCAGGGTGACGAAACCGCAGCGCTGGTAGAAGGGTTCATTCCACGGCAACTGGCGAAAGGTGCTCAGGGTCAGGGCGGTAAACCCCTGCTGGCGCGCCTGTTCGCCCACCGTCTGCAGCAGGCGGCGGCCAATGCCGCGCCCTTGGGCGGCGCTGGCGACCGAGATTTCCCAGATATGCAGCGCGTCAGCGCAGGCTTCGGCGTCGAGGAAGGCGCACACCTCTTGGTCGAGCACCGCCACCCACACCCGCTGCTGGCGGATATGTGCGCGGTGCTGCGCGGCGTCGGGCACCTCGGCATCGGCCAGCCAGGCCAGTTCGGGGTCGCGGCGAAACAGCGCGGCGGCGCTGCGTTCGATGGCAGGGAGCAGGGTGGCATCGGCCTCTGTGGCCAGGCGGATTTGCAGAGTCATGGGGCGCGAGTGTAAGTAGCCAGGGCGCGACCGATCAACCGTTCAGGGGGGCGTGGTGGCGGGAAGGTGCAGCATGACGTAGTCGTTCTTGTCGAAACGCCCGCCGAGCACCGGGGTCAGTCGCGCCAACGGTGTGGCCTTGAGCGTCGCCAGGTCGCTTTGATCCATGATCACCCAGGCCGGGCCTGGTATGGCTGCAAGGGCTTCGGGGCGCTCGGTGAACAGCGGCTGCAGGTCCTGGTCGAGGTGGACCATGAACTTGATGGCCTTGGCGTCCTTGCCCATATGGTGCAGTACCACAGGGGCCGGGTCTTGCTCGATCAGCTTCCAGGCGGCCAGGGTGAAGGTGCGGGTGTCGTAGAGCTGCCGGGCCAGCGGCTCAAACCCAAGGATATAGGCGCTCCAGACGGCCAGTACGGCGCACAGGGCCAGGCCGCCAATCCGCCAGCGCGGGATGCGCAACAGGCCCAGCGCCGCCAGTTGCAACAGGCCGAGCAGCACCAGCAGAGGACTCAAGCCGGCCAAGGGTTCGGCGAAGCGCCGTTGCGCCACCAGCAACGCGGCTATCAGCAATCCGGGTGTCAGCAGCCACAGGCCCTGGATACCCCGGCGCAACCAGGCCAGGCCGCGGCCCTGGACGTCGTGGAAGGGATAAGCCGCGACGATCGCCAGCATGGGCAACATCGGCAGCAGGTAGCGGGCTTTTTTCGCCTGGGGAATCGACAGACCGATCAACACCAGCAGGGCCGCGGCGCTGCACAGCACCAACAACCTGCGCGCGGGGGCCTGCCGTTCGCGGGGACCGAGCCACACCGCCAGCCAGGTCAGGATCGCCAGCGGGTAGGCCAGGGCATAGTTGCCCAGGGAACTACTGAAGTAATAGAACGGGCCGCTGCTGCCTTCGCTGCCGTCCAGGCGCCCGGTGAACTGCATGCGGATCACCTCCTGCATGAAGGCCGGGCCGCCGCTCAGTCGGGCCAGCCACAGCAATAGCACCACGCATGCCAGCAACAGCAGCAGGGCGCTGCCGCCGAAGACCAGCATGCGTCGCCACTGGCCTTCGAGCAGGTAATAGCTGCACAGCATGCCGCAGGGAATCACCAGGCCGATCGGTCCGCGAATGGCGAACCCTGCGACCAGCAATGCGAGGATCAGCCACAGGCGGCGCGGCGCGGCGAAGTGATCGTGGGCATACCCCAGGTAGAACACCGCCAACGCCAGGGCGGCGAGTATCTGGTCCAGGGACACGGCGCGGGTTTCGCAGATAAAGGTATTGCTGAGCAGGAGCAGGGCGACACTGAGCAGGGCCCAGGTTCGGGAACAGGGCGCCAGCAGTCGATAGATCAGGCTGACTATGGTCGCCGAAGCCAGGGCCGTGGGTAGCCAGGCGCTCAGGCTGACGACCCGGCCGAACGGCAGCGAGAACAGATAGATCAGCAGCGTCGAGGCGCTGCTGTAGTCGGCATAGGGCTGGCCATAGGTGGTGGGGAAGAACCCCGGCCCATGGCGCAGCATTTCCTTGGCGAACAGGACGAACCTGGAGTCGAAACCGGTCACCGCCTGCTGGTAGACCCCGGCACAGAACAGCAGCAGGGCCAGCAGCCCCAGCCCCAACGCTTGCCTGTGCAGTGTCTGGGCGGGGACGGCGCGCGGGATCACTCAGGCTTCAACCGGTGTGCCGGCCCACTGCCGATGAGGAATCGGCAGCTGGCGCGACTCGCCGCGGCCGATCGGGAAGTAGGTGAAGCCGTTACGGGCCAGGCGCTCGGCGTCGTACAGATTGCGCCCGTCGAAGATCACCGGGGTCTTGAGACGCTGTTGCAGCAGCTGGAAATCCGGCGCCTTGAACTGCTGCCACTCGGTGCAGATGATCAGCGCGTCGGCGTCGTTGAGCACCGATTCCGGGGTGCCCATCAGCATCAGCTTCGGCTCGTCGGGGTACAGGCGCTGGGTTTCCTGCATGGCTTCCGGGTCGAAGGCGCGCACGTTGGCGCCGGCGGCCCACAGCGATTCCAGCAGCACGCGGCTGGGGGCATCGCGCATGTCGTCGGTGTTGGGCTTGAAGGCCAGGCCCCAGAGGGCGAAGGTCTTGCCTTTCAGGTCGCCCTTGTAGAAGGCGTTGATGCGCTCGAACAACTTGTGTTTCTGCCGTTCGTTGATAGCTTCCACCGCTTGCAAAAGGTCGCTGGAGCAATGGGCCTGCTCGGCGCTGTGGATCAGCGCGCGCATGTCCTTGGGGAAACACGAGCCGCCATAACCGCAGCCCGGGTAGATGAAGTGATAGCCGATGCGCGAGTCGGCGCCGATCCCCAGGCGCACCGACTCGATGTCGGCCCCCAGGTGTTCGGCCAGCTCGGCGATCTGGTTGATGAAGCTGATCTTGGTCGCCAGCATGCAGTTGGCGGCGTACTTGGTCAGCTCGGCGCTGCGCAGGTCCATGAACATGATGCGGTCATGGTTGCGGTTGAACGGTGCGTACAGGTCGCGCATCACGTCGCGGACTTCTTCGCGCTCGCAACCGACGATGATCCGGTCCGGGCGGCGGCAGTCGGACACCGCCGAACCTTCCTTGAGGAATTCCGGGTTGGAGACGATATCGAACTGCAGGGCGCGCCCGTCCAGGGCCTTTTCGATGTGCGCTTTCAAGGTGTCGCCAGTGCCTACCGGCACCGTGGATTTCTCCACCAGGATCACCGGCTGTTCACGATGCCGGGCCACGGCGTCGCCCACCGACAGCACGTAGCGCAGGTCGGCCGAGCCGTCCTCGCTGGACGGCGTGCCGACCGCGATAAACAGCACCTGGCCATGTTGCACCGCGAGCTTTTCGTCGCTGGTGAAACTCAGGCGCCGGCTTTCCAGATTGTCGCGCACCAGGCTCGACAGCCCGGGCTCGAAGATACTGACGTGCCCCTGTTGCAGCTGCTGGACCTTGTGTTCGTCAATGTCCATGCAGATGACATCGTGGCCGACTTCGGCCAGCACGGCGGCCTGTACGAGGCCGACGTAACCACTTCCAAATACGCTGATTTTCATGGGGTATTCCTGGGACTTGTCGCGGGAGCAGGTCGTGAGTTGATGGTAATGACGCCGAGGATGACCAGTGCCACCCCCAGGGTTTTCGAGAGACTGAACGGTTCGTTGAACAGTGGCAGGCTGGCGGCCAGCAGGTAGACCAGGGCGTAGCTGACGCTGAGCAGGGAATAGGCCCGGCCCAGTGGCAGGTCGCGCAGGGCCAGCAGCCAGCAGAGCATCGACAGGACATAGGCGAGGATCGCCGCCAGCACCACGCCCAGCGCCAGCAGGTCGACCTGGCCGCCGGACAGCGCCGCCAGCCAGTCCGCGGGTACCGGCAGGCGGGTCATGCTCCAGCGCATGCCCAGTTGCGCGGCGCTGACCAGCAGCACGCTGCCCATGGCGAAGGTGAAGCCCAGAGCCCGGCTCATGCGTGGCGACTCAACAGCAGCACGCCTGCCAGTACCAGCGCGACGCCCAGCCAGTGGCGGCGGTCGATGGCTTCATGGAAGACGAAGCGGGCGATCAGGGTGATCAGCACGAAGTTCAGGCTCAGCATCGGGTAGGCGATGCCAACCTCGACCCGCTGCAGCACCAGCAACCACACCAGCAAGCCCAGGCCGAGGCTGGCCAGTGCCAGCCACAGCCAGGGCGAGTGCAGTTTGGCGAGTGCGCCGGAGGGCTGGCCACGCCAGCTTTCCACGGCGAACTTCTGCGCGATCTGGCCCAGGCAGGTCAGCAGGCAGGCGGCGAGCAGCAGCAACAGGCTCATGGCTGGCTCTGAGGGAAGATCAGGATCACGAGATTGCCCTGGTCATAACGTTTGAAATCCTGCGGCAACAGATCGATTTCGTAGTGCTCGTCGCCATTGACCCGCATCACCACGCCCACCTGGCCTTGCTTGCGGGCCTCGGGCATCCATTCGCCGACCTTGCGCAGGTCGATATAGCGATGCTGGGTGTCAGGATAGGCCAGGCCATATTTCACTTCGCCTGTCGTGTTGTACAAGGCGATATCCGGGCGCTTCAGGCGCCAGGCCAGGGCCGAGGCGGCGCCCAGGTCGTTGCTCACCAGGGTGTGGCTCTTCGCGAGTTCCTCGGCGTGATCGATAATGAATTGATCCGGCATCTTGTTGTAGACCACCGAGTTCGGCAGGCCGGCCGGCAGCAGGGCGATGAACAGCCAACTGCCGAGCGCCGGCGCGGCCCACAGTTGCAACGGGCGGAAGGCCGGTAGCAGGTTGCTCATGTTCCAGCCAAGCAGGGCCAGGAATACCAGTACCAGATGCCCGGGCTCGTTGCTGTACAGCGGCTTCTTCAGTTGGAAATACACCAGCGCCAACAGCAGCAACAGGCCCAGCACCAGGTTGAGCACAGCGTTGAGGCGGATGATCCGGGTTTGCCCGGCGTGCAGCCGGTCGCTCAGGCTATTGCCCATCAACAGCGCCAGGGGCAGCAGGCACGGCAGGATATAGGCCGGCAACTTGCCCTTGCTCAGGCTCAAGAACGCCAGCGGCAGGATCAGCCACAGCAGCAGGAAACCGATGCTCGCCTGGCGCCGGGTCTGCCAGGCCTGTTTCAAGGCACCGGGCAGCACCAGGACCCAGGGCATGCTGAACGCCACCAGCAACGGCAGGTAGTACCACCATGGCGAGGCGTGCTGGGCATCGTCACCGGCAAAACGGCGGATGTGTTCATGCCAGAAGAAGAACCGCCAGTAATCCGCTTCCTGGGCATGTACCGCCAGGGCCCACGGCAGGCTCACGACAATCGCCACCAGCACCGCGACGCCGCCGTAGGTGAACAGTTCGCGCAGGCGTTTTTGCCAGAACATGTAGGGCAGGGCGATCAGCACCGGCAGCAGCCAGGCGAGGAAACCCTTGGTCATGAAGCCCATGCCGCAGGCGAAACCCAGGCCGGCCCAGGCCAGCAGGCGGTTGCGTGGGGTGCTGTTGTCCAGGGCGAACCACAGGGCCACCAGGCTCAGGTTGACCCAGAAGGTGAACTGCGGGTCGAGGTTGGCATAACCGCCGGCGCCGACCACCACGCAGAAACTCATATACAGCAGGGCGCAGACCAGGCTCTTGCGCGGGTCGTTCCACAGCCGCCTGGCCATCAAATAGGCCAGCAGTACGCTCAGGCCCATGCTCAGGGCCGAAGCGACCCGCACGCCGAACAGGTTCTGGCCGAACAGCGCCTGGCTGAGGGCGATCATCCAGTAGCCGGCGGCCGGCTTCTCGAAATAACGGATGCCCATGAAATGCGGCGATGCCCAGTGGCCGGTCAGGAGCATTTCCTGGCTGATCTGCGCATAGCGGGTTTCATCGGGAATCCACAAACCGTGGGTGGCCATCGGCAGCAGGTAGAACAGGCCGAAGGCAAGCAGTAAAAGAGGCAGGGCCCAGCGTCTGGTCATGCGCCTTGCACCCCCAGCCAGCCTTCGCGACCCTCGAGGGCGCCACGAATGACCTGCCCCTGGGGCAGGCTCTGCAAGGAGGCGGGCAACAGGTTGCCCAGGGTAGTGAAATGAATGTCGCGCTGGCGGGCTTGCGCCAGCAGTTGACGAAAATCGTTGGCCATCAGAATCCCTTCGACCTCGGCGTGAATGGTGTAGACGTTGAGCCTGTCAGGGCTGAACCGGTCCAGGATGAATGTGTTGAAGTCGTGGGCCGCGACAGCGGGCCCGACCACTTCGTCGAAGGTCGGCAGGTCGACCGGAATCTGCGGGGCACCCAGGCCGCCATCCGCCAGCCGGGGCTGGAAGATCGACGTGCCGCGGCAATCGCTGTTGTAGCGAAAGCCGAAGCCCTGCTTGGCCTCGATCACACGCTCGTCGGCGCGCCAGCCGGCGGCGGCCGAGCAGTCGACGCGCTGGCCGAGAATGTCATTGAGGGTGTCGACGCCCTGGCGGATCTGCTCGATCAGCTGTGCCTGGTTCCAGCGCCCGGCATTGGCCTGCCAGCCGTGGTGATCCCAGGCGTGCAGGCCGACTTCATGGCCGGCATCCCGGGCCTGGCGCATCAGGTGCCCGAGATCGCGACCGATCGGCTTGCCCGGCCAGGCGGTGCCGGCCAGCAGGATGTCCCAGCCATAAAGACCGGCGGCGTTGGAGCGCAGCATCTTCCACAAAAACTGCGGGCGGATCAGGCGCCACAGGTGGCGCCCCATGTTGTCCGGGCCGACGCTGAAGAAGAAGGTGGCCTTGATCCCGGCCTCGTCGAGCAGTTCCAGCAACCGCGGCACCCCCTCACGGGTGCCGCGGTAGGTGTCGACATCGATTCGCAGACCTGCCTGCATCAGCGCTTGTCCGCGATTTCGAGCATGGCTTCGCGCAGAAAGAAGTCCAGCGTGTTGCCGATGGTTTCCTTCATCTCGACGGTCGGCTCCCAGTTCAGCAGGCGCTTGGCGTTGGCGATGCTCGGCTTGCGGTGTTCCACGTCCTGGTAACCGGCACCGTAGAAGGACTTGCTCTCGACCTCGCGGAAACCGGCGAACGGCGGGAAGTTGCCACGCAGCGGATGGGCCTCGAACTGACGCAACAGCTCTTCGCCCAACTGGCGGATGCTGGCTTCGTTGTCCGGGTTGCCGATGTTGATGATCTGGCCGTTGCACACATCGTTTTCGTTGTCGACGATGCGCGCCAGGGCCTCGATGCCGTCGGCGATGTCGGTGAAGCAACGCTTCTGCTCGCCACCGTCGAACAGGCGGATCGGCGTGCCTTCCACCAGGTTGAGGATCAGCTGGGTGATGGCCCGGGAGCTGCCGATGCGCGCCGAATCCAGGCGGTCAAGGCGCGGGCCCATCCAGTTGAACGGGCGGAACAGGGTGAAGTTCAGGCCCTTGCTGCCGTAGGCCCAGATCACCCGGTCCAGCAGTTGCTTGGACACCGAGTAGATCCAGCGTTGCTTGTTGATCGGGCCGACGATCAGGTTGGAGCTGTCTTCGTCGAAGTTCCGGTCCTGGCACATGCCGTAGACCTCGGAGGTCGACGGGAAGATCACGCGCTTGTTGTATTTGACGCAGTAGCGGACCAGCTTGAGGTTCTCTTCGAAGTCCAGTTCGAACACACGCAGCGGGTTGCGGGTGTACTCGATCGGGGTGGCGATGGCCACCAGCGGCAGGACCACGTCGCACTTCTTGATGTGGTACTCGATCCACTCGGAGTGAATGCTGATGTCGCCTTCGACGAAGTGGAAATGCGGATGGTTGCGCAGGCGCTCGATGGCGTCGCAGCCGATATCCAGGCCGTAGACCTCGTACTTGTCGTCACGCAGCAGGCGCTCGGACAGGTGATTGCCGATGAAACCGTTGACGCCGAGGATCAGCACCCGGGTGCGCCGCGGGGCACGACCGGATTCGGCGCCGCGCAGCAGCGAGCCATCCACCAGGCCCAGCTCGTTGGCCAGTTGCGGGCCGCTCAGGTACAGGCCGTTGTCGTTGCGCTGGCCGGCGTTGATCAGCAGCGAGTCCTGGCCGCAGGCGATGCGCAGCGGGTCGACGCTGATCACCCGCCCCGGGGCCTGGCCTTCGTTGCCCTTGATGACCTCGGCGCTCCAGACGATCAGCTTGTGCTCGCCCACGGCGCAGAACGCGCCCGGGTAAGGCTTGGTCACGGCACGCACCAGGTTGAACAGTTGCTCGGCCGGCTGGCTCCACAGCAGCTTGCCATCAGCCGCGGTACGGCGACCGAAGTAGCTGGCCCGGGATTCGTCCTGGGCGGTTTCGCTGACCTTGCCTTGCGCCAGGGCGGGCAGGGTGTCGCGCAGCAGGCTGGCGGCGGCATCGCGCAGCTTGCCGTGCAGGCTCAGCGCGGTATCGCTGCGATCGATGGCCACCCGCTGCTGGGCAACGATCGCCCCGGCATCCGGGCGCTTGACCATGCGGTGCAGGGTCACGCCGGTTTCGCTCTCGCCGTTGACCAGCACCCAGTTGGCCGGCGCGCGGCCACGATAGCTTGGCAGCAGCGAACCGTGCAGGTTGAAGGCGCCCTTGCTGGCGGTGGCCAACAGCGCTTCGCTTAACAGGTTGCGATAGTAGAAGGAGAAGATGTAGTCGGGGTTGAGTTTGGCGATGCGCTCGACCCACAGCGGGTGGTTGGCGTCATCCGGGGCATGCACCGGGATGCCCTTGAGCGAGCACAACTGGGCCACGGAGCCGTAGAAGGTGTTTTCCTTCGGATCGTCGGCATGGGTGAAGACCGCGCCGATTTCATAACCCGCGTTGAGCAGGGCTTCGATGCCCGCGCAGCCGATATCGTGGTAGGCGAAGACAACAGCTTTATGACTCATGGCGAAACCTGATCGGAGAGAGTGGAAGTTAGACCGTCGACGGTGACAGCGGGAGCAGGGGCGGCAGGCTGGCTGCGCAGAACTTTTTCAATGAAGAAGCGTGGACGGGCACGCACATCGCTGTACATGCGACCCAGGTATTCGCCCAACAGGCCCATGCCGATGAACTGGCCACCGGTGAACACGAACAGGATGGCGAACAGCACGAACATACCGTCGCCGGCCCATTCGGAACCGAACACCAGGCGCAGGAAGATCAGCAGCAGGGCGAACAGCACGCCGAGGCCGGCCATGCTGAAACCGATGATGCTCAACAGGCGCAGCGGCGTGGTGGTCATGCAGGTGATCAGGTCGAACATCAGGTTGATCAGGCGCATCGGGCTGTACTTGGAGTCGCCGTGTTCACGCTCGGCGTGGTTCACCAGCACTTCGGTGGTGTGGCGGGCGAAGCTGTTGGCCAGGATCGGGATGAAGGTGCTGCGTTCGCGGCAGGCGAGCATGGCGTCGACCACGCTGCGGCGGTAGGCGCGCAGCATGCAGCCGTAGTCGTTCATGGCCACGCCAGTGGAGCGCTGCACGGCGAGGTTGATCAGCTTCGACGGCCAGCGGCGCCAGGCGGAGTCCTGGCGGTTGTTGCGCACCGTGCCGACCACGTCGTAGCCCAGCTCGGCCTGGGCCACCAGGCGCGGGATTTCTTCCGGCGGGTTCTGCAGGTCGGCGTCCAGGGTGATGACCACGTCGCCACGGCACTGCTCGAAACCAGCCATGATCGCTGCGTGCTGGCCGTAGTTGCGATTGAGGATCACCGCCACCACCGGGCTGCCTTCGCGGCCGGCCGCCTCCTCGAGGATCTGTGCCGATTCGTCGCGGCTGCCATCGTCCACCAGGACGATCTCGAAATCGTGCTTGAGCTGGCGGCAGGCCGCTTCAGTGCGCCGCAGCAGTTCGGGCAGGCTTTCTTCTTCGTTGTAGACCGGAATGACGATCGACACGAACTGGATTGGATAAGGTTTCAAGGTTTCAGTCCAGACAGGTTTTGATGGCGCCGACGACCCGCTCGACATCGTCGAGGGTCATGTCGGGGAACAGCGGAATCGAGCACAGGCGTGCCGAGTTCCATTCGGTGTTGGGTAAATGCACATCCGGGAAGCGCTGGCGGTAATAGCTGTGCAGGTGAGTGGCGACGAAGTGGATGCCGCTGCCGATATTTTGCTCTTGCAGGGCCTTCATGAAGCCGTCGCGATCGATGCCGCAACGCTCGGCGTCGATGCGCAGGATGAACAGGTGCCAGGCATGTTGCTGCGGATACTGCGGCAGGTGCAGCGGTTGCACCGGCAGGTCGCGCAGTTGCTCCAGATAGGCATTGGCCAGGATCTCGCGCTGGCGATTGATTGCGTCCAGGCGCTGCAACTGCACCAGGGCGATGGCGGCATTGATATCCGCCAGGTTGTATTTGAAGCCGGGCTCGATCACCTCGGCCTGGGGCTTGCGCCCGTGGGTCAGGCGGTCATAGGCATCGACGCCCAGGCCATGGAACTTGAGCATGCGCACCCGGTTGGCCAGGGCCTCGTCGTCGCTGACGAACATCGCGCCTTCGGCGCAGGTCATGTTCTTGATCGCATGGAAGGAAAAGATCGCCGTGCCCCGGGCGCCGACGGGCCGACCGCGATAGGTGGTGCCAGCGGCGTGGGCGGCGTCTTCGATCACCGCGATGCCGTGTTTGTCGGCCAGGGCGTACAGCGGGTCGAGGTCGAAGGCGGCACCGGCGTAATGCACCGGGATGATCGCTTTGGTCCGCGGTGTGATCACCGCTTCAATCGTGGCGGCATCGGTCATCAGGGTGTGCGGATCGACATCGACGAAGACCGGCGTCGCGCCCAGCAGGCAGATCATGTTGGCTGTGGAAACCCAGGTCTGCGAGGGGGTGATCACCTCATCGCCCGGGCCGACGCCCAGCGCCAGCAGGGTAATGTGCATGCCGCCGGTGGCCGATGACAGCGCCACCGCGTGCTGGCAGCCGACCCGCGCGGCGAATTGCTGCTCGAGCTCCTGGTTTTTCGGTCCGGTGGTGATCCAGCCGGAGCGTAGAACCTGCTCGACCGCAGCGATCTCTTCGTCGCCAATACTCGGGCGCGAGAAAGGAAGGAAAGCCTGGTTCATTGAGACCTCGGGTGAAGAAAAACGTCAGAGAACGAAGGGGTCAAACGATGTGTGAAAGGTGCGGATGGTTCTTGCTTTTATTCAGGTCGTGAATGAGATGAGTACAGTCATTGGCACTTATCCATGGTTGAGCCGTCGGAGGCAGTCCTAGCCGTGTTTGAGTAAAGACCATATTGAGCAAAAGTAAATACGGATCAAGGTGTTATCGGTGAAATAAGATCAATCTCAGATCGTGTTCAGGATCTTCGTCGTGGTGGATCCAGGTTTCGAGGGCCCGAGATTAAGCGGAAAAATGTGAAACGAATATGAAAAATAGGGCAAGACTCCGTTTATCTTCGAAGCAGACAGCCAGGGTTCAGTTTTTCCGCCTGCAGAGCGCTCCAGGCGGTGGTGAGGACGACTTTTTAGAACCTTCCGCAGTCTTCTTGAAGACCCCGATGGCGCTGTTTTTTTGTCCTTTGGAGTCATGCATCTGGAATGCTGCCGGCGAGAGTGTCGGCGGCTGCACTGTGAGTCGAAGAGGCTCAAGATTCGATCCGGGGAAAGATCAGGATGGTCATGTTGCCGCGCTCGTAACGCTTGCCGCCCAGGGGCAGCAACTCGACCTCACGCACCTCGTCGGCGTTGTTGACCCGCATCACCACGCCCACCGAGCCTTGCTTGCGGGCCTCGGCCATCCATTGCTGGACTTGGTCGAGGCCCACCGTGCGGGGCGCTGAGTCGGGATAGGCGATGCCGTACTTCAGTTCGCCGACGGTGTTGTACAGGTCCACCTGCGGGCGTTGCAGGCGCCAGGCCAGTGCCGAAGCGGCGCCCAGGTCGTTGCTCAGCAAACGGCTGGTCTGGCTCAGCTCCTGCTGGTGCTCGGCAATGAACTGGTCCGGCATCTTGCTGGCGACGATATGGGCCGGCATCGCCGCGGGCAGCAGGGCCACCAGCAGGCCGATACCCAATGCGGGCGCGGCCCACAGCGTCAGCGGCCGCAGGGCCTGCAGGGCGTTGGTGATGATCCAGCCCATCAGCACCAGGTAGCCGAGGGACAGGCTGAACATCTCCATATGCCCGTATACCGGCCGGGTGATCTGCAGGTAGATCAGCGCCGCCAGCGCGGCCAGGGCGAGGCCGACATTGAGCAGGCCGTTGATGCGTATGACGCGTCCGCGCGCCTGGTTCAACCGTTCGACCAGGGTGTGCCCCATCAACAGGGCCAGGGGCAGCAGGCACGGCATGATGTAGGTGGGCAGCTTGCCCCGGCACAGGCTGAAAAACGCCAGCGGCAGTACCACCCAGAACAGCAGGAAGCCGATACCGGGATCACGCTTCTGTTTCCAGGCCTGGCCCAGGGTGGACGGCAGCAAGGCTGCCCACGGCAGGCTGGAGACCACCAGCATCGGCAGGTAGAACCACCAGGGGCGGGTGTGCTGGGCATCCTCGGCGGTGAACCGGCGAATGTGCTCGTGCCAGAAAAAGAAACGCCAGAAGTCCGGTTCCTGCCCATGGATCATCCATACCCAGGGCAGGCTGACCAGCACGGCCACCAACACCGCCAGCAGGCCGTAGCGCAACAGTTCGCCCAGGCGTCGTTGCCAGATCATGTAGGGCAGGGCGATCAAGGCCGGCAGTAGCCAGGCGAGAAAGCCCTTGGTCATGAAGCCGATACCGCAGGCCACGCCCAGCATCGCCCAGGCCAGGATGCGCTGACGTGGGGTGGGGCCGTCGATGGCAAACCACAGCGCCACCAGGCTGAGGTTGACCCACAGGGTGAATTGCGGATCGAGGTTGGCGTAGCCCGCCTGCCCGGCGATCAGGCCGAAGCTCATATAAAGCAGCGCTGCGGCAAAGGACTTGCGCGGATCCTTCCACAAACGTCGGGCGATCAGATACGCCAGTACCACACTCAAGCCGGTACTGAACACCGAGGCAATCCGCACCCCGAACAGATTGTCGCCGAAGATGGCCTGGCCGATGGCGATCATCCAGTAACCTGCAATCGGTTTCTCGAAATAACGAATGCCCATGAAGTGTGGAGACATCCAGTTGCCGCTGAGCAGCATTTCCTGGCTGATCTGTGCGTAGCGGGTTTCATCGGGGATCCACAGGCCGTGGAAGGTGAGGGACAACAGGTAAAACAAAGCGAACGCCAGAAACATCAACAGCAGCGTCGAGCGTCGGGTCATGGACGAACACTCCCTCGGCGAGGTTGTTCATGGCGGACGGGCGGCTGGCAGTCGATTGACTTGCCGAATAGACAGCGGAAATGGGCGCGTAACATCCCTCGGCTCCTGACAGCAGGGTTAAGTTTCTGTTGGTCGTTAAATGTGCCCGGCAAGGCGTTGAGCATTAATCGACGCCGGGCTGATGCCTATTCAAGCTTGAAAAACGCTGGCGTCCAGTTATCCACTGAAAAACAAGTAACTTATTGATTCAAGGCATGCCTTAGTTGGTTTCTTTGAGCTTGGCAAACTTAAATACATGTAAGAAAACTCCTACGGCCTCCCGCTCAGAAGGGACGACCAGTTCTGTTCATTGACCACGCCCAGCACTTTCACTTGTCCCATTTCACTCATGGATACGAACAGCGCGCTGCCGTATTCGCTGGCCAACGCATGCTTGAAACCGGTCTGGCTTTCAAAGTCGCTGATGCAACCGCTGTGGGTCACCAGCAGCAGGTTATGGTGGGCCAGTTTGTGGGCGACCACCTCATTGCGCAGGGACTTGCCGCAACTGGCCAGCCACTCCTGGGTGACCATCGGTTGTTCGAACATATAGGCCGCGGTCTGCGCTGTGCGGGTGATGGGGCTGCTCAGCACGTCGGTATGGCTCATGCCCAGGGTCCTGAAGGCCGCCCCCAGGTGCACCGCCGCCTCGCTGCCGACGCGGGTGATGCCATCGGCAGGCCCCAGGCAGGGATGAGGCGAGCGGTCGCAACGCTCGACATGACGCACCAGCACCACCACATTGCCGGCCTGCCATTGCTCGAGGAGCCCAGAGGTTTGCAGGTCGGCGGCGGACGCCAGGTTCAGTGGCGACCTTGGCCACAACGTGAACCCCGCCACCAGTGCGCCTGTCATGGCCAGCAGCAACAGTCGAGGCCAGCCTCTGGCTGCCAGCCGTTTCATTCCGATGCGCAACACCACGGGTTCACCACTGAAGTGGAAATTACAGTCGATAAAGTTCGTCGCAGCCGCAATGGCGCGATAAGCAAGAGCAACTCAAGGGAAAGCCATGCAGTTCCAAGGTTGCTGGAAATCTAGGGCGGGGCAGGTGAAATGGATGTGAAAAATTCAACAAGTATTTCTTTAGAGGATCATTGTTGTTTGCGGAGTTTTAGTTAGCTGGCTTGCTATTTTTTCAGGACGTTCTTAGTTGTATTTAGTTGGCTGTCACGATTGCGGGTTTCGTGGATTCTGCTGTACTCGATTGCCGATTCACGGGTCTTGGATCATGGGCTGGTCTATCTTTTTCCAGCACCGGCGAGGAGCCGGGCAGGGGAAAAATATCGCTGTCGAAATAACGAATATGTACTCCAATGTGGGTAGCCATGGATCTCAAGCAAAGCCTGAACACGCGGATCGTGATTGTTTTCGCCTTGATGACCGCGCTGGTCGCAGGCTTCTTTGCCATCGGCATCGTCGCCACGGTGCATGTGGTGGAACGCAAGCTGACCACCATGAGCCTGGGGGGCAACCTGCACCGCCTACTGTTGCTGGATAGCCCCGAGCAATGGAGTCATCGGCCGGAAAAGAACGAATTGTTCTTCGCCCAGGACGGTCGCGTCGACCTGATCCTGGCACCGTCGCTCGACACCTTGCCGGAAGGCTTCCAGGAGGTGTTGTTCGAGGGGCTGCCCTACTACGCGATGACCCGCGTGGTCGATGGCCGCAAATATGTACTGCTGCGTGACCAGGTCAGCCTGAAAAAACGCGAGCGGCTGTTGTTTTCGGTGGTGGCGGTGGGCTTCGTCCTGAGCATCCTGCTGGCCATCCTCCTGGGTTGGCTGCTGGCCAAACGGGTCATGGCGCCGGTCATACGCCTGGCCCGCCAGGTGCACCATCGTGATCAGTTACTGGCGCTGGCACCGCCGCTGGCTCCGGACTATGCGAACGATGAGGTGGGCGAACTGGCGACCTCGTTCGACCAGACCCTGGGCCGGCTGCGGGCGGCACTGGGCCGGGAGAAAATGTTCACCAGCGATGTCAGCCATGAGCTGCGCACGCCCTTGATGGTGCTCGCCAGTTCCTGTGAACTGCTGCTCGAAAATCCATCGCTCGACGCCCGCTCACAGGCGCAGGTCGGGCGTATCGCCCGGGCGAGCGATGAGATGTGCCAACTGGTCGATACCTTTCTGATGCTCGCCCATACCGAAAACCGAACCTCGCATCTGGGGACCAGCGCCTGCCTCAAGGAAGTGGCGGATGCGCTGGCGGAGATCTGGGGCAAACTGATTCGCGACAAGGGGCTGGCGTTTATCTACAGCGTCGAACATGAGTCGGACGCCCGCTACAACCTGACCTTCCTGCAATCGATCATGGGCAATCTGCTGCGCAATGCCTGGCACTACACCGATCAGGGTTTCATCCGCCTGAGTGTGCTCGAGCGCGGCTTTGTGGTCGAAGACAGCGGTATCGGTATTCCCGAGGAAAAGCGCAACGCAATGTTCCAGCCTTTCGTGCGTGGCGACGAGCAACGGGGAGAGGGCCTGGGCCTGGGTTTGTCCCTGGTGCAGCGCATATGCAGCCATCAGGGCTGGCGGGTGAACCTCGGTAGCCGCCAGCCCAATGGCTGCCGGTTCAGTGTCGATTTGGCGAACCCAGGTGGACCGGATCGGCAATCCCCTGGTTGATTTCCACCGGCGACGCCTTCGTGGGCGTGACAGCCATCGTATACTGCGCCTTGCTGGTTTTGACGACGAAGCACTGCCCGCAAGAACTGGTTTCCCAGCCAGGCTTATCGTCGTCGACAGCCATGGCGAACCTGCACTGTCTCGCCACCAACCCAATAACGATATAGAACCCCAAGAGGCTTGCTGTGTGATTAGAGCAACACCAGCCAAAAGCACATCGTTCTTCACTCTGTTGCTGCCATTGCTTCTCTCGATCGCACCGGTCCTTAAGGCGCACGAAGCCCTCGAGTTTCTGATCCCGGACGCGCCACCCCTGACCATGGTCAATCAGGGCGATCGTCACGGCATAGTCGGCGACATTGTTCTGCGGGCGCTGAACAACAGTGGATATGCCAGCGAGCCCAGAACCCTGCCGTGGGCGCGGGCGCAGAAATACGCCCTCGAAAAGGACAACGTCCTGATCGCGCCGCTCAGCCGCACACCCGAGCGGGAAGATCGCTACACCTGGATTGCCCCGATCATGCCGATGGATCGGGCGTTTTTCAGCCTTGAGCATAAAGTGACGAGCTTCGAAGAGGCCCGGCAGCGTTTCAAGGCCATCGCCGTGGGGCTGGGCAGTGCCCAGGAAGAAATCCTGCGCAGCAAAGGCTTCGCCCCGGAGCAGATCTATGCGATCAAGATCGGCGAGAACCCCGCGCAATTGCTGTTGAAGGGCAGGGTGGACGCCTGGTTCAACGGGGTTCAGGAAAGCCGGTATATCTGGAAGCGCGTCTCCAGCCGGCCGCTGTTGATGAGCCCACCCATGGTGAGTCATGAGCTTTACCTCGCCTGTTCCAAAGTGTGCGACGCCAAGGTCGTGACCCATGTTGCGAAGGCCATAGAGGCCATGCGCCGTGATGGTTATATCGAGAAAGTCAAAGACCGCTATCTGAATAACGCCCCTTTGATAAAGTCTGGCAATTTATAATTAGCCGCTTCAGGTTTACTGACCCTGGTCGTAATTAGAGTCTGTCCGGCGAGCAAGAAAAGTTTATTCGGACAGCGCATCCTCGTTGAGCCGAATGACCTCGTTGAGGCTTCTAAGGGTGTTGTTGAAGTTGTCCTTGGCATGGTTGAGTTTCTTGAATTGCTCCGCCAGCTCCCTGGTTTTTTGCTGCAATGCTTCTTCGCGTTTATCCAGTTCGCACTGACGCGCTTCTTGTTGCGCCCGTACCGTGCTGTCGGATTGCCGATCTTCATCAAGTTGCCGTTGCAGTTGCTGTAACTGCTCTTCCTTCTGTTCGAACGCGCGCTCTTTCTCCTGCAGTTGGGACTCTCTGGAGTCCAGGGTCTGCTGTTGCGCCTGGCTTTGCAGTTTCTGTTGCTTGAGCCGATTGGCGATGCTGGAAAACTCCATCAGGCTCGCCTCGACATCCTGCAGGAAGTGCTCGGGGTCGGTGCCCGGGAAAGGCCAGGCTTCATCCAGGGGTTCGACCGGGGACTGCTGTTCGTCCGGTATTGGCAGGGGGCCGGCATCGGAGTAGCGAATTTCGGCTTCGGGCGCATCTGGCTGGGGGCTTTGCGTTGCGCAGCTGCCCGCAGCCGCGGTGGATTCGTGGTGTTCTTGCTCGGCGCTGTCGTTTGCCTGTTCGTCGAGCTGCGCCAGGGCAGCGTCGAGTTGCTGGTCATCGATGGCTGTGGGCAAATGCTCGGCCGCCGGGCCGAATTGAGCCGAATTCTGAAAGCTCAGCAGCTTGGCGATCCACTCTTTCTTGGTGCTCAACAGGCGATGGTCCGCGGCGGCGGCAGGGGGTAACTGTTGTTTGTTCAGGTCCAGCAGATGGTAGGGTACATCGCTTTCACGGTGTTCGCCGGTGGCTGCCTCGCGCAGGATCTGGCTGAACACGCGAATCGCCAGCTGCCCGTCCTCGTCCGAGTCCAGGGCGCCCAGGCAGTAATTGCCCCCTTCGTTGAACAACAAGGCGATATAGACGCGCAGATTATCGTCATCAAGGCTTTCGTTCAGGCTATAGGCGAGAAAGTTTCGACCTGCTTCTGGAACAGAAAAACTGCAGAGCAAAGCCGCTGTCAGCATTTGCTGCTCTTTGTTTTCAATGAAGATAGTGCGTAAGAGCATATGTCACCCAGTAAACTCAAGTAAAAAACATGAGCGCTAGGATACTAGGAAATAATGTCGGCTGGCGTTAAGAGTAATACTCCGATTGCATAGGATAAATCTTATAATTCTATTGAATAGTCTTATTCATATGGATTTATACCCTCATTAAAAATACCAGCGTGTATTGTATTGCGCCCATTCCGGCACAACACAGCTGTTGATCCTGTTGCAACTATCCAATCTCAACCCCCTGCTGAATATGAATGGCTTTTAGCTGTTCACCTCAGACTTCTCTTGCTGAACCTGGAAGCCATGATCGAAATATCCAAACTAACCAAGTCTTTTTCCGGGCAGGTCGCGGTCGACGATCTGTCCTGTCATATCGGCCCGGGAGAAGTTCTGGGGATTCTTGGGCCAAACGGTGCAGGCAAATCCACCACGATGAAAATGCTCACCGGCTTTCTGGCGCCGACCTCCGGCACCGCGAGCATCCTGGGGTTCGACATCCGCACCCAGACCCGTCATGCCCAGCAGCAGATGGGCTACTTGCCGGAAGGCGCACCCAGCTACAGCGACATGGCGGTACAGGGCTTTCTGGAGTTCATTGCCAGTGTTCGCGGCTATCGCGGTGCGCAGAAGCGTGAACGGGTGGACCGGGTGATCGACCTGCTGGAGCTCGGTGACGTCCGCCGGCAGACCATCGAAACCTTGTCCAAGGGCTTCACCCGCCGGGTCGGCCTGGGCCAGGCGATCCTCCACGATCCGCGGGTGCTGATTCTCGACGAACCCACCGACGGCCTCGACCCGAACCAGAAGCAACTGGTTCGCCAACTGATCCAGGACTTGGGCCAGGACAAGATTGTGATCATCTCGACCCACATCCTCGAAGAAGTCTCGGCCGTCTGTAACCGTGCCCTGATCATCAGCAATGGCCGCTTGCTGGCCGACAGCACGCCGTATGAGCTGGAGCGCAGTTCGCGCTATCGCCAGGCGGTGACCTTGCAGGCCGACGAGCCGCTGGACCTGCTGGCCCTGGTGGTATTGCCGGGTGTGGCGGGCGTCGAGGAGAACCCGGCAGAGGGCAGCCTGACGCTGCTGGCGCGGCCCGGCGAGGTGATTTTCCCTCAGGTCAACGCGCTGGTGACCGCGCGTGGCTGGAAGATGAAGCGCCTGGAACTGGAGCAGGGTCGTCTTGACGAGGTCTTCCAGACCCTGACCCGGGGAGAGTCGGCATGAGACAGTTACCGGTAATTTTCAAACGTGAGCTGGGCAGTTATTTCGCCACGCCGCTGGCCTTCGTGTTCATCGAGATCTTCCTGGTGCTCTCGGGCGTCTTCACCTTCTACCTGGGCAGTTTCTACGAGCGCAACCAGGCGGACCTGGCGCCGTTCTTCGACGTCCATCCCTGGCTCTATCTGTTCCTGCTGCCGGCCCTGGCCATGCGCCTGTGGTCGGAGGAGCGCAAGTCCGGCAGCATCGAATTGCTGATGACCCTGCCGGTGAGCTGTTTCGAAGCGGTGGTCGGCAAGTTCCTCGCCGCCTGGGTTGTCGCCGGCATCACCCTGTTGCTGACCCTGCCCATGGTGCTCACCGTGAATTACCTGGGGAACCCGGACAACGGCGTGATACTGACCGGCTATCTGGGCAGTTGGTTGCTCGCCGGCACCTACCTGGCGATCGGCTCCTGCATGTCGGCCATGGCCAAGAGCCAGGTGATTGCCCTGATCCTCGCCTTCATGGTGTGTTTCCTGTTCGTTGCCTGCGGTTTCTCCCTGGTGCTGGATGCACTCAACCCGTGGGCACCGCAATGGCTGTTGGACTTGCTGGCCTCGCTGAGCCTGCTGACGCATTTCGGCGCGATCAGCAAAGGACTGATCGATCTGCGCGATCCGCTGTATTTCCTCAGCGTGATCGTCGCCTGGCTGATGGCCACGGTGGTGACGGTCAACCTGAAGAAAGCCGAGTGAGGACGATTCGATGAAACGCATGCTGTATTCCACTTCCGGTCTGTTGCTGATTGCCTTGCTGTTCCTGGCCTTCAACCTGGCGACCGGGCTGCTGCTCACCGGTGTCCGGCTCGACCTGACCCAGAACAAGCTCTATTCCATCAGCGCCGGCACCCGGCAGATTCTCGCGGAGCTGAAACAACCGCTCGACCTGTATTTCTACTTTTCCGACAGCGGCTCGAAGGAACTGGTGCCAATGCGCGGCTATGCCCAGCGGGTCCAGGAACTGCTCAAAGTCTACGAGCGCGAGGCCGACGGCAAGATCCGCCTGCATGTCATCGACCCGCTGCCGTTTTCCGCGGAAGAGGACAAGGCCGCCGAGTTCGGCCTGCAGGCCGTGCCGCTGGGGCAGGGCGGGGCGCCGGTGTATTTCGGCCTGGCCGGTACCGATGAGCAGAACAACGCCCAGGCGATCGAGTTTTTCGCGCCGGACCAGGAAGAGTTCCTCGAGTACGACATCAGCCGCTTGCTGCAAACCCTGGCCAACCCCAAGCGTCCAACCCTGGGCCTTTTGAGCAGCCTGCCGGCCAACGGTGGCTTCGATATCCGCACGCAGAGCAAGACCGAGCCGTGGATGCTGATCCAGGAGCTGCGTCAGGAGTTCGATCTGCAACAGCTCAAGCCCGATACCCAGGACATCCCGAAAGACGTCGACATCCTGATGTTGCTGCACCCGAAAAAACTCTCGCAGCCGACCCTGTACGCCATCGACCAGTTCGTGTTGCGCGGCGGCAAGCTGGTGGCCTTCATCGATCCCTACAGCGAACAGGACTCCGGCGAGGAGTACTTTGGCATCCAGAGCAAGGACAAGTCCTCCAATCTCGAGCCGCTGTTCAAGGCCTGGGGCATCCATATGCAGTCGGGCAAGGTCGTGGGGGACAACCTCTATGCCTTGCTGGAGAGTTCCGAGGAGGACGGGCGTCCGCTGCCGCGGCCGTTCACCCTGGGTGTGCCGCAAGCCGCCTTGAGCCAACAGGACCCGAGTACCGCCGGGCTGGAGTTCATTGCCCTGACCACCGCCGGCATCCTCGAACCAGTGGCCGGAGCCAGCACGCACTTCACACCGCTGATGTACAGCTCCGACTCGGCCAAGGCCTTCGAGGCGGACCGTTTCGACAAGCCAGCCGACCGTAAACAGATGTTGCGCGACCAGGAACAGCCCAGCCAGCGTTACGTGATCGCCGCCCGGGTGCAAGGCCCGGTAAGCACGGCCTTTGCCGACGGCATCGAGGGTCGCAAGGACGGCCTCAAGGAGGCGCAGCAGGTCAACCTGGTGGTGGTGGCCGATACGGACCTGTTGAGCGACCGGATGTGGCTGGAAATGCAGGACGTCAACGGGCGTCCGGCAGCACGGCCATGGGCCGACAACGCCTCCTTCGTGCTCAATACCCTGGACAACCTCGCCGGTTCGGACGCCCTGAACAGCCTGCGCTCGCGCGGCCCCTACAGTCGTCCGTTCGTGGTGGTGGAGCAATTGCGCCGCGAGGCCGAAGCCAGCTTCCGCGCCAAGCGCTTCGCCCTCGAGGAGAGTCTCGAGGAAACCGAAGGCAAGCTGCAGCAGTTGCAGGGCTCGCCGGACAAGGGCGAGACCCTCAGCGCCGAACAGCAGGCGACGGTGCGCCAGTTCATGCAGGAGAAAACCCGCATTCGCAAGGAACTGCGCGAGGTGCAATACCAGCTGAACGCCGATATCGATGAACTTGGAAGGACCTTGAAGATGCTCAATATCGCCGCGGTTCCGCTGCTGTTGAGCCTTGGTATGCTGCTGGTCTGGGTCGTGCGCTACCTGCGCCGGAGCAAGGACGTGTCGCGCAAGCCTGCGCCGCTCGGCAAGGTAGCCAGCTCACGGTGAGCGTAAGTGACCAGGGCCCGACCTGCCATTCATGCGCCAGGTCGGGCCAGCGCCAGGGCGAGGCGCTGCTACGCTGGGAGCAACTCCCCGACCTGTGACCCCGACATGACTGACCCGCTCCCGCCCACGCCTGCTTGCAGCGCCCGACAACTGCTGACCGCCCTCAATCTGGAACCGCACACGGAAGGCGGTTACTACCGCCGGACCTTCCAGACGGACCAGCGGCCGATGCTCGCCAGCGCGGGCGGGCAGCGGTACTTGATGAGCTCCATCTATTACCTGCTGACCGGGGATTCGCCCATCGGTCACTTTCATCTGAACCAGTCCGACATCCTGCATTACTTCCACCTCGGCGATGCCCTCGAATACTGCCTGGTGTTCCCGGATGGCCGCCTGGAAACCCGGGTGATGGGCAGCGACGTGCGGGCCGGCCAGTGCTTGCAGCTTCACGTTCCCGGCGATGTATGGAAGGCCTCGCGGCTGTTGCCCGGCGCAGCGGGCTACGGCCTGATCAGCGAAGCGGTGTGCCCCGGGTTCGACTACGCGGACATGCAGCTGGGCTGCAAGCACCAGCTCAGCGAACGCTTCCCGCGGCACGCCAAATTGTTCGAGCAGCTCTGCCAGCCCTGAAGAAAGCCAGCACGCGGATTGCTCGTTGCGATCAGTCAAGTGTCACTTGCGATCATTGTTGCGCGCGGCGCCCGGCGCTTATGGTGGCTCGGTCAATCGCCGTCGAACGACAGCTCCCCGGTCCACCCCTTGCAAGCGACAGGAGAACACCATGTCCGATCTGAAACTGCATCCCCAGGCCGCCGCCTCCCTGCAACGCTGGCACGCCATGCTGGCCCAGGGTGACCTGGGCGCCTTGCCTGACCTGCTGGATTCGAAGGTGGTATTCCGTTCGCCCATGGCCCATACGCCTTATCCGGGTGCGCCGGTGGTCTCGACCATCCTCAATACCGTGTTCAAGGTGTTCAGCGACTTCGCCTATCACCGTCAACTGGTCACCGCCGATGGCCTGAGCGTGGTGCTGGAGTTCAGCGCGCGGGTTGGCGAGCGGCAGATCAAGGGTATCGACCTGATCCGCTTCGACGAAGCCGGCAAGATCGTCGAGTTCGAGGTGATGGTCCGTCCCATGAGCGGCCTGCAGGCCCTCGGCGAAGAAATGGCGCGCCGCCTGGCGCCCTATCTGGCGGCGAGCAAGGCGTCTGGCTGAGCGGCGGCGAGAGCTGGGCCGCCCTGTGGAGGCCGGATCCTCGACTAGACTCACGCGATCGATGAAAGCGAGCATGAGGTTCCGGTCATGGCAAAAAACAAAAAGGGTGCCACCAAGGGCGTTCCCGCAGAACCTGCGAAACTGAGCAAAAAAGACTACGAGGATCAGCTGCGCCGGCTGCATGTGGAGCTGGTCAAGCTGCAGGAGTGGGTGCGCGAAAAAGGCATCAAGATCTGCATCGTCTTCGAGGGACGCGACGGCGCCGGCAAGGGCGGGACCATCAAGGCCCTGACCGAACGCCTGAGCCCGCGGGTGTTCCGGGTGGTGGCGCTGCCGGCACCGACCGATCGCGAGAAAAGCCAGATGTACCTGCAACGCTACCTGCCGCACCTGCCGGCGGCGGGCGAAGTGGTGATCTTCGACCGCAGTTGGTACAACCGCGCGGGTGTCGAGCGGGTGATGGGCTTTTGCAGCGAAGAGCAGGCGGACGGCTTCCTCAAGGCGGTGCCGCTGGTGGAGCGGGCGATCGTCGACTCGGGCGTGATCCTGCTCAAGTACTGGCTGGAAGTCAGCCAGGAAGAACAGACCCGCCGCCTCGAAGCACGGATCAAGGACGGGCGCAAAATCTGGAAGCTGACGCCGATGGACGTCAAGTCCTACAGCCGCTGGTATGACTATTCCCGTGCCCGCGACGCGATGTTCAAGGCCACCGACACCGAACATGGGCCCTGGCTGGTGGCCGACTCCAACGACAAGCGCCGCGCGCGTCTCAATATCATCAGCGACCTGCTCAGCCGCATTCCCTACAAGGAAGTACCACGGGAGAAAGTGGTGTTGCCCAAACGCCAGAAGCCGGGCGGCTATCGGGAATCGGACCATCCGTTGCGACGGGTTCCGCAGAAGTTCTGAGCACCAGGCATCAGCCCATCTACCCGCCAAGGCCAGCGTCCGATGAACCATTCGGGGTCTTCTCCGCCCGTCCCGGAACCTGGCCGGATTGCCCGCCGGGACGCCGGCGACGAACAGCATCGCTGGAGCCGCTGGCTGCCGGGGCTGCGTATGCTGCGCGAATACCGCGTGGCCTGGTTGCGTCACGACTTCGTGGCCGGGCTGGTGCTGACCACGGTGCTGGTGCCTGTCGGCATCGCCTACGCGGTGGCGTCGGGGCTGCCCGGCATCTATGGCCTCTACGCGACCATCGTGCCGTTGCTCGCCTATGCGCTGTTCGGCCCCAGCCGGATCCTGGTACTGGGGCCGGATTCTTCGCTGGCCGCGGTGATCCTCGCCGTGGTCCTGCCACTGTCCGGCGGTGACCCGCAGCGCGCGGTCGCCCTGGCGGGGATGATGGCGATCGTGGCCGGGGCGGTGTGCATCCTGGCCGGCATCGCGCGCCTGGGGTTTGTCACCGAGCTGCTTTCCAAGCCGATCCGCTACGGCTACATGAACGGCATCGCGCTGACGGTCTTGATCAGCCAACTGCCGAAGTTCTTCGGTTTTTCGGTCGAGGCCAACGGGCCGCTGAGCAACCTGTGGGCCATTGCCACAGCAGTGCTGGAAGGCAGGACCAACTGGACCGCCTTCATGGTCGGCGCGGCGACCCTGGCGGTGATCCTGCTGTTCAAGAACAGTAAGCGGGTGCCGGGCATTCTGATCGCCGTCACCGCGGCGACGGTCGCTGTCGCTGTGCTGGACCTTGCGGCAACCGCCGGTGTGTCGGTCCTGGGTTCTCTGCCACAAGGCCTGCCGGCGTTCGCCATCCCCTGGATCAGCCGCGCCGATATCGGCCCGGTGCTGATCGGCGGCTGCGCGGTGGCCTTGGTTTCGTTCGCCGATACCAGCGTGCTGTCCCGTGTCTACGCGGCGCGGACCCGCACCTACGTCGACCCGAACCAGGAGATGGTCGGGCTTGGCGTGGCCAACCTGGCGGCCGGATTTTTCCAGGGCTTTGCCATCAGCAGCAGCTCGTCGCGCACCCCCGTGGCCGAGGCCGCTGGCGCCAGGACCCAGGTGAGCGGAGTCATAGGCGCCCTGGCCGTAGCCTTGCTGCTGATGCTGGCCCCGAACCTGCTGGAAGATCTGCCCACCAGCGCCCTGGCCGCGGTGGTGATCGCATCGGCCATCGGCCTGATCGAAGTCAGCGACCTGCGGCGGATTTATCGCATCCAGCAATGGGAGTGCTGGCTGTCCATCGTCTGCACCATCGGCGTGGCCGTGCTGGGCGCGATCGAGGGCATCGGCCTGGCCATCGTGATCGCCGTCATCGAGTTCCTGTGGGATGGCTGGCGCCCTTACTCGGCGGTCCTGGGCCGGGCGGAAGGGGTCAAGGGTTATCACGACATCACGCGCTATCCCGACGCGCGCCTGATCCCCGGCGTGGTGCTGTTTCGCTGGGACGCCCCGTTGTTCTTCGCCAATGCCGAGCTGTTCCATGACCGGGTGCTGGACGCCGTGGCGGCCTCGCCAACGCCGGTGCGCTGGCTGGTGGTGGCGGCGGAACCGGTCACCAGCGTCGACGTGACGTCCGCCGACATGCTGGCGGAACTGGACGACACCCTGCACCAGGCCGGCATCAAGCTGTGCGTGGCCCAGATGAAAGACCCGGTCAAGGACAAGCTGAAGCGGTTCGGGCTGTTCGCACGCTTCGGCGAAGCGGCGTTCTTCCCGACCATCGGCGATGCCGTCGACAGCTACCTCGCGCAGCATCCGCTGGAGGGGGAAGGGCGCGAGGATCGCTGAGCGGCAGTGGCGCGACTCAGTGGCAAAGTCGCGGGTGATCAGGTCCTGATCTTGACCGGGGCCTCGCCTTCCAGGGGCGACTCAGGCGAACCGCATTGACAGTTCCACGTCGCCGCCGAAGGGCACGGACAGGTAGCCACTGGCGGGCGAACGGACCCGGGCCAGGTAGTCCGGGCAGTAGTCCGTGTTGTCGGCGACGATCAGCGCGCCCGGCCGCAGGCGGCTTTCGACCAGGGCCAGGATATCGGCATACAGCGCCTTGGCGCCGTCGAGCAGCAGCAGGTCGATGGACTCGGGGAGGTCGACCGCCAGGGTCTTCAGGGCGTCGCCCTCGCGGATTTCCACCAGGTCGGCCAGACCACCTTCGAGCAGGTGCTGGCGCGCCCGCTCCACCTTGGACGCCTCGAACTCGCTGCCGATCAGGCGGCCGCCGCCGTTGTCGCGGATGGCCGCCGCCAGGTGCAGGGTCGAGATGCCGAACGAGGTGCCGAACTCGACGATGTGCCGGGCCCGGGTGCTGCGCGCCAGCATGTACAGCAGCTCGCCGGTCTCGCGGGAAACGGGCAGCCAGAGGTCTTTCAGGCGGCCATAGAAATCCAGGTATTCGGTCTTGCTGTGCATCAGGCGTTCGCGTTCCTCGCGGGAGATGCCGGCGACGGCCGGGCTGGTCGCCGTATCGGCCTGCTCGAACAGGCGATCGAGCAGGGGCGCGAGTGGGGAGGTGGTCAATGTGCTGGTCATGGGGGCATCCCGTCCGAAGTTGACGCCTTGCGGCGCGTGGCTAAAATGCGATCAATTCGTCGCATTCAGAGGATATGAGCAAGTGACCCCCTGCGCTATTCGCATTGGCTGCGGCCCTGTCGGGCCATCATGAGCAACCGCCGGACCCCGCAGGTTTCCTCGCGCAAAGCGCCTAAACAGGCACGCTCGACGGAGCTGGTGGCGGCGATTCTGGAAGCCGCTACTCAGGTTTTGGCCAAGGAAGGCGCGCAGCGTTTCACCACCGCGCGGGTGGCCGAGAAGGCCGGCGTCAGCATCGGTTCGCTGTATCAATATTTCCCGAACAAGGCGGCGATCCTGTTCCGCCTGCAAAGCGATGAGTGGCAACAGACCACGCAGATGCTGCGCGGCATCCTCGAAGAGGGTGGCAAAGCCCCGCTGGAGCGGCTGCGGGTGCTGGTCCGGGTGTTTATCCAGTCCGAGTGCGAGGAAGCCAGGATGCGTGTAGCGCTCAACGACGCCGCGCCGCTGTACCGCGACGCCCCCGAAGCGCAGGCCGTGAAGGCGCAAGGGGAGCGGATCTTCCAGGCTTTCATGGAGGAGGCGCTGCCCGAGGCGCCGCAGGCCACCCGCGCCCTGGCCGCCGACTTGATCACCACCACCCTCAGCAGCGTGGGCAAGGACTTTTCAGAAAGCCCGCGCACCGCCGCAGAGATCCAGACCTACGCCGACGCAATGGCAGACATGTTCTGTGCCTACCTCACGCAACTGGCGCGCCGCGCGGGCTGACTGACTGGTAAAGCCGCGAGGTGGCCGGCCTGGCGCGCGCGGGCAAGCATCCTGACAAGGGCGTTATTCAGCCATCAGCACCTGGGGCGACACCACCCATGCGCTGCAAGGCAGCTGGTACAGCAGCTGCTCCGCCGTGCTGCCGATCAGGCGCCCCAAGCCGCCGCGATGGCCAACCCTGCCCATGACAATCACGTCGATGTCATAGGCTGCGACGTAACTGGCAAGGACCTTGGCCGGGCTGCCCATGATCATGTGCTGGCGTTCCGGCGCAATGCCGTTGCGTTCGGCCAGTTCGTCGAAGGCTGCGGCCTGTGCGTCGAACAGGGTCTTGGCCTTGCTTGTCGAGAAAAACGTCGAGCTCTGGTCAAAGTTGAATTCGTCCGCGCCGATAGAGGACAGGTCATGGGCATAGACCACGTCGAGCTCGGCGTTGCAGGCGCTGGCCAGTTTGGTCGCCTCATGCAGTATCCGGTCGTTGAAGTCCTGGTACTGGTCATCACGATGGAACGGGTCGACCGCTGCGACGATCTTGCGCGGCAATGCATGCTGCAGGTGGCTGACAAAATGCAGGGGCACCGGGCACTCGCGCAGCAAGTGGATATCCAGGGGCGTGAAGAACACCCTCGACAGCCGCGATTGATGCTCCAGGGCCTTGATCAGCAGGGCCATGGGCTGTTCTTTGAGGTGCGTCAGGATTTCCTGCAGCGGGCTTTCGACCCATATCACTTCAGTGGTGACGGTCAGCCCCAGTTTGCGCATCGGGCGGGCCTGTTCCTCGAGCCATTGGCGATGGCGTTCGACATAACCCAGGCGCATCTGCTCCAGGGCCTGTTCGTTGACCAGGCTGGCCGTGGCCAGGCCTTCCAGGTAGTCGAAGGCGACGATGTGCAGGGCTGCGTCTTCGGCCCTGGCCAGGGCGGCGGCCCGATCGAAGGCGGGGCTGTTCTCCATCAGCGGCGAGACGACCAGCATGAAACGTGATTGCTCGGACATGACAAATCTCCCGTGGGTAATGGCAGGTAACGGCAGCGCGTCTGTGGCCGTGAAACCTTGCTGCGATCCTGCCTCCGGCCGGTGGTGCGCGTTTGATCTGTATCAAGCGGTCCGGTCGTGGAGCAGGCCAACTGACGTGTGGTCAGCCGCGAGGGGGCCCATTGATGAATTATTGATCATGTCGGCGCATTGCGCGGGGATCTGACATGGATCAGCACCCTGGAGGCGCTAAGGGAGGAATCTGGATTGACGCGGATGCCTGTATCAATGGGCGTCTGACGCCGAAGACCCACCTGTCTGGAGGTAGATCATGAGCCAGTATCAACGGTTGCTGCTGATCATCAATCCGGCTCAACGCCATTCCCACGCCATAGGACACGCTGCCGCCCTGGCCCAGGCCAGCGGGGCGAGCCTGCATATCGCGGCCTTGATGAGGTCTCTGGATATTCTGTCGTTGCTTGAAGAGGGCGACCGGAAAAAGGCCCGGGAAAGTTACTTGCAGGGCCAGCGCGACTGGCTCGAGGCCCAGGTGGAAGACCTGCATGGCAAGGGGCTCGCGGTGACAACGGAGGTGGCATGGGTCGATGACATGGAGCAAGACATCCTCGACCATGTCGTGGAAATGCAACCCGACCTGTTGATCAAGCAGATACAGCATGAGCCGAAGCTCAAGCGCGCATTCTTCACCCCTCTGGACTGGCACTTGCTGCGCCACTGCCCGATACCGGTCTATCTGATTGGCGGGAATGGCGACGCCTTGCCTCGCAAGATCGTGGCAGCGGTCGAGGTGTCGGATACCGAGCCTGCGGACAACGACCTCAATGAGCGGATCATCCATCAGGCCGCCGGCCTGGCATTGCAGTGCGAGGCCGAGCTACATCTGCTGTATGCCTGTGATATTTCCGCGGCCTTTCTGGCGGATATGGGCGGCGTCGACCTGACCCTGGGGGGGCTTACCCGGGAGCTGCGCGAGGATCTGGAAAAGTCTTTCCTCAGGCTGGCCGAACGTTATGGCGTGCCATCCGAGTGTCGACACTTCATCAGGGGGCAGCCCGTCTCGGTGCTGAGCGAGTTTGCCCACGCCCAGGGTGTGGATGTGATCGTGATGGGCAGAAACCAGTCCCGCGGGCTGGCCAAGCTCTTGGGCAGCACCACCGAACATATCCTGTACCAGGCGTCTTGCAGCGTTCTGGCGGTCTAGGGGAGGGCGTGACTCAAAGTGCCGCCACGGAGTCGAGCTGCTCGCGGGCCTGCTTGGCGTTCGAAACGTCAAAGGTGCGGGGCAGGGCGACGCTGTTCTTGGCGGCGAGGATCTCGGCCATGACGCTCACGGCGATCTCGGCGGGGGTCTTGCTGCCGATGTAGATGCCGATGGGGCCGTGCAGGCGCTGGAGCGAGGCTTCGGTTTCGCCGAAGTGTTCGATCAGGCGCTCGCGGCGCAGCTGGCTGTTGCGCCGCGAACCGATGGCGCCGATGTAGAAGGCCGGGCTGTGCAGGGCCTCGAGCAGAGCCAGGTCGTCGAGCTTGGGGTCATGGCTGACGGCGACGATGCAGGTGCGCAGGTCCGGGGCGAATTCGCGGACGATGTCGTCCGGCATGCCAACCAACTGCTCCACGCCCGCCACGCTCCAGCCGCCGATGTATTCGGGGCGGGGGTCGCAGACCGCGACCCGGAAACCGTTGAACAGCGCCATGGTCGCCAGGTATTCGGCCAGCGCGCCGGCCCCGATCAGCAGCAGGCGGTAGCCGGGGCCCAGGGTGTTGACCATCTGCCGGCCATCGAAGACGAACTGCTCCGGGGTAGCGCTGATGGTCAGGGACACTTGGCCGCTGCCCAGGTCCAGGCTGCGGCGCACCAGCTTGCCGGCGTTGAGCTGCGCCAGCAGTTGTTCGAGGGCAATCCTCGAGGGGGTGAATTCGAGGATCAGCTCCAGCGTGCCGCCACAGGGCAGGCCGAAGCGGTGCGCTTCGTCGGCGCTGATGCCGTAGCGCACCACCTGCGGCGGCCCGTCCGGCAGGCCATTGCCGCCATAGGCGTTGGTGTAGCGGTGGATCAGGTCGTCCTCGATGCAACCTCCCGACACGCTGCCGACCACCCGACCATCACCGCGCAGGGCCATCATCGAGCCCACGGGGCGGGGCGAGGAGCCCCAGGTGCGGGCCACGGTGGCGAGCAGCACGCGGTGACCGGCCTGGAGCCAGTCATGGGCGGTGCTCAGGACCAGTAGATCGATGCTTTCCATGGGGACCTCGGTTGTTCATGGGAGGGGTTGCTGGCGGATCCGCTCCTGGCCAAGGGGATCGCCAGCACCTCGCTCCTTTTTTCAGCGCATGTGCAGGATGATCGGGCTGCTGCTGGCCGGGTCGGTATGCCCGCGCAGCTTGCCGACCGCTTGCGCGTCGACCGCGCCGCCCGAATTGCCCCAGGTGCCGCGCACGAAGCTCAGGGCCTCGGCGATTTCCCGGTCCGACAATTGCTCGCGAAAGGCCGGCATGCGGTAGGCATCCGGCACGCCGGCGGCGACGATGCGCTGCGAGCCGTTGAGGGTGATGTTGATCGCCGACGCGTTTTCCTTGGCCAGTGCCGAAGTGGCGCCCGCCAAAGGCGGCATCCACTCGGCCTGGCCCTGGCCGTCCAGGCCGTGGCAGGACGCGCAGCGGGTCACGTAGGTATGGGCTCCGGGGCTGTCCAGGCGGGTGGCGGCGGACACGGCCTGGTACTGCCAGGGCGCGCCGTCGCGCTGCGGATCGCCGGGCAGCGACTTGAGGTAGCGGGCGATCGCGGCCAGGTCCTCGTCGGCCATGAACTGGGTGGAGTTGTTGAACGCCTCGGTCATCGAGCCGTAGACCACCGCGTGCTGGTTACGCCCGGTCTTGAGGAACTGCACGATCTGCGGCTCGCTCCAGCGGCCCAGGCCGGTGTTGGAGTCCTGGCGCAGGCTGGGGGCGTACCAGCCGTCGAGCAGGGCGCCAGCGAGGAACGGCGCGCCGGACTCGTCCAGGGCCTTCTCGTTGAACGCCAGGCCGCGCGGGGTGTGGCAGCTGCCGCAGTGGCCCGGCCCCTGGACGATGTAGGCGCCGCGGTTCCACAACGCATCCTGCGCAGGCTTGGCCGCGTAGGGCGTGCTCGGGGCGAACAGGCCGTTCCACAGCGCGATGGGCCAGCGCATGTTCAGCGGCCAGGGGATAGCGCTGGGGACGTTGGGCTGGCTGACCGGTTGCACGCCTTTCATGAAGAACGCGTACAGCGCGCGCATGTCATCGTCGCTGAGCTTGACGTAGGACGGGTAGGGCATCGCCGGGTAGAGCCGCCGACCGCCCGGGGCGACGCCATGGCGCACGGCGCGGTCGAAGTCGGCCAGGCTGTAGGCGCCGATGCCGGTATCCCGGTCGGGGGTGACGTTGGTGGCGTGGATGGCGCCCAGCGGCGTGGCCATTTCCAGGCCGCCGGCGAAGGGCGCCTTGCCCGGCAGGCTGTGGCAGGCCACGCAATCGCTGACCCGGGCGACGTACTCGCCGCGGCTCACCAAGGCGGGGTCGAAGCGGGTCGCCGCGGCCTGTTCCTGCTCGAAGGGCGAGGCGGGCTCGCGGGTGACATACCAGGCCAACAGGCCTGCCGCGACCAGGCACGGCAAGGCCAGCCAGCCTGCGGTTCTTGCGAATCGGCGGTTATTCATGGGCGGTCCTTGTCGGTCAGCTGAAGGTGTATCGGCTCAATGGCAGGCTACGGATGCGCTGGCCGGTCAGCCGCGCCACCGCGTTGGCCACCGCCGGCGCCACCGCGGGCAGCGGTGGCTCGCCGACGCCGCCCATCTTTTCGCCACTCTCGACAATCCGTACATGCACCCGCGCCATGCGTGAAGGCGGCAGGATCGGGTACAGGTCGTAGTTGCGCGCCCGGGGCTTGCCGTCCACGTAGACCGCTTCTTCCACCAACGTCTGGGACAACCCCAGGGCCACGGCACCATTGACCTGGGCCTCGACGATCGCCGGGTTGACGATGCTGCCCGGGTCGATGGCCTGCCAGATGTCGTGGACCTTGACCTGGCCATTTTCGATCGAGACTTCGGCGATCGCCGCCGTGTGCGAGCCGAACGGCGAGGCCATGGCCACGCCGCGGGCGCGGCGAGTGCCGTCCTCAGCAGTGAACGGGCCGCGCTTCCAGCCGCCGGACAGTTCGCCAACCGCCTGCAGCAAGGTGGTCAGGCGCGGGTTGTCGCGCAGCAGGTGCTGGCGTAGCTCGTACGGGTCGCGGCCGCCTTTGTCCGCCAGTTCGTCGAGGAAGGCCTCGTAGAAGAAGTCGTTGAGCGAATTGCCCACCGAGCGCCAGTAGCCGAGCATGGCCGGCCCCTTGACGTAGATCTGCGCGATGCGCTTGTTGGCAATGGTGTAGGGCTTGCCCGACAGACCTTCAAGGGCCGAAGGGTCGAGTTTCTCGCCCTGTTTGCCGGCGATGGCCTCGGTGGGGCCTTCGGTGGCGCTCACCGCTTCGATCGCCACCGGCAGCCCTTGGGCATCCAGCGCGGCCTGGAACTTGACCACAGCGACCGGACGCAGCACGTCACGCAGGAACTCTTCCTCGCGGCTCCAGATCAGCTTGACCGGGCGGCCGACGGCCTTGGCCAGGGCGATGGCCTGCGGGTAGGGGCAGGCCGAGTCATAGAGGAAATGCCGGCCGAAAAAACCGCCCAGCAACGGCGAGTGCAGGGTGATCCGCGAGGGATCGAGACCGGTGCGCCTGGCGATGTCGGCGCGGAACATGTCCGGCGCCTGGTTGGGCAGCCAGACCTCCAGCGAACCGTCGGGATTGAAGCGCGCCAGGGCCGAAGGGGGCTCCAGCTGGGCGTGGTTGAGGTACTGGTTGTGGTAGGTGGCCTCGACCCGGGTCTTGGCACTGGCCAGGGCGGCGGCCACGTCGCCTTCGTTTTCGTCGTCGCGGGCCGGGCCTTGCTGGGCGGCGAGAAAATCGCGGAACGCATCGCTGGAAAAATCAGCGGGCATTGGCCGTACCTTCGAATCGGCGGACGCTTCCTGCCAGTCGACCTGGATGGCTTCCACCGCGCGCTTGGCGTGCCACCAGCGTTCGGCGACCACCGCCACCGCGCCGGGCAACTGGTGAACGGAGTGCACGCCTTTCATGGCCTTGACCTGGGCCTCGTTGCGCAGGCTGCCCACCGTCATGCCCAGGCGCGGCGCGTGCTGCACGGCGGCGTGGAGCATGCCGTCGACCTTCAGGTCGATGCTGTACAGCGCCTTGCCGGTGGATTTCTCGTAGGCATCGACGCGCCGCACCGGCTTGCCGATCCAGCGGAACTGGCTCGGGTCGCGCAGGGTGATGCTGGCCGGATCGGGCACCGGCATGTCCAGGGCGCGACCGGCCAATTCACCGTAGCCCAGCGAACGACCGGAAGCGGCATGCAGCACCCGGCCAGGCTCGGTGGACAGCTCGGCCAGCGGTACGCCCAGTTGCTCGGCGCCGGCCTGCAGCAGCATGGCCCGCGCCAGGGCGCCCAGGCGGCGCATGGTCGGGTAGCTCATGCGCACCGACATGCTGCCGCCGGTGATGCGCATGCCGTTCTCCATGACCACGTAGGCTTCGCCGGGCGGCGCGGCCTCGACCACGAAGGTGGCGGGGTCGGCGTCCAGCTCTTCACCGACGATCTGCGCCATGGCGGTGTGGGTGCCTTGTCCGCCTTCCATGAAGGGGCTGAGCAGGCGCACGCTGCCATCCGGGCGAATCTCCAGGAACGCCGGCACCTGGGTCCCGCGTTCCGCGGTGCTTGCCGTGGCGGCCAGGACCCTGGCCGAACCCAGCGGCAGGCCGAAACCGAGCACCAGCGCGCCCACGGCGGTGCCGGTCAGAAAGCGCCGGCGGGACAGGTTGATCGGTTCGTCCAGCGGCAGGTCCAGGAGGTCTTCAGCGAAATCGATGGGCTTGTTCATCAGGCGCTTTCCTTCTTGGCAGGCTGGGCCAGGTCATGCACGGCGGCATGGATGGCGTTGTAGGTGCCGCAGCGGCACAGGTTGACCATCGCCGCCTCGATCTGCTCATCGCTGGGCGCGGGGCTGTGCTTGAGCAGCGCGGTGGCCGCCATGACCTGCCCGGACTGGCAGTAGCCGCACTGGGCCACCTGGTGCTCGACCCAGGCGGCGACCACGCGCTTGCCGACTGCGTCCGCCTCGATCGCCTCGATGGTGGTGACCTCGCGGCCGACCACACCCGCCACCGGGGTGACGCAGGCGCGCACCACATTGCCGTCCACCAGCACCGAACAAGCGCCGCACTGGGCCAGGCCGCAGCCGTACTTGGTGCCGGTCAGGCCCAGGTCATCGCGGATCACCCACAGCAACGGCGTGTCGGCGTCGGCATCGACCTGATAGGTCTTCTGGTTGATTCGTAGTTCCATGGCTCACCTGCTGATCATCGGTTGGTGTGTCGTTGTTTTTTCTTCAGGAGGCGCCACGAGGCGCGTCCTTGCTCAAGAAACGCGGGTAAAGGGGCGGATACGCCAATCCGCTGCCCCGTGCGCCGGGCTGGCCGCGAGCACGTCGGAGTGGGCCGGAAGGTCCAGCGAGAGAAAATGCGAGGAGGTGTCGAGGGTGTGTGCCAGGGGCGATGCCTGGCCGGCGCGGGCTTGGGTCATGGCAGCTGGCTCCTAGTGATCGGACTCTAGCCCAGGGGCCAAGGGTTTCCTATCCGATACCCGGCAAGCTCAGAGGATCAGGCAAGTATTCCAGAGGAATGCGCAATAACGCGGGGATGGGAGGCGTCTAGCAACTGCAACGAGTGACAGACAAGGCGGGGTTTATGGGCTGGCTACGGCTTGGGGGGAGGGCTTGGAAGGAGAGCGTCGCGATGAGCCGTCGGGCCGCGCAACCTGTGCGCGCCCCGACGGATTTGATCCCCGCTTAGATCCGGTGGATCTGGGTGATGTGCGGCTTGCCTTTAATAGGCGCGTAGATTTCCACTACGGCCTGCCAGCTGTCCGACGAGCCAGGCACCGTTGCTTTCGACAGATAACGATAGTTCGTGCCGTTGACGACTTGGGTCGAAACTTTCTCAGGGGTGTAGTGCACACCCACGAACCCGGCCAGGGCCTCTTTGAATACTTCCCGATCCTTTGGAGTCAGTTCGTGGTAAGGAGTCCATCCGCCAACAAAGTTCTCTTGAGCCGACATACGATATATCTCCATATATAAGTTCCTACTCGTCTGGCTTTTCGGAGTCCGCCCCGTTTATTGAATGGTTTCCGGGATCCATTGTGCCGAGTGGGTTTCCCAAACGCCTGCTCATCGTGAAACAGGGTATTGGGGAGAACACCGGCACGTACTGCACAAGTCGCGCACTGCAAGCCATCAAGTGGCGGGCGCGAACCGCTGGTCATGGAGGATGAGGTGGTCGCCGGCTTCAGATCCTTGTGCCTGATGGAAACAGCCTTCGATGAATGATGACCGCCAGACCTCCGTGTCTTGCCTGCAGCAGCTGTGCTTATAGGGCATGCCGCTGGATGGCCTTAAGCTATCAGGCGGGAGTGAAAAGTATGTCCGCATTTGGCTGTGTGAGATGTAAGGCGTTGGCTATTGGCTACGAGCGGCCAGAGCCCTTGAACCTGCTATCAATATTGAAGTTTATCGAAGGGCACAGTGCCGTTATCGAGATATCGGTTCACCGAACGCGACTGTTTGGCTGAGAAGCAAGCCGAATGAAGACGCTTTAAGGGGTTAGCCTGTAGCCTTGAACGATTGCAACCTGCGAGTTTCTGTTTTGGCTAGAAGTGTAGATAGGCGCGACTATGAAAATGTAGACCGTCCCATCGTGGTCATGGCGAAGGACTACCCGGCCGCATATGCCGTGGCGCCGCATGCCCATTCCTGCGGGCAGCTCATCTACGCGGTTTCCGGCGTCATGGAGATCCGGACGGGCACGGGCCTGTGGCTGGTGCCGCCGCAACGCGCCTTGTGGATGCCCGCGGGAATCTCCCATGCCATGCAGACCCGAGGCAGCCCGGTGGCATTGCGCACAGCCTATGTTCGCCAGAATCGCTATCCCACTGATGCACCCCTGCACCCCGGCGCGGTACGGGTTTCGAACCTGCTGCGCGAACTCATCCTGCGTGCGGCGACGATTGCCCTTGATTATCCAGAGGACAGCCGGGATGGCCGCATCCTGAGCCTGATCCTCGAAGAGATTGCCTGGTCGCCGGAACAAGGGCTGCATTTGCCCACGGGCCGCGACAAGCGCTTGGTGGCCACCTGCGAAGCGATCCTGGCCAACCCACAGGATAATCGCACGCTGAACGACTGGGCCGGCCAGCATGGCGCGACAGCGCGCACGCTGTCGCGGCTGTTCACTGCCGAACTCGGGGTGCCGTTTCAAGTGTGGCGACAGCAGGCCCGCGTGATGGCGGCATTGCCGCGCTTGGCCGCGGGCGAGCCCGTGACGACTGTGGCGCTGGAAATGGGCTACGACACGCCGGGCGCGTTCTCGGCCATGTTCAAGCGGCTGCTTGGAGCATCGCCCAGCCGCTACTTTGCGTAGTTGACCGGGCGTGCGCTTGTCCTGTTTGACGTAGAGGTTGTCTTTCTGCGCGAAGCGTGACGAGAGGCGGGGCAACACACTATCAAGTGATTCGGCGGCCTACTGTCCGCCGCCACGATTGATAGGGCCTCCATGGACTCGCATGCAGCACAACGGCGCTTTCTCCTGCTGATCCTCAGCTCCACCTTTCTGCAAGGCTCGTCCTTCGTCGCCAGCAAGATTGTCCTGAGTGAATTGCCGCCGCTGTGGCTGGCGGCGCTGCGGTTTTTCGTGGCGGCTCTCTCGCTGCTGCCCTGGTTGTGGCTGCGCCACCGTGCCCGGGTCGCTGCCGGCACAGCGGTTCCGGTCAAGGCCATGCCCTGGCTGCGACTGACCATCATCGGCCTGTTGCAGACGACCGGTGTCATGGCGTTCCTGACCATGGGCCTGACGCAGACCAGCGCATCCAAGGCGGCAATCCTGATGGCCAGCAATCCGCTGGTGGTGGCGCTGCTGGCCGGCATCCTGCTCAAGGAGCGGGTACGCCCCCTGGCCTGGCTGGGCCTGCTGCTGGCCTTCGCCGGAGTGGTGGTCTGCATCGGTGTGCAGTCGGTGATGAGCGGCGCGATCGGCCCCGCGGAAGCGCTGGTCATGGCGGGCTCGACCTGCTGGGCTCTCGCCACGCTGGCCAGCAAGCGCTTTCGCTTGGCCGTCGATACCTGGACGCTGGCGTTCTGGCAGATGCTCATTGGGGCGGTCGCGCTCGCGTTGCTGGCCGCCTGGCGTGGCGAGTCGTTCAGCCTGCCGGCCCAAACGATGGTTGCGTTCCTGTGGCTGGCCATTCCCGCTTCGACGGGGGCCATGGGATTGTGGTTCGCGGCCCTGCATACGGGCGGCGCCGTGCGCACTAGCGGCTTCCTGTTTCTGTGCCCTTTCTTTGCCGCGCTGATCACCTTCGCCATCAGCGGCGACATGCTTTCCACCCACGAAATGCTGGGTGGCGTGATG
Source organism: Pseudomonas sp. GW821-FHT09E12 (assembly GCF_059416085.1). Lineage (NCBI taxonomy): Bacteria > Pseudomonadati > Pseudomonadota > Gammaproteobacteria > Pseudomonadales > Pseudomonadaceae > Pseudomonas > Pseudomonas sp. GW821-FHT09E12. Next base: position 192,444 of record NZ_JBWKOM010000007.1, on the reverse strand, counting down.
ATCGCCGTAGGCATTGTCTTGCTGTCCCGGACACCGGCCGCGCGGCCGGCCAGCCATTCCTCGCCCCGGGAAACCTCTTCATGACCCCCACAAATCCGCGCTGCTGGTGAAGGGGAGGAGGGCATGGCTGCTTTTGGCCAACCTGTGGGGCAACCCAGTGTGGGCCGCGGCAATTGCCTGTTCGTTGACCCGACACGCCGTCGACGATAGTTCATCATTTTTATTGTGGCTCTTAAGAGCGTTTAGTTTTAGAAAAGTGGCATGGCACCGATCACCATTGACATCTTTGTTCACCCACTGGATGAATTTGATAAAGGGTGGATCGAAGCTATCCTCACCAAGGACAGTGAGCTTAATTATTTCCAAATACGTGTTAAATATCTGGGCAGGAGCCAAGAGACATGACAGGGGAAGATCTGATCAGGGCTATAAACAACAACACAACACTCATGGAATTGAAGAATTGTCCTGGTGTGCCAGCTCAAATGAGCTGCGCTGTTTACGGGAAGGTGCAAGATGATGTTGGAAATGATGTCATCGAAAACAATGCGAGCATGAAGTACCAAATCGAACAAGCACTTTTATTTCGTGGTGATCACTCGCAGACAGCTGTTTGGCACTTTCTTATTACGGGATCAGCGGTTCATCACTTTGTCGTTATCCCTTGGTACAAGCAGTCAGTCGGGACAGTGTATACGGTCTTTATGGCTTACGAGCATAAAAAGGGCGACGAGTATGGGTACTCGGTGGATAAGTATGTCAAACATATCCATCCAGCCCCTGGCGAGATTAAAGGCTACAAGACAGTTTGGACGGCAAACGACCTAAGCACCATGCTCTCTGACTTGCTAACTAAGAGTAACGCTTGGGAAGAGTATTTCGGTAATGTTGGACCCGCTCAGGCAGATACAATCCGCTACTATCAATACAAAGCAACAGCACTAAACTCTGCAGTTTCCAACGTGAATCAATACAGAGAGCTCTGTCGGTAGGCTACTTGGCCATCCTGGCACTTGGCCCGCGGTTACCCAAAGCCCACTTTCAGTGCCTCGATGTGCAGGTGGGCCTCGGCCAGCAGCTTCTTGAGTTGGCATTCTCCGGCTCGATCTTTAGGCTCTGGTGCGCGCTCATCACGCAAGTCACGCACCAGGCCCGTCAATAATTACCATTGGCCGCTTATGAGACAGCCGACGATTTCCCAACCGCTGTATTCCCACCAGGAATATCGTTCATCGGAGCAACTTCTGGCCAGGCTGGCCATCTGGATTTCGCCAGCTTTTTGATGGGTTCCGAAAGGAGTGTCAATAGAAGCTGTCACCTGATTGACGGCCTGGGGAGACTTGATGGTGGTCGGATGCACGGAAGCGTTCGCGACAGTTGCGGTGAGAGCGAGCGTCGTGGATACGGCCAGAGCAGTTATGGACTTTTTCATGTTCGAATCCTTTCAGTAATCTGACATGCGGCTTATACATCGGCCTGACCTGCCTTTATCCAATATCTGAACAGATCGGGCACTCGCGTAGTGTGGCGCCATGAAAGCCTACCATCGCGCTGCCTCCCGGACAGTCGCTCAATAACACTATTGACAAGCTGGCAAAAGCCTGGATTTTTTCTGTGGAGAGAGCTGCCCAAGAGTTCGCGATTTCTATCGGTATGGCGCCAATTGCTGTCGTCATGGTTTGAGGCGGAGGGATGCCAACGGCGTTGTTTCTGAGGACGGCATTCAAGTGTGCAGCGGTAACCGACGCCACACCGTGCATGATTACGAGAATGGAGGCTTTGCCAGGCTGAAAATTTGGTCAACCCTAGCCTCGGCTCTGCATACGATGATTCGCATAATGTATATTATGTTAAATCAGGTGCTATGTCAGATATGTTCATGAGCTGCCTAAGCGACTGATGGACTGCCCCCGCCCCCATAGACATTTTCCAGCCTCTACGTCGGCACGGACCATGTCACGGGTTTTGTAGATCCTCTTGCGGATACGTTCTTTTTTCAGGCTACTGACCACGGCATTGTCCCAGCAGTTTCCTCGGCGGCTCATACTCGGCTCGAGGTGGTTGGCCAGACAAAAACGTTTCCAGTCATCGCTACCATATTGGCTACCCTGATCCGAATGCACGATGACTCTGGTTTTGGGTTTACGGCGCCATACCGCCATGAGCAGCGCGTCCAGCGCCAGCTCCTTGCCTAGCGTTGGCTTCATTGACCAGCCGACCACCTTGCGAGCGTAGAAATCCAGTACGACGGCCAGATATAACCATCCCTGCCACGTTCGGATGTAAGTGATATCGGTCACCCAAGCCTTATTAGGGGCATCGACAGTGAAGGCCCGGTTGAGTCGATTGGGGGCAATGATCGATGGCCTCCCTTTGATTGCGCGCGGGGCTTTATATCCTCTGAGCGCCTTGATTTTATTGGTGCGCATCAATGCCGCGACACGGTGCTTGCCGCAACTTTCTCCAGCCTCGCGCAAGTCAGCAAACACCCTCCGTGCGCCATACACACCTCGACTGGCCGCATAGGAGTCACGGATCAGCCCTAACAACCGACCATTCTCTTTTTCTCGATCGGAAACAGGCTTGTGTAGCCATTGATAGAACCCGGCACGAGCAACTTGCAACACCCGACACAGCGTAGTGAATGACTTGCCTGACGGCTTCGGCCTTGAATTCCGGCGTGAATCGTTGGGTGCTCATAAACTTCCTCCTATGCTCAAAGCATAGGCTGGAGATGTCTACGGTGACGGGGGCAGTCCACTCACGACACTCACCGTTTTCTGTGTGGGTCGATCATCTCCATGAGACTACTTATCGCTATACGACTCGGAGGACTGGGGACCTTCCTGATGATCCGTGAAGACGTCCAATCTATTTCTGTTACATCAAAAGTTTGGTCATCGTAGATCAAGGTATGGCGAAGGTTGGGGCTATTACGACAGAAGCCATCAAGATTGAAACCATCTCTCATCCCATCGATCGAGCCGCCATGCATGACGACAAGATCAAAAGCCACGAGTGAGTACTCCACTAAATGAAGAAAATCGGCAAAGGCTGCCACCGGCGCTATACGATAGTAACCCTGTTCGTTCAGTAACCTTTCGACTTCCAGTCGTTGAGAATGACATTTGTCGAAAATCATAATTCGCAAGGCCTTTGTAGGCATGATCATATTCCATGAGCAAAGCTGCCATGCCTCGCTGCTTCCGGCGTTAGGCAAACAGTTTTATTTCTAAATCGAACAAAGCATACGAGTTACAAGAAAATTGATTAGTTATTTGCTTGGCGAATAGTTCTCTCAGAGGTCAGCGCATCCTTGATGCCTCCATTGCCTTGTTAAAAGGCTTGATCAGATAGTCCAATACGTTTGGAGCTGGACTTTATCTCCACCGTCGCGCTCATCCGGGGAGGATCGAAAACAGCTTACCGCTCGTGTTCGTTAGTTAGCGATAGTCTGTTTATACGTGTTTCGATCAATAGCTGGTTATCCACCCGGTTGACCAATGACCTGCGGTTCTCCAGTGGCTAGATCGAGCGTGCCGACGGCAGGTGGTTTGAATACTGACGATTGAGGTAAAAAAAATCTCTAGGAATGATCCGAAATTTCTGTCGCCGTCAACACGATGCAAATTACGCATGATCTTGAGAACCTTCGACAAGCACATGACTGCCAGCCTCGACTCTCGCACATCACACGACGGCCGAACTGATCGCAGTCCGCCTAAGCTATGGCCTGAGCTACTTAGCGACGCGAAGGAAGTGGTAAAGACCGATACCTATGAAATGGGGCTGGCCTAGGCTGACACTGGTCCCACCTTATAGGGAGGCATACGGAACCTCTGACAACAAATCCTGAAATTTCGCTGTTACAGCAAACATCTAACACAATAAATCACCACACCACCAACAGCGACCTTACAAAAACAAAAATCAATAGGAAAAATCCTAAATCAAATTAAGATGCGAAATATAAAGCCTCTTGATTTTTACCGAAATATTTTCTTTTGGCTTGTTGACAGCATTGCAATAAAACGGAAAAGAAAACCCCGCATAACGATCCCTTCCCAATAAGCCATACGCCACAGGAGGACTCATGCGACCAACAAACATATCCTTGAATACTAGCCCATCGGGCCAATACGCAGCTTTGAAATATGCACTTTTTCTCTGGATGCTTTCACCTTCATGTGTATTAGCTGGAGTTGAAACCGACATCGCTGAAGCACTGATCGACTCCAAAAGAAATACCTGGTTCAAGGAGCTCCAAAATAACGTCCTTACCGGCTATCCACAACCAGGCTCAGAATCATCCGAGCTTGATCGGATAGGTTCCATCGCCTACGTACAAGACAGTGGAGCTAGATACAAGCTCGCTAGGAGCGATAGATCGCAAGAGACCGCTTATCAACTATCGATAATGACGCAGTCAGCACTAGGTTCGCTCACCCCCGCAAAAACACCCACCATGCCGCTAGTTCTTTCAGATCTATCGTCTTACGACAGCTTGGTAGATCTATACGAACTGGCAGCCAGATCATATGACCCTAACAAACAAAGGAAACGAACCGCAGACTTCATATTAAAGGAACAGTTTCTTCGTGGAAGACCCTATGAGGTTCTGGAAAACTCACAATATATAAAAGATTACCTATCCATAAAAGGCTCATCCTTCCCAAGCGGCCACACTTGGGAAGGTTATACAACGGCGCTGCCCATGAGCCTGGTATTTCCAGAGCGTGGCAGCGAAATAATTTCCCGCGCATTGCAATACGGCGAGAGTCGTGTCGTGTTGGAAGCACACTTTCCAACCGACACTATTGCCTCCCGCATTGGCAACTACTACTACCTGTCGAAAATACTGTCAGACGACACGTTGGCAACTACCTTTTTTGAACTGAGCAAGGATGTTCGAACGCAGGTAGAAGAGTCGAAGCTTTGCTCGGGCCCTTTGCGTGGCTGCCTTGAGGCTCAAGACTCGCCCTTGACCGATACTCAAGCCAACGAAAACTACAGCATCGGCTATTACAACCAACTGCTCAAACGCCCTGTCGTAGCGCTCACCCCTGAACATATTCCGCAACAGTCAAGTGCCTTGTTGCGTTTTCGCTTTCCCTATTTGAAGTCACCCGAATGGCAGCAGATTCTGGCTAGCACAGCTTACCCCAGCAACTCGCTGGCGGGCTGGACCTTCGACGCCAACAACCCAGACGCCAACTGGGGCCTGATCAACCTGCCCCGCGCTTTTAGCGGCCCCACCTATTTCTATGAAGATTTCACAGTCAACCAGAACCCAGCTTCAGATATGGATCTGGCCGGCTTTTCTCAAACCGATACCTGGAAGGAAGATATTGGTGGCCCTGGTAGCTTGATCAAAAATGGTAGCGGTACGCTAATCCTCACAGGCAACAACACCTTCAGTGGCGGCATTGACCTGAACCAAGGCACCTTGCAGGTGGGTAACGGTGGAACGCAAGGCGCGGTGACGGGCAATATCAACAACGACGCCACGCTGGTCTTCAATCGCAGTGACGACACAGCCTTTGGCGGCGATATCAGCGGCGATGGCAAGCTGGTGAAAGATGGCGCTGGCCTGCTGATCCTTACAGGCAACACGGTCTCCAATGGCGGCATCGACGTGAACCAGGGCGCCGTGCAAGTGGGTAACGGCGGAACGCAAGGCTCGGTGAGGGGCAATATCAACAACAATGGCACGCTAACCTTCAATCGTAGTGACAACATCGCATTTGGCAGCAATATCAGCGGCGGCGGCAGTCTAATAAAAGACGGCTCGGGTATGCTCGAACTCAACGGCAACAACAGTTCTACTGGGCACACCTACATCAACAAAGGTGCACTGAAGATCAATGGCACACTGAACCACGCATTGGTTTACGTAGAGTCCGGCGGCCAGTTGCAGGGCATCGGCAAAGTCGGCTCAGTCACCGTCAACAAAGGCGGGATCATCGCCCCCGGCAATTCGATCGGTACCTTACGCATCACCCAAAACCTGACCTTCAGGCCCGAGTCGATTTACCAGGTCGAGGTCGATGCGACTGGACGTGCCGACAAGCTGGACGTAGCCGGACATATTGACCTGCAAGGTGGTCTGGTTGACGTTCAGGCAGAGGCCGGCGACTACAAATCCAACACCAGCCTGCCTATTATCCAGGCGCAAAAAGGCATCAGCGGCCAATTTGCCAGCGTCACATCCAATTTGGCCTTCCTCACGCCCAGCCTGACTTACGAAACAAACCAAGTAAACCTGAACCTGGTGCGTAACGACGTCAGTCCTCAAGCACTGGTGGAAACCGCAAACGAAAAAGTCTTGGCCACCCAGCTGCTGAACGAGGCCCCTATCACTATACCGCCCTCGACTTTGCCAGTCGTTATTACGCCCTCGCCCACCGTAACGCCAGTGCCTGTTCCATCAGCAACACTGCTGGCCGCTACCCCCTCCGTGGGCGCTCCGGAAACCGTACCTCTAACCTGGGCCGAAAAAGAAACCAATACCTTGATCGGGCTCTCCAGAGATGAGTTCAAGCACGTCATGCAATCCATGACCGGCGAGCTGCATGCCTCGCTCAAGAATGCGCTGTTGCAAGATTCAGGCTACGTGCGCAACGCCACGCTTAATCGTCTTTACCAAACAGAACAGAACCCGCGTGCTTTGGGCGCCTGGGGATATGCCTTCAACTCCAGTGGCGCGCAAAATCGCCAGGATGATGCTGCCAAACTCAATCGTTCGACTCACGGGGTAATCTGGGGGCTCGATCAGCAAGACGAAGATAGCGGCTTGAGAGCCGGTATCGCCGCCAGCTATCAAAGCAGCTCTGCCTCGCTCTCCATGCAGAGTGCTTCGGCCGATGTCGAGACCTACAGCCTTGCCGCCTATGCCGGTAAACAGTTGGACAGCGTTACAGTGCGCCTCGGCGCGGCCTACGCCTGGCATGAGATCGACAGCAAACGCGATATAAACCACAAGAATGGCACCACGCGACTGAAAGGCAGTTACGATGGAAGCACCCGCCAGGTCTTTGCCGAACTGTCCAAGGCCATCAACTTCAACACCTTGACTCTAGAACCCTTTGTTGGGCTTAACTACACACACCTTGAAACCGAGGCCTTTACCGAGAAGCAAAACCTGTTCGCCCTCAGCGGCAAGAAAAGCCGCATGGACGTGACCTCGGCCCGACTCGGTGCGCGTGTGAACGCCACCCATCCACTGGCCAGAGGCATGACCTTGCGGCTGAGTGGCAGCACAGGGCTGCAACACACCTTCAGCGAACCATCCACGGAGACCCGACTGAAACTGCGGTCCCAAGGGGACTTCGTCAGTATCTCCGGTTTACCTGTGCAAAAAGACATGGCTCAATTGGCACTCAACGCCAGCCTTGACCTAACGCCGTCCTTTTCCATCGGCTTGGGGTACACAGGAGAAATAGGCCAGCGCTTTCACGACCAGAGCGCTTCTGCTACTGCCTCCTGGACTTTCTAGAGGTAACTAGATGCACCGCCGCCGCCCCAAGAAAACCTCGCGCTGGTGGAGTTAGCACCTCACAGAGGGCTGAACAAGATAGGGGAGCCGATTGCAATATAAGAATGAAGCATTTCTTCGCCAGCAGGCATGTTCGTGTGGGCTAGGTGTCAACCCCGTAGGAACATGCTCGCTCGCGGTACCTTCTTACACGCCGCCGAGCAGCTCGACGAATGCTCGGATTATCACCTTCGCGGTTGATCAAAGGTAGATGAATAATGGTAGAAGCCCACTAATAGGATCATGGTGGAGCCATTGTCGCAGGGGGGCTGAAGAAAGGTCTTGCTCTGATCAACGGCACCCTGGTGTCCACCGCGCAGGTTTTCGCCTCCTAGACACGATTTATCGGCAGCTCATCTCACTTTTAATCCTATTCCGATGTTTTGCTTAGTACCGGACTTTCATAATTCACCTCAATGAGCGCCCCATCTGAACTCATCGATTGGCGGCAATTCAATGAGGTATAGACATGACTATCTCCAAAAAACATTTGTGTGCCCTGTTGGCAGGTTCGGCTGCAGCGTTAGCCGCACCGTTCATTTGCGCGACCGGTATGCAGCCTGAGACCTCTGTGGTGATATTGTATGAGGCCGAAGGTGAAACCAGCATCAACGTCAAGAACACCGACGGCACTCCGGCGCTGTTGTATTCGACTATCGAGAATATCCCCGAGGACACCGAGCCCCTGGTAGTGCTGACTCCACCCGTCACCCGTGTTGAGGCCGGTGAAACCCAGCTTGTGCGTTTCCTGCGTCAAGGAGGCGAGCCGGTGACAACCCAGCGACTCAAGCGCGTAATCTTTGAAGGCATCGCTCCAAAACTCAACAGCCAAGGGCGCTCGACTGTCGGTGTCAGCATGCGTCAGAACCTGCCTTTGATCGTTCACCCCAAGGGTCTGGAGCCTAACCGTGAGCCTTGGAAGTTGCTGAAATGGGGTATCCATAACGGCAAGCTGGTGGTGATCAACAACAGCGCCTATGTCGTGCGGTTGTCTCAAGAGCTGAAACTCAAGCCTTCGGGCAAGACGGCCTTGCTGCCACGCACCTATGTCCTGCCTGGTGAGACATTGAAGATGGCGTTGGCACCTGAAGCTATCCACTCAAGCTCGGTAACCATCGGCCCTGGCACGGTCTATGGCTTCTCTGTCGATAAGTACGAAGCGCCTATCGATGCCACTACTAGTTACTGAGCACGCGCAATAGTCAACAGCTTTTGCCTCCCCGCCTGTTTCTACCTAGCAGTCCTAAACCATGAAAAAGCCTTTCCTGGCTACCTATAAGGGTGGCCGCTGCAAACTCGTGCCTGAACAAAACAAGCGCCCTTTCCTACCGATCTTTGCGCCCCTTGCGTACGCGATCTGGAACGCACTCTTGCTTACGCCGATTGCCGCCCAGGCGGACATGTCGCAGGGGGCTGGGCAAGCCAGCGGCGATTTCGCAAGGTTCGATATGCAAACCCTTAAAGCACGCGGCATTGACCCCAAACTGGCTGATTATTTTCGCGAGCCCGCGCGGTTTACGGAGGGCGCGCACGTAGTTTCACTGGTGGTTAACGGGGTCAAGCTGGGCAGAGTGGAAGCCCGGTTCGACAACCACGGAGAGCTGTATTTTGACGAGGCATTGCTGACCAAGGCCCGTCTGAGGGCTCCCGGTTCGCAGTACGTGCTGAGTTCAAAGAACGCCACCGAAAAGCGTTATGACTTTGTGGCGGCGTACCCGCAAACCGAGGTCAGCCTGCACCCGAACAAGGATGAGATTTTTCTGGTGGTCCCGCAGCAGGCCTTACAGAGCGATGCGCCCCAGACTACGAACTTCAGCCGTGGTGGCACTGCTGCCCTTTTCAACTATGACGTAATGGCCATGCGTTCGGAATTTGGTTCGCAGTCTAGCGACTACCTGTCGGGCTCGACCGATCTGGGGTTCAACATGGGTGACTGGATCGTGCGCAGTCACCAGCTTTATAGCAAGAGCGACGACAAAGAGAGTTTCGAACATTTATACGCATACGCACAACGCACATTCACCGAGCAAAAGGCCCTGCTGCAGGCCGGGCAGATCAATATCAACAACCCGCTTTTTTCCGGGGGAGCGATTACCGGCGTGCAGATACTGCCCGAAACGGCGCTGATGGGGTCGGCCCGTTCCGGGGCACGGGTAGAGGGCATCGCCAATGCACAATCCACGATAGAAGTACGTCAGGTCGGTGCGTTGATCTACACCACGATCGTGCCGGAAGGACCGTTCAGCCTGAGCGATATACCGTTGCTCAACAGCAACTCCGATCTGGACGTCAAAGTGCGAGACATCACTGGCGCAGAGCGAAACTTCGTCGTGTCAGCAGCGTCATTTCGCAACGCTGTTACGGTCCGACCTGGTTACACCTTTTCTGCCGGCAAGATACGCAACCAGGGCGCCAATGATGAGGACCAACCCTGGGTGATTACCGGCACCGGCACCTGGAGCCTGAGTGAAAGCCTGACCGCTACTACCGGGCTGATGGCAGCCACTGACTATCAATCCACCGGATGGGGCGTGGACACCAACCTCGCAAAGGACACCAGCCTGAGTGTGCGTAACCTCTACTCCCACACAGCCAAGGAAGACGTAAAAGGCACCCAGGCCAGTGTCACCTTGAGCACGCGTTTCACCGATACCGTGTCGGGCAGTGTGTCGGCTACCCAGCAGACCACCGGCTATCGAGAACTGTCCGACACCACATTGCATGCTGATGACGATTGGTACAACCGCCGCTACAAGAGCCAATACAGTGCCTCGCTGGGCTGGTCCAATAGCACGTTGGGCAGCTTCAACGTGTCCATTTCACCCAGCCGTACCTTCAATGGCGACTCTACCAACCGCCTGGTGGGCTCCTGGGGGAAAACGTTCAAACATGCCACTGTGTCTGCCACCGTGGAAACCGCATTAAGCGGCTCTTCCAACAGTCAGGGTGACAGCGACGACGCAATCTACTTCAGCGTCAGCGTGCCCCTGGGCCAGTCCCGTAGCGTGCGCACCTATGCCAGCCGACGCGGCGACAACCAGCGTTTTGGTGCAACGTATTCCGAAACCATCAATGACCAGTTCAATTACCGCCTTAGCACCGAGAGTACTGGAAACCGGGGTGACAACTATTCTACCGCCAACCTCTCGGCCATTCCTCGCTTCACCAGCGTGGACCTGGGTTATGCCCAAGGCCCGGACAGCAAGAACTACAACGCCCGAGTCTCCGGCGGCGCAGTAGCACATCAAGATGGGGTGACCTTCTCGCCTTATCCGGTGCAAGACACCTTCGGCATCGTGGACGTCGGCGACCTGTCCGGGGTCAAGGTGTCGACACCTTATGGCCCGGTATGGACTGACTACAAAGGCAAAGCAGTGGCGCCACAACTGAGTGCCTATCGAGATAGCCGCGTCGAGGTGCAAACAAAATCGCTGCCGAAACGGATCGACCTACAGAACGGCTTCCAGAGAATTGGCGCCGGCCGTGGTTCGGTGAGTCACCTCGACTTCAAGGTCATCAAGGTTCAACGCATCCTGATTAACGCCTCCGACACAGCAGGACAACCGCTGCCCAAAGGTTCTTCGGTACTTGATGACAAAAACCACTTCCTTACGACGGTCCTGGACAAGGGCGTCATCTTTCTTTCTGACCTGGCCCCTACTGAAGTACTGAGGGTTTCTCTCACTGATGAAAAGTCCTGCCTGCTGAAGATCGACTTCCCCAAGGAGACTGACTATGACGCTTTTTACGATGTTGCACCGGCTGTTTGTCATGCGCCGTAGCACCAGTGCAGATTGCGCGCGATGGCTTGGCACTGCGCTTACCCTGGTTGCCAGTAGTACGTTCGCGGCCGACTGCGAAATGCGTTTGAGCAACCCGGAGGTCGATTACGGCACACTTAACCGGAGCGATATGGATATCCGCGGGAGTGCTCCGATTGCCCTCGGAAACCGGCAACTAAACCTGACGGTGGTCTGTCGCGAAGAAACCCGCTTTGGATTGCGGTTTGAGGGACAAGCGGCGGATTTGAATAGCTACCGGTTTGCCGATAAAGGCCATTTCACAATCACGCTGAGTAACGCAACGCTGGATGGAAATACCGTGCAACTCGCTCAGGCTGGCAGTGCCAGGCCGTTATCGCCAACGGAGCTACTGCGCCCAAATGAAGTGGTGACAACTATGGTTCAAGGTCAGCGGGCTGTTGGCAAAGTTTTTTTGGCTCAGGTTGAAATTCAAACGTATATCAGTGACACAGAGACATATGCGCGCGACATCACCGTACTTGAAGGGCTCGGCAGATTGACACTGGATACACAATAGAAGATTGCATATCGACTTTTATTTTTAGGCTTACTCCTAGAGCTTCGCAAACATTATTAATAAGAAAATAGCATCCAGCTGGAATGGAAGCCAGCCACTCTGCCATTGGAGCAGACCTACCTAACTTTTCGTAACGGAGAAATAAAAATGCGTTTCAATCCAAAACTCGCCGCATGGGCCTTCGCCACTACTGCGACAGCCTTTTCTTTGGGTGCACATGCTGCATCGGTTGAGGTAAAAGTAATTGGCACTATTATTCCGAACGCCTGCACTCCGACATTGGCGGGTGGTGGCACTATCGATTACGGCACACACAGTTCTACTGACTTGAGCACAAACGATTTTACCCTGTTGCCTGAAAAAAATGTTGCGTTCACTATTGTTTGCAATGCACCGACAAAAGTTGCGCTGAAGGCTATAGATAATCGTGCGGGCACACGAGTCCCTGGAGCAGTAAAGAAAATCAGGCCAGCCTTGAATGAAATCGGTGCCTTTGGTTTGGGCAATGCGTCCGGAAAAAATATTGGTGTTTATGCGATGACCTTAGCCGTAAATGACTTCACTGCTGACGGCGCCCAAGTTGAATCAACCTTCAGCAAAGACTCCGGCACTACATGGCTAAACTCAAGTTCAGGAGGTATTGCAAATGATGGTTCAGTTCTCATGTCATGGTCGGCAACAACTGCTGGCGCTCCAATCGCATTCAAGACTCTGTCAGGTACTTTAAACGTGCAGGCCGCGTTGAATAAAGGTTCCGAACTGGATCTGAGCAGCGATGTGTCTCTGGACGGTTCAGCCACGCTAGAGTTAGTCTATTTGTAATACAAAATCGGCCCGTAGCGTTTATTCGCTACGGGCTTTTGCCCCACGCTATTTCTCTACTCATTCCCGGGCCTAACAATCTACTTCAGATGGCGACTTAAAATTCCAAATGTATTATCGATTGCGTAACGCCAGATATTATCATGCCCGCGACATATAACATCGGTCGCAGTACCCCCTACGTTTATTATCGTTCCGTCCTCGCTGACACCACTAAGACTCCAATCAGAAATTTGCAAAGCCATATCGCCATAGACAAACAAATGTCGCCTGGTACTGCATACAGGAAATCCGAGGCTGAAGAACCCTTCCAACTCAAGGGCAATGGCGTCTTTACCACGATGCATTTTCCCCGCCGCATCAATCATGATGCTGTCGGCGTGAAATAATCCTAACGCTGCATTGATGTCTAGCGAGATAGATCATCTTCCATAATAGAGAAAAACTCCTCGCCGTTCTCGAACCTCCGCTTTTTTCTGAGATCATGATTTTCCTTTTACAGGTTTCATGTAGTTGCCGCCAACAAAAAAACTCACAGATAATAACTTGTGAGCTTTCTCAAATTCAAGAATGAACCTACGGACATGCGTAAAACTTCACAGGCTACTCTAGTGTCTTCATTATCTTGAACAACCCATTGTTAGAGGTTATTCCTAGTTTGCGAAAAGCTGTGGCCTTCTGCGTACTGATGGTTTTTATACTACGGTTGAACTTCTCGGCGATTTCCGTGATGGTCATGCCGTCGAGATAACAGCGGATCACCTCCTGCTCACGCGCCGACAGTAAAGCCAATTGCAGCACGTTAGTGTCACTGCTGATTAATTGAGGTGAATTGTCACTTTGCTGGATGCCATCGACTACTTTATAAGAAGCTTCTGCACTTAGGTAAACAGCTCCGGAAGCAACCACCCGGATAGCCTTGGCGAGGCATGTCAGATCCTCATCCTTGCCAATGAATCCGCGCGCTCCAACCCGCAGGGCCAGCGAGACAGTGGCCGGATCGTGGTGAGTTGACAGCACCAGGATCCGGCAGGCAGGAAAGCGAACCCGCAAAGCGCGAATCAGTGAAACACCATCAAGCTCGTCGCGACCGAGAACGAAGTCCAGCAAAAGCACATCGACGGGCACTGTAGACATGCCGCGCATCAGTTCCCGGCTGTTTTTATATATCCCGACGACCTCTATACCGGGGGCGTCGCCTAGGTGACTGGCAAGACCTTGGCGAACGACAGCATGGTCGTCGAGTAATGCAACACGTATAGACTTCATGGCGTTCAGACGTCACTCGGTATGGACCAGGTAACTCAAAGACTAAAATGAGAATAGTCAATACTGGTACCTGATCGAGAATTTTTTAAGTACAAACACACAGTTCTGGAAAGTCGCACCCAGGCTTTTGTCGTGCACTATCGCGCGACGAGTCTCAGGAAATCAGCCTGCTCCAATGGAGGGGCCAGAGCCAATCCTTGTCCGGCGCTGCAACCTAGACGGTTGAGCATCTCGATGCTGGATGGGTCCTCAATACCCTCGGTCACCAGATTCAAGTTGAAGTAGCGGGCAAGGTTAACGATGCCGGAAATGATCTCGCTCGATTGTGGCGATTGCTCAGCAATTCCAGCTAACTTTCCGTCGATTTTCATCTCATCGAAGGGTATGTGCGTCAACAGAGCGAGCGTTGCGGCGCCGGCACCGAAGTCTCCGAGCGAAATCAGAAAACCCTTCGCTCGGAGTGCCATGATGGACGCTGACAACACCAGTTCGTTTCCAGGGGTGATTTGCTCAGTCAGCTCGATCTTCAATCGCCGGGCAGGCAAACCGGCCTTGTGCATCTTGATTGCCAACCGGGTAGCCAGTCCGGTGGCACACAGCGTGCGGGCCGAGGCATTTATAGCGATGGGAATGTCTATACCCAGACGATCGAGCGTACCGAGGACTTCAATCACCGCTCTCTCGACATGACTGAACAACAAGAGGCCTAACCCTAACTGTTCGACCATCGGGATCAGGATCAACGGGGGGATGTCGCCGTGGATTGGGTGTTGCCAGCGTATCAGCGCTTCGGCACCGATCACTTGACGACTGGCCAAGTTATATTGCGGCTGCAGCACCACACGTAGATTTTCACCCGACGTTATCACTGACACGACATCGTCTTCGCTGATCAACAACTCAAATCTGTCAGATTGCGACAGCTGCGGTAGCAAGTGTTCGGCAGTCGCAAGCTTTTCGAGTACTTGTAGAAGTTGAGTGGGATGATTCTCGGCAACGATCTCAACCCGTATGCCCGATGCTCTGGCGAGTCGGGCATACGAGGCCAAGGCTATACTGGAAATACCTTTGACGATATCCGTACGGCCCTGCTCGATGGCAGCGGCCGACGAAGTCGCATCATCAAGCGCACTGGCCTTTATGGTCCAGACAATATGGGGAGCTCTGCGTACCCGGCCGTAGGCGTTAAGTTCACCGACCCAACACGGTAGCATCAGACTGTCGACATGATCAGCATGAATCTCGGCCATAACGATGTCTATAGGTTGCTTACGCAGGCGCAGCCTGCTCAGCGACTCAACGTGCTCGATATGGAAAAGACCACTACCGTTCAGGCGCTCTGTCATGCGTAACACATATTGTTCATCGTGGCTTAATACGACCAGATTGACTCGGGGGGGAGGCGTTAGAGTAAGGGGCGAGTTTTTCAACTTGACGATCGCTTCATGAGTGTACTGACAACTCATTTAAACAACGCCTGATCATTTCAGACTATAAGACTGCTCTTAAAAATAATGTGAGATGGCAACTCGTATTCTTATCTCGCTCGTGGCGTGCGAGCAGTACAGTATAATTGACGGCCGCTCATGCCAGCGGTAGGGTTTCGATCAAAAGCGTGAGGTCATTCACTGCTTTCCAGGGGGCATGGCCGTGAGAAAAAACGCAGAAAAATCCGACAGGTCAGCTGTTATCTTCAATATTGACTTTTTCCAACCGAAGTACCAGGTGAAAGCACCATGAAGCGGGGAGCGGCGTTTTGGCCAGCGATTTTATTGGTCTGGTTACCGTCAGTTTTCTCCCACCCTCTGGATCTCACCCCTGAAGAACGCGCCTGGATTGCTGCAAACCCGGTCGTCCATGTGGCGGTCGAGCCTAACTGGAAGCCGATACAATATGTGGAGGACGGTCAGCTCATGGGACTGGCCACCGAGTACATAGACTTCATCGAACACAGCACAGGCCTTCGATTTGAGCCTGTGCCCGACTCGGGTCTCGGTCGAAGGAGGATAGAGAAGTTTCAGCGGGGCGAAGTAGATGTTCTTCCCGGGATCATGCCGATGTTTGCGCAGCAATCGATTATCGATTCAGCCCTCTTCACCAACACCTATTATACGGGCGCAACAATAGTTGTAACACGTAAAAACAGTCAGGCGGTGTTCGATCTACATCGACTAGACGGGCATATTGTTGCCGTCAAGAAGGGCAGCTCATATGAGAGCGCAATCAGAGCACTCTACCCAGCTGTCAAAATCCTTGGGACGAAAACGTCCGAAGATTCGCTTACTGCAGTCATTGACAAGCAGGCTGATGCGGCGCTAGACGTTGCACCTGTGCTGCTGCCTTTTTTACGTAGCAAATATGATGAGGAGCTGTATGTATCCGGTGGGATAGCCCGTTTGCCAATGGAACTTTCCATGGCTGTACGACGTGATCTGCCCGTCTTACGTGACATTATAGACAAGGTGCTAGCATCTCTGACCGCGGAGCAAATCGATGCGATGGTCCAGAACGAGCTCGAGTCGGCCAACAACTATGGCAGGCCGTCGCTAGACGTACTATTGCGCTATTACGGCCTCCAAATGGCACTGGTCTTGACTGGACTATTGTTAATCGCAGGATTTGCGGTTCACGCTAGGCAGCAACGGCGACTGGCCATGCGAAGCGAGAAAGAGAAAACTATGTTTCTGGCCGTCCTCAGCCATGAGATTCGCTCGCCGATGAATGCCATCCTCGCCTCCATGGAGTTGCTGATGCAGCGTCCCGAGCTGCCAGAAGAGTCTCTTCGTTTACTGGCGGTTGCTTCCAGCGGTGCGGAGAACTTGCTGTATTTGTTGGATGACGTTCTGGACATTTCCAAGCTCGAGGCCGGACGGCTTCAACTGGATCTGGGGCCCGTCGATATCATGGAGCTGACCCGCTCAGTTGTGGATTTGCTGGCGCTGAAAGCGAAGAACGGAGTTGAGCTTGAGCTGATACAAGAACACCCCATTGAACCCCATCTGATGCTGGATAGGTTTCGCGTTGAACAGGTGTTGCATAACCTCATCTCAAATGCGATTAAGTTCACGCCTGAAGGTGGCGTGACGATCAGTATACGGTTGGATCCCAGCCCTCCCCCGCTAAACCGGCATCAATTACAAATCCGCATAGTGGATACAGGTATCGGAATAGACGCCGACTCTCTTCAACGGCTTTTTCAACCATACACCCAAGCAAACACGAATACTGCGCGTAAGTTTGGTGGCACCGGGCTTGGCTTGACCATCTGCAGGCAACTGTTGGAATTGATGGGTGGTTCTATAGATCTCGAGAGCGAGCCTGGTAGAGGCTCTATCGCCTCAGTGCGGCTACCCTGTGATATTTACGTTCCGCCGCTCCATCTACAAGAACAGGGCCTATCCAGACAACAATTGGGTGTGCCAGCGACGGAGCGTGTACTCAGGGTCTTGCTGGTAGAGGATATGCCTGCGAATCAAGCTGTCCTCCACGCCCAGCTCGAAGTCTTGGGCTGCAGCCCGACACTCGCACCCGATGGGGAAAAAGCCTTGTTTGCACTTGAGCAAAACACGTTTGACATTGTGTTATTAGACTGTGATCTCCCGAGCATTTCCGGCTATGAGGTGGCCCGCCAGTGGCGAGCCATAGAGTCGTCGCTCGCCCTTGCACCTACGCCAATCATGGCGATCTCCGCATCGACCGATGATGAACACACCACCACCTGCTTCGAAGCAGGCATGGACGGCGTACTGAAAAAACCCATCAAGCTGGGCAAGTTAAGAGATGCACTTCAACTCTGGACAGATTTGTCACTGGCACATATTGATGATGAGGCCGCATTCGTTACAGATGAACGAACAGCTTTCGCGCACCTCTGGAGCGACGTGCATGCGTTACGGGCCGCAGTTGAAATGGCTGACATGGAAGACGCGACTCATTACGCGCATCGATTGTTTGGTGCCTTCGCAATATTGAAACAACCAGATATGGCATCGTTGGCGAAATCAATGGAGGCCCGCCTCAAGGTCGGGTCCTTTAGCTCTGTACAGACGGATCTTCTCACATTGGAGCAGCTACTGGGGCAATGTGCGTCATCCACAGGATCAGACAGAATTTCACCATGAGAGGATGATCGAACTCCTTTTAATCCCATTCCGATAGTCTGCACTCTGCACGACTACGTACAGTATTTGGCATCAATATATTTCTATGGGCAGATACGATGTCATCGAATCCGATGCAGACGGAGCATTACAAAACTTTGCCTCAGGTGCTGATTGTAGGAGCAGTTGACGTTATCGGCTACAGCCCATCTTTCACCTACGAGGCGCAGTTCGTAGCGAACTTGAGTGCAGCTGCAATCGTACTGGCCACGCGACGGTTTGACGTCGTGCTGAACAGTATCTCGGCGGAGCGTGCCGAGGGGCTAGCCTTGCCGTCATTGCTGCTGGATCTTAGGCGGCAATGCATATTGTCGAATTTGCCTGTTGTCATATGGTACAGCGCACAGGAGCAGGATTCCCTGGAATGGCATGTACGAGTAGCCGGACGTGCGGGTGTAAAAGTCCTGCTCTTCGACTTGGCTAGTGCAAATATCGATATGAATGTCGCCTGCGCGCTCTTGGAGAGCACTCATGTCGGGCCAGGCCAGCACAGCAAAAATCAAGCGCCCAGCGCAGTTGAGCTGATGCGCGCCCTGATGGCCAATATCGACCTCAGAATAGTGCTGCAACCACAACTCAACCTGCAAACCGGCGAGATCGTAGGTGCCGAAGCGCTGGCGCGTTGGAACCATGTATCCAAAGGCAATATTGCGCCGGCAACCTTTGTGCCGTTGGCGCGCCAAGCCGGTGTGGAGCTACTGCTCTTCCACACAGTGCTGACTAGAGTGATTGCGCTGTTGAGCGATCTGCACCGTCAGGGTATTGCGGTGCCGATAGCCGTAAATGCATCAGCCTCGATATTATCCACGACTGGGATTGGTCAATCACTCGCGCGAAGGCTTCGAGAAGCAGACGTGCCCACTTCACTGCTCACGATCGAATTGACGGAAGATGTGCCAGTTCATGATTGGCTTGCCTTGTCGATGGAGTTGGGTTCTCTGCGCATGTGGGGCTTTCCGATTGCAATGGACGATTTTGGTTGTGGCTTTGCTTCGATAGACCTGTTGACTCAAATGCCATTTTCCAAACTCAAAATTGATGGCCGCTTCGTACAAGGTATGGCCGATGACTGCGGCTGTTGTGCGGCAGTCTGCGCGGCGATTTCGATAGGCCAGGCCATGGACCTGGATGTCATCGCCGAAGGGATTGAATCTTCGTCGCAGGTTGAGGCGTTGCTCAAGCACGGGTACCGCACGGGACAGGGCTTTGCCTTGTCGTTACCTCTGGAGGTGGACGAATTCATACGCGCGCTCGCCACCGGAGCCTGAGAGCTATTACGGCGACGACGTATTCGAGCAACTGCGCCTGACGCTCGAAGAGTGGCAGATCAGTGTCTCGCTACTACCCGCCGGTCGTACCCCCTTCCCTGTACACCGCAAGCCACCAGTTATCCCGGTATCGGCTCCAAAGCCCGGCAGTAATCCGCGAATCAGGCTGGGCAAGTAGGCTCACCATGGTCGAGGCCCTGGAGCAGGCGTTGGCTGTACAGGCTCGCCTTGCCATCGCGCCAGGTCAGAGTTAATACATATAGCGTGTCGAAATCATCACGCCTCCAATCCTCGGCGATCATCCCCTCCTCACCAAGGGCCTTGCCTGCTACGGCATTGATCAGTTCCGGGAGGTAACCACGAGACCAGGCGGTGTAGACCGTCGCGTTGTGATATTTCTTGCGCAGTAGCTCGTCCGCCAGTTCGTCAGTGTCGTTTGCCCCAAAGTCGATATTCACCGACAGGCCAAGGCGGATGGCGCTGGGGCCGATAGTCATCAGCGGGCGAATATAGCTATAGCGTTGGTCCTGACGCCCCTCCTTAACATATCGCAAGGGGTTGGCAGCGAACACGTAGTCGGCTTTGCCGAAACGCTCAGGCAGCATTATAGCGAGGTCCAGGGCGCGATTGAGCCCTTGGCAGTTCAACTGCCCCAAGCCCTCGCTGGGTTTTTCGGCGTGGCGCACGAATACCAGAGTCTGGGTGCCGTCCGTCGGTTTGACCTGACGTTCACTCCCCACTAGGGATGGCTGCACGGTTATGGCGGCAAGTCCCAGGATCGGCACCACGTGACGAAGGGACAGAAAGACAGATTTAAGGCGGGGAGGTAATTTATCCAACTTGAATATCGCTTGATGTTTAATAAGACAACATACTTAAGCAAAGACCATCATAGGGTTCTATAGGACTACACCTAAATTTGCTGCTTTGAACCGATGGCGACGAATAAACAAACATATCAGCGCGCACTCTGCTCAGGTGGAGCGAGCACTGCCATGTCGGCCGGAACGCACAGGAATCAACGGCTCATCAAAACCGGTATAAGGTGTTCCGATAGGAACTGTCCCGCCCTCCTCATCCATAAGTCGACTATTACGCATCGGATGCCAGAGAGTAGGTTTTAATGCTGCCTTCAAGTGTCAACTGTGGCTGTAACTGTCATCGCCGCCCGGAGTCAGCACAGGGATACTCCTGATCAGGAGCGACAATTGTAAACCTGTGAGTCAATTTTGCGCAGGGCTGTTTATTCCATGCATCACTGTGGCGAGGGAGCTTGCTCCCTCGCCAAAGATTATCGCTGGACAACTTCCCTGGGTTAGAAGCGGAAGGTAAAGCCCGCGTTGATCCCGTTGTTGTTACCGCGGTTGGACAGCAAACCGCTATAGCTCAACGACACCAGCGTGTCCTGGGTCAGGGCCATTTCCGCACTGGCCTTGATCACCGCACCATCACGGGCCACCGGCACGCTGTTGACGGCAAAGGCGGTGTCACTGCCGGCAAACTTCAGCGAAGCTTCACGATCGGTATTACCGAACTGATGTTCCCAACCCAGCTCACCGCGCAACGTCACGGCCGAGGTCGAGCTGACCGGCAATTGGGTATGCGCGCGCAGGCCCAACGTCGAGAGCGTGGCATCCTGGCTTTGCTTACTGGCATGCAGGGCTGCGGCGCCGCCTTTTTCCTTGAACAAATCGCTCTGATGGTTCAGGTAGGTCAGGTTGGCGAAGGGTTCGAACAGGCTCCATTGGGTGTAACCGATTTCGCCGAACACCTGGTCAGTGCGAGCACTGTAGTCGGCCTTGTCGTAGTCCGACTGGTTGGCGTACGTCACACGCCGCGAGCTGTCGATACGGTGCCAGGTGGTGGTGGCGCCCAAGCGCAGGGCGACGGCGTCGAAGCGTTTACCGCCGTAGACCGACAGGTGATAGTTGTCGCTGTCAGCCGATGCCGAGGCGTCGCCATTGAGGTGACTCTGGGTGTAGCCGGTCGCTGCGCCCAAACGCCAGCCGTCGCCGACCTCGGTGTCAAGGCCCAGCAGCACACCGCTGGTGGACGAGGAGTAGCCACTGGCGTTGTTGTCACCGCTGACGTTATTGCGACCGCCCAGCAGTTGCACCCAGCCGCCGTTGTCGCTGGCCTGGATCTGCGCGCTGGAATCCAGTGCCTGAGCCTGTTGCAGGCGGCCGTTGACGGCTTCGCGAATGTAACGACTGTCGGCCATTTGCGCCGCCGCCACATCCGAGTGCAGTTGCCCCGAGAGTTGCTTGAACGCTTCCCGCGCCTGGGCCGCCGAATCTGACGCCAGCAGGCTTTCATACACCGGGCTGCCGGCGCCCAATGTCTCGGCCACCGTCGCCACTGCACGTTCGTTGCGCGTTTGCGCAACGCTGGCGAAGGTCGTCTGGTTGCGTGCTACCGCCAGGGTCAGTTGGTTAGGTTGGTAATTGAGCTGGGTACCGATGAACAGGTAGTTGGGCGAAATCGCCGCAAACTGGCCATTGATGCCTTGGCTGGCACTGAGGATGTTGAACTGCTGGCCCAGCAAGCTACGTGCCTCGGTGGCGGTCAACAGGTTGGGACTGTTTTCCAGGGAAACCGTCACCACACCATCGTTGAAGGTGGCGACACCGCTGCTCTGGATCTGGTCGCTGCGACCATTGGGCCCCACTTCCACGGCGTACACCGAGCCCGGGTTGAACGTCACATCGCCGGTATGCAGCGTGCCGATCGAATGACCTGGCGCCACACGGCCGCCAGTATTGACGGTCAAGGCCCCGACCGTGCCGTTGCCAGCCAGTGTGCCACCCAGGGTGGTTGTCACGCCGTTGTCCGCGTTCACGGTGCCTAAGGCGCTGCCATCCACGGTCACGGCAGAGGTCAGCGAGCCATCGACCGAAAGCTTGCCGCCGCGCACCCAAGTGCTGCCCGAGTAGGTGTTCTGGCCTTCCAGCACCAGTTCACCGTCCCCCGACTTGGCCAGGCTACCGACATAGGTCGTGCCGGTGAGCAGGTCCTTGGCACGCGCCAGCATAGCCAACTCCCGCGCGTTGCCGATTTCATATTGGAACTGATCGTCAGCCGAGGCATTGGCCGGCAGGCCGTTGAGCCAGCCTTTTTGCTGTTTGGTGGCCGCCCAGGTTGCCTGCTCGGCAGCGTCTTCTAGCCGACGGGCGCGGATCGCTTCATCGGAAATCGGGTTAGCCCAGATGTCACGAGTACCGGTGGGTAAGGCCACCGCCACCGAATCGAGGAACTGCCCCGGCCCCTGCATGGCTTTTTGCAGGTTGGGCAAGCCCCAGCCACTGACCACTCCCGGTACCTGCGGCGTACCCCGCGCAGCGTCGTGCACCGGTTGCAGTTCGCCGTAGGTGCGGCCGCCGTACAGGGTACCCACGGGCGTGTCCAGACCGTCCGGCGCTTGCAGGCTGGAGGTGGTCAGCAACACATCGCGGGCCTGACTGGCGGTCATGTAAGGGAAGCGCTGAATCACCAGCGCCAACGCCCCGGAGACGCTCGGCGCGGCGGCCGAGGTGCCGTTGGCATTTGGGATAATTTCGCCTTCCGGCCCCGTGGATGGAATCCCCGAAACGCCCATCACACACCACCACTTCGACGTGCCGCAACGGTTGTAGACCTGAGCGCTGGTCTCGTCGTAACCGGTGATCGAAAGGAATTTGGTTTCGATATCGGGTTTGAAAAACGGCAGGTTGGCGTTGGTATCCGGGTTGGCCCCGTGGCTGTCGTTACCCGCAGAAATGATCTGAATGAACGTGTTTTGCCGTGCTGCGTCGGCCATCGCGTCCATCCAGGTTTTCTTCCCGACGTGAGCCTTGTCCCAGAACGGGCGATAGGCGGCGGTCATGTCTCGCAGGTTGTCGGCCGCGCTGTCGCCGACGTTGCCGAAGTGGTTCTCCACGTCGTTGCGCGAGTTCTGCCCCCAGCTCTGGTTGACGATCGAGACATTCTTGGCGGCCAAGGCGTTGTAGCTGGCCATGAACGCGTTGTAGTCGAGGTCGTTGGAGCCCTGGAAGCGGTTGTCATCAGTGCCGCCGGTGTTGGCGACAAACAGGTTCGCGTCAAAGGCAATCCCGTGCATACCGGTGCCATTGCGACTGGCGCCCAGTACACCGGACATCTCCGTACCGTGGCCGTCGTTGATCACCGGGTCGTATTCGCCGGAAATACTGAAGCGCTCGCCCTTTTGAAATTCGCCGTCCGGGGTGTCGTGGATATAACGCGGGTGAGTGGCGTAGTACTCACCCGCGGACGTCACCGCCTGCACCCGGTCCTGGCCCTGGGCGTTCTTGCCCTGGAACTCGAAGTGCTCGGTGAGGATGCCCGAGTCCAGCACGCCGACATTGACGCCTTTGCCGGTCATGCCCAAGGCATAGGCGTAATACGCGTTGGTGCGGTCCAAACCGGAGTTGACCTGGGCTTCTGGGGTTTTCCAGGTTTGCGCGTTGGCGCTCCAGTCACGCGTCACGGCGGCCCAGGACTGGCCGGCGTTCAGTTGCCCGTTCAGGTTGCTGCTGACGCCCGGCTCTACATAGACATAGGGCTTGGCGGCGGGCAGATTGGCGATGATGGCCTTGGAGAAATCGAGAATACTGATGGTGTAGCGGCCACTGTTGCTGAAGAGCTGGCTGCGGTAGGAATCCCGCCACGAGGTATAGTCCAACGGCCGTTTGGTATCGCCGAGCATGGCGCCGATGGTCAGGTTTTCCGGTTGCAGCTCGTAGTTCTGCTTGAGTGCCGAATCGAACTTGCCGGACTGGGCCGCAA
Source organism: Pseudomonas sp. GW821-FHT09E12 (assembly GCF_059416085.1). Classification (NCBI taxonomy): domain Bacteria; kingdom Pseudomonadati; phylum Pseudomonadota; class Gammaproteobacteria; order Pseudomonadales; family Pseudomonadaceae; genus Pseudomonas; species Pseudomonas sp. GW821-FHT09E12. The sequence continues at coordinate 168,289 of NZ_JBWKOM010000007.1, read as the reverse complement.
AGTCCTTGGCCGCAAGATCGACGATAGCCGAAGAGGCAAACCCCAGGTCCTTGAAGACATCGGTGTTGCGATCAAACGAGGCAACTGCTTTCCTGAACGCAGCTTCAAGCACCTGAGACGTATAGGGATTATTGGCTGCTGGCGCTTCTTGCGCAAAAGCCACGCCTGCCTGGCTCATCGACAAGGTAACAGCCCAAGTGATGGGTGTGAGCCTCCATTGTCGTGCTGTGAGTAGATGTTTTTTTATACGGCTTGAATCATGATCTGAAATACTCATTCTGCTCCCCTCGAACATGTAATTAGTTCTAAATGCGTGTCATCGGTTTTTTATTTTTTATAGGCAGAAAGTAACTTGATCATTTCGGGCTTCGAGCTCCGTATTAACATATTTATCACTGGTCAGCACTGCGACTTTTTTGTGCGGGCAACCAAGAAACGGGGCGCCACTTGGTAACTTCAATAGCGCTTTTGTCGCTGCAACAGGGTTTGGCTTGAAATAAAATTCTGTAGTTATAATTTCCTCATCAAAGTGGGTGCAGTAGGCCTTCTCAAGACAATACCGTGATACAAGTCGTTAAATATTTAGGAGTAGTCTGAAAAATGAAAAGCGAACGGATATTAGGGAGAGCACCTCAGCCGAAACCCTCTTCTTATTTGCAGTAAGGGGTGCCCTTCGAGGATCAGATTTAGGTCAACCTTGAACAGCTGCACTTTAGCCTTGCTGCCCACAGGACGGCAAAATACCGGGACTTCCAGCCAAAAGTTTTCACGCACGTAGTCCCTTCATAGGCGGTGCGATACTCACGACGTTTCCTAATGAAGCGCATGTAACTTTGATGCACATCTATATGGCACTGTCTGAAAAATTGGTTCAGCTAACCACGAACCAATCACCTACTCCCTCAAAGTCCTCCGTCAATCACTCCGTACGCTCACTGCCACAAACCCGCCACCCAGCAAGCGAACCAATTGCAATTGGCATCACGCTTGCACTCATCCCCCCATCGTAGATCGCTGACTCCCTCACCCCGGTATCCGTTTTTTGGCTAGCTGCTAAGTAGCATCCAAGATCCCGGCGTCACCAAAAACCGATGTGGCTCCGGAAAATGGTTGCCAGCAAGGGACACCTTGCCCCCCCCGAATCACGATTCCAGTACGACAAGAAATGCCAACACGTGCGGATACGGGAAATTGATCGCGGCGTTACCGATGATGTAGTGCTCGCGTGTAACCCGAGGCAGCGCGAGGTCGACCAATGGTTGAGCCAGCCCGGGGACGAGGCTAACGCGGGTCTCGGAAAACTCGGTCTATGAACATCAATCGATGAACAGTTGCGTTCATTTCGGGAACACTGAGCCAGTAATCTCGGCCTCATGAGCTGCCTATGAACATCTGACATCACCCACAAAAACCATATGCCATGAAGTCGAAGTGATTCGTCTCATTGCACTTTGCCAAAAGCACGCTATACAGAACCTGCATCCGTTTTTCTTTATTTGCCACTCACGATTTGCCACTCACGGACGAGTGCTCTTTTCCAGCATTAGGAGCAAAGAATCGGCAAGCACCAAGGAAGGTGAAATGATGCTGTTTACAACGGGTATTTCCGGCGGAGCGTTTGCCGACTTTTTTTTGCAGAATCCTGAGTTCGATCTCCGAAAACATGACTTTTTCAAAAAAACTCCTAGGTCCCAGGCACTACTCTCCAGTTTGTCTGCGGGTGACATAGAGTCCCTGAAAACCTATCAACGCTTGCAGCAGGTCACCGATGATCCGCATCTCGCTGATCGCCTGGTAAAAGCCGGGCTGGTTTCAGCGCATCATATCGCTCAACAGTCGGAGGATGAGTTTGTCGAGAAACAGGCAACTCGCCTCGACATCGACCCCGCACCGGCTCGCCTGCTCCACCGCGCCGCCGTTCAAGCAAAGTTACGCGCCCAACTGACAGCCTTTGCGTTGAAGGGATCGGCGGGGTCTGCGTTTTACCGTGCGGGAGTGATGAATACTGCCAATACTGATCTTACCGAGTTGATTGAGGCGATCCCGAGTTATCAGGATTTTTTCGGATCGCTGGACTACTGCAGTTGCGATCCTGACCAATCAATCTTCAGTCCTTCGGCCTACATGGTCGACATGCTCCGCATCGTTTATCAGTACATAGACAACACGACCTACAATGCTGGGATCCCAAGTGGTTGGCACTTGAGTGAACGGCGCCCGGATATTGAGAATATTCCTCTGACCCCGGAGATGACCCGCCAGCTTGTTCCCTATCTGCAAGTCATCAACGAAGTGCTGGAAGCATCCATTGCGGCTTCTACCGATTGGAATGACGTATTCAGGGCCTTGACCGAACAGCCCTACCCGTTTGTATTGCCTTTCATTCTGCCTCTGGTCCAGACCCGGATTTACTGTGCAGCCCTTGGCCCTTCTTTACTCAACATCTACCAAACGTTCCAGGCGCGAGCTTCAACCCCCGCGGCGTCCGAACTCCCCGGGCCGCTAGCCATAGGCCGTGAGGCCCTTGGCTTGAGTCCCACGACCACGCAGATAGTCACAACCACGCTGACTACTGCGGAGACGATTGGCCCTTACTATGGCATCGGTGACGGACGTTTACTCAAGAGGGTACTAAGCGGGACAGTTAGCGTCGCCAAAGGCGTAAACACGGTTACCGGTGATGGCACGGACTTCACCAACCAGGTGAAAGTGGGTGACTTCGTCCAGCTGGGGCCTCAACGCGCCCAGGTGCTCAGTGTCGATAGCGCGACTCGACTCACCACTGTCCAGCTCTGGAGTATTGATGCCGCCGCATCGATCATGACGGATAGCCCTTCCACCGATCTCGGCCTTTCTCTGGTTTTCACTCAGCGCACCGGTCTCGACTTTGAGCAACTGCAAGCGTTGCTGAACCAACAGCTGTCTGCGCAAGAGCGGGCTGCCGGGCTGGGCACCTCGTTGTTCATAAACAAGGGGCTCATGGCGGATAAGTGTCTTTCTGTCACGGTTGATCGTTCCGATTCGTCAATGCCTGTTTCCCGTATTGCCAATCTCGATCTGGCCGCTCTGGATAGACTCAATCGATTTATACGCCTGGCCAATGCAAGCGCACTCCCCTACGCCGATCTGGACTGGTTGATCCAGACCCTGGGACAAGGGAGTATCGACTCCGATGCGGTTTCCGCTGTTGGTAGAACCGTGGCCTTGGCACAGCGCCTGAATTGCTCTGTGGAGGAAACTCTCGGCCTGTTTCAACCGCTCAAGACGATAGGTGTCGACGATCCTGGTCGGCCCCTCGACATGTTTGACCAACTGTTCAATAGCTCATCAATACTCGGCTCTACGGCAGGTGCCCTGCCACCGTTCTCAGCCAAAGGAACTGTCTCGGTACAGGGCACCACAGTGACCGGCACCAACACGGCCTTCAAGCAACAAATCGAAGTGGGTATGCGGGTACGAGTCGCAGGAGAACTCAAAGTTGTCGCCACGGTTGCCAGTGATGTGGCGCTGACGGTGACAAGCGCATTCGCCCAGGCGACTCAACACGCGGCAATGGTGGTGATCCCGACGGCCAATACCCCTTCCGACGCACTCCCTGTTTACCACCCGATATATACGGGCAACATCCTCTATCAGGATATCGTCGCCGAGTGGGCTCCCGATGAGTCCACTGCTCCGAACTCGCAATTGGCGGAGCTGCGCAGCCGGCTTCGTGCAGGCCTGAATGTTGTCGACGATGATCTGACCGCAATTGGACAACGGGTTCTGGCATCGCTGAAGCAGTCAGGCGCCTTGCAGCAGAATGCAACACAGATCCCCCTCAGCGTGCCAAACCTGTCAGTACTCTATAGCTATGCGAAATTTGCGCGGCAGACCAAATTGACGGTCGGCGAGTATCTGATCCTGCTTGATCTGCTCGAGATCCCCGTGGTCGCCGATCTTGATGGCGCTATTGCCGTGGCGGACTGGGCAAGCTGGCTGAAAGAGTCGCACCTGAATGTCTACGCGCTGGATTATTCGCTGCGCGGCACCGTCAGCAAGCACTTCACGCCCATGTTCACCGTGGCGGCGTTGCCCGATATTCTTGCTGCGCTTTGGCAGACGGCACAGGACTGGCTGGTGCTTGGGACAGGTTTCATCAGTCAGGACATCACTGCCGAACAGTCACAGGTTTTCTTCGACCTGCTCTGCACACCACAGGCAGGCTTTCTCAGCGTGCATGGTGCCGTTCTCGAAAAGGCCGTGGACTTTACCAGTGTTGCTTTTGTCGATCCTCTTGATGTGTCGTCCTTCGTCTCCGTGCTGATTGACCCGCAGCAGTCCAAGGAGGCGTTCGACGAACTGGTCAGCCACAAAGTGCTGAGCAGCACAGGGGTGTTAACCGCAAGTTTTACCGCTGAAACCGATTTGTCATTTCTATTTGCCTCGCAGTCAGATCGTCAACCGATGATTGCCCAGGTACAGGCGAGGTTGCTGTTGGCCAAAGGCCGGATTGAGCATGTGGTCGCCGTGTTGCTGACCTATGGCGGTGCTCCCGACATCAATCACCCCAACCGTGGCGTACAGCGCTTTCAGCTGTCAGAGCAACTGGGCGTTGCGCTGGGGTCGGACACCGGCACGTTGCTGGCCCTTGGCCCGGATATCGCTGAGACGGTCGGCCTGCCTGACTATGTCGCTGCGTTCCTGCAGCCACCGGTAGGTCACCCAGGGCAGTGGGCCCCCCCCTCGATGGCGATACGTGACTTCATGGTGCTGATGGCCCGAATCGTTACGCTGAATCAGCAGTTGGGGTTCAACGCCAGTGACATAACCTTTGTGATCGACTGTCCTGCGCCCTTTGGGGTCGCCGCGTTGAATGCACTGACCTTGGACAATGTGCGGGCCATGTGGAATTACAAGCGCTTGCGCGAGGGCTGGGACGATACCAAAGAGCGCTTGTCCGAGTTTTTTTTCCTGCCTGCCGGGCAAGAGTGTCTGACCGACAAGAAAACCGAGGTCCTGTCAACCCTGAGCGGTTGGCCAGTGAGCCAGATCTGCCGATTGCGCTCGGCGCTATATGGTACCTCCGCGGACTACAACACCGTGCAGGGGCTTGTCGCAATGAAAGCCTGCTTCGACACGGCCACAGGTCTTGGGCTGGATATCGACGGAACCCTCTCGCTGGCACGGCTCAATGTCCAGCCGGCACAGGTTGATACTTCCACCTGGGCTGAGTACTCCGCGGCATCGACGGCGACGATTGGATCGCTAAAGGCGCGTTACGGTAACCAGCGTTGGGAGACCGTCTACCGTCCCATCGAGAACGCGGTGAATGAAGCCAAGCGTGATGTGCTGACGCCCTACGCGATTTATACGCTGAACCGCAAATTTGCCACCATCAGCAATGTTGACGAGCTCTATGCCTACCTGTTGATCGATACCCAAATGAGCGGATGCGCCGACATCTCCTACATCAAGCAAGCCCTTCTCTCGGTTCAGCTCTATATGCAACGCGCCCGAATGATGCTGGAGCCCGGTATTTCAAAACTGAGCATCCCGGAAACCTGGTGGAGCTGGATCGGGTCATACCCGTTGTGGGAGGCTAATCGCAAGGTTTTCCTCTACCCAGAGAACTACCTTGAGCCGCAGTTGCGCCTGGACAAAACCCCGCAGTTCCAGAACATTCAGGATAACCTCACTGCTAACGACATCACCCCGACAACGGTCAACGATGCCTATGTCGACTATTTCGAAACCTTTGAATCACTCGCCCAACTGAAGCCGGTCGGCTCTTACTATGGCATTGCACCGGATCCCTCTTCCCAGGGGGCGCTGACACCCATGCTGTACCTGTTGTCGCGCACGGCAACCGAGCCCTACACCTACTACCTGCAACGGCGGATTGATACCACTGGCTGGACCGCCTTCGATAAAATCGACTTGCTCATTCCCTCACCGATCGTTGCTCCGCTATACGCCTATGACCGACTGTTTCTGTTCTGGGTAGAACAGGACACGACTTCGGCCTCAATGGTCCAGGGAGGGAACGCGAACAACTCTGCCGACACCGGGGCAACACTGAAATACAGCTTCATCAATTTCAGCGGCAAGTGGACCAGCCCACAAACCCTTGACCACTTTGTCATCAATTTCGACCCCATGCAGGGAGGTTACAGCACACCGCAGATCAACCCGGCCGACTTCCACGTCAATCGCCCGGAATGGAGAACGGTGACGCCCATGTTGATCAAGGGTAAAAACGGTGTGCAGGACAGCATCATCGTCAACTATGGCTGGTTCTACGACCTGCCGGGCAGCGAACCCGTCCCGCCGAAGGCCCCTGATCCAACGGTCATCACCAATCCCGATGCCATGGCCTTGGCCCAGACGCTGTATAACTCCAGCAAGTACGCGGTGGCCGCCTCGAATCAAGGGGTGCGTGGTGCCACCTATGCCAACCAGTCGCGCCTGCTGCTGAGTGGACTTGATGTCTCTCCGACCTATCCGGTTCTCGGCGCCTATGACCTCGACTTCACAGCACCCAAACCTTACCTGCCACAGATTCCTCGAACGGTCGTCGCCTCCAATCAAGTGCCGTTGATGCGAATTACCGACTTCGACAACATCTTCCTGATCAATGCGGTCGGCCAGGGGGCCACCGATACCTGGGTGCCTTCAAATACCGTGGAGGTCTTGTTCAATGTCAGCGACCGGGCCGGTTTCACCAATCCGGTTATCAACCAACCACTATGGTTTCTGTGGGACAACGGAGACGAGTCGTTTCTCCTGCGCTCGACGGAGCCAGGCATCAAACGACTGGAGGAATATGTTTCAGTCCTCGCGGGCAGCGAAGTAAACCAGACAAAATTGGTCTCCGGGCACTACACCGATACCCCAACCCCCTTCAAGAGCATTGTCTGGTCTGTCGAACGGCTATCGACAGGTGCTATCGCTCGTCTGAGCCAGGCACTGTTTTCGGGGGGAGTACCCAAGCTGCTCTCGCCGTCCACCCAGGTCGAGCCCGCTACCCCGACGCTTCCATTCAGCCGGTTCTACAGTCAGGGGGGGCCCTCCCCCAGCATTAAGCCACCCCCGCTGCTTGATGGTGACGCCATTGACTACAAAGGGCCGTATGGCCTGTACTTCTGGGAAGTCTACTTCTATGGCCCCTGGATGATTGCCAGCCAATTGCAGGCCAACCAGCGTTTCGCCGAGGCCCGACAATGGTTTGAGTACATCTTCAACCCAACCATACCGGTCGGTTCAGATCCGACAGTGAAGGATCAGAACGATCGGTTCTGGCAACTGGTCGCCTTTCGCGGCCTATCGGTCGAGCACCTGAAAGATATCCTGACCGATCCATTGCAAATCCAGGCTTACAACAATCACCCTTTCGAGCCTCACGTCATCGCTCGCCTTCGTGGAACGGCCTACCCAAAAGCGATTGTCATGCGGTATGTCGGCCTGCTGCTGGACTGGGGCGATTTCGAGTACACCAAGGATACCTGGGAGTCGGTCAACCAGGCGACGTTGCTCTACATCGTCGCTCGTGAATTGCTGGGACCACGTCCAGTCGACGTCGGGAGCTGCGCGACTGAAGTACCGGCGACGTTCAAAGATATACAAACGAAGTACGGTACGGATATCCCGCAGTTTTTGATCGATATGGAAAACGTCTCGAGGCTCGCCGAAACGGCCGCCATGCCACTGGACAGCAGCGATCGTTACGTACCGTTCAATGATCTGGACTCCTATTTCTGTGTGCCTGAAAACAGTGACCTGATGAAATATTGGGACATGGTGGAACAACGCCTGTTCAAGATCCGTCATTGCATGAACATTCATGGCGTTGTGCGCCAACTGGCACTGTTCGAACCGCCAATCGACCCCATGGCGCTGGTTCGGGCCGCCGCCGCGGGGGCAGGTTCCAAGGTGGTTGATCAGTTGCAGGCAGGCGCCCCGCCCTATCGATTTACGACCATTTTCCGCATGGCCAAGGACTTCACCCAGCAGTTCAGCCAGATCGGCACCCTGCTGCTGGGCGCATTGGAGAAGAACGATGCTGAAGCACTTGCACGCCTGAGCGCTGGGCAACAGATCCAGATACTTAATCTCACTACCAAGTCGATGGACTTGCAGATTGCCGAGGCGAAAGAGCGCATCGCCGGGCTGCAGATCAGCAATCAAGCCGTTACTGCGCGGCAGGATTTCTACCAGGCATTGATCGATGAGGGACTGATCCCGGCCGAGCGACTGCAAGTGGCCATGGTTATTCTGTCAAATGTCCTGAGTACCACCAGTACGGTCATGAATGGTTTGTCATCAGGCGCGTTCCTGATACCCAATGCGGGCTCACCTTTTGCCATGACCTATGGTGGACGAGAGATAGGTAACAGTCTGAAAGCGGCGGCCTCAATCTTTGAAGTGATGGCACAGATCACCAAGGGGGTCGGTGATGTCAGCCAGATGGTCTCCGGCTTCGAACGACGCGAACAGGAATGGCAACAGGCACTGACTCAAGCCAAGTACGATGTTCAGGTGCTCGACAGTCAAATAGTCGCCTCCAACTTGCAACTGCAAACTCTGCAACAGCAGTTGGCGACTCATCGCCAAACCTTGGCTAATGCCGCGGAAGTGGATGACTTCTTGCGCAAGAAATTCACCAATGTCGAGCTGTATCAATGGATGGTTGCGCGTTTGAGCACCGTCTACGGGCAGGCTTACCGGATGGCCCTGGAGTTGGCGGTTTCAGCGCAACAGGCTTACCAGTTCGAGATCAATGCAATTGATCGGTTCATTACGTTCGACTACTGGGACGGGCTGCATAAAGGGTTGCTGGCCGGTGAACAGCTGATGATCAGCCTGAGCCAGATGGAGGCAGCTTATTATCGCAACAACACCCGCAGTTTCGAGATCGAAAAAACCATCTCCTTGCTGGCTCTGGACCCCGAAGCGTTTGTCCGCTTTCAAAATACCGGCGTGTGCGATGTTCTGCTCAGCGAGTACTTGTTTGACCTCGACTATCCAGGTCACTACGCCAGGCAGGTCAAGTCGATCTCCATCACTATTCCGGCGATCCTGGGGCCGAATCAGAACATCAAGGCCACGCTCACCCAGACCGGCAGCCAGATTCTGATCAAGCCCGATATCGACGGGATCGATTACTTGTTGGGCCTCAGCTCTCAGACCCCAGATACCAGTGTGCTCCGGGCAAACTGGAGGGCCAGCCAGAAGGTGGCTCTGTCAAGCGGTATTGATGATGCCGGTATGTTCCAGCTTGATCTCAACGATGAGCGCTACTTGCCATTCGAAGGCACAGGCGCCATAAGCGCATACCGACTGGAGATGCCCAAAGAGAATAACCGACTCGACTACGCCAGCCTGACTGATGTAGTGATCAGGCTGCGCTACACCGCGCTGGACGGTGGCACACCGTTTGCCAACGAAGTGCGCAGCAAGATCAATAACATTCCTTATCGTGCTCAGCGCGCCTTCAACCTTGGCGCTAACTTCCCCACTCAATGGTTCGGTTTTGCGCACCCACCCAGCGATGCCGTGCAACAAACCTTTTCCGTAGTCATGGCCCGTGGATGGTTCCCGGCCAATCTGGGCCTCAACCAAGTGGTAGAGATCGACGCCATGCTGCAATTGGCCGATGGCATCTCGTTGGGAGGCAATCTTGTAGCGTCCTTGGAAATAGGTTCCGGCGCCAACGTTAATAAGGTTCCTCTCACCTTCAATGCAGCCAATGGTGTTGCGATGGCCACTGGCCTTGGCATCACCGGTTGGGTCGATCAGCCCTGGTCCCTGATCGTCACCAAAAGCGGTGTGCCATCCGGCATCGCCGCCCCCGATACAGGGTGGATTGCCCCGACCAAGTTGATTTCTATCGGCCTTCTGGTGAGCTACACCGCCAATCGACCGTAGATAACACCCTGGCGTTCATTACAAGGAGAAACACCATGACGGATATGTGCAGTGCCCAACACTGTAGCGGTGTGTCGGCGCAAATCAATAACACGTGTAAAGCAAATGGATGGCCAGTTAACCATCTTGTCCTGGTCTGCGACTCAACGGGGGCATGCTGTAATTGCACCTGTTCCTGCCTGGCCTTCGATACCCCGGTACGTCAGTCGGCCACGCAGACTAAATCCATTCAGACCTTTGTGGTCGGTGATCCGGTGCTGGCGTACGACCCCAATGGTCAGTCTCAAGTGCGTGACGTTGCCTTTTCCAACGGGACGACTGTGACCAGTGTCCAACCGGAAATGGCCTATGTTTCATTCCTTGTTGGCAAAGAAGAGATCACCGTCACCGTCACAATGAATCACACCTTTCTGGGAGCGGACCGCAAACTGATCCAGGCGCAGATGCTACGGCCTGGCTATCAGGTGCTGTTGGCCAACGGCACGCCCACCGAGGTCACCAGGCTGGAAGTCAAAAGCTACACGGGCGGAGTGTGGAATATCTCGACCTCCATCGGGCAGCCTATCAATCTGGATGGGCACCTGATCGACACGGATGGCATTCTGTCTGGCGACTTTTCCGTGCAGTTGTTCTACGACGAATTGGCTGACCAAGGCTTGGCGGTTCAGCGTGGTACCGAGCCCGCCGTGACGACCCAAGCCCATGACGCAGCAGTCAATGCCCACGCTGCGAGCATCAAGGGTGTGACTCTTTCGGCGCGCCCGAAACAGGCTCTGGCTACGTTCCTGGCTTCTGCCAGCAAAAGCGCCGCCACCTCATTGCGCAGCGCAGGCGCAGGTGTTGGTGGAATTACCTTGCAGGGCGACCATGGGTTTACCCTGGAGATCCCGCCACAGGCCATAAACCAGGGTTTCCTGACCCAGATTCAAGCTGAGGAAGCGCAACACTCCCAACAGGCTTATTCGGTACGTGACCCGCAACGAGCCGGCTATTGTTTGTGGTTGTTCAAACTCTTCCAGGCCATCTACCCGAACATCCACTTCATCCTGGATGCGTCAAGTCGCGAGGCCAACGCTTTTTCGCTGCAACTCGATAAAAAAGAGTATGTCCTGGTGCAAGGTGGCCTGGTACGTGCCGAAGCATTGCAGTGGCAAGGACTGGCGTTGGTACTGGGGTATCTGGTGAGCCGTTTCTCGGATTCGCAACCGGTAGGGCCTACAGGCTTGCTGTGCAAATCAGTCGCGGACTACCTGGCACCCTCCGTTCTGCAAAGCGTATTCAACCCGCTTTATCCATCCGTTATCTTTGATGCGATCAACCAGGTAGAGGCATTCTTCGGCTATATCCCGACCAAGGCAGACCATCCTGAAACCGGTTGCCATGCTACGGATCTGGACTGCCGCATTGAAACGTACCGTCGGGCGATTTCTTTTGAACCCTCCCCTCCCTGCGCCGGCGGCCCCCAGCCGGCCACGCTCAAGCTGCTCTATGCCATTCCAGGGGCGGACATAAAGGCGCCAGTGACGCTGACCTTCAGCGACCCGCTGGATCAAGCCGAGGCACAAAAGGTCGCCAACTACTTCCTTCATCCGACGGCCAAGGTGCTCAGCGTGGTTTGCCCCCCAGGCAAACCGAATACCGTCAACCTGACTGCCGACCTGAAACCGGGGGTAACGTACACCGTGACGGTCTCTGACCTGCTCTCCGTGGATGGAAATGCCCTGAATCCTCAGTATGTCCGGGCTGCCTTCCAGTCCCCTTCCTGCTGACGCTGTCGACTCAGAACCAAAGGGGTATCCATCCGGGTGGATACCCCTGGTTAGAGACAGCTCATGTACCTCGGCATAAAGGTGTTCAACATGACAATCAGCGACAATCAAACAATGCCTCCTGACTTTCAGGCGTTTACCAGCCTCGACGATGGCTGTTTACAGACAGGTCGTTATCTCGGCCTGGATGGGCCGGTCAGTAGAGCAGTATTCATCGCCATTATCGATAACCCCACGTACGCCACCACGCTGTTTACCGCACGCACTGCCCCTGCCTTTCGTGACCATCTGCTGGCGCATCCACAACCAGCCCAACGACTCGAAAACAGTGGCGAAACCTACCCGCTCGTCAGCGATGAAAGTTCCCGATCGTCGAGCATCGAGCTGAGTAACAGTGCGCTGCTGACAAAGGCGGCACGCTCTTTCGTCGCCTGGGGACGGGGAGGATTCAAGACCACCGACAACGATCTCTTCGAGCGACGGCTTAGCGCTTGTGAGGCCTGCCCGCATCACACCGCGACACCAGACAAACTGGCCTACCGGGTGGGCGCAGCCCTGACTGGTGACAGCAATCGCAAAATCTGCGAACTCTGTGGTTGTGTCACTGGGAAAAAAGCCCGGTTACGCGATGAGCAATGTCCAGGGGCGCATCCTGATCGTCCCGGCTATAGCCGTTGGGGTGATCCCCTTACGCATGTTCAACACGCTGGAACGATAAAATGATATCTCCCGAAACCGACGCCGCTGAAGACCCTCCTGCAGTGCAAGAGCCGCGAATCAAACCATCGAACGTTGTCCTGCCAAAGGGCGGTGGTGCCATTCAAGGTCTCGGTGAAACGTTTTCAGCCAATGCGTTCACAGGGGCAGCGACGCTGGTGGTTCCAATAGCTCTGACCGCTTGCAAGGGCAGTGCTCCTGCGCTTTCACTGCAGTATCAGTCGGCAGCAGGCAATGGCATCTTCGGATTAGGCTTTAGCGTCGATATCCCGGCGATTGCCTGCCGTACTTCCACCGGGCAACCTCGTTATGACGGTACCGAGACTTATGTTCTGCCTGATGGAACGCCGCTTGTTGAAGATCGTTCGACCCCGTCCCGCGAGCAAGACGGCCACATTATCAAGTGCTATCTACCTTGCCGCGAAGGTGGTTTTGCCCTGATCGAACAATGGATCAACACGCAGACACAAAGCAGCTTCTGGAGAATCATCGACGCGGGCAACACTCAGACTCATTTCGGTCGAACGGCTGACGCACGTATCGCAGACCCTTCACAGCCTGAACACATTTTTTCCTGGTTGATCGAAGATCGAATCACCGCTCATGGCGATGCAACGCTGTACACCTATCAGGCTGAAAATACTGCCAATGTTGCCGCTGCCATTTACGAACAGGGACGCGTGCAGACAGCCAATCGATACCCTGAGCGTATTCTTTACGGGAATGACAAGCCGGTGTTTTCGTTTGATGATCTGGTCACCACCGAATGGCATTTCGAAGCCGTTTTCGATTACGGCCAATACACACTCGATCCACTGCCCCCACAGCCTTACTTTCCTGCAGAGCAAGCGCAATGGGCAGCCCGACAGGATCCATTTTCAACCTACACGGCCGGCTTTGAGATCCGGACTCACCGGTTGTGCCAACACATACTGATGTTTCATCGTTTCAAGGAGCTGGGCGACGAACCGGCGTTGGTCCGGCTGACTCGGTTCACCTACGATCAGAACCCGGTCACCTCGCGGCTGGTCATGGTCGAGGCTATGGGTTGTCAATCGACAGCGCAGGGTTACATCAGCCAAGCCTTACCACCGCTGGAGTTTGGCTACACTCAATTCGCCCCTCACAGTGGTCGCTTCGAGGCGTTGCTTCGGGACGATGAAGTGCCGGTTCCGTCAGTCGGAACCGCGCCTTGGTATCGTTTTGTCGATCTACAAGGGCAAGGACTCCCTGGCATTTTGTTTCAGTCGCAAAGTACCGTGCTGTACATGACCCCACAGGGACCTTGCAAGAGCGTTGAACCGGATGGCGGTAGCGATGAAGTCATTCTCTACACCCCTCCTGTTGCGCCCATGACCCTCCCGAGTCTGGGACTCAAGGGGAGCTCGACGCTGCTGGACATAACCGGTTGCGGTCGTCCGGCGTGGGTCGCCGCCAGTGCTGATGGTTCGCGCTATGCCCAGGCCCTGGCAGACGGCGGATGGGCACCTTTCGAGGTATTACCTGCGGTCCCTCGCGATCTGCTGTCGCCCGACAGCTTGCTGGCTGATCTGACCGGTGACGGTCTGAACGATGTCGTGTACCTGGACGATCAATCGGTGCGTGTCTACCCCTCGCTGGGTGCCCAAGGTTACGGGCCGGTGCTCGTGCGACCACGCGATAGTGACGTACCGCAGGCAACCCAGCAGTCGTCTTCGGTGGTATTGCAGATGACCGACATGTTTGGATCAGGCCGAGAGCATCTGGTGAGAATTGCCAACGGTTCGGTGGAGGTATGGCCCAATCTCGGGTTTGGACGTTTCGGCAGCAGGGTCCAGTTGGGCAACGCTCCGCAGTTCGGTTCGGACTTCTCCATCGAGCGCCTGTTCCTTGCCGATATCGACGGCTCCGGTACGATCGACTTGTTGTATGCCCGCGCCGATCACATCGACCTATACATGAACCACAGCGGCAATGCTTTTGCCGATGCTATTGCGATACCACTGCCAAACACTTGGGGGCCAGCCAGCAAGATCCAGTTCGCCGACGTTCGTGGTAACGGTAGCGGCTCGCTGGTGTTCAGCGATACCCATCTGCCGGGACCGCTAGCCTATGATTTTGGCTGTCGCACCAAACCCTACCTGCTGAATCGGGTAGATAACAACATGGGAGCGTCGACCCATATCGCCTACCAGCCTTCCACTACCTATGCACTGCGTGATCGGCGCAATGGGCGTCCCTGGGTAACCGAACTGCCCTTTCCGGTCCAAGTCGTGGACCGGATAGATGCCATAGACAGCGTCTCGCAGACGAGATTGGTATCAACCTTCAATTATCGTCATGGCTACTACGACCCTATAGAACGCCAGTTCTGTGGCTTTGGACAGGTCGACCATACCGACACGCAAAGCCGGGAAGAGTACCTCGCCAGTAGCGCCAACACCGCAGAAGTCCACACCCCGCCGTCTTTGACCCGCACCTGGTATCACACCGGGGCCTGGATGAACGATGGCAGCCTGTGTGACACGTTTGCGAGCGACTTTTTCGCGGCTGACGCCGCTGCACCCAAGGTTATGCCAGCCCGTTTCCAATGGCAGGGAGAGCCGGGTGCCGAGTCCGTCCGTCAGGCTCATCTGGCGCTCAAGGGCCTTCAGTTACGACAGGAAATCTATGGTCTGGATTCGACGGACGCGCAGAGCACGCCTTACCAGGTTGTGGAAAACAGCTATGACGTACGTCAAATCCAACTGCCAAACGGAAAGCAGCATGCGGTGTTTTTCGCTTATCCACTGCAAACGCTGAGCTTGCATTACGAACGTAATCCGGATGACCCGCGTACGACCCAGGATGTGACCTTGCAGGTCGATGACTACGGCAGTGTGCTGCGCCGCGCTAGCATCGCCTACCCGCGCCGCGCCGACATCGCCACTCGGTTGCCGGAGCAATCGCAACGTTACGTCACATGCAATGTCAACCGGTTCGTTGATTTGACGGGGATCGATGTGCGCTTACTGGGGCAGCCGGTGGAGTCATGCAACTGGTTACTGAGGTCTCCCCCGCCGGCCGCTTCAGGCCAGATCTATACGGTTGAGGAGCTTGCCCGCCTGGTCGACACAGCCCTGGCGGATCCTGAGGCCGACTTGACCTTGCTCGGCCGTTATCGCAGCTATTACTGGGACCCTGCGACACGAGCAGCACTGCCTTTGGGGCAGACGAGCGCACAGGGGCTGCTCTGTCAACAATGGACCGCACTGGCAACGCCAACTGATCTTCAAGCTGTCTATGACGGTGTCCTGAGTGCAGCCGACCTTACGCAGCTTTTGGCACAGAACGGAAAATACATCGAGAACGATGGCCTGTGGTGGAACCCGGGCCTGCTCCAGACCTTTCTGGACGCCAATAACTACTATCTGCCCAGCGACATTATCGATCCGTTTGGTGCGAGACAAGCCCTGGAATATGACCCTTATGACTTGATGCTTGTGCGCAGTGAAGATGCTTTGGGTAACGTGACCAGCGTTACCGGTATCGACTATCGAACGCTCACTCCGTGGGAAATTACCGACCCCAACCAAACGGTATCGCAGGCACTATGCGATTCGCTCGGTATGGTGTGGGCAACCTCGCTCAGGGGACTGCAAGGTAAACAACCAACAGGTTTCGAACCACTTGCCCTTGATCGCCAGGAACAGCCCTTTGACTTGGAGACGGCACTTGCTCAGCCACAAACCTACCTGCAAGGCGCTGCGACTTACACCACTTACGATCTATTCAGCTGGTGCGGGCGGATCGCACCTCAGGTACTGAACGGGCTTGGCGACACACTGTCCAGCGTGTGGGAGGCGCTCGTTGAGCAATGCTATATCAGCCGCAGTGGCGCCGTACTCAAGCGTTGGCGCGAACACCCCATCGGTATGCCATTGCAACTGCCAGGCTTGTCCTCTCAAGTCGCAGCAGGTGTTGAGGCACGGCTAGCGACGGTGCCCAGTCAAATCCCTGTCCACGCCACCACCCTGCAAGCTGAAACCTATGAGTTGACCGGCCGTGTCCAATACTCGATGCAGTACAGCGATGGCTTCAGCCGCCTTGTCCAGCGTCAGGCACTGGTCGATCCAGGGCCGAGCTGGCAAGTCAATGCCGACCACTCGGTCACCTCGACTCATGGCGCCGAGCGCTGGGTCGTTTCGGGGCGGACGATCTATGACAACAAGGGCAATCCGATCAAACAGTACGAGCCCTTCTTCAGTGCAGACCGAGGCTATGTCAGCAACGAAGAGCTTTCTAGCTTCGGGGTCAGCGCACTGATTCTGTACGATCCGCTCAACCGTAAGATCCGTGTCGACACCCCCAAGGGTTTTTTTACCAAGACCCTGTTTTGCCCGTGGTCCGAACACTTGTTCGACACCAACGATACGGTGCTCGACTCTGATTATTACCGTACCCACATCGACGACCCGACACTCGACCCTCGGGAGCGCGCAGCGCTGCAACAGGCTGCTGTTTTCTTCAACACCCCCACCGTTCGCCAGTTCAATGCTTTGGGTCAGGCAGTACGGGTTACCAAGTTGCTTACGCCCCTGGGCACGAACCAACGTCTGGAGGCTGCCGGGCTCACCTTATTCAACCACTTCGATGTCCAGGGACAGTTGCTGGACAGCGCAGACGACAGGATGCTTGCACAAGGTTTAAAAAACATCAGGGTGATCTTTACCCTTGATGGGCAGAAGGTCAAAAGTACCTGTGTCGACAGTGGCACTCGCTGGGTTATCAATAATGTATCCGGCAAGCCGATCTGGGGTAGAGATAGCCGGGGAGCAATCCAGACAAGCAGTTATGACCTCCTGGGACGCTTGCTGGAAGTTCAAGTTGCCGAAGCCCACGAGACAGTTCCTCGAACCGTACGCAAGATGCAATACGGCGAATCAGCTCCCGACGCCCAGGGACTTAACTTGCGCGGTCAGCTCTACACACTGTTCGACAGTGCCGGGGTGGAGGTCAATGCGGCCTATTCGATTCAAGGGCAGTTGTTGAGTCAGACCCGGCAATTGGCAATCGATTTCTCTCAGGAAGCCGATTGGCAGCAGCTGGACGACACGCAAAAATTCCAGACCGACTGGACCTACGATGCGCTGAACCGTGTAGAGACTCAGGCATTGCGCCGCGTGAACGATGCAACGGCAGATCGGGTGAGTTACTCCTATGCAAGAACCGGCCTGGTGTCCCAGGTCAGACTGACACCGGCAGACACCGATGTCACCCAAGTGTATGTCGACAGCATCACCTATGACGCCAAGGGGCAGCGCCAGCAGATCATCTACGCCAATGGCGTGGCAACGCGCTATACCTACGAGCCTAGGACGTTCAGGCTCCAGACGCTGGTGTCGCAGCATACCCTGGACGGTAGAACGCTCCAGGCGCTGAGTTACGTCTACGATCCTGCAGGCAACATTACCTCCATCGCCGACACGTCTCAGCAGGTGGTGTTCAACGCCAACCAGCAAGTCGACCCGCAGTCCAGCTACACCTATGACGCCGCCTACAGGCTGATCAGCGCAAGCGGTCGCGAGCACCCTGGGGTGGGTGAAGGTAGCAATGACTTTATCCCCACCCCTGCGTTGAATGACGGCCAGGCCTTGCAAAACTACACAAGGACCTACAGTTATGATCTCTCCGGAAACCTATTGCGCATACAGCATCAAGGAGCGATACCGACCACCCGGGAAGTGACGGTCTCGGCAACCAGCAATCACGGTGTAGACGCGACACTGACAATAGATCCTGCCCGGGTCGATGAATTCTTCGATGCCGCCGGCAATCAGATTCGATGGGCTGGAGTGCCGGGTGCACAGTGGTCCTGTACCGACCGCCTTGCCAACGTCACCCTGGTTGCGCGCGCAAACGCTACCGACGACACTGAGTTCTACGTTTATGATGCCAATGGCGCCCGGCTGCGCAAAGTCTCCCGCACGTTTGGCAATACCGGCACGACCGAGATGCTGGACGATACCGTCTATATCAATGGCCTGGAGATTCGTCGGCGCCTGGTCAATAACAAACTGACCAATGAGTACCGCACGATTCGCGTGATGGATGGCGAGCATTGCCTGGCGCAGCGTCTGGTCTGGACTGTGGGCTCTCCAGGCGATGGCGTTGCTTCGCCACAGTTGCGCTACCAATTACAGAACAATCTGGGCTCGGCCGTGATGGAGCTGGACTCATCCGGCAAGATCATTACTTATGAAGAGTACTTTCCCTACGGTGGGACAAGCTTCATGGCCGGCGACAATGCAACGGACGTCCAACTGAAGCGTTACCGATATGCCGGCAAGGAGCGTGACGAGGTCACGGGGTTGTACTACTACGGCGCACGTTACTACCAACCTTCCATTGGTCGCTGGCTCAGTGCCGACCCATCCGGCCCGGACGATGGCCTGAATCTGTACTGTTATGTTGGTGACAACCCGATCATTTTTTCCGACCCCAACGGGATGATGCGGATTCTAATTGCCGGCGAAGGCAAAGACTTCAGCTACTCCGTTGCCCTGGCGAAAAAACACCCAGACGCTACGATCATCGTCACACAATACGATCTCATCCCCCCACCGAAAAACATGCCCACCAACCTTCACTACTACCCCTCCCAACTGGATGTTACATCGAAGGAAAGCTGGGGAGCGCTCGCCGACTGGGCCAAGGAGAGTACCGGTAGCGACCGCTTCGATACTCTCGTATTCAACAACCCCCACGCTGGCTACGGACTTAGCAAGTTGCAAGTGATGGGCATCGATAAAGGCTTCAAAGTGCTCCCGACGGATGAAGCCTACCTATACTCAAGCGCCTTGATACCCCATGGCTCCGGGAGTAAAGACCCGCAGATAACCGATATGTCCAGTCTTACGACGCTCATGCTCAGTGAGGTTTTTTCACCGCAACATAAAGCCACCAAGAGTGTGATGGGCATGAATGAAAGTATTCTGAACGGTTTCTTTAATCTGGGTCGTAGCGTTACCGAGCCGACGGGAACACTGATAGCTTTCCTACCGTCCGGATCTCGTAATGAAGCGCTTGTGAACGATTTCAAACGACGCAAACGTGCGCCTGTTGGTGAGGGAAGTTTCAGTGCCGATAAATTCAGTGAGGATACGGCCTACCGCACCGAGGCCGGCTATCACAGCCTGGGAGTGGCCTACACGAGCAACCTGACAGCAACGAGCCACGACGATTCTTGGGGGGCAACTTTCCATCCCGGGAGACCGAACCTGGGCAACATGAAAACTCATCAGTATCGACGTAGCAACTCACCCACACCAGGGATCGTTCGAAGGACGAAGACCGATTCCATTTCTCCTGACGTTAGCTCCTCCTCCAGTTCAAGAAGTCGCAGTCCTGAACGGCATTAGAAGCAACTTGAGAGTACCGCTCAGTAACTGGGTGACAAATTGATCAGCGCTCAGCCTTCGGAGATAAACCGGTAGCCCCCAGGATCATGCCTGGCCTTGAGCTGGGCTCTAAACTCAGGCTCAGGTCCGTGCAAGGTAAGGTCGTCGACACCTTCTGGAATGAGCCGCGTCCAAGTGGCTTCGCCACTCCACGCCAATGTTGCTGAGCTTAATTGAGTTTGCTTCAAAGGTGAAAAACGGATCTCCGGCTTCCTTGGATCACTCTATGTGTAACAAATTACTTGCAACAGGGTGCGGACTTAGACGAGCAACATAGCTTTTTCATTGGAGGCGACGAATTAAACTCACAGGCCCAGGCGTCCACTCTCTCAACGGGCCATGTCCTTCGTGTTCATGACGAGTCCTTGAGTGCCGCTTCTCTTCCGGTCAGCGTGTACCGTTGCTCGTGCGAACTGGAGATGCGGCGCCGTTACCCATTCTCGTCCCGTTCATCTATGTTCAGCTCAAGCTCAGGCATCGCGCTTACAACACTACTGCGGCACATCTGCGGGCGATCCAGGCTTTCTATTCCTATGCCAAAAGCCGAAGCCTCAATTCAGATTGCTGCCTGAATGCTTGGATGACTTCGTTTGTTGAAAGATTATTTTGCAATAAGCACTCATGACAAGTATCAGCATGAAAGCATTATTAGCAATCAGAATGCTGGCCATAAGACTTCATCTAGATTTCGTTTCGCCTGCTTTTCGATTTCATGGGGGCGTCCAGCGAACTGCAATTTCGATACTTGCAAAACATTGAAATACATAAGAAAAAAAGAACAAAAAACAAAAGCATCTCTGCCCGGTCACGCTAAATTTGAAACACATACAAATTCCACACATTACATACCAACGGCTCATCGATAAATAATCGTTATATTCGGTTTCGTTGAAGTCAAACCTCGCCTTGAGCTACCGTTTCTCACTAATGGAAATCAATCACTGCAAATAACGGATTATTCAAAGTGAACACGCTGATCGATGACGCCCTTTATCGTTCAGTCAAATGCAAAGGATGTTTCGCCGCAAATTACCGGCGTTTGGCAGATTGGCTGACCCTCCCCATTGGTTCTCTCCGAAAGTTTCAAGTCCTTCCCGCACGCCGTGTGAAATGCCAACGAGCCCGTGATGTGCAGGCGCGTTCGAATGGAACCCAGGCGCTCGGCCCAGAAACCCGGCCGAGAACGTCCTCCCCTCGCTACCCCACCGGCACCAGTTCCCGCTGTCGGCGCCATGACGTGACCTCCCGCTCCCTCCGGGCGGAGCCCAATAAAAGGCGATCGACATGCTACCCACCCCCACTCCCCTGCCCTCCGAAACCTCCACGGAAGATCCCGTCGGGTCCCTGCGCGACCTGCTGGAACGCAGCCGGACACCGCCCCGGCAGGAACTGGAAGCCACGCCGAGTCCCATCAGCGAACGCCCCCGGTCCCTGCTCGGCGAAGTCATCGATACCCATCATCCCGAGCTGCCCGGCTACGTGTTCGTGCGCTGGTCGGCGGGCAGCGAACAGGTCGCACGATGGCTCGAGTGCGTCCGCACCGTGGTGCCGCAGCGGGGTGACCGCGTCCTGCTGGAGCAGCCCGCCAACTGGCCCGAAGCCCTGGTGGTCGCCACGCTGGAGCCACCCTATCCCGGCGCAATACAGCCGCCCCCGAGCGAAGCGAGCCAGACCATCACGGTGCCCTCCGGCCAGTGCGTGCGCATCGCCGATGCCCGCGGTAACCCGCTGATAGAGGTCCAGGCCTCCAGCCAGGGGCCGGTGGTTCGCCTGATCGGCGACGATGTCGACCTGCAGGTCGACGGCAAACTGCGGCTGCGGGCCGAGGCCATCGAGCTGCGTGGCGGGCGTGGCGGCGTCGATATCCGTACCGATGCCGAAACCGTGCTGCGAGGCCGCTTCATCCGGCTGAACTGACCGCGGGGGCTGATGCATGCAGCGTGAATTCGCCACGATGGAAGCCGGCTTGCAGGCGTTCATCGAACAACCCGACCAGCCCACGCTCATCCTCGACATGGCCGACTGCGACAGTGCCTTCCCGTTGGGCGTCCTGAAAAACTGGGACCGGCAATGGCCCAGCCATATCTTCCTGCTCTTTCCGTTCGACTGCTCGGACAGTGCCGCCTACCTGCAGTGCTGCATCGATTCGCTGGCCATGCAGATTCGCGCCGGCAACGAATTTCTCGTGGAGGACGAGCAAACACCGTGGCCGCCGCTGCCGCTGGCCTGCTCCGACCCTGCGGGCCAGCCGGCAGCGCGGCTGCAAGCCGCCATCGAGCACATTCGCCGCTGCGTGCCGGCGCACGCCTGTATCGTCTGGGGATTCGCGCCGGCTTCGATCGGCGACCCGAACGGCTACCTGGAACTGATCATCCGCCTGCTGGCGCTCGAGGATGTCGAGCCGTGGATGGAAGGCCAGCGCTTCATCGTCCGCGACGACCGAGCCGCGCCCTTCCTGCTGCCCCGGTTCGCCGACGCCCAGGCCCGCCACACCTGCGTCCTGAGCATCGATTTCTCCGTCGCCAGGGCAGCCGACGGTCTGGTCCGCAGCGTCAACGACCCCGCGCTGCCAGTGGTCGAGCGCATGCAGGCCCTGACCCAGCTCGCGGCCTTCGACCTGGCCCATGGCCGCCTCGATCAGGCGTCGCAGAAATACGCCCTGCTGCATACCTACCACCACCAGCAGAACGACAGCATCGGCCAGGCGCTGGCCCTCGGTGGCGCGGGTGACGTCGCGACCCGCCAGGGCAATCATGCCCTGGCCAGGCAGCGCTACCAGCAGGCGCTTGCGCAAGCCGCCGACGGTAATGACCTGAGCGTCACCCTGAATCTGCTGATGGCTGCAGGCGGTAGTTGCCTGCGCCTGGGGCGCTGCGACGAAGCGCAAGGCTATCTGGAACTGGCCGAGCGCTGCGCCGGCAAGCTGATGTTCCTCAACGCCAAGCTCGACGCGCTGGAGCAGCTCGGCGAAGCGCAACGGGGGGCCGGCAAGCTCACCGAAGCGGCGCGCACCTGGGTGACGGCCAAGGACCTGGCCCTGCAGTTCGGCTGCTTCGAACCCTGCCGCTCGATCCTCGACCGCCTGATCGCCCTTTGTGCCGACGCCGGTTTGCGTGAACAGGTACGCGGCTTCACGGCAGAAAAAGCCGCCCTGGACGATGGCACGCCTAAAACCGCTCCGGTCGAGTCGGTCCAATGAATTGGAACACCACCGCCAAGCTCCCCGAAGCGGGCGAACAACCGGCCGCGGAACCGTTGATCGCCCCCACCGGCGATACCAGCGTCGATGCCCTGGCCGAGGTGGTCAATAACACCGCCCAACCGTTCCAGGAAGCGCCGCCGCCCGAACAGGGCGAAGTCGGTGTGGTCAGCCACTGGGTCAACGCCGCCCTGGCCGTGGTCGGCGCCCCCTTCGAGCTGCTCAACACCGGCCTGACGCTGCTGGTTTCGCCGCTCGACCACCTCACGCCGGGCATGCCCGCCGCAGTGCTCGGCGTGCCGCACCGGGGTGTGCCGCACGCCCATCCGCACCCGCCCAGCCTCAACGCGCCACTGCCCAGCCTCGGCACCACCCTGGGCTCGTGCTGCGTCAACGTGCTGATCGGCGGCATCCCCGCCGCGCGGGCCGGCGACCTGGGCATCGCGCCCACCTGTGGCAGCTTCTTCCCCGGCTACGACATCTGGACCGGCTCCAGCAACACCTACATCGGCGGCTCGCGGGCCGCCCGCATGAGCCTGGACATCACCCGCCACTGCAACCCGGCCTCCGCCTTCGGCAAGTTCGGCATGGCCATGACCGCCGCCGGTGCGGCAGCGGGCGGCCTCTCGGCGGCGGCGCAGGCCGAGGGAGGCGAAGACGGCGAAGCGGCCATGACCGCCGCCCAGGCTGCCGCCGACGCCGCCACCATGGCCCTCGGCGCCTTGCTCGGCAAAGACCCCGGCGTCCCGCCGAGCACCGGCACCCTGGCGATGGGCAACCCCACCGTGCTGATCGGCGGCTTTCCCCTGCCCGACGCCATGGACGTGGCGGGCGGCCTGGCCAAGGCAGCGAAGAAGCTCCCCGAACTCGCCGCCCCCAAGAGCAAGAAAGCCAACCCCGATTGCGACCGCCCCGGCCACCCGGTAGACCCGGTTACCGGCGCCAGCGCGGACGAACTGGTCGATTATCAGGACCAGGGCCCCGGCCGCTTCACCTGGGAGCGCTACTACTACAGCCATTGGAGCGAGGAAGACGGCCCGCTGGGCTTCGGCTTCCGCCACAGCCTCCAGCACGAACTGCTCCTGCTGCGCACCCGCGCCCTGTACATCGACCCGCGCCGCCGGGAGTACGAATTCCCGCGCCAGGCGGACGGCCGTTACACCGGCACCTTCGGCGGCTATACGCTGAGCCAGTCCAGCCCGACCCGCTTCATCCTCCGCCACGAGCGCCACGGCATCCTCGGCTTCGAACGCAGCGGCCCGGCGGACATCCAGGCCCGTCTGGCCGGGATCGTCATCGACAACATCCGCCGCACCCCGCGCTACCACCCCGACGGCCGGCTCGAATGCCTCTGCGACATCGACGAAGCCGGCGAGCCCCTGCAAACCTGGTGGTTCCACTACGACACCCAGGGGCACATCACCGAGGTGCAGCGAGCCCGGCCCGACCACACCCTGAGCGTGGCGCGCTACGCATACGATGGCGCCGGCTGCCTCGCCACCTGGTACGACGCCCTCGGCCACAGCGGCTCCCACGGTTACGACGCCCAGCGCCGCATGACGCGGGTGACCGACCGCAACGGCTACTCCTTTTCCTACGCCTACGACGCCCAGGGCCGCTGCGTGCACAGCGAAGGCCAGGACCAGTTGTGGCGGGTGGACCTCGCCTACGAACCCGGTCTCACCCGCGTCACCGAGGCCGACGGTGGCGAATGGCTGTTCCTCTACAACGAGGCCGGCACCGTCGTGTGCGTCATCGACCCCTACGAAGGCGAACGGAATATCCTCACCCACGCCGACGGCCACATCGTCGAAGAAGAGGATTCTGGCGGCCGCGTGATGCGCTGGCTCTACGACCCGGATGGTCGCAACAGCGGGCGCATGGACCGCTGGGGCAACGTCTGGCCGACCAAGGACGACGCCCCCAACCTGCCCAACCCACTGGAACACAAGGTGCCGAGCACGCCGCTCGGCCTACAGTGGGGCGAAGCCATCGAGCACCTGCCCGCCGCCCCCCTCGACCTGCCGGCCGGATTGGCCGAGTTGGCCGCCGACGTGCTCGCCCTGCCCGAACCGCTGCCGCCGCAAACTCGCCATGACGTGCTGGGCCGGATAGTGGAGCGCCTCGATGCCTACGGCCGCCGCGAACACTTCGAACACGACCCGGCCGGCAACCTGGTGCGCTTCACCGACAAGGACGGCCGCGAGCACCACTACACCACCACCTCCTGGAACCTGCGCGGCAGCGAGACCGACCCGCTCGGCCACAGCGTGCGCTACGGCTACACCCGGCGCGAAAAGGTCCGCCAAGTCATCGACGCCAACGGCAACGAAAGCACCTACGACTACGACTACAAGGACCGCATCACCCGCGTCGTCCGCCACGGCGTCACCCGCGAAACCTACGCCTACGACACCGGCGACCGCCTGATCGAGAAGCGCGACGCCCACGGCGAGTTGCTGCTGCGCTTCGAAGTGGGCGACAACGGCCTGCACAGCACGCGCCTGCTGGCCTCTGGCGAAGAGCATCGCTACCAGTACGACGAACGCGGCCACTTCACCGAAGCCTCCACCGACACCCACGAGGTGTGCATGAGCCACGACTGGGCGGACCGGCGCACCAGCGACCTGCGCGACGGCCAGGGCGTGCGCCACCAGTACCGGGGCCGGCACCTGGCACGGACCACCTACTTCGACCGTTTCACCGTGGATTACGCCATGCAGCCTGACGGCTCTCTGCTGATCCACACCCCGGACGGCGGCACCCACCACCTGCAACGCGGCGCCGACGGCCACCTGCTGCTGGCCCTGGGCAACGGCAGCCGCGAACTGCGCCGCTTCGACCTCGACGGTCGCTGCATCGGCCGCCTGCACTGGCCCTCCGGCCAGCCCAAAGCGGCCTGCTGGCAGCGCTACCGCTACAGCTGCGAAGGCGAACTGCGGCGGGTGGAGAGCAATACCGACGGCACCCGGGAATACCGCTACGACGCCGCCCACCGCCTCGTCTGGGAAATCCGCGACGGCTCGCCGACACGCCACTACGCTTACGACCCCGGCGGCAACCTGCTGGCCACTCCGGCCGTACCGTGGATGCGCTACCGCGAAGGCAACCGCCTGGAAACCTCCAGCGCAGGCACCTATCGCTACGACCACCGCAACCATCTCTGCGAAGTAGTGGACGTCCATGGCCACAGTACCCGCTACCACTACAACAGCATGGACCTGCTGGCGAAGGTCAGCTGGAGCGACCGCCCGGACGCCTGGACAGCGGAATACGACGGCCTCTGCCGGCGCATCGCCAAGACCCTGGGTCAGGCCCGCACCGAATACCACTGGGACGGCGACCGCCTCGCGGCCGAAACCGCGCCCGACGGCCGGCTACGGCTCTACGTCTACGCCAACGAAGACGCCTTCCTGCCCTTCCTGTTCCTCGACTACGACACCCCCGACGCCCCGCCCGAATCGGGGCGCGCGTACTTCGTCTTCTGCAACCAGGTCGGCCTGCCGGAACGCATCGAGGATGCCCGGGGGCGGGAAGCCTGGCGGGCGGAAGACATCGACCCATACGGCCTGATCCGCGTCGCCGAGGGCAATACGGTCGAATACGACCTGCGTTGGCCGGGGCATTGGTTCGAGCGGGAGACGGGGCTGCATTGCAATCGGTTTCGGTCCTACGCCCCCAAACATGGCCGCTACCTGCAATCCGATCCATTAGGACAGGCGGGCGGGGTAAATCTTTATGCCTATTCCACCCGCCCGCTATGGGAAGTTGATCTATTCGGGCTACATCACAACAAAAAGGGTGTTTCATCCGACAAAGAGGGGAAACAGTCACCCAAGGGTTCTGAAGGTGAGGATACGCCAGATCCTAGCAAGAACCTTCATGAAGAACTGAAAGAAGAGCTTGAGAAAATCAATAAGGAAGCCAATGAGCATATTAAAAACTTAAAATCAAGCAAGCTAGCTGATGATGATTTAAATAAGTTTATTGAATTTGTAAAAGATGCAGCCAACAAAACAAAACGTGATTATGCGCAAAAAATCCTTAGTTTAGAACTACGAAAAATGGACGATGAGGCTCTCAAAGTCTATGTTAAAACAAGAGCAGAAGAAATTCGACAAGAGCTGGAGGGAGCAGGCATAAAATATATAACGATATCTATCGGCATTATTGAGCGCAATAAAGACCCTAATACTAGAGCGGTTGTTTTGACAACCAGCGGAGATGAGCAGATACTTCCTGAAGCTGTAACTTTGAAGGATGGCGAAGAGTTTCGAGAAGCGTACCCACTGATAAGGCGCACAAAACCAGAAGAGAATGAAAACTATAACCCTAAAGCTAAAGATGACCCTATAAACAATCCCAAAATGATAACGCGCCCGGAAATTCGGGATATAAATAGCTCGGAGTGGAAGAACTACACGAAGTCGAAGAAAGGCGAACATGGCGCCAATACAGACGGCACACGGCACCATGCAGAGCAGCGTATGGAGAATGGAGCGAATGAAAAAAACGAGACCGTTCTGGCGCAACAACCGACGAAGCCTGTTTGTGCTGGGTGTCAAATTAGATTGACAGAACCTCAACTGAAAAAGATCCAAAATTTGGATTGGGAGTAAGAATCGAGAATTCACTTCGATATTAATGATTCAACTAAAAACACCCGTTAGGAGAATAAGATGAGCTTGATAGATTCTTTAGTTGTACGCCTTCATGGTGCAAGGCCAGACACCTGCATGGCATTGGTTTGCGAGTGCGGGGATAGAGTGCAACCTGTTTATAAGATTTGGGACGGGGCATATTTAGAAGAGTTTCGTCGCTCAATCGACATTGGTTGGGCTTATGCATGCGGCGAGAGTGTGAATAACGAGGAAATAGTGAAATGCAAAGCCATAGCGACGCGTGTTTTCGAATTTTATTGTCAAGAGGAGAACAGTATTTTGGCGACAATCTCTTCGGTTTTTCTTCGTGTTTTAGAATCCTTGACCCCAGACACAGATAGCTTGTGTCTTGCAGTAGCAAGAGGTCTTCTTTCCACCTGTGATGTGGCTCAATCGGTGGCGGCGCTGACTGATCAGGAGATGCTTAAGACGGTCAGAATTAGCGAAGCTCTCACGGAGGAAACAGCATGGCAGAGCGCGGCTCTAGCGCTCGTCGATGGATGGACGGGGGCTGTGAGGCGAGATATGTTCGAATCGTTGGACAGCAAGCCACCCAAGTGGTTTAGAGATTGGAAACAGTGAGCCGTCATCGAAAGATCGGGGTCAAAGATCGCCAAAAATCGGGGTCACTAGATTCGGGGCAGGTCTTGCCTTTTGCCCATTCCCCTCTTACCGCGAGGCTTTGCTGGCAGTCGTGGCTCAGGGCATGCAGCGCTTCGACGCCCAAGTGTTGGCCTACTGCCTGATGGGCAATCACTATCACTTCGTGCTTCATACCCGGCAGGCGAATCTTTCGAAAGCGCTCCATAAACCATATCTTCAAATGATCCGAAGGCCAGCCGTGGATTTCCGAAAATCCATCGACGGCCTGGCCGCCCTGGTCGAGTTGGATATCAAGGTGGTGGTGTTCCACCCGGTACTATTCGTCTTTCTCAACAAGTCGCGTAACCGGGTGAAGATCTTATAAAAGCGGGAGCTCATCAAGCATCACGAGTTGATCGAAATTATTAAGGCACGGGCGCAACTGGCAATAGCTTAAGTGTCATACCAGTCCTTGAAATAAGTTTTATATCTTGCTGTCGATGCACCGGGATTCAGGATATGGCTGGCAACCCTGGCATCGATGGGGCTCGCTGCGAAATTCGTGTAAGGCTGGATATCCTTTCCTTGGGGCTAATAGGATATACACGCGCATACCCCTGCTGCATGTCGAACTTAACCACCCTCAACGAGGCGTCGGAGTAAGTAGAAGCGGCGCATCAGCACATCTTTATGGCGGGTACGTTGGCATACAAACAGATTGATACACGAAACAGATGGCTCCGATCAGAACAGGATGCGTGTCAAAATATCCGAATCGGTTATTTTCTCTGCACTTTTGGGGTCTGTAGCACTTGAGCTGGATTCAGCGGGAGCGACTGGAGAATCAGCCGAGATCACCTTCCCTGCCCCACCCTTGTCCAGATCTTTACCGAAGGCGGCCAGCGATACAGAAGCAGTTAGCGTACCCTCCCCCTGACCTTTTTCAGTTCTTCATGAACATACATCTGTGAACATGAGGTTCCCTACAACCGCCAAAACCCCTAGCAATGATTGGAAGTTTCGGTCACTCATGAACAGTAAACATCGCCCACTTGTTAAATCATATATGTACAGATGCCGCCCGCAACACCACCGAAGCCCCCCCTCGCTGATTTCAATACTCAACCTGACAACCCTTTGACCACTGTCATTGTCGAATCCGATGCATCCCGCCGATACTCAGCCCCGTCATTCAGCGACGCGCCAGCGCCTACACTCGATGGCAACCGGCCAGGACCCGCATTCTGGATCATTGCCGCCGATCATCATGGATACTTGAGAAGGACACTCAAATGGTACGTGCCGTCACTATTCTCACCGAGAGTTTCTCTGACTGGGAACCCGCACTCATCAACTCCACGGGGCGAGCCTACTATGGCTTCGACACTCGTTTCGCAGCCCCCGGTGGCCAGCAAGTGACCTCATCCGGAGGAATGACCATCATCCCGAACCTGGCCATCGAAGCCATCGAGCTGGACGATGTCGACTTGCTGATCGTGACGGGAGGCCCTGTGTGGAAAACAGACAAGGCACCAGCAATCGAGGCGCTGGTGCGTGCGGCTCACGCCAGGAAAATCGTCGTTGCCGGCATCTGTGACGGCACCCGCGTCCTGGCCCAGGCCGGAGTGCTGGATCATGTGCAGCATACGTCCAACTCCGCCGAGAACCTGAAGCAGGTGCATTACCGCGGAGCGGATTATTACCAGGATGTGCCTTATGCCGTTGCCGACCAGGGTGTGGTCACCGCTCCTGGTAGCGCGCCTGTCAGCTTCATGGCGCAAATTCTCAGTACCTTGGGTTTGAACGACAAGAAGCTCGATGCCTACCTGGCCATGCATGCGGCTGAACACATTCACTGCTGAGCCCCCGCTTTCCTCTATTTCTCCCCTCCCCTGACGCCGCGGCCTATTACTTGGCCGTGGCGCACCTCCGGCTTTGCTGATGGCAGGTCCGCATGTTTTCCACGGCTGAACCGCAGCCTGGAGCGGTCCGATAATTTTTTTAAAAATCGGAAAAAACTTACTTGCGCTTACGACATTACCTACTAAGGTTTTCCCCTATGGCGAGCATGGCCATCCCCTGGCCAAATCAGGGATTACCTGATGCCGTATCAAAGGATGCTTTATTTAGATCGCCCAAAAGGCGACATTTTTCCTACCCAAGCTAAGGAATGGCTTAATGTTTTTGTTTGCCGATATTGTTGTCAGGAACCTGCCAGCCCCCCTTGAAACCCCCGCTTTCAGCACCTCGGCCCATGAGCGAAATGCTGCAAGCAATGATTCCTACCCCCTCGGAACCCTGCCCGACATTCCGTCAGGCTCCCTCCTTTGCGTGCGCCTTAGAAACTGATCGGCCCGCTCGAAGCAAGTAAAAAGCCGACGCATTTTTACGATATGACCGACTAAGGCCGTCGTACAAAAAACGCTGCGCGCCTTATGGCCTTCCCGCAGGACGGGAGAGCTGCGGGTGCCCGGAAATGCGTTCTCCAATGGATCGAAATCGCCGCCGGATGATGCCTGCGCGCCGAGGATCGGACATGTCAAAAACAACAGCTCAAGGCCCGGCCACGGAATCGATCGAACGGCTGGGGATGATGCAGGCGCTTGCCGACGCCAGGCTCAGCGTCGAGGCCAGGGCCATGGTCGCCCAGGGCTTCTACACCGGGGTCGTCCAGGAAGTTTCCACGGTCATACCGCTCAAGGACGGGGTCGACCTGGATCTCGGACTCTTGCGCCAGCTGGTGATCGCTGGATGGGGCGAGGAGCTGGGCCAGTATCTTGAAGTGCTCGATGTTCGTGGCAGCAGCGCTGCCGAGGCCTTGCGCAAGGCCCAGCTGGCTGTCAGATCCGGCACTGCGCTATTTGCCGCCGGCAGCCTGGCCACTGGCACTGGATGGCACTGTCTCCTCTCGATCCATCATGGGTTGGCCGACGAACATAGCCTCGAGGTTCTGGCGCGGCGGCTGCAAGCAGCGCAATCCGCTGACGTCGGTTCAGCCCTGGCGCACATGCGTCGAGGGCGTGAGTGCTATGACGATTATGTCCAGGCGCAAGCCCTGCACGGGCACGATGAGGACGGGCCGCGCGCACCCGTTGCGCAACCGATGACGCCTGTGCGCCTGCGGCAAACCGGACGCCTGGCCTTCAATGCCCAAGGGCAGCGAGTGAGTCTGCAACGCAGCCTGGACATCGCCACGATCAATGTCGGCAAGCCGCCCTTGGCAACACTCCTGGCCTGCCTGCGGCGGGCCGACGTCATCGCTGAGGGCGACACCCTGTGTTCCTCCCATGACTGGCGCCCGGCTCACCAGCTGGATGCCATCGGCATGATGACGGGCCTTGTGCCGCTCTCCTTCGCAGCCCCTGGAGAACAACTGCTGCCCGGGAAAACCAGCCTTGAGGCACGTGCTCGTCGCTGTCCCATGGCGCGCCAGGCGCTGGCCTGCTGCCGGGCGTCCGAGCTGTTCATCAACGGCGCGGGCAGGCGCGGGATCCCGGCCTCGCAGGTGATGAGCGCGACGTTTCCGGTGGGAATCGAAATACGCCGCACAGGCGCTTCGCAACTGCTCCTGGAGATCGAGGGGCCGTTTTGCGACGCCAGTGCCGCCACCCACCTGCTCAATGAACTCGCTGATGTACTTATGGATAGGAGTGAATGGAATGACTGAAAATATCCAGTTCGATGAACAAGCCCTGGCCGATGAAGTGGCTCGCGTCGCTGCCACGTTTGCCGAGGTGCTCAAGCTGTCGCATGTCGGCCATGCAGACAATTTCTTCAATCTCGGCGGCGACTCCTTCGACGCTATTCGGGTGATGTCGCGCTTGTCCTGCAACCTGCCCATCGTGACGCTTTTCGAGCACCCGACGGCCGTTGACCTGGCCCGGCGCATCCTCTGCGAAGCCACTCGACAAGCCGTGCGCCTGGTCTGTTTTGGCGATGCGCAAGCCGCCGCGGGTTCGACCGCGGTGGTTGCAGTGCCTTTCGGTGGCGGAGACGCCACGGCCTACCGCGGCCTGTTTCAAGGCACGCAGGATGTGCAGGTTTTCGGCGTGGATTTCGGTGACTTCAAGGTCGAGGACGCTTTGGACTTCCATGCCCTGCTCGACACCCTTGCCACCGAGATCGAAGAGATCGGCGCCGCCCGCCTGGTGATCTACGGCCACTGCGCCGGCGCGGCCACCGCGGCGTGCATTGCCTCGAGCATGGCCGACAGGCACGAGAGCCTGTCACTGGTGGTTGCAGCCTCGCGCCCGGTGCTGGATGCCGATGCCGCAATTCGCGCCGCCGAAACCACGGCGGACCAGACCTGGACCGACTACCTGCGTTCCCTGGGCGCCTTCACCGGACTGCTCGACAGCCAGGTCGAGAGCATGCTGGCCCGCGGCCGCAGAGACCATCTGATCGCCTGCGAGGCCTATCGCTACCTGGCGCAGCACCCGGCGCACGGCGTACCGGCATTGCTCCTGCTCGGCGATGAAGATCCGGCTACCGCCGAGCCCGAAACGGTACTGGAGCAATGGCGCACGTTCATCGACGTTACCCAGGCCGCAACCCTGGCCGGTGGCGGGCATTACTTCGTGCGTACCCATGCGCACGAGGTCGAGGAAACCGTGCTGGCGTTCGCAGCACACAACACCAAAGGAAGGGATAGCAAGTCATGACAGTCAATCATCAACCACTTCTCACCCAGGCCGATCTGCTCAAGCGCGGCTTGGCCGATCTTCAGGCACACGACGCCGAACTGGCGCAGATCCTGGACGCCGAGGTCGCTCGCCAGCAACGCACCCTCTCGCTGGTCGCCTCTTGCTGCGCGGTCAAGCCCCGCACCCTGGCGGCTTCGTCCTCCGCACTGGTCAATGTCACCGCCGAAGGCGTTCCCGGACGCCGCTATCACGCTGGCTGCGAAAATGTGGACCTGGTCGAGTCCCTGGCGATCCACCGCGCCCGGGAGCTGTTCGGTGCGCAATATGCCGGTGTCCAGTCGCACTCGGCCTCCAGCGCCAACTACCAGGTGCTCGCCGCCCTGCTCGAACCTGGCGACACGCTACTGGGCATGGCCCTGGATAACGGTGGCCACCTGACCCATGGCAGCCCCGTGACGTTCTCGGGCACCTACTACAAGGCCATCGGCTATGGCACCACCAAGGAAGGCCTGATCGACTACGACGAAGTCCTCAGGCTGGCCCTCAAGCATCGGCCGCGACTGATCATCTGCGGCGCCACGGCCTACTCCAGGGTCGTGGACTTCGAGCGCTTCCGGCAGATCGCCGATGAAGCCGGCGCCATCCTGATGGCCGACATCTCGCATATCGCCGGCCTGGTGGCGACCGGGCGCCATCCGAGCCCGATCGACGCCGCGCACGTCACCACCACCTGCACCCACAAACAGCTTGCCGGCCCCCGCGGCGGCCTGATTCTCTCGGGCCGTGACGCCAATGAAAAAGTCCCCGGCCGCGATGCGACCTTCGCCCGGGTGCTCGAACTGGCAGTGTTCCCGAGGATGCAAGGCGCGCCGGCCGTCAACATGATGGCCGCCAAGGCCGCGGCGCTGGGTTACGCCATGACCCCCGAATTCGATGCCGAGATGCAACGCATCCGCGACGCGGCCGATGTGATGGCCAGCGAATTCCAGGCCCGGGACTATGAGGTGGTGGGCGGTCGCAGCGAAAACCACACCATTCTGATTCGCTTGCGCGCAGCGATGACCGGCGCTATCGCCGAGACCGCGCTGGAGCACTGCGGAATCATCGTCAACAAGAACCGGGTGCCCGGCGAAACACGTTCGTCCTTCGTCACCAGTGGCCTGCGCATCGGTACCGGCGCCCTCGCCCAGCGCCATGTCGACCCGCAGGGATGCCGGCAGATCGTCGACCTGCTCTGCCGGATCCTGGACCAGGTGACTCCGCTCGGCGAGAGCGAGTTCACCCTGGACCCGGCGCTGCGCAAGCAGTTCTGCGCGGAGGCCGAGGCGCTGTGCGTGAAGTATCCGATCGCTGACTACCTGGCAGGCTGAAGCAGTC
Source organism: Pseudomonas sp. GW821-FHT09E12 (assembly GCF_059416085.1). Classification (NCBI taxonomy): domain Bacteria; kingdom Pseudomonadati; phylum Pseudomonadota; class Gammaproteobacteria; order Pseudomonadales; family Pseudomonadaceae; genus Pseudomonas; species Pseudomonas sp. GW821-FHT09E12. The sequence continues at coordinate 134,017 of NZ_JBWKOM010000007.1, read as the reverse complement.
TCCGGCACCGCTGGAGGCATGGCACGACGGTCCGGCGATCGTCGTGCCCGGCCAATACGCAAACTCTAAGAAGAGAGAAGCACCATGACGGACAAGATCAAATATGTCGCCATCAACGGCTCGGAACGCTTGGATGGCAACAATGCCAAGGCGCTGGAGTGGGCGGCCGAGTACCTGGAAAAGCAGGATGTGATTCTCGAGGTCTTTTCACTGGCCAGCGCCAAGATCGACCCCTGCGGGGCCTGCGGCGATTGCAATTTTCGCGACGAGCCCTGCGCGCAGAAGGATGACGCCGCGCGCGCCGTGCAACTCATGGAAGCCAGCGATGGCGTGATCTTCGCCTGCGCCGTCCATGGCTTTGGCGCCACGCCCTTGATGTCGGCATTCCTGGAGCGGGTCGGGACCGGGTTCCTGCGCCACGATCGCACTCTCACCAACAAGGTTGCCGGGGTCATGGTCACCGGCCGGCGCATGGGCCATGTGGAGGTCTACAACCAGATGCTCCAGTGCGCCTTGCTCAACCGCATGATCATGGTCGGCTACGGCTTCCCGGCCATGCTCGTGGGCGACAAGAAAGGCGAGGTACTGGGCGACAAGGAAGGTATGGAGATGCTGCGCCGGATGCTCGATCGCATGGTTTCCATGACCCGCCTGATGCGCGACTACGAACGAGTCACCGGGCAGGCGGCACTGCCGGTCTCGGTACCCGGGGAGCGCCATCGCGAGGGCAAGGACGGCACGTTCTTCGTCCCGGCCAAGTCCGACATGTACCAGCTCGAGGCCGCTCGCGGCTGCAACTTCGATGTCGTCGGCGACTGAACTGCGCAGCCCAACAGCTATCGAGAACCTTATGAGCATTAGAACTGCCTGCAATGGCCTCACCGACACCCACCTGCGGGAATGGATAGTGTCGGAACACTTCGAGCGCCTGGCGGATGCCACCGTGGCACAGATTGCACAGGCCTATGTCGGGGTCTATTCGGCCCGGCCTACCAGTTGGCTGGCGGTCATGGCGCGCAATCGCAACCTCGATCGCAAGACCGTACTGGCCATGGAAAACGCCAGCGACCTGCTGCGGATCCCGGGCATGCGGCGCTCCAAGTTCCTGCTTCCCGGCGAGCTGGCGGCCAAGGTCTTCGCCGCCACCCGCCTGCCCCTGGCCAACCACGAATGGCGCTTACGGGACGTAGGGCTTGGCCTGGACGATTACCGGCGACTGCTGCCGACGCTGGTCGCCTTCAGCAGTGGCGTCTCGGTGCGCCTGCAGGACATCGGCAGCGCCCTCGACCTGCCGGCGCCCCAGGCGCGTGCGTTGACCTCGGTTGCCGCCTATGACGGCGCCTTGGTCCGTATACCGGCGGCCAATCAATGGTCCAACCGCTGGCTGTACTCGGCTGCACCCGATGGCCTGCTACCCGGTGACGGCGTGCCACTGGACCGCGACCTGCTACTGCGCGATATCGCCGGGCGCTACGTCGAACACTACGGACCGGTCACGGTCGACGACCTGGCCTGGTGGCTCGGGGTTTCCAAGGAAACCGCGCGCACGCTGCTTCAAGCCTGCGCAGCCCGCCAGGTCGGAAACCATATGTGGCACAGCCCGGCCGGGCTGGCGCGCCTTGAGCAGTTCCTCGACCGCGCCAAGGCCCCCGCAACGGCGCAGATCCGTTTCCTGCCGGCCTGGGATCCCCTGGTCATGGGCTATGCGCCTGGCTCGAGGCAGCGCGACTGCCTTGAGCTGGAACGGGTCGGCGGCTACGACGCGGCCGGTAACGGGCGGCCGGTGGTGCTCATCGGCGGCCGGGCTGTCGCCACCTGGAATACCGCGGCCAAGGGCAGCAAACGCTTCATCGCAGTCGATGCCTCGACACTCGCCGACCAGGAGCGTGAAGCCGTGCTTCAGGCTGCCTCGGTGCTGGCGGAGCAGATCGAGGCCATTCACCAGATCGAGAACAAAACCACAGCGTGACAACAGGGAAGGCATGAACAAGATGAGGGACGACATGACATCAGTACCCGCCGAGCCACAATCGCTGCCAGGCACCGAGCGCAGCCTGTGGGACGCGTTCGCGTGCCCGGCGGCCGGGCAATCGGCCGACAGCGCACGGGAGCAGGAGGAGATTGCCCTGCCCCCTGGCCTGACGGCCAGCATCAATGACCTGATTACGGTCGCCGCGGTCCTGGGCTCCCTGCTCAGCCCGGAAGGCCGGGTGACCCTGGGCATCCATGACGGCGGCAAGCCGTCGCAGCTCGGCGTCGATTGCACGGCGTTGAACCTTGCGCAAGACGCTCGGGGCTATATCGCGCAGTTGCGCGATAGTGCCGAAGCGCCCCCTGGCGACACGCCATTGCGTGCCGATATCGAGATCAGCGATGGCAACAACCTGCCCGCGGCGCAATCGCCGGTCTGGCTACTGGTGCAGGACGGCCGTTGCCAACTGTCGGTACGCAGCGATCGCATGACCCGGGCCGTACGTCTGGAACTGCTTGAACTGGTGGCCTTCGCTTGCGCCCGGGTACTGGATCCCAAGGCCCTTCCGGCTTCTTCTATCCAGCCCGCCTGCCCTGCCCCGGCCGAAACCGGCCAGCGCCCGTTCCTGGTGGAGCGCATCTACCGGCATGTACAGAGCAAGCCATCGGCCGTGGCGATCGTGGATGACAACAGCGACCGCACCCTGACCTACGCCGAACTCTGGGATGCCTCCGAGGCCTTGGTCCAGCACATACGCGAACGCGTCACTTCCCGGCGCTCGAGCCCGCGCCTGGCGCTGTTCCTGGAGCGCGGCTGGCAACACCTGGCCTCGATCATCGCCGTGCAACGCATGGGCGGCACCTGCGTGCTGATCGACCCGGCGCATCCCGATGAGCGCATCCGGGCCTTTATCGAAGAGTGCAGTCCCCATGCGGTGTTGACCGCAGGCAGCACCACCGAGCGAGCGCGAGACTGGGCGAGCTGCCCGCTGCTGGATATCGACAAGGTGCAGATACGCCCTGCCCACGTCGACTGGGAACACGGCAAGTGGGTCGAAACCACCAACGAGGCGTGCTTTATCGCCGGCACTTCCGGCAGTACCGGACGGCCCAAGGCCGTATGCCTGTCCTATCGGGGAATGGCCGCGACCCTGGACGCCATTATCGATCAGGCCGGGCTGGGCGAGCATAGCCGCGGCTCATGGCTGTCGTCGCCCGGCTACGGGATGGTCGAGGTCGACCCGCTGCCGGTCCTGTGCGCCGGCGGCACGGTGTGCATCCCTGCCCCGCAGGTACTGCAGGACGTCAACCTGCTGGCCCGCTGGCTGCTCGAAGGCGACATGAACCATACGCTGGCCATGACGTCCATCGCCGAAGCGCTGTGGGCCACCGGGACCCGGACCGGCCTGCGCACCATGCTGATCGCCGGTGAGCGCTGCAAGCAATGGCCGCCGGCCGATCTCGGCTACCGGGTGATCAATGTCTATGGCTCCGCGGAGGCCGCGGTGGTGTCCATCGAGGACCTGTGCGCACCGCGCCGCACCTTGCTGCCCTCGGTCGGACGGGCGATACCCGGCGCCCGGATGTACGTGGTCGACCGCCATGGCCAGCCGCTTGCGGCCCGTTGTGTCGGAGAGCTGATCATCACCGGCGAAACGCTGTCGGTGGGCTACGTGAACCCCGAGGACACCAAGAAGGCGTTTCGTGGCAACACCCTGGACGCCACGTCGCCATTGCAATACAGCACCGGCGATCGGGCGCGCATGGCCGCCGATGGCACCGTGGAAATCTTCGGGCGGACCGATTCGGTGGTAAAGATCCGCGGACATCGGGTCGACCTGACTGAACTGGAGATCACCGCGCTGCAGGTACCGGGCGTGGTGAAGGCGGCGGCCACCTGCTTGAGCAACGACCTGGGCGCGACCCTGGCATTGTTCCTGGAGCTGGCTCCGGACGCCGCAGAGGTGATGGCCAAGGTCCGCAAGCATTTGGCCTCGCGCCTGCACCCGGCCGCTCAGCCCGGCCAGATCGTGACCGGCACCCTGCCCCTGGGGCGCAACGGCAAGGTGGACTACAACGCGCTGCAGGTCGGCCCCATCGAGCGCGATGCGGACCAGACCGTCTTTGCCCCGGTGACCCGGGCAGACCACGCGGTACGTGATTGCTGGCTGGCCTGGACGCTGTGTGAAGAGGCGACGCTGGAGTCGAGTTTCTTCGACGCCGGCGGCGATTCCCTGCGCGCCTTGCGCATGGTCGGCGAGCTGGCCTGCAAGCACGGCATCCATGTGCAAATGGGCGCGTTCCTCGAGGAGCCGGTACTGGCGAACCTGGTGCGCCTGGCCAATGCCTCGCGCAATACCCAGTTGCCGACGTTCGAGCACTTGCCGGCGCAGCAGCAACGGCTGCCGTTCGAACTCAACGAAAGCCAGCAGGCACTGTGGATCGGTCGTGGCTCGTTCTACGACTACGGCGGCGTCGGCTGCCAGGGCTATTTCGAATGGGAAGTGCAGGCCCTGGATCGCGAGCGCTTCACCCGTGCCGTGGGGCTGCTGGTCGAGCGCCATCCGATGCTGCGCATGACCATCGATGCCAGCGGACGCCAGAGCATCGGCGATGTCGACGGTACCCAGGCGGTGGAGTACGTCGATCTCAGCGACCTGGATGCGGCGCAGATCGACCGGGAGATCGACCAGGTCCGCGAACGCATGGCCAACGAAGAAATCGGCACCACGCAATGGCCACTGTTCCAGTTCCGCATCAGCCGCATCAGCGCCGGCACCAGCCGTGTGCATCTGTGCATCGACATGCTGATCGCCGATGCCTGGTCGATCTTCCAGGTGATCATCCCCGACCTGATCGATCTCTACCTGGAAGATGACCCACAGCTGCCCGTGCTCCAGACCAGCTTCCATGACTACGTCGCCTATCGGCAAAAGGTGCTCAAGAGCGCCCAGTACCAGGCCGACCGCGAATACTGGCTGGACAAGATCAACCATCTGCCGGCGGCGCCGCGCTTGCCGCAGCTGGAGCCCGGGGAGTTCAGCGGCCCGTCGCGCTTCGAGCGATACGAGGGCAGCCTCGCCGTCACGGCCTGGGAGCGACTCCAGGCCCAGGCCCAGGCGCGCAATATCTCGCCATCCGGGGCGGTCGCGCTGGCCTTGTGCGAAGTGCTGCGCTGCTGGAGCGAAGAAGACCGCTTCACCCTGAACTTCCCGGTCTCGGACCGGATGCCCGTCAGTGCCGATATCGACCAGGTCGTCGGCGACTTTACCAATACCCTGCTGGTGCCTTACGAAACAGCGGCCGCCGATACCCTCGAGGCTCGCGGCCAGAAGTTGCAAGGCGCCATCTGGCAGGCACTGGACCATCGGCTGTTCAACGGTGTCGAGGTGCTGCGCGAGCTGGCCCGGGCCCGTCGCAGTGGCGGTGCGCCGCTGATGCCGATCGTCCTCACCAGCCTGCTCGGGCACCCGGGCCGCCATGACGCGGCGCGTCTTGGGCAAGAGGTCTACGGCGTCTCGCAAACGCCGCAAGTCACCCTGGATGTGCAACTGCGCGAGTCCGAGGGCACCTTGTACTTCAAATGGGACTACCTGTCCGGGGTCATTCGCCCTGACGTGGTGGAAGCGATGTTCGGCGCATTCCGCACTCTGCTGCAGCAACTGGCCGACGACAGCGAGGTCTGGCAACGCACCTGGCTCGACCTGCGACCTGCCGCGCAGATCGAAGTACGCCAGGCGGTAAACGCGACCCAGGCGCCGGTACCGGAGGTTCACCTGCGTGACCTGCTGCTGGCACGGATCGCCGAACGCGCCGGGGAAACCGCCGTCCTCGATCCACGGGGCAGCTACAGCTGGGGCGAAATCGGCCGGGCCGCGGCACGGATCGGCCAGATGATCCAGCAAGCCCGCAACCCCGGCGAACGCTTTGTCGGGATCGTGCTGCCCAAGGGCAGCGGCCACTATGCGGCGGTCTACGGCTGCCTGCTGGCCGGTGTCGGCTATGTGCCGGTGGATATCGACCTGCCGCCCGAGCGCATCCGCTCGGTGCTGTCCCAGGCCGGGGTGCGCACGGTTATCGCCGGTGCCGATACCCGGTTGCCGGAGCAGGCACAGCGGCTCGTGCTGACGGACGAGGACCTGCGTGCCTGGGCCGGGCAGCACACGGACCTGGTCCTGGCCCCCCTGCCCGCGGACTACTCGCCCTACGTGATCTTCACCTCCGGCTCCACCGGCAACCCCAAGGGGGTCGAGATTCCACAGGCCGCGGTGGTCAACCACGTCTATGACGTCGTCGAGCGCTTCGGCCTGGATGCCTCCACCCGCCACCTGGCCACTGCCGCCCTGCACTTCGACATGTCGGTCTTCGATATCTTCGGCCCCCTGCTGCACGGCGGCTCGGTGGTGGTTCCTGCCCAGGCCGCGGGCCCGGACCCCGATACCTGGCTGCGCCTGCAGCGGCGCCACGGCGTGACCTTCTGGGCCTGCGTGCCGGCCATCATGGACTTGCTGTGCAGTGTCGCGGAAAACGCGCGCAGCTTCTGCGCGGTGGAATCGCTGGCCAATATCGTCATGGCCGGCGACTGGATCCCTCTGCCATTGCTGCCGCGAGCCAGGGCGCTGTACCCGAAGGCACGGCTGTACTCCTGCGGAGGCCCCACCGAGACCACCAACTGGTCGGTGCTGCACGAGATCGACGAGCAAGAAGGCCAAATGGTGCGTTCGGTGATCTATGGCGCGCCGATGCGCAACTCGGCCTATCACATCGTGGCAGGCGACTGGACCGATTGCCCGGATTGGGTGCCCGGGGAAATGCTGGTGCAAAGCGATGTGTCCCTGGCCTGTGGCTACATCGGCCAGCCGGAGCTGACCGGCAAGGCCTTTGTCCAGCACCCGCGCAGCGGCCAGCGGATGTACCGCACCGGCGACCTCGGGCGCTACCTGCCCAACGGCGAAATCGAGATCCTGGGACGTCTCGACAACCAGATCAAGCTCAATGGCCTGCGCATCGAGCTGGGCGAGATCGAGAGCGTGGCCGAGTCCTGCCCCGGTGTCTCGCGGGCCTGTGCCGTAGCCCTGCCCGGTCCCGACGGGCATCCCAAGCAGATCGCCCTGGTCTATGTCGGCGAGCCCGGACTGGCTCCTGCAATCACCCAGGCCCTGACCCTGCGCCTGCCTGCCTACATGGTGCCGAAAACTGTCCAGCCGTTGCCCCAATTACCCCTGTCGAAGAACGGCAAGGTGGATGTACTGGCCCTGCGTGAAACCCTGAGGAATGACATGAAAGACTCCACCAGCAAGACTCCGCAAACCATCCTGCGCACCGTTATCCGGGTCATCGCCAGCCATCTTGAGGAGCCGGTGGTATTGCCCGAGGACAACTTCTTCGACCTGGGCGGCGACTCGCTGTCGGCGATGAAGATCAAGATCGAACTCGAGTCCCAGCTGTCCATCAGCGTACCCCTGGAGAATCTCATGCTCACCGAGACCATCAGTGAGTTCGCCAACAGCCTGGACGCGGGGAACCAGCCATGATCAAGGACAACCTGCACCGGCAATGGCTGGAGGATGTGGACGCCTACCTGGATGGACGCACCACGCCACAGGAACTGGAGGCCAAGGGGCAACTGCGGGCCCGGGAAGTCTTGCAGTATGTCCAGGAACGCTCGACGTTCTATGCCAGGCACCTGCGTTCGCAACTGGGTGGCCCCAGCGCGTTGCCGGCGCTGGACGGCATACCGTTCACCACCAAGGAAGACCTGCGCGCCGTGGGCCGCTCGGTCTGCAGCCTGCCTTTCGAGCAGATCGCGGTGTACTACGAGACGACCGGGACCACGGGGGCGCCCACCCCCTGCCCTCGGGCGGCGATCGACGTGGACACCAGCGGTGCCTATGTACAGAAGGCCGTCGCCGACCTGTACCAGTCGACATTCGGCACCACCGATGCCCTTACCGCGATCATGGGGCCGTCGGAGCTGTATGCGTTCGGCGATACCTATGGCGAGGTCTGCCGCAACCTGGGCATTCCCTATGTGCGGCTGTGGCCGGAAAGCCCTCGGGTCGGCCTGGTCAAGGCCGCCCAGCTGATCAACGACCTTGGCGTGCGCTCGCTGATCTGCTCCCCCGCCGTGGCCCTGGCCCTGGCCCGGCTCTATGTCAGCCAGGGGATCGACCCGCGCGAGACCGCGGTGGGCCAGATCATGGTGCTGGGCGAACTGTGCACGCCGCAGATGCTGAGCAATATCGCCCGGGTCTGGAATGCCCATTGCACCCATGGCCTGTATGGCTCCCAGGAAGCCCATGCGGTGGCCACCGGCTGCGCCAACGGCAACCTGCACTTCTCCGAGACCAACTATCTGGCGGAGATTCTTCCGGTTCCCGGAATGGAAGGCGATATCGGCGAACTGTGCCTGACGATGCTGGTACCCGGGGCCAAGCCGCTGATCCGCTACCGCACCGGCGACCTGGCGCGACTGCACGCTGCCGAGGAATGCGGGTGCGGCAATCGTTCTCGTTGCCTGCGGGTCTTTGGCCGGGTGAGCGATGTGATGACCCTGGCCGGTCGCCAGGTACTGCCGGCACTGATCGAGTCGGCGGTGCTGGCTGCGGCCGAGTGGGTCTCTGGCTACGAGGTCAGGATCTGCACCGCCAGCGACGGCAGCGACCATGTCGAAGTGTCGATGGTGGCGGGTATCGGCGAGCGTTCGCTGGCCCAGGTACAGGAGCAGATGGCCGGCCATTTCGGCACCTCGGTCCAGTTGCAGTTGGAGCAGAACCTGGACCCGAGGACCGAGACCGGCGCCTACATTTCCTGGAAGCACGCCCGTATCCGCGATCAACGGGAGAGCGCCCTGTGAGCGCGTTACCAGCCACCGCCTGCTCGGACGACGGCGTGAACAGGGCGGCGCGCCAGCGTACCCGGCCGATCGAAAGCGTGCCGTTTCACCCCGAGAGCATCGGCACCGACTACGGGATCAAGATGATCCGTAACTCATTGGCCCTGGCCAACGTCAACCCCATGGGCTGATCGCTCTGGAAAAAAGCCTCGGGTGCCGGCCGGATGCCGGTCGACACCCATTAATCTAAGGATTGGATAAACATGACTCACACACCTGCGAATGCAACGCTCAATGAAAAACGATGGCAGGCACTGGCTGTCATCTCGATCATCCAGCTGATACTGCTACTGGATGCCACCGTGGTGAACGTGGCCCTGCCACGGATCAAGCACGAGCTGGGACTCACGGACGGGTCCCTGACCTGGGTAGTCAATGCCTACCTCATCACCGCCGGATCGCTGTTGCTGCTGGGCGGGCGGATCGGCGACGCCTTTGGGGTGCGGCGCACCTTCCAGGTCGGCGTAGTGATTTTTGGCGCATTTTCCTTGCTGGCGACCTTCGCCGAAGATGCCACCGTGCTGATCGTCAGCCGTGCCGGGCAAGGGGTCGGCGAAGCCCTGGCTTCGGCCACCGGGCTGGCCATGGTGTCGTTGCTGTTTCCCGCAGGCCCCGAGCGCGGCAAGGCGTTTGGCATCTGGGCGGCACTGGGCGGCCTGGGCTCGATCATCGGCGTACTGCTGTCCGGCGTACTGACTCATTATCTGTCGTGGCGCTGGGTGTTCGGGATCAACGTGCCGATCGTCATGCTGCTGAGCGTGGCGACCATGGTCATGATTCCCAAGTTCACCCACCGCACTTCCACCCCTCTGGACCTGGGCAACGCACTGATCCTGGTGGTGGCCGTCGCCGCGACCGTCATGGCCGTGATGGGCTCCGGCATCGAGCACCTGCCCGGACAACGCGTGGCGCTCCTGGTGCTGGGCTTGCTGGGTATCGCCCTGGTGCTGCGTCGTTGCAAGCGCTCGGAAAACGGCATTATTCCCGCACGCCTGATGGCTCGCTCTCCCCGCCTGGCCGGCTACGCCATCGTGGCCATCCTGGCGGCGACCTCCGGCGCCTTGTTCTACCTGGGCGTATTGCTGCTGCAAGACTACCTCGGCCTGAGCCCGATGCAGACTGGCCTGGCCTGGCTGCCCTTCTGCCTGGGTTTCTTCCCCGGCATCTTCCTTTCGCAGTTCGTCATGCAGCGCTGGAGCCCGCAGGCCGCAGCGGTCGTCGGCCTGGCAACCTCGGCGCTGGGTTTCGCCTTGTTTGCCTTCGGCGTACCCCTGCATAGCTACTGGCTGGGAATGCTCCCGGCCATGCTGGTCACCTCCATCGGCTTCGGTTGTGTCGCACCGGTCGCTCAGTCGTTGGCCACCAGTGACTTGAGCGAGGCGGATGCCGGTGCCGGCTCGGGTATCACCACCACCATCCAGCAGTTGTTCCAGGTGTTCGGGGTCACCCTGCTGGCTGCCGTGGGCCTGGCCGTCTCCGACAGCACCGCAGTGCCGACCATCACCGCCAATGGTTTCGTCAGCGCTTTCGCACTGTCGGCGCTGGCGATGATCGGGGGTGCCTTGCTGATCTGGGCCGGACGCAATGCCCTGGCTCTCGAGCCGGCCCCATCGAGCCCCCAGCCGTAGGTTATCGTCATGCATCAGAACTACCTGATCCCTCCCTTCAAGGGACCCCTGGCGACGCTTTCCAGCGTCGCGGGGCTGCGGGAAAAATGGACCGGGGCGATGCTTGACCAGACGGGGCGCGCCTATTCTGGCGCGCTGCGTCTGGACTTCAGCGCGCAGTGTTGCCATGCGCAAGTATTCGACGCCGTGGCCCAGACCCTGGCTCGGCATCCGATCCTCGCGGCCCGATTCGAGATCGAAGGAGAACAATTGGTCGGCCGGGCCCCCAGCGAACAGGCATTGCGCCAGGCGTTGCGTGAGCAACTGGGCAAGGTGCAGGCCGCCGTCACCGACCAGGACTTCCTGGCCTATCGGGCCAGGCAAGCCGCCGAACCCGGGCTGCGCATCGCCTCGGCGGTAGACGAGGCTGGCCTGCATATCTGGATCGGCTTCTGGATCTATACCTGCGATGGCGCGTCGATTGACCTGCTGCTGGAGGATATCGCCCAGCATTACTCGGGCCTGCCCCCGGTGTCCTGCAGCGCCTGGAACGACTATTGCCGGCAGCAGCACCTGCCGCCGCCGGCAAGCGCGGCACAACGGCTTGAGATCTACCCGGGGACGGGGCCCTACGGGCTCGACGCACTGCGCGCCAAAGGCGCTGGCGGCATGGGGCGCATGCAGAGCCTGACGTTCACCTCCAGCGTGCCGCGCAGCAGGGTTCTGGACTATGCCAGGGCCCAGCGCGTGACGCCGTTCGTGCTGCTGTTGGCCATCTACCAACGGGCAATCAGTGTCGTCAGCGGTGTTGCCACCGTGGTGACCGGCGTCCCCTTCGCCAATCGCCCGGGCGCCGCGGCCCAGAAGTTGGTGGGGCCGTTGTCCAATACCATCCCGGTCAGTACCCGGCATGAGCCCGGCGAGCCATTGGCCGCGGTGATCAAGCGTGTGCAGCGGGCGGTGATCAATGCCGCGGCTCGCCAGGACATGGAGCCGGCAGCCTTGTATCCCGAGGGCATGTCTACCCGCACCGCCAGCTTCGAACTGCCGTTTCCCCAGCTGTTCAACGCCTGGAACTCACGCAGCGCAGGCAGCCGCATCGCCCTGGGCGACAACCAGTGGATGAGCCTGCGGCTATTGCCCAACGATACCTGCCGCGTGGCTTTCGAAATCACCCTGGATGAGCACACCGAGCATATTTCGGGGCGGATCGACATGGACGCCGCAGCCTATGGCGACCATGCAGGACAGGTCATCGAACAGATGATCAGCGATCTGCAAAGCATTCCCGGCGACTGATCCGCAAAGCGTGTAGACCACCGCCAAGAGCGCAGTTCGCCCAGTCCTGCGCTCTTGGCGGATGGCCTGGCTGCAACGAGCCGGGCATCGCTCCTGCCGATAACGCGTGGGGGTGTTCAATCCTCACTGACCGGCTTGAGTTTCAACGAGACAACATGAAGGTTTCGTACTCCAGGTCATCCAGCGCCGTCGATAACCGCGCGAGCCCCAGCAGTACACAGAGCAGCAGCGAGAAGGTGAAGCCATAGCCGAAAAAGCTCGGCCCCAGGTACAGGCTCAGCAGGGTCAAGGCGCCGTTGAGTGCCACGAACAAGAGGCACAGTTCCAGCACGATCATCCGTTTATCGAGGTAGAAAAACACGTTAAGGATCGCCATGAACACCACCTGGATGCTCACCCCGATCAAGTCGATATAGAACAGCGGCAGGTAGTAGCTGGACATCCCCAGCCACTCCAGTATGCGCGGGCCAAAGAGAAACAGCAGAACCACCGTCAGCCCCTGGACCTTGCAGATTTCCAGCAGGCCCTGGCGGATCGAGAAGGTCATCTCGGCTTTCAACGAACCGATATGCTGCAGGGTCTCGCCGTCGCGCACCGCCCGGAACAGGCGCTCGTACCATTCGGCGAAGTCGGTTTCGATCCTTACCAGGAACACCGCCATGCCAGGAATGATCGCCAGGTAGGCGAGGAAGATCGGCAAGTCATAAAGAATCGAGGCGCGCATCGGCCCGATCACCTGGCTCGAGGTCTGCGGGTTGAACCAGAAGATGAACTTGTCGATCCAGATTCCCAGGTTGTAGCAAAGCCCGGTCAACAGCAGGCTGACAAACACCTGGCGCCGGTCCAGAAAGTCGAAGGCCACCAGTTTCTCGGCCCGGTATTCGCGCAGGATGTCGTAGAGAAACAGGAACAATAGGCTGCTGTGCCCCAGCAGCAACGCCAGCAGCAGCCCTTCCATGCCCAGGTGCCTGAGGAAGAATGCGCTGCCGACCATCAGCCCATAGCCCACCAGCATCACCAGCAGGATGCGGTTATAAGCCTTCATCCCCGAGAGGAATATGATCACCAGCCACAGGTTGCAGAGCACCACGAAGTTGGCCAGGGTCAGCAGGCGGTAGATCAGCCCCTGGTCGAACAAGGTGATCAACAGGAGGATGCCCAGCACCCCGGCCCCCAGGGTCACCAGCAGCAGCATGCCCACCAGGTTCGGCAGGATTTGCTCGTACTTGCGCTCGAACAGGCGGTCGGAGACAAAACGGGTGAAGAAGAGTTGTAAGCCGCCGGTGAGGATCAGCGACGTGGCCATCAGGTAGGTCACGGTGATCAGGAACTGGCGGATCACCACCTCCGGGACCACCAGCCCAAGGCTGATGACCCCCACCAGCATCACGCTGAGAATCGACAGGACCCAGGGCCCGGAGCTGATCAGGCCGGCATAGACATAGGCATGCAGCGTCGCCGTGTAGGAGTCGCGCGAGAGAATCTTGCGCAGTTCGAAACCGATACCGGCCATTTACACGGCCTCCTTTTGCAGGGTGCCCATGGCGCTGTGATAAAGCCTGCGATAGCGCTCGATCATCAAGGTTTCGCTGTAGTAGCGGTGAACCCGCGACAAGCCGGCGGCCTGGGCGGACTTCCAGCGCTCGGGGCTGCGCAGCAGGTCGATGATTGCCTGGGACGTGGCCTGGGGATCGGCGATCGCCACCACCTCCCCGGCCAGCCCGAGATCGCGGTCGGACGCTTCGCCGCCCTCGATCAGCTCACGGCAGGAGCCCACGTCGCTGCTCACCACTGGAGTGCCGGCGGCCCAGGCTTCGAGAATCACCAGGGGCTGGGCCTCGCTGATGGACGTCAGCACCATCAGGCCCAGTTGCGGCAGGATGTCCTGGATCTTCTGGAACCCGAGGAACAGCACCTTTTGCTCCAGCCCGAGGCTGGCCACCAGGCTGCGACACTCGGCGACGTACTCGGGATCTTCCTCTTGCGGCCCGACGATCCAGCCTTCGACCTGCGGCATCACACTGACCACTCCCCGCATGGCCCGCAGGAAGGTCTTCACGTCCTTGATCGGCACCACCCGGCCGATCAGTCCGACCACGGGGGCGATGCCTTCGGCCCGGGACTCAAGGGCCTGGGTCCAGAGCTGCAGGTCGATGCCATTGGGAATCACCTGGGTGCGCTCGGCCGGTGCGCCGTCCTTGATCTGTCGCTGGCGGTTGCCGTCGTACAAGGCAATGATCTGGTCGGCGCTGTCGTAGACCAGATGACCGATGCGCTCGAAAAAACGCACCCAGAGCATACGGATGTAACCGGTGCCGGTGTCCATGCTGTCGTTAAGCGCCTGGTTACTGGTTTCGGCGATCCAGCTGGCCTGGGCCAGGTCGATCTTGCGCTCCTTGGTGTAGATCCCGTGCTCGCTGAGCAGCAACTGGCACCCCCACAGTTGCTTGAGGATGCAGCCCGCCAGCCCGGCATAACCGGTTGAAATCGAGTGCAGCACCCGCGCCCGCGGCATGCGTCGGGCGGCATCTGCCAGCATCAGCAACGGCGACTGCATGGTGCGCAGGGTCCAGAAATAATTGACGAAGGAAGGATCGGCGCAATGCTGCTCGTACCCTTCGGTCAGCGCCTCCCAGCTGGGGCGACTGTAGAGCACGTCATCCAGGGTGATCCGCGCCTGGGCCAGGGAATCGAGCACGCCAATGCCCAGCTCGGCGGCCGGTTTTTCCGGGTTGTGCAGGTAACGGTAAAGGTTGCTCAATTCTTCCAGGGACGCGGTGTGGGCGACTCGCCTGTGCTTCGGATTGCGCCAGGCTTCCTCCAGATACACCTCTTCGATGTGCACGACGTTGGCTGGAATCTCATAGCGGCGCTGACCGTAGGCTGCACGCTGGCCACCGATGAACAACACCGAAAAGGTCAGTTGCGGCAGCCCGAGGATCATCTGGTGAATCCAGCTGGACACACCGCCGCGCACATAAGGCCAGGTGCCCTCGAGCAACAGGCAGACATCGGCGATGGGCGTTGGGTTGACGGTTTTCTTCATGTCCAGGTCCTTATCAGCCCGGCAAAGGGCGGACGTTGTTGCATCTGCGGCGGCAAGCGGCTCAACAGCGCGGGAATCTCCGCATAGTTTCCGCTTTCAAAGGCGATTTCGGCACGGAATGGCAAGACCTTGGCCGGGTCCATGCCCGCTTCCTGGGCCTGGTGCAAATGCAGCCGCGCCTTGTCGATATCGCCGCGCTCAAGGGCGATACGCCCGGCCAGCAACAGCAACTCGCCGCCCTCTCCCGCCTCCAGCGCCAGCCTGGCATGTTCGCCGGCTTGCTCCAGCACGTGCAGCTGGACGCTGCCCTGGGCCAGGCCCAGGTAGGCCAGTTCCCAGTACCAGCGCGCCAGGGTGGCATGCAGGGCGCCGGCCTTCCTGGGCGCGGCACCGGGCAACTGTTCGAGGGAAAACTGGATCCGCTGGTTGATATCGGTTTCCTGCTTGTCGAGCATCGAGTACGCCAGGAGACGGACATCGTCGCTCGGATCGCCCAGGGCCAGCTTCAGAATCGGCACCGCTTCCTTGCCCGGCATCCTGCGGGTGGCGAGCAACGCCGCCAGGCGCTGGTCGGGGTCCGGCGCGTGGCGCAACACATCCTGCAAGCCACTGTTACCGAAGGTCGGCGAATGCAAATGGGACTGCGCGCGAAACGGCAGGCCGGGAATGCCGACGGCCTGCCACATCTGCGTATCGCGCTTGCGGGGCAGATACAGCGCCGGAAAGATCGCCGCAATCACCCCCACCGAGCCCAGCAACGGGACAAAGAACGCCAGGCTGAAAATGAACAGCGGACTCCACGGCAACGGCGTGCGATAGCGCGCCGGCAGCAGCCGCCAGACCGCCGCCGTCAGCAGGCCGCAGGCGATCCCGTGGGTCATTGCATACAGCAGCGCGATCTGCGGGTCGGGCAACTGCGCCGTCAGGCTGGCCCAGCTCCCCGCCTCGAAAAACAACGCTGCGCTAAACAGCCACTTGCTGATCATTCAGGCCACACTCGTTGTACAGGAAGTTACGCAGCCCATCCCGTTGCCGGGCCGACTCCAGGTCGTAAGGCAGCACGGTGACCCCCAGGCTGGCCAGTTCCACGCTCATGCCGAAATGCTCGTGAATCAGCTTGCCCAGGCGCGCCAGATAGCCTTGGGCGCCCTCAGCACTGGTCAGTGGCAACAGCACCAGCAACAGAGCGTGCCCGCGGTTGTTGGCAAGGCCCAGGTGCAGGTCCAGTCCGCGCTGGCTGCGTTCGAAAAGCCGCGTCAGTTCATCGTTGGCCTGGTTCGATTCAAATGCATAGAGGCAACCGGACAGGCCGTGCTGCTCGACATCCACCAGCGAACGCTTGAGCTGGCGTGTGAAGTGTTGGGCATCGTCGCTTTCCAGTTGCAGCACCTGCAAGTCAGAGTGCAGCAGGTCGGCGATATGCCCGGCCAGCAGCGCCAGCAGGCTGAGGGTGCGCTCCTGGAAGGCGAAGAACGGCATCTGCCGTACCGCGAGGATCGCCAGCACCTGTCCCTGGGTGTCCACCAAGGGAATACAGGCCTGCAGGGACGACACCGAAGCCTGCCCGCCGCTATCGAGCAGCTCTTCACGCACACTCACCAGTTCCTCGCGCTCCAGGCACAGGCGCACCAGCAGGTCGTTGGGGTCCAGGGGCCCCATGGTCCCGGTGGCGGCCAGCAGGCTCAGGTTCGGCGACGCATGGCCGGCCTGTTCCACGCGATACAGCGCGGCGACCCGCAACGAGCCGTACTGACCAAGCAGGCTCAGCACGGGCTCGGCCAGCAGGCTCAGCGGGTCATCGCCATTGGGCAGCACGCGCAGGCGATCGCGCAGGCCCAGCAACGAACTGCGCAGGCTCTGGTCGCTGCCGGCCAGGCGCTGCTCCAGGCGATCGTGGGACACCCGCAGAATCTGGTGCGCCCGGGTGAAATCGTCGAGCCGGTACTGGCGATACTCGTTGGCCATCTGCAAGCGCAGCAATCGCCGTTCCCACAGGTCTCGCACCTCGCCCACGAGCATGCCGCAGACCAGCACGCCGACAATGTAGGAGGGAGCGATCTGTGCGTAACCGGGCAGCCCCGACTGGCGCAGGATGAAGAACGCCGCTACCAGCAGGCTGGCGCTGATCAGGCCGCGGACAAACCCGTAGCGCACGCCCAGCAACAGTGGCGCCAGCACCGACCAGGGAAACTCGCCCTGCACCTGCAGCGGGTCTTGTGGCGCAAGCCACAGCCCCACGCCGATGACCAGGGCCGTCACCAGGAAAGTTTCAAGCCATGACGCCGGACCGCTGGCGCGGGGCGCCAGCGCGTAGTCCATGTGTGGAGATCTCATGACAGTCACTCGATCCTGAGGCCACCGACAAGCTTGTCGAGCACCTTCTGCGCCGCGCCGGCCAGGCTTTCGCGGGACCAGCCGGCACGGGCGCCGCTATTGCTCCAGAGCACCTTGCCGGTGCCCGCCTCGACCACCCGCAGGCTGATGCCCACCGCCGGCTCGCCATCCAGGCCGTTCTTGTACTGCCACTCTTCAATACTGCCGGACACCACATAGTCGAGATTCTGCTCGCGAGCCCAATCCATGGCTCCGGCCAGGCGCTCGTTATCGTCGAGCAGGGCTTGTTCGCCCTGCCCCGCCGCGCCGTTGTAGACCTGGGGTTGCAGGCCCCGGCTGCTCAGTACGCTAAGCAGAATCTGCTCACTGCGCTCGCCGGCCTGGGGCGTCTGGGAATAGTTGACCAGCGGCAACACGCCCCAGCGGGCGGATTTCGACAGCTCGGGGCTGTCCTGACCGGTAAAACTGCTGCAGCCGGCCATCAGCAAGGCGACCATCGCCAGACTCACGCAACGAATGGATTGCATAAGGTTCACTCCTCTTTGAATTCCATGATCAGCGTCCAAAACGGACGCTGTAGCTGACACCTGCCGTGCCCCCGGACTTGCCCGTTCCGCCTTGTGGGGCCGACTGGTAGCCGAAGGTCACCGCCAATTCGTCATCCCCTATCACCTCGGTGCCGACACCGGTACTGACGGCGTAGTTGATGGTGTTGTCGGTCCACTGCCAGCCTGAGCTGACGTCTACCAGCCAGGTGTACTGCCCACGCGTGCGGTTCAGTGCCCCCGGGAAGCCACGCCGCCACGAACTGCCGAAGAACAGCTGGCCGTAGCGCTTTTGCAGCAGGGTCTGGCTGGTGATCTGGTTCGGATCCTCGAGGCCGGCCCCCGCCAGGTCGATGCCCCCGCCCAGGGTATTGGCCAGGTTGGGCAGCGAACGGTGGTCCAGGCTGTTTTGCTGGTAGTCGATGCCGCTGCGCAATGCCCAGTTCGGTCCTTCGAACTGCAAGGTGTGGTCGAACTCGATTTTCAATGCCTGGCCACTGCCCAGGTCATCGCCGCTGCGGGTCGAGAACCAGCGCTGGGCCAGGCTCCAGGACAACTGGTCACGGGCCGAATAGCGATGCCGCCCGCCGACCCAGACATCGTCCTGCTGGCCGAAGGCACGCATCAGCCCGCTGTCCTCGTTCTTACGGTGCCAGTCGGCGCCGACGTCCAGTTCGTTGCCGCTGTCCACCTGCCAGGTGCGGCTGGCGCCCAGGCCGTTGCGGTCATCGTCCTTGCGCAGGCTGCTGTCGAAGATCAGCGTGTAGTTGCCGTCCTCCAACTGCCGCTGCAAGGTCAATCCGGTATTGGTCTCGTTGCCCAGGCGTGATTCATCGAGGGTGTCGCCGCTGTATCGGCCCTGCTCCACCACGAGCTTGGCGTACCAGTCGTCATTCAGGTAACGCGCAGCGCTCAGGCGCGGGCCGTTGAACACCAGTCCGCCGTAATCCTGGCGTTCCCAGGCGATTTGTACGCCCTGGGGCGTGCGCTCGGTCATCTCGATGGCCTGGCGCCGCAATTGCTCACGGATCGCGGGAGACTGGTCCTCGCCCAGCGCCGACAGGTCGACGGCCAGCGCTTCGCCGCCACGACCCAGGCTGTTCAGGGCCTCGACCCGCTGCGCCGGGTCGAGGCCATCGCTGGCCACCAGGCGTTCCAGGGCTTGGCGATTGTTGCCGCGCAGGGCTTGCTGGATCTGTTCGTAGCGACTGACCTTAAGGCCACGGGCGCGGGCCCAGGCCAGCCAGTCATCCTTCTGCGCCGACTGATTGATGTCCTCCAGGCACACCAGCATTTGCTCGAACCACAGCTGCAGCATCGGCCTGGAGCCGTCCAGCCACTGCATCGCCTTGTTCTGCGCCTTGCGCGACGAGTAGCTGCTGGCCACCAGACGCAGCCAGGTCGCATAGCCCTGGGGCGTGGCGCGGATCTGCTCGGGCGTCACCTGACGATTGAGCTTGAGCCGCAGGCGCTGGGCCGAGTCGGCATAACCGGCGCCTTCCAGCGCATCGGCGTAGGCCGCCTGGACCATCCAGTCCCGGGGATTGGCTTGCAGGTACAGGCGGTACCAGGCCAGGGCCTCGGTATTGCGCCCCAGCAACTGGCTGGCGGCGGCAAACGGCAGCCAAAGCGTGCTGTCACTGCGCGCCAGGGAACGCCATTGCTGCAGCAGCGGCTTGATCTCGCCCGTGCGCCCCAGGTCGACATACAGCCACATCAGGCGTTCGCGGAAGGTGTTGTCCTCCGGGAAGCGGCTCAAGCCCAGGCGATACAGGCGCAGGGCCTCGTCGTGATGACCCTGGTGGACCTGCAGCGCCCCGCGCGCTGCCAGGACCTGGGAATAGTCGGCGGCTTCCGGGTACTGGTCAGCCTCCTTGAGCAGATCGATCACCAATGGCCAGTCCTGAAGCTCCTGGGCCAGTTGCAGGGCCGCGACCAGGCGCCGCGGATTGTGCCCCTGGCGCCAGCTGTCGACGGTCAACTGCAAGGCCTTGCGCGGATCGCGGGTGCGATAGAGGGCGATCAGCTGACTCTCGTCACCGGTATTGAGCGAGCCCTTGATGGCCAGCATCTTCTCCAGTGCGAGCTGCAGTTCATCGTCCGACTCCAGGTCCCAGGCCAGCGCGGCACGGGACTGCCAGTAGTCGAGGTCGTTGATTTTGTTGCCGTCGACCGCGGTGATCACCTTCCAGGCCGACTGGCTGTCAAACAGCTTGAGGTGGTTGTTGGCCCAGTCCACCCGCTCGGCGCTGGTCAACGGATAACGGCTGGCGAAGTTCTTCCAGACCGCCAGCCGCTGTGGGTACTGCTCGGTATTTTCCAGGTTCTGCAACAGGCGGACCCAGGCCAGGCGGTGCTTCGGGTATTTGGCGACATAGCGGCGCAACCACTTTTCCGCCTGCTCGGGCGTGCCCCGGGATTCTTCGGCGTACACCAGGGCATCGAGTTCGACATTGCTCAGGGCCCGGCTGTCCATGATCCCCGCCAGCAGCGGAATGCCCCGGTCGAAGTCGTAGCTCTGCATCGCCAGGCGCCAGGTGTGCTCGAACTCGGCCGGGTTGTCCCGCAGCTTGCTCAGGCTGATCCAGTAGCCCAGCGCCGAGGCCGAGTCGCCCCGCCATTCGGCGAGATGGGCCATCTGCTCCAGCAGCAACGGATCCTCCGGATGTTGCTCCAGCAGTTGCGAGCCCGCCGCATGAGCGCCCTTGAGGTCACCGAAGGCCAGTCGCTGCCTGAACTCCTTGGCCAGGACTTCCGGGTTGTCGGGCTGCGACTTGCGCCATGCGATGAAAAATGACTCGGCCAGGTCCGGACGCTTGTGCGCTACCGCCACATCGACGCCCCGGTCAAGCAGCGCAGCATCGAATTGCGCATCCGGCTGGGCGGCCAGTTCCCGGGCCAACAGCTCGGCCGCCTGAGCGCCGCGATCCGCCGCTACCAGGGTGTTGAAGGCTTCCTGCAGGAACTGGCGACGCGCTTCTGGCGTCTGGCTGGCATCGAGCAACTGCACATAAAGGTCGGCGGCGCGTCCGGGTTGCTCGCTGGCCTGGTACCACTTCGCCGCCTCGGGCAGCCAATGCTCACGCTGCCCTGGATCGCGACTCGCCAGTTCGGCATAGGCGTCCGCGGCCAGCCCCGGGGCCTGGACACTCAAGGCCAGCGTGGCCAGGCGCTCAAGCTGGGGGGATGGCAGCGTCTTGTAGTCAAAGGCCTTGAAACGTTCGGCCAGGGCCTGCAACGCTGGGCCGTCGGTGCTGTTGGTCAGCGCCAGGGCATCCAGTTGCAGGCGGTAGTAGGACTTCAGCGCGGGATCGGCCTGTGGCCATTCGGCCAGGTGTTTTTCCGCCCTCGGGTAATCGCCCAACTGAATCAGCAGGTCGAGCAGCTGGGTGCGCAATTCGTTGTTTTCCGGATGGGCCGCCAGCAGCACCTCGGCATAGCTGGCGGACACTTCGTCCGGGGGGCCGAGCGTGGGACGGAAGGTATCTTCGTTGCGATAGGTCGCCCACAGCAGCACGCCGACGACCATCGCCACCAGCAGCAATGCCCAGGGGTTGAGCAGCCGTGCGCGTGGTGCCTTAGTTGCAGAAGAGTTGGGCATCACTCACCTGCTTCATGGGAAGTTGGAAATGCCACAGGCCCTGCTCGGACTTGCCGGCATAACGTTGGCCCCGGACCTCGACCCGACAGGCGCCGGCCGAACGCACCGAGAACTCCAGGTTGAATTGGCCGGCAAAAGAGAAGCTCACCTGTCGGTCACTCACATAGCGCCAGTCACGCAAGGGAATATTCGCCAGCTCCAATGCCGGACGCGGGTCACGCTCGGGCCGCAGGGCCAGCAGCGCATGGTCGCCGCTCAAGGCCACATAACGGCCCTGGGGCAGATCGCGGACACCGGCCACGTTCCGCGAACGACCCAGATCCGGCCAGCCCAGCTCCGGGTCCAGGCGCAGGGTACGCAAGCCGTCCATGCCGCGGACCTGCCAGTCGCCATTGGCGGTGCGGGCCAGGCTGGCCTGGTACAGGCCATGGACCCGATCGAGGTAGTCGCTCATCCACAACGACAAGGGCTGCTGGCCGCGCATGAAGCGGTAGATATCGGTCATGGCCTTGATCGACGCCTGCTTGGTGCCCGAATAGAAGTGGTAGTACAGGTGAATCCCGCGCAGGCGCCGTGGGCTGTCGGTCAGCTCGAACGTATCGATGACGTCGCGAAAGCCGTAATACGGGCCTTTCCAGAGGTTGGTGTACATGTTCTCGTTGATCACCGGGGCGTAGTACTGCAAGCCGCCTTCGGTGGGACGCAACAAGGGGTACAGGCCGGTCAGCGACGAATTGGCTTTGGTCAGGATGGTCTGCCCGCCGTTGACGTTTTTCAGCCCGGCGTCGTAGGCCAGCTTGATGGTCTCGGCGCTGGGCAGCGCATCCCCCGGCCAGAAGAGCAACTTCACCGGCTTCTGCGCAGTGGTCAGGCGGCTGTTGATGTAGTCCCGCGATCCGACGATCTCGCGCTTGAAGTCCAGGGTCTTGTAGCCCTGGATGTTCAGGCGCAATCCGTATTCGGCGTGGAAGTCCTCGTCCTGCCTGGCCTTTTCCGGCTGCAGGTAGAACGGGTGGCTGTAGGTGTGGCTGGCAACCTCGACTTTGGGATCGGCAAAGATCTCCTGGGCGAGGGGCTCCAGCTCCCTGGCGAGGAACGGCGACATGCCCTTGGGCCCGACCTCCCCTTCGATGATCGAAACCGAGGTCAGGTACGGGTTGGGACGAATGTAGTCATCCAGCACCTGGCGCCCGGAATAAGGGGTGCCGCGCACTTCGGCATGGGATGGGAAGCCATCCCCGTCGATATGCACCGTGGCGATCCGCCGGCCGTTCTCGGTGGTGGTGTCCGGGCGCGGTTGCGCCGGCAGGCGCAGGGCTTTCTGGATAAAGGCAAAGGGGTCGAGAATCCAGCGGCTGCGCTCGACATTGGTCTCTACCACATAAGGCGCCAGGGCCATGCCCCCCCAGGTGCCGATGGCCACGGGGGCGTACTTGCCGCCCTGCTCATCCCCCAGCAACAGGGCCGGTTGCGGCCCGTCGGGCAGCAGCGTCACACGGGTCAGCTCTCGGGTGCGCGCCACTACCGGCGCCTCGAAGCCACCGATCAGGGCCTTGTCCTGGCTCAGCACTCGCAGTGCGCCGCGAGCCCCTGGCGCCGCGAGGTTCAGCCCCAGGCGCTTGAGCAATGCGCGATCCTCGATCGGCAGGCCGGCCATGATGGCCAGCGGCACCTGTTCGTCCAGACGTTGGCCAATCCAGCCATTAAAGGCACGGCTGTCCTGGGGTGGGCCGCTGGTCATCCACACCACCACCCCGGCGTACAGGCCGGCGAAGCTGTGGGACGGCAAACTGGCATCGGCCGGCAGATAGTCCACCCGATAGCCCAGGTATTCCAGCAGACCGCCAAGCATCCGGTGCCCGGCGTGATCGTAGAGTTCGCCTTCGCGCGGGTCGTAGAGCATGGCGATGCGCCGCGGCTGTACTTCCACGGTGCTCATGCCGATGGCGTTGAGGTCCGGGGTGGTGACCACCGGGATAAAGCCTTCCTGGCTCAATTGGCGAGCCAGCTTGCGCGCTTCTTCGCGACGGTCGGGCGGCAAGTAGTCGATGGCCACCAACGGCATGTTTTTCGCGCGAAGTGGCTTGAGCTCACCTTCAAGCCAGTTGCGGTCGGACTCGGAAACCGGGCGATAACGCTTGGCTGAGGCATCCCAGCCGGCATGGATCGATTCGACGGCCACGGCCGAGGCAACGCCATCGAGCTCGCCCAGCACTTCGAAGCCCCGGTTGAAGAACAGTTTGAGGTTCGGCTGGCGGCTGTGCAGTTCCCGCAGAAACGATGCCAGGGCTTTGCGTTGCGGTTCGCGATGAGCCTCGGGGAGCAATTGAAAGCTGTCGAGCGTATCGAGGAACAGACCGGCATAACCCTGCCCTTGCAACGCCTTGGCACGCTTGAACAGATGTTCGCGCCAGGCCGGCGTCGAAATATCCATGACCTGGCTGTTCC
The DNA here is from genome assembly GCF_059416085.1 of Pseudomonas sp. GW821-FHT09E12. NCBI lineage: Bacteria > Pseudomonadati > Pseudomonadota > Gammaproteobacteria > Pseudomonadales > Pseudomonadaceae > Pseudomonas > Pseudomonas sp. GW821-FHT09E12. Next base: position 110,271 of record NZ_JBWKOM010000007.1, on the reverse strand, counting down.
AGGCCTTGTTACGCGTAGTGCTTGCGCTGCGGGTCAGCGACGCTTTGTCCAGGGCGACGCGGTCGCCATCGAACTCACCCACCGACAGGTAAGCGAACGGCTGGCTGCCAAGTTCGCGCAAGGTGGCAACATTGGCGGTGCTCATATGGCCTGGCTCGACCACAACCCATTCGAACTGCGCCAACTCTTGAAGCGGTGGCCGATCGGCGTACCAGAACCCGACACTGGCGGGCGCCGCCGGCGAGGCTTGCACCACCGAGTGGGTCGCACACAACGCCAGCGCGGTAAACAGCCGCCGTACCCCTTTGCAAACACGCCCCCTGCGAAACTTGATGTCCATAAATCACTCTTGAGTAGATCAATCCGCGCGATACCGGACCCGCGAGCCCTCTGCAACCGGGCCCGCAAGGCGTGGCATTAAAGACTGTGGTAAAGCCGTGCCAGGCCTTCAGCCACGGTGGTTGGCGACCCCAGGCCAAAGCGTTCGCGCAAGCGGCGATTGTCGGCCTTGGAATGCCGGATATCGCCCGAGCGGGCAGCGGCATGACTCACGCTTAGCGGTTTGCCACTGATCCGTTCCAGGGCCGTAATCAGGTCATTGAGCGTGGTGACCCCGCCGAGACCGACATTGGTGGCATCAGCCGCGGGCTGGGGGTGTTCCAGGCCCTGGAGCAGGATCTTCACCAGGTCTTCGACATAGACGAAATCGCGGGTTTGCTCGCCATCGCCGAACACCACGATCGGCCGTCCGGTTTTCGCCCGCTCGCTGAAAATGCTGATCACCCCGGAGTACGGCGACAACGGGTCCTGGCGGGGCCCGAAGATATTGAAGAAGCGCAGGATCACTGGCTCCAGTCCATGCTGGCGACGATAGAAATTCAGGTAGTGCTCGCTGGAAAGCTTGTCCGCGGCATAAGGCGTCAGGGGGGACGTGGGCGTGTCTTCATCAATCGGGGTGCCCTCCCCGTTATTGCCGTAAACCGCGGCACTGGAGGCAAAGACCACTCGACGGATGCCCGCGGCGATCATCGCCTCGCATACCCGCAGCGTGCCGATGAAATTACTCCGATGAGTAGCTGCCGGGTGTTCGACCGAGGCGTGGACCGAAGCGACAGCCGCCAAGTGCACCACCGCGCTGCACCCCTGCATGGCTTCAGTGAGGGTCGCGGCATCGGCGACATCGCCGACCACCAGTTTCAAGGCCGCACAGTCCATCGGCAGGTTGCTGACCTTGCCGGTAGAGAGATCGTCCAGAACCCGGACGGCATAGCCTCTTGCCAGCAACGCATCCACTAAGTGGGAACCAATGAAGCCAGCCCCGCCGGTTACCAGTACTCGTTTGGCAGACATAGATCATCCCTAAAAAATATCGCAACCCCCATCGTCTAAAACCGGCACCCCCACGAAAATGAGCCATGGCTGTTGGCCTTATGGCTGATATTTCCGTGGATACCTGCTCTTTAACAAAGGCTGTATCGCCTTTTCCTGGAGGGCTTCAGAAGACTGGCGTCAAAAAAACATCAGTTAAATGACGCAAACAGAAGCGGATACTGGGAGACGAATGCCATCATGTCAATAATCCGTCTAAATTTTAAGATGAGGCTGTGAGCTTAAAAAAAGGTCAGTATATTGACGCGCACATTCCTGGGGCTCTGGGTTCCCCTTGCCCCTGGCAATGGAAAACTCATCTTCAAGGCGACGCGCTCGCCTTGAACCTCCGCATGCGAGACCTGAGTCGGAATCACGCCTCATTGATCTCAAAACACGACACCCGTATTGAGTGGGGCCCCCGACTGCTATAGAACCCCTTGGCGGTATTGGTCAGCGCGGCGCCATCTTTGCCCTGCTGCGTATTTACCCGCTCCGTTTCCATTCAGGTATCGAGTATGAAATCAAAAATAAACCAAGCCTTGATTACCCCTGCGCTCTTCTCGCTTCTGATGTTCCAGTGGACGCCTGTCTTTGCCGAAGAGGCTGCCAGTTCCCCCTCCAATCTCTTGACCGCGGCGGTTGCCTGGAAGCAGACGGCGGCTGAGTTCGAGGCGCTTTATTACCAAGGCTTCAACATCGCCAGGATGCGTCTGGACCAGGCCCTGCAAGCCCGCAAGGACGGCGACCGACCGTTGGCCGTCATCAGCGATGTCGACGATACCGTGCTGGGTAGCAACAGCTACTGGGGCTACATGATCAATTCGGGGAAAGAGTTTTTCGATGACGGCGCCTGGGACCAGTGGGTCGCCGACAATGGCCCGGTCGCCACGCCCGGGGCAGTGGAGTTCTTGAATTACGCCCAATCGAAGGGGGTCGAGGTGTTCTACGTCACCAGCCGCGACCAGGGCGAAAAAACCAAGGAATATGCCCTGGCCAACTTGCGCAAGAACAAGCTGCCGTTTGCCGATGAACAACACCTGACGGTCTATCGCGACAGCTCCAACAAAGAGCCACGGCAAACGGAAATCGCCAAGGACTACGAGGTGGTAGTCATGCTGGGCGACAACCTCAATGACTTCAAACGCAAGTACTACGTCGCAGACGTCAAGCAGCGCAACAGCCTGATGACGGAAGACAAAGAGCTGTTCGGCCGCAAGTTCGTCCTCTTCCCCAACCCTACCGACGGGCACTGGCTCAAGGCGATTTTCGGTGACTCGGAACCCCCGGCCACCCCGGAAAACCGCGCCAGGTTCAAGGCCGCGGCCGAATCGACAGCCTGGCAACCAAAGCAGTAATCCTGGGCCACCTGCCCTGCCCGCGCCGTTCGAAAACCGGCGTTTTTTCGCAACCTTCTGAACGCTGCATATCCACTCAAAATGATTGGCCCTGCCAGCATTTTGAGTGGAACTGACTAGACCGCAATCGCCCCCGCCCGCCCGGACTCCACCACAAAGGACTTGAGGGTCGAGACACTGGCATACGGGTCCCTGGGGTCGGAAATGATCCGTAAGTGGGTCAGCATCTTCCGTTCTTCCAGCTCCACCGCCACATATCCCCGCCAGCGGCTCTCGAAAAACCTTACATGGGGATTGAAGGGCAGGATGGCGTCGAACGACTGGCCGTCGGACGTGACCGAGGTGCCGACGAATTCAGTGGCGACGATCCGCGAGTCAGGGTCATGGGCGCGCGCATGCAGGTCCGTGACCCAGAACGAATGAATGTCGCCGCCCCAGAACACCGGGTTACTGGCTCGCCGGCGTTCGATGGAGGCCAGCACCCGTTCGCGAGTCGCCCTGTAGCCGTCCCAACCGTCGGTCCAGTGCCCCAGCGCCTGGCTCGCCGGGACGTGCTGGAGCAGCGGCGCCACCAGCAGGTCCTGGGCGATCACATTCCATTGCGCCCGGGACCGGGCCAGGCCCTGGTCCAGCCAGGCTTCCTGCTGCCAGCCCAGCATGGTGCGCCCGGGGTCGCGCAAATCCAGGCAACTGTCTTCGGCGATATGCCCCTGATGGCTGCCATTGGGCGCAATGCACGGTTGCTCGGAGCGGTACTGCCGGCCGTCCAATACATGGAATCGGGCCAGTCGCCCATAGTCCAGGTTCCGATAGATGCGCATGTCCGGCCCCCGCGGCAGGCTGGTGGCGCGCAATGGCATATGTTCGTAGAAGGCCTGATAGGCCGCCGCTCGCCGCTTGAGGAACGCGGCTACCGGAGTCCCCGGATCCTGGGACCAGCGATTGGCGTAGTCGTTCTGCACTTCGTGATCGTCCCAGGTCGCCACGCTGGGCGCGCTGGCATGCAGCGCCTGCAAGTCAGGATCGGTCTTGTACTGGGCATAGCGGTTGCGATAGCCCGCCAGGTCCAGCGCCTCGTCACTGCTGTGGGGGCGAATGATCTTGCCGGAGTCGGGCGCATAGGATTTTTCGTAAATGTAATCGCCGAGGAAGAACACCAGGTCAGGTTGCTCCGCGGCCAAGTGGCGGTAGGCACTGAAGTAGCCGCGCTCCCAGTGAGAACAGGAGACAAAGCCCAGCCGCGCCGACGCCATCGCGTGCACAGGCGGAGCCGTGCGCGACTGCCCTGTCGGACTCTGCGCCCCGAGGCTTTCAAACTGGTACCAATAGGGCCGCCCAGCCTCCAGCCCCGCGACCTCGACGTGGACGGAATGGGCGAAACGCAGAGTGGCCATGACTTCGCCTTGTTTCACGATCCGCCTCATCGCCGCGTCACTGGCCACCCGCCAGCGCACCGGCACCGAACGGTTCAAGCCACCACGCCCATCGGCCGCGTTGAACAACGGCGCCAGGCGGGTCCAGATGACAAAGCCATCCGGCAGCGGATCGCCCGAGGCCACGCCCAGGGTGAACGGGTAGTCGATGCCGGCACTACGGGCGAAGGGGCTGAGGATCGAAAAAGCCGTCGCCACCGCCAGGCCCGACAGCACCCGGCGACGGCCCGAATCCACCGGCTTGCGGATATCGTCGCTCATGATGCGGGCTGCCAATCGGCGCGCAACAGTTCGTACGATGGAATCGCTGCGGTGTTGTCAGCGATCCCGGGGCCGTTGGCCAGCTCGAACAGTGTCTCGGCCTGGTGTTTTTGCAGCGCTTTGAGCGCCAGTCGCGGGGTGAGTAACGAAGGAAGTGCAGCGCTCATGTCGGGGGGCTCGCCGGATAAATGCGCAAAAATGCGCCCCCGGCATGTCAATTTCATGACCGTCAAAAAATGACTGATGGTTCTTCTGAAATCCGCGTCCTAGACACCTAAAAGCTTAAATTAAAGTTAACCAATCGGTCATTTTCCGTTGCTAGCGTGGCGCCCCTAATCAATGACGGGGTAACGGAATGAGAACCTGGGACGAACCGAAAAAACGCAAGGCGCACATCGAACTGATCCCGATGATCGACGTGATGATGTTCCTCTTGGTGTTTTTCGTACTCGTGAGCCTGAACGTGATTCCGGCACTGGGCATGAAGACCCAGTTGCCCAGCGCCAGCAGTTCGCAACAGCTCAAGCCGCAGAACAAGTTCATCCTCACCCTGGGCCTGGAAGGCCAGTTGCAGCTCGATGGCAAGGACCTGAGCGTCGAAGCCCTGGTGCCGGCGCTCAAGGCCGCGCAAAAGCCTGACAGCAAGTCGACCATCATCGTCAACAGCGACAAGGGCGTGGAAGTCTCCCGCCTGGTCGAGGTCATGGACACCCTGCGCCTGGGTGGCTTTACCTCGGTCTCCATCGCCACGCGCAAGTCCTGATCATGTACGCCCTGTTTCGTGCGCGTCAGTTGCTGGGCAGTGTCCCGGCCCTGATCGCCCTGGTGCTGATTGCACTGGGTATCCAGTCGCAAACCCTGAAAGTGCAGCCGGTGTATGACGAGTCGGCGGTTGAAATCGCCCTGGTCGAACCAGAACCGGAGGCCGTCCCCGAGCCCGTGGTGGAACAGGAACCACCGCCGCCGGTCATCGAAGACGAAGACGCCGAGCCGGCCCCTCCTCCGCCGCCGGCCAAGTTACAACCACCGCCACAACCGAAACCTGAACCCAAGCCCAAGCCAAAACCGCTGCCCAAGCCAGCGCCCGTGGCCGCCAAGGCAACGCCGACACCCACACCGCCGGCCACCGCCAAACCCGTGCAGCCCGCCGTCGCCCCGACACCGACGCCTGCGCCACCTGCCCCGCCGAAAGTCGACGGCCAGGCCCTGGAAGGCAGCTATCTCAAAGGTTTGCGCAACGAGCTGGACACCTACAAGCAGTACCCCACCGGACGCCAGGCGTCCCTCGAACGCCCCAGTGGCGAGGTGGTGGTCTGGTTGCTGGTGGATCGCCAGGGCCGCGTCCTCGACTCCGGGATCCAGACCCAGGCGTCAAGCATGCTGCTGAACCGGGCCGCCACCAACAGCCTGCGCCGGATCAAGCAGGTCAAGCCGTTCCCCGAGCAAGCCTTCGGTGGGCGCAACGAGCAACGTTTCACCGCCACCTTCAACTACAGCGTGCAGTAAGCACCCAACAGCAGGACGACAGTGATGAAGTTCACCCGGATTCATCTGGCACTCGTTGCCGCGAGCATGGGCCATGGGATCGCCATGGCAGACACCAGCGACAGCGACGTCGGCACCATTGGCGTGCAAGGCAAGGCCACGGCGGGCGGTGGCTACATGGTCCAGGAGGAGAGTGTCAAGGCGCGTTCCACGGTGACCAAGGAGGCGCTGGATAAACAGACCGCCACCGGCAACGCCGTCGACAAACTCAAATACACCCCGGGCCTGAACATCTCCAGCGAAGATGCCACCGGGCTTTCGGGTTTCCGCTTCACCATGCGCGGGCTCAACTCCGACCAGGTGGGGATGTCGGTGGACGGCATGCCGATCAACGACTCCGGCAACTACGCGCTGTACTCCAACCTGCTGGGCGACCCGGAAAACATCGAGCAGATATTCGTCACCCAGGGTTCGGCCGAAGCCGATGGCCCGCACATCGGCTCCAGCGGCGGCAACATCGGCATCGTGACCATCCGCCCGACCAAGGAAACCGGGGCCTTCGTCAAGCAGGTGGCCGGCAGCAACGGCACCTTCAAGACCTTCGCTCGGCTCAATACCGGCGAAGTCAACGGCCTGAGCAACTGGCTTTCGCTGTCCCACACCGAAGGCGAGAAATGGCGCGGCGACGGCGCGGTGCGGGCGGACAAGGTGGAATGGAACAGCTTCTTCGACATGGGCGGCGGCAACACGGCCAACCTGATCCTCAAGTACCACGAGCAGGACAACAACAGTTACAGCCAGTTGACCAAGACCCAGTTCCAGCAGAACGGTCGCAAGTACGACCCCTACCCTTCGACGCCGGCCCTGGGCAGCAACGGCAAGGTCAGCAGCTACTACGCCCTGGCGCAGAACCCGTTCCAGACCTTTACCGCGGTGCTCAACACGCAATTCAAACTGGCCGACAACCTGGCCCTGTCGGTCATCCCGTATTACTACTGGGGTAATGGCAGCGGCGTGGGCGCCTCCAGCTATGCGCTGAACAGCGGTTCGAACCGGGGCGGCGTGTTCGACCTCAGCAACCTGCAGACCGCCGCCCAGTACAACGCCGACGGCTCCTCCACCAGCGGCGTCTATTACCGCCCTTCGCGGACCCAGACCTGGCGTCCGGGCATCACCACCAAGCTGAACTGGGACCTGGGCGACCACAGCCTGCAATTCGGCTACTGGTATGAGCGCGCGCGCCAGAGCCAGACCCAGCCGTTCATTCCGCTCAAGAGCAGCGGCAAGCCGGAGAGTACCTGGCCGGACTCGGATAACGTGGTGGACGCCAATGGCAACAAGGTTCAGGGCCGCGACCGCTTCACCATTACCCCGGCGCAGAAAGTCTGGGCCCAGGACACCTGGTATTTCGCCCCGGACTGGACCCTGGTGGCCGGCCTGGCCTACATGAACGTCAAGCGTGACGGCAGCAACCACGGCAGCCTCACCGAACAGCCGGAAAAGCGTCACCAGACCTATAACAAGTTGCTGCCCAACGTCGGCCTGAAATACCAGATCGACGAGCGCGACCAGGTGTTCTACAGCCTGTCGCGCAACATGCGTATCCCGCAGAACTACGTGCTCTACGACCAGGGTGTCGGCTCCATCGATTCCAAGCCGGAAACCAGCTGGAACCACGAGTTGGGCTGGCGCTACAGCGGCGACGACATGACCCTGGCCGCCACCTTGTTCTACATGCAGTTCAAGGACCGCCAGGTCTCGTCCAGGGACATCAACGGCGACTTCGCCGACATCAACGCCGGCGCCGTCGACAACAGCGGCCTGGAACTGGAATGGAGCGGCCTGCTGCCCCACCACTTCAACTACTACACCTCCTACACCTACACCCGCGCCGAGCAGCAGGACGACCTGACTGTCTACAACGCCGGCAAGGCCATTGTCCTGCCCACCAGCGGCAAGCAGTTCGCCAACGTGCCGAAGAACATGCTGGCGGCCAACGTCGGCTACGACGACGGGCGCTTCTACGGCACCTTCGGCGGCAAATACACCAGCAAGCTGTATGGCGACCTGACCAACGACGAAGCCATTTCCGGGCGCACCGTGTTCAACCTCGGCGCCGGTATCTACCTGCCGGTGGACAAGAAAGTGGTCAAGGACGCGACCCTGCGCCTGAACGTCGACAACCTGTTCGACAAGAAGTACCTGGACGGCGTGTACACCACCAAGACCAACGCCGCGCCCTACGGCGGTTTCCGTGACGGTGACCCGGCCTACATCGTGGGCCTGGAACGGACCGTGACCGTCTCCCTGGAAGCGAATTTCTGATCGTCATCCGCCATATCGAAGAATGAGGTAAAGCATCATGGACATGAACCTGCTTCACGACATCACCTTCTATGTGATGTATGCCGCGGTGGCCATCGCGATCTTCATCGCCATCGAGCGCGGTCTCTACTTCGCCTATGTGCGGCGCCAGGCCAGGGCGTTGATGGAGGCCCTGGGCGGTCACGTGCACAGCGAGCGGGATTTGCCGCAAGGCGCCACCCGCCGCGACAGCCTACCCTTGAGCATGGTCCTGCCGGTGCTGGCGCAAAAGGCTGCCCAGGGTTCGCGCAAGGACCTGGACGACGTGATCGAGAGCCAATACCTCTCGACCCGCGCGCCACTGGCCCGCAGCCTGTGGATCATCGAGACCATCACCACCGCCGCCCCCTTGCTAGGCTTGCTGGGAACCATCCTGGGGATCATCGACACCTTCAAGGCCCTGGCCAGCGCCGGGGTGTCCGACCCGGGCCAGATTTCCGGCGGTATCGGCACGGCGTTGTTCGCCACCGGCCTGGGGATCGCCATCGCCCTGTTCTGCGTGGTATTCCATAATTTTTTCCAGGACAGCCTGGAGCGCATCAACGATCAACTGAAGATGCTGTTGATCCGCGCGGCCACCGGTGCTCGCGTGCAGGATGAGGTGCCGTATCGGGCGCCGAGCCCGTTGCACAGCCGTACCGCGTAATTTCCCAGGGCGGGCGCAGGCCGCGCCCGCCTTTTTTTCGACATGAGACGCCTATGTCCGTATGCATGAAGTTTCCACGAGCGCTGCCCAGCGTTCGGATCGCAGGCCTGGCTGGCTTGCTGATCAGTCCGCTGGCCCAGGCGGACTTTGCCGTTGCGGGGTTCGAATTGGTGCATACGGTGCCGGTGGAGACCGAGCTTGGCACAGCGGATCTGCGGCAACCCGGCCCCGTGTGGATCGAGCTGTTCGATGGCGCGAAAAGCCGGATCGACATCGGCCAGTTTTATGCGGCGGACCATCCCGGGTCGGTGCTGGGCACGGTGATCGAACACCTTGAGGCAGCCGGCAAACGCGGCGTGAAGATTCGCTTCCTGCTGGAAGAAAAGGGCCTGAAGCTGTCAGACCCCGCCACCCTGGAGCGCCTGCGGGCGATTCCCAACCTGACCTTCCGGGTACTGCCCTATGCCCGGGTGAGCGGCGGGATCATCCATGCCAAATACATGGTGGTGGACGGCAAACAGGCGTTCATCGGCAGCCAGAACTTCGACTGGCGCTCGCTGGAACACATCCACGAAACCGGGTTGCGCATCAGCGATGAGGCCACCGTGGCCCAGGTGCAGGCGATCTTCGAACAGGATTGGCAGGCCCAGGCGGCCGTGGCGGCAAACCAGCCGGTGCCCCTGCCCGCCCCCGGCCAGTCGCCGCTACGCCGCGGCAATTACCTGGTGGCCAGCCCGCAACGCTACAACCCGCCCGGCGTGGGCGACTCGCAACAGGAGTTGCCGCGCCTGCTGGCCGAAGCGAAGAACGAAGTGCGGGTGCAACTGCTGGACTATGCGCCGCTGTCCTACGGGCCTGAGCGGACCCGGCCCTATTACGCGGTGATCGACAATGCTGTGCGGGCAGCCGCGGCGCGGGGCGTGTCGATCAAGTTGCTGGTGTCCAACTGGAACACCGACAAGCTGGAACTGCCCTACCTGAAAAGCCTGGCGGTGCTGCCCAATGTCCAGGTCAGGATTGTCACCCTGCCCCAGGCGTCCCAAGGGTTCATTCCCTATGCCCGGGTGATTCACAGCAAGACCATGGAGATCGATGGGCAGGTGGCCTGGGTCGGCACCAGCAACTGGCTCGGTGGCTACCTGGACAATTCGCGCAACCTGGAAGTGGTGATGCACGACAGCGCGATGGCCAGGCGCATTGGTGAGCTGCACGGGCAATTGTGGGATGGGCCTTATGCCAAGCCGCTCGAGGTGATGGCTGAGTATCCGGATCCGCATCCGGGCACGCCGTGAAGGCAAAAAAAGGCCGAGCCTTTCGACGGCTCGGCCTCCTGTCCAGCGTTCAGCGTTTTGACGCAACCATCGCCTCCACCGTGGTCGCTCTGTCCGCACTGGCTGTAGCCTGCCCTGCGCCGCGAACCGCCTGCGCCCGTGCTGCGACAGCATCCTGCAGGATCACCTGCGCCGCCTTCTCCGCCGCCACATAGATCGAGGTGACGATGAAGAAGCCGGGGATTTTCGGGAAGATCGAGGCGTCCACCACCCGCAGGTTGCCCACGCCGCGTACGCGGAAGGCGCTGTCGAGCACGGCCATCGGGTCGTCGTCGGCGCCGATCGGGCAGGTGCAGGAGGCGTGGTGGCCCCAGGCCTGGTTCATGACGAAGGTCCTGAGCTGTTCGTCGGTCTGTACCGCATCGCCGGGCAGTTCTTCGCTGGCGATCAGCCCGGCGTCTTTCAGCGGCTGGGCCAGGTTGCGCACGAACTTGATGCCCTCCACCACCGATTGCAGGTCTTCGCCCTGGGTGTCGCTGCCCTCCTCGAAGTAATGGAAGTTGATCAGCGGGGTGTCGGCCGGGTCTTTCGAACGCAGGGTGACGTAGCCGGCGTTGTTGTTGGTATGGGCCTTGAGTATGGCCCAGGTCAGGTAGTTCAGGTGCTCGACGATCAGCTTCGAGTAACCGGGGAAATAGCCGCGAAACAGCGCCAGCAGGGAGAAGCAGAACAGGTCCGGCAGCGGCCGTTGCTTCAGGGATTTCTTGATGATCGCCAGGACCGCGCCGTTGGTGCTGTAGACCCCGACCTTGCCCTTGGCCCACTCCTCGTACTGCGGATCGCCCTTGGCGTAGCGCGCGCCCTTGAGCACTTCCCAATTCTCGAAGTTCATCCGGTTGACCACCCCGACCTCGTAGCGGTCCTGCAGGTTGCGCCCGACGCCCGGCAATTCGACCCGCACCGGGATGTCCTTGGCTTCCAGGGTTTCGCGCGGGCCTATGCCTGAGAGCATCAGCAGTTGCGGGGTGTTGAAGGCGCCGCCGGCGAGTATCACTTCACGGCTGGCGTGCACCTGGCGCAGTTCACCGGTGGCATTGCGCGGCAAGGTGCAGGCCCGGTACAGCCGCGCGCCCTTGATGTACTCCACGCCATAGGCACGCTGCTGGTCATCGAGCAGCACTCGGGTCACCAGCGCATCCAGCTCGATGTGCAGGTTATCCGGGTGGCGCTTTTGCACATCCAGCAGGCGTTCGCGGGTGCCGTGGCGATGGTGGTGCCGGGTGGTCAGCGGCGGATAGCGCAGGCCGATGGCTTCCTCGCGCACCAGCCGCCAGTCGTTGGGGTCGCCCACGCCCTGTAATTGCCAGCCGATGCGCTTGAGGGTTTCGCCCAGGGTCTTGAATGCCTGCTCGGCGGACTTGACGATCGAGCGCACCAGCGACAGGTCGTCGATCACCGCTTCCGGCACGGCCTTTTCCACGTGCAGCCAGCCCTTGAAGCCGTGGCGCGACGGGTTGATGCCAAACCAGGAGAGAAACCGCTGGAACGGCCGGTGATGGCAGTTCTCCAGGTTCTGGAAGTGCTCGCGCATGGCACTGGCGTTCCACGACGGGTCACCGGTGATCTGCGCGATATGGTCCCAGTCCTGGTTGTGCGGGTAGACGGTGATCATCGCGTTGTGCGCGGTGCAGCCGCCCAGGCAACTGGCCCGCGGGTACAGCACCCCGTCGACGTTCTCGCCCTGGAAGGTCCGGGTGAACTTGGGGTCCTGCGACTGGCGGGCATCGTTGCTGTAGTGGCGGACGAAGAAGTCCCAGCGCATCGCATCGTTCTCGGTGGAGCGCGGGTGGAACGCCGGCACCTGGTACTCCTCCGGCAGCCGCGGGGCGGTGGTGTCTGCCGCCGCCGGGTCGCTGCCCGACTCCAGCACCAGCACCTTGCGGCCCTGTTCGGCCAGGCGGGCGGCGACGGTGCCGCCCCCGGCCCCGGAGCCGACCACGATGTACTCGTAATCCGTTTCGTTGTTCATCGCTGGCCACCTAGAAAGTTTTCAGCAGGGCGATCAAGGCCCGTTTGTCCGCATCACTCAGGGGCGCTTCCTCCTTGAGGAAGCTGGTGCCGAAGTAATGCCCCTTGTCCACCACGAAGTCCGGGCACTTGCTCACCTGCAGCAGCGGCTTGACCAGGCCGGCGAAGACCTTGCGGGCTTCCTCGTCGGAGGCACCAGGCGGCAGTTGCTTGAGGTCGTGCTTGATCTTCAGCAGCAGGTCCAGCACCTGGTCGCGTTTCTCCAGGTCGATGTTGGACAGCAGGCTCACCGGCGTACCTTGCGGGATCGGCCCGAGCTGGATGCCATCCTCGCCGAACAGCCACGGCAGCCAGTGGCTGAACAGGCCTTCGAGCTTTTGCAGGAAGGTCGGCAGATAGCCGCTGCTGACCCGCAGATAGCTGGTCTCACTGGTGACGTCGACGGTGCCCATATGGGTCTTGCCGGAGCGGGTCATGACCTGGAAGTCGCCGGTGCGGTTTTCCGGCCACAGCAGCATCTCGATCGAGCTGTCGAAGGACGCCATGCGGTCCTCCACCCCGCCCTTCCAGTGGAATTGACCCAGGCGGTTGTTCAGCAGCAGCGGCGCGGTGGACCACACACTGACCAGCGAGGCTGGCCGCGTATAACCACGTCCGCCCGCCGGCATCGCGTATTCCCAGGGTTCGCCGGTGTAGGGGTTCTGCACCAGCACCGAGCCTACCGCCGGCAACTGCTTGTACGACTCCGACGAGAAGTTGTCCCAGATATTGCCGCCCAGGGCGTTGGTCGCCAGCGGGCTGCAGGCGTTGGTTTCGGTCAGGGTGACCGGCACCCGCAGCTCGGTGGAGAGGAAGTTGTCGGTCAGGAACTTCTCATCCTTGACGATGGCGCGCATCGCCGTCTTGAACTCCGGCGTCTTGCTCCAGGTCCAGTAATTGTTCCAGCACTTGAGGTAACCGTCGTTCACGCAGCCATGGTCGGGAAAGAAGGTCCAGGCCTTTTCCGGCAGTTTGCTGGAGTGGCAACGGGCGCAGGTGTCGGCGAAGACTTCCTTGCCGCGCTCCAGTACCGCCGCCGGTTCGCTCAGGTGTGCCGCGCCACCGGGGGCGTTCTTCAGGTAGTCCGGGGTCGCCGAGGCCAGGAAGAACAACGCCAGGTCCGGGGTCTGCGCCTCGTTGGCGTTCCAGTAGGAGGAGTTCTTGCGCGCCACGTCGATGCGGAACGGGGTGATCGGCTTGCCGCCGATCAGCGGCCGGAAGTGGGTGGTCCACTCCTCGCTGTACAGGCCGATATTGATGAACACCCGGTTCAAGGCCCCGAGCGCGCCCACCGAGTCGGCGCCGTCCTTGAGCACCCGCGGGGTGAACACCGTGTCAGGCTTTTTGTAGAACTGCGCCAGCGGGCTGTCCGGCGGCACGCCGGGCACCTCGTTGAACTGGCGGTTGTTCAGCCCGCCGCCAGCGAGTTTTTCCTTGCCCAGGTTCGAGGCCAGCTCGATGCGCGCCTTGAGGTTGTAGACCGCGTTCATGGTGCGTGGGTTGTTGATGTAGTCGGTGGAGACGAACGAGGTGTCCAGCGCTCCCGGTTTCGAGGTGTGGAACAACTGGTACGGGAAGCTGCTCGGGTCCTGGTTCCACATGAAGATCCGGTCGACCCAGAAGTACTGCGCGCCGGGGTTGGAGTTGAGGTTGGACCAGGCCGGATGTTCAGGGTCGGCCGGCGGGTTGGTCGGGTTCGGCCCGACATGGCAGAAGCCGCAGGACATGCCGACCCGGTAAGGTTTCACCAGCTTGTTGTCGTTGTAATAGGCCGGGTCTTCGTAATAGCGCTTGGCGTCCCACTTTTTCTGCGCGTGCTCGTCGAAGTCCGGGTTGGGGAACAGCCGCAGGCCGACGATCCCGGTGCCGTAGCCGTAGTAGGAGCCCACCGGCAGGTTCTTGCCTCGGGCGCCGATCTTCACCCCGGGGTATTTGGTTTCGTCCTCGAAAGGGTCGGCGGCGCAGGACGGGTCGCGCTTGTCCAGCCACAGGCCGTAGCGATCGTCACGCGGCCCCTCGCCCTTGACGTAGCAGGGTTCGTTGACCACCCCCAGCACTTGCCAGCGTTTATCGCGGTTGTATTTCAGGCTCGGGTGGTTGGAGACGGTCTTGAGCAGGTCCAGGTTGCCGACGCTGTCACGCGAGAGCTTGTCCCACAGCGCATCGTTGCCGGCGGTCCAGACGATCCAGTTGTTGCGCCCGCGGGCGAAGGCCTGGAGCGCCTGCTGTTCGGTAATACCGGGGATGAAGGGCGACAGTCGCTCGACCAGCAGTTGCGGTTGCCTGGACACGCCGTAGTCCATGTCGGCGAAATAGTCCTCGTCGGCGCCTCTGAGGCTGCCGGCATCGCGGCCGACGCATTTGGCTTCGTCGAGTCGCTCGCCGGGCTTGTTGCCGCAGGGGTTTTTCGTATCGCTGCTACAGGCCTGTAACAGCACCAAAGGAAGGAAAATGCTCAACATCAGCTTCACGGGTGTCATGCGCTGCTCCTTGCATGTGCTGCAGACCGGTCCCTCTGTCCTTGGGGACACCTGTGTCGCGACCGGTTCTTTTTCTGATGGCCGAACAACCGACTGCCTGCGCACCGGGCCGGTTAACCTCGGTGCGCCAGCCGCTTTAAAACGCCCTACAGCCGCCATACTAGGCCATGGCAAGCGGCTCAATACTTCCATTTGGCGATGAAAAGCCAGGGGTAATTGCGATTGGCTATCGGGCGTCACACTCAGCTTTCCGGCTGTCGGAAACGCTACTGGCAACCTGCTGTTTTCCTGCTTTAACTTACTCGTGAGGGACGGATCACCCTCCCTTTCGCGAGGGCTGCACATGGACAGGAAAAAGCCCGCTTCTTCGGTTCTTCACGCCGAACATGCCCGTATCGACTCACGTCAGGCTCTGCCGGGCCTGGCGCGCAAAGGCGTTGGCCTGCTCTACGGCAGCATCGATTTCGCCTTCATCTCGGCCGCGGTCAACGTGCGCCGCATCAGCCCGCCGGCCTTCACCAGGGACTTCAGCCAGGCCATCGATCGCTTGAGCATCGACTCCCTTTGGGTATCCGCAAGCAAGGTTCCGTCGGAACAAGGAGGTGCATGAGGCAGAAACGTACCGCGCACTGTTGATGAAGATGACCGGTTTAAATCAAACATATTGGAGTACACCACATGAACGGACACACCAATCCTTCCTTTGACGAAGCCATGCCATTGGGGGCGTCTGATGCGCAATTCATCAATGACCTGCATGAGCTACTGGAGCGCCACGGCAACCTGGATCGCTTCGGACTCTGCCTGCTGCACGATCACTTCGCGATCGGCGAGGACGAGATCCTCCTCGAATGTAACGACCACGATTCCCGCACCCTGCATCTGGATGTGGTCAAGCGCGGCGCCCTGCCGGAAAGCAAGTTCACCAGCTGGCGCATCGGCGGCCCCCGGGCCGAGGCCCTGACCGCCTGTGCCATGGACAAGTGCAAGGTCGAAGCCCTGACCGCTTGTGCGATGGACAAGTGCAAGGTCGAAGCCCTGACCGCTTGTGCGATGGACAAGTGCAAGGTCGAAGCCCTGACCGCCTGTGCCATGGACAAATGCAAGGTCGAGGCCCTGACCGCCTGTGCCATGGACAAATGCAAGGTCGAGGCCCTGACCGCTTGTGCGATGGACAAATGCAAGGTCGAAGCCTTGACTGCCTGCGCCATGGACAAGTGCAAGTAATCGCGCTTCCCGCCGATGGCCAGTGGCGGGCACGGGAAGTCGATCGGCTGCCGTGCTCGTCCTGGCTCGCGCAGTTCTATGGGCGTCGCTACGGCGCCCTGCTGGGCTCCGGCACGGCGGCGTTGGAAGTGGCGCTGCGTCAATTGGGCGTCGCCGCGGGTTGGCGGGTCGCGGTTCCGGCCGCTACCTGCCATCAGGTGGTGGCGGCCGTGCTCAATGCCGGCGCGGTGCCGGTGATTATCGAAAACGCCGCCGAGCTGCTGCTCAGTCCTGCCGCCCTGGCGCCCCACATCAATGGCCTGGACGCGGTGATCGCGGTCCATCAATACGGCCTGCCCTGCGATATCCCCGCCTTGCGCCACCTGCTGGGGGAGCGCTTGCCGATCATCGAAGACAGCGCCGGCGCTTGGGGTCTGAGCGGCCCCGGAGCTTCGCTGGTGGTCACTTCCATGGGCCATGGCAAACCCCTGGATATCGGCGGTGGCGGCGCACTGTTTGGCGATAGCCCGTTGGATGGCGAGATCGATGTCTGGTCGCCAGGCCAGCGTTCGCGGGCACGGCCGGCGTCGAGCGCTCCCTTGTCGATCCAAGCCTTGCCGGCGCTGATAACCGCCGTCGCCGCGGTCCAGGCGCGCACCCACAGGCTCAGACAACAGGTGCCGGAGCTGCTGGCGCGGTTGCGCGATTACGGCCTGGAACCCTGGGCCGTCGAAGGCACGCTGGCGCCGAGCTGGCAATTCGTGCCGATCCGCATCCGCGAGCGGCCGCTGTTCGAGCGTCTGCGCTACAGCCCCCATGCCGAGGCCCTCGGGGTTTGCGCCCCGGCCCGCGGCGCGCTGCGGGACCTGCCCATGCTCGGGCGCCATGGCGAGGTGGCCCAGGGGCCGGAACCGACCCTGGACCTGCACCACAGCTGGATTCTGCTGGACCCGCTCGCCGCTCTCGACCACCCACGGCGCCTCGCCGCCTGGGCCGGAGGCCACTGATGAAACGTTTCGACTCGCTCGATGAACCGAACCATGACCTGGACCTGCCCTTCGCGGCCGGCCCACGGGTAAGGCAGTTGGCGGACTACGCCGGCAGCGGCCAGGCGCTGGTCGAAGAACAGCTGCTGGGGGTGGCCGGCGCCCGGGTGCTGTTCGCCAGCTACGGGGCGATCCGCGCCGACTTTGGCAGCCTCTGGGCGACGCCACACGGCACCGACGAGCAGGCCGCGATCGACCTCTGGCTGCTGCACAACGCCGCCTTTATCTCCACCAGCCAGGCGGCGGCACGGGGCATCAACACCCCTATCGCCCTCGACGGCCGCCGGGTGGCAGCCTGGCGCCCGCCTCGCTATGGCCGCGCCGCGGTGCTGTGCTCCCCGGAAAGCGCGCAGGTGCTGTTCGACATCAAGGGCATCGGCGTGCCGCCGGACGAAGCCCCGGTGTTGCCCCACTCCAACGGTTTGCTGACCCTGGCCGAAGCGGTGCACGAAGTGCTGATGGAGCATCTGGTATTCGCCGCCATGAGCCACGCCGGCGGCGCGATCACGCCGTTGCCAGCCTATGCCCTGATCGATCTGGGCTTCGACGCCTTGTGGCATGACGGGCGCCCGGCAGAACCGGCGGTGCTGCTGTTGCGCCGGCCCTGCACCCGCCCGCGCTGCCAGTGGCAACGCTACTGGCAAGGCGCCGAACTGGCCGGCGCCCTGATGCAGGCCGAACTGTTGCTGCGCCGTTATGGCCTGACCGCCAGCAGCTGTGGTGCGGTGCGCTTTCAGGTTGGCCGGGAGAATGGCGAACTGCGGGTACGGCGCGACGGCGAAGCGCTGCGGGTCAGTGCCGAGGTCGCCGAGACGCTGCAGCGCTTGCTGGCGGACAACCAGGGCGCGCCGTTGCTGATCGATGGGGTCAATGTGCAACTGGCCGGAACAGCCAGCGTCGAGCCGCTGCAATTGCAGGTGATGGACTTCGGCCGTTATCGGTTTGCCGAGGGTTTCGAGCATCACCTGTACGCCTGGATCGACGCTGACTACCAGAACCTCAACGGGTTGTACCTGGGGCCGGGCGATCCGCGCTACGTCCAGCCCGATCCGCGCGTGAGCCTGGCAAGGACTGCCGAGGGCCCGTGTTTCGTCGAACTGCAACGCCAAGTCAGCGGCTTTCGCCAGGGCGGCGAGCCGGATCGTCTGTGCCAGGCGTTGCGCGCCGCCCTGGAAGAAGCCTGCCGGCCGTTGCGCG
This sequence comes from Pseudomonas sp. GW821-FHT09E12, assembly GCF_059416085.1. NCBI lineage: Bacteria > Pseudomonadati > Pseudomonadota > Gammaproteobacteria > Pseudomonadales > Pseudomonadaceae > Pseudomonas > Pseudomonas sp. GW821-FHT09E12. The sequence goes on along the minus strand of NZ_JBWKOM010000007.1, from coordinate 92,089 downwards.
GTTAGGCGTCAGTCCTGCCCCGAGCGCCGCAGCGGTACATGAAGTTGCCGGCGATCTTCACCACCGCGGCGCTCAGCTGTCGGCCGAACGGTTCCAGACACTCACCTGGTAACCAGCCTTGAGCAGGTTGCTGGCCATGGCCGCGCCCATGCCGCCCAGCCCGAGAAAACCGATGTTCATCTTCGCACTCCTTATTTCGTCAATAGGGGTTCAACAGGGCTCGCGGGCTCAGAGGGCCGGCGGGCTGTCCACGGCAATCGCGGAAAGCAGGCAGACCTGGCGCTCCAGCACATGCTCGAGCGCCGCGTTGATCATGGTCTGGTAGTGAGGCATCTGCCGGTGGATCTCTATCGCCGCCCGGTCGGCCCAGGTTGATAATCCGGGCTCGGCAAAGGAGGCTGGCCAGTCATCCATGGACGACTGGCCACGGGCTCAGTCGTCGGCGCCGACGCGAATCACCAGCTTGCCGAAGTTTTTCCCCTGCAGCAGGCCGATCAGCGCCTGGGGCGCGCTTTCCAGTTCATCCACCACTTCCTCGCGGTACTTGATGCGCCCTTCGGCGAACCACTGCGACATGTCGCGGTAGAACTCGTCGTAGCGCGAACCGTAGTCGTCGAAAATGATGAAGCCCTGGATCTTGATGCGCTTGCGCAGCACCAGGCTCATCAGCAGCGAAAGACGGTCCTTGCCCTCTGGCAAATCGGTGTCGTTGTAATGGGCGATCACCCCGCACACTGGCACCCGCGCCGAGGTGTTGAGCAGCGGCAGCACCGCATCGAAGACCTTGCCGCCGACGTTCTCGTAATAGATGTCGATGCCCTTGGGGCAGGCCTTGCCCAGTTGCTCGGCGAAGTCCGCGGCCTGGTGATCGACGCAGCTGTCGAAACCCAGTACCTCGACCGCGTAGCGGCATTTCTCCGCGCCGCCGGCCACGCCCACCACATGGCAGCCCTTGAGCTTGCCGATCTGGCCCACGGTCGCGCCCACCGGGCCGGTCGCGGCGGCCACCACCAGGGTTTCCCCGGCCTGGGGCCGGCCGATATCCAGCAGCCCCATGTAGGCGGTGAACCCGGGCATGCCCAGCACACCCAGGGCATAGGAAGGATGCTCCGGCGCCGGGCCAAGCCGGGTCAGGCCCGTGCCGTCGGACAGCCCATAGTCCTGCCAGCCGCTGTAGGCCAGCACCCAGTCGCCCACGGCGTAATCCGGGTGATTGGACACCTCCACCCGGCTCACGGTGGCGCCGACCATCACCTCGCCCAGGCCCACGGGTGGCGCGTAGGAAGGTGCGTCGCTCATGCGGCCACGCATGTAGGGGTCGAGGGACAGGTAGACGCTGCGCAGCAACACCTGCCCGGCACCGGGTCGGGGAACCGGCTGGTATTCGAGGCGGAAGTTGGCTTCGCTTGGTACGCCATGGGGGCGCGAGGCGAGGACGATGCTGCGATTGATCTGGTTCGACTGAGACATATTCAAACTCCTTCACAGGCAGAGACGCGTTTCAAGAAGCATTCGACGGGTCGCCAGGCTCGGCACTTATTAGACCAGTCGTCTAGTTACCAGGCCAAAAATACCCGCTGGTTAGCAGCGGGTATCAAAGGATCTGTTTAATTCAGCTTTCCAGCATCGCCCGGGTAGTGATCATGGCGTCTTCCAGGGGCCGGACATCACGGTGCAGCTTGCACAGCAGGCTCGCCCCCAGCCACAGCGGATAGAGGCCGGTGGCGGTCTGGCGGGCGGCGCTGGCCGGCAGGGAACCGTCGAGGTGGCCCTGCTCGATGCAGGCGGCCAGGCGGTCGATGATCTGCTCGGCGCCGTCGCGCAAGGTGATACGCATCATCTCGGAAAGGTCCGCCACTTCCGCGCTCAGCTTGACCACCAGGCATTTCTGCTCGTCGCCAGGCACGCAGTAGTTGTCCAGCCAGCTCTGCCAATAGCTCATCAAGCCGCGACTTCGACGTCAACCTGCGACTGACCCGCTACGGCACCTACACCGAGGTCAACAGTTCGAGCAACCCGGACCTGGACCGCGAATACTCGGCCAAGTGGATCACCGACCTGGACGTGGCCTATGCCTTCGACAAACAACTGACCGTGGCGGTGGGCGCGCAGAACCTGTTCGACAAGTACCCCGACCCTATCGGCGTCAGCAACTCGTCGTTCGGCGACAACTGGGGCAGCTACTCGCCCTTCGGCTTCACCGGCGGCTACTACTACACTCGTCTGCAATATGCCTTCTGAGTAGCTGCCCATGACTGACGTGTTCGCCAAGGTGGCCCTGGGGCCGCTGTTACTCGCCCAGGGCCTGTACACCCGCTGGGTCACCCCCAGGTTGCCGGAGGCCGAAGGCCCGCGCCAAGGCAGGCACGCCGACGCCAGCGGGCCGGCCCTGCGCCTGTTGATCCTTGGCGACTCCGCGGCGGCGGGCGTGGGCGCCCTTACCCAGGACGAGGCGATTGCCGGCCGGCTGGTGTCTGGCCTCGCCGGCGACTTCCAGCTGTCATGGCAGCTACGGGCACAGTCCGGACTGGACTCGCGACAGTTGTTCCAGCTGTTGGAGGACGGCCCGGCCGAGCCCTTCGATGTGGCCCTGGTGTCCATCGGCGTCAACGACGTCACCAGCCGCATCGCCGCGGCCGAATGGCAGGCGCGGATCTCGCGCCTGATCGCACTCTTGAGCGAGCGCTTCGAGGCCCGGCATATCGTCTTCCTGCCCGTGCCGCCCATGCACCTGTTCCCCGCCCTGCCCCAGCCGCTGCGCTGGTACCTGGGCCTCAGGGCCCGGCGCTTCAACAGCCTGCTGGTCGAACTGCTGGCCGGCCAGGATCGCTGCGCATTGCTGGCGACCCGCTTCCAGCCGGCCGCCAGCCTGATGGCCGGGGACGGCTTCCACCCTTCCCCGGCGCTCTACCAGATCCTCGCGGATGAAGCGGCGCGGGTCATTCGCCAGCGTTGCAGCCGCTAAGCCGCTCCCTCTCTCCCACACACCCGCACCCGCCCTGGACGCCGGCCAACAAACTCCGGGGTTTCGCGCATGGTGCCCGGCGGCGTGCCCGATATCATTTGCTGGCCGGTTCGCAGCAGCCTGCCGGCGCCGAACCGACGCCCTGACGTTCACCTCGATACTCAACGGACCCCATACCTTATGCCCGCATCCACGCTTGCCGGTGGACGGCGTTCGAGCAGCTTTTTGTTTTGCCTGGCGCTGTCCTTGACGGTGCCCCTGATGAACAGCAGTGCTCCGACGCCGCTCTACCCCTTCTACAAAGAGCAGTTCGACCTGAGCGCGCTGGACCTGACGCTGATTTTCGGCGCCTATGGCATCGGTGTGCTGATCGCCCTGGTGGCCATGGCGCGGGTCGCCGGCAGTGTCAGCGACCTGCGCCGCCTGTTCGTCCCCGCCAGCCTGCTGGTGCTGGTCGGTGCCGCGGCCTTTGCCCACGGCACCGCCCTGGGCCCGTTGTGCGCGGCGCGGTTGCTGGCCGGCCTCGGGTCGGGGGTGATGACCGCGGCGGTGAATGTGGCGCTGGTGCGTTTCAACCCGGGGCACAACGACAAGTTGCCGGCCCTGGTGGCGACCCTGGCGATGGTCTCGGGCCTGGCCCTGGGGCCGCTGGTCAGCGGCGCGGCGTTGCAGCTGGACCTGCGTCCCCTGGCAGCGCCCTTCTGGCTGATCGCCGCGCTCGGCCTGGCTTCGGCGGTCGCGACCCTGATCCTCTGGCCATCCCGGGCGGCCAGCGATGCGACAGCACCCACTCAGGAAAACACCCACCCGGCCAGCCTCAGGCAAGCCTTGCGCGGCATCGGCCTGCCCTTTCACCTGTGCGCCTGGAGTGTGTTCTTCAGCTGGTCCTTCGCCGCCTGCGTGTTCGTGATCGGCCCGCAGGTGGCGCAGCAGGTGTTCGGCCTGGAGGACCGCGGAATCTTTGGTTATGTGGTCTCGGCCTATCTGCTGATCGCCGGCATCAGCCAGCTCTGTTGCCAGCGCATGGACGCGCGCCAGGCGCTGCTCAGCGGTTGGCTGTGCCAATGCCTGGCATTGCTGGTCCTGCTCCTGGCCTGCTACAGCCAGGCCCTGTACCTCGCCCTGCCGGGGCTGGCGATCGGTGGCTATGCCTATGGCGCGCTGTTCGTCGGCAATGCCCGCCTGGTCAACCAGCTGGCGCCCCGGCACAGCCACGGCAAATTGATTGCGTATTTCTACGCCACCGTCTACCTGTTCAACGCCACGCCGGTGCCCATGGGCCTGCTGGTGGACGCCTGCGGCATCGTCACCGCCAGCAACCTCGCGCTCGGGTTGTTCCTGGTCATTGGCCTGGCCTTGTTCGCCTTGGCTCGCCGTACGCGTTTTGTCAGAGGCGCCGAGCATGCTTGAGCGGGGCTGGTGAGTGGCGTTCAGAAACCTTTGCCGAAGACGGACAGAACGCACCCCGAAGGCCCTGTCCCTAGCGGCTAACCACTCGTCGTACGCCGCCGAACAAATTTCAACTTTTGAAAAAAACCGGCACTCCCAATTAGTGCCGGCAGAAAGCATCGGACGCCAACAAGAAAGGCGGCCAGCCCGGCGGCGCCCGTGAAGGTCGTAGCTGATCGTTGAGCCTTACCTGCGAGGGCCTGGGCCCTTGCCTTTCATGCCGGGCCACAGCGGCCCGGCCTTTCGAGGAGAAGCATGATGAAGATCTCTGAAGTCATGACCCGTAACGTACAGACCGCACGCCCCGAACAGACGCTGCGGGAAGTCGCCAACATGATGGCCAGCATCGACAGCGGCGCGATCCTGGTGAACAACGAGGACCGGCTGGTCGGCATGATCACCGACCGCGATATCGTCATTCGTGCCGTGGCCAAAGGCCAAAGCTGCGATATGCCGATCAGCAGCGTCATGAGCAATGACATTCGCTATTGCTTCGACGACCAGGAGGTCGACGAAGTGGCCCGCAACATGGCCGATATCCAGCTGCGGCGCCTGCCGGTGGTCAATCGCCAGAAACGCCTGGTGGGCGTGGTGTCCCTGGGCAATATCGTCAAGGCCCACGATAGCCAGGCCAACAGCACGGTGCTGCAGGGCGTGGCCAAGGCCCATTGATAGCCTGGCCCCAGACGGCTGTGGCCGAGCGGCCACGGCCGGTATTTACCCGGTGGGCCGGCGCAATGGCGAGGCAGCCGTCGGCCCCGGGTTCTGTCGTCGCCCGGCGTGATCTCAACGCCGGACCTTCACCACGGCCATCAGCAGCGCCGAAGACAGCACGCCAAGGGTCATGAACACATAGGCCGCCCCGGGATTGCCGGTAAGGCCGATCAGATAGCCGACGATCCACGAACCGACAAAGGCCCCCAGCGCGCCGCAGGCGTTGATCAGGCCGATCGCCCCGCCGAACACATTGGCCGGGAGCACTTCCGGGATCAGCGCGAAAAACGGTCCGTAAGGCGCATAGAGCGCGGCGCCGGCGACGGTCAGCAAGGCGAACGACAGCCAGAAATGGGATGGCCCCAGCAAGTACGAGCAGAAGAACGCCAGCGCGCCCACCCCCAGCAGCGGCCAGACAAACGACTTGCGCCGCCCGGAGCGGTCCGATGCCCAGGACACCGCGAGCATGGCGGCGACGGCGGCGACATAAGGCACCGCGCTCAGCCAGCCGACCGTGACGATGTCCGTGGCGGCCGCCTGCTTGATGATGGTCGGCAGCCACATGATGAAACCGTAGACGCCGATACTCCATAAGGCATGCACCGCACAGAGCTGGATCACCAGCGGGCTGGTGAAGGCCTGGCGATAGTTGCGCACGGCCTTCAGGCCTTTCTGCTCTTCGGCGAGGATGGCGGCCAAGCGGTCTTTTTCCTGCCGGCTGAGCCAGTCGACCTGCTCGGGCTTGTCCCGCGCCAGGCGCCACCAGACAAACGCCCACAGCACCGCCGGCGCGCCTTCGATGACGAACATCTCGCGCCAGCCCCAGGCATGAATCAAGTAGCCCGAGACCACCGACATCCACAGCACCGTGATCGGGTTGCCCAGCACCAGGAAGGTATTGGCCCGCGAGCGCTCCTGGCGGGTGAACCAGTTGCTGATGAAGATCAGCATCGCCGGCATTACCGCGGCTTCGACTATGCCCAGCGACACCCTGATCACCATCAGCATCGGGATATTGGTCACCAGGCCGGTGGCCATCGCACACAGGCCCCACAGGATCAGGCTGCAGAACACCAGCTTGCGCACGCTGTAGCGCTGCGCGTAGATGGCGCCGGGCACCTGGAAGAAGAAGTAGCCGAGGAAGAACAAGGCGCCGATCAGTGACGAGGTGCTCTTGCTGATGCCCAGGTCCTGTTCGATGCCCGCCGCGCTGGCGAAGCCATAGTTGGCCCGGTCCAGATAGGCCAGGCTGTAGGTGATGAAGATCAGCGGAATCAGGTACAGCCAGCGCCTGGGCGCGAAGCCCGTGGCGGTGGTTGGCGCATGCCCGGCCTGGTCGCGGGTGTGCGGCGGCAGTGCCGGTTCGTTGAGATGGCTCATGGGTGTCCCCTGTTTGTTGTTGTTTTTCAGGTATGGGTGCGGGGTTCAAACGACGCTGGTCAATCCTCCGTCGACAAAGATCGTCTGGCCATTGATGAAGTCCGAGGCCGCCGAGGCCAGGAACACCGCCGTGCCGCACAGCTCCTCGACCCGGCCCCAGCGCCCGGCCGGCGTGCGTTTGCACAGCCATTGGGAAAAACCCTGGTCGTCGATCAGCGCCCGGTTCATTTCGGTCGCGAAATAGCCTGGGGCCAGGCCGTTGGCCTGGATGCCATGGCGCGCCCATTCGGCGCACATGCCTTGGGTGAGCATCTTCACCGCGCCCTTGGACGCCGCGTACGGGGCGATGCTCGGCCGGGCCAGCGCGCTCTGCACCGAGCAGATGTTGATGATCTTGCCGCGGCGCCGGCCGATCATGTGCCGCGCCACGGCCTGGGACACATGGAACACCCCGTCCAGGTTGACCCGCATCAGCGCGTGCCAGTCCTCGGCGGCGAACTCCTCCAGCGGTGCGCGCCGCTGGATGCCGGCGTTGTTCACCAGGATGTCGATGGCCCCGACCTGCGTCTCGAAGGTGTCTATGGCCTCGAACAGCCCGGCGCGATCGGTGACGTCGAACACCGCGATCTCCGCGCCGATGCCCTCGTCGCGCAACTGCCGGGCAGCGGCCTGGGCCTTGTCTCTATTACGATCGTTGATCACCACCTTGGCGCCGGCGGCGCCCAGGCCCCGGGCCAGTTCCAGGCCAATACCCTTGCCTGAACCGGTGATCAGGGCCCTTCTCCCATCCAGCTGGAAACAACCGGGATTGAATGACATGCTTTTCTCCGCAAGACGGCCGCTGTTTTTTAAAGGGGCCTTGCGGGCACTTCAACGCAGCTGGCGGGTGCTGTCCAATCGTCATTGGTGATCTGGTAATCAATCCTCGTGATCACTGCCTCGAATCGTTTTCAGCCTGGAGTCGCCCGATGGAAATCAAACACCTGCGCTCGTTCGTGACCCTGGCAGAAGAGCTGCATTTCGGCCGCGCGGCGCAACGGCTGGCCATCGTCCAGCCGGCCTTGAGCATGCAGATCAAGCTGCTGGAGGAGGAATTGGGCGTGCGCCTGTTCGAACGCAACCGCCACGCCGTGGCACTGACCGAGGTCGGGGCGATCTTCCTGCCCGAGGCCCGCGCGACCTTGCATCAGGCGGCTCATGCGATGGATGTGGCCAGGGCTTCGGGCCGTGGGGAAATCGGCCGCGTGCGCCTGGGGTTCGTTTCCTCGGTACTGCCGGAGTTCCTGCCGGCGCTGATTCGCGCCCTGCATCAGCGCTTCCCGCGCATCGAGCTGGAACTCAAGGACATGCCGGGGCCGGACCAGGCCGCGGCGCTGAAAAACGGCCAGCTGGACTTCGGCCTGATGCGCCTGCCGGCGATCATTCCCGGCATCCAGACCCGGGAGGTGTTGCAGGAGCGTTTCATGGTCGCGCTCCCCAGCGATCATCCGCTGGCCTCGTGCGCCACCCTGCAACCGGTGGCGCTGGCGCAACTGCCGGTGTTGATCCTGGCCAGGCGTTACGCCCCGGGCTTTCACGATCAACTGATGCAAGTGCTGAACAGCCATGGCCGGCAACTGGAAGTCGCCGCGGAACTGGGCGAGTTCACCACCATGCTCGCCCTGGTGTCCGCCGGGCTCGGCATTGGCTTGCTGCCCGCCCACGCCGGACGTGCATTACCCGCCAACGTCGTGGTCCGCCCCCTGGAACTGGGGGATTACCGGGCGAGCACCGGCCTGGCCTGGGTGGAACTGGACAATGCCCTGAAAAGCACCGTGTTCGGGGTGATCGGCGACGTGTTCTTTCGGGGCCGCGGGCAATGACTTTCGGCGACAGCCCTGGACCGAGGATTTCCTCCTGGCAGCCCCGTTCCAGGATTATCGGCATGCTAAAGTCGGTTCAATTTTGCCAATCGTCCAAAAAGGTGCCCCATGGATCCGCTTTCCGGTGTCCTTTCGCTGCTGAGAATCCGTAACTACCATTCGGCGGCCTTGAAGCTGGGCGGCGACTGGGCCTTCGACTTTCCCAGCCGGGCCGGCATCAAGTTCACGGCCGTGGTCAAGGGCAGCTGCTGGGTCAAGGTCAGTGGCGAACAAGCGCCGCAGCACCTCCAGCAAGGCGATTGTTTCCTGATGACCCGGGGCCTGCCCTTTACCTTGTCCAGCGATCTGTCTGTGCCGGCCATGGATTCCGCAGGGTTCTTTCAAACCCCGGCCCCGGACGAACTCACCCTCGATTACGGCGGCGACGATGTGCAACTGGTGGGCGGGCGTTTCGACTTCACCGGCATCCCCACCCGGTTCCTGCTCAGTACCCTGCCCTCGCTGGTGCATGTGCAGGGCCACTCGCCGCAGGCGTCGATCCTGCGCTGGGCGCTGGAACGCTTTACCGCCGAACTGCAACAGCAGCGGCCCGGCCGCTCGCTGATGAACGAGCACCTGGCGCACATCATGCTGGTCGAGGTGCTGCGGGCCCACCTCGCGGCCCTGGAACGCAACGGCCTGGACCGCGATGACATGGGCTGGTTTTTCGGCCTGGCGGACCGCAACCTCAGCACCGCTCTGAGCGCCCTGCACGCCGCTCCGGCGCGACGCTGGACAGTCGAGGAACTGGCGCGGCTGGCGGCCATGTCGCGCTCGGCCTTTGCCCTGCGCTTCAAACAGATCGTCGGCGCCGCGCCAATGGAATACCTGACCCACTGGCGCATGCTGCTGGCCGGCGATCGCCTGAGAAACTCCAGCGACTCGGTGGCGACCATCGCGTTTTCCCTGGGCTATGAATCGGAGAGCGCCTTCAGCACCGCGTTCAAGCGGGTCATGTCGCACTCGCCACGCCAGTACCAGCGCGAGCAGTCGGCCGCCGTCGAGGCTGATGTCGAGGCTGATTCCAAGGCTGATTCCAAGGTTTAGTGCAGACCGCCGCCGATCACCAGGATCTCGCCGGTGATCCACCCGGCGTCACTGGACGCGAGGAAGGCCACCGCGGGGGCGATGTCCTCGGGCTTGCCGATCCGCCCCAGGGGGGTGATGGCTTCGATCTTCTGCCGGAAGGCATCCTCGAAAAAGCCGCTGGCATGCACGCCTTCGGTGACCACCAGCCCGGGGTTGACCGAGTTGACCCGGATGTTCTTCGGCCCCAGTTCGTTGGCCAGGGTCCTGGTGATGGCGTCCACCGCGCCTTTGGAGGCGGTGTAGACCGTCGAATGGGCCGGGGTGAACGAAGTGACGCTGGAGCTGATGTTGACGATGCTGCCGCCGTCCGGGTTGAACACGCCGACCGCTTCGCGGGTGCACTGAATCAGGCCCAGGACGTTGAGGTTGAACTGGCGGTGGAACTCCTGTTCATCGATCTCGGCCAGGGGCGCGGTGGAATAGACGCCGGCGTTGTTCACCAGGATATCGAGATGGCCGTGCTCATGGACAATGGCCTTGAACAGCGCCTTCACTTCCAGGGCATTGGCGACATCCGCCTGGATGGCATGGGCGCGACCGCCCGCCTGCAGGACCTCTTCGACCACCCGCTCGGCCTCTTCGCGCCCGCGGCTGTAGTTGACGATCACCGTGGCGCCGTCCCTGGCCAGCTGCTTGGCGATGGCGGCGCCGATACCTTTGGACGAGCCGGTGACCAGGGCGATTTTCTTGTGCAGTCTTTTCATTCTCGTGTGCTTCTCTTGCAGGTTCAGAAACGCTGACCAGGCCTTGAACAACTGGCCTTTGGTCGACGAACCCAGCTTATGAGCGACGCCACGAACGGGTAATAGCCGGTCCTCCAGAATAGCTTCGCCATCGTCCAGAAACGCGGCGACCCTTTGCACCACCGCTTCTTCGATGGCCCGCTCATAAGCTGCAGGGCGTGGCCAAGGCCCATTGATATCCTGGCCACAGCCGGTGTTTACCGGTGGGCTGATGGCATCCAGGCGTTGACTGGCCGACCTTCGGTCCCCAGGCGGGAACACCCTCTCTTCGGCGACGTCTTCTCTGTATCGACCCTGGCAATTCAGATCCTCTGCCTGGAAGGAGGCTGCGCCATGAACCCACGCAAAGGCCGGCAGGAGATCTCCGGGCGTGGCAAGGAGCCCGTCAGTAGGCTCCAGGCGCTGCTGCGCCGCTACGCCGAACCCTTGCCCGCCCTCGAATCCGCGGCTTTCGGCGAGCTGTTCGACCGTTATGCCGACGCCAGGGTGGTGCTGATCGGCGAAGCCAGCCACGGCACCCGCGAGTTCTATCGAACCCGCGCGGCCATCAGCCAACGGCTGATCACCCACCACGGCTTCGGCATCGTCGCCATCGAGGCCGATTGGCCCGACGCCGGGCACATCGACCGGCATGTGCGCGACCTCGGCCCATCCACCGCCGGGCAGCAGGCGTTCAGCCGCTTTCCGAGCTGGATGTGGCGCAACGTCGAGGTGTGCAACTTCATCCGTTGGCTGCACCGCCACAATCGCCCCCTGCCCGCGCAGCAGCGCGTCGAGTTTCGTGGGCTGGATGTCTACAGCCTGCGCAATTCCATCAGCGAAGTACTGGCCTACCTCGATCGCACCAACGCCCGGCTGGCGCATGAAGCCCGTCACCGTTATGGCTGCCTGACGCCCTGGCAGGACGACCCGGCGCTGTATGGCCATTTCGTCGAGCGCGGGCACGAGGCTTCCTGCGAGGAGGCGGTGGTCCAGCAGTTGAACACCTTGTTGAGCGAACGCCTTGCCAGCAACCCTGAAGCGCTGTTCAGCGCCACTCAGAATGCCCGGGTCGTACGCTCTGCCGAACAGTACTACCGGGCCATGTACCGAAGCTCGGCCGCCTCCTGGAACCTGCGCGACAAACACATGTTCGATACCTTGCAAGCCTTGCTCGCGCACCGTGGCGCGGGCGCCAAGGCGGTGGTCTGGGCGCATAACTCGCACATCGGCAACGCAGCGGCGACCGACATGGGCTGGCGCGGCGAATTCAACATCGGCCAGCTGTGCCGCACGGCCTACGGCGACGCTGCGGTGCTGATCGGCATGAGCACCGACCGCGGCCAGGTGGTGGCCGCTGATAACTGGGACGGTGACATGGGGGTCAAGGAGGTGCGGCCTTCCCTTGCGGACAGCTGGGAGCAGCAGTTTCTCCAGGCGGGCATTCCCGCCTCGCTGACCGACTGGCGCGCCCCCGAGCGCGAAGACCTGCGCCAGGCGCTATCCGAGCCGCTGCTGGAGCGGGCGATCGGCGTCATCTACCGGCCCGCGACGGAGCGCCAGAGCCATTATTTCCAGGCGGTGCTGGGCGAGCAGTTCGATGCGCTGGTCTGGCATGAAACGACCGGTGCCGTTACCCCGCTGCCGGTGGCGAGCGGTCTCAGTCATGAAGAAGACACCTTTCCTTTCGGGGTATAGGCCTCCCCCTTGGCGATGAACAACCCCAGCGAGGGCCCCACCATGAACCCTGAATCGCACTATCCGAAAGCATCCACATCGGCCTCCGGGATCGCCCCCGAAGAACGCCCCGGGCAGCCGGACCCTGGCGACGAGGAAGAACAGAGCCGTGGCCTCGATGACGCCGCCACGCCTGGCCCTGCGCAAGGCAACGGGTAGGAGGCCGAGGACATCGCCAGGAAAATCGCCGAGATAGAAAGGAAGGTCGCCGACGGCAACTGAGCCCCTCGGCCTGGCAGCACTCAGCGCCCCTGCGGCTCTTCGAGCATGCGCTTGGGGTGCATGCCATTGACCATGCCCATGAACGGCGCGTGGATCGAGTAACCGAGCATGCGCTGGATGTGTTCGCTGCATTGCCGGGCGACGTGGCGCGGGGTCGACAGGATGAAGTTCTCCTGCTGGCGCGCCCAGGGTTCGCAGTACTGCGCCGTCAGCGCCAGGCGTGGCGCGCCGCTGCGATTGGCGCCGCCGCCGTGCCAGAGGGTGCCGAGGAAAAACACCACCGAGCCCTTGGGCATGACCACCGGCAGCACGGCGGCCTGTTCGGCGGCGGTGGGCAGGCGCCCGTCCCACAGATGGCTGCCGGGAATCACCACGGTGGCGCCGTTGTCGCCGGTGAAGTCGTCCAGGGCCATGATCGTCGCCGCGCCATAGGCCGGCCGCGGGCGGGCCATGGGATAGAAGGCATCGTCGTAATGCAGGTGCTGGGCGCACTCGCCCGGCAGGATATTGATCGCCTGCAGCTGCGACAGCAGGTAATTGGGCGCCAGGAGTCGGTCCAGCAGGCCCAGGATCAGCGGATGCTCCACCAGCCCATCGCAGACCCGCGTTTTCGCAATCACCGCATACAACCGCTGGGTGCGTGCGCCCTCGAACGAGTTGCGCCCGGTCTGGCAGAAACGTCCCAGCAGATCCTCGCGCATGCGACTAACCTGCTGCTCATCGAACAGCCGTTCGAGCACCACGAAGCCGTCGCGTTGCAGGCGGGCCATCAGCTCGTCGAGTTGCGCGGCGGGCACGGCGGGCTGGGTACCGGCGGTCGACCTATAGGTCCTGGCGCATCCGTTGCTCATGTAGTCGTGCCGCTCGGGCAAAGTTGTGGTTGTCATCGACTGGCTCCTGGGAGTGGGTCGCATCAATCTGCAGGACGCCGGAGTGGCCGCCAATGACGCTTTGCCTCAACTGACATGACCCGCCCTTACCCGCACTGGATCGTCGCCCCGACCATTCCCGCGCGTTTTGTGCGCGAGATGCTGGGGCAACTGCGTCTCGACGCCGACGCACGCGCCGCGCTGCTCGAACGCTGCGACTTGCCCAGGGAGGCCCTGCGCGACGGCTATCGCGTGGCGCCGCTCAACTACCGCGCCTTGAGTCGCCTGGCCGTGGGCGTCGGCGCCGACGAAGCCTTGGGTTTCTTCGCCCGCACCGTGCCTCCGGGCAGCTTCGAGCAATTGCTGCGGCTGCTGGTGCACCTGCCGACCCTGGCCGATGCCTTCGAAGAGGCCGCGCGCTTCTACAAGCTGTTCGACGATTCGCCGCCCTGGCGCCTGGAAAAACACGCCAGGATTGCCCGCCTGTTGCTGACGCCGCGCCCTGGGGCGCAAACCGACTCGGTGCTCTGGCCGCATATGCTGCTGTTGGCGCTCTGGCACACCGGCAGCTGGCTCACCGGCGAAACCCTGCCGCTGCGGCGGATCGTCCTGCCCGGGCACCTCGGCGCCTTCACCGCGCAAACGCGCTTTCTGTTCGGCCGCCAACCGGCTTTCGCCACGCAGGCATGGCTGGAGCTGCCGGCGGTAAACCTGCAGGCGCCGCTGATGCGCCGGCCGGCGGAGGCGGCGCGCTTCGCCCGCCACCTGTTGCCGGCGGTGATCGCCCCCGGCCCGCTGGCCAGCTTCGAAGCCCACCTGCGCGCCTTGCTGTGCGCCGCCGAGCCCTTTGCCGGACTGTCGGAACTCGAGGCGGCCAGGGCCCTGGGCATTTCGCGGCAGACCCTGGCCCGCCGCCTGGCGGCGCTCGGCGTGACCTTCCTCGGGGTGCGCGATGAATTGCGCCGGGACCTGGCCTGCACCCTGCTCGCCCGCGGCTCGGTGAGCGTCGCCAAATTGGCCGAACGCCTGGGCTACTCGGAACCCAGCGCCTTCCAGCGCGCCTTCAAACAATGGACCGGGCTGCCACCGGGGGCCTATCGCGGCGGCCGGCGCTGAGCGGCCTGGTTTCCCCTTAAGGATTTTTTCACCGCCCCCGTTCTCGAACACCGCATAAACCGGCATGCTGCGCCACCCTGATCGCCACGGCAGCGGGCCACCCACCGGGGAATTTATGCCGCGATGGCGCGGTCTATGCTCGTCAGGGCTGGTGAACAGCAAAAGAGGACATGACAGATGCGGCGAGTGAGACAGAACCGCTGGGGGATGGGGCTGTTGGCCCTGTTGCTGTGTATTGCGCTGCCGGCCTTCGCGGCCCCGGCGTCCGGGCCGCAGAGTGTTGCCCGCAATCAGCTGCCGCTGCTGGCCGAGGGCGCGGATCTTGAGCAGCTCAACGACCGGCTGGAGCTGATCCGCCAGAGCGTGTCGGCGAGCGGTAACGACGACCTGCTCTCGGACCTGCGCCAGGCCGCGCTGCAAGTGCAGAAGCAGGCCGACAGCCTGATCGCCCTGCGCGCCACCGATATCGAGCGCCTGGACGACCAACTCAAGGTCCTCGGCCCACCGTTGCCCGACGAAGCGCCCAGCCTGACCAGCCAGCGCCAGGTGCTGAGCGTGCAGAAGGACAACCTGCTCGACGAAGAGCGCCAGGCCAACCTGCTCAGCCAGTCCGGCCGCGACCTCGCCGCGCAGATCATCAACCTGCGGCGCAGCCTGTTCAATTCGCAGATCAGCACCCGCTCGGCGAGCCCCCTCAGCCCGGCCTTCTGGTCTACGCTGATCCGCCCGACCGAAGATGACCTCGCACGCCTGAACCGTCTCTCCGATGAAGCCTTGACCGCGTTCGATACGGCGCTGGCCCCTGGCAATCGCGGGCTGTTCATTACCACGCTGGTCATCGTGGCGCTGATCTGGGTGGTCGGCCGGCGCCTGCTGGAACGCCTGGCGATCTGGTCGATGATCCGCTGGCTGCCCGAAGGCCGCCTGCGCCGCAGCGCCCTGGCGCTGACCGTGGGGCTGGCGACCGTCGTCACCATCAATGCCGCCGCCTCGCTGCTGCGCTGGGGGCTGGTCAACAGCGCGACGCTGAGCGCCGATGTGCTCAACTTGATCGGCCAGTGGCTGAGCCTGCTGATTTTCTGCTCCTTCATCGTCGGCCTCGGCCGCGCCATGTTGATGTTGTCGCGGCCGTCCTGGCGCCTGCCGCCGATTCCCGATCAGATCGCCACGGCCCTGGGGCCGTTCCCGCTGATCCTCGCGCTGGCGCTGCTGCTCACCGCCGGCGAGGAGCGGATCAACAGCGTGATCGCCAGCAGCCTGGCCCTGACTGTGGCGGTCAACGGCCTGACGGCGCTGGTCATCGCGCTGATCTTTTTCTTCGCCCTGCTGCGCCATCGCCGTACCCGCCGACGCTTCGAGCTGGAGCGCCCCACCGGCATCGCCGGGCTGCTGCCCTTCATCGTGACGGTCTGGGTGGCGGTGATCCTGCTGTCGCTGCTCAGTGGCTACCTGAGCCTGGCGTACTTCCTCACCGTCAAGCTGCTGTGGATCAGCGTAGTGACCACCAGCGCCTACCTGCTGATCGCCTGCTTCGGCGACCTCTGCGAAACCCTGCTGTCGCCCAAGCAGCCCGGCGGCCTGGCGCTGGCGGCGGCCCTGGGCCTGTCGCCGCGCCACCAGGCCCAGGCCACCACTGTACTGGCGGGCATCGGCCGGACCCTGCTGCTGTTCACCGCGGCGCTGCTGGCGTTCATGCCGTCCGGGTCGAGCCCGGGGGAACTGCTGGAAGGCTTAGCCCAGCTGGATGTCAGCGGCCGGTCCCTGGGCAACCTCAACATCGTGCCCCAGGACCTGCTGCTGGCGGCGGCGTTCCTGGTCGGCGGGATGTTCGCCGTGCGTGTGTTCAAGCGCTGGCTGAGCGAGCGGCTGCTGCCGGAAACCAACATGGACGCCGGCATGCGCGCCTCGCTGGTGACCCTGGTCGGCTATATCGGCTTTGTCCTGCTGGCGATCGTGGTGATGTCGACCCTGCGGATCAACCTGACCAACCTGACCTGGGTGGTCAGCGCCCTGTCGGTGGGTATCGGTTTCGGCCTGCAGGCCATCGTGCAGAACTTCATTTCCGGGTTGATCCTGCTCACCGAGCGGCCGGTGAAGGTCGGCGACTGGGTCAGCCTGGCCGGGGTCGAGGGCGATATCCGGCGGATCAACGTGCGCGCCACGGAAATCCAGATGTCCGACCGCTCCACGGTGATCGTGCCGAACTCGCAGTTCATCTCGCAGAACGTGCGCAACGTAACCATGGACAACGCCCTGGGCGTGGTCGGCATCACCCTGACCCTGCCCCTGGAAACCGATGTGCTGCAGGTGCGCGAGCTGTTGCTGCAGGCCTATGCCGAGCACGAGGCGATTCTCAAGGCGCCGGCGACCTCGGTATCGTTCAAGGACCTGACCAGCAATGGCCTGATCATCAGCGTCAGCGGCTACGTCGGCAGCCCGCGCTCGGTGTCCGGTGCCCGCAGCGACCTGCTGTTCACCATCCTCGGGCGCCTGCGCGAAGTGGGCATCGCCCTGTCGTCGCCGCAGAACCTGATGCTGATCAGCGACAGCCAGGACAAGGCGGCTGGCGAGCCACCGGCCCAGCCTAGCGCATGAACCGGCCCCTGCAGGGCGCACCGCCGGCGAGCGCCCTGTTTTTTATCTTGCGGTGGGAAGCACTGAGCTATCGTGGCTAAGGCCCTGGCAACTTTTTTCAACGAGCCGCAGCTGTCATCAAGGAACCCGATGACAGCCCTGTTTCACTCCCGGCAAGACAAGGAACACCATGGACGGAAAACCCGGCATCAGCCCCGAAGATATTGCCCTGGAGTCGAAACGACTTCCCGCACTGGCGGTCACCATCGCCTTCCTGATGGTGGTCGCGGTGTCGATTCTCAGCATCTATGGCATCCAGGTCATCAACAGCAAGGCCCATGAACTGGCGCAAGCCCGGCTGATCTCCGGTAACCTGGCCCTGTCCATGGCACAACAGGCGACCGATACCTTCGACGAAGCCAACCTGATCCTCGAAGAGTTGATCGAGCGCCTCGACGACCTGTCGCCCCAGGCCCTGGAAAAAACCCAGAAGCTGCTGAAAAAGCGCGTGTTCACCACCGAACAGTTGCACGGCCTGTTCTTCTATGACCGGGAAGGCAACTGGGTGCTCACCTCGTTCGACTACAAGCCGCCAAAGGCGAACAACTCGGACCGCGACTACTTCAAGTTCCACCGCGAGAATGCAACCCTGTCCCCCAGGGTCGGCGCGGCCCTGCGCAGCAAGACCACGGGCGACTGGGTGATCCCGTTCTCGCGCCGGGTCAACGACGCCCAGGGCAACTTCAAGGGCGTGGTGCTGGCGACCATCAAGATGGAGTACTTCGACAAGTTCTTCGATCGTTTCAGCATCGACGACAAGGGCGCGATCTTTCTCGCCCTGCCCCAGGGCACGATCATCGCCAGGCGGCCATTCGACGAGAAGCTCATCGGTGCGTCCCTGGCCCGGGGCGAAATCTTCTCCGTGCACATACCCCGTGCCCCCGCGGACACGGTCATGGTCAAGTCGATCATCGACGGCGTCGACCGCCTGTTCGGCTATCGGGTGCTGTACAAGTACCCGCTGGTGGTGGCGGCGGCCAACTCCCAGGAGTCCATTCTCAGCAGCTGGCGTGCCGATACCTACCAGCTGACCGCAATGATCGCCGTTGTGCTGCTGATCAACCTGCTGGTCGGCATCCTGTTGTTCAAACAGGTGCGCAAGGGCCTGCGGGTGGAAAGCCATTTGAAGAAAGCCCGCTCGGTGCTGGAGACCCTGGTGTTGCAGGACGGCCTGACTGGCCTGGCCAACCGCCGGCACCTGGAGCGCAACCTGGAACTGGAGTGGCTGCGAGCGGCCCGGCAGCGCTCGTCGATCAGCCTGATCATGCTCGATATCGACCACTTCAAGAGCTTCAACGACCGCTATGGCCATGTGGCGGGCGACCATTGCATCTGCGCCGTCAGCCGGGCCATCAGCCAGTGCGTGCGGCGCCCCTCGGACCTGGCGGTGCGCTACGGCGGCGAAGAGTTCGCGGTGCTGCTGCCGGACACCGAGCCTGGCGGCGCCTACGTGCTGGCCGAGAGCATCCGCCTGGCGGTACAGGAACTGGCGATCGAGCATGTCGACAACCCCGGCGGCGTCGTGACCATCAGCCTCGGCGTCTACAGCTGCGTGCCCGCCACGCCCGAGTTCAAGACCCTCTTGATGCAGGCCGACTCGGCGCTGTACATGGCCAAGCACGCGGGGCGCAACCAGACCGTGCCGACCTTGTAAGCGGCTCTAAGCTCTAAGCTCTGAGCGGCAAGCTGCAAGAACTACAAGCTCTAAGCTTGCCGCTTCAGACCCCACGCTCCTCCAGCAGGCGCACGAAGTGGGTCAGGCTGCGCGATACTGTGCCGCGGCGCCAGATCAGCCAGGTCTGCAGGAAACGGAACGGCTGCGCCAGCTGCCAGATGCTCACCGTGCCGCAGCCCGGCATGCTTTCCAGCATGCTGCGCGGCATCAGCGCCAGGCCGGCGCCGGCACTGACGCAAGCCAGCATGCCGTGGTAGGACTCCATTTCGTGGATCTTGCCGGGCACCGCGCCATCCTCGCTGAACCAGCGCTCGAAGTGATGGCGGTACGAGCAGTTGGCGCGAAAGGCGTAGATGCTCTCGCCGTTGACGTCGCGCCCGCGGGTGATGGGCGCATGCCCCAGCGGCGCGATGATGAGCATTTCCTCGTCGAACACCGGCACGCCTTCCAGGCTCGGGTGCAGCACCGGGCCATCGACGAAGGCCGCGGTCAGGCGCCCGGACAGCACGCCATCGATCATGGTCCCGGAGGGGCCGGTGGACAGGTCCAGCTCGACCTTGACGTGCTTCTGGTTATAGGCCGCCAGCAAGGCCGGAATCCGCACCGCCGCCGTGCTCTCCAGGGAACCCAGGGAGAACGGGCCCTGGGGTTCTTCGCCGGCGACCGTCAGCCGCGCTTCCTGCACCAGGTCGAGAATCCGCCGGGCATAGTCGAGGAAACTCCAGCCGGCCGGCGACAGGCGCAGGCGGCTTTTCTCGCGGATAAACAGCTCCACCCCCAAATCCTGCTCCAGCTGCTTGATCCGCGTGGTCAGGTTGGATGGCACCCGATGGATGAGTTGCGCCGCGGCGCTGATGCTGCCCTGCTCGGCCACCGCCTTGAAGATTTCCAGCTGCACCAGGTCCATCTCATTCTCCAAACGTGAAAGATAGGCTCTTTATTATTCAGTTTTCATAAGCCCTGTACCAGCCTAACCTGCGGCCATTCCCCAGCCCACAGGACGCTGCCATGACCCCGGTTTCCAGCCAGACCCACGCCCTTTCGATCAACCCCGCCAACGGCGAGCAGATCGCCCACTACCCCTATGAATCCGCCGAGGCGCTGGACGCCGCCCTCGCCCGCGCCGCCGCGGCCGCCGCCCAGTGGCGCCGCAGCAGCCTGGAACAGCGCTCGGCCCTGTTGCTGGCCCTGGCCAAGGCCCTGCGCGACAACGGCGAAACCCTGGCCCGCAGCATCACCCTGGAAATGGGCAAGCCGATTACCCAGGCCCGCGGCGAGATCGAAAAATGCGCCCAGCTCTGCGAGTGGTACGCCACCGAAGGCCCGGCGATGCTCGCCCCCGAGCCGGCCCCGGTGCCGAGCGGCAAGGCGCGCATCGAGTACCGGCCGCTGGGCCCGATCCTTGCGGTGATGCCGTGGAACTTCCCGATCTGGCAGGTGCTGCGCGGCGCGGTACCGGCGCTGATCGCCGGCAATACCTACGTGCTCAAGCATGCGCCGAACGTCATGGGTAGCGCCTACCTGCTGCTGGAAGCCTTCCAGCGCGCCGGTTTCCCGCAAGGCGTGTTCGAGGTGATCAACGTCACCGCGGACGGCGTCTCCCGGGCGATTGCCGATCCGCGGATCGCCGCCGTGACCCTGACCGGCAGCGTGCGCGCCGGCATCGCCATCGGCGCCCAGGCCGGCGCGGCCCTGAAGAAGTGCGTGCTGGAACTCGGCGGTTCCGACCCCTTTATCGTGCTCAACGACGCCGATCTGGACGCCGCCGTGCAGGCCGCGGTCATCGGCCGCTACCAGAACACTGGGCAAGTCTGCGCCGCCGCCAAGCGCCTGATCGTCGAGCAAGGGGTGGTCGAGGCCTTCACCGAGAAGTTCGTCGCCGCCACTCGCCAGCTGATAGTCGGCGATCCGCTGGCCGACGCCACCTACATCGGTCCCATGGCGCGCTTCGACCTGCGCGACGAACTGGACGCGCAAGTACAGGCCACCTTGAGCGAAGGCGCGACCCTGCTGCTGGGCGGCGCCAAGGCCGAGGGCCCGGGCAATTTCTACCTGCCGACGGTGCTGGCCGGCGTCACCGACCGGATGACCTCGTTCAAGCAGGAACTGTTCGGCCCCGTGGCCTCGATCATCAGTGCCCGGGATGCCCGACACGCCCTGGAACTGGCCAACGACAGCGAATTCGGCCTGGCCTCGACTATTTACACCCGGGATGTCGCCCTGGCCGAACGCCTGACCGCCGAGCTGGAAACCGGCGGCGTGTTCATCAACGGCTATTGCGCCAGCGATCCGCGGGTGACCTTCGGCGGCGTGAAGAAAAGCGGCTTCGGCCGTGAGCTGTCGCACTTCGGCGTCCGCGAGTTCTGCAACGCACAGACGGTATGGCTGGACCGCAACTGATCCCCCACCCCCGATCTCCTGTTCCTTCAGCCACCCGTCGTGTCACGGTCAGCGGCGGTCATCGGACAGTGGCGTCGGTTCGTTCGGTGCCGGCAGATCGGGGATCATTGGCCGCTCCCTGTCATCGTCACGCCGCTTAGCGCGTTCGGCATCGCCGTTGACGTTGGGATCGATCACCGGGTCGTGCCGGCGAGCCGGTTGCAGAGGGTCGGGTTCAGGAGTGCGGGGCTCGCTGGGGTCATGCATCGACTGGGACATGGTGCACCTCACGGCAGGCCCGGTGAATCCGGGCCCTACTCCGTTAGGCACCGGGCCGGGCCAGGGGGTGCAGGGCAATGGATGAGCGGTCGCCCGGCCCTCCTGGCCAGACACCTGCTCAGCGAAACTTTCGCCGCCACCCGGGCTCAATCGTAGAGCCAGGTCACGCACCGTGGCCCGCACCGGGAGGCCGTCCGATGACCGAGCACATCGTGCATTTTCACTGCCAGATCGACCAGGGTACCACCGAACGCTTTCGCGACAGTTGCCTGGAAGCCATCGAACAAGGCGCCACCTCGCTGCTGCTGAATCTTTCCACCACCGGCGGCAGCACCAACTTCGGCTTCACCCTCTACACCTTTCTCAAATCGCTGCCGGTGCCGCTGTGCGCGATCAACGCCGGCAACATCGAGTCCATGGGCATCATCATGTTTCTCGCCGCCAACCGGCGCATCACCGCGCCGCATTCGCGCTTTCTGATCCACCCGATGAACTGGTACTTCAGCCAGAGCTCGGTGGATCATCAGCGCCTGCGCGAATACCTCTCCAGCCTGGACAACGACCTGGCGCGCTACGTGAAAATCTACGAGCTGGAAACCGCCGACGCGGCGACCCAGCTGGACATTTTCAAATGCCTGTCGGCCGAGGAAAAGGTCATCGCCGCCCATGAGTCGCTGGCCTACGGCATCGCCCACGAGGTGCGCCAGGTGGTCTTCGCCGACGACGTCAGGCACTGGAAAGTCTCGGGCGGCTGATCGCGCAGCCCCAAACACATGGCCCACGGCCCGAGCACCCAACCGATGCTCGCCCGCTACGAGCACCATAAAAAGCGCCGCCGAAGCGGACGGGCCATGGGCATGAACGCGCAGGCTGGAACCGGCATGTATACGCACCCTCGCGGCCAGTCCATTCGTCGTCCCGCAAGAAACTTTTTCAAACTTTCGTTTGCGGTTGTGTTTCCCAATCTTGCGAGGTGTCAAATCGCTCACTATCGAGGATTGAAAAAATGGCTACCAGCGGAAAAAACCCACTCATGGGCAACAAGGACACTCAAAAACCCTCCCCGGCCGGCAAGAAATCCGGCGGCCAGGGCTCGGGGGGCAACATCCCCGCCGATCGGCAAAAAGCCCCTGACGCAGGCAAGAAAGGCGGCACCCAAGGCTCTGGCGGCGGTACCCGCAAAGCCTGATCCACAACGCCGGAGTGTCGTCCCTGACGCACTCCGGCTTTTTTTGCCCGGACCGCCCATGCCACCGGCCTGCCCGCGCCGGTTGCCGTCGAGCGCGACCGGCTATGCTTGCACCACGGCGAAACCACGTTAGCCAGCCTTCGATGAAAAGCGACGCATGAAAATAGGCCTGATCTCCGACACCCATGGCTTGCTTCGTCCCGGCGCGCTGGCGGCGCTGCAGGGCTGCGCGCATATCCTGCATGCCGGTGATATCGGCGACCCGCAGATGCTCGCCACCCTCGGACACCTGGCGCCGGTGACCGCGGTATTCGGCAATGTCGATCAGCCCCATGACTGGGCCCGGGCATTGCCCCATCACGTCACCGTGCAGCTCGATGGCGTCGACCTGCTGCTCTGCCATGTCCTGGCCGAGGTGCCGAAGCCTCTGCCGCCGGGCGTGCGGGTGGTGGTCACCGGCCACTCCCACCGACCGCTGCAGTTCTGGCAGGACGATGTGCTCTACATCAACCCGGGCAGCGCCGGGCCAAGGCGCTTCAAGTTGCCGGTCAGCCTCGGCTGCCTGACCATCGAGGCCGGCCAGATCGAAGGCCGGTTGATCGAACTGGCTGTTTAGCGGCCTGGCCCGGGCCCGGGCATGACCGGCTATCGGAGCGCGCCCATCGGCCGGGCTTTGCAGGGTCCACACTTAATCCAGCGATTGGCGGCGTTCATGACGAAAGCCGTGCGAAGCCACTTGGCCGGGCCGCGTTGCGCCCTCGAGCAGAAGATTCCGTACCCGGCCCCGCGCCCCCGAGAAGGTGGCGCGCAAGGATGGCCGAGGGCGCGCAATGCGCAGGAGAAAAGCGATGACCTTTTATGTCGTGGCCCGCCTCGACCAGTTGCCCGAAGACCGCGGCACCCGGGTCCAGGTCGGCGCCGAAGCCGTGCTGCTGATTCGCACCGGCGATCAGGTCCGGGCCTACCAGGCCGATTGCCCCCACGCCGGGGCGCCGCTGGAACAGGGTGCGGTGTATCAGGGGCGGCTGATCTGCCCCTGGCACAAGGGCGCCTTTGCCTGCGACAGCGGGCTGGTCTGCGAGCCGCCTCCGCTGGCGAGCCTCAAGCGCTACAAAGTCGACATCCGCCATGACAACCGGGTCTGGGTTGCCGACCAGCCCATGGCCGAACCCGCCCCTCCACGGCAGGCCGACTCGCGCCGGCTGCTGGTGATCGGCGCCGGCGCTGCCGGGGCCGCGGCCGTGGCGACCCTGCGGGCCAAGGGTTACGCCCGGAACCTGACCTGGATCGACAAGGAGGCGCGACCCGCCTATGACCGCACCGCCTTGAGCAAATACGTGCTGGCCGGCGAAATGCCACCGGCGGAGGTTCCGCCCCTGCTCGAGCCGGAGTTCTATCGCAAGGCCGATCTACAGGTGCTGCAGGCCGAGGTCCTGCGCCTGGACCCACGTCGGCGGCAGATCCTGTTGGCCGACGGCCAGCGCCTGGACTACGACGCCGCGCTCCTGGCCACCGGCGCCGAGCCGCACCTGCCGGCCATCGAAGGCGCCGACCTGCCGGGGGTGTTCATGCTGCGCTCGCGGGAGGATGCCGCGCGCCTGCTGGAACAGGCCCGTCCCGGTAAACGCGTGGCGATCGTCGGCGACAGCTTTATCGGCCTGGAAGCCGCCTCGGCCCTGCGCAAACGCGGGCTGATGGTGCACCTGATCGGTCGCCACCCGGTACCGTTGCAACGCCAGTTGGGCGAACGCATCGGCAGCGCCATACGGGCCCTGCACGAACGGCACGGGGTGATCTACCACGCCGGTTGCGAAGCCCGGGCCCTGGTCGGCGAGGGCCAGGTGCAACAGGTGGTCCTCGACAACGACCAGCGCATCGCCGTCGATCTGGTGCTGTTCGGCATCGGCGTCAGCCCTGCCACGGCCTTCGTCGAAGGCCTCGACCGGGCCGAGGACGGTTCGCTCAAAGCCGATGCCGGCCTGGCCGTGGCCGATGGCCTGTGGGCGGCCGGTGATCTCGTGAGTTACCCCTGCGACGGCCGCTCGCAGCGCATCGAACACTGGCGCGTGGCCCAGCAACAAGGCCAGCTCGCCGCCTGCAATATGCTCGGCGAACAGCTGAGTTTCAGCGTGGTGCCGTTCTTCTGGACCTACTTCTACGACCAGACCTTCGAGGTGCTCGGCCATGCCCGCCGCTGGAACCAGATCGTCTTCGAGGGCGAGCCGGAGCAGTACCGCTTTATCGCCCTGCTGTGTTTCAACGAACAGGTGGAGTCGGTGGTCGCCTGCGAATACCCGCGGGCCATGGCCCTGTTGTCGCAGCGCATGCAGCGGCCGCTGTCGCGCAGCGAGGCCCTGGAGCTGATCCATGGCACGCCGGAATAGCCTTGACCCGCGCCCATCCGCGCGCTGCCGACAACCACTCGGCAGCGCCATGGAACCCCCGGTAAAAGGCGATTCTCCAAATTCAGGCAGGGTCTCGATAGCTCGGCCAGCGGCCGAGGCACCCGGTGCAAGGTGAATACCCATGGGCTCAGGTGTCTTGCCGTGGCCGGCCCTATGCAGGATTAAGGAGGACGATGCATCCATGAGCAGGACAGAACGAATCAACCGCGAGCTGGCGAACAACGCCCGGCTGTTTGCCGAAGCCGACCGCCTGGATGTCCAGGCCTATGAGCTGCTTAACACCGACCATGTCGACGACGACCGCCTGGCCCTGTTCAGCAGCGCCAAGCAGCGGGCCAACGAAAAATACCTGGAAGCGCGCAACGACTGGCTGCGCATCAAGCAGTTGATGGACGGCACCGACTGAAGCCCCCGCGCCGGCGGGAAGATCCGGGATGCTGGGTTTGCGGTCGCTGCGTCGGAATGCCGCCCAAACCGAGCGCAGCCTCGCAGGCTCGGCAGCGGCTACAGGAACCACGTTGCCTGTGTAGCCGCTGCCGCAGGCTGCGCACGACCGCGCAGCGGGCGCTGGACCGGACACCGCGTTTTTCCAGGCAGACCACGGACTCAGGCTTTGCAGCAACTGCGTTGCCGTACGTAGCCTCGCGGGCTCGGCAGCGGCTACATCGCCCCCTGTCGTCAGGTCGCTAGCGGGCGTTTGCGCAGTTGTTCCAGCAGAGCCTGGAGTGGATGCTGCAGGCCCTGCCCCTCCTGGCGCTTGACCTGGCTGCGGCAGGAATAACCGTCGGCCAGCAGTCGGCCGCCCTGGCCGTGGCGGGCCACCAGCGGCTGCCAGGACTGCTGGTAGATCACCTGCGAAGTGGCCAGGTTGCGGGTCTCGTGGCCGTAGGTACCGGACATGCCGCAGCAACCGCTGGCCAGCACTTGCAGCTTCAGGCCCATCCGCGCGAACACCTGTTGCCACAGGCCGATGCTGCCCGGCTCGTTGGTTTTCTCGGTGCAGTGCGCGAGGAACTGATAGGACTCGGCCTCGGCGGTCGGGCTCGCTTCAGCCGACAGCTCAGGCAGCACCCGGGCCAGCCATTCCTGCGGCAGCAGCACTTCGGGCGCCTGAGCCGCCCCCAGGGTCTTGCGGTATTCCTGGCGGTAGACCAGGGTCATCGCCGGATCGAGCCCGACCAGGGGCACGCCGCTGGCTTGCAGCTTCAGCAGCGATTGCGCGTTGTAGCGCGCGGCCCGGGCAAAGGCGCCGAGGAAGCCCTGGACCTGCAAAGGCTTGCCGTTTGGCGCGAACGGCGCGAGGTAGATCTGCAAGCCCAGGCGCTCGATCAGCTCCAGCCACTCGGCCGCCAGCGGCGTCTCGAAGAACCGGGTAAAGGCGTCCTGCACCAGAATCACGCTACGTTCGCGCTGTTCGGCAGACAGCGCCGCCAGTTGCGCGGCGTTGGCCATGCGCACGTTGCGCCGGCGGCACACCGCCTGGAAATCCAGGGTGCTGAGCAACGGACTGTCGACCATCCCCGCCAGGTGCTGGAGCGCCCGGCTCACCGGCGCCGCGCCGATCAACGCGTTGTACAGCCGCGGCAGGCGCGCCAGATAAGGAACGCTGAACTCCAGGGAGCCGATCAGGTAGTCCTTCAGCGGGCGCAGGTAACGGCCGTGGTACAGCTCGAGGAAGCGCGAGCGGAACTCCGGCACATTGACCTTGACCGGGCACTGCCCCGCGCAGGACTTGCACGCCAGGCAGCCGGCCATGGCGTCGTACACCTCATGGGAGAAGTCCTCGCGCCCGGCCAACCGCGCCGCGCTGTTATAGACGCGCCGGGCCAGGTTGGAAAGCCGCGCGCCACCGCCGTTCAGCACGTCCACCCCCTGCTCGCCCTGCAGGCGCAGCCACTCGCGGATCAGCGAGGCGCGGCCCTTGGGCGAATGAATGCGGTTGCGGGTGGCCTTCCACGACGGGCACATGGCGTCGTCCGGATCGAAGTTGTAACAGGCGCCGTTGCCGTTGCAATGCAGGGCGCTGTCATAGCTCTGCCAGACGCGCTCGTCGATGGTGCGGTCGAGCTCGCCGCGCAGCACCACTTCGTCGACCCGGGTCAGCCGTGCTTCCGGCACCGAGGCCGGGGTGGCGATCTTGCCGGGGTTGAGCTGGTTGAACGGGTCGAACGCGGCCTTCAGGGCCTGCAGCGACGGGTAGAGTTCGCCGAAATAGTCCGGCACGTACTGCGAGCGCAGGCCCTTGCCGTGCTCGCCCCACAGCAGGCCACCGTGCTTGTGGGTCAGCGCCGCCACCGCATCGGAGATCGGCCGGATCAACGCCGCCTGCTTGGGGTCCTTCATATCGAGGATCGGCCGCACGTGCAATACGCCGGCGTCGACATGGCCGAACATGCCGTATTGCAGGCCGTAGCCATCGAGCAGCGCACGGAACTCGAGGATGTAGTCGGCCAGGTTCTCCGGCGGCACCGCGGTGTCTTCGACAAAGGGCTGCGGCCGCGCCTCGCCCTGGACGTTGCCCAGCAGGCCGACCGCGCGCTTGCGCATGGCGTACACCTGGTTCACCGCCTGGGCGCCGATGGCCAGGGTATGGCCCAGGCGCAGCACCGAGCTGTCCTGTTGCAGGTGGCGGACGAAGGCGTCGACCCGCTGCTCCAGCTCTTCCTGGTCGTCGCCGCTGAACTCGATCAGGTTGATGCCCAGGGTCGGGGCGTCCGCCTGCTCGGGGAAATACCGCGCCACGCCATGCCAGACGATGTCCTGCATGGCCAGCATCAGCACCTTGGAATCCACCGTCTCGATCGACAGCGGCTTCAGCGCCATCAGCGCCTTGGCATCGCGCAGCGCATCCATGAAGCCGGCGTAGCGCACGTTGACCAAGATCGAGTGCCGGGGAATCGGCAGCACATTCAGCCGCGCCTCGACGATAAAGCCCAGGGAACCCTCGGAACCGCAGAGCACGCTGTTGAGGTTGAAGCGCTCCGGCGTCTCGCGCAGGTGCGCCAGGTCATAACCGGTCAGGCAGCGATTGAGCTTGGGAAAGATCGCCTCGATCAGCTCGGCCTGGTGGTCGGCGATGTCCTGGGCACAGCGGTAGACCTCGCCGATGCGCCCGGGCTGCGCGGCCTCTTCGGTCAACTGGCGGTTGTCGATCGACGCGCTGTCCAGGCGGCTGCCGCCCAGCAGCACGGTGCTCAGCGCCAGTACGTGGTCGCGGGTCTTGCCATAGGTGCAGCTGCCCTGGCCGCTGGCGTCGGTGTTGATCATGCCGCCGACGGTGGCACGGTTGGAGGTCGACAGCTCCGGGGCGAAGAACAGGCCGTGGGGCTTGAGGGCGGCGTTGAGCTGGTCCTTGACCACCCCGCTCTGCACCCGCACCCAGCGTTCCTCGACGTTGATCTCGAGGATCTGGTTCATGTGCCGCGACAGGTCGACCACGATGCCGTCGGTCAGCGACTGGCCGTTGGTGCCGGTGCCGCCGCCACGGGGAGTGAGCACCACCGCGCGGTGTTCCGGGCTCGCCGCCAGCCGCGCCAGGCGTTCCACGTCCGCGACATCCCGGGGGAAGACCGCGGCCTGCGGTAGCCGCTGGTAGATCGAGTTGTCGGTGGCCAGCACCGTGCGCAGGCCCAGGTCACGGGCGATCTCGCCACGAAAACCGTCGGCGGCCAGGGCGTCGAGGAAGCTTTGGTAGTGGGCCAGCGGGTCGCGTTCGGGGGCAAGCAGAGCAATCATTAAAAAGGTTTCCAGGCAGAGAAAAGGCGCAGCGGTGCATGCAAAACACGTATGCTTGCACGCAGCCCGAGGGGCGGCGGCCAGCCGAAAAAGCCTATTTTCCTAAAGCCTTGCACCGTGGGCAAATGTATTTCATGTGCTTTTTTCATGAGTTTTATGAATGAACCCAAGACGACTCACTCCGTCGATGTCAGTGCTGGTGGCTTTCGAGGCCGCGGCGCGGCATGGCAGCTTCACCAAGGCCGCCGAAGAACTGGCGCTGACCCAGAGCGCCGTCAGCCGCCAGGTCCAGGCCCTGGAGTCGCTGCTGGAAGTGCCGCTGTTCAGCCGTGACGGCCGGCATATCGAGCTGACCGCCGCCGGCGCCCTGTATCACCACGAACTGGCCGCGGCCCTGGCACGGATCCGCAACGCCACCTTGCAGACCATCGCCCACAAGGCCGGCGGCGGCCCGCTGCACCTGGCGGTGTTGCCGACCTTCGGCTCGAAATGGCTGCTGCCGCGCATGCATGACTTTTACGCCAGCCACCCGGGCACCCTGGTGCATATCCATTCGCGGATCGTCACCAGCGATCTGTCGAAGGACACCGCCGACATGCACGCGATCATCTGCGCTGGCACCGGCCACTGGCCCGGCTACGAGGCCCATCGGCTGCTCTCGGAAAAGCTCACGGTGGTGGCCAGCCCCAAGGCCCTGCCCGAGCACGCTTCGATGTCCGTCGCCGAGGTGACCGGGCAGTTGCTGCTGAACGTGGTGTCGCGTCCCGATGCCTGGCCCGAATGGTTCGAGCAGAACGGCCTGCATCCGCGGGCGATGCGCATGGGCCCAGGGTTCGAGTTGACCGCGCACCTGATCCAGGCGGTGGTCGCCGGCATCGGCATCGGCCTGGTGCCGCGCATCCTGGTGCAGGACGAGATCCACAGCGGCGAACTGGTGGCGCTGTTCGAGCCGGTGGACAGCGGCCGCGGCTATTACCTGGCCTACCCCAGCCGCTATCAGCACCTGCCATCGTTGCAGGCGTTCAGCCGCTGGCTGCTGTCGATTCCCTTTCCCGACAGCTGACGGTCCCTTCGCTCAGTCGTACTCGGCCTCCTCATGCTCACCCAGCAACCGCCGCTGGCGCGCCGAGGCCGCCGCCAGCACCTCGGGGTTGAAACGCCAGTGCAGGTACGGCGAAAACTTCTGCGCCACCATGCGCCGACCATAGTGCACCTGCAGCAGGTAGCGGATGCGTTCGACGCTGCTGTTCTCGCTGCCGGCATGCCACAGCTCGCTGCGAAACATCAGGGCGTCGCCGGCCTGGCACAGCACGGCCTGGGCAGTTTGGCCATGCCAATATTCCTCGCCGGCCCGTGGCGGCCGCCCGGCGCGATGGCTGCCCGGCACTACCCGGGTCGGGCACAGGTCCTGGTCGATATCGTCCAGGTACAGGTGGCAGGTGCAGATCTGCATCGGCAGCTCGAAGGCCGGATCGCTGAGCAGGCTGCGCGGCAACTGCATCGCCAGGTAATCCAGGTGCAGGCCCATCCCTTGAAAGCCCGGATGGCAGCGCCAGGCGGTCTGGCCGATGACATGGCAATCGTCGCCCAGCGCCGCTTCGGCCAGCTCGATCACCCCCGGCAGGTCGAGAAACGCCAGCCACAGCGGGTCGCGATTGAACACGCATTTGTAGTGTTCGAGCAAGCCGCTGTAGTCCCAATGCTGGGGCTTGAGGCCGTCGATGGCGTGGCGCAGCAAGTTGATCCGGTCCGCGTCGAGCACCCCGGGCAACAGCACGAAGCCTTCGCGGTGCAAGGCCCGCAGGCGTTCGGCGGTCAGTGCTGGCATGCAGGCCATGATGGCTAGTCGATGGGGCCGATATTGATCAGCCGGTCACTGCCCAGCCCCGGCACCCTGGCCAGCACCCCGACCGGCGTGGCGGCGGAAAACTCGATGACATAGCCCATGCCGCTGCCGTCCTCTTCCATGGCCACCACCCAGCGCGCCACTTCGTCGGGGTTCAGGCTCAGCGCCCGCGCCACTCGACGCTGACGGCGTTCCTCGAGCGTTTCGTCCAGGGAGTCGTCGTTCATCTGGCTCAACCTCCGGCGGATAGCAGCCCCTCCGGGCCTGGTGCGGTCCTTACAACGGCTGTGAAAATCATTGTGGGCAAAAGTTGAATCCCGCTCCGTGCGCCGTGACGAACGGCAGCTTTTAGCGCCAGAAACGGATCGCCGGTTTTATCGCCGGCCCACAAGCGAGTTTTCTTTCGAGCGTTTCAGAAAGGGCCTAAAGCGCCGCGCCAGGATGGCCCCCTAGCATGCGTGGCCTATCCAGAAGCCGGGGCCGCTCATGCATTTACTGATTTGCGCTTACTGACATGCGCTTATTGAAAGCCTCCGACCGGCAGGCATGGAACGCGCACGATCCGTATTTCGCCGAAACCCAGGTGCGCATGGCCCTGCAACGCAACAGGTCAAGCCTTGAAGGGTTGGACGAGCTGTTGCGCGAGCACTACAGCATCCACAGCGACCGGGAGATTCTGGCCGCCGTCAGAAACGGCGACTGGGTGCTGGTCACCGACAGTTCCGCCGCCACAGCCAGCGGCAGCCTGCTCTGCCCCGCGCCCGAACCGCAGCCGGTCTACCTTCGGCCAGACCCCTGGCCCGATCCCGTTCCTCGCACCGACCTGGTCTTCGCCAAGTCCATCAGCAGCGCGCCCTGGGGCACCACCCAGGCCGGCAGCGCCAGCGAGCCCGCGGGCAATTTCGGCAAGACCATGCTGATGGCATCCTCGGCGACCGAGGTCGGGCTCGGCAGGGTCGCCGGCGAGCTGCTCCTCAGGAGCTTCGCCTGGTCAGTGCAGATGGCCGGCACCACGGCCAGGACTGTCAGCGGCCCGGCTGGACAGGTGCTGCTCCTGGCCATGACCCCGACCTTGCTCGGCGACGACGCCTTCTACAGCGAAGAACAACTGCGCGAGCTGCGCGCCGCCACTACCCGGGTGCGCTTCCAGTTCCGCCGCGACAGCCAGGGCGCGCTGCACATCCACGGCATCCACACCAGCGCCCAGTCGGGCCAGGACAGCGTCCCGGTGATCAAGGCCCACTGGAACGCCGACAAAAACGCCATGCAGGCCCACCTCGGCACGCTCACCATCACCTGGACACCGCACAACGGCCCGGTGGTCACCGCCCCGACACCCTACCCGGGGGTGACCGACGAACTGGCCAACCTCATGGTCCACCCCATCGCCGAAGGCGGCGACAGCCAGCTCCAGGGCGCGCCCATCGACGAGCTCAAGGTCGAAGACTGCATCATCACCTTCCCGGCGGGCAGCGGCCTGCGCTCGTTGTACCTGGTCTTCGCCAAGCCCCTGGTCAACCCGCTGGAGGTCGGCCCGGCGAATGATCTTTCCAGTAGAAGCGCCAAGGATGGGTTGGATATTGATCACATACCGTCGCAGAAGGCGTTGGAGACTTTTTTGAAAGCAAACGATCCACATATACAAGGTGAAGATATTCAAGACAATTTACGCAAAGCCCCGAGCATCGCGATCCCGCGAAAAGTTCACCAAAAATACAGTGCAACGTATGGCGGTAGAAACACCAAGGCCCGGCAGGTCGAGGATGCCTCTGACCTGCGTGCAGCCGTAGATACTAATCTCGACGCTATGAAACCTTACCTGTTGGACGAAGGCTTTACCGAAGAACAGATCGAAACGGCACGCACCCATCTGCATAATCTCCACCGGGAACAGGGTTGGTATTGATATGAACGCAGCAACAATTGATGACTTGGTTAAAAGTCTCGGCCGTACCTATCCCGAAATGATTGCCTCCGGAATGTATCTTCCAGGTGGACCGCCTAAAGGTATTTTCGAGGACAGTGACACCTTGGCAATGTCACCTGAGCCTGGAATCGAATTAGGTTTTTGGGCTAAGAGTCAGCGCTTTGAAATGCTGTTCATCAGCTTGCTGGAAAGCTTCCAAGGGAAGTCCCTCTACAAGGGAAGCCTACCCTACCAACTTAAAAGTCAAATGAACCAGGGGTGGATAAGGTCTCGCTTTGGAGAGCCACTGGAGTCAAAAGCACCTTTCAAAATGCCCATACGGGGCATGACGGGAGGGTGGGACATTTATCGCTTTCCGAGCATTCCCAAAGGAACACAGGTGGTTTTTAAATACAGCGCCAGAATGGAAGTTGAAACGATAGTGTTCGAGCTGAACGAAAGATCACACGCTTAAATGATCGATGACTTGGTTAAATGCCTTGGCCGCACCTACCCCGAAATGATTGCCTCAGGAATGTATCTCCCAGGAGGACCACCAAAGGGCATCTTTGATGACAGCGACAGGGTGACAGTGTCGCCGGAGCCAGGGGTCGAATTGGTTTTTTGGGCCATCACTCAACGTTTTGAAACCTGTTCATTACCTTTCTTGAGGGTTTTGAAGGAGAACCCGTATACCGAGGGAGCCTTCCCCACCAGCTCAAAACGAAGATGAATCAGGCGTGGGTTAAATCTCAATATGGCGAGCCGCTGGAGTCAGAAGCGCCTTATAGAGTGCCTATCTCCGGCATGACGGGCGGCTGGGATAGCTATCGTTTTCTAGGCATGTCCAAGAGCGTCCATGTGTTGTTCAAGTACACCGTCGACATGGAAGTGGAAGGCATCGTCTTCAGGCTGAACGATAAATCCCACCCCAACCTTGACCCGCCTCACACCATGTAGGAGCTAACTGGCGATAGGAACTGCGCGGTTTGCCTGACAGGACGCCTCGCGAGCAAGCTTCGCTCCTACTAATTAATGAATCGCCTTGGCTTGAAGGGTCCCTATCCACGATTCAATGCCCCCGAATATAGTGCTCCAACTGCCGAATCAGGTCCGCCTGCTCGACAATCGCTTCCTTCACCAAATCACCAATCGACAGCAGCCCGATCAGTTGCTCGCCGTCCAGCACCGGCAGGTGGCGCAGGTGGCTGTCGGTCATCACGGCCATGCAGCGTTCGATGCTGTGCTGGCTGTCGGCGGTGACCACGGGGGCGCTCATGATGGCGCGGACCGGGGTGCCTACCGATGAGCGGCCTTGCAGCACCACCTTGCGTGCATAGTCGCGTTCGCTGATGACGCCGACCACCTGCCCGGCTTCCATCACCGGCAGCGCGCCGACGTTTTTCTGCGCCATCATCTGCAGTGCTTCGAGCACCATCTGGTCCGGGCCGATGCTGTGCACCTGGCGGTGTTCCACGGCCTTCAACTTCAGCAACTGAGCAGCGGTTTTCATGGGCGTCTCCGATACTTGAGCAACAGGGGTTCCGGCCCCGCGCCACGGGGCGCGCAGGCAAGCATGGATCTGGATCGAGTAAGGCGCGCGCGGCTTAGCGCACACCGATTTCCACCACGTCGCCGCGCAGCCGCGCCGGCCAGGTGCGCAGGCGTTGCTCCGGGTATTCCAGGCAGGTGCCGTCGGCCAGGCGGAAGTGCTGCTTGTACAGGGGCGAAGCGATCACCAGCTCATCCTTGATGCAGCCCACCAGGCCACGCCCGATCACATTGGCGCCGGACTGCGGGTCGTGGTTGTCGATGGCGTAGAGGGTCTGCTGCGCGGCATCCGGCAGGTAGATCAGCGCCACCTGGGCGCCGTCGTGCCAGACCACCACGCCGCTGTGGCTGACCAGGTCCTGGCGGCTGCACACCGCCTGCCACTGCACGCCGGGCTGCTCGACGAATCCACTTTCGATAGGTTGCAGGCTTGGCGACAGGCTCATCAGAGCACCTCCTCGGTGACAGGGATCAGGTTGAGTTCGGCGGCCATGATCGGCCGGCGCTGGCCGCGTTCCTCGACAAAATGAATGTCCGGGTCGGGGCGCTGGTCGTTGACGAAGGTGCGGAAGCGCTTGAGTTTTTCCGGGTCCTTGAGGGCGTTGGCCCATTCGCATTCGTAGCGGTCCACCACCAGCTGCATCTGCGCTTCCAGCTCGGCGCCCAGCCCCAGGCTGTCGTCGATCACCACCGCCTTGAGGTAATCCAGGCCGCCCTCCAGGCTTTCACGCCACACCGAGGTGCGTTGCAGGCGGTCGGCGGTACGGATGTAGAACATCAGGAAGCGGTCGATGTAGCGGATCAGCGTCTGGTCGTCGAGGTCGGTGGCGAACAGCTCGGCGTGGCGCGGGCGCATGCCGCCGTTGCCGCAGACATACAAGTTCCAGCCGTTCTCGGTGGCGATCACGCCGACGTCCTTGCTCTGCGCCTCGGCGCATTCGCGGGTGCAGCCGGACACCGCGAACTTCAGCTTGTGCGGCGAACGCAGGCCCTTGTAGCGGTCCTCGATCTCCAGGGCCATGCGCACGCTGTCCTGCACGCCGTAGCGGCACCAGGTACTGCCCACGCAGGACTTCACGGTGCGGGTCGACTTGCCGTAGGCATGCCCGGTCTCGAAACCGGCCGCGATCAGCTCGGCCCAGATATCCGGCAACTGGTGCAACTGGGCGCCGAACAGGTCGACGCGCTGGCCGCCGGTGATCTTGGTGTAGAGCTCGTATTTCTTCGCCACCTGGCCGATCACGATCAGCTTGTCGGCGGTGATCTCGCCACCGGCGATGCGCGGCACCACCGAGTAAGTGCCGTTCTTCTGCATGTTGGCCATGAAGGTGTCGTTGGTGTCCTGCAGCGGCACCAGGGAACGGTCCATGATCGGCTGGTTCCAGCACGAGGCGAGGATCGAGCCCACCGCCGGCTTGCAGATATCGCAGCCAACGTGGCCGCGGCCATGCTTGGCGAGCATCTCGTTGAAACTGAGGATGCCCTCGACCCGTACCAGCGCGTACAGCTCCTGGCGGGTGTAGGCGAAGTGTTCGCACAGGCTCTTGTCGACGCTGACGCCACGGGCGATCAGTTCGTGCTCGAACACCTGCTTGAGCAGCCCGGCGCAACCGCCGCAACCGGTGCAGGCCTTGGTCCGGGCCTTGAGCTGGCCGAGCTCGGAACAGCCGCCGTCGATGGCCGAGCAGATCGCGCCCTTGGTCACGTTGTGGCAGGAGCAGACCGTGGCCGACTCGGGCAAGGCGCCCGGACCGAGGGTCGGCGCGCCGGCGCTAGACGGCAGGATCAGGCCGGCCGGCTCGGCGGGCAAGGCGATGCCGTTCTGCATGTATTGCAGCAAGGTGTCGTAGTAGCTGTTGTCGCCCACCAGCACCGCGCCGAGCACCTGCTTGCCGCTGGCATCCACCACCAGGCGCCGGTAGCTGGCCGTGGCCTCGTCGATGAACTGGTAGCTGCGCGCGCCCGGGGTCAGGCCCTGGGCGTCGCCGATGGAACCGACATCGACCCCCAGCAGCTTGAGCTTGGTCGACATGTCCGCGCCCATGAAAGACTCGCCCGGCTCGCCGCACAGCTGCGCGGCGACGCTGCGGGCCATCTGGTAACCCGGGGCCACCAGGCCGAAGAGGCTGCCGTTCCAGCTGGCGCACTCGCCGATCGCGTAGATGTGCGGGTCGCCACTCAGGCACTGGTTGTCCACCACCACGCCGCCACGCGGGCCGATCTCCAGGGCGCAGTCGCGGGCCAGGGCATCCTGGGCACGAATCCCGGCGGAGAACACGATCAGGTCGGTTTCGAGGAAGTCGTCGCCGGCGAAGTTCATCCGGTAGCGGTACTGCTCGCCGGCGCTGATCAACTGGGTGCCCTTGCCCAGGTGCACGCCGACGCCCAGGGCTTCGATCCGCGCCTTCAACGCGCGACCGCCCTGCTCGTCCAGCTGCACCGGCATCAGCCGTGGGGCGAACTCCACCACATGGGCTTCCAGGCCCAGGCTCTTCAAGGCATTGGCCGCCTCCAGGCCAAGCAGCCCGCCGCCCACCACCACGCCGCGCCGGGCATTGGCGGCCGCGGCGCGGATGGCATCGAGGTCTTGCAGGGTGCGATAGACCAGGCGCGAATCGCCTGCGGCGCCCTCGATCGGCGGCACGAACGGGTAGGACCCGGTGGCCAGTACCAGCTTGTCGTAGTGCACCGGGCCGGCGGCGGTGATGACCTGGCGGTGCTCGCGGTCGATGCGCAGCACCGCCACCCCCAGGTGCAGGGTCAGGCCCGGGGCCTGGTACAGCGCGGCATCGCCCAGGGCCAGGGATTCGGCGTCGCAACCGCTGAAATACTCGGACAGGTGCACCCGGTCGTAGGCGCGCATCGGCTCTTCGCTGAAGACGTGCAGGCGGTACTGCTCAAGCGCGCCACGCGCCACCAGCTGTTCGACGCAATGATGTCCGACCATGCCGTTACCGATCACGATCAGGGTTTTGTGTGTGTTCAAAGGGGCAACAATGGCATTCATAAATAGCACCCGACCCAAGCCAATCACGGTTTTTTTAAAGCAAAAAAAAGCGCCTGAAACCTCACGGTTCCAGGCGCCTTTGCCTGTTATTTGCGGTGTGCGATCGGGCTGCTGTGCCTGACTCACCGAGTGCCCATGGCCGGTTGGCCGATCGATCTGCGTTGACCGAGGGGGCGGCCCGCCCGCGACATGCGCGGTGGGGCGTTAACGGCTGTCTTGCAGCCTTTGTGCCAGGCGGCGCCGCACGCCTTGAAAGGCCGTGCTGGCGGGGTTGCGCGGTCATTCTGCAAGGCTCCCGGATAGCCTACCCTGGGCCAGGAATCGCCTTAGCCTGGTGCAAGGCCGGAGCCGCGAGCCTTATAAAAGTGCAAACCCGGCCGGTTCGCCGACGCGTCAGCGGATGGCGGCCAGGCGCTGCAAGAATGCCGCGCGCCGCTCGCGGTCCTGCTCTTCCTTGGCCAGCAGCTGCGGCAACAGCGCCTCGGCCCGTTGCCGGTCGAGGATGAACACGCCGTCGTCGTCGCCGATGGCGATATCCCCCGGGTTGACCCGCACCCCGGCCACTTCGATGGGCAGGTTGACCTCCCCTTGCTCGCCGATGCCGCGGGTGGTGTAGGCGCTGACGCCACGGCTGAACACTGGCAGGCGATGCTCGCGCAAGGCGGCGACATCGGTGACCGCGCCCTCCACCACCACCCCGGAAAGGCCCTTGATCAACCCGGCCAGGGTGCGCAGTTCGCCCCAGCAGGCGCACTCCTGATCGCCCACGCACTGGATCACCAGCACATCCCCCGGTTCGCTGAGCAGCAGTGCGTCGCGCAGGATGGCGCCATCCGGGGCGAAGACCTTGACCGTGACCACATTGCCGAGCATGCGCAGGCCGTCGAACAGCGGGCGGATGCCGCGCAGGTAACCCTCGTCGCCAAAGTGGCCGAGGGTCGAAGGCGCGATGCCGCGGTAATGCTCGAGCAAGGCGGCGCTGGCGTGGTGTTGGCGGGGAGCGATCATCGGCATTTCCTCGGACGCAGCAGCGGGCAGGTCGAGCAGTATTCGGCGGGCTCGGTGGCCTCGTAATAGAAGCAGCAGGTGCGGCGAAAGCGGATGCTCTTGCCCTCCTCCAGCTGCGTCGGCGGCCGACGGAAGTGCCGCAGCGGGTTGTAGTCCAGGCCGAACAGCGCTGGCGCGGCCTCTTGCAGCAGCCAGTCGAAGTCCGCCTCATGGCGCAAGCGGATCAGCGGGTCCTCGACCTTGCCCATGCGTTTTTCGTACAGCGAATAGACCCGCACCGCAGTGTTTTCCCAAAGGATGCGCCGGGAAATGCCGCTGACCCGGTTGAAGGTCTGCCACAGCGGCGCCAGCAGCCCGGCGAACAGCGCCTCGACAATCGCCGAGCGCCAGGCGTCGCGTTCGCCCGCGGCATACGCCTGGGGCGGCCGGTCCGCCAGCGGCATCGACGACGTCCAGAGCCCGTCGTCGTGGCCGTACTCGATCACACAGTCGTCCAGGGACAGCAGCAGGCCCTGGTCGCACACCGACATGGCGTACAGGCAGGCGCCGGTGGCGAGGAAGGAAAAACGCTTGGCCAGCAGCGAGGCGGTGATCGCCCGGGTCGGCGAACCGATCACCGGCCCCAGCTGGTCGAGCAGCGCGATACAGGTGTCATCGTCGAGCAAGGCCCGGGCACTCAGGGAGCGCTGGCGGTCGCGTTGGGCCATGGGTTTCAGGCGCAACGGCCCGGATAGCACGCTCCAGTCTTGCGGGTTGAAGGCGGCTTGCAGGTTCATCGCGGCAGTTCCCGGCCAAAGGGAATGCACAGCGGCGTGCCGAAAAACGGATCGGCGATGATCCGGCAATTGAGGTCGAACACCTGCTTGACCAGTTCCTCGGTCAGGATCTCCTCGGGCCGGCCCTGGGCGAACGCGGTGCGCTGGTGCACCGCCACCATATGGTCGGCGTAGCGGCAGGCCAGGTTGAGGTCGTGCAGGACCATGACGATGGTCTTGTTCTCCTGGCGATTGAGTTCGCGCAGCAGGTCCAGCACTTCGATCTGGTGCGCCAGGTCGAGAAAGGTGGTGGGCTCGTCGAGCAGCACGATCTCGGTGTCCTGGGCCAGGGTCATGGCAATCCACACCCGCTGGCGCTGGCCGCCGGACAAGGCGTCCACCGGCCGCTCCGCCAGCGCCTGCACGCCGGTCTGCAACAGGGCGCGCTCGACCATGGCTTCGTCCTGGGCCGACCATTGCTGCATCCAGTTCTGGTAGGGATAACGCCCCAGGGCCACCAGCTGGCGCACGGTGATGCCTTCGGGGGCGCTGGGCATCTGCGGCAGGATCGCCAGTTCGCGCGCCACCGCCGCGGTGGATTTGTGCTGGATATCCTCGCCATTGAGGATCACCGAACCCTGCTGCGGCTTGAGCAGCCGCGCCAGGGATTTGAGCAGGGTGCTCTTGCCGCAGCCGTTGCTGCCGATCAGCACCGACACCTGGCCCGCCGGCAGTTGCAGGTCCAGCCCGTCGATAATCACCTGGCGCTGATAGCCCAGGGTCAGTTGCTGGGTTGCCATCGAGGACATCGGGAATTCCTTAGTGCCGCTGGTTGATCAAAAGATAAAGAAAGAACGGCGTGCCCAGCACCGCGACAAAGATCCCCGCCGGCAGGTCCAGCGGCAGGAACAGGGTGCGCCCGATCAGATCGGCGAGCATCACCAGGTTGGCGCCGACCAGCGCCGCCATCACCGCCTGCCC
The DNA here is from genome assembly GCF_059416085.1 of Pseudomonas sp. GW821-FHT09E12. Lineage (NCBI taxonomy): Bacteria > Pseudomonadati > Pseudomonadota > Gammaproteobacteria > Pseudomonadales > Pseudomonadaceae > Pseudomonas > Pseudomonas sp. GW821-FHT09E12. The sequence continues at coordinate 52,575 of NZ_JBWKOM010000007.1, read as the reverse complement.
GGCGAACCCCGGGGCCACCAGGCGCTTGGCGATGTGCGGCGCGATCAGCCCGACAAAGGCAATCGCCCCGCCCCAGGCCACCGCCGCCCCGGCCAGGGCCACGCTGACCAGCAGCAGGCCGGCGCGCAGCCACTGTACCCGCACACCGATGCCCTGGGCCAAGGCATCGTCCAGTTGTTGCACCCGCACCTGGCGCGCCAGCCACACCAGCAACGGCAGGATCGCCAGCAACCAGCCGGCCAGGGCCCGCGGCTCCGGCCAGCTGGCGCCGTAGACGCTGCCGGTGAGCCAGACATAGGCCGACAAGGTGGTGGTCAGCGGGCTGAACACCAGGACAAAGGTGGTCACCGCCGCCAGCAGCGCCGACACGCCGACACCGATCAGCACCAGGCGCAGCGGCGAGGTGCCCTGCTTCCAGGCCAGCAGGTAAATGGCCAGGGCCGCCAGCCCGGCGCCGAGCATCGCCGCCAATGGCAAGAACTGCGGACCCAGCAGCAACGAAAAGAACGACAGGTACAGCACCGCCGCGGCACTGGCGCCGCTGGTGATGCCCAGCAGATCGGGGGATGCCAGCGGGTTGCGGATGATGCTCTGCAAAATCAGGCCGGACACCGCCAGCGCCGCGCCGACCAGGGCTGCCAGCAGCAGGCGCGGCAGGCGCAGTTGCTCGACGATGAACAGCAGGCGCTCGTCGCCGCCGCGCCACAGCAGCTCCAGCACGGTCAGCGGCGACAGGTTGAGCTTGCCCAGGGACAAGGCGCCGAGCATCACCAGTGCCGTCGCCAGCACGGCCAGCAACAGCCGCCACAGGGTCGCCAGGTCGATGCGCCGCGAAAAGCCGGCGGTGCGCAGGGTCAGGGTGTTATTCATAACGGCCTCCACGACGGGCCAGGAAAATAAAGAACGGCGCGCCGAACAACGCGGTCATCACCCCCACCGGCACCTCCTGCGGCAGGATCACCAGGCGCCCCAGGGTGTCGGCCAGCAACAGCAGGATCGCCCCCAGCACCGCGCACCCCGGCAGCAACCAGCGATGGTCGATGGACAGGCCCTTGCGCACCATGTGCGGCACCAGCAGGCCGATGAAACCAATGCTGCCCGCCAGCGCCACCGCGCTACCCGCCAGGCCGATGATCAGCACGCTCATCAGCCAGCGGATCAACCCGGTGCGCTGCCCCAGGCCGATGGCGATGGCTTCGCCGGCGTTGAGCACATTGACCTGCCCGGCCAGCAGCAACGATCCCAGCAAGGCTAGCAAGACGCCCACCAGCAGCGGCGCGGCCAGCCCCAGGTCACGCTCGGACAACGACCCGGCGAGCCAGAACAGCACGGTGTCCAGGCCCTCCTCGTTGACCACCAGCAACGCCTGGCTGAAGGCGGAAAACAACGCGGTGATCGCCGCCCCCGCCAGAACGATGCGCAGCGGGTTGAGGCTGCCCTGCCCGCGATTGCCGATCAGCCACACCAGGCTGCCGGCCAGCGCGGCGCCGATAAAGGCGCACCACAGCCACTGGCTCATGGACGACAGGGCAAACAGCGACGAGCACAGGATGATCGCGAAGGTCGCCCCGGCATTCACCCCGAACAACCCCGGCGATGCCAGCGGGTTGCGGGTCAGCGCCTGCATCAGCGCCCCCGCCACCGCCAGGCTCGCACCCACGGCGACGGCCATCAGGGTGCGCGCCAAGCGACTGTTGAAGATCAACTGCTGGCCGGCGCTGAGGCTGTCCGGTTGCAGCAGGCCCTTGAGCAACTGCGACGGTTCGATCCAGGTCGCCCCGGCCGCCAGGCTCAGGCCAGCGCACAGCAGCAGGACGACCAGCGCCAGGCCGAGTTTCAGCCCAGGGCTCATGAAGACGCCACCAGGCGGGCAATGTCGTCGAGCATCAGGTTGGCGCCGAGGATCCCTCCGGAGAAACTCCAGGCGATGCCATCGACCCGCCACACCTGCTGCTGTTGCACGGCGCGCAGCTGCTGCCAGAACGGGTAATGCACCAGCCGTTCATAGTTGTGCTGCACCGCCTGGCTGTCGCGCTGGAATACAAAAAACAGGTCGGCATCGACCACGGGCAAGTTCTCTTTGCTGGTGAGTTTGATATAGGTGCCCCGGGACTCGCGGGCGACCGGGTTCCAGGCGAAACCCAGCTCCGTGAGCACCGAGCCGGCGAAACTGCTCGGCAGGTAACTGCGAACATGGTCTTCACGCACATCCAGCACTGACACCGTGGGCGGCCAGCGCCCGGCGAAAGTCACCTGCAACTGCTCGCGCAAGCGCGCCACCCGCTGCTGCCATTGCCCCAGCAGGCTGCTGGCCTGCTGCTGGCGGTTCAGGGCCGCGCCCATTAACGCCAGGGTGCGCTTGAACTCGAAGACCTCCTCGAGCATCAGCACCGTGCCCATGCGTTCGAGCAGCGGCGCGATGCGCTGGTGGCGAAAACGCGAGGCGACAATCACGTCCGGCTCCAGCAGCACGATGTCCTCAAGGCTGGGCTGGGTTTCCAGGCCAACATGAGGAACATTCGCCAGCGCCGGGCGCAAATAACGGAAGGTCGGCTTTTCGCTCGAAGACTCCACCACGCCGCAGGGCGTCACGCCCAGCGCCACGGCGCTGTCGGTGGCGCCCTGGAACAGGGTGACCAGGCGCAGCGGTTCGGCGCGGGCGATCCGTGGCAAGGCCAGCAACCCCAGGGACAGGCGCAACAGCGTGCGCCTGCAAGGATGGATCAGCGGGTCAGGCATCGGGAGCCAGCCGCTGGAACGGGTTGACCACTTCGCCCTTGCCGAACGGCATGCTGCCCGGGCCACCGGCGCGTTCGATCATCGGCGTCAGCAGCAGCTTCTGCGGCCAGCGCGGCGCTTCGAACAGCTGGCGCCTGATCATCGCCCGGGCCTCATCGTCGAACTCGATGCTCTGCAACAGAGCGTCCAGCACCTGGCGCAAGGCGCTCCACAATGCAGTCGCCGGCACGGCGTAGACCTGGGCCAGGGTGTCGATGATCGCCCGCACGTTGACCTGGATCGCCAGGGTCTGCAGCCAGAACAGCAGGTCTTCGGGACGCTGGTGATACAGGGTGTTGGCGTGGCCCTTCTTGATCCGATATTCCGGGTCGGCCATACCGTTGCGCTCCAGCCACGGCACGAAGATGCGCAGCGAATCGTGGTCGCGCAGCAGCAGGCCCTGGGCCTGGCCGGCCTTCCACACCAGCACCGCGTTCTGCCCGTGCACCTCGCCGAGCATGCCCAGGCGGAACATCCGCAGGTTGACGTCGAAGAAGCGCTGGCACAGCTCGCTGAACAGGGTCAGCACCGAAGCCTGGGTCGCCGGCAGTTCGCGGTACTGCATCCACTCATCGAAGAAGTGCCGGTTGCTGCCGGGCAATGGCGTGCCCAGGGCGGCCATCGGCAGCAGGCGGCAGTCCGGGTCGTCGAGTAAGGCTTGCGGGTAACCGCGGACCATCGCCGACAGGTGCCGCGGCGCCTCGTCGAACAGGGTCGCCTGGGGCGGCATGAAGGACCACCACTTGCTCTCGTCGCACAGGTGCAGGCTCTGCTCCAGCACCGGATCGAGGCGCCGCACCTGATGCAGCAGCGCCTCGCTGAGGCCGCCGTTGATCATCTTCACCGCCGGAAGGTAGCGCGAGGCGCCCAGGGAATAGATGGCCATCGGCAGCTTGAGGTAGTCGGCGCTGGCGAAACAGGGGGTCATCGAGCGCAGCGACGAGGTGGCGAAGACCGTGGCCTCGCTGAAGTCCAGGCGCTGGCAGTCGCCACGGGCGAAGGCATCGCCCAGCTGCGTCGGCAATACGTGCTCGAACTGCCACGGGTGCACCGGCAAGGCCACATGGCTGTCGCCAATGCCGCGCTCGCGCAGCTCCCCGGCCAGGTGTTCCTGCAAGGTTTCGGGCAACAGGTAGCGCGCCGGGTAGATCTGTTCCAGGTCTGTCACGCCCGCGCCGCCTTGCAGCAGGTCCTTGCGCACCGCCACCCAGTTCAGCGCCACCGGCTGGGCGAACTCGGCCTGGTACTGCTGGTATTCGGCCTGCAGCAAGCCCTGCTTGGCCTTGGCCAGCGGGTGGTACGGACGATCGCGCAGCGAAGCCCACTGCTCCATGGTGCGGAAAAAGGTGGCGCCGTCCTGGGCCATCAGGCCCTGGTGGTCAACCCGGTGCTCCAGGGACAGGGCGGTCTGCCAGACGCTGATATGCAGCACTTCGAGAAACAGCGTCAGGCCCTTCTCGTTGTCCTGGAAACGCGGGCCCATGCCGGTGAACACCCGGCGCATGAAGTCCACCGGGCCCAGCGCCGTCCAGCGCTGCTCCTGGCGGGCCAGAACCTGCGTGCCCGGGACCTTCTCCCACTGCTGGGTGATGCCCGGGCGCAGGGCGATGCTGATAAAGCGCTGTTCCTGGGCGTCGCAGCACCACTCCCAGATCCGCTGCCGGGCATCCGCGCCTTCAAGGGTTGGGGCTTCGAGGGGTGGGGCTTCTGGATGGGCCTGGCGCCATTGGCTGGCAGTCAGCAACGGCAAGGGTTCGCGGCCAAAGAAGTCTTCGGCGAGCAGGCAATCGATCAGGTCCTGCATCACCAGCTCGGCGGCCATGGTTGTGAAGTTCATCGGATTATTTTCCTTCTAGAGAAAGGGTGGCCAACCTGGCCTGGAGAGCACGAAAGGCAATGCCGCGTTCGTCGCCGAGGACAAAGGCCCGGACCCCGCGCTCGCGCCAGCGTCCCAGGTCGCCCTGCTGTCGGGGAATCGCGCAATACGGCACGCCGGCATGGTCCGCCGCCTGCCAGCTGTCGAGCAGGGCCTGCTGGACCGCCGGCTGGTCGATCTGCCAGGGCATGCCGAGGGATTGCGAGAGATCGGCCGCGCCTTCGAGGATCATGTCCAGGCCCGGCACCGCAGCGATCTGCGCGGCGTTGCGCACGCCGGCGGCACTTTCGATCATCGCCACCAGCATGATCTGCTCGTTGGCCTGCCCCACGTACTGCGCCAGGCTGTGCTTGCCGAAACTGCCGGGGCGCCCGGCGTTGAGGCTGCGCTGGCCCAGCGGGTGGTATTTGCAGGCGGCAATCGCCGTCTGCAACTGCCCAGCGGACTCGATCATAGGCAGCACGATGCCCTGGGCGCCGCCGTCGAGCAGGCGCAGCATTGTCTTGGGGTTGAGGTCGGCGACCCGCACCAGCGGCGTCAGCTCGTAGGCTTCGGCGGTGCGGATCATGTGCTCGACGGTTTCCGGGTTGATCAGCACGTGTTCCATGTCGATGATCACGAAGTCGAACCCGGCCTCGGCGATCAGCTCGATGGCCGCCGGCGCCGGAATCGAGCTGATCAGCCCGTACACCGTTTGCCCGGCCGCCAGTTTGCGTTTCAGCTGGTTGCTTCTCAGCATGCTTGCGGCCTGTAGGCATGGAGTGGATTGGGCACCGACTTGAAGCGCCGCTCACCGTCGCCCAGCAGGCGGCGCTTGGTCAGCTCTTCGACCTCGTAGCTCGGCGCGAACACGTCGAACAGGCCGAAACGGTCGCGGTGCTGCGGATGGGCGTCCTGGTAGTCGAGGATTACCTCGGCGGTCATTTGCCAGAACTGGCCTTCGTCGAGCTGGTAGTGCTGGCGCAGGAAGATCGCCATCTCCGCCAGGCAGATAAAGAAGAAGCAGTCGCAGGAGAAATCCCGTACCGCGTTGACATCGTCGGTGAGGATGAAGGAGTTGCGATTGAGCTTGGCGTGGCTGGCCGGCAGCGGCACCAACTCCGGGCACAGCTCGGGGCGCGCCAGGTGCGCCGGCGAGTAGCGCACGCCGTCGTGGAAGTCCTTGAGGGCGATGCGCTGCGGCCAGCCCTGCTTGACGATCAGCACGATGTTCTGGCCGTGGGATTCCATGCCGATGCCTTCGGCGTAGAGCATGTGGATGATCGGCGGCACCGTCACCTGCAGCAGCTGGCGGGTCCAGGCCTGCAGGCCGTACTGGCGGATCCAGGCGTCGATGAACGGCTGCTGCGGCCCTGTGCCGTAGCGGTTCTCCACATGGCTCAGGCCGTTGAACGGCACCGCCTGCTCGTCGGCCTTGAGGTACTGATGGAGGCTTTCGCGCCAGATCGCCCCCAGGGTGCCGTAGGCCTGGGGGCTGCGGGACGGAGGGAGGTGCTGGTAGTCGAAGCTGACCCCGGCCACCTCGCCGAGGATCACGAAATCCAGCTGGCGCGCGGTGCTGTCGCTGGCGATCAGCTGTTGCAGCCAGTCGGTGATGATCGGCCCGTTCAGCACCGTGTGCCGCGCCAGGATGCGCGTGCTGGAGGTGTTGGTCATGCTCATGGCCAGCTTGACGTACGGCCGCTGCTTGGCCGTGGCGTTGGCCAGGGTGCGGATCGACTGCTGGGCCTTGTACTGGTCATCCGAGGTGCCGAGGTAGATCAGCTCGCCGCTGAGCAGCTCCGGGTAGAAGGTCGAGACAATCAGGTTTTCCCACTGCCATGGGTGCACCGGCAGCAGCTGGTAGTCGTCCAGCGCCCGGCCCTGGCTGGCCAGTTGCTGCTCGACCTGCCGCCAGCGCGCGGCGCCCAGCTCCTGGCGGATAAAGGTCGGGAAATCGAGTTTCTGCGAATGGTTGAGCGAGGCCCGGTTGCGCGCGACCGCCAGCCACACCACGGCGATCGGCGTGGCGAACTCCGGGCCGTAGGCCTGGTTGTCCGCCAGGGAAAAGCCGATGCGCGACTTGTAGCACGGGTGGTAGCTGTGGGCGTCCATGAAGTGCTGCTCCAGGGCGTCCACGTCCAGCTGGTGGGCCGGCTTTTCGGCCTGGTAGCCCTGGCTGCGCGCTTGCAGATCCTTGAGCTGGGTCTGCTCCAGTTCCTGGATGAAACGCCCCAGGTGCGGGCTGTCCTGGTAGTCGCCGAGCAGCTCGGCCAGGGCCTGGTGCAGGTCCGGCACGCTGCGCTGGCCGCGGCTGTCGAGGCGTTCCAGGCTGGCGGAATCGAGGCGGATCAAATCGAAGCTGGCGCTGAGCAGGCCGTTGCAGTGGTACTCCACCCGCTGCTGCTGGCCGTCGATGCCGAGCACCACGAAACGGCGCTGGCCGCTGTCATGGCCGTGCGGGCCGCCCTCCAGCGGCTGGCTGTCGAACGGCAGCACGCCTTCATACAGCAGGGTCTGCAACAGCTGGCCGACCACCCGCTGCTGGACTTTTTCGTCGATACGCCCATCCACCGTGGCCAGCCAGGCACCGGGACCGGAGGGCTGGCTTGAGGTTGTCGAGATTGCAGTCGCCATGTTCATACCTTGTGCGAAGAAGGGTTAACGGTGTTCGAGCGCGACGGGCACAGCCTCGGCGGTCTCGTCGGAAAGGGGAAAACGCCAGGCGCAGGGCAACGCCAGCAGGATCAGCAGGCCGGTGACCACGAACACCTCGCTGATGGCGGACGACATGCCCGCCTGGGCCTGCGCGCCGCCATCGACCAGGCGGAACTCCAGCCACAGCGAGGCGATGACAATGCCCAGGGACGACACCAGGCGCCGCGAGATGTTGTTCATCGCCGCGCCCTGGGTGACCATCGGCTCGGGCAAGGCATTCAGCCCGGCGGTGGTCACCGGCATGTAGGACAGGCCCAGGCCGGCGCCGCGCAGCATCATCAGCGCGAACACCAGGCCGATCGCCGCATTGGCCGGGAGCAGGCCCAGGGCCAGGGTCGACAGCCCGGTCAGCAGCAGGCCGATGGACACGACAAGACGCGGCCCGTGGCGATCCAGGGCGCTGCCGCCCATGCGCCCGAACAGACTGGCGAACACCGCCGTGCAGAGCAGCGCCAGGCCGGTCCAGATGGCGCTGTAGCCGAGCACCGTCTGCACCAGCAACGGCAGCAGCACCAGGCACTCGAACATGCCCACCGACTGCACCACGGCGATGATCACGCTCAGGCGGTAACCGCGCAGGGCGAAGATCCGCAGGTTGAGCAGCGGCGCCTCGCGGCGCAGCTCCAGGCGGACAAAGGCCACCAGGCACAGCACCGCCACCAGCAGCATCAGCAGGTTCAACGGGTCCAGCAGCCCGGCGGCGTGGTGCAGGCGGCTGATGGCAATCATCAGCAGGCCGATGCCCGAAGCGATCAGCAGGTAGCCGGCCAGGTCGAACGGCTTGCGCTCGGCCGGCTCGGAAGGCGGCAGTATCGCGAGGCCCATCAGCAGCGCAACGACGCCGATCGGCACGTTCATCAAAAACAGCGAGCGCCAGCTGAACCACTCCAGCAGCAGGCTGCCGCACAGCGGGCCCACCGCCGGCGCCAGCATCACCGCCGCGCCCCACAGGCCGGTGACCCGGCCGCGCTCGTCCTTGGCGTACACCGCGAAGATGATCGCCAGGGACAGCGGGATCATCAGCCCGCTGGCGATCCCCTGCACCACCCGCGCGGCGATCACCAGGGCGATGGAATCGGCCAGGGCACCGAGCAGCGAACCGCCGATAAACAGCGCCACGCCCCACAGGTACAGGCGTCGCCGGCCCAGGCGCTGGCTGAGGAAACTGGTCAGCGGCATGGTCATGCCCATGCTGGTCATGAAGGCCGCGACTATCCAGGTGGCCATCAACGGGCCGATGGCAAACGCCTGCATGAACGCCGGCAACGCCGGGTTCAGCGAGCTGTTGTTGAGGCTGACGGTCAGGGTGCCAAGCAGCACGTTGACCACCACCCAAGCGCGCGGTGCCTTGAAACTCACAGACCGGCTCCTTCGAGCAATTCACCCTGGCGCAGGAAGTGCTGCGCCGGCCGTGGATGACAGAGGAAGTCGGCGTGGGAAATGTTGTAGCCATAGGCCCCGGCCATCGGCAGCACCAGCAGGTCGCCGACGCTGACGCCCTTGAGCGGCTGGGCCCGGCTCAGCACATCCTTGGGCGTGCACAGCTGGCCGACCACGGTCCAGGCCTGCTCTGTGCTGTGCGCCGGCTGCGGCGTGCGTGGCAGGTGAATCAACGGGTGGCTGTGGCTCTGCGCCGCGGGCAGGCGGAACTGGTGGGTGCCGCCGCGGCACACCAGGAAGTGCTCGCCGTGGCTGGTCTTGGTGTCCAGCACCTCGATCACGTAGTAACCGCAAAAAGCACTGATAAACCGCCCGGGCTCGAAGCGCAGGATCGGCGCCTGATCGCCCTGCTCCGCCAGCCGGCGTTCCAGGTAGCGGCACAGGCGCTGCCAGTCGAACTGCTGGCCGCTGAGGTAGTCGACGCCGATGCCGCCGCCGACATTCAGGTGGGTCAGTTGCTCGGGGTGCGCCGCCAGGGCCTTCCACAGCGGCCAGCGTTGCAGATAGAAGTCCAGCAACTGCTCATGGCGCTCCACCGACTGCTGGTGGGACATGGCGTGCACATGGAAACCCTTGAGGCGCAGATGGCTGGCCCGGTCGACCCTTTGCACGGCCTCGGCCAGTTCCGCCTCGTCGATGCCGAACGGCGTGGCGGTGCCGGCCATGGCCAGCCGGCTCGACTGGTTCTGCGGCAACTGCGGGTTGATGCGGATGAATACCGGCTGCACCCGCCCGGCTTCTTCGGCCAGGCGTTGCAGGCGCTCGATCTCGTTGAGGCTTTCCAGGTGCACCGCTTCCACCTGATGGGCCAGGGCCGCGCGCAGGTCGGAATCGAGCTTGCCCGGGCCGGAAAACACATAGGGCTTGCGGGTCGGACAGGCCACCACCCGCTCGATCTCGCCACCCGAGGAAATCTCGAAACCACTGACCAGCGGGGCCAGCGCCGCCAGCACTGGCGCCTCGCTGTTGGCCTTGATCGCGTAATACAGCTCGACCCCGGCCGGCAACGCCGCCATCACCTGGCGCACATGGGCCTGCAAGGCGTCCAGGTCGTAGATAAAGGCCGCCAGCGGGTCGGCACTGCCGGCCCGGGCCTGGTCGATGGCGCGCAGGACCGCCTGGGACAACTCAGCCATAACGGGCCTCCTCGCTCCACGGCGAACTCAGGCTGACGTAGCCGGCCTGACGGTCGGCCTTGGCGGCCAGGCGCACCTTGAGGTTGGTCTTGCAGGCGATCGGCTGGCCGGCGATCAGCGCGTCCAGCTCCGGCGCCGGGCGTACCAGTTCGTCACGGATGCGCCGCAGCTGCTGCTCGACCCGTTGCCACATCAGCGGTGCCAGGTGCGGGCGTTCCCAACTCAGGGCCAGCACCGCTTCCGACAGGTTGTTGATCAGCAGGCAGTAAGTAATGCGGCTCCAGCCCTGCTCGCGGGAATACAGCAATGACTGGCGCACCCGCGGGTGCAGGCCGACCTCGATCTGCGCCATGCCCAGCTCATCGGTGAGCTTGACCCCCTCGAAGTCCCGCAGCAGCAACTGTCGCGGCTGGCCCTGGTCGTGGATCAGCACAGTGTTCTGCAGGTGCGGCTCCATCACCACGCCGTGGTTGAAGAACAGCGCCAGCACCGGCCGCAGCAGCAACGCCTGATACTGGTCGAACCAGTCCACCAGTTGCTCGTCCGCCAGTTCGCTGGCGTTGAAGCCTTGCAGGAAGTCATGCACCAGCGGCCGCGAATGGATGTCGCGGGCAAACAGGGTGCCGGCCATCACGCTGCGCTCGGCGCCGGCGCGGCGGCAGAAGTTCTCCCGCAGGATCGCCCCGGTCTGTTCGCGAAACCAGTGGGCGTCGGCTTCGCTGGCCTGGGCCGGGGCCCAGCTCATGGAACCCGGCTCGGCCACCGCCGACAGCCCGCCGAGGGTTTCGGCCTGGGTCCGCTGCAGGCGCTGGAACAACTGGTCGATGATCAGCGTGCTTTCCAGCTCGTACCAGGCGTTCTTGCGCACGCAATTGGTGATGCGCACGTTCAGCGAGCCCTTGATGAAAAAGTCGTGGTCCTCGATGTACCAGGTGCGCATCGAGGCCGTCGGGCTGGCGAGCGGCCCAGTCGGCCCGTGGTCGATCACCTCGCCCAGCTCCAGCAGGCGCTGCACGCGGCGGTCCTGCATGAACAGCTCGGCCTGCACCGGGTGCATGCAGATCATCGCGTGCCCCGGGCGCGCCCGGCCCTGGTCGGCGAAACCGGCCATCACCTGCTCTTCGCTGAGGCCGCTGGCGGTCACCCGCAGGCCCTGGCGCGGCACCTCGAACAGATGCAGCGCGGTCTCGGCCTGGAATTCCGGGGCGTAGGTTTCCTGGGCCAGGTGCGCCGGCCACAGCCGCGCCTTGGGCGCCGGATGGTTGGGGTGGCCGAACCACAGGCCCTGCTCGCTGGCCAGGTAGCCGCTCAGCGGCGCCGGGCCCTGGCCGTCCATGTTGTGGGCGACGATGGCGGCGGTCAGCGACTGGCTTTGCAGCACCTGGTCCAGCAACTCGTCGTTGCTGGCCCGGGTCATGTGTTCGCAGGCGCCGAGCAGTTGCTCGACGAACTCGGCAAAGGCCAGGCAACGCCAGGTCTCGCCTGCTTCGCGCCGGGCATACACGTCCGACAGGTAACGGTGGCTGCCCAGGTGGTCGCGGCGGTCGACCATGACGAAGAACTGCTGCCGGTTGGGCAGGTCGATGGTCAGCGGAATGCCCTTCCATTCCAGGCCGTCCAGGTAACTGCCGGGGGCGATGCCCTGCATCTGTGTCGGCCAGCTGTAACTGAGGCAGTTTTCCGGCAAGGCGAACTCTTTGATCAGGCAATTGAGCAAGGCGCGAGTGGTCGCCAGCTCACTGACCATCTTCGATAAAACATGCTTTGATAAAACATCGCGATCTGAATAATTCATACATGCTCCACAGTAGCCCGTGCGGTCACTGGCTGCGTACTGTCGCGGCAAATAGTTAGTTGCTCTTCGGCCGTACCGAAAGCCGACAGATACCCGTCGAACGAACTCGTCCGCTTGCACTTTCCTGCAACCTTGAACAAGAAAAACCTGTCGCCTGACAGTTATTCAATCAAGACTTAAAAGTGTGAAAAACGACACACTTTCATCGAATACGCTTCATTTCAAAAACAGCACTTCAAGCACGTACCTGCAATAAGGCGTCCGCCATTGCGCGAGTAAATCGCTGGATAACTTGCTGGCACTGTTCGTCGTCGATGACCAGCGGCGGCAACAGGCGGATCACATTGCCGCGGCGTCCGCCGCGCTCCAGCAGCAGGCCCTGTTTGAAGCAGTGCTGCTGGATGGCCACGGCCAGGCCCGGGTCCGAGGGGAAATGCCCGTGGCGGTCGGCCGGCTGGCGTTCGTCGACGATCTCGATGCCCAGCATCAGGCCACGCCCGCGCACCTGGCCCAGGGCCGGATAGCTCGGCTGCAAGGCCGTCAATTGCTCCTTGAGCCACTGCCCGCGGCGCTCGGCCAGGGCCGCGATGTTCTGCTCGCGCAACACCTGCAGGGTCGCCAGGCCCGCGGCCATGGCCATCTGGTTGCCGCGGAAGGTGCCGGCGTGGTTGCCCGGCTCCCAGGCATCGAATTCGCGCTTGATGCCCAGCACCGCCATCGGCAGGCCGCCGCCCACCGCCTTGGACATGACGATCATGTCCGGCTCGATGCCGGCGTGCTCGAAGGCGAACATCTTGCCGGTGCGGGCAAAGCCGGCCTGCACCTCATCGAGGATCAGCACGATGCCGTGCTGGCGGGTCACTTCGCGGATCGCCCGCAGCCAGCTGGCCGGCGCGCAGTTGACCCCGCCCTCGCCCTGCACCGCCTCGAGAATCACCGCCGCCGGCAGCGACACGCCGCTTTCCACGTCTTCGATGAACTGGGTGAAGTAATGGGTCAGCGCCTCGACCCCGGCCTCGCCGCCGATCCCCAGCGGGCAGCGGTATTCGTGGGGGTACGGCATGAACTGCACGCCCGGCATCAGGCCGGCGATGGCGTGCTTGGGCGCGGTATTGCCGGTCAGCGCCAGGGCGCCGTGGGTCATGCCGTGGTAGGCCCCGGAGAAACTGATGACGTTGTGCCGCCCGGTATGGGTCTTGGCCAGCTTCAGCGCCGCTTCCACCGCGTCCGCCCCGGACGGCCCGCAGAATTGCAGGCAGTAGTCGCGGCCCTGGCCCGGCAGCAGGCTGAGCAGGGTTTCGCTGAAAGCGTCCTTGACCACGGTGGTCAGGTCCAGGGTGTGCATGGGCAGGCCCGAGGCCAGGAAACTGTCGAGACTGGCCATGATCGCCGGGTGGTTGTGCCCCAGGGCCAGGGTGCCGGCGCCGGCCAGGCAGTCCAGGTAGGTCTTGCCTTCGACGTCGGTGACCCAGACCCCATGCGCCTTGGCGATGGCCAGCGGCAACTTGCGCGGGTAACTGCGCACATTGGATTCGAACTTGCCTTGCCGGGCCAGATAGTCGGCATTGGTCTTTTGCAGAGGACTAGTGCGCAATATGCCATCATTCAACATCTGTTCACCCTCGTTAAATTCGACATGCAAATTATTATCATTAATAAAAACGCGCAACTACTTATTCAAACTTATTTGGAATAGTCGCATGACACTTGCGGATATAAGCTAACTATCGCGCCCACGCCAAAAACCAAGTTGATAAACTTGGTAAAACGTCATTTATGACGTATGAAACTGCCATGTTATTGCCATCTTTCCGACAACTTCATTAGTTGCCATTAAATGGCCAACACCTCATTCAAGAGGCGAGCAAGTTGATCAACTTATAACGGACATACTTTCTTCCTCGACCAAAGGAACCGGTCATGACCAACACGGCGGTGCGCCCTTCCCTGTGGCGCCAGTCCGCATCGCTTCTTAGAAACCCACGGTTGCCGAGAGCAACAGGGTCCGTGGCGTCGCCAGGGTCAAGCCCGGCTCGCTGTCGTCCGAGGCCCCGGCCGAACTCCAGTAACGCTTGTCCAGCACGTTCTCGACATTGGCGCGCAAGGTGATGTCCTTGTCGTCGAGCTTGAAGGCGTAGCGCGCGCCCAGGTCGAAACGTTCCCAGGAGTCGATTTCCTTGCTGTTGGCCTGGTCCAGGTACTGCGAGCTGGAGTAGATGCCGCGTGCGGTCAGGGTCAGGCCCTGGACCTTCGGCACGTCCCACTCGGCCCCCAGGTTGACGTTGTACTTCGGCGTGGCCGGCGCGCGGTTGCCGTCGAAGGTGCCGTTGGTGGTGTCCTTCAGTTCGCTGTCGATGTACATCACCCCGCCCAGCAGGCGGAAGCCCTTGAGCGGTTCGCCGAACACGCTGAGCTCGACGCCGTCGTTCTGGCGCTTGCCGTTCGGGCCGAAGACCCGGGTGGTGGCGTTGGTCTCGTAGGCCGGCTGCTTGATGCGGAACACCGCGGCGGTCAGGGCGAAGGCCCCGGCGTCATACTTAGCGCCGGCCTCGACCTGGCGGCTGATGAACGGCGGGAAGATTTCGTCTTCGTTGATCGAGGTCGACGGCGCGATCTTGCCCTGGCTCAGGCCTTCCATGTAGTTGACGTACAGCGACAACTGATCGGTGGCCTTGAACAGCAGGCCACCCGAAGGCGAGACCTTTTCCTCGTCGTAGGCGGTGTCGCCTTTGACGCCGTCGCTCCAGTCGTCGACCTTGACCCGCTGCCAGCGCGCGCCGAGGGTCAGCAGCAGGCGGTCATCGAAGAAGCCCAGGGTGTCGGACAGCGCCACACCGCTGAAGCGGTTCTCGGTGTAGACCTTGGGGTCGAAGCGCGTCGGCCGCGACGGGGTCGGCGTCGGCCGCGGGTTGTAGAGGTTGCTGGGGGACGCGGCATAGCGCGCGCCGCCGTTTTCGAAATCCATGTAGAAGTAGCTGGCCGCCAGGTTGACCTCATGGCTCACCGGGCCGGTGTGGAACCAGCTGCGCACGCCCGCCGTGGTGGTGCGCACGTTTTCGTCGCGGGTGAAGTCGCGCGGCTGCACGCTGAAGTCGCCGGCGTCGTTGGTGATCGACACGGCATGCCGGAGGAAGTCGTGGTTGCTTTTGCGCGCGCCGACGCCGCCGTACAGCATGATCGAGTCGTTGACGTCGTATTCGGCATTGACCGTGCCGAAGGTGTCCTTGGTGCGTGCCTTGCTCCAGGACTGCGCATAGTTGTGCCGCACATCGTCCGCGTCCGGCACCTTGGCGTTGGCGCCTATCTGCACCCGCTCCTGGGGCGCGTCGGTGTCGCGCTCGGTGTGGCCGATGTCGGTCGACAGGCGCAGGCGTTCGCCACGGAAGTCCAGGCCCAGCACGGCCATTTCACGATCGACGCTCTGGTGATCCCATTCGGTGTCGCCAGACTGCTTGACCGCGTTCAGGCGCACGCCGAACTTGTTGTCCTCGCCGAAGCGCCGGCCAATGTCCACCGCGCCGCCGAGCTGGCTGTCGGAGGCGTAGCTGCCGGTGAATTCGGTGATGGGCTTGTCGGTGGCGCGCTTGGGCACCACGTTGATCCCGCCGCCGACGCTGCCCCGCGGCGAGATGCCGTTGATCAACTGGGTCGGGCCCTTGAGGATGTCCACCCGGTCGGCCATTTCCATGTCGATGGTGTAGGTCGGCAGCACGCCGTACAGGCCGTTGTAGGCAACATCGCTGTTGAACAGGCTGAAGCCGCGGATGGTGAACTGCTCGTAACGGCCGCCCGCCGGGTTGGTGGCGCGCACCGAGGGGTCGCTGGCGATCAGGTCGCCGAGGGTCCGCGCCTGCTGGTTCTTCACCACGTCGCTGGTGTAGGTGGTCATGCTGAACGGCGTTTCCATGAAGTCCTTCGAGCCCAGCAGGCCTTGCGAGCCACGGCGTGCGACCTGGCCGCCGGCGAAGACGTCGCTGTCGGTCGCGCCGCTGGCGCCGAGAATCGAAGTCGGCGCCAGTTGCAGGCTACTGCCTTGCGGCGCCGGGGTCAGGATATACGCCTGCTCGCCCACCGGTTGCAGTTGCAGGCCGGAGCCTTGCAGCAAGCGGGCAAAGCCCTCCTCCACCCCGTACTCGCCGGACAGGCCGCTGCTGTTGCGGCCGCTGACCAGCTGCGGGTCCACCGACAGGTTTACCCCGGCAAGGCCGGCGAAACGGGTCAGCGCGGCGCTCAGCGGACCGGCCGGCACCTGGTAGCTGCGCCGCGCAGCGTCGTCGGCCCAACTGGCCTGGATGAATAACGGGCTGGAACTGAGTGTCAGGATGAGGCCCAACTGCAACAGTCCGGGGGAAACCGGACGCAAACGGTATGGCAATACTACGGGCATGGGAGGAAGCTCTCGTTTTTTTGTTCACTTACCTGGAATGACCGGCGAGGCGAAAAAAAGGGACAGGCTTCAGCCAATATTTTTTTGCGGGGTGTTTGTCGGCGGGGTTTCTTTTGCCGAAGTCAGGGTGACCCAATAACGGGTGCGCGAATGCACCTCCAGCGGCAGGCTGGCGGCCAGCAGCGACAGCACGCGGTCGGTGTTGTCGAGACGGAAGCTGCCGGTGACGCGCAGGGCTTCCAGTTCCGGTTCCCAACGCAGCAGGCCCGGGCGATAACGACCGAGCTCGCGCAGGAAATCCCCCAGGGGCTGGTTCTGCGCCATCAGCACGCCGTCGCGCCAGCCCGGCAACTGCGCGTCGAAGGCATCGATCTGCCCGGCGCCATCCACCTGCAGCCGCACCCGCTGGCCTTCGCGCAACTGCAGTTGCGGGCCGAACAAGGGTTGCAACTGCACCGAGCCGCTGACCACCGACACCCGGCAATCGTGTTCATTGAGGCGCACGCAGACTTCGCTGCGGCTGACGACGATGCGGCCATAAGGCGCCTGGATGGTCAGCGGCGCGCTGCCGATGACCTTGAGCGCCATCTCGCCGCGCACCAGGGTCACCTGCCGGGCGCCCAGGTCGACGTTGACCGCGCTGGCGGTGTTCAACTGCAAGGCGCTGCCATCGGCCAGGGACAATTTGCGATGTTCGCCAGTGCCGGTCTGCAGGTCGGCGCGCCATACGTCCAGGGGCAGCTGGCGCCCCAGCAGCCAGGCGGTCGGCACCAGCGCGGCGACGCCGAGGGCGCGCTTGAGTACCGCGCGCCGCGACGGCTCGGGACGATCCAGGGTGGCCAGCGCCAGGGCCGAGGGTAGCGCGGAGAAACGCTGGCGCAGCAGCTGCGCTTTCTGCCAGGCGCTTTCGTGACGGCTGTTGCTGTTGCGCCAGTGCTGCAGGCGCGCGTGATCGTCGGCGTTGGCCGCGCCGGACTCCAGCAGCGCCAGCCACTGGGCCGCCGCGCGGGCCACCTCGCGGGTTTCGCTGGACGGCGCCGAGCGCATCACAGCTCCACCAGCAGGCAGTGTTCGTAGGCCTGGGCCATGTAGCGCTTGACCGTGCGCTCCGAGACGTCGAGGCGTTCGGCGATCTCGCGGTAGCCCAACCCTTCCAGCTGGCTCCAGAGAAACGCCCGGCGCACCAGGGGCGGCAGGCCGTCGAGCAGTTCGTCGAGGGCTTGCAGGGTTTCCAGCAGCACCCAGCGCTGTTCCGGGGACGGCACGCTGTCTTCGGGCAGGCTGGCCAGCGCGTCCAGGTAGGCCTGCTCCAGTTTGCGCCGGGTGTAGAAGTTGCTCAGCAGACGCTTGCCCACAGTCACCAGGTAGGCCCGCGGTTCGCGCAGGTCGACCAGCTGCTGGGAGCTGGTGAGCACGCGCAGGAAGGTGTCCTGGCTCAGGTCCGCCGCATCCCAGGCGTTGCCCATGCGCTGGCGCAACCAGCTCTCGAGCCAGCTGCGATGGTCGCGGTACAGGGCATGTAGGCTTTGCTCCGGTGGCGTCGCTGCTTCAATCATGTCAAGAGCCCTGCGCGAAGGATTATTCAAATGAGACTGATTCTAATTAATATTCATAAGGCAAACCAAGTCCTTTCGTGTGATTGGGTTCTGGTTTTCGTCTGCTGGGGAACATCGGCGGGTGCTCTGGAACCATGGTCCCAGGGACTGAAGAGATCCAGGTGAAGCACCCGGTCGGCTGCTGAAACAGCGCCCGGCCCCTTGCGGGCCGGGCGCGGGTGCGCGCTTACACGCCCATCAGCGGGTCGCTGATGCTGTGCGCACCGGTTTCCAGGCGCCCGGCCAGGCGCCGCAGCCAGCCGCCCTCGCCGCGCAGGGTCAGGTCGTACCAGCCGCCGCTGGCCTGGCAGGCGAACATCTGGTGGACCTCGCTGCGCCCGGGCACGTCGAAACGCCATGGCCCCTGATGGGTGTAGGGGCAACGCTCGATGGTGATCGATACCGGCTCCTTGCCCGGGTTGCTCAGGGTCAGCTGCAGGTTGTTGCCGCGGCTGAACATCGACACCTCGGGCTGGCGCTCCAGCAGGTTGCCGTGGAAGCTGCGGTGGAAGCCGTTAGGCCCCAGCAGCCACAGTTTGTAGCGGCCCGCGGTCTGCCAGCTGTCCTTGAGCTGCTTGCCCGCCTCCACCGTATAGCGACGGGGAATGTCCAGCAGGTGCAGGCGATCGTAGACATGGAACACCGCACCCTGCTCGCCGCTGTTCTGCAGGCTCAGGGTCAGGCTCAACGCCTTGCGCTTGGCCTTGGCCTCGACATTCAGCCGATATGGCAAGGCCCGCGATGGCCGGGCCACGCGTTGCTGCTGCGGCAGTTGCTGGCGGCTGGGGTCCGGCAGCGGCACCTGGGCCAGTTGCTCCTGGCGCTGGCGCAAAAGGTCCGCGGCCTGGCGGGTGGTGGTGTGCAGCGGCGGGAGGATTTCGCTGTTGGGATTGACGAAGTTGAAGGCCGAAGTCAGGTCGCCGCACACGGCACGGCGCCAGGCGCTGATGTTCGGCTCGCGCACGCCGAAGCGCTTCTCGAGAAATTGCAGGACCGAGGTGTGGTCGAACGCCTGGGAGTTGACCCAGCCGCCACGGCTCCAGGGCGACAGCACCAGCATCGGCACCCGCGGGCCGGGGCCGTAGATGCCGCCGTCCGGACGCGGTTGCTGGGTGGTCCCCGGTGGCGCCGGGTGGGTGAACACCTCACTGTCGAAATCCACCGTGGACTTGCCGGCGAAGCTGCCGTCCAGGCGCCGTGAAGGTGCCGAGGGCGACGGCAGATGGTCGAAGAAACCGTCGTTCTCGTCGTAGTTGACCAGCAGCACGGTCTTGCTCCAGACCTCGGGGTTGTCGGTCAGCGCCTTGAGGATTTCCTGGGTGAACCAGCCACCCTGCACCGGGCTCGACGGCCCCGGGTGCTCGGAATAGGTGGCCGGGGCGACGATCCAGCTGACCTTGGGCAGCTTGCCCTGCTGCACATCGTTGCGGAACCCGGCGATCATGCCCTCCAGGTCGCTGCCGCTGCGCGCCGGCAAGGTGTTGCCGTTGCCCTTGTACAGCGGCACCCGGGCATTCAGCGCATCGCTGTACGGCACGAAGGCGGTGAAGTCTTCCGGCGGCTGCGCCGGGTTGCCGGCCGCCACGCTGGCGCGGCGGTACTGGCGGAAACCGGCCAGCGGGTTGTCGCCGAAGTTGTCCGGCAGGTACTGGTAGATCTTCCAGCTGACGCCCCGCTCTTCCAGGCGCTCGGGGTAGGTTTTCCAGGTGTAGCCGACGTCCACCGCGCCCGGGCCGTCCCATTCGTTGACCACCGCCGCCACGTTGGCGCCGGTCGGGCCGTTGGTGCCGGTCCAGTGGAACAGGCGGTTGGGGTTGGTCCCGGCGTGCACCGAACAGTGGTAGGCATCGCACAGGGTGAAGGTGTTGGCCAGGGCGAACTGGAACGGCAGCTCCTGCTCGCTGTAGTAGCCCATGGACGTGTTGGTCTTGAAAGTCGGCCAGGCGCTCATGCGCCCGCTGCCCCAGGCCGCGTGCTCGTCGATCCACGAATGCGGCGTGCCGTTGACCCGCTGCGCGTTGCCCCGCGAGCTGTCCAGGTGATATGGCAACACCACTCGCCCAATGCCCTGCTGCTCCCACACCGAACGCTTGCCGGGCAGCGGGATGGTGAAGCGGTCGCTGAAACCGCGGACCCCGGGCAAGGTGCCGAAGTAATGGTCGAAGGAGCGGTTTTCCTGCATCAGGATCACCACGTGCTCGACGTCACGGATAGTGCCGGTGCGGTTGTTGGCGGGGATCGCCAGGGCCTGACGGATGGAGTCTGGCAGTAAGGTAAAGGCCGAGCCGATGGCGGCGGCCTGCATGAGCTTCCTGCGAGTGAGAGTAGGCATACGCGGTTGAATTCCTTGAAGTTACAGGGCGGGAAATAGCGACCCACGCAAAGTAGTGACCTCAAGTAACAAGCAAGTTACACGGCGGTTGCAGGCTGCGGTCAAGGCATTCACAGATCTTGATACAGCCGCATTAACTCTCTAAACCGATGATTTTTAATTACATTTCTAAATAAAGAATATTTCGTGAACTTCATCCCGAGTTGCTCCTTGTATTCGGAAAAATGTGACGGCGTTCTGCTTTAATCCTATTTGCACAATGCCACTACTTCAGTTTGCAAGGAGCAATCATGGACTCGACCCAGCACTACGAGGGGGAAAGGAAGCGCATCGAGAACCGCCGTACTGCATTGGGTCTCAAATACCTTGCCGCGCCGGCCGGCCAGCCTCCCAGGATCTGGGGGCTGGCGCTGTCCGGGGGCGGCATCCGCAGCGCCACCTTTTGCCTGGGGGTGCTGCAGGCGATGGCCCGGGCCAATGCGCCGGAACAGGCCAACCCACGACCGTCGAAGACACCGCAAGACAACCTCACCACCACCCTGCTGCCGCGTTTCGACTACCTCTGCACGGTCAGCGGCGGCGGTTATATCGGCAGTTTCTTCTCCAGCCTGTTCATCCCCAATCGCCTGCGCCGGGAGCAGGCCCAGGAGCGCGCCGAAGCCTCGCCCCTGTCGCCCGCCCAGCAAGCGGCCAGGACCGCGGCGGTCAACGCCTATGAGGTCCTGCACTACGAGCCGCCGGGACGTATCAGCACCCACACCGACTACGCCAGCGTCAGCGACAAAGACATCGGCAAGGGACCCACGGCCTGGCTCCGGGAGAACGGCCGCTACCTGACCCCGACCGGCTCGGGGGACGCGCTCTACGCCCTGGCGATCACCTGGCGCAACTGGCTGTCGCTGCACTTCGTCATCGGCATGCCGATCGTCCTGATCCTGTCGTTGCTGATGCTGTTGCAAGTGAAGTACCTGCCCAATCTGTTCCTGCTGCCCGGCGCGGTGTTCCTCCTCGGCTTGCTGCCCTGCTGCCTGGCCTACTGGCTGGTGCTGCCGAAAAACAGCCTGAGCAATCCTCCGGCCCTGAGCAACCTGGCGGCCGTGGCTTGCACGGTGATGGCACTGGTCTTCATCGGCATCTGGGCCGTGCTGCAACAGCCGGACGACAGGCCCAACGTGCGCCACCTGTTCCTCGGGTTCGCGGCCATCGCGCTGCTGGGCATCGCCTACGCCTGGCTGCTGATCTGGCGCCTGAAATACCGCACCCGCAAGGCCAACGACGAAGACGGGATCTTTACCGTGCGCAACTACCGGGTCGAGGTCACCCGGGTGCTGTCGCAGATCATCATGGCTCTCGGGGTACTGCTGTTCGCCGCGTTCCTGGTGTCGCTCTCCGAAACAATCTACCTGCACCTGCAGACCCTGACCCAGGGCTCCATCGGCATTCTTCCGCTGCTGATCTGGCTGGTGCGCCGCCTGGCGCTGTTGCGGGACGAGAAGAGCCTGCCGGACTGGCTGCGCCTGCTACCCCTGGAGGTCATGAGCCTGGTCGGTGGCCTGCTGTTGCTGGCGGCGGTCTGCCTGGCGTGGATGCTGTTCGTGGTGTGGTTCGCTGCCGATGGCAGCTTCAACCTGCTGGAAAACGGGCATGTGCTGCGGCTGGCCCTGCTGGCCGGGGTGGCGGCGGCCCTGACCTGGGTCAGCAGCCGCTTCGTCGGTTTCCTCAATACCTCGTCGTTGCAGTCCTACTACAGCGCGCGCCTGGTCCGCGCCTACATGGGCGCCACCAACGGCAAGCGCTTCGACGGCACGCCCGAGCAACGGCGCAAGCACATGAGCGTGGCCGAGCCACTGAGCAACGACGACATCAGCGTCGAGCACTACTACGGCACGCCGAACGCCGGCCCGCTGCACCTGATCAACGTGACCATGAACCTCACGGTCGACCCCGCCGAACAACTGGTGCAGCGCGACCGCAAGGGCAAGCCGCTGTGCCTGGCCCCGGGCAGCGTCAAGGGCGAAGGGGCCTTCATCCTCGATGGCAAGGTCTATCAGCGCGACCTGGAGAATATCCCCGCTTCGGAAATCGCCTACCCGCTGACCATCGGCCAGTGGATCGGCGTTTCCGGCGCGGCCTTCACCACCGGCCTGGGGCGCGCCACCAGCCTGGGCATGTCGCTGCTGCTGGGCCTGGCCAACGTGCGCCTGGGCAACTGGTGGCCCAGCCGCTTTATCGACGCTAAACCGGAAAAGCCCAGGCAATCCCTGGGCCTGAAGCTGTCGCGCTGGCTACCGACCCAGACCTACCTGTTCTACGAACTGACCGCGCACTTCCATGGCCATCGGCGCGCCTATCAGTACCTCTCGGACGGCGGCCACTTCGAGAACACGGCGGCCTATGAACTGCTGCGCCAGGAGCGCCAGGTCGAGCTGATCGTGATGTGCGACTGTGGCTGCGATCCCGATTACCGGTTCGACGACCTGAGCAATCTCATCCGCCTGGCGCGTATCGACCACGGCCTGGAGATCAGGGAAGACGCAGAGATCACCGGGGACGATGTACTGGGCAAGGTGTTCGGGCGCATGGAGGACTTCAAGATCGCGCCGTCGCCGGCGGACCCGCATTGCGCGCTGCTGCTCAACGTCTACGCCTGCACCGAGCCGGACACCCTGGTCAGTCGCATCCTGGTGCTCAAGCCCCGGCTGATCCCCTCGGTATCGCCGGACGTGCAGAACTACGCGCTGATCAACACGTCCTTCCCCAACCAGCCCACCGTCGACCAGTTCTTCGACGAGGCGCAGTTCGAAAGCTACCGCCAGCTCGGCTTGAGCATCGGCCAGCAGGTCTTCGGCAAGGGGGTCAACGGCGATGCCATCGCCCAGGCGCTGTGGCGCTACCTGCGCGAACACCCTGCGGGAAGCGCGCATGAGGATGACCAGCCCAAGCCGCCGCGGCCGAGCCGCAATGGCCAGCGCCGCCCTTCGGCAGACAGGCATCCCCGCGCATGACACTGGAAATGGCGCCGACCCTGCGGGCCCGCGGTCAGGAACAGCTCAACGCTGGCCGCGGCGCAGGGTCTCGCTCGGCAGTTCCTTGAACAGCGCGCGGTAGCTGCTGGAAAACCGCCCGAGGTGCCAGAACGACCAGCGCATGGCCACCTCGGCCACGGTGGTTTCGTCCGGACCGCGGCGCAGCAGTTCGCGGTGCGCACTGTTCAGCCGGCGCAGGCGCAACCACTGGGTCGGCGCCATGCCGGCGAAGGCCTTGAACGCGCCTTGCAACTGGCGCAGGGAAACCCCGGCCACCTGCGCCAACTCCAGCAGGTTGAGGCTGTCTTCCGGGCCGTCCGCCGCCCACTGCGCCACCCGCTGCATGATCGCCCGCTCCTCGGCGCGCCGGCGCAGGCCGCCACCGTCCAGGCGTACGCAGGCGTTGTCGAGGATAAACAGGCAGTCCTCGAGCAACTGCTGGGTCAGGGCTTCGCGGCTGGGTGGGTCGAGGGTCTGCGACAGTCGGGTCAGGGTCGTGCTGAGCCAGCGGCTGAACAAGGCGTTCTGCCCGCAGTTGAGCGGCGCCAGGAACAGGCCGTCGAGGCGCTGCGCGTCGAGGCCATGGCCGCGGACGAATTCCGGGCCGAACACCACGGCGATTTCCTGGTAGTTCTCCGGGGTGATCCAGATGTTGCGGCTCTCGCCGTTGAGCAGGTACAGGGCGTTGTCGCTGCGATCGAAACAGAACGCCAGGGAGTCCTGCGGCGCGCTGAAATTCTGCTCGACCCGGGTGTTCATGCACTCCTCGTAGATCTGCACCCCTTGCAGGTCCAGATAACGCACCTGCCCGGCGAAATGCCCGGGCGACATCTGCTGGTAATGCTGCACCCAACCCGGGGTGGCACGGATCTGATCGGCCACATCGAAGGTGTTGAAGGCCTGGACCTGGAGAGCTGTCGACGCTGTCATGAAGGGACCTTGCGCACTCTTTTGGTGCGCTTTGGTGCTGCTTAAAGTGGATAGATGGAACCGCGAGGCTTGCCCAAGATAGTCGTCAACGCGCCACAGGGGAAGCCTTGATGGGCGACTCCAAGTGCTGGCGCGTCACCGACAATCATTGACGAGGTCCTTATGAATGCCCCTTTCGATCAGCTGTCTACCTGGCTGAAAGAACACAAGATTACCGAAGTGGAGTGTGTGGTCAGCGACCTGACCGGCATCGCCCGCGGCAAGATAGCGCCCACCAACAAGTTCCTGCATGAGCGAGGCATGCGCCTGCCGGAAAGTGTGCTGTTGCAAACGGTAACCGGGGACTTCGTCGACGACGACATCTACTACGACCTGCTGGACCCGGCGGACATCGACATGGTCTGCCGCCCCGACGCCTCGGGCATTTACCTGGTGCCCTGGGCCATCGAGCCGACCGCCATCGTCATCCACGACACCTTCGACAAGTTCGGCAACCCCATCGAGCTGTCGCCGCGCAACGTGCTGAAGAAAGTCCTGCAGCTGTACGCCGACAAGGGCTGGCAGCCGATCGTCGCGCCGGAGATGGAGTTCTACCTGACCCAGCGCTGCGAAGACCCGGACCTGCCGCTGAAGGCGCCGCTGGGCCGCTCCGGCCGGGCCGAAAGCGGACGCCAGTCGTTCTCCATCGACGCCGCCAACGAATTCGACCCGCTGTTCGAGGATGTCTACGACTGGTGCGAAGCCCAGGGCCTGGACCTCGACACGCTGATCCACGAAGACGGCCCGGCGCAGATGGAAATCAACTTCCGCCACGGCGACGCCCTCGACCTGGCCGACCAGATCACCGTGTTCAAGCGCACCCTGCGCGAGGCCGCGCTCAAGCACAACGTCACCGCCACCTTCATGGCCAAGCCGGTGGCCGACGAACCTGGCAGCGCCATGCACCTGCACCAGAGCGTGGTCGACAGCGCCACCGGCAAGCCGATCTTCGCCGACGCCGAGGGCCGCATGAGCGAGCTGTTCCGCCACCATATCGGCGGGTTGCAGAAGTACATCCCCCAGGTGCTGCCGATGTTCGCGCCCAACGTCAATTCGTTCCGCCGCTTCCTGCCGGACACCTCGGCGCCGGTCAACGTCGAATGGGGCGAAGAGAACCGCACCGTCGGCCTGCGGGTGCCGACCTCCGGCCCGGAAGCCATGCGCGTGGAAAACCGCCTGCCCGGCGCCGACGCCAACCCTTACCTGGCCATCGCCGCCAGCCTGCTGTGCGGCTACCTGGGCATGGTCGAGGGCATCGAGCCGAGCGCCGCGGTGGAAGGCCGAGCCTATGAGCGGCGCAACCTGCGCCTGCCGATCACCATCGAAGACGCCCTGACCCGCATGGAAGAGTGCCCGACCATCGAGCGCTACCTGGGCAGCAAGTTCGTGCGCGGCTACGTCGCGGTGAAACGCGCCGAGCACGAGAACTTCAAGCGCGTGATCAGTTCCTGGGAGCGCGAGTTCCTGTTGCTCAGCGTCTGAGGCCTGCGCGATTCGGGCGCTGCCGCGCACACCGTTGTAGCCGCTGCCGAGCCTGCGAGGCTGCGATCGATGGCGCAGCCATCGCCAGACCGTCGCACGCGGTGTACCTGATGCAAGGCGGTTGCCGGGTTTACGACGGCTGCGCCGCCGATCGCAGCCTCGCGTTGCTCGGCAGCGGCTACAGGGCTACAGGGCTTCATGAATTTGGCAAACCAATAACAACCGCAAAAAGGGGTATCGCTATGCGTCTATGGAAACCAGTGGTTCCGCTGGCCCTGACGGTGCTGTTCGGCGCCACGGCCCAGGCCGAATCGACAGTCAGCGTGTACAACTGGACCGACTATATCGGCGAGACCACCCTCGCCGACTTCCAGGCCAAGACCGGGACCCGGGTCATCTACGACGTCTTCGACTCCAACGAAACCCTGGAGGGCAAGCTGCTGGCCGGGCGCACCGGCTATGACCTGGTGGTGCCGTCCAACCACTTCCTGGCGCGGCAGGTCAAGGCCGGGGCCTTTCTCAAGCTGGACCGCGCGCAGCTGCCGAACTGGCGGAACCTCGACCCGAAACTGCTGGCCCTGCTGGAGCAGAACGACCCCGGCAACCAGTACTCGGTGCCTTACCTGTGGGGCACCAACGGCATCGGCTACAACGTCGACAAGGTCAAGCAGGTGCTGGGCATCGACAGCATCGATTCCTGGGCGGTGTTCTTCGAACCGGAGAATCTGAAAAAACTCAGCCAGTGCGGGGTGTCGATGATGGACTCGCCGGACGAAGTGTTCCCGGCGGTGCTCAACTATATGGGCCTGGACCCGCGCAGCGAAAACCCCGCGGACTACAAGAAAGCCGAAGCCAAGCTGCTGGCGATCCGTCCCTACATCACCTACTTCCACTCCTCCAAGTACGTCTCGGACCTGGCCAACGGCAACATCTGCCTGGCCTTCGGTTATTCCGGCGACGTGTTCCAGGCCGCCAACCGCGCCAAGGAAGCCAAGAACGGGGTGAAGATCGCCTATTCGATTCCCAAGGAAGGCAGCAACCTGTGGTTCGACCTGCTGGCGATCCCGGCGGACGCCAGCAATCCCAAGCAAGCCCATGCCTTCATCAACAACCTGCTGGACCCGCAGGTGATCGCCAAGGTCAGCGCCTATGTCGGCTACGCCAACCCCAACCCGGCATCGCAGCAATACATGGACCCCGAGCTGGTGAACAACCCCGAGGTCTACCCACCCCAGGCGGTGCTCGACAAGCTGTACATCTCCAGCACCCAGAGCCCGCAGACCATGCGCCTGATGACCCGCGCCTGGAGCAAAGTGAAGTCCAACCAATGAACCAGCACAGCCCTGCACAACACACCCGCTCCTACTACGCCGCCTCGGCCAACACGCTGCCGGACTACCCGCCGCTGAATGCCGACCTCAGCGCCGATGTCTGCGTGATCGGCGGTGGTTTCACCGGGGTCAACACCGCCATCGAACTGGCGCAGCGCGGCCTCTCGGTGATTCTCCTGGAAGCCCGGCGCATCGGCTGGGGCGCCAGCGGGCGCAACGGCGGGCAACTGATCCGCGGCATCGGCCACGACGTCAGCGGCTTTGCCCGCTACGTCGGCGCCGAGGGCGTGCGTTACCTGGAGCAGGCCGGCATCGACTCGGTGGCGCTGGTCGGCCAGCGCGTGCGCGAGCACGGCATCGACTGCGACCTGCGCTGGGGCTTCTGCGAGCTGGCCAACACCCCGGCCCAGTTCGCCGCGTTCCAGGCCGAGCAGGAACACCTCGCGGCCCTGGGCTACGTGCATGAAACCCACCTTGTCGCCCCGCAGGACATGGCCCGGGTGGTGGCGTCCTCGGCCTATGCCGGGGGCCTGGTGGACATGGGTTCCGGGCACCTGCACCCGCTCAACCTGGTGCTCGGCGAAGCCGCCCTGGCACGGACGCTGGGGGTGCGGATCTTCGAGCAGAGCCCGGTGCTGGAGCTGATCCACGGCGACAGCGTGCGGGTGCGTTGCGCCAGCGGCACGGTGCGCGCCGCAAGCCTGGTGCTGGCCTGCAACGCCCACCTGGATGACCTGGAGCCGCGCCTTGCCGGCAAGGTGCTGCCGGCGGGCAGCTACATCATCGCCACCGAGCCCCTGGCGCCCGCCCTGGCCGCCGAACTGATCCCGCAGAACCTGGCGCTGTGCGACCAGAAGGTCGGCCTCGACTACTACCGGCTCTCGGCGGACCGGCGCCTGCTGTTCGGCGGCGCCTGCCACTACTCCGGGCGCGACCCGGCGGACATCGGCGCCTATATGCGGCCGAAGCTGCTCAAGGTGTTCCCGCAGCTGGCGAATGTGCGCATCGACTACCAATGGGGCGGCAAGATCGGCATCACCGCCAACCGTTTTCCCCAGGTCGGGCGCCTGCGCCAGTACCCCAATGTGTATTACGCCCAGGGTTACTCCGGGCATGGGCTCAACGTCAGCCACTGGACCGCGCGCCTGCTGGCCGAGGCCATCCACGCCGGGCACAGCCAGGGCCTGGACATCTTCAGCGCAGTGCCGCACATGACCTTCCCTGGCGGCCCCGCCCTGCGCGCGCCGCTGCTGGCGCTGGGCATGCTGTGGCATCGGTTGCGTGAGGTGCTGGGCTGAAAGCTCAACGGCTTTGCCCGCGGTTTCTCGGCTGAGGCGCCCGACGCCTTCGCCGGCAAGCCTGGCTCCTACGCAAGCGCGTGCCAGCCGCACATTAGCAAACGCCCTCCGACCCCGTAGGAGCCAGGCTTGCCGGCGATGGCGATTGCAAAGACGCCGCCGACAGCTCACTGCGAAGATTGCCATTCAAGCTGGCCTGATACCTCGCGCGATGCGAAGATGCGCGCCGCAAATCGGCTTGCTAAGGAATGGCATCATCAAAGCGCTCACTGCTCTCGTCCTGCTCGGCACACTCGTCCTCTCGGGCTGCGGCACCCTGATAGCCCGCAGTCAGTACAGCTCCTACGACCTCTACAAAGGCACCCAGGAAAATATCCAGCTGCTGACCATGCGTGGCGCCAGCGGCTATGACGGCTACACCACGATGTTCTGCTGGGTGAGCATCGTCTGCCCGCTGGTGGCGGTGGTAAGCCTGCCGGTGGATGCGGCGGTCGATACCGTGCTGCTGCCCTACGACGCCAAGGGCGTTTATTACTGAAGCCGCGGCCGGTCGCTGGCGGCATGGGTGAATGGACTGCCGCTGTCATCTCTGACAAGCACCGGCAAACCGCCCCCGCTCAGTCCGCCACCACTCGCTCGGCCACCCCCCCACGCAACCGGCACGGCGCGCCCAGGCGGTCGAGCCGTGGCCGGCCGAACAGGTAGCCCTGGCCCCATTCGCCACCGCAGGCCGTGGCCAGGGCGCGGTCGGCTTCGCTCTCGATGCCTTCGATGATCACGCAGGGCGCCAGGGTCTTGCACAGCTGCACCAGGTGTTTCAGGGTCTGCACGCTGTTGGGTTCGCTGCGGGCGCGTTGCAGGTAACCCTGGTCGATCTTGACCATGTCGGGGCAGGTCCGGCGGATGAACTCCAGGGTGCCGAGGCCGGCGCCAAAGTCGTCCACCGCCACCCGGCAACCCAGCTCGCGCAGGCACAGGACAAACTCGATGGCCGCCTCGGTGCTCGGCGGCGTGGCGCTTTCGGTGATTTCGATCACCAGCCGCGCGGCCACTGAAGGCGCGTCGCGCAACTGCGCGAGGGTGGCGGACCAGAACGGATCGACGATCGCGCTCTGCGCCGAGATGTTGCAGCCCAGGCGCAGGTGCTCGTCCTCCAGCAGGCGCTCGATCACGCCCCCCACCACGCTGCGGTCCAGCTCGCGCATCCGCTGATGGCGTTCGAGCATGGCGAACGGGTAGACGCCATTGCCGGGCTGTTCGACATGGCGCAGCAAACCTTCCAGGTACAGCACCCGGCTAGTGTCGGGCAGCCGCACCACCGGCTGGAAGGCCAGCGCCAGTCGCCCCTGCGCCAGTTCCCGATAGAAGTCTTTGACGCTTTGCATGACAGATCCGTAGTCGAAGCGGCGACAGCGCGCCGGGTGGGCTTGGCCAGGATGCGTCGGCGCGCCCGACGTGATAATGGCTCATTGCTATTTATGATCCCCCCTGCCCGGACGGCTCGAAAGTGTTCCCGGATACCTTTCGTTTGTCCTTGGAAACACCGCACCGCCCTTTCTCGACTGTGGCCCGAGGTTTATTGCGATCATGCGCCAGCGCCAATGACATCAATTAGCCACCAGTCCAGGAAGTACTATGCACAGAATGACCGGCACCAGTTTCCGGGTGCTTGCCGATGTCCTGAGCGACGCCGGAGTCAAGGTCGAGGCCTTGCTCAAGCGCCACGGCAGCAGCCACCAGGAGGCCTGTGAAAACCCCATGGGCGTCAGGCTGGAGCTGGTCTACGCGGTGCTGCAAGACGCCGTGCACCTGTGCGGCAACCCGGACCTCGGCCTGCTGGCGTACACCAAGGCCCACCCGGCCAACCTGGAAGTGCTCGGCTACGCGCTGATGTCCGGCGCCACCCTGGGCACCGCGCTGCAACGCCTGGTGGACTATCACTCGCTGGTCAGCAACGGCTTCTACCTGTGCCTGGAGCGCAGCCCCCAGGCCGTCACCCTGATCGGCTTCGACATCGCCCTCGAACCGGGCCTGGTGCCGCGGGCCTTCATCGATGCCGGCGCGGCGCAGACCCTGGGCCTGGTGCACTGGCTGCTGCCCGGGCACAAGCCGCAACCGCTGGCGGCGAGCTTCACCTACCCGCGCCCGCCCGACACCCGCGCCCTGGAGCGTCTGCTGGGCGCCAACCTGCTGTTCGACGCGCCCTACAACAGCCTGAGCTTCAGCCCGCGCGATTGCGCCATGGCCCTGCCCAGCGCCGACCCGGCCCTGGATGTGCTGCACATGGAATACGCGCGAACCCGCCTCAAGCTGC
The DNA here is from genome assembly GCF_059416085.1 of Pseudomonas sp. GW821-FHT09E12. Classification (NCBI taxonomy): domain Bacteria; kingdom Pseudomonadati; phylum Pseudomonadota; class Gammaproteobacteria; order Pseudomonadales; family Pseudomonadaceae; genus Pseudomonas; species Pseudomonas sp. GW821-FHT09E12. The sequence continues at coordinate 22,119 of NZ_JBWKOM010000007.1, read as the reverse complement.
TGCTCGACGGCTCGATGACCGCGCGGGTAAGGCGGGTGTTGTCCGAGCGCCTGGCCCAGGGCGGGCCCAGCGACCTGCGGCACATCGCGCAGTTGGTGGGGGTCAGCAGCCGCAGCCTGCAGCGACGCCTGGGCAACGAAGACATGCACTTCTCGGCGCTGCTCGACGAGGCGCGGTTGATGCTGGCCCACAGTTTCCTGCGCAACTCGGCGCGCAGCGTCAAGTACATCGGCGCCCTGCTCGGCTTTCGCGACCAGAGCAGCTTTCACAAGGCCTGCCGCCGCTGGTTCGGCATGACCCCGGGGCGTTATCGCCAGGAAGGCTGAAGCCGCCTGAACCTTGTAGGAGCGAGCTTGCTCGCGATAGCGGTGGATCAGTCAACGGATTGCGTGACTGTCGGGACGCCATCGCGAGCAAGCTCGCTCCTACAGAAGGGGTCGCCTTTTCAGCGATGGCTGGCCTGCAATGGCGGCTGCGCCTGGGGCATGGCCGAGGAATGGTGGTTGAGGATCTTCCACTGGCCGTCGATGCGCTCGTAGAGGAAGGTGTAGCGCGCCTGGACCTGGCGGGTCGCGCCACCGGCCTCGTGCAGGGTGAAGGTGTAGACGCCGCTGTCCATGGCCGCATCCGTGCCCAGGTGGCGGATTTCCCGGTAGTTGATCTGGCCCACCGGCTTGCCCGCGAGGAAGTGCTCGAAGTAGTCCTGGATCTGCGCCGGGGTGGTGCGCACCTGGTTCGACACGGTCGGCTGAAGGATCGCGTCGGCGGCGTAAAGACTGGTTACGTTTTTTGCGCTGCCGGTTTGCAGGGCCGCGTTCCAGCGATCGAACAGGCCGGCGATCTCCCGGTCGCCCTGGCTTTGCGGCTGCGCGGCGACGGTGCGGTACACATAAGGCGTGGCGTCCAGGGCCTGGGCCAGGGGCGCGGTCAGCGCCAGTAACAGGGCGATGGCGGTGGTTGGCAGTTTCATCGGAAGGCTCCAGTGGGTTTCAATGCGCCCACTTTGCCCACCTGCTGCTGCCTCGCCATCGGCCAACCGGTGCCGGCGGCCTATGCCATTCGGCAGATAGGCCCACAGCCGGCAACCGGGTCTAATGCCTGCTCGCGAGCGCACGCCCTTCACGCTGGAGCCTGTTTTCATGCAAAGCCCGACCCACGACCCCGGCAGCGCCCTGGCCATTCGCAGCCAGTATCGCCAGGCACAAAGCCGCGCAGCGCGCCTGCGCCTGCTGGTGGACACCGGCCAGGAACTGACCCAGTTGCCGCCCGCGGCCATGCGCCAGCGCGCCCTGCAACGGGCCTGTGCCTTTATGGCCATGGACCACGGCCTGCTGCTGGAATGGCACCCCGCCCAGCCGCCCCAGGCCACCGCCCAGCACGGCGGCAGCGAACGCCTGGCCGCCCTGCATGAGTTGGCCAAGTCTGCGACCCTGCACCCCGAATGGCTGCCGCAGACCGATGCCGCCCTGCCCCAGGTGCTGCGCATTCCCCTGCCCGGCGCCGACGGCCAGGCCTTCGGCGCCTTGCTGCTGGCCAACAGCGTGGCCCTGGCCGCGCCCGACAGCGAGGACCTGGAATCCCTGCAACTGCTCGCCACCTTGCTGGCGGCGCACCTGGAAAACCAGCGCTTGCTCCAGGCCCTGCAAGCCCGGGAACGCACCATGTCGGAACTGGTGCACCGGCTGTTCAGCGCCCAGGAAGACGAACGCAAGCGCGTGGCCTACGACCTGCACGACGGCCTGGCGCAAACCCTGGCCGGGCTGCACCAGCGCCTGCAGGGGTTTGCCGGACGCTGCCCGACATTGCCACAGGAGCTGCACAACGAGCTGCAAACCATCCTGACCCTGGCCCAGGGCTGCGTCGGCGAGGGCCGGCAGTTGATCGGCGGCCTGCGCCCCAACGTGCTGGACGACTTTGGCCTGTACAAGGCCATCGACAAGGAAGCCGACCGCCTGCGCGACGCCGGTCTCGAGGTGCACTGGCGGCAACAGTCCAGCGTGCGCCTGCCGGGTGCTAGCGAAATCGCCCTGTTCCGCATTGCCCAGGAAGGCATCAACAACATCCTCAAGCATGCCCGCGCCAGCCGCGTCGAACTGAGCCTGCAACTGGCCGACGGCCAGGCCGCGCTGGCGCTGGCAGACAACGGCGTCGGCTTTGCCCTGGACACCCCGCTGTCCAGCTGCGGCGGCCAGCACCTGGGGCTGGCGGCGATGCAGGAGCGCGCCAACCTGCTGGACGGCGAACTGTCCTGGCACAGCGCCCCCGGCCACGGCACCCGCCTGCTGGCCCGGGTGCCGCTGCCCGCTGCTGGAGAACAGCCATGAACCCTGCCCTGCGCCTGGTGCTGGCGGACGACCATGAAGTCACCCGCACCGGCTTTGTCGCCCTGCTGGCCGGCCACCCGGAGTTCGAGGTGGTCGGCCAGGCCCGGGATGGCCAGGAAGCCCTCGACCTGTGCGAGCGCCTGCAACCGGACATCGCCATCCTCGACATCCGCATGCCGCTGCTCAACGGCCTGGGCGCCGCGCGCCTGCTGCAACAGCGGCAACCGGCGATCAAGGTGGTGATCTTCACCATGGACGACAGCCCCGACCACCTGGAAGCGGCGATTGCCGCCGGCGCCGTCGGCTACCTGCTCAAGGACGCCAGCCGTGGCGAAGTGCTCGGCGCCCTGCAGCGGGTGGCCCAGGGCGAGGAAGCCCTCAACAGCAGCGTCAGCGCCCGGCTGCTGCGGCGCATGGCCGAGCGCAACGCCGGCGGCAGCGCCCAGGCCGCGACCCTGACCGCCCGCGAACGCCAAGTGCTGGGGTTGGTGGCCGGCGGTTTCAGCAACCGCGAGATCGGCGAAAAGCTCGGCATCACCACCGGCACCGCCAAGGCCCATGTGGAACGGGTGATCGGCAAGCTCGGCGCGGCGGACCGCACCCAGGCCGCGGTGCGCGGCATCGCCCTGGGGCTGGTGGCGCAGCCCACGGGAGACTGGCCATGAGGCTGCTGGCGAGCCGGCACTGGCTCGACCTGCCCCTGCGCGGCAAGGCGCTGGTGGTGATCTCCCTGCCGCTGGTGATCCTGCTGCTGTCGCTGGTGCTGATCTACATCACCGAACGCCAGACCGCCCGCGCCGAGGAAGACGTGCGCCGGGTGCTGCTGGTGCAGGGCGACATCCAGACCGTGCATACCCTGCTGGCCGAAGCGGCGGCCAGCGTGCGCGGCTACCTGCTGACCCGCCGCGAAGACTTCCTGCCCAGCTACGAACGTGCCCAGCCGCTGATCCAGGCCGCCCTGCAACGGCTGGACAGCAACATTCGCGATGCACGCATGCGCGACCACCTCAAGGCCATCGCCCCGCTGATCGGCCACAAGCTCGACGGCCTGGTGGCCCTGCGCAACGGCCGGCCCGACGACAGCGCCAGCATCACCGCGATCCTGATCGAGAACAAACAGGTGCTGGACGTGCTGCGCGAGCAGATCAGCGCCATGCGCATCCGCGAAGACGGCTTGCTCGCCGAACGCAGCGCCGCGGCCTCGGCAACCCGCATGCGCCTGCTGCTGGCCACGCTGCTGGCGGCGCTCTGCGGTCTGTTCGGAGCGATTGTCGCGGTGCTGTTCTTGTCCAAGGGCATAGTCGCGCGGGTGCAGCAGGTGCAAGGCAACGCCCAGCGCCTGGCCCTCGGCCAACCGTTGCGCCCGCAAGCCCCGGAACAGGACGAAATCGGCCAGCTCGGTACCCGCCTGGTGGAAGCCGGGCAACTGCTGGCCGAGCGCGAGCGCGCCCTGCGCGACAACGAAGAACGCCTGCGGCTGATCATCGACGGGGTCAAGGACTACGGGATCTTCGCCCTCGACACCCAGGGCCGGGTCACCACCTGGAACGCCGGCGCCGAGCGGATCAAGGGCTACAGCGAACAGGAAATCCTCGGCCGGCACTTCTCGCTGTTCTACCTGGCGGAAGAATGCCCGGCGCACCCGGACATGGCCCTGCGCGAAGCCACCCGCGACGGCCATTACATGGAAGAGGCCTGGCGCTGCCGCAAGGACGGCAGCCGCTTCTGGGCCAGCGTGGTGATCACCGCGCAGTACGATGCCAGCGGCGCGTTGCGTGGCTTCTCCAAGATCACCCGCGACATCACCGACCGCCGCGCCGCGGAAATCGCCCTGCGCACCGCCCGCGAGGAAGCCGAAAGCGCCAGCCGCGCCAAGAGCGAATTCCTCTCGCGCATGAGCCACGAACTGCGCACCCCGCTCAATGCCATCCTCGGTTTCGCGCAACTGCTGGACATGGACTCGCCGAGCGGCCAGCGGCCCCAGGTCGGCCATATCCTGCGCGCCGGCCAGCATCTGCTGACCCTGATCAACGAGGTGCTGGACATCGCCCGCATCGAGGCCGGGCACCTGGCGCTGAATGTCGAGCCGATCTCCCTGGCCGCGGTGCTGCACGAGGCCCTGACCCTGGTCTCGCCGATGGCCACCGACGCCGGCATCCAGCTGGCCGCCCTGCCCGCGCTGAGCGAGCACAGCGGGGTGATCGCCGACCGCCAGCGGCTGATCCAGGTGCTGCTCAACCTGCTGTCCAACGCCATCAAGTACAACCGGCCCCAGGGCCAGGTGCGGATCGCGGTCAAGGTCCTGGGTACCCGGTTCGAGGTGGCGGTCAGCGACACCGGCGCCGGCATTCCCCTGGAGCGCCTGGACCAGTTGTTCCGCCCCTTCGAACGCCTGGGCGCCGACCCGCGGGTGGAAGGCACCGGCCTGGGCCTGGCCCTGAGCAAGAGCCTGCTGGAAATGATGGACGGCAGCCTGCGGGTGCACAGCACGCCGGGCCAGGGCTGCTGCTTTACCTTGCAACTGCCCTTTGTCCAGGTGGCCGCGACCGGCGCGCGCCTGGCCCTGGAGCAACAGCTATTGGAACAACCGACGGCGGTACTGCCGGCCCGGGTCGAGGCCGTGGCATACCGGGGCCAGGTGCTGTGCATCGAAGACAACCTGTCGAGCCTGGCGCTGATCGAAACCCTGCTGCAACGCCGCCCGGGCATTCGCCTGCTGTCGAGCATGCAGGGCCAGATGGGCCTGGACCTGGCGCGCCAGCATGCACCGCAACTGATCCTGCTGGACGTCAGCCTGCCGGACCTTGCAGGCCTGGAAGTGCTGCGCCGGCTGCGGGAATCGCCGACCACCGCCAGCACCCCGGTCGTGATGATCACCGCCGACGCCAGCGCCCTGACCCACCGCGCCCTGTTGCAGGCCGGGGCCACGGCGATCCTGACCAAGCCCATTCATATCCCGGCGTTTCTCGCCCACCTTGAGCAACATTTACCGGAGCCCGCATGAACCACGATTTGCGCATCCTGATCATCGACGACCAGCGCCCCAACCTCGAGCTGATGGAGCAGTTGCTGGCCCGCGAAGGCCTGCACAACGTGCTGAGCAGCACCCAGCCGCTGCGCACCCTGGAGCTGTTCAACAGCTTCGAGCCGGACCTGGTGATCCTCGACCTGCACATGCCCGAATTCGACGGCTTCGCCGTGCTCGAACAGCTCAACCGGCGGATCCCGGCCCACGATTACCTGCCGATCCTGGTGCTGACCGCCGACGCCACCCGCGACACCCGCCTGCGCGCCCTGGCCCTGGGCGCCCGCGACTTCATCAGCAAGCCGCTGGACGCCCTGGAAACCCTGCTGCGGATCTGGAACCTGCTGGAAACCCGCGCCCTGTACAAAGCCCTGCGCCAGCAGGTGCCGGCGCAGCAGATCGAGCTGCTGCGCCGGCATCGGCAGTGAGTGGGCGAGCGACCCTAGAGGTTGTACTCATCCAGCCTCGGCGAGTCGCCCACCTGCTCGATCAGCGCGGCATCGATGCGCAGCAGGTTTTCCGGCTGGTACGTCAGTTGGCTGCCCCAGGGCTGGTCGTCGGCCAGGGAACCTTTCAGGCGAACGGCCACGGAGTCATGCACCCGGACTTTCTGCCCGGCCCCAGGCGTGGGAATCTCCCGCGACCTGGGTTTGCCGAACGGCGGCATCGAACCGTACTCACGGACTCGCTTGTGGGTCTTCGGGTTCCAGACCAGGCGTGGCACCCACTCGGCGATCAGCCAGTTGCGGGTCAGGGAATCGTGGGCCTGGGCCAGCGGATCCTGTAGCACAGAGGGTGGATAGAGTTCTGCGCGACAGGCTTCGGCATCGATGCTCAACCCGGCCTCCAGGCACTCGCCGACCATCCAGCGCAAGGCAATCAACGCCAGCTGCGATTCGCCGGCGGGGTAACCGCCGCCCACATCCGAATGCACGCCGGCGAACCAGACCTGCTTGAGGTTCACGCCCTCGTCCTCTGTCCAGAGGTTCTGGCGGAAAAAGCTGCGGCGTTCGTCCAGGGACACCGCATGGCGGATGATCTTCACGTCCTTGTTCCGGCGGGTGTAGGGAACGATCAGCGGGTCGTACACCCAGCCCACCGAACTCACGGTGTCGAACAGCCCGAGAAAGTGAATGCTCACCGGCCGGGCAAAGCTGCCCTTGAACGCCCCCATCAACTTGAAGTCCGGCTTTTTGTCCGCGCTCATGCGCCACCAGGCGTAACTCATGGCGCGCTGGCGATTCGGTCTTGAACTGTTTCCATCGGGTTGCAGGCGCGTGGTCAGCAGCGACCAGGCAAAGTCCATCAGCTGGACCTGATGGGCCGGCAACAGGCCGATGGTATGCAGCAGCGCCGCCAGCACCCGCACCGCGTAGGAGCCGCGGGAGAAACCGAAGAGGAAGATCTGGTCGCCGTCCCTGTAGTTCTCCATCAGGAAGCGGTAGGCATTGAGCACGTTGCGCTTGATGCCCCAGCCGAACATCAGCCCGGCGATGCGCGACGGCACCTTCTGCCATTCGAACAGGGTTTCGCTGAGCCCGAAGGTGCCCACGCCCTGGTCGTAATAGGCCAGCAGCGTTTCGCTGTTCTTGGGTAGCGAGCGAAACAGCCGGACCACGTTGGTCGGTTCGTCACTGAAACGGTTGTTGGTGCCATCGATGCAGACGATCAGCTGGCGCGCCTTGATCCTTGTGTTCTCCACGACCTGGTTACCCCATGGCAGTCAAGTGAGGTTCCCGCGCGGCCAATCGGCCAGGCGAGGACCGGTGTCACCCTACGTCCGTGTCATGACAACTGCTGCGGTAAAGCCTGAAGGGCTCTCCAAGGCATAGCAGCATTAACGGCGCCCGGCCATAAAGCCCCGGGCAATAAATGTCCGGACCATGAGAACCCCTCCGCAAGGAGGGGCCGGGCGCTGACGGGCCGTGCCTGGGCCCTAGAACCTGCCGCCCAATGGATACTCGATCGCCAGCCGCAGCTGGTCGGCATCCAGCTCCGCCTGGGCTTTATTGCCGCGATGCACGGCGTGGCGCAGGGTGACGGCGAAGTTTTTCGCCGGCCCGGACTGCACCACGTACTTGGCCTGCAGGTCGCGTTCCCAGTGCTTGCCGCCTTCGCCGTAGCCCAGCCAGGCGTAGCCGCCGCGCGGGTCCATATGGCTGCCGTCGATGCCGCTGCCGCGCACGTACAGGGCGCTGAAGGTCAGGCCGGGCACGCTGTAGCCGGCCATGTTGAGGTCGTAGCGGGCCTGCCAGGAGGCTTCCTCAGGGGCGTTGAAGTCCGACAGGGCCACGGCGTTGCTCAGCAGGATCGCGCCGCGGGTGACGTAGTCGTAAGGCGTGTCGCCGTCGACCTTCTGGTAGCCCAGGCCAAAACTGTGGGCGCCGCTCTTGTAGGTCGACATCAGGCTCCAGGTGGTGGTGTCGATGCGCCCGGACAGGGCCTTGCCGGTGTCCTGGGTGCGGTACAGGTTGAAGTCGAACGTCAGGTCCTGGCCCGGGCTCAACGGCAGGTTGTAGAGCGCGCCGAGGTACTGCTGGCGCCAGGTGTCTTCGTACAGGGCGCTGAACAGGCTGGCGTTGAGGCCCTTGATTGCAGTACTGCGCACACCGATCAGGTCGAAGCTGTCGCCCTGCTGGCCATTGGAGTAATTGACCACGAAACCCTGGTCGTGGCTGGTGGCGTTGCGGTCGGTGCTTTCGTTGAAGTGGCCGCCGTACAGGGTGGTGTCGCTCAGCTCGCGGCTGGTGAGGAACCAGCCGGTGGCGGTCTCGGGCAGCAGGCGGCTGTCGGAGGAACCGAACACCGGGGTCTTGACCCGCTGCTCGCCGTAGCGCAGTTCGGTGGAAGAAAAACGCAGCTTGGCCACCGCGCCGCCGCGGCTGAACTCGTCCTTGGGATGACCGTCGTTGTCCACCCCCAGCAACCGCGCCTTGCCGGCCCGGCCACCGCCGCTGTCGAGTTTCCAGCCGGAATACACATGGGCGTCCAGGCCGAAGCCGAGCGTGCCCTGGGTGAAACCGGAGCTGTAGTCGGCCATCAGGCCATAGGCCCACTCCTCGGCCAGGTCGCTGCGTTCGGCGCGGGGCTTGTAGGCGTTGCGCGCGCCGTTGCTCAAGGAGCCGTGACGATAGTCGCGACGGTCGTAGAGGCTGCGGTTGAACAGGCTCCACTGGCTGTCTTCGATAAAGCCCTTGGCATTGTCCTGCTCCGCGGCCAGCGCGAGCAGGCTCTGGCCTCCCCAATGCCCAAAAAATGCCAACAATAGGGTGTGTCGGGTCAAGGTCTTCACTGTGGAACTCCCGAAAATCGATAAATGGCGGGCGATAAGAGGCAGTGCGCCGCTATACGGGCGCACCACCGGGATCCCACTCAGAGGTATTTGAGGATCGCGATATCGCGGCGACGTTGCTTGAGGCCGGCGAACCAGCGTGTCGGGAAGAACAGCAGCACGCCGAGGACCAGGCTCCACAGCCAGACGCCGGACAGGTTGTCGAAGCCGTAGTAAGTGCCCTGGTTGGCGCCCCAAATGGCCACGGCCACCAGGTACATGGCCTTGAGTACGTACAGGTGCAGCAGGTAGAAGAACATCGGCGCGCCGCCGTAGATCGCCAGTTGCGCGGTCGACCAGCGCTCCTGGACCTTCTCGAAGTACGCCAGGAGGATCAGCCCCAGGCTCAGGGTGGGCATCAGGAACATCAGCGACGGCGGGTACTTCTTGGCGCTCATGAAGCTCATGAAGGTGCGCAGCGCATCGCCGGTCTGCACCCAGGGTTTCTCGCCGTAGACGTTCAGGTAGCGGATGAACACGAAGGCCACCAGCAGGCCGACGCCGACCTTGAGCAGCCGCGAAATGCGCGCCGCCGGCTGCACGTCCTTGCCGAACCACGGGCCGATGGCCCAGCCCAGCAGGATCACACCGATCCACGGCAATACCGGGTAGGTGGTGCGGGCGCGGGTGAACTCGGTGATGTCGATGAACACCCGCTGGTGCAGGATCGACCAGGGCACGAAGAACGGCGACTCGGGGCCCACCACCACGTCATCCAGCAGGTTGTGCCCGGCGACGATGGCCACCCCCAGCACGATCAGCCAGCTGCGCTTGAAGTGCAGCAGGCCGGCCAGCACGATCATGCAGATGCCGATGCACCAGATCACCTGCAGCCACAGGGTCTTGGGCGGGAACTCGGCGTTCCAGGCAAAACACACGAAGGTCAGTTCGAGGAACACCAGGAACAGGCCGCGCTTGAGCAGGAACACCGAGGTTTCCCCGAGGCTGTGTTTCTGGCTGTAGAGCCAGGCCGACAGGCCGGTGAGGAAAATGAACACCGGCGCGCAGATCTCGCTGAGCATGCGGGTGAAGTACAGGTCCGGGGTCACGCTCAGGGCGTCGATCGGGTCGGTGACCTGGCGATGCAGGAGGAAGGTCTCGCGCACGTGGTCCACCAGCATGCACAGCATGACGAAGCCACGCAGGGCGTCGATCGCCAGCATCCGCGTATTGGCCTTGGCCACGCTGCCCGCCAGCGCAGGGGACGCAACGCCCGCCTGCCCTGCCAATCCAGTAGAAAGAGTCATATCGCTCACTTGTGTGGAAGGTCGTTAAACCTGGGCAGGACGGTCGCGGCGGGACGCGGGCTCGGGATGGTTCTTCGGGGTACAGGGGCTGGCCCAGTGGGGGTGTTTGCCATGCTCATTGGCATTGTCGTGTGCTCCTTTGGACTCTCATTCAACGAATCGCCTCCCCACGCTCTGATGGCGTTGCAATTGCTCGGGGAAAGGCTGCGCGCCTGCCTCTGGCGGGCATTGCCGCGCGGTGCTTGGGTTGTCTGCTGGGGGCTGTCGTGCACAGGGCTTTGCCTTGCGCGCGCAACCCGCTGTCGGTCGAAGCTTCGTGGGCCGTTATCGCCCGGGTCTGGCAAATGGCCGGCCCAGACGCAAGCGCGCCCTTTTGAGGCGCGCGCGGGAGTGAACGATCAGACGACGAAATGTTATCAGATAACATTTCATATTGAGAGTGGAACGAGTGAGCGGCGTGACTATTTACGTCGGGGAGGATGCGGTCTTTGGGGATCGACGAGCAGATTGCGCCCTTTCCAGCCCGGCAACGCAGCGGGCCCTGTGCGAACCGGCGGCGCCGGCGCCTGCAACCACCCATGTGACTGTAAAACCAGCGTTTTATTCGATCCTGGCGAGGCACTGGCGGACCGACGGTCATGTCGTGTCCAACGCGAACGGTCACGCCTGCTCAGTGGGAATTCCTGTCCCACAGCCAGTTCCACAGCCCCGGCAACCGCACCGGCTGTTCGCTGTTGGTGACGGTACGGGTCATGACCGCCCGTTGCAGCGCCGCGGTATCGTCGTAGAACGGCTTGGGTGCGGTCGCAAGGCCAGTGGCCTGGGCGCTGTCGAGCAGGATCTGCAGGTATTCCCGGGTGTGGCGGGCGGTGTAGCGATTGAGGTCGTGGAAGGTCACCACCACCGGGATCACTCCGTCCACCGTCGGCAACTGGCCCAGGGCAATGCGTTCGCGCACCTGCGACAGCTGGCGCAGCATGTTGGCCCGGCGCCGTGGGCTGGCGTTGAAGCCCCAGACCTTGCCGTCGTTGGCGCTGAGGTCGGTGAGCAACACATGCAGGCCATGCCGTTGATAGGCGGCGAAGGTGCGCTTGTCGTAGTTCCAGAATGGCGGGCGCACCAGGTTCGGCGGCACCCCGGTGATCAGCGCGATATCGGCGCTGCCGTCGTTCAGGGACGCCTCCAGTTCCGGTGGGTCGAGCGAGCGATGGTTGGTGTGCCTCGGCGTGGCGGTATGAAAGCCCAGCACATGGCCCTCGGCGTGCTCGCGGGCCATGATCCGCCGCCCTATGTCGCTGCCGCCGGCCCGCGAGGCCCGGGTCTGGACGAAGAACACCGCTTTGATCGCCGGTTGCAGTGGATTGTCGAGCAGGTCGTCGAGCACCCGTTCGGTCGGGTTGTAGAAACTGGAAGCGCTGGGGCCGTCGTCGAAGGTCAACAGAAAGCGGATCGGCGCCTGGGCGCGCAGGCGTTGCTCGGTCTGCGCGGTCATTTCGATGGGGGCAGCGATGCAACCGCCCAGACCAGCGGCGAGCAACACTGCGCAGAGAAGCTTGAAGCCTTGTTTCATGTTTTGCCCTGTGCCGGACCGTTGCGGTCGTCACCTCAATGGCAAAAATCCCTCGCCCATGGATCCCTCGCCCGGCCTGCACGCAGCGCCGGGCACAGCTTGGAGGGGCAACGGCGGTTTTGGTTCCGGAGCGCCCGGCTTCAGGCAGCCCGGGCCTTCATGCCGAACCGCCTTCGCAGGGGCGCTGCCAGGCGCGCTGCAACAGGTCGATCACCTCCTCGTCCGAGGTCTGGGCAAAGTCCGCGTAACCATTGCCGATCGACACGAACCACAGGGGCGTGATCGGGCAGATCAGCTCGTCGACCTCGAAACTCAGGGTGTCGACGGTTTCCTGCGGCGCCAGGGGCACGGCCACCACGATCCGCGCCGGGTGCTGCAGGCGCGTCGCCTGTACCGCGGCGTGCATCGAGGCGCCGGTGGCCAGCCCGTCGTCCACCAGGATCACCACCTGGTCACGCAGGTCGGGCGCGGGCCGGGCGCCACGGTAGACCCGCTCGCGGCGCTGCAACTCCTGGGTTTCCCGTACGGTCACCGCTTGCAGCGCGGCATCACCGAGGTGATGGCTGCTCAGGACGTCCTGATTGAGGATGCGGATACCGCCGCCGGCGATGGCGCCCATCGCCAGTTCTTCATGGCCGGGCACGCCAAGCTTGCGCACCAGCATCAGGTCCAGCCGCACCTCCAGGGCCCGGGCGATTTCCCAGGCCACCGGCACCCCGCCCCGGGGCAACGCCAGCACGATCACCTCGGGCCGGCGGCTGTATTTCTGCAACGGCGCGACCAGCCCTTGCCCGGCGGCCTGACGGTTGCGCAGGGTCATCTGCAATGACGGATATTCGCTCATGTCTCACCTCCCAAGGCGCCCGGCTATAGCGCCAGCAGGCTGCAGGGCAGCTGATACAGCGCGTGCTCGGTGGTGCTGCCCACCAGTTTCTCCAGGCCCTGGCGATGCACGCGGCCCATGACCAGCACATCGGCCTGGTTCTCGGTGACGAAGTTGGCCAGCACGGTGACCGGTTGTCCGAGGATGAAATGCCGGCGTTCCTCGGGCACGCCATAACGCTCGGCCAGTTCCAGGAAGGCTTTTTCCAGGGTCACCCGCAGTTCCCGGGTCAGGTCCGCCAGCACCAGGCCGCCGCCCCCGGCATCGCCCAGGTAGACCGACGACACGTCATAGGCGTGCAGCAGGTGCAGCTCGGCATCGCATTGCAGGGCCAGGCTGTTGGCTTCGTGGATGATCCGGTCGTTGAGTCCGTTGTGCTGGTACTCCGGCCGCGACGGATCGACCGCCGCGACCACCATTTGCGGCAACGTATGGCCGTGGCGGCCCATGAGATACAGCGGTACCGGGCACTGGCGCAGCAGATGCCAGTCCATCGGCGTGAGAAAGGCGCGTTTGAGCGCCGGTTCGTGCTGCACGTCCTTGATCAGCAGGTCGGGCTGGATTTCCGCGACGTGCTGCAGGATTTCCTCCAGCAGGTCGTCGGCCCAGGTCACCTCGCCGTTGACCGTGACACCATGGCCACGCAGGCGATGCACCTCCTCCTGCAACCATTCCTGGTGCCCCAGGCGGTAACGTTCGCGCGCCTCATTGCGCACGTTGTGCTCGAACAGGGAAAGAATCGACGCCGGTTTCAGCAAGGCCGCGATATGCAGGCTCGCCCCGCTGGCCTTGGCCAGGGCAGCGGCACGCGGAATCGCGGGGGACTGGCGCATTGCCGGGTCGATGACCAGCAACAAACGTTGATACTGGCTCATGGCGCACCTCCAGATAGGCTGGACGCCCACGCCGGCCACCGGCGCCCGCTTCTCTATACGCCAGTGCGTCAACGCCGGATCGAACGCCAGCATGACTTCAGACTTCCCACTGACAATGCGCCCGTCGCGGCGTTACGGCAAGTGCGTCCAGCGCCGGTGCAGACCACGGGCCAGGCTGTCCAGGGCAAAGCCCAGGGCGCCGATCAGCAGCACCATGGCCATCAGTTCCGAATAGGCCAGGCGGTCGCGGGTATCGAGGATGAAATAGCCCAGGCCGGCGCTGACGCCAAGCATTTCGCAGGGCACCAGGACGATCCACAGAATGCCGATGGCCAGGCGCACGCCGGTCAGTACATGGCCCAGCACCCCGGGCAGGATCACCTTGCGCAGGGTTTCCCAGCGGGTGGCGCTGAGGCTGCGGCTCAGTTGTAGCCAGCGCGGGTCGAGCTGGCGCACCCCGGCCGCGGTGTTGAGCAGGATCGGCCAGACTGCGGCGAAGGCCAGCAGGAAGTAGATCGGCTGGTCCCCTACCCCCATCAGCATCACCACCACCGGCATCCACGACAGCGGCGAGATCATCCGCAGGAACTGGAACGCCGGGGTGGTGGCCGCCTCCAGATGGCGGTAGCTGCCGATCAGCAGGCCCAGGGGCACGCCGACCAGCAAGGCCAGGGCCAGGCCGACCAGGATGCGCTTGAGGCTGACCAGCACATGCTCGTACAGCTCGGCGCGGCCCAGCAGTTCCAGCAGGCTGGCCAGGGTCGCCGCCGGCGAAAAACGCACCGCGAGCCCGTCGGCGCTGCCAAACAGGCGCACCCCCAACCACCACAACAGCAGCAGGCACAACAGCCCCGCCACGCCCAGCAGCCCATGCAGGCTCGATGCGGATCGCTTGGCCATCAGAGGCTGAACTCCTCGCTGCGTTCGAAGCTGTCGGGCAAGCCGAATGCCTTGAGCCCGCCAACCGACGCGATGGCGTTGCGCACGAAGCGGTCGTCCACCAGGTCCCGGGCGGTGTGCTGCGGGTCGAGGCTGGCCAAGAAGCCCTTGTCGCCTTCGACCAGGGTGTCCTTGAGGCGCTTGACCAGTTCCTCGGTGTAGCTGGGGAACGGGTACGGCTGGAAATCGATGCGCTGCTCGTCCCACTGCGCGTGCTGGATCGCGCCGTCGGCCAGGTACTGCTGGCGTTCGCTGACACTCGGCGCCAGGACCCGGCTCAGCACCTGGGGCGCATGCGGGGTGTAGCGGTTGGCGCCGTCGCGGGACAGCAGACTGGCGGCCTCGGCGCGGTGGTCGCGGGTCCACAGCTGCGCCTTGACGATGGCGTTGACCACCTTCTGCGACCATTCGGGGCGGTTATTCAAATCCTGCTCGTGCATGAACACCACGCAGCAGGCGTGGTTGCGCCAGATATCCCCGGTAAAGCGCTGCACCCGGCCGACCTTGAGCTCCTCGGCCAGGGCATTGAAAGGCTCGGCGACTATGTAGCCGGCGATGCGCTTGCTGGCCAGGGCCGGCGGCATGTCCGACGGCGGCAGCACCAGCAGGTTGACCTCGTTGGCCGCCAGCGGACTGTTGGCTGGCCGGCTCACCGGGGTCAGGCCGTTGTCGCGCAACAGTTGCTGCACCACCACATTATGGATCGAGTACCAGAACGGAATCGCCAGCGCCTGCCCGCCCAGTTGCCGGACCTCGGTGATGCCCGGCGCCACGGTCAGGCCGGAGCCGCCGACGTGGTTCCAGGCCACCACCTTGGCCGGCACCTGACTGCCATAGCGAGCCCAGACGGTCATCGGCGACAGCAGGTGGATCACATTGACCTGCCCGGAAATAAAGGCCTCGATCACCTGCGCCCAACTGCGCAGCAGCACCGGGCGCTCGGAGCGGATGCCCTCGGCCTCGAACAGACCGTTGTTATGGGCCACTAGCAAAGGCGTGGCGTCGGTGATCGGCAGGTAGCCGATGCGCACCGGCGCGTCCGGCTCCGCGGCGGCGCGGGCCTGCAGGCTATTGAGCAACGGCAAGGCGCCGCCGGCGGTGAGCAAGGCGCTGAACTTGAGGAAGTCGCGACGGCTGTGGGTGAAGTCATCCAGGCACATGGTGTATCTCCGATCATTCGGGCAAGGGGTTGAACCCGGCCATTTACCGCCTCTTGCGGCTCATCCGGCTCGTCCGGCTCGTCTGTAGTAGCGAAGCTTGCTCGCGAATGACCTCAACGCTGACGGGGTGTCTGGGACCCTGCGCCGCACTGACGTTTTTATCGCGAGCAAGCTTCGCTCCTACAGAGCCAGAGGTGCAGGTTGAGGCAGCAAGGCTTGGGGTTGTGCAGCGCGGCTCGCCCGCCGAAGGGTTTTGAGAATCTCGATACGCAGGGCGCCCAGTTCTTCCACCCGCTCGGCGCGCGGCTGAGACAGGTCGATGCGCCACTCGCCGAGGGTCCGCGCCGGGCTGTTACCCAGTAGCAGGATCCGCTCGGAAAGCAGCAGGGCTTCGTCGATGTCGTGGGTGATCAGCAGCGCCGCGGTGCGGTGCTCGGCAATCACCTTGAGCAGCAGTTGCTGCATGTCGGCACGGGTCACTTCGTCCAGCGCGCCGAAGGGTTCGTCGAGCAACAGCACCTGCGGCTGGCGCGCCAGGCAACGGGCCAGCGCGGTGCGCTGGGCCATGCCGCCGGACAGCTGCGCCGGGTAATGCCCGCGGGCATGCTGCAGGCCGACCTCGACGATTGCCTGGTCGACCCGCGCCTGGCGCTGCCGGGCGTCCAGCGCCGGCTGGCGGGCGAAATCGAGGCCGAAGGCGACGTTGTGTTCCAGGTTCAGCCAGGGCAGCAGGCTGGGGTCCTGGAACGCCACGGCCACCCGTGGATGCGGCCCGTCCAGCGCCTGGCCCAGCAGGCTGACGCTACCACTGTGGGGCGCCTGCAAGCCAGCCAGGACCCGCAACAGGCTGGACTTGCCGACGCCGCTGGGGCCGAGGATCGACACCACCTCCCCCGGCTGCAAGCGCAAGTCGAAGCCTTCCAGCACCGCTTGCCAGCCTGCTTCACCGGGGTAGCCGAGGCTGATCTGCCGGGCTTCGAGCAAGGCCGCACTCATGCCGCCGCGTCCCGGGCCTGGCGCTGCAACTCGGCGCGCAACTGCACCAGGCTCGGCGTGACGATCGGCACGAAGGCCGACTCGCGCCAGCGCCGGGCAAAACCGCCGCCATGCTCGCTCAGGTAGGCCTTGCCGCCACTGGCCTGCAACTCCAGCTGAACGGCGTTGGCGGCAGCTTCGGCCAGGGCGATGCGCAGCCGGAACAGCGCCGCTGGCTGGGTCAGGAAACGCCCCTCCAACAGGCCGCGCTTGAGCTCGGCGACGCTCTCCTCCAACTGCTGGCGTTGCTCCTGCAACGGCTCGCGAAGAATCGAACGCCCGCTGTGCAGGTGCGTCTGCACTTCATCCAGCGCGCGCCGCGCCAGGCCAATGGCCATTCCGCATTGCAGGCCGAGAAATGCCGGGCGCACCGCTGGCAGAAAGGCCTTGGCGTCCTCGTGCAGCAACCAGTCGTGGCCGACCTCGACCTGTTGCAACTCCAGCGCCGCGGTGTTGCTCGACTGCAAGCCCATCAGTTGCAAATCCTCGGAACGTTGCAAGCCAGCCAGGCCCGCGGGGATTGCCAGGATAAAGGGCGCGCCGCCCTGCTCGTGCTCGATGGCCGCGGCCACCACAAAACCGCTTTTGCGCAGATTGGTCACCCAGTGCAGGCGCCCGTTCAGATTCCAACCACCCGCCCGTGGCTGCGCGCGGACTTGCAGGGCCTCGATGCCGGAGAGGAACTTCATGGCGTTCGACAGCCCGGTGGCCCCCGCCAGTTCGCCGCTGAGCAGGTCCGGCAACAGACGCTCGCGCAAGGCCGCGTTGGGGCTGTGCAGCAGGTATTCGATAAAGGCCCGCTGGCCCCAGAACACAAAGGCCGCCGCCAGGGAACGGCTGGCCACCGCGGCCACCGCCTCCACGGCGTCGCCCAGGTCGCCGTCGCTACCGCCCTGCCCGGCCGGAATGCCGATGCGCAGCACCTGCGCCTCGGCCAGTCGCGCCAGCACCTGCTGTGGGTCGCAGTGGCCCAGATCCAGGGCCTGGGCCTCGGCGTCCAGCCATTGACTGAATGCGGGGTTGAGCATGTGGTTTTCTCCTTTTTACGCGGCACCGACCAAACGGCCGTGCCTTGAATCCAGCCGCTGCATCATTGCTGCGGCGCTTGCCAGCGGTACTTGGCCAGTTCCGGGTTCAGCGGCGTGCGGGCGAACACGTTGGCGAAATTGCACAGGGTCGCCAGGCTCACCCCGAGTATCACTTCCAGGGCATTGCCCTCGCTGTAGCCGGCGGCCTTGAACGCCGCGAACGTCGGCTCGCTGACGTTGCCGCGGGTGGCGATCACCTCGGCGGCGAAGGCAGCCAATGCCTGCAGTTTTTCCTCCGGCACCGGGCTTTGCTCACGCAACGCGCTGATCACTTCGTCCGGCAGCTTGGCCTTGTTCTGCGCCACCGCAGTGTGCCCGGCCACACAGAAATCGCAACCGTGGGTGGTGGCGGCCACCAGTTGCACCACCTCCCGTTCGGCCAGGCTCAGCTCGGCCTTGCCATTGAGCGCCGATACCGTAACGTAGGTCTCCAGCGCCGCCGGGGCATTGGCCAGGATGCCCAGCAGATTGGGGATGAACCCCGAGTTGTTCTGGGCGTTCTGTAGAAACGGCCGAGCCGCTTCGGGGGCGCTTTGCAGGCTGTGCAGAGTGATGCGCGACATGGGGTGAACTCCTGTTGTAGAGGTGTCCGGCCAGTCTGTTGGTTATAAGAATTTCGATCCATATTCTAAAGTAGCGATTACTTGCTCCTGAGTGTTTCCCTTAGATGATTTCGTCCAGCCCACTGGTTGATTGGTTATTAGAAAGCCTCGAACTCGATGCCAGCCTGTTCCATGTCGGCCGCTACTGCGGCGGCTGGCACGCCAGCACCCACGGCCTGGCCCGGGCCAGCTTCCACCTGATCGTGCAGGGCCATTGCTGGCTGCATATCGAGGGCCATGAGCCGGCCCAGCGCCTGAATGCCGGGGATGCGCTGTTCCTGCTGCGCGACCTGGACTATCGCCTGTCCAGCGCCCAAGCGCATGGCGCCGCTCTTGAACTGCCACGCAGGGCCATGCAGGCGCTCGACGCTCACGCACAAGATCAGGCCGAGGATGGCGTGGGCCTGGTCTGCGGCTTCTTTCATTTCAAGTCCGGGTTGTCGTCGCTGATCATCGACGGCCTGCCGGACTGGATCGTCCTGCGCGCCGGCGATCCGTCCCTGAGCGCCGCCCGGGCCCTGTTCGAGCTGATCCTGGACGAGTGCCAGCGCACGCCCGCGCCCTCCTCGACGCTGCTGGAGCGCCTGAGCCACCTGCTGTTCCTCTATGTCTTGCGCCAGCAGGTGGCCGACAACCAGGGCCTGGGCGGGCTAGTGGCACTGGCCCGGCACCCGGCGTTCGCGGCGCTGCTGGAACAGCTGATCGAGCGCCCGGAACAACCCTGGCCCCTGGAAAGCATGGCGGCCTGCACCGGGTTGTCGCGCTCGGCGTTCTTCAAGCGCTTCAACGAACTGGCCGGGCAATCCCCGGGCCAGGTCCTGCTGGCGCTGCGCATGCGCCATGCCTGCCAGTTGCTCAAGGCCAACCACACCGTGGAGCAGGTCGGCGCGGCGGTGGGCTATCAATCGGTCGCGGCCTTCACCCGGGCCTTCGCCAAGACGGTGGGCGTGCAGCCGGGGGCTTACCGGCGCCAGCACGAAGGGCGGTGAGGGCTAGCGCTTCGCTGGCTCAGGGCCTGGGTAGACGAAGTGGTGTGCCGGCGAGTACCTGATCTACCGCCTCGCGGTTGAAGGATTCGGGAAACGTCTTCTGGTCTGGGTCATGAACGCTCTTTGCGGTGGACATTATCCACTGTGAGTCAGTCTCCACTCAGCCCGGGACATACCACCCTAGCTCTTGCAATTACCGAGGCCGGCGATTATCGGAAGAGCTTCTTACCCCCATCTTTTTCTGCCTGCGTGGTCATCGCATACAACTGGTCACGGTCAATATCAGCAACAACTTTGCGCTTACTGGACTCGCACAGATTGCGACGTCCACATCCAACACATTGGTACTGGCAAGGTTCCAAAACCTCTAACTAGCGTCCTCACCGTCGGACCAGTTCCTCCGGGGAGTTCACCAGGCGAGAGGCCTGAAATCACTCTTTTGGGATTCACATTCATTGCTCTCAGCACGATCTCCATACACGTCCCTGAGCGGGTTGCCTACGGGGTAACCGACTTCGTCTAGCGCTCGAGAAGGGACCTATCGAACGCGATGGTGAGTGCGCCCGGCAGGACGACATCCGAGTCGCTGTGACTTCTATGGAGAGGACTATGGACGGTCGTACTTTACTGTGCTGCATGGGTCAAAACAGTTCGGAATGGAGCGTAATTCAGAGAGGCTATTCAGAGTTATCCTCACGAGAGGTATCAGCTGCATTGAGGATGATCAACGATGAATTCTCTCGAGAATTGTTCTGCTACGTTTGGTGGCCGGATAGTGCATCCCACAACAAACGAGACATAGAGCGAATGCTGTTGCGGCAAGTTCTGGACCAATGCAAGGTACGTGCAATTCAGGCTCTAACTACCCAGCTGACTCATGACATAGCGGAGCTTGAGCTGACCGCGTTTAGGCATCGCTCGCAAAGCCCGGCAAGTAGCCTTACTTCCTATCGAAGCGCGATGGAAGTGGCTAAAGAACAACGATGGCCCTCTCCCAGCCCCGTCTATCAACGCCTTACTCGTGGCGTGTTGGTCGAGTTGAGTACCGCGGTGATTTGCTCGATATGTCGGGGAGCCAGGTATCAGCTTGCTCATGGACGCTCCGGGCCCTGTCAAAAGTGCCTGGGCAGTGGTCGTCGCCCTTGTTCAGATTTGGCTCGCGCTCATACCCTGGGGATTACTTGGCATGCCTATGCCAAGGCGTGGAAAGCCCCGTTCGAATGGGCATTGAAGCTATGTGAGCAGGCGATCCAGTTGGCCAGTGATGTCCTGTGCGCAATCTTGGCATCGCAGGTGAACTGCACAAGGCGGCGGAAGTCTTGAGCTAGTGCCCGGGCACTGAATCCTGCACCCTGCCACATCGAGTCGACCCATCGCTGGTTCTCGTTCTACCGCTCCTTGAACCGAGCAATCAGCGACGACTCAATCCCGTTGAATCTGTTGCACCACTTGTTGAACGCCGCTGAACTGACTCGGTGTCTGTAGCTGTGTTCTGGTGTCAGCGTCTGGGCCTCGCCCTCCCCCCTTGAGTACCGCGGTGATTCAGCGACCGACAATGCGGGACTCTGCAAGTCGGACGGTAAGAAAGTCCCCCCGCCGAGCCAAAGGCTTTCCCAACTTGTTCGCCCCGTCAACATCCCAGCGCACTGTTTTGCAGTGTTGGCGCCGACGTCGATGTCTGCGGTTCAGGATACGAGAGCAGTGGAAACGTCATTGGTACTAGCGAGGTTCCAAACGCTCGAACTAGCCTCCTGATCGTCGAACCAAATCCTCTGGCGAGCTCATTACCGCCCCGCGGTATGCCGTCATCCACTGGCTTCAGGTGAAGGGAAAAGGCGGCTGAAAGTCGATAGCAACGGAGCTGATGCTACAGCTGGCTATCTGCATGACACCACGCCGAGAGGTTCGCAGTGCAACGTCTCAATTGCGAGGAGAGAACACGGACCATGAACGCTCCCATCGAAACACTGCCGGCGACCAACGACCAATGGCAATTGATGGTCCTCCCCTTTATGACTCGAGCCATTGCTGTGATGGGGCTTCTGTTCTTTCTGAGTAGCTTTATCCAGATACACCTGATGCGCGTCGAGCTGCAAACTGCCCCTGAAGTCGAGGAAGCATCAGCGTCCTTTGACAACTTAGAAAGCACAGCCAAGGCCGAGCTGATGCGATGGAACGCCCTGGTGACTCTCGAGCGTGAAACGCTTCGAGCAAGAGAGCAGGCCACCAACGCGGTGATTCTGCGTCAGGCCTCGTTGCTGAACCACGGCTTCTTGACCGGAATGGTGCTGTGTCTGGTCGGTGCGGTCTTCGTGCTGGGTCGATTACAAGAACCAGCCACCTCCCTCAGCGGAGAAACACCGCAATTGAAGGTAGCGCTGAACACGTCCTCTCCCGGCATCGTTCTGGTTGTGCTTGGAGCAGGACTGATCTGCGCCACGCTCTTCCATCACTTTCAGTTCAACCTGCCCGACAAGACCGTGTACCTGCCGCCGGCCCAGTACACGCTGTCAATACCCTCGGGTACCCCACAGACGTCAACCGCCATCCATCTGCCAGTTGCCACTGCGCCGAGGGAATCTACCGGCAACAACACAAGTTCACCTGCACCACTACCTTAGAGGAAACAAGCATGAGTCTAATTATCTCGGATCAGGCATGGACCGCATCGGCACAAAATCTTGGCGTGGAAGTCGCATGCCTGCAGGCCGTCGCCAGCGTTGAGTCGGCTGGCACCGGCTTCCTTCCACCGCCGTCCAATGAACCGAAGGTGCTCTTCGAGGGGCACATCTTTCACCGACTTACGAGCGGGCGCTTCGATGCCACTGCTCCCGACCTGAGTTATCCGCACTGGGACAAGTCCAAGTATGCCGGTTCGCTGGAAGGAGAATGGGCCAGGCTTAATGCCGCTATGGCCCTGGACCACGACGCTGCATTGAAGTCCGCCAGTTGGGGGACGTTCCAGTTAATGGGCTGAATCGCCCCGGATTCTCTAGACACCTTGCAAGCTCATTGCGTAACGCTTTTCAAACTCTGCCGGTGACAGCTGAT
>NZ_JBWKOM010000006.1:403836-501720 GCF_059416085.1 Pseudomonas sp. GW821-FHT09E12 | reverse complement strand
GGTGGGTGATGACGGGATCGAACCGCCGACCCTCTGCTTGTAAGGCAGATGCTCTCCCGGCTGAGCTAATCACCCTTCACGTTCGGTGTGGCGCGCATTCTACGGAGCGCCCCCTACTCTGGCAAGCACTTTTTAAAATAATTTTTTCAGGCCTTCCAAAGGCTTAGCGGAGGGTTGGCCTATGGAGCTGCGCGGAGAATAATGCCCCCCTTTGTATAAAGGAGAGATTCACCCCATGTGGTTCAAGAACCTGCTTATCTATCGCCTGACCCAAGATCTGCCCTTTGATGCTGAGGCGCTGGAAACCGCACTGGCCACCAAACTGGCGCGT
The DNA here is from genome assembly GCF_059416085.1 of Pseudomonas sp. GW821-FHT09E12. Taxonomy (NCBI): domain Bacteria; kingdom Pseudomonadati; phylum Pseudomonadota; class Gammaproteobacteria; order Pseudomonadales; family Pseudomonadaceae; genus Pseudomonas; species Pseudomonas sp. GW821-FHT09E12. The sequence continues at coordinate 501,389 of NZ_JBWKOM010000006.1, read as the reverse complement.
CCATGTGCAAGCCAGGAGTTGACCACTTACGGTTTCGTCGCGCCATTCGGCAAAGGCGAAGATGCGCCGCTGGTGCACGTCAGCCAGGACTTCCTGCTGGTCGCCGCGCGCAAGGAAGAACGTATTCTGCCTGGCAGCGTGGTGCGCGACGCGGTCAAGGAAAAGGTCGAAGAGATCGAAGCCGAGCAAATGCGCAAGGTCTATAAAAAGGAACGCGATCAGATCAAGGATGAAATCATCCAGGCATTCCTGCCGCGCGCCTTTATCCGCCGCTCCTCGACTTTCGCCGCCATAGCGCCGAAACAGGGCCTGATCCTGGTCAACTCGGCCAGCCCGAAACGCGCCGAAGACCTGCTCTCCACCCTGCGCGAAGTGCTTGGCACCCTGCCGGTGCGTCCGCTGACCGTGAAGACCGCGCCGACCGCGATCATGACCGACTGGGTGAAAACCCAACAAGCCGCCGACGACTTCTTCGTGCTCGACGAGTGCGAGCTGCGCGACACCCATGAAGACGGCGGTATCGTCCGTTGCAAGCGCCAGGACCTGACCAGCGAAGAAATCCAGCTACATCTGAGCACCGGCAAGGTGGTCACCCAATTGTCCCTGGCCTGGCAGGACAAACTGTCCTTCATGCTCGACGACAAGATGACGGTCAAGCGCCTGAAGTTCGAAGACCTGCTGCAGGATCAGGCGGAGCAGGACGGTGGCGACGAAGCCCTCGGCCAGCTGGATGCCAGCTTTACCCTGATGATGCTGACCTTCGGCGATTTCCTCCCGGCGCTGTTCGAAGCCCTGGGTGGCGAAGAGATTCCACAAGGCATCTAACCTTGTAGCAGCCCGCTTGCTGGCGACGGGCCGCCTCCGGCCTAATCGCCAACTCGCTCGCTCCTGCAGGAGCACCACAGACGCCACCGCTTTCGGTGGCGTTTTCATATAAGAAGGAACAGGCCATGCGTGCACTGGCAGCATTAAGTCGTTTTGTCGGCAATACTTTTGCCTACTGGGTTCTGATTTTCGCGGTGGTGGCGTTCTTGCAGCCGGACTGGTTCATCGGCCTCAAGGGCGCCATCGTGCCGCTGCTGGGCCTGGTGATGTTCGGCATGGGCCTGACCCTGAAGCTCGAAGACTTCGCCGAAGTCGCGCGCCATCCGTGGCGTGTGGCCCTGGGCGTGGTCGCGCACTTCGTGATCATGCCGGGCGTGGCCTGGTTGCTGTGCCAGGTATTCCACCTGCCGCCAGAAATCGCCGTCGGCGTGATCCTGGTCGGCTGCTGCCCGAGCGGTACGTCGTCCAACGTCATGACCTGGCTGGCCCGCGGCGATCTGGCGCTGTCAGTGGCGATCGCCGCCGTCACCACCCTGCTGGCGCCGCTGCTGACCCCGGCCCTGATCTGGCTGCTGGCCTCAGCCTGGCTGCCGGTCTCGTTCATGGAGTTGTTCTGGTCGATCCTGCAAGTGGTACTGCTGCCGATCGTGCTCGGGGTGATTGCCCAGCGTGTGCTTGGCGACCGGGTACGGCATGCGGTGGAGGTATTGCCGCTGGTGTCGGTGGTCAGCATCGTGATCATCGTCACCGCGGTGGTGGCCGCCAGCCAGGCGAAAATCGCCGAGTCCGGCCTGCTGATCATGGCCGTGGTGATGCTGCATAACAGCTTCGGTTACCTGCTGGGTTACTTCACCGGCCGCCTGTTCAAGCTGCCGTTGGCGCAACGCAAATCCCTGGCCCTGGAAGTCGGCATGCAGAACTCCGGCCTCGGCGCCGCCCTGGCCAGTGCGCACTTCTCGCCGCTGGCGGCGGTGCCGAGCGCATTGTTCAGCGTCTGGCACAACATTTCCGGGGCGCTGCTTTCCACTTGGTTCCGCCGCATGAGCGAAAAGGACGACCGCGCACTGGCTGCCCAGCAGGCGAGCGACTGAGGAGAAACCTTGATCCCCGGATTAATGATGGGCACTATACTGCGCAACGCGGGGACGACCCCGCGGCTCGATCGAGTCATTAATCTGGGGACGACCCCGTCAATCGATGGAGGTCATCATGTCCTGGATCATTCTGTTTTTCGCCGGCCTGTTTGAAGTGGGCTGGGCCGTCGGCCTCAAGTACACCGACGGTTTCAGTCGCCCTCTCCCCACCGCCCTGACCATCGCCGCCATGGCGGTCAGCCTCGGCCTGCTGGGGCTGGCCATGAAAGAGCTGCCGCTGGGCACTGCCTATGCCATCTGGACCGGGGTCGGCGCGGTCGGCACGGTGATCGCCGGGATCATTCTGTTCGGTGAGTCCATGGCGCTGTTCCGCCTGGCCAGCGTGGCGCTGATCATTACCGGGCTGATCGGCTTGAAGGTCAGCGCGGCCTGATACAAGCAAACGCCCCAACCAAAACGCCCACAACTCTGTGGGCGCTTTTATAGGCGCTGGAAACCTAGCGCACGCTACCGCGCAGCTCACCGACCAGGGTTTGCAAACGGGCCGGTTCGGCACTGTCGGCGGTCACGGCCGAACCCGCCACCAGGGTCACTCGCGACCACAGGCGGCGGAACAGTCCCTTGCTTGGATCGCGGCTGAAAAAGCTGCCCCACAGCCCCCGCAACGCCAGCGGAATCACCGGCACCGGCGTCTCTTCGAGAATCCGCGTCAGCCCGCCCTTGAACTCATTGATCTCGCCATCGGCGGTCAGCTTGCCTTCCGGGAAGATACACACCAGCTCGCCATCCTTGAGGTAGCGGGCAATCTGGGTGAACGCCCTTTCGTAGATCTGGATGTCCTCGTTGCGCCCGGCAATCGGAATGGTCCCGGCGGTACGGAAGATGAAGTTGAGCACCGGCAGGTTGTAGATCTTGTAATACATCACGAAACGAATCGGCCGCCGCACCGCGCCGCCGATCAGCAAGGCATCGACGAAGGACACGTGATTGCATACCAGCAACGCCGCGCCTTCGTCCGGGATCGCCTCCAGGTTGCGGTGCTCGACCCGATACATGGAATGGCTGAGCAGCCAGATCATGAAACGCATGCTGAACTCGGGGACGATCTTGAAGATGTAGGCGTTGACCGCGATGTTCAGCAGCGACACCACCAGGAACAGCTGCGGGATCGACAGTTTGGCCAGGCTCAGCAAGACGATCGAGACAATCGCCGACACCACCATGAACAGCGCGTTGAGAATGTTGTTCGCGGCAATCACCCGCGCCCGCTCGTTCTCCGGGGTCCGCGACTGAATCAGTGCATACAGCGGCACGATGTAGAAACCACCGAAGATGCCCAGGCCGAGAATATCGATCAGCACCCACCAGGCATGGCCATGACCGAGTACCTCGAGCCAGCTGTACCCCGCCTCGCTTGGCGGGATCCCGCCGGAATGCCACCACAGCAGCAGACCGAACACCGTCAGGCCGAACGAGCCAAAAGGTACCAGGCCGATCTCGACCTTACGCCCCGAGAGTTTCTCGCACAGCATGGAACCGGCGGCGATGCCCACCGAGAACACCGTGAGGATCAGCGTGACCACTGTCTCGTCGCCGTGCATCCACTCCTTGGCATAGGCCGGAATCTGCGTCAGGTAGATCGCCCCGACAAACCAGAACCACGAGTTGCCGACGATCGAGCGCGACACGGCCGGCGTCTGCCCTAGGCCCAGGCGCAGGGTGGCCCAGGACTGGCTGAAGATGTTCCAGTTCAGACGCATGTCCGGGGTGGCCGCCGCAGCCCGGGGGATGCCCCGGCTGGCGAGGTAACCAAGCACGGCGACAGCAATGATCGCCGTCGAGACAATCGGTGCGTAATGGGCGGAGGACATCATGATCCCGGCGCCTATGGTGCCAGCGAGAATCGCCAGGAAAGTGCCCATTTCCACCAGGCCGTTGCCCCCCACCAGCTCTTCCTCTCGTAGCGCCTGGGGCAGGATCGAATATTTCACCGGGCCGAACAGCGCCGAGTGGGTGCCCATGGCGAACAGCGCCAGCAGCATCAGCGACAGGTGATCGAAGACAAACCCCACCGCCCCCACGGCCATGATCACGATCTCGCCGAGCTTGATCAGGCGGATCAACGCATCCTTGGCGAACTTCTCGCCGAATTGCCCGGCCAGCGCCGAGAACAGGAAGAACGGCAGGATAAACAGCAAGGCGCAGAGGTTGACCCAGATCGAGCGGTCACCCTCGATGGCCAGCTTGTAGAGAATGGCGAGGATCAGCGACTGCTTGAAGATGTTGTCGTTGAACGCACCGAGGGACTGGGTAATGAAGAACGGCAGGAAACGCCGCGTACGAAGCAAGGTGAACTGTGAGGGGTGACTCATCTTCCATGTCCCTGAGTGGCTTGGATGCTGTTATTGGATTATCGATCTTCGATCCAGGCCACAACCTTACCTAAAGTTCGCGGATTATTTCGCTAATCCTGCGATGCAAGGCGAAACGAACAACTCACCCCGATAAGCGCCCAGCAGCGTGCGCTTGCCCACCAACAGCCACATCAGTGCCAGCGCCAGGACCAACAGGCTGCCGAACACCGCGAAAAACGTCAGGTTCAGGGTAGCGGCCAGTTTCAGGGTGGTCAGGGCATAGACCCCCAGCGGGAAGGTGAACCCCCACCAGCCGAGGTTGAACGGAATGCCGTCGCGCAGGTAACGCAGGGTGATCAGCAGCGCCGTCAGCATCCACCACAGGCCGAAACCCCACAGGGTGATACCGGCCACCAGGCCCAGGCCCTCGGCGATTTCGCCCATTGCGGCCATGCCGTTGGCGGCGAAGATCGCTGGAGCGTCCGCGCCCAGCAGCAACATGCCCAGGGCCCCCGTGCCGATCGGCCCCAGGGCCAGCCAGCTCGAGGCAGCCATGCTTTCGTGAGGCAGCTTATGCAAGGCCATGCGCAGCAGGAGAATGGTCAGGATGCTGAAAGCCACCGGCAGCGAGAAGGCCCAGAGCACATAGCTGGTCACCAGCATCACCAGTTGCGAATGCGCGTCCACCAGATGCGGCGCCAGCAGCCCGCCACTGGCGGCAGCGACTTCGGCCGCGACCACCGGCAATAGCCAGACCGCGGTCATCTGGTCGATACGGTGCTCCTGGCGGGTGAACATCATGTAGGGAATCAACACCCCGCAAGCCAGCGACAGCGCCACATCCAGCCACCACAGCAGCTCGGCCAACTGCACCACGCCGTCACCCCAGCGCGGTACGCCGAACAGCAGGAAACCGTTGATGATGGTGGCCAGGCCCATGGGGATGGTGCCGAAGAACATCGAGACCGTGGAATGCCCGAAAATCCGCCGGGCTTCGTCGAAGAACATTACCCAGCGTGCCGCATAGGCCGCGCTGAACACTACGAACAGCCCGATGGTGAACAGCCACAGTCCCTCGGCCAACAGGTGCAGGCCCGGGATCCGCAGCGGCAACTGGGCCAGCGCCAGAGCCAGCACGCCGGTGCCCATGGTGGCCGCGAACCAGTTGGGGGTGAAATGGCGGATGGCTTCGCGAGGATGTTGCAGCTGGCTCAAGGGCCGTCCGGTTCTGAGGGTATTGGGGCATGTCATGGTGTGATCTCCTGTCCTCCGATGAGGTGGAGCCCATGGTAGAACCGGATCGAATATCTATATAACGGGTAATTTCTCTATCTGTTATCTATTTTATAAATAAAAGGGCTAGACACTGTCTGCACTTCAACCATCGGCACCCGCGTCGCGCTCAACTTTCCTGGGCGACACAGGCCTTGGCGGTTCGCTGACGCAGCAACCCCAGCAAAGCGCCAAGGGACAACAGGATCAACACCGCGCCATAACCATCGGTGGTCGCGATCAGGCCGAAACTGCGCGTCAGGTTTCCCGCCAACAGGGATGGCAGGCAGAACGCCAGATAACTCAGGACATAAAACGCCGACATCAACCCCGCCCGCTCATGGGGCAAGGCCAGCGGCATCACACTGCGCAGAGCGCCGAGGAACCCGGAGCCAAAACCTCCGCCCGTGACCAGGGTGCCAAGGAAGAACAGCGGCAGGCTGGCGGTATGCACGGCGATGAGAATTAGGCTGATGCCGACGGCCAACAGGCTCGCGCCCAACCGCAAAACCTTGTCGGCCGGACGATGGCGCAGGGAAACAATCATCAGGGCACCGCTCAGCGTCAGCACCGCCACCAGGCCGCCGCCGATCAGGTTCGAGGTCGAGCCCGTCGCAGCGCGCACCAGCGATGGCGCCAATGACAGAAAGAACCCGCCCACGGCCCACACCGCCACATCCACCGGTAACGCCAACCACAGCGCCCGTCGCGCCTGGGGCGGTACATGCAGCGAGGGCCGCAGGGAAGCCCAGACACCGGCCTGGGCAGTGACCGTCTCCGGCAAACGCCAGACGTACAGCGCCTGGGCGACAAACAGCCCCAGCAGCAACCAGTAGGCCAGTTGCAGCGGCAACGGCGCATATTCCACCAGCAAGCCACTGCCCATCGCCCCGCACGCCATGCCCAGCAAGGGCGCCACGCTGTTGACCAACGGCCCCTGCTGGCGGTCGGTATCCAGCAGCGCCGCCCCCAGCACACTGGTGGCCATGCCGGTGGCGAAGCCCTGCATCACCCGGGCAGCAATCAGCCAGGCCACGCTGTCGGCCTGGATGAACAGCAGCATCGCCAGTATGTCCAGCAGCAACGCCACGAAGATCACCGGCTTGCGTCCCAGATAATCCGAAAGCGAGCCGACGGTCAGCAGCGCCGCCAGCAGGCTCAAGGCGTAGACGCCGAAGATCAGGGTCAAGGTCGCCGACGAGAATTGCAGCACCTCCTGATACAGGTGATACATCGGCGTCGGCACACTGGAAGCGGCGAGAAAACTGAGTAAGGTGATCGCCAGAAACAACAGTCTGGAACGGTTTGACCGTGAAGAGTCGACACTACTGGACATGGGCACGCTCCATTAAAGCTAATTTTTTGCTTTTGCGGAGTGTGCTGCCGCCTCGCTCTTAAAGCAAATTCTTTGTGTTAAGGTTCGATCCATGGCTATTAAAGAAGGTTTACGCCCGGGCGGGCGCAGTGCCCGGGTGCAGGAATCCATCCACTCGGCAGTCAGGAAACTCCTCGAAGAACAGGAGCGCTCGACCCTGACCGTGCCGCAAATCGCCATCCGCGCCGGCGTTACGCCCTCGACCATCTACCGGCGCTGGGGCGACCTGTCGGCACTGCTGGCGGATGTAGCCCTGGAACGCATGCGCCCGGACAGCGAACCGGCCGCCACCGGCAGCCTGCGCGGCGACCTGCGGGCCTGGGCCGAACAGTACCTCGACGAAATGAGCTCCGAACCCGGGCGCAACATGATGCGCGACGTGCAATGCAGCAGCACGCCCGGCTATTGCGTGAGCATTCTCAGCGGGCAATTGCAGATCATCCTCGACCGTCACCGGCACAGCGAAGCGGCCCTGCCCAGCATCGACCGGCTGTTGAACATGCTGGTGGCGCCAACGGTGTTCCGCATCCTGTTCGCCGCGCAACCGCTTGAAGTGCAGGAACTGCATGAACTGATCGACATCGCGCTGCGGCCTTGAGGCCGCTCTCGCGCCGACCGGTTCCGAGCCACCTTCCATAGGCGCGCGCCTTCCGCGATAAAACCTGACAGGCAGCCCTCTTCCCCCTGCGACACCTGGCCGCGCCAATACCTTGGTCGACACTGACGAACCCCGAACATCGTGCGAGACTGTCTGACCGGGTTGAAGCGCCCGGCGCGCCTTTATGTTCGGAGTTTCCATGTCGCTGTCCAGCGGGCTGATCGCCATCGTCGCCCTGGCCTATATGGCCATCATGTTCGCCATCGCCTTTTACGGTGACCGTCGCAGCGCGCCCTTGCCGCCGCGGGTGCGTGCCTGGGTGTACAGCCTGTCGCTGGCGGTGTATTGCACCAGCTGGACCTTCTTCGGCGCCGTCGGCCAGGCCGCCGAGCAACTCTGGTCGTTCTTGCCAATCTACCTGGGGCCGATCCTGCTGCTGGTACTCGCGCCCTGGGTCCTGCAAAAGATGGTGATGATCAGCAAGCAGGAAAACATCACCTCCATCGCCGACTTCATCGCCGCGCGCTACGGCAAGTCCCAGACCCTGGCGGTGGTGGTGGCGCTGATCTGCCTGGTCGGCGTGCTTCCTTATATTGCCCTGCAGCTCAAGGGCATCGTGCTTGGCGTGGACCTGCTGATCGGCGCGGGTGCCGATACCATGGGCACCCGCGCCCAGGACACGGCGCTGATCGTGTCGCTGATCCTGGCGCTGTTCACCATCGTCTTCGGTACCCGCAACCTCGACGCCACCGAGCACCACCGCGGCATGGTGCTGGCGATTGCCTTCGAATCCCTGGTCAAGCTGCTGGCCTTTCTCGCGGTCGGCGCCTTTGTCACCTATGGCCTGTACGACGGTTTCGACGACCTGTTCAGCCAGGCCATGCTCGCCCCGCGCCTGGAGCAGTACTGGGAAGAAACCATCAACTGGCCGTCGATGGTGGTGCAGACCGGCGTCGCCATGATGGCGATCATCTGCCTGCCGCGGCAGTTCCACGTCACCGTGGTGGAGAACATCGAACCCCAGGACCTGCGCCTGGCCAAGTGGGTGTTTCCCGCCTACCTGGCCCTGGCCGCGCTGTTCGTGGTACCGATCGCCCTGGCCGGGCAGATGCTGCTGCCCAGCTCGGTGCTGCCGGATTCGTTCGTCATCAGCCTGCCCCTGGCCCAGGCCCATCCGGCCCTGGCCGTGCTGGCCTTCATCGGCGGCGCGTCGGCCGCCACCGGCATGGTGATCGTCGCCAGCGTGGCCCTGTCGACCATGGTCTCCAACGACATGCTGCTGCCCTGGCTGCTGCGCCGGCAGAGTGCCGAACGGCCCTTCGAAGTGTTCCGCCACTGGATGCTCTCGGTGCGCCGGGTCAGCATCGTGGTCATCCTGCTGCTGGCCTATGTCAGCTACCGCCTGCTGGGCTCCACCGCGAGCCTGGCGACCATCGGCCAGATCGCCTTCGCCGCGGTGACCCAACTGGCCCCGGCCATGCTCGGCGCGCTGTACTGGAAGCAGGCCAACCGCCGCGGCGTCTTCGCCGGATTGGCGGCCGGTACTTTCCTGTGGTTCTACACCCTGGTCCTGCCGATCGCCGCCCACAGCCTGGGCTGGTCGCTGAGCAGCTTCCCGGGCCTGGCCTGGCTGCACGGCAACCCGCTGAACCTGCCGATCACACCCTTGACCCAAGGTGTGGTGCTGTCGCTGGCCGGCAACTTCACCCTGTTCGCCTGGGTCTCGGTACTGTCGCGTACCCGGGTTTCGGAGCACTGGCAGGCCGGGCGCTTCATCGGTCAGGAAATCAGCGGCCGCCCCAGCTCTCGATCGATGCTCTCGGTGCAGATCGACGACCTGCTCAAGCTCGCCGCGCGATTTGTCGGGGAAGAACGGGCCCGCCAGAGCTTCATCCGCTTTGCCTACCGCCAGGGCAAAGGCTTCAACCCCAACCAGAACGCCGACGGCGAATGGATCGCCCACACCGAACGCCTGCTGGCCGGCGTGCTCGGCGCATCGTCCACCCGCGCGGTGGTCAAGGCCGCCATCGAAGGGCGGGAGATGCAGCTCGAAGACGTGGTGCGCATCGCCGACGAAGCCTCGGAAGTGCTGCAATTCAACCGGGCCTTGCTGCAAGGGGCGATCGAGAACATCAGCCAGGGCATCAGCGTGGTCGACCAGTCCCTCAGGCTGGTGGCCTGGAACCGTCGCTACCTGGAGCTGTTCAACTACCCCGACGGGCTGATCAGCGTCGGCCGGCCGATCGCCGACATCATCCGCCATAACGCCGAACGAGGCCTGTGCGGGCCGGGCGAGGCCGAAGTGCATGTCGCCCGCCGCCTGCACTGGATGCGTCAGGGCCGCGCCCACACCTCCGAACGGCTGTTCCCCAATGGCCGGGTGATCGAGTTGATCGGCAACCCGATGCCCGGCGGCGGCTTTGTCATGAGTTTCACCGACATCACCCCGTTCCGCGAGGCCGAACAGGCCCTCACTGAAGCCAACGAAGGCCTGGAGCAGCGGGTCGCCGAGCGGACCCACGAACTGTCGCAACTGAACGCCGCGCTGACCGAGGCCAAGGGCACCGCCGAGGCCGCCAACCAGTCCAAGACGCGTTTCCTGGCGGCGGTCAGTCACGACCTGATGCAACCACTGAATGCCGCCCGGCTGTTCTCTGCCGCCCTCTCCCACCAGGACGACGGTTTGTCCGCCGAAGCCCAGCAATTGGTCCAGCACCTGGACAGCTCCCTGCGCTCTGCCGAAGACCTGATCAGCGACCTGCTGGACATCTCCCGCCTGGAAAACGGCAAGATCAATCCGGAGCGCAAGCCGTTCGTGCTCAACGAACTGTTCGATACCCTGGGGGCTGAATTCAAGGTGCTGGCCCAGGAGCAAGGCTTGAAATTCCGCCTGCGCGGCAGCCGCCTCAGGGTCGACAGCGACATCAAGCTACTGCGTCGGGTTCTGCAGAATTTCCTGACCAATGCCTTCCGTTACGCCAAGGGGCCTGTGTTGCTGGGCGTGCGCCGCCGCGGCAATCAGCTGTGCCTGGAAGTCTGGGACCGTGGACCGGGGATTCCACTGGATAAGCAGCAAGTGATCTTCGAAGAATTCAAACGCCTCGACAGCCACCAGACCCGCGCCGAAAAAGGCCTGGGCCTCGGGTTGGCGATCGCCGACGGGCTGTGTCGCGTGCTCGGTCACGGCCTGCAAGTACGCTCCTGGCCGGGCAAGGGCAGCGTCTTCAGTGTCAGCGTGCCTTTGGCCAAGGCGGCCGTCAGCGCACCGAGGCAAGTGGCCGAACTTAACGGCCATCTGCTGTCCGGCGCCCAGGTACTGTGTGTCGACAACGAAGACAGCATCCTGATCGGCATGAACAGCCTGCTCAGCCGCTGGGGCTGCCAGGTCTGGACCGCGCGTAACCGCGAAGAATGCGCGGCGCTGCTCAATGATGGCGTGCGCCCGCAACTGGCATTGGTGGACTATCACCTGGACGATGGCGAAACCGGCACCGAGGTCATGGCCTGGCTGCGTACCCAGTTGGGTGACCCGGTGCCAGGCGTGGTGATCAGCGCCGACGGGCGCCCCGAGATGGTCGCCGAGGTGCACGCCGCTGGGCTGGACTACCTGGCCAAGCCGGTGAAGCCCGCGGCGTTGCGGGCGCTGCTGAGCCGGCACCTGCCGCTCTGATAGCCCGCTCTCGAATCAATCCGGCAGTTCAAGCAACGCGCCGTCGGCATCGGTCATCGCCCGCTCCAGCAGGTCCGCCGGCAGGCTCTTGCTGGCACGCGCCCCGAGCAACCGCAGTTGCTCGCTGCGGCTGACCAGGTTGCCACGCCCCTCGGTCAGCTTGTTGCGCGCGGCGCTGTAGGCCTTGTCCAGTTGCTGCAGACGATTGCCGACTTCATCCAGATCCTGAATGAACAACACGAACTTGTCGTACAGCCAACCGGCGCGCTCGGCGATTTCCCGGGCGTTCTGGCTCTGCCGCTCCTGCTTCCACAGGCTGTCGATCACTCGCAGGGTAGCCAGCAAGGTGGTCGGGCTGACGATCACGATATTGCGGTCGAAGGCTTCCTGGAACAGGTTGGGCTCGGCTTGCAAGGCAGCGGAAAAAGCTGCCTCGATGGGCACGAAGAGCAACACGAAATCCAGGCTGTGCAAGCCTTCCAGACGCTTGTAATCCTTACCGGCCAGGCCTTTGACGTGATTGCGCAAGGACAGTACGTGCTGCTTCAGCGCCGCCTGGCCGATCACTTCATCGTCCGCCGCGACAAACTGCTGGTAGGCGGTCAGGCTGACCTTGGAGTCCACCACCACCTGCTTGTCGCCGGGCAGCATGATCAGCACGTCGGGCTGGAAACGCTCGCCGTCGGGCCCTTTGAGGCTGACCTGGGTCTGGTACTCACGGCCCTTCTCCAGGCCGGCATGCTCCAGTACCCGCTCGAGAATCAGCTCGCCCCAGTTGCCCTGGGTTTTCTGGCCCTTGAGCGCACGGGTCAGGTTGGTCGCCTCGTCGCTCAAGCGCAGGTTCAGCTGTTGCAGGCGCTCGAGCTCCTTGCCGAGGGAAAAACGCTCGCGCGCTTCGGCCTGATAACTCTCTTCGACCCGCTTCTCGAAGGACTGGATGCGCTCCTTGAGCGGGTCGAGCAATTGTCCGAGACGCTGCTGGCTGTTCTCGGCAAAACGCTGCTCACGCTCGTCGAAGATCTTGCCCGCCAGCTCGGCGAACTGCGCCCGCAGCTCGTCCCGCGAGCCTTGCAGGTCGCTCAGGCGCTGCTGGTGGCTTTCCTGCTGCTCGCGCAACTCGGCATTCAATGACGCGGCCTGGGCGTCCAGGCGCCGCAGTTCAGCTTCCTTGTTGGTCCGTTCAAGGTTCCAGGCGTGGGCGGCATCACGGGCGTTGTCGCGCTCGATCTGCAACAACTCGACTTCTCGGCGCACCGCCGCCAGGTCGGCCTGCTTCACGGCATTGGCCTGGCCCAGGTCGCTGATCTCGTCGCGACAGGCATCCAGTTGGGCGTTCAAGCCATCCTGCGCCAACAACGCCGTGGCCAGGCGTTCCTCCAGCAGGGACAGTTCGGTTTGGCGGGAGCTCAGACGGCGTTGCAGTTGCCAGGCGAGCGCCACCAAGGGCAATGCCGCGCCTGCCAGACCGAGCAGTACGCTGGTCAAGTCCATAGCCATAGCCACTCCAGACAGTGAAATAAAGCTTGAAGGTTAACCAAGGGACCGAGGCTTGGACAGCTCAGTCTTCGATCTGGCCAAGCTCCAGCTGGGCGCGGCGATCGCCAGCCCGTGCCGCCTGGCGCAGCAGGTCATGACCGATCCGCCGATCGCGGGCGTTGCCGCATTCGCGGCACATCAGTTGGCCGAGACGGCTCTGCGCCGCCACTACCCCTTCCCGGGCAGGCTGCTTGAGCAAATGCCCGGCAAAGTGCTTGACGTTCCGGTTATCACCCAGGCGCGGGCTGTCGAGCAGCCACATGGCCACACGTAACGAAAAACGCTTGGGCTCGGTAACACTGGAAGAGGCAGAGGTAACAGAAGGTGACACTGAGCGAAACTTCATAAAGCACTGTAGGGCAGATCGGAAGGCGCGCCACTCTACTCCTTTTTTCACACGCGTAAAGTCGAAAAAACTCGGCACGCCCGTGCTAGAGCAAGCGCTTGGGACAATCCACAGAAGCTGTGGATAACTCAGTGGACAACCGCCCTACAAGTCTCCGAAAGCCGCATGGGACGGGGCCCGCAGTCAAACTGACGATTTTTTCACCAGTAAAAAAAACCGATGTTTTTCATTGACTTAAATTTTCATCGCAGGCATTGGAGGGCCCGACAGGTGAGGTGACAGGCCGGTGACAGTCCGCGCAACTATTGTGCACAAGTGCCCTTGATCCGGTTATATCGGTGCACCTTCTTCGCCCGTTCACGGGAGAACGGCAGCGAAGACCAAAGCTCCAGTAACAACTTTCTGCTCAACTACGGTGGAAAGGCCGGCCTGCCTCGTTCACGACCTCGCCCCTGTGACGCTCATAACCATTTTGCCTAACACACTTGCACCAGCTACATCAATCCGTTATCATCCACAGCGTTAGTACCAAGCTGAAAGTCAATTCTGGTCGAACAAGTCCCCCGGTTCAGCTTCCCTGAAGAGAAGTTTCTACCGACTACATGGGATCGACCACCTCGCTGGTTTCCAGGTAAAGCTTTCGCCGACACTGCCTTTGAACACATTGCAAAGGATGTCGCGAAGCCCTTTTTACTCTGACCGAACCAACCTGCAAATTGATCAGGATCTTCACCTGGGGCCCAGAACCTTAACCCCTGCTGTGATTGCCTGCCCTCCTAAGTACCTACCTGCCAGCCCTAGCGCGCACTTGATAAAGCGCTTCCAACTGGCTGCTTTGTTCCAGTCGGGTTCTTCGTTCGACCAATGGTGGTCGGCGTTACTGGAACGTTTTAACGTTGCACGGTTCTTAACCGTGTCATTTGTAGGAACACCCAATAACTATGTCTACTCAAATCCAGACTCAGGATGCCATTCGCACCCTTACCAATGCTTTTGCTCCAATGAACTGCCTGATCATGGCCGCTCGCAAAGGCTGCTTCAGCTTCACCCTGGTCAACGAACACGGTATCGCTCGTCACAGCGAACGCCTGTACCCCGATCAGTATTCCAGCGCCGAGCCGCTGCAAGCGGTGATCGAGCGCACCCGTCAGGCCCTGACCGCCTGAGACGCCAGAGCGCTGAAAACCCGAAGCCCCGCCTGAGTAGCGGGGCTTTTTATTACCTGTTATTTCGATTTTCCCGCCTTCGGCTAAAGCACCATCCGGTATAACGGTTATAACAGGAAGCCGGAAATATTTTAAAAACAGGCCTTTACAGCAACGATATGACACTACACTTCAACTCAAGCGGCATGATCCGCTTCCGGCGAGCCTGACCGATCCATCGCTGCCAAGCTCCCCCATCAGGCCTCGCCGGCCACTTCACGCTTCGAGGGCTTTATGGGTATCGCCGCCAGCGAACTGTGCCGCTACGTGATCCGCCCGACCCTGATCTATCTGGGCAATCACAGTCGCACCGCAGAATCATTGCTGCTAGGCATCGCCGCCAGTCAATCCGCCCTCGGCTCCGCCCTGCACGACCGCAGAGGCCACGGCCTCTACCGCATCGCCGAACCCCGCCACCAGGCACTCTGGGACCACTACCTGGCCCTGGACCCGGAACGCGCCAGCCTGGTTCGCGGCCTGGCCAGCCAGCATGCATTCCTCAGCGGGCCGCATCTGGAACTGACCGTCAACCTGCGTTACGCCACCGCCATCGCCTGGCTGCTGGTAGAAGAGCAGAACACCCCGCTCCCCGAAGCCGATGACCTGGTCGGCATGGCTCGTATCTGGAAGCAGATCTTCCAGCCACAAGGACGTCTGCGGGACTTCGCCGATGCCTGGCAGACCTGTGTTGCGCCACTGAATCAGGTCGCCTGCTGACCGGACTTTTTGCAAGATCGCGCAAACAAGCGCAATTTTGGTCGGATTGTCCTACAAAACCGCTCTATCTCAAGCCATACAGCCTATAGCGTTGAGGAGGAAATGTTGGTAATTTTCGCTCCGGTGATCACCAGGAGTTCTAATAATGAAAAAAGTAATACTCAAAACCAGTCTTAGCCTTGCCGTTACCATGGCATCCACCCAACTTTTCGCAAGCGGCTTTGCCCTGAACGAACAAAGCATCAGCGGCATGGGTACTGGTTTCGCCGGTCGATCCTCTGCTGCCGACGATGCAAGCACAGTTTTTGGTAACCCTGCCGGTATGTCGCGCCTGAAACGCCAGCAAGTCACTGGCGGTCTCGCGGCCATCGACGCGTCCACCGATATCAACGACGCCAGCGGTAGCCAGAGAGGGACCAACAAAGGCGATATGGTGCCGTTCACCGCCGTCCCAATGGCCTACTACGTCAACCCTATCGATGACCAGTGGGCCTTCGGCCTGGGTGTCTACGCCCCGTTCGGCCTGATCACCGACTATGAAAGCGGCTTCCAGGGCCGTAACTTCGGCAGCAAAAGCGAAGTTAAAGTCGTCACCTTCCAGCCAACCGTCAGCTATGCCTTCAACGACAAGGTGTCGATCGGTTTCGGCCCGACCATCAACCGCATCTCCGGCACCCTGGAATCCGCGCTGACCACGCCACTGTCGCCTAACGATGGCAATGTCCAGATCAAGGGTGACGATATCGGCTACGGCTACAACATCGGTGTGCTGGTCCAGGCGACCGATACCACTCGCGTGGGCCTGACTTATCACTCGAAGGTCAAGTACAAGCTGGAAGGCCACACCGAAGTCAGCCCAGGCGCCGGTACTCCGGGCGCCCTGCTGCGCGGTGCTCGCTACGACGCCTCGCTGGACATCACCACCCCTGAGTCGGCCGACCTGTCGGTGACCCAGGACCTCAACGATGCCTGGAAACTCTACGCCGGTGCGACCTGGACCCGCTGGAGCCGCCTGAAAGACATCACCGTACAAAACGAAGGCGTAACCGCCAGCGCCGGCGGTCTCCTGGCCCCAGGTGCCCTCAGCTCCATCAAGGAAGAACAGAACTGGCACGACACCTGGGCCTATGCCATCGGTACTTCCTACCAGTTGAACAAGCAGTGGGTATTGCGTACCGGCCTGAGCTTCGACCAGTCGCCGGCCAACAACACCAACCGTTCGCCACGCATCCCTACCGGCGACCGGACCATCTTCAGCCTCGGCGCCGGCTGGAGCCCAACTGAAGACCTGACCATCGACGTGGCTTACTCCTACCTCAAGGAAGAGAAGGTCAAGGTCAACAACCACAATACGCTCGGCCAGTCTTACAGCGCCGAGTACGAGAACAGCGCAAACGGCTTCGGCGTGGGTGCAACCTACCGCTTCTAAAGCCTGACGGCCTGAACGAAAAAGCCCCCGCATCCAAGGATGCCGGGGCTTTTTTATTGGCCGTGGATAAATCTCAAGGCTTGGACGCCAGCGCCTGTTCCACGGCCTCGATCAGTTCAGGACTGTCCGGCTTGGTCAGGCTGGAGAAATTGGCGATCACCTTGCCCTGGCGATCGACCACATACTTGTAGAAATTCCACTTCGGCGCACTGCTCTGCTCGGCCAGAACCTTGAACAGGTGCACCGCGTCCGGGCCTCGGACCTGCTGCGGCTCGGTCATGGTGAAGGTGACGCCGTAGTTCGCATAACAGACCTTGGCCGTCTCCGCGCCATCCTTGGACTCCTGCTTGAAGTCATTGGACGGCACGCCTACCAGCTCCAGCCCCTGATCCTTGTAACGCTGGTACAACGCCTCGAGCCCCTTGAACTGCGGGGCGAAGCCGCAAAAGCTCGCGGTATTGACCACCACCAGCGGCTTGCCGACAAAGCGTTGGCACAGGTCGATGGACTCCTTGGCGCGCAGCTTGGGCAGCGAACCCTGCAACAGCGACGGGCATTCGCCCGCCCAGGCCGAACCGGCAAACACCATGAGTACAGCTGGAACAGCAAGCCAGCGCACCAACATATTCAACTCCTTGAAAGTACCGTCAGGGGGTCAAACTACTCGCCCGGCGGACGCCCTAGCAAGCGCTTCCTGGCAAACGCCCATGCCCAACTGCATCAGCGCCAGCCCACCCTGGTGCCAGCCCCACCAGGCCACCGCCAACAGCGCGACGACAGCCACCAGGCTGACCCAGCGCAAGCCTGTCCGGCTCATGCCGCGCTCGCCTGCAGACGGGCAACCGGACGCTCGCGCACCGGCCAGTTCAGGGCCGCGGCCAGCAGACTGAGGAGAATCGCCACCTGCCAGATCAAGTCATAACTCCCGGTTCGATCGTAGACCACCCCGCCGAGCCAGCCGCCGAGGAACGAGCCCAACTGGTGAAACAGAAACACGATGCCGCCCAGCATGGACAGGTTGCGCACCCCGAACAAGGTGGCCACCGTGCCATTGGTCAGCGGCACCGTCGACAGCCACAGGAAGCCCATGGCCATGCCGAACAGATACGCACTGACTTGCGTCACCGGCAGCCAGAGAAACAGGCCGATGACCACCGCGCGTAACAGGTACAAACCGGTCAGCAAGCGCGGTTTGGACATGCGCCCACCCAGCCAGCCGGCGGTATAGGTACCGAAGATATTGAACAGGCCGATCAGCGCCAACACCGTGGTGCCCACCGTGGCCGGCAAGTGCTGGTCCACCAGGTAGGCCGGCAAATGCACGCCGATGAATACCACCTGGAAACCGCAGACGAAAAAGCCGAACGCCAGCAGCCAGAACCCGGAATGGGAACAGGCCTCACGCAAGGCCTCAGAGAGGCTCTGCTCATGGCCCAGGCTGGGCAGCGGCTTGTCCTTGAGCATGCTCACCAGCGGCACGATCAATGCCACCAGCAACCCCAGCACCAACAGTGCCGAGGACCAGCCGAGCCAGCCGATCAAACCCAGGGTACCCGGCAGCATGGCGAACTGACCGAACGAACCGGCCGCACTGGCGACTCCCATGCCCATGCTGCGTTTCTCCGCCGGCAGCGCGCGCCCCACCACGCCGAGAAGCACTGAAAACGAGGTCCCCGAAAGCCCGATACCGATCAGCAAGCCGGCGCTCAACGACAGCGACAGCGGCGAATCGGCCAACCCCATGAACAACAGGCCCACGGCGTACAGCACACCGCCGACCAGCACTACCTTGGCCGCACCGAAGCGGTCGGCCAGGGCTCCAGTGAAGGGCTGGGCCAGGCCCCAGATGAGGTTCTGCAGGGCAATGGCAAAGGCAAACACCTCGCGCCCCCAGCCGAACTCCGCGCTCATGGGCGGCAGAAACAGCCCGAAGCCATGTCTTATCCCCAGGGACAAGGCCAGGATCAGCGCACTCCCGAGAAGAACCCAACCGCTGGTACGCCACATCGAAGTCATTTTATTCTCCATTTACGGGTATATACCCGCTTATCATCGAACGAAAGGCCTTCACGCCAGTTCGTTCAGCAAGGCCAGCAAGGTTTCGCGTTTTTCTGCACCCAGACGATCGATCAAGCGCTGTTGCGCCGCTTCCCAGGCCGGCAAGGCCGCCAGCAGTCGCTGCTGGCCCTCATCGGTCAGCTGGACGATGCGATTGCGTTGATCCTCGCCTTCGGACAACCGGACCAGGCCCTCGCCTTCCAGCACCCGCAGGTTACGGCCCAGGGTACTGCGGTCCAGACCCATGGCCTCGGCCAGGCTGGAAATGCTCGGTTGGTCCAGGCGCTGCAGGTTACTCAGCAAGGAATACTGGGCAACGTTGATCCCGAAGCCGTCGAGAGCGCCGTCGTAGAACCTGCTGACGCCACGGGCGGCGCGCCGCAGGTTGGTGCACAGACATTGAGAAGGAAGCATGGTGCGTGTATATACCCGCGATTAAGGGAATGCAAGAAATTTGCATAGTTCAGGGCGCAAATAAAACCCGCGCTCCGCCTTTCTAGAACAGCGCCAACCCCACCAGGACCGCCACTTCCAACAATTCCAGCAGAGCGCCCGCCGTGTCCCCGGTGGTGCCGCCCAGACGGCGCAGCATCAACTGACGCAAACCGGCAAACACCAGGCCCGCCAGCAGCAACGCCAACACCGCGCTATAGCCACCGAGCACTACGCACACCAACACAGTAAGCGCCAGCACCCACTTGCCGGCCAGACGCGGCAGATGATTCGCCAGCGCCTGCCCAAGGCCACCAGGGCGCACATAAGGCGTGCAGAGGAACAGCCCCAGCAAGGCGCCGCGACCGATCAGTGGCGCCAGCAGCAAGGCAACGCCGGCCTGCTGCTCGATCAGCGCCACCAGCGCGGCGAACTTGAGCAGCAACACCAGCCCCAGGGTGACCACGGCAATCGGCCCGCTGCGCGGGTCCTTCATGATCGTCAGCGTGCGCTCGCGATCGCCGAAGCCGCCCAGCCAGGCATCCGCGCTGTCGGCCAGCCCGTCCAGATGCAAGGCACCACTGAGCAGCACCCAGACCGTCAGCAACAATGCCCCATGCAGCAACGGCGGCGCGCCCATCAACAACTGGTTCAGCCCCCAGAGCAGCAGCCCGAACAGCAGGCCGATCAACGGGTAGAACAACAACGACCGGCCCATTTCCTCGGGCGATGGCATGCCCGGCAAACGCACCGGAAAACTGCTGAGAAATTGCAGGGCGATCCAGAATGGCAGCACGCTCAGACTCCTTCGCTCAATACCAGGCCAGCCTCGACAGTCAGGGCGAACAAGGCACCGTGAGCAACCTCGACATTCAGTAACTGCTCGCGCGGCAAACCTCGGGCCCGGGCCAGCAACAAGCGCATCACCCCGCCATGACTGACCAGCAGCACCCGCTCGCCGGCATAACGCTGATGCAGACGTTCGACCGCCCCCAGCACCCGCGCGGAAAACGCCAGCACCGGCTCGCCCTGCGGCGGGGTAAAGGCATAGGGATCGGCCCAGAACCGCCCCAGCGCCTCAGCATCGGTCGCCATCAGCGCCGCCGCGCTCTGCCCTTCCCAGGCACCGAAATGCAGCTCCTGCAGATCCGGGTCCAGGGTCACCGGCAGCGCCAGGCGCGCCCCCTGCTCCTCGGCAAAACGCGCGCAGCGTTGCAAGGGCGAACTCACCAGCCGATCCCAGGGCCCCCGGCCTGCAACAGCAGCACGCATCTGCTGCCATCCGGCATCGGTCAGGGCATCGTCGAGGCTGCCGCGCAGGCCACCACCGAGCTCGGTTTCGCCGTGGCGCAGCAGGTCCAGGCGCAAGGTCATGCCGGACGATCCGCCACGGCCGCTTCGGCAAAAGTCGCCATCTGCCCGTGCAGGTCGCAGGCCAGGCGCAGCAACGGCACCGCCAGCGCCGCGCCACTGCCCTCACCCAGGCGCAGGCCGAGGTCCAGCAAAGGCTCGGCCTCGAGGGTTTGCAGGATATGCCGATGCCCCGGCTCGGCCCCACGGTGGCCGAACAGCAGCCACGGGCGGCACTCGGGGTTCAGCCGCACCGCCACCAGCGCCGCCACGCTGCAAATGAAACCATCGACCAGCACCGCGACGCCTTCCTGGGCACAGGCCAGGTAGGCCCCAACGAGCGCGGCGATCTCGAAACCGCCAAGGTTGAACAAAGTCTGCAAGGCATCGCCACGCTGGGCGGCATGCCGGCTCAAGGCCCGCTCGATCACCTGCGCCTTGTGGCTGACACCCGCCGCATCCAGGCCGGTGCCCGGCCCCGCGAGGTGCGCCACCGGAATATCCAGCAAGGCGCAGGCCACGGCGCTGGCCGCGGTGGTGTTGCCGATGCCCATCTCGCCGCCGATAAACAGTTCGCTGCCCTGCTCGACGGCCCGCAGCACACTGTCACGTCCGGCCTGCAGGGCCTGCTCGCCCTGGACCTGGGTCATGGCCGGCCCCTCGACGAGGTTCCGGGTGCCCGCCCCCAGGTTCAAATGCCGCACGCCGGGCAGGTTCAAGCCGGGCGTCACCGTGCCGAGATCGACCACTTCCAGGCGTGCCCGCAGCTGCCGCGCCAACACGCTGATGGCTGCGCCGCCGCTGACGAAGTTGTGCAGCATCTGCCCCGTGACTGCCTGCGGATAAGCCGAAACACCCTCGGCCACCACCCCGTGGTCGCCGGCGAAAATCGCAATCCACAGCTGCTCCAGGCCAGGCTTGACCCGCCCCTGCAAGCCGGCCAGCTGTACCGCGACCCGCTCCAGCTGCCCCAGCGAACCCGCGGGCTTGGTCAATTGCTGCTGACGCGACTGCGCCGCCTCCAGGGCTTGAGTGTCGAGCGCCTTGCACGGCCGCAGCCACCAGAAGTCATTCATAACGCAGTTCCTTTCAGAGTCAGGGGCAGGCCGGCCACCGTCAGCACTACCCGCTGACAACGCTCGGCCAGGGCTTGATGCAGCCAACCGGCTTCATCGACATAACGGCGAGTCAATTCGCCCAGCGGCACGACACCCATTCCGGTCTCGTTGCTGACAAAAATGATTTCGCCCGGCAGCGACGCCAGGCACTCCAGCAGCGCTTCGCGCTCACTGGCGAGCCGCTGGGCATCCTCCAGCAGCAACAGGTTGGTCAGCCACAAGGTCAGGCAATCCACCAGCAGGCAGCGCTCGGCGCTCGCGCTTTCGCGCAGCACCCGCGCCAATTCCAACGGCTCCTCGATCAATGCCCATTGGGCCGGACGCCGTTCGCGGTGATGCGCGATGCGCTGATTCATTTCGCCGTCCAGCGCCTGGCTGGTGGCGATATAGGTCACGGCCAGGCCGCTCCCGCCGGCGAGCTTTTCCGCCAGGCGACTCTTGCCGGAACGGGCACCGCCGAGGATCAGTTGCAACATGCTTGGAAACCCTTGAATTGAGGTACAGCCACAGCGGCGCGGCAATGCCGGCACCGACGCTCTAAAGCCCGCAAAGCTGGCGTAGGTGCTCGGTGTCCAGGTGCCGCTCCACCAGATCGGCCAGGCGCTCGATATCGCGCTCGCGCAAGGCGTGGTAGTCGACCGCCTGCACCTCGCGCAAACCCGCCCAGCGCAGCAACGCACTGCAGGCCGCCGGCGCCTCGAACAGACCGTGCAGGTAGGTGCCGAGAATCTGCCCGTCGTCGCTGCGCGCGCCGTCGCAGCGACCGTCGTCCAGGGTCACGGCGGCCAGTTCCAGCGCAGGCCCCGTCGTGACGCCGGCATGGATCTCATAACCGCTGACCTCGGCTTCCTCCAGCGCCAGACGTCCACGCACATTGCGCAGCTGCTTCTCTTGTTCCAGCACCGTTTCGAACGCCAGCAGCCCCAACCCCGCGCTGGAGCCTGGCGCGCCTTCCAACCCCAAAGGGTCGTGCAGCTGCTCGCCGAGCATCTGCAAACCGCCGCAGATGCCCAGCAGCTTGCCGCCGTAGCGCAGGTGCCGGGCGATGGCCGTGTCCCAGCCCTGGGCGCGCAGGTACGCCAGGTCGCTGCGCACGCTTTTCGAGCCGGGCAGGATGATCAGGTCGGCCGGCGCAATCGCCTGGCCGGGACCGATGAATTGCAGGTCCACCTGGGGGTGCAGGCGCAGCGGGTCGAAGTCGGTGTGATTGCTGATGCGCGGCAATACCGGCACCAGTACTTTCAGCACCTGCTCGGCCTTGTCGGCCTGACGCTGGTCGATACCGTCTTCGGCTTCCAGATGCAGGTCCAGCACATAGGGCAACACGCCGATCACCGGCTTGCCGGTACGCGCTTCGAGCCAGTCGAGGCCCGGTTGCAACAGGGCGATATCACCGCGAAAACGGTTGATGATGAAACCTTTGACCCGCGCCTGCTCGCTTGGCGACAACAGCTCCAGGGTGCCCACCAGATGGGCGAAAACCCCGCCACGGTTGATGTCAGCGATCAGCAGCACCGGGCAGTCCACCGCTTCGGCAAAGCCCATGTTGGCAATGTCGCCGGCCCGCAGATTGATCTCCGCCGGCGAGCCCGCGCCTTCCACCATCACCACCGGATAGGCCGCGCTCAGGCGTTGGTGAGAGGCCAGCACCGCCTGCATGGCGATAGCCTTGTAGTCGTGATAGGCCACGGCATTCATGGTGGTCACCGCGCGACCGTGAATGATCACCTGGGCCCCGGTGTCACTGTTGGGCTTGAGCAGCACCGGGTTCATGTCAGTGTGCGGCTCCAGGTGCGCGGCCTGGGCCTGTACTGCCTGGGCCCGGCCGATCTCGCCACCGTCGGCGGTCACCGCGCTGTTGAGGGCCATGTTCTGCGGTTTGAAGGGCACGACGCTGACGCCCTGGCGCGTCAGCCAGCGGCAGAGCGCCGTCACCAGGGTGCTTTTACCGGCGTCGGAAGTGGTGCCCTGCACCATCAGGGTGGTCATGGATGTTCCTTGGCGTAGGCGACGAAGGCCTGTTCGAGACGCGACCAGTCGGCTTCGTCGGCCGGCAGGCCGAAGCGCAGGCTGCTGTTGTGGGTGAACAGCCGCAGCAGGATGCCCCGGCGCGCCATGAACTCATGCAACAGCTCGGCGCGATCGGTGATCAGCCACTGGAACAGCGCACAGCCACCCTGGGGTTTCAGGCCGTGGCGCTCGAGCAGTTGCGCCAGGCGCAGGCTCGCCGCTTCGCTGCGCACGCGTTGCCGCTCATGGCCTTGGCTGTCACGCAGGCACACCTGGCCCAGCACCCGGGTCGGCCCACTGACGGCCCAGGGGCCGACCTGCTCGGCCAGCAGCTTGAGCAGCTTGCGCTCGGCCAGCACGAAGCCCAGGCGCACCCCGGCCAGGCCGAAAAACTTGCCGAAGGAACGCAGGACGATCAACCCCACCTGATCGGCCTGGGCCGCCAGGCTCAGCTGGGGAGTGTTGTCCATGAAGGCTTCGTCGACCACCAGCCAGCCACCGCGCTGCGCCAGGCGCGCATGCCAGTCCAGCAGGCGCTCCGGGGTCAGGCTCAAGCCCGTGGGGTTGTTCGGGTTGACCACCACCAGCACGTCCAGGCTGTCGAGGAAAAAGTCCACTTCCTGTTCCAGCACTTCCCGCACGATGTAGCCGCTGCGGCGCCAGGCTTCGGCGTGCTCGGCATAACAGGGCGACAGCACGCCGACCTTGCCGGCGCGGCGCAAACGCGGGAGCAGCTGGATCGCAGCCTGGGAACCGGGCACCGGCAACACATGGGCCGCGCCGTAGTAGTCGCGGGCCGCCTGCTCCAGGCCATCGTCGGTT
The DNA here is from genome assembly GCF_059416085.1 of Pseudomonas sp. GW821-FHT09E12. Taxonomy (NCBI): domain Bacteria; kingdom Pseudomonadati; phylum Pseudomonadota; class Gammaproteobacteria; order Pseudomonadales; family Pseudomonadaceae; genus Pseudomonas; species Pseudomonas sp. GW821-FHT09E12. The sequence goes on along the minus strand of NZ_JBWKOM010000006.1, from coordinate 477,178 downwards.
TCCGGCAGGCGCGCCCAGGCCCGCATCCCGATCTCGGGAATCGGCCACGGCCAGGGTGCCAGGCCGCTGGACAGGTCCAGCCAGTCGGCCTCGGCGATGCCGTATTGCTCGGCCGCCTTGCGCAGGCGGCCACCGTGCTCAAGCATAGAACTCAGCTCCCACGCAGAGAATCAGCAGCCATAACCAGACCCCGCGCTGCACCAGTTGCCAGCCGCGATCGATGGACGAGGCATCGGCCGCCACGCCTTCGCCCAATTGCGGGCGCTGATGCAGCTCGCCGTGATAGATCGCCGCGCCGCCTAGCTCGACGCCCAGGGCCCCGGCCCCGGCCGCCATCACCGGCCCGGCATTCGGGCTGTCCCAGGTCGGCCCCTGGCGGCGCCAGCATTTCAGCGCCAGGCGGGTCTTGCCCAGCAACGCGTAAGTCAGGGCTACCAGGCGGGCTGGAATGTAGTTGAGCAGGTCGTCGATCTTCGCCGCCGCCCAGCCGAAACGCTCGAAGCGTTCATTACGATAGCCCCACATCGCATCCAGGGTATTGCTCAGGCGATAGAGCACCACGCCCGGCGCACCGGCCACGGCAAACCAGAACAAGGCGGCGAACACCGCATCGCTGCCGTTTTCCAGCACCGACTCGGTGGCGGCGCGGGCGACTTCGGTGGCATCCAGCTCGCTGGTCTGCCGGCTCACCAGATAACCGACCCGCTGCCGCGCCTGGTCCAGGTCGTCGCTGCGCAAGGCCTGGGCCACCGGCTCGACATGCTCGCCGAGGCTGCGCAGGCCAAGGGCGCAATACAGCGCCAGGATCTCGAACAACCAGCCGATGTAGGGCAGCCAGGAAAACAGGGTTGCCAGCAGGGTCAGCGGCAGCACCGCGATGACCCAGGCGGTGACGCCATGACTGCGCCAGCCGCGGCCACCGGAGTTGAAGCGTTGCTCGATGCGATCGGCAAAACGACCGAACGCCACCAGTGGATGCCAGCGCTTGGGTTCGCCCAGCAACGCATCCAGCGCCACTCCGGCGACACTCAGCAACGCCACACTCATTGACTCACTCCCCAGTAATTTTCATACAGCAATTCACTCAGCGGACGCTCCCGCGCCCAGCCTTCGAGCACCAGCATCGGCGCCGGGTAAAACTCGCCGACCGGGCCCAGGCACAGCACCGCCAGCGGCTTGGCCCCGGCCGGCAGGCCGAGCAGCTCAGCCAAGGCAGCAGGCTCGAACAGCGACACCCAGCCCATGCCCAACCCTTCGGCCCGGGCCGCCAGCCACAGGTTCTGAATCGCGCAGGAAAGCGAGGCCAGGTCCATTTCCGGCAGGGTGCGGCGGCCAAAAATATGCCGCTCACGGTCGTCCATCAGCGCCGCCACCAGGACCTCGGCGCAGTCGTTGATGCCTTCGACCTTGAGCTTCATGAACTCATCGGAGCGTTCGCCCAGGGCCTCGGCGGTGCGTACCCGCTCCTCTTCCACCAGTTGCTGGATTTGCCCGCGCAACGACCGGTCACTGATACGGATGAACCGCCAGGGCTGCATCAGGCCGACGCTGGGCGCCTGGTGCGCCGCCTCCAGCAGGCGACACAAGACCTGCGGCTCGACCGAGCCACCGACGAAGTGACGCATGTCACGACGCTCGGCGATCGCGCGATAGACCGCGTCGCGCTCGGCCGCGGAAAAGGCGTTGTCGCTCATGGGCGCCGCGCGAGCACGCTCGCTCCTGCCGGCGCCAGCAGGGACGCCACCGCTTCGGGGTTGGACGGAAAATAGAAATGCACATAAGAGGCGGTCATCCGCCCTTCGCGGTAAACCGCTTCCGCGCCGCGCCCGCCATTCGGGCTCAGGCCGCGAGCGATCGGCGCAAGCTCGGTGCTGGTCAACGAATGATGATAGGTATGCCCGCGCAACGAACCTTCCGGCAACTCCACCGCCTGCAAGGCCAGGGCCGCCAGGCGCTTTTGCATCACCGCATCGCCGGGCAACAGGCCCAGCAGTTCGGCGCGCTCGCCGTCGACGTCGGTCAGGGAATCCAGCAGATACAACATGCCGCCACACTCGGCGAGCAAGGGTTTGCCTGCGGCGTGATGCGCGCGGATCGCGCTGAGCATCGAGCCGTTCGCCGCCAGCGCCCGGTGATGCAGTTCCGGGTAACCGCCCGGCAGGTACAGGCTGTCTGCCTCAGGCAGCGTCGCGTCATGGATCGGCGAGAAAAAGACCAGCTCGGCGCCCATGGCCCGCAGCAGATCCAGGCTCGCGCCATAGGTAAAGGCAAAGGCTTCGTCGCGGGCCACGGCAATGCGCACGCCGGCCAACAACGGCTCAACGGCAACCACCTGGGGAGCGGCGAATGCCACGGCGGGCGGCAAGGCCACTTCGCAGCTGTCCGCCAGGGCTGCGGCCGCGGCGTCGAGACGCAGATCCAGATCGTTGAGTTCGCTGGCCTGCACCAACCCCAGATGGCGGCTGGGCAGTTCGATGCCGGTCTCCCGGGACAGCGCGCCGTACCAGCGCAAGCCCTCGGTCAGGCTGCCTTCGAGCAACTGCGCATGCCGCAGGGTGCCGACGCGGTTGGCCAGCACGCCGGCGAACGGCAAGTCCGGCTGATAACGCGCCAGCCCCAGCGCCAGGGCGCCGAAGGTCTGGGCCATGGCCGTGCCATCAATCACCGCGAGCACCGGCACGCCGAAATGCCGCGCCAGGTCGGCGCTGGACGGCGTGCCGTCGAACAACCCCATCACGCCTTCGATCAGGATCAGGTCTGCCTCGCCGGCGGCCTCCCACAACAGGCGGCGGCTTTCCTGCTCGCCGACCATCCACATGTCCAGTTGATACACCGGCGCACCGCTGGCGCGCTCGAGGATCATCGGGTCGAGAAAGTCCGGGCCGCACTTGAACACGCGCACCTTGCGTCCCTGATTGCGATGCAGGCGGGCGAGCGCGGCGGTCACGGTGGTCTTGCCCTGACCGGAAGCCGGCGCGGCAATCAATACCGCCGGGCAATGACGGGCATCACTCACAGTTCGACGCCTTTTTGCGCTTTGATCCCGGCCTGGAAGGCATGCTTGACCATGCCCATTTCGGTGACGGTGTCGGCCAGCTCGATCATCTCTGGCTTGGCGCCACGTCCGGTGACCACCACATGCTGCATCGGCGGTCGCGCCTGCAGGTCGCTGAGCACCTGATCCAGGTCCAGATAGCCGTGCTTGAGGGCGATGTTCAGTTCATCGAGCACCACCAGGCCGATCGTCGGATCGCTCAGCAGTTCGCGGGAAACCGCCCAGGCCGCTTCGGCCGCGGCGATGTCGCGCTGGCGGTCCTGGGTTTCCCAGGTGAAGCCTTCGCCCATGACATGGAAACGCACCTGCTCCGGGAAGCGCCGGAAGAACAATTCCTCGCCAGTGCTGTTGCGGCCCTTGATGAACTGCACCACGCCGCATTGCATGCCGTGGCCCATGGCCCGCGCGAGCATGCCGAAGGCCGAGCTGCTTTTGCCTTTGCCGTTGCCGGTCAGCACCAGCAGCAAACCGCACTCGTTCGGCGAGTTGGCGATGCGTTCATCGATCACGGCTTTTTTGCGCAACATGCGCGCCAGATGGCGTTCGTCACGATCGGGGGATTCAGTCATGGGGCAGCTCTCCGTTGGGGCTGGATAACGGGGGGCAGGAATAGGAATAGACGGCGCAAGCCTGGCATCGCCCACCGTGATGCCGTTGGATGGATCAGGCCGGTCTCCGGGCTTGTGAGTGGCTGGGATGCCCAACTGCGCGCCTTCCCATGTCGACAGTCGACACAGTGGCATCAGGCGCAGTCTTGACTCACTTACCGTTGCGGGGGCAGCGCCGGAATCGTCGTGCGTGCGCCTTCGGCACGCGTACTCACCGGCTTCCCTGTTTCACTCTGTCGACCCAAGGCCACAGAGCACCTGAAACAAGTCGCGAAGGTTAGAGGGTTGGGGGTGGAGCGTCAATTAAAGCCCCGCAGATCGGCGAATGCTGCATATCGGAAAAATGACGCCAATCTTGTGCCACACTCAGTGCAGTGATATCAAATAGCCATAATCTCGTTAAAAAACTCCAATATCTGAACAATAATAGGAAAAGTCCGATGCAAGGCATGATCATCAGCAATCCGAAACTGGAATTCCTGCGCCCTGCCCTGGAACGCTGGTTCGATTGCATCGACCGCTACAACACCGTGCGCGGCGATAACGAAAGCCCGTACTGGTTCGACGAAAAAGCCAACCTGGGAATGCTCTCGGCGGCAGCCTGGATGGCGGAGATGGTCACCCTGGAACACGCACCGAGCAAAAAACAGCTCGAGGACGGCGACCGCAGCGGCCGCACCGACCTGTACATCGCCACGCAGGAGGAACGCGTCTATATCCAGACCACCCAGCGTTGGCCCCGGGTCAACAGCCTGCACCTGACCCAACCGTTGCTGGATGCCGCCAGCGACGCGAAAAAAGCCAGCTACCCCAGCGACCTGAAACTTGGCTGCCTGTTCGTCACGCCACAGAAAACCCAGCACAGTGCCACTCCGGAAGAATTGCAGGACATGGTCGACGACCTGCAAAAGGAACACTGCTGCGCCGTGGCCTGGTACTTCCCCTATGCGTACCGCAAATTGCGCAACGAAGCCGGCAACTATCACCCCGGCGTTGCCGTGCTGTTCAAGGAAGCACGCTGAGCAGGTGGAACCATCGTCCATCTGTGCTTCTCTATGACTACACCGACTTCGTGCATTCATAGGGAAATCAGCATGCTCAAGCTTCGATACGCAATCCTTGTCGCCGTCGCCGCAGGCCTCGCCGCCTGTGGCGAGACCTCCACCCTCCAGGTCTCCGACGGCACCGGCCCCTCGCCGAAACTGCCCGAACCGAACAAAACCCTGTTCCCGACCGTGAACATCGCGCCCGCAATCGGCTGGCCGCAAGGCGCCAAACCGGTGGCCGCCGCCGGCACCCAGGTCGCCGCATTCGCCGAAAGCCTGGACCATCCGCGCTGGTTGTACGTGCTGCCCAACGGAGACGTACTGGTGGCGGAGACCAACGCCCCACCCTCCCCCGATGACAGCAAAGGTATTCGTGGCTGGATAGCCAGCAAGATCATGAGCCGCGCCGGGGCCGGCGTGCCCAGCCCGAACCGCATCACCCTGCTGCGGGACAAGGATCACGATGGCGTGGCGGAAACCCGTACGGCATTCCTGGAAAACCTCAACTCGCCGTTCGGCATGACCCTGGTAGGCAATGACCTGTACGTCGCCGATACCGATCGCCTGCTGCGCTTCCCCTACAAGGACGGCGACACCAGGATCAGCGCCCAGCCGACCAAGGTGGTGGACCTGCCTGGTGGCAAGCTGAACCACCACTGGACCAAAAACGTGATTGCCAGCAAGGACGGCAGCAAGTTGTACGTCACGGTCGGCTCCAACAGCAACGTCGGCGAAAACGGCATGGACCAGGAAGAAGGCCGTGCCGCCATCTGGGAAGTCGACCGCGCCAGCGGCAAGCAACGGATTTTCGCCTCAGGCCTGCGCAACCCCAACGGCATGGCCTGGGAGCCGCAAAGCGGCCAGCTGTGGACCGCGGTCAACGAGCGCGACGAGATCGGCAGCGACCTGGTGCCGGACTACATCACCTCGGTCAAGGACGGCGCCTTCTATGGCTGGCCATTCAGTTATTACGGCCAGCATGTGGACGTGCGAGTCACTCCGCAAAACCCGGACCTGGTGGCCAAGGCCATCGCCCCGGATTATGCCGTCGGCCCGCATACCGCCTCCCTGGGCCTGGCCTTCGCCGAAGGCAGCAAGCTGCCGGCGCCGTTCACCCAAGGCGTGTTCATCGGCCAGCATGGCTCGTGGAACCGCAAGCCCCACAGCGGCTACAAAGTGATCTTCGTACCCTTCGCCAACGGCAAGCCGGTAGGCCAACCGGTGGACGTCCTGACCGGTTTCCTCAACGCTGACGAGAAAGCCATGGGCCGCCCGGTCGGCGTAGTGATCGACAAGCAAGGGGATCTACTGGTAGCCGATGATGTCGGCAACAAAGTCTGGCGCGTGTCAGCAACCAAGGCGCAATAGGTTCAGCGCTTGCGGCACAGGGTCAAGCCGTCCCCCAGGGGCAGCAGCGACAGGTCGACACGCGGGTCATCCTTCAAGGCGCGATTGAGTGCCTGGATGGCCCGGGTGTCTTCACTCTGGGGATTTTCCTCCAGCACCCGACCGCTCCACAGCGTGTTATCGAACACCGCCAACCCGCCCACGCGTAGCAGGCGCAGGGCACTTTCCAGGTAAGCCGGGTAATTGGCCTTGTCGGCGTCGATGAAGACCAGGTCGAAACCACCCTCGCCCTCCTCCTGCTCGATCCTGGCCAAGGTCTCCAGGGCCGGTGCCAGGCGTAACTCGATCCGTCCGGCGACACCTGCTTCCTGCCAGTAACGGCGCGCGGTGGCGTTGTAGTCGCCCGGGATGTCACAGCAGATCAGTTGACCATCCTCCGGCAAGGCCGCGGCCATGGACAAGGCGCTGTAGCCGGTGAAGGTCCCCACCTCCAGCACACGCCGGGCACCGATCAGCTTGATCAGCAACGCCAGGAACTGACCCTGCTCGGGCGCCACCTGCCAGCGCGCCATGGGCAGCGCCTGGGTTTCGTCACGCAGACGGCGCAACAGCGGCGTTTCGCGCAGGGAAACGTCGAGCAGGTAGTGATAGAGGGCGTCGTCGAGGTTGAGGGTACGAGCGGTCATGGCAACCTCGACGCAGAGACAGGACTAAGGATTGTGCGCCAGATGCTCTGGCTGCAGCACGCGCTTGGCGCTCAGGTAGGCTTTTTGCCAATAGGCCTTGGACAGACTGTCCAGCTTCACCGTGCCGCCGGTGGCCGGCGCATGGACGAAGCGGCCTTCGCCGACATAGATGCCCGCATGGCTGACCTGGGAACCGCCATTGGTGGCAAAAAATATCAGGTCGCCGGTCTGCAAGGCGTTCTTGCCGACATTCGGTGCCCGCATGCCGATCATTTCGCGGGTCGAGCGCGGCAGCGAGATACCGGCTGCGTCGCGATAGACGTAGCCGATCAGGCCACTGCAATCGAAACCGGAGTCGGGCGTGTTGCCGCCCCAGCGATAAGGCGTGCCCACCAGGCCCAACGCACGAAACAGCACGTCTTCGGCAGCCGGCGAGAAGGTCTGGGGAGTGTTGAATACGGGAGCACGTACCACGGGCGCGGGTGGCGGGGTACGACTGGCGCACGCGCTGAGCAGCGCGGCGAGAACGATCAATGCAAGGCGGGCCGACGTCGACATATGCAGAACAATCCTGATCTGGATGCGGCTTTCTCTGCCGTGAGGCCGAAAACAAAACCGCGTAAGCAGGGCTTACGCGGTTAGTTTTCAACAATAGATCAGGATTCTAGCGTCTACGCGCCAAACTTCAAGTAAGACTTTAACTTCACCTTACAAAAAGTCCGCTTACTTGCGTGCGGTGACCACGGTCGGGGCCATGGCGAGGGCGCGCTTGGCTTCGATGAAGGTCTTGCTCCAGTAGCTGTCGCCCAGGCTGTCCACCCGCACGCCACCGCTGCGGCGGCTGCTGGAGTGGATGAACTGGTCATCGCCCAGGTAGATGCCAGCGTGGCTTACGCGACCGCGGCGGCCATTGGTGGCGAAGAACAGCAGATCGCCCGGCTGCAGCTTGTTACGCGCAACCAGCGGAGCATCAACGTTGATCATTTCACGGGTGGAGCGCGGCAGATTCATGCCGGCTTCTTCACGGAACAGATAGCCGATGAAACCGCTGCAATCGAAACCGGCTTCAGAGGTACCGCCGAAACGGTAACGGGTACCGATCAGGGACATGCCACGCTCGAGAATACTGTCAGCCAGCACTGGCAGTTGGTAAGGCTTGCTGTCAGCGAACTCGGCGAGTTCTTTTTCGGTTGCCAGCTCTTCCTGGAAAATAGCGGAAGACTGGGCTTTTGAAGAGTTTTGAACCTGTTGTTGCTGCTCTTGTTGGCTCACCGGAGAGTGGGTGGCGCAACCAAACAACAGGGTAACGAGTGCAAGAGGCACGAGGGGTGCGAAGCGCTTCAGCATGGGCACGACCGTGGCTTAAAGTTATAAAGAAGCCGCGACTATGCCTTCTATCGCTCTAATTTGCAAATTCAATCGATTGAAATGTGACTTATCGGTTTCTACTCAACATCTAAGGCCTTAAGCCCATTTTAAACGCACGCGCCTTTGGAACCGCTTCCGGATGCGGGTTTCTGGCGCCTGGAATATGCCAAAAAGCCACTACCGCCCGCGGTTTTACCAGCCCAGGGTTTCTTTGAGAAAGGGAATGGTCAGCTTGCGCTGAGCCTGCAAGGACGCCTGATCGAGGCGCTCCAGCAGCTCGAACAAGGCACTCATGCTGCGGGTACCGCGCGTCAGGATAAAGTGCCCGACTTCGTCGGTCAGATGCAGCCCGCGACGCGAGGCGCGCAACTGCAATGCACGCAATTTGTCTTCATCGGAGAGCGGGCGCATCTGGAAGATCAGCGCCAGAGTCAGGCGGGATTTGAGGTCCGCCAGCTTCACCGGCAGCTCTCGTGGAGAGGTCGAAGCCGCGATCAACAGGCGCCGGCCGCTGTCACGCAAGCGGTTGAACAGATGAAACAGCGCCTCTTCCCAGTCAGCTTTGCCCGCCACCGCTTGCAAGTCGTCCAGGCAGACCAGTTCGTACTGTTCCAGGTTGTCGAGGATTTCGATGCCGCGGTCCAGCAATTCCGCCAGGGGCAAATAGACCGCTGGCTCCCCCAACTGCTCGAACCGCAGGCAGGCCGCCTGCAGCAAGTGCGTACGCCCTACCCCATCCTTGCCCCAGAGGTAGATCAGGCTTTCGGTCCAGCCGGCGTCGGCTTCGCAAAGCCGCTCGACATAGCCGAGTGCAGCGGCATTGGCGCCTGGGTAGTAGTTGATGAAGGTGGCGTCATCACGCAGACGCACACCTAGGGGCAGCTGAATCGGTTTCATGCTGACTGAACAGTTCCAAACGAACCGTTAGTGGCCTCTGTGTAAAGTTTGCAAAGTTTATACCCGTGACGCCGGGCGCACAATGTAGCAGACCACAAGCAAAATCAAAGGTTTGCGTTAGCCTGATGAAATCACGGGGGTTTCTTTGACGGTGGATGTGACAGCTGTAAACACTCTCGATGGCACCCGCCCGAAACGCAGGCGCCCCGAAAGCGTTAACCGTGGACGTTACAGCTCGGACTCCTCTACACCGCTATAGATGTCCGAATCCTTGTACAAGTCGTGCACATGGCGCACCAGCACCATGATTACCGCCGCCACCGGTAAGGCCAGCAGGATGCCGGTGAAACCGAACAGCTCGCCACCGGCGAGAATCGAGAAGATCACCGCCACCGGGTGCAGGCCGATCCGGTCGCCCACCAGCAAGGGGGTCAGCACCATGCCCTCCAGGGCCTGGCCGACCATGAACACGGCCACGATGCCGATCATCGGGTACAGGTCGCCGCCGAACTGGAACAACCCGGCAATCAGCGCCGCGCCGATGCCGATGACAAACCCCATGTACGGCACGATGGCCGCCAGGCCGGCAATCAGACCGATCAACAGCCCCAGTTCCAGCCCGACCAGCATCAGGCCCGCCGCATAGATCATCCCCAGGGCCACCATCACCAGCAGCTGACCACGGACGAACGCCCCCAGCACTTCATGGCATTCCCCCGCCAGCGCCACTACACGCTCCTCGCGATCACGGGGCAACAGGCTGCGGATCTTCGCCATCATCAGGTCCCAGTCGCGCAGCAGGTAAAAGCTGACCACCGGAATCAGCACCAGGTTGGCCAGCCAGCCAATCAGCGCCAGGCTGGAGGCCGTTGCCTGGCTCAGGACCACGCCGACGATATCGGTGGTCTGCCCCATGTGCTCGCTGATCGCCGCCTTGACCTTGTCGAACTTCCAGAAACCATCGGACAAGCCCAGCTTGGACTGCGCCCAGGGCATTGCCGTGTGCTGCAGCCAATCGAGCATCTGCGGCGCCAGTTCGTACAGGCGCAGCAGTTGCTTGGCGAGCATAGGCACCAGCACCAGCAACAACGCCATGACGATCAGGGTGAACAGGGCAAATACCGCCACCACGCCCCAGGTGCGCGACAACCCGAGCTTTTCCAGGCGGTCCACCAGCGGATCGAACAGATAGGCCAACAGCAAGGCCACCAGGAACGGCGTCAGGATCGGATGCAACAGGTACACAAATCCACAAAGCAGGACCAACCCACCCAACCAGACCCATCGACGCGTATCAGCCATGAACCACTCCATTGCTTCTATATAAAGAAAACCTACCAGCGAAACCGCAGCTGCGCGGCCGGTGCAGGCGCAGGTGTCGCGCCTTCGACAGTCGGCTGGACAGGCACAGCGCCCGCCGGGACTTCCTGCAACCGTGCCAGGCTCAGTTGCGCACGCAACTGCTCGGCGCTGCCGCTGACCCGGTACACCGAACGATCACCATCGACACTCTGCAAACGCCCACCGAAGGGCTCGAGCAAACGACCCAACGCCGCATAGCGCTCCAGGTTCATGCCCTGCACTTCCAGCAACTGCTCGCTGGATGCGCCCGGCTTGACCGCGAAACGCGGGGCCAGGCGCTGGCTGACCGCCAACAGCACGGCATCGGCCAAGGCCGGCACATCAGCTCCCTGGACGCTGCCCTGTTCCTTCTGGTCACCCAGCCACAGGCGCCATTTGGCCTGCCACTGACCGCCCTCTTCACTGGCATGCACCGCCAGCAGGGCGTCCGCGCCGTAACGCTCCGACGCGGCGCGCAATGGCGCCGGATCGGAACCTTCGAGATTCGGCGCCGTAGCGACAATCTGCTCATTCAGGTCACCCAGCGGCAAACGCAGCGGCAGGCCGCGGTGCAGGGCAGCGCGGCGCAACGGTGTGGCGCTGGCCTGGCCATCGCCCACCAGGCTGGAACCTTCACTGGAGTCGGTCAGCCACCAGCCGAGAATCGACGGGCGATTACTGCCCCACAGCGACAGGCCAGCCTGGCGCAACGCCCGGTCGGTGCTGGCCGGGTCGAAGTCGACCTGCAGGCTTTCGGGAGGACCGGCGTCGTAGCCGTACTGGCTGATGATCTGCTGCGGGTCCTTGCGGATCGCCGCCAGTCCCGGGTTCTGCAGGGCCTTGCTATCGCCGGTCAGGCGCAATACCAGGGTCTCCAGGGCCCGCTGGGTGGCCTGGTCGCGCTCGCCAGGGGACTGGCTGCTGACCGGTTCGCGGACCTGATACAGGTTATTGAGGGTTTCGGCATGACTCGCCAGGCTGACCAATGACAAACAGCCCACAAAAAGAAATTTACCCAAACGCATGGAGGATTCCCGACGACAAAAGGCGGCTGGAACAGACCGCATGAACAGGATTGACCCAGGCTGTGACCACAAAGCCTGGGCAAACATTCACCCGGTCGATGGAAGTTTTCGTGCTGTCATAACGACAGCGGGTACAAGGCTATACCTTATACAGCCCCGAGCGGCGCGATCGACACGCGCAATTGCGGTTTTTTTTAAGCGGATATGCCCTGCCCGTCGGCCCGAGGATGGCCGCTACACCTCAAGCCTGATAAAATCGCGCGCCTTCGCAGACCGGCAACAGCCGGGGTCGCTGAAATGATTGCGCAGCATTGCCGCCGCGACTGTTTCAATGGCCTCCCTGGACTCGGTCGATACCCCCTGAATCCCCCCTAAAGGCCTGGATCATGAGCAAGCAACCCTCCCTGAGCTACAAAGACGCCGGTGTAGACATCGACGCCGGTGAAGCATTGGTCGAACGCATCAAGAGCGTCGCCAAGCGCACTGCGCGCCCGGAAGTCATGGGCGGCCTGGGCGGTTTCGGCGCCCTCTGCGAAATCCCGGCCGGCTACAAGCAGCCAGTACTGGTCTCCGGTACCGACGGCGTGGGCACCAAGCTGCGCCTGGCACTGAACCTGAACAAACACGACAGCATCGGCCAGGACCTGGTCGCCATGTGCGTCAACGACCTGGTGGTCTGCGGTGCCGAGCCGCTGTTCTTCCTCGACTACTACGCCACCGGCAAACTGAACGTCGACGTTGCCGCCACCGTGGTTACCGGTATCGGTGCGGGCTGCGAACTGGCTGGCTGCTCCCTGGTCGGCGGTGAAACCGCTGAAATGCCCGGCATGTACGAAGGCGAAGACTACGACCTGGCCGGCTTCTGCGTCGGCGTGGTGGAAAAAGCCGAAATCATCGACGGCTCCAAGGTTGCCACCGGCGACGCCCTGCTCGCCCTGCCATCGTCCGGCCCGCACTCCAACGGCTACTCGCTGATCCGCAAGATCATCGAAGTCTCCGGTGCCGATATCGAAACCGTCCAGCTCGACGGCAAGCCGCTGACCGAACTGCTGATGGCCCCGACCCGCATCTACGTCAAGCCACTGCTCAAGCTGATCAAGGACACTGGCGCGGTCAAGGCCATGGCCCACATCACCGGCGGCGGCCTGCTGGACAACATTCCGCGTGTCCTGCCAAAAGGCGCCCAGGCCGTGGTCGACGTGGCCAGCTGGCAGCGCCCGGCGGTATTCGACTGGCTGCAAGAGAAAGGCAACGTCGACGAACACGAAATGCACCGCGTGCTGAACTGCGGCGTGGGCATGGTGATCTGCGTGGCTCAGGAGCACGTTGAAAGCGCCCTGAACGTCCTGCGCGAAGCCGGCGAACAACCTTGGGTCATTGGTCAGATCGCTAGCGCCGCCGAAGGCGCTGCCCAGGTCGAGCTGAAAAACCTCAAGGCACATTGATGCAAGAGCTGATGCCAGCCACCTGCGATGTAGTGGTGCTGTTGTCCGGTACCGGCAGCAACTTGCAGGCCCTGATCGACAGTACCGAGGGCGACGACAGCCCGGTACGCATCCGCGCGGTGATATCCAACCGCGCCGACGCCTACGGCCTGCAACGCGCCCAGGACGCGGGTATCGATACCCGCGCCCTCGATCACAAGGCATTCGAAGGCCGCGAGGCCTTCGATGCCGCACTGATCGAACTGATCGACGCCTTCCAGCCCAAGCTCGTGGTGCTTGCCGGATTCATGCGCATTCTCAGCGCGGACTTCGTGCGGCACTATCAGGGTCGCCTGCTCAATATCCATCCTTCGCTGCTACCCAAATACAAAGGGTTACACACTCATCAGCGAGCGCTGGAGGCCGGAGACACCGAGCACGGCTGCAGCGTGCACTTTGTGACAGAGGAACTCGATGGCGGACCACTGGTCGTACAGGCAGTGATCCCGGTAGAGTTGCACGACTCGCCGCAAAGCCTGGCGCAGCGGGTCCACGTCCAGGAACACCGAATTTACCCGATGGCCGTACGCTGGTTTGCCGAAGGTCGACTCACACTCGGCGAACAGGGTGCTTTACTGGATGGTCAGTTACTGGCCGCCAGTGGCCACTTGATTCGTAATTAGGAGATTTTATGCGTCGCGCCCTGCTCTTCGCTTGTGCTCTGCTCGCCCTGCCCTTCGCGCAGGCTGCGGACCTTCAACCCTTCTCCGCCAGCTATACCGCCGACTGGAAACAGCTGCCGATGAGCGGTACCGCCGAACGCAGCCTGGAAAAGAAAGGCGATGGCACCTGGAAGCTGAGCTTCAAGGCTTCGATGATGATCGCCAGCCTGACTGAAGAAAGCACCCTGACGCTCGACAAGGACACCCTGCTGCCGCAGTCCTATCACTTCGAGCGCGGCGGCCTGGGCAAAGCCAAGAAGGCCGATCTGGACTTCGACTGGAATGCCAAGATGGTCACCGGCACCGATCGCGGCGATGCAGTCAAGATCCCGCTCAATCGCGGCATGGTCGACAAATCCACCTACCAGCTCGCTCTGCAGCACGATGTAGCCGCCGGCAAGAAAAGCATGAGCTACCAGGTCGTCGATGATGGCGAAGTCGATACCTACGACTTCCGTGTCCTGGGCTCGGAAAAAGTCGACACCAAGGCCGGCCAGATCGATGCGATCAAGGTCGAGCGCGTGCGCGACCCGACACAAAGCAAACGCATCACCGTCATGTGGTTCGCCAAGGACTGGGATTACCTGCTGGTTCGCCTGCAACAGGTCGAAACCGACGGCAAGGAGTACAACATCATGCTCCTGAACGGCACCGTCAACGGCAAGACCGTCAAAGGCAGCTAAGCCGCACGACAATGAAAAAGCCCCGCCGATGCGGGGCTTTTTTTCGCCTGGTGCTTCCATTTAGCCGCTCAAGCACAGCCCTCCTGGCGACCCAACAGGCTCTCTCGCCGGGCAAAAACACCCAGTACGACAGCCGCCCAACATGAAACTTTTGTCATAAAACTCCGGCCCCTGCGACCGAATGCCACAGTTTCCGCGGCCTGCGGGACTGTTTCGAAATCTGCAAAAGATTGTTGCATTTGAAAGCAATTTACTTAGCCAGCTAACAAAATATATAACGGAGTCCTGCACACGCCTTGCTGCAGATCAATAGAGATTGGAGCTAGCAGATGACTGTAAAAGTAACTGAACGCGACGATTCACACATGTCCCATGAAGGCGTAGCCGCAGGTGTACGGATCTGGGACGTGCATCAACAAGACATGCTGGTGGGAATGTTTCATTCCGAGAGCGATGCCCATAATTACAAGGCCGAACTGGAGAAGCTGGAGCAGAACCGCGCACCGCAAAGCTCCTGATCTCACACTGACTGCCGCGCCTGCCGCCACGCATCGGCAGGCGCTTCAGAAACAACAAACCCCGCTCATGGCGGGGTTTGTTGTTTCTGCGGGTTTACCACATCAGATCGTCAGGGATCTGGTAGGCCGCGTACGGATCGTCCTCGTCCGGCGCCTCGGTCGGCGTGTTGAGCTGAACGATGCGCCGTGGATCGCGCTCCTGGATCTTCAGCGCGGCTTCACGCGGGATGACCTCATAACCGCCGGCATGGTGCACGATGGCCAGCGAGCCGCTGCTCAGCTTGTTGCGCATCAGGGTGTTCACCGACAGGCGCTTGACCTTCTTGTCATCGACGAAGTTGTAGTAGTCCTCGGTGGTCAGCTTCGGCAGGCGCGACACTTCGATCAGTTGCTTGATCTGCGCGGCACGGGCCTTCTGCTCGGCCTTCTCCTGCTGCTGGCGGTTGAGTTCCTGGTCGCGCTTGACCTTCTCGGCCTGCGCCTCCTGGGCCAGGCGCGCCTGGGTATCGTCCGCCTCGACCTGGCCTTTATGGACCAGACGTTGCTGCTTCTGCTTCTCTTTGCTGACCTGTTTGGCCTGCTTTTGGTTGACCAGCCCTGCTTTGAGCAACTGGTCGCGAAGGGAAAGGCTCATTGGTGCTCACTCACTTAGGCAACAGCCTCAGCCACAGCTGGGCAAATTCTTTTCCTGACGTTTGGCTTCGCCCCACAAGGCGTCCAACTCTTCGAGGGTGCAATCTTCCATGGGTCGGCGGGTATCGCGCAATGCCTGCTCGATAAATCGGAACCGTCGCTCGAACTTGGCATTGGCGCCACGCAGGGTGGTTTCCGGATCGACCTTCAGATGTCGGGCCAGGTTGACCACGGCGAACAGCAAGTCGCCCACCTCGTCGGCGATCGCCTGCGGGTCATTCTCGGACATGGCTTCGAGCACTTCATCGAGCTCTTCGCGGATCTTGTCCACCACCGGCAAGGCGTCCGGCCAGTCAAAACCGACCTGGGCCGCGCGTTTTTGCAGCTTGGCCGAACGGGACAGGGCCGGCAGCGCCGTGGGCACATCGTCGAGCAAGGACAACTGCAAAGGCTGCGCCGACTTCTCGGCACGCTCCTCGGCCTTGATCTCTTCCCAGCGCTGCTTGACCTGTTCTTCATCCAGCCGCGGAATATCCAGCGGCGCGTACAGGTCCCCGGTAGGGAATACATGGGGATGGCGACGGATCAGCTTGTGGGTGATGCTGTCGACCACGCCATCGAACTCGAAACGCCCCTCCTCCCGCGCCAGCTGGCTGTAATACACCACCTGGAACAGCAGATCGCCCAGCTCACCCTGCAAATGCTCGAAATCGCCTCGTTCGATGGCATCGGCCACTTCGTAGGCTTCTTCCAGGGTGTGGGGGACGATGGTGGCGTAGCTCTGCTTGATATCCCAAGGGCAGCCGTACTGCGGGTCCCGCAGCCGCGCCATCAGGTGCAACAGGTCTTCAAGGCTGTACATCGCTCACTCTCATTGCCAAACCATGTTTTCTGTAGAAGCGAGGCTTGCCCGCGATAGCGGTATGTCAGACAAATCGCCACCGCGGGCAAGCCGGATCGCCGTCCGCTCGCTCCTACGCTCCGACTTTCAAGGGGTACGGTTACGGCGGGTCTCGATGATGTTCGGCAACTGGGAAATACGCCCCAGCAACCGCCCCAACGCGTCCAGCCCCGGAATCTCGATGGTCAGGGACATCAGCGCAGTGTTGTCCTCCTTGTTCGAGCGGGTGTTGACCGCCAGCACGTTGATCCGCTCGTTGAGCAGCACCTGGGACACGTCACGCAGCAGGCCGGAGCGGTCGTAGGCGCGAATGATGATGTCCACCGGATAGGTTTGCACCGGCACCGGGCCCCAACTGACCTGGATGATCCGCTCCGGCTCGCGGCCGGCCAGTTGCAGCACCGAGGCACAGTCCTGGCGGTGAATGCTCACCCCACGGCCCTGGGTGATGTAACCGACGATCGCATCCCCCGGCAGCGGCTGGCAGCAGCCGGCCATCTGGGTCAGCAGGTTGCCGACGCCCTGGATCTGGATGTCGCCGCGCTTGCCGGGCTTGTAGCCGGTGGCCTTGCGCGGGATCAGTTCCAGCTGTTCGTTGCCGCGTTCCGGCTCCACCAGTTGCTGAGCCAGGTTGACCAGTTGCGCCAGACGCAGGTCGCCCGCGCCCAGGGCGGCAAACATGTCCTCGGCGGTTTTCATGTTGGCCTTGTCGGCCAGCTTGTCGAAATCCACCTGCGGCAGGTCGAGGCGATTGAGTTCGCGTTCGAGCAGGGTCTTGCCCGCCGCCACGTTCTGATCCCGCGCCTGCAGCTTGAACCAGTGGACGATCTTCGCCCGCGCCCGCGAGGTGGTGACATACCCCAGGTTCGGGTTCAGCCAGTCGCGGCTCGGCGTGCCGTGCTTGCTGGTGATGATCTCGACCTGCTCGCCGGTCTGCAGGCTGTAGTTGAGCGGCACGATGCGCCCGTTGATCTTCGCGCCCCGGCAGTTATGACCGATCTCGGTGTGCACGCGGTAGGCGAAGTCCAGCGGGGTCGCGCCTTTCGGCAAGTCGATGGCGTGACCGTCGGGGGTGAAGATGTAGACCCGGTCCGGCTCGATATCCACCCGCAGTTGCTCGGCCAGGCCGCCGATATCCCCCAGTTCCTCATGCCACTCGAGCACCTGACGCAGCCAGGAGATTTTCTCTTCGTAGTGGTTGGAACCGGATTTGACGTCGGTGCCCTTGTAGCGCCAGTGGGCGCAGACCCCCAGCTCGGCCTCTTCGTGCATCGCGTGGGTGCGGATCTGCACTTCCAGGACCTTGCCCTCAGGGCCGATGACCGCCGTGTGCAGCGAGCGGTAACCGTTCTCCTTGGGGTTGGCGATGTAGTCGTCGAACTCTTTCGGAATGTGCCGCCACAGGGTGTGGACGATCCCCAGCGCGGTGTAGCAGTCGCGCATTTCCGGGACCAGCACACGCACCGCGCGCACGTCGTAGATCTGGCTGAACTCCAGGCCCTTGCGCTGCATTTTGCGCCAGATCGAATAGATATGTTTGGCCCGGCCACTGATGTCGGCGTCGACGCCGGTGGCCCGCAGCTCATTCTGCAGCTGATTCATCACGTCGGAGATGAAACGCTCGCGATCAAGGCGCCGCTCGTGCAGCAACTTGGCGATCTGCTTGTACTGCTCAGGCTCCAGGTAGCGGAAGGACAGGTCCTCCAGCTCCCATTTGATATGGCCGATACCGAGGCGATGCGCCAGCGGTGCATAGATGTCGAAAACTTCCCGGGCGACCCGGTTGCGCTTCTCGTCGTCGGCGTTTTTCACCGCGCGGATCGCGCAGGTCCGCTCGGCCAGCTTGATCAGGGCCACACGCACGTCATCGACCATCGCCACCAGCATCTTGCGCAGGTTTTCCACCTGGGCCTGGGTGCCGAGCACGAGGGATTGGCGGGGGCTGAGGCTGGCGCTGATCGCCGCCATGCGCAGCACGCCGTCGATCAGTTTGGCCACCACCGGGCCGAAGCGCTGGCTGACGGCCGGCAGCGGGATCTGGCCTTCGCGGACGCCACGGTAGAGTACCGCGGCCACCAGCGAATCCTGATCCAGCTTGAGGTCGGCGAGGATCTCCGCGATCTCCAGGCCAGTGCTGAAACTCGACATGTCCTCGCCGCTGAGATTCTTCGCCGCGATGTGTTGTTGCTCTGCCTCACGAGCAAACTCGCAGGCTTCTTTCAAGGCTTCACGGTCCAGTGCCATGTCGACGCTGACCGCATGATCGAGCCACGCCTCGAGATTGATACTGCCGTCGGTGTTGATCGGCTGGTGCGCTCTCACCTGTACCATCTTGCTTTACCTTCCCTACGACGCACATTCAATGCGTCAAATCGCTGACCTTCACTGCCAGTATTTCCTCGCTGGGCCGGCGAGTGCTGCCTGACGGGCCAACGGATTAGACGAGCCATCCTAGCTCGCTTCAAATAACGCCATGGCCTCGACATGTGCCGTCTGAGGAAACATATCGAGGATCCCGGCACGTTTTAACCGGTAGCCCTGTCTGACCAGTTCGACTGTGTCACGCGCCAGAGTGGCAGGGTTGCATGACACATAAACCAGGCGCTTGGCGCCCAGGCTCGCAAGCTTGCGTACCACCTCGAAAGCACCGTCCCGAGGTGGGTCCAAGAGTACCGCAGAAAAGCCTTCGCGGGCCCACTCGGCGTCGCTCAGGGGCTGCGATAAATCGGCCTGAAAAAACCGGGTGTTATGCAAATTGTTGCTAGCAGCATTCTGCGCCGCACGCGCGACCATGGTCGCCACCCCTTCGACCGCCACCACTTCCCGAACGTTCTGCGCCAGCGGCAAGGCAAAGTTGCCCAAGCCACAAAAAAGGTCCAGCACGCGCTCGTCGGCCTGTGGCGCCAGCCATTCCAGGGCCTGGGTCACCATCGCCTCGTTGACCCCGGCGTTGACCTGGACAAAGTCTCCCGGCCGATAAGCCAGCTGCAGATTCCAGGGCTCCAGGCGATAGCCCAGGGCCTGGTCCGGGTCCACTGGTTGCGGCTCGCCTTCGCCATGCAGCCACAACTGGGCCTCATGGAATGCGCAGAACGCCTGGAGAATCTCCAGGTCGGCCGCGGACAACGGCGCCATATGGCGCAGCAGCACGGCAATCGCCGAACCGCTGAACAATTCCACATGCCCCAGTGCCTGCGGTTTGCTCAGGCGCTGCAGCATGGCCGGCAAGCGGCTCATGATCGGTTGCAAGGGCTGTACCAGCACCGGGCATTCGTCGATGGCGACGATGTCCTGGCTGCCGGCGGCGCGAAAACCCACTTCGAGCTTTTTCGCCTTGGCGTCCCAGCGCACCGCAACCCGCGCCCGGCGCCGGTAGCCGAACTCCGGACCGCTCAAGGGCGCCGCCCACACCTCTGGCTCGACACCGGCGACCCGCGACAGCTGCTCGGCGAGCATGCGCTGTTTCAGGGCAAGCTGTTCGTCATGGGGCAGATGCTGCACGCTGCAGCCACCACAACGGCCGGCATGGGCACATGGCGCCGGGCGCCGCAGATCGCTGGCGCTGAACACCCGCTCGGTACGGGCTTCCACCACTTTGCCGTGGGCGCCCAACACGCGCGCCTCGACCTCTTCGCCCGCCAATGCGCCAGCGACGAACCAGGTACGTCCTTCCAGGAAGGCAATGCCGCGACCATCATTGGCCAGGCGCTCGATGGTCAGGCGCTGTTTTTTACCGACGGGTATCTGCGCAGCCCGGCTGCCGCCCGAAGGCTGGAAGCGCAGGCCTCTGACTGGCTTAGCCATCAGTTGGGCGCATCGAAGATGCCGGTCGACAGGTAACGGTCGCCACGGTCACAGATGATCGCGACAATCACCGCGTTTTCGACTTCGCGGGACAGGCGCAACATCGCCGCCACCGCACCGCCCGAGGACACGCCGCAGAAGATGCCTTCTTCGCGGGCCAGGCGCCGGGTCACCTCTTCGGCTTCGCTTTGCGCCATGTCGACGATGCGATCGACGCGACTGGCCTGGTAGATCTTCGGCAGGTATTCCTGCGGCCAGCGGCGAATGCCGGGAATGGCCGAGCCTTCCATCGGTTGCAGGCCGATGATCTGCACGTTCGGGTTCTGTTCCTTCAGATAACGCGAGGTGCCCATGATGGTGCCAGTGGTACCCATGGAGCTGACGAAATGGGTGATGGTGCCCTCGGTCTGCCGCCAGATTTCCGGGCCGGTGCCGGTGTAGTGCGCCTCCGGGTTGTCACCGTTGGCGAACTGGTCGAGCACCTTGCCACGACCTTCGGCCTGCATCCTTTCGGCCAGGTCGCGCGCGCCTTCCATGCCCTCTTCCTGGCTGACCAGGATCAGTTCGGCACCATAGGCGGTCATCGCCGCCTTGCGCTCGGCACTGGAGTTGTCGGGCATGATCAGGATCATCTTGTAGCCCTTGATCGCCGCGGCCATGGCCAGGGCAATCCCGGTGTTGCCCGAGGTCGCTTCGATCAGCGTATCGCCGGGGTGAATCTGCCCACGCAGCTCGGCGCGAGTGATCATCGACAGCGCCGGGCGGTCCTTGACCGAACCCGCCGGGTTATTGCCCTCGAGCTTGAGCAGCAGGGTGTTGCTGGTGACGCCAGGCAGGCGCTGCAAACGGACCAGCGGGGTGTTGCCGACGCAATCGGCGATGGTGGGGTACTGCAAGGTCATGGCGTATTCGCAATCCGGACTGCGGGGGCGACTATCATACCGGCAAACGTTCGCAGGCCATATCACGCAAAGTGAGGGTCTTATGGCTTAACGATATAAGGCAGCGAATCAGCTTCGGGCGAAGGCGCTTCCATCACAACCGTAGCCCGCAGGCGCATGTTCAAACGCAGCCCACGCCCGGTATTTTCCGCCCACAGCTGGCCGCCCTGACGCTGCACGGCGTTGCGCGCAATACTCAACCCCAGGCCAAAACCGCCATGGCCCGGGCGCGAGCCGTCGAGGCGGATAAAGGGATCGAAGATCCGCTGCAGATCGGCGTCGGCCACGCCAGGCCCTTCATCCTCCAGCCACAGCAACCAATGCTCGCCCTGGCGCTGGCCGTCCAGCAGCACACGACCGCCCGCGGGCGAATGGCGAATGGCATTGCGCAGAATGTTTTCCAAGGCCTGGGCCAGGGTATTGAGATTGCCCCGGACCCAGCACGAGGCGTCCAGCGCGCAATGCAGTTGCGTGGCGGACCAGGCGCTTTCGAAGCAGGCGTTTTCCGTGAGCATTTCCCACAGGGCCTGGATCTGGATGTCTTCCTCGGCCAGCGGTGCCCGCTCGGTGTCGAGCCAGGCCAGTTGCAAGGTGTCGTCCACCAGCCGCTGCATGCCATCGACTTCCCGCGCCAGCCGCTCGCGCAGTGCTGGCAGGCTCTGCTCGCCGTCACAGGCGACCCGCAGGCGACTCAGGGGCGTGCGCAATTCATGGGAAAGATCGCGCAGCAATTGTTGCTGCAAGGCCACGGTGCCCTGCAGGCGCTCGGACATCTGGTCGAACGCCCGGCCCAGCTCACCCAACTCGTCCTGCCGACTGGTGGTCTGGCTCGACAGCCGCGCATTCAGTTGATCGGCGCGCCAGGCGTTGGCCTGTTCGCGCAGCTGGTTCAGCGGCACTACCAGCAGTCGATACAGCCCGACACACAGCAGCAGGGTGAACAGGCCGGGAATCACGCCATTGGTCAGCACCCGCCAGAACACCCGGTAGCGCCCGGGCATGAAGCGCTGGGGCAGCTCGATCACCAGGCTGCCAGCGGACGGGTCGTTGGGAAACGCAATCTTCAGCCAGGGCAAGCCACGGGTATGCCGGCTGACCGGCCAATCCAGGCCGCGCAGGAACGTCAGGTGCTGGCTCTCGGCTTCGCTCAGCGGATAACTGCTCAGCGATTGCAGGTCGCGGCCGATGACCCCGACCCAATGGCGCTCGCGCTCGGCCATGCCCTGCAGCCAGGCATCGACCCCGGCGCTCTGCCCCTGGTTCCAGGCCCGTTCGGCTTCGGCGGCGTAGCCGGTCAGCGTGCCGCGGGCCTCGTCGGAAAGGAACAGGTTCTTCTGTTCCATGTAGCGGCCCCAGGACCAGCTCAGCCAGATCATCAGCAGGCAGAACGCGACCAACAGGCAGGCCAGCTTCCAGAACAGCGAATGCCTGCCGGGCAGCTCAGGCCATTTCATCGACGGCACTCAGCACATAGCCCTTGCCCCAGACGGTGCGCACTTCCCGCGCGACATAACCGATGGCCTTGAGTTTGCGGCGGATCTGGCTGATGTGCATGTCCAGGCTGCGATCATGGGGCGCATAGCCGCGCTGCAGCACATGCTGATAAAGGAAGGGTTTGCTCAGGACCTCGTCGCCGTTGCGGTTGAGCGTCTCCAGCAGGCGGTATTCGCTGCGGGTCAGCCCGGCCCACTGTTGCCCGTAATGCACGTCGCACAGCTCGTCGTCGAAACGCAGGCCCTGGGCTTCCTGCCTGAGCGGCGCCGAGGCCGGCCGGCGATCCAGGGCCACGCGCCGCAGGATGGCTTCGATCCGTACCCGCAGCTCGGCCATGCTGAAGGGCTTGGGCAGATAATCGTCGGCCCCCAGGCGAAAACCGCTGATGCGATCGGCCTCGGCCCCCAGTGCCGACATCAGCAGCACCGGCGTGGAATGGCTCTGGCGAAAATGGGTGAGCACCGTCAGCCCGTCCATCCCCGGCAGCAGGATGTCCATCAGCACCACATCGAAAGGTTGCTGGCGAGCCATCGTCAGGCCTTCCTGGCCGTTCTGGCACCAGGTGACATCAAACCCACAACGGCCCAATTGCTCATGCACATAGGCACCGAGCACCAGGTCGTCTTCGATACTCAGGATCCGGGGATGGCCGACAGATACGGGATTCATTAGCTTCTGCAAGTAATTCTCAGTTGGGCGATTATTCAAGATTGTCCGCGGCCGGGCAACCGACACCGGTCGACAAAGCGCTCGCTAACCCGCGGCACCTGAGCGGTTCGACGGTTAATTTTGCGAAGATTGCGGCAAAGCAAATGGCTACACTGCGCAGGTGGTGCGCACCGGATGTGCGCAGGGTTCATTCAAAACGGCGTGGTAGCAGGAGAGTTGCGTGCTTAAGAAACTGGGGATCAAAGGCCGCGTGCTGTTACTGACCTTGCTGCCAACCAGCCTGATGGCGTTGGTGCTGGGCGGTTATTTCACCTGGATGCAGCAGTCGGACCTGCAAACCCAGCTTCTGCAACGCGGCGAAATGATCGCCGAGCAACTGGCGCCCCTGGTGGCACCGGCCCTGGCCCACAAGAACACCGCCCTGCTGGAACGCATCGCCACCCAGTCCCTGGAACAGCAGGACGTGCGCGCAGTGACCTTCCTCGCGCCCGACCGCACGCCCCTGGCCCATGCCGGCCCGAGCATGCTCAACCAGGCGCCGACCGGTAACGGCAGCCAGATGCTGCAACGCACCGGCAGCGACGCCACCCGCTATCTGCTGCCGGTGTTCGGCCGCCACCGCAACCTGGCCGGCGACCTGATTCCCGACGAGTCCGACCGCCTGCTCGGCTGGGTCGAGCTGGAGCTGTCCCATAACAGCATGCTGTTGCGCGGCTACCGCAGCCTGTTCGCCAGCCTGCTGCTGATTATCGCCGGGCTGATCTGCACCGGCCTGCTGGCGCTGCGCATGGGGCGCACCATCAACAACCCGCTGAGCCAGATCAAACATGCCGTTACCCAACTCAAGGACGGCAACCTGGAAACCCGCCTGCCCTTGCTCGGCAGCCAGGAGCTGGACGAGCTGGCCTCGGGCATCAACCGCATGGCCGGCACCCTGCAGAATGCCCAGGAAGAATTGCAACACAGCATCGACCAGGCCACCGAGGACGTCCGGCAAAACCTGGAAACCATCGAGATCCAGAACATCGAACTGGACCTGGCGCGCAAGGAGGCCCTGGAGGCCAGCCGGATCAAATCGGAATTCCTGGCCAACATGAGTCACGAAATCCGCACGCCGCTCAACGGCATCCTCGGTTTCACCCACCTGCTGCAGAAAAGCGAACTGACCCCGCGCCAGCTGGATTACCTGGGCACCATCGAAAAGTCCGCCGACAGCCTGCTGGGAATCATCAACGAAATTCTCGACTTCTCGAAAATCGAAGCCGGCAAGCTGGTGCTCGACAGTATTCCGTTCAACCTGCGCGACCTGTTGCAGGACACCCTGACCATCCTCGCCCCGGCCGCCCACGCCAAGCAGCTGGAACTGGTCAGCCTGGTGTATCGCGATACCCCGCTGTCGCTGGTGGGCGACCCGCTGCGCCTCAAGCAGATCCTCACCAACCTGGTGAGCAACGCCATCAAGTTCACCCGCGAAGGCACCATCGTCGCCCGCGCCATGCTCGAAGAAGAACACGAAGACAGCGTGCAACTGCGCATCAGCATTCAGGACACCGGCATCGGCCTGTCGAACCAGGACGTGCGTGCCCTGTTCCAAGCCTTCAGCCAGGCCGACAACTCGTTGTCGCGCCAGCCTGGCGGTACCGGCCTGGGGCTGGTGATTTCCAAGCGCCTGATCGAACAGATGGGTGGCGAGATCGGCGTCGACAGCACGCCCGGCGAAGGTTCGGAGTTCTGGATCAGCCTGCGCCTGCCGAAAACCCGCGACGACGCCGAAGACCTGCCAGCCCCGCCGCTGCTCGGCAGGCGGATCGCGGTCCTGGAGAACCATGAACTGGCGCGCCAGGCCCTGCAGCATCAACTCGAGGACTGCGGCCTGGAAGTGACGCCGTTCAATACCCTGGAAGCCCTGACCAACGGCGTGACCGGAGTGCATCAGACCGAACAGGCGATCGATCTGGCAGTGCTCGGCATCACCACCAACGACATGCCGCCGGAACGCCTCAACCAGCACATCTGGGACCTCGAACACCTGGGCTGCAAAGTACTGGTGCTGTGCCCGACCACCGAACAGACGCTCTTCCATCTGTCGGTGCCCAACCCTCACAGCCAGTTGCAGGCCAAACCGGCCTGCACCCGCAAACTGCGGCGCGCCCTGGCCGACCTGGTCAACCCCAAGGTGGTGCGCAACGAGCCGAGCGAACCGATCGCCAGTCGCCCGCCACGGGTGCTGTGTGTCGATGACAACCCGGCCAACCTGCTGCTGGTGCAGACCCTGCTCGAAGACATGGGCGCCAAGGTGCTCGCGGTCGACAGCGGCTATGCGGCGGTCAAGGCGGTGCAGAACGAATCCTTCGATCTGGTGATGATGGACGTGCAGATGCCCGGCATGGACGGCCGCCAGAGCACCGAGGCGATTCGCCAGTGGGAGAGCGAGCGCAACTGCACGCCGCTGCCGGTGATCGCCCTCACCGCCCACGCCATGGCCAACGAAAAACGCGCACTGCTGCAAAGCGGCATGGACGACTACCTGACCAAGCCCATCAGTGAGCGGCAACTGGCTCAGGTGGTGCTGAAGTGGACCGGTCTGGCCCTGCGCAACCAGGGGCCGGAACGCACTGGCGAACCGTCCGGCAACGGCCTCGAGCTGCAAGTGCTGGATCACGACGAAGGTTTGCGCCTGGCCGCCGGCAAGGCAGACCTGGCCGCCGACATGCTGGCGATGCTCCTGGCCTCGCTGGAGGCCGACCGTGAAGCGATTCGCGCCGCCCGTGCCGCCAACGACCACAATGCGCTGATCGAACGGGTCCACCGTCTGCACGGGGCGACCCGCTACTGCGGAGTGCCGCAGTTGCGCGCCGCCTGCCAGCGCAGCGAAACCCTGCTCAAGCAGGAAGACGTCAAGGCCTTCGCCGCCCTCGACGAACTCGAACGGGCCATCAACCGCCTGGCCACGGAGGCCCGCATCAACGCCTGACCCAGAGCAACGACAGGTTTGCCCCGAAGGTTCATGCTCGGGGCAACCTCCCACAAGGACGACGCCATGCGCACGATTCTCTTCAGCAGCCAGAACTATGACCGCGACAGCTTCCTCGGTGCCGAGTTGCCGCCGGGCATCGAGCTGCAGTTCCAGGCCGCGCGCCTGAGCCTGGACACCGCGGCCCTGGCGGAGCACCACGAAGTGGTCTGCGCCTTTATCAACGACGACCTGAGCGCCCCGGTGCTGGAGCAACTGGCCGCCGGCGGCACGCGCCTGATCGCGCTGCGCTCGGCCGGCTACAACCATGTCGACCTGGCCGCGGCCAAACGCCTGGGCCTGAGCGTGGTCCGGGTCCCGGCCTATTCTCCCCATGCCGTGGCCGAGCATGCCGTGGCCCTGATCCTGGCGCTGAACCGCCGCCTGCACCGCGCCTACAACCGCACCCGCGAAGGCGACTTCAGCCTGCACGGCCTGACCGGCTTCGACCTGGTGGGAAAAACCGTCGGCATCGTCGGCACCGGGCAAATCGGCGCGACATTTGCCCGGATCATGGCCGGCTTCGGCTGCCAGTTGCTGGCCCACGATCCCTTCCCCAACCCGCAAGTCGAGGCCCTGGGCGCACGTTACCTGAGCCTGCCGGAGCTGCTGGCCCAGGCGCAGATCGTCAGCCTGCACTGCCCGCTCACCGCCGACAGCAAACACCTGATCAACCGCCAGAGCCTGGCCCGGATGCAACCGGGCGCAATGCTGATCAACACCGGCCGCGGCGGCCTGGTGGATACCCCGGCACTGATCGAGGCCCTGAAGAACGGCCAACTGGGCTACCTGGGGCTGGATGTCTACGAAGAGGAGGCGCAGCTGTTCTTCGAGGACCGCTCCGACCTGCCGCTACAGGACGACGTGCTGGCGCGGCTGCTGACCTTCCCCAACGTGATTGTCACCGCCCACCAGGCGTTCCTCACCCGCGAGGCCCTGGCGGCGATCGCCGACACCACCTTGCACAACATCGTCGCCTGGGCCGCCGGCGCGCCCTGCAACCGGGTGGAAGGCTGAGTCGACGGACCGGCGGTAAGCGAAGGTCATCTGCCTGCAACCTGAGCTATCGGGGTGCGTGCTAGCATACGCGCCAGATTTGGAGGACCCATGGTCGAACACGATTTCCGCTACAGCCTGATGAACCCGCAACACACTCTGATCGAATGCCGCGCCCTGGTGCCCGGCCGCTATCAGGTCACCGGCAACGGTGGTTCCATCCGCAACGACGACGTGCTGATCGTCACCCTCAAGGGCAGCAAGGACCTGTCGATGCGCCTGACGGTGGAAACCGTGCGGCACCTGATCAACCCGGTCGGCCAGTGGGTCGCCGTGGCCCGTGGTCCGGTATTCGGCGAGCTGGCGATCCATCAGTGGCAGGTCAACTGCGACAGCTGCGCGGCCGAGCTGAGCTTCGAGTTCGCGGTGGACGCCAAGCTGGGCAGCAAGGCGCAAAAGCCCGCGGCCAGCGCGCGGATCGCCGAGCTGGGCTGGATCAGCGAAGGGGAAAAACACCTCTGCCCGAAATGCCAGCGAGCCGCCCAATGAAACGCCTGGCGTTGACCGCCGCGTTCGGCGCCGGCCTGCTGGGTTGCGCGGCGGAGCCGGTGAAACTGCAGCAGGATCGCAGCTACATCCTGGAGTGGATCGGCGAGCGTCCGCTGATCGACTACAGCCACCTGACCATCACCCTCGGTGAAGACGGTCGCGCCTACGGCAACGGCGGCTGCAACCACTGGTTCGCGCCCTATACCCTGGACGGCGACAAGCTCAGCTTCGGCAAGGTCGGCAGCACCCGCAAGCTGTGCGCGCCAGCCCTGATGGAGCAGGAACGACGCTTCCTGCAGGCGTTGGAAACCGTCCAGCGCTGGGACATTTCCCCAATCGAGCAAGTGCGCTTCTGGCCGGCCGAAGGCAAGCCGTTGCGCTGGTGGCTCGAGGAAGGTTGACCGCCCCTCTTGTAGCCGCTGCCGCAGGCTGCGATAAGGTCCGCAGGACCTTCAGCGATCCCGAGATCGCAACGGCCTTGCAGGCCGATCGCAGCCTGCGGCAGCGGCTACAGATCAATGCCCGCGCAGGGCTTCCAGCTTCGCCATCACGCCCGCCGCGGTCTGTTCGCCCATCAGTTGCTCACGCACCTTGCCCTGATCATCGATGATGTAGGTCACCGGCAAGCCTTCGCTGCGTGGCAAGTCGAAAATCTCCGCCGGGTTCTGCGCCAGCACGGTGAACTTGATCCCCAGTTTTTCACTGGCGCTCTTCAGTTCTTCGCCCTGCACATTATCGAAATTGACCCCCAGCACACTCACCGGCTGGCCCTTGAGCCCTTCGGCCAATGCATTGAGCTCGGGAATCTCGGTGCGGCACGGCCCACACCATTCGGCCCAGTAATTGAGCACCAGCCACTGCTTGTCCACGCGCTCGGCGGCGACTTTCCGGCCATATTGATCGACCCCGTAATCGTTACCGCAGCCGCTCAGCAACAAAGTGCCGATGATCGCCAATGCCGCTGCCAGTTGCCTTGCCATGCCTTGATCCTTGTATTGAAAAAAACCGTCAAACCCGCTTTCTCGTGCGACCCATCGCCTCGCAAGGTTCAGGACTGCCCGTCGCACAGGTAGAATAGCCGCCACCTTACGCAAGATGCGACCCGCCCATGACCGATCTGACGCTTTATCACAACCCGCGCTGCTCGAAATCCCGCGGTGCGCTGGAACTGCTGGAAGCCCGTGGCCTGACTCCAACCGTGGTCCGCTACCTGGAAACCCCGCTCGATGCCGCCCAGCTGCAAAGCCTGCTGGGCAAGCTCGGGATCGGCGCCCGCCAGCTGCTGCGCACCGGCGAAGACGAGTACAAGACCCTCAACCTGGCCGACGCCAGCCTCAGCGAAGCGCAGCTGATCGCCGCCATCGCCGCGCACCCGAAACTCATGGAACGGCCGATTCTCGAAGTCGGCGACAAGGCCATCATCGGCCGGCCGCCGGAGAACGTGCTGGAGATCCTGCCTTGAGTACGCCGTACATCCTGGTTCTCTACTACAGCCGCAACGGCTCGACCAACGAGATGGCCCGGCAGATCGCCCGGGGCATCGAACAAGGTGGCATGGAAGCGCGCCTGCGCACCGTGCCGGCGATATCCGCCGACTGCGAGGCCGTGGCTCCGAGCATCCCGGAAGACGGCGCGCTGTACGCCAGCCTCGACGACCTGAAGCACTGCTCCGGCCTGGCTCTGGGCAGTCCGACCCGGTTCGGCAACATGGCCGCGCCGCTGAAGTACTTCCTCGACGGCACCAGCAACCTGTGGCTGACCGGCGCCCTGGTGGGCAAGCCGGCCGGGGTGTTCACCTCCACCGCCAGCCTGCACGGCGGCCAGGAAACCACCCTGCTGTCGATGATGCTGCCGCTGCTGCACCACGGCATGCTGATCACCGGCCTGCCCTACAGCGAATCGGCCCTGCTGGAAACCCGTGGCGGTGGCACGCCTTACGGTGCCAGCCACCATGCCGGCGCCGACGGCAAGAGCCCGCTGAACGAGCACGAAGTCGCCCTCTGCCGCGCCCTGGGCCTGCGCCTGGCCAAGACTGCCCTGCAACTGGAGAGCAGCCGTGGCTAAAAAGCCGAAGATCCTGCCGGCCATCGAATGGCTGGAGCCGCGCGTACGCATCACCCGGGTGCTGAGCCTGATCTGTTTTTTCGGCCTGGTCGGCCTGCTCTGCGGCTACTACCTGTTCGTCGCCGACCTGCACGGCGCCCGGCCCTGGGTGATCCTGCTGATCGAACTGGTGCCGCTGCTGTTGATGGCGCCGGGCATGCTGGTGGGCAGCGCCCGCGGGCATTCCTGGATGTGCTTTGTGGTGAACCTGTATTTCATCAAGGGCGCGCTGGCCGCCTACGACCCGAACCGGCAACTGTTCGGCATTCTGGAAATGCTGGCCAGCCTGGCGGTGTTCTGCTCGGCCCTGCTCTACGTGCGCTGGCGCTTCCAGCTCAACCGCAAGCTGGCGGGCGAAGGCCAGGTCAGCGCCGCCTGACGGCGCGCTGTCGCGGGCAAGCCTCGCCCCTACAGAGCACCCTGTACTTCTGTAGGAGCGAAGCTTGCTCGCGATGAACGATGACGCGGTACTCCAGGGAACACGCCCCGATCAGTGATTGACCGTATACGCCAGCATCATCGAGATCTGGCACAGCGGCCGGCCACTTTCGGCGTGCCACTGGTTGAAGGCGCCCTGCACGGTGGCCAGGTCCTTGAGGCTGCTCGGCACCTTGTCGATGATCTGCTGCGCATTCAGCGCCGCCACCACGTCATAGGTCGGCACGAAGGTGTCCTTGCCGACCATTCGCAGAAAGCGCGGGGCCGACAGGCCGCCCAACTGATGACCGTGCTTGGCCAGGTACTTCCACAGGCCGACGATGTCGGTCACCGGCCAGTCGGCGATCAAGGCGCCGAAACTGCCCTTCTCCTTTTCCACGTCGAGCACCATCTGCGCATTGCGCGGCACGCTCTTGAGCTTGCCCAGGTGGCGAATGATCCGCGTGTCCTGCATCAGCCGCTCGAGGTGCTCGGCGCCCATCAGCACCACTTTTTCCGGGTCGAAGCCAAAGAACACCTCTTCGAAGGCCGGCCACTTGGCGTCCACCAGGCTGTGCTTCAAGCCGGCGCGGAATACCCGCAGGGCCAGGGTCGAGAGATAACGGTCATCGCTGATCTTGCGCAATTGCGCCGGGGTTTTCGGCACCGGCAGATGGGCTTCCAGCTCGGCCGCCGAACCGAAGCGGTTCAGACAGTATTCGTGCAGCCACTTGTAATCGCGCATGCCCTCTCCTAATGACGATAAAGAAACGGCGCTCGAAGGAGCGCCGTGATTCCACGATACAGAGCCGCGAGACGACTCAGAGGTTCACCACATTGACGAAACGCGAAGCCGCGGTTTCATCGATCTTCAGGCTGGTGAAGTCGAACAGGTTGCGGTCCGCCAGCTGCGACGGCACCACGTTCTGCAGGCCGCGGAAAATGCTTTCGGTACGGCCCGGGGTCTTGCGTTCCCATTCCTGGAGCATTTCCTTGACCACCTGGCGCTGCAGGTTTTCCTGAGAGCCGCAGAGGTTGCACGGGATGATCGGGAACTGCTTGAGGTCGGAATAGGCCTGGATGTCCTTCTCGCTGCAATAGGCCAGGGGTCGGATCACCACATTACGCCCGTCGTCGGCCCGCAGCTTGGGCGGCATGGCCTTGAGCGAGCCGTTGTAGAACATGTTGAGGAAGAAGGTCTCGACGATGTCGTCCCGGTGGTGACCCAGGGCCATCTTGGTCGCGCCGATCTCGTCGGCGAAGGTGTACAGGGTGCCGCGACGCAGGCGCGAGCACAGCGAACAGGTGGTCTTGCCTTCCGGTATCAGTTCCTTGACCACCGAATAGGTGTCCTTCTCGACGATGTGGTACTCCACACCCAGTGTCTCGAGGTAGGCCGGCAGCACGTGCTCGGGGAACCCGGGCTGCTTCTGGTCCATGTTCACGGCGACGATGTCGAACTTGATCGGTGCAACCTTCTGCAGGTGCATCAGCACGTCGAGCATGGTGTAGCTGTCCTTGCCGCCGGACAGGCAGACCATGACCTTGTCGCCGTCTTCGATCATGTTGAAGTCGGCGACCGCTTCCCCGGCCTGGCGGCGCAAGCGTTTCTGCAGTTTGTTCTGGTTGACCGTAAGAGTGCCCATGGCGCTTGAAATCCGCGGTGTGTGACGAAAAGCCGGTCATTTTACGCAAAAACCGCGCGCGGGCGAAGCGCCGGGCGCCAGTCGACCGATCAAATCGCCGAATGCGATTACCAGCCGCGCCGACAGCGCGATTTGCTCTAACACCCATGACCTTTGCAGGTCAGTCCTTTCTATACTGCGACATAAGGTCGCACGCATATTCAGACCTTTACTTACTTGGCCGCTGGCCCGTAGGCGCTCCGTTGGGGGGCGATGGCAATAACAAAGGAGTGACTGACTATGATTCATCATGTCGTGGGACTCTTCACCCACCCCGATCAGGAATGGCGAGAAATACGTGGCGACGAAGAGGAAAGCATCAGCCACATGTACCTCACCCACACGCTGATTCTCGCGGCAATTCCGGCGATTTCGGCGTTTATCGGCACCACCCAGGTCGGTTGGGTCATCGGCAATCGAGCACCGGTCATGCTGACCATGGAAAGCGCGCTGTGGATGACCATCATGTCGTACCTGGCGATGCTGGGCGGGGTCGCGGTCATGGGCGCCTTCGTCCACTGGATGGCCCGCACCTACGACGCCAGCCCGAGCCTGGCGCGCTGCATCGCGTTCGCCACCTATACCGCGACGCCCCTGTTCATCGGCGGCCTGGCGGCGCTGTATCCGCACATGTGGCTGGGCATGATCGTCGGCACGGCCGCCATCTGCTACACCGTCTACCTGCTGTATGTCGGGTTGCCGACCTTCATGAACATTCCCTCGGACGAAGGTTTCCTGTTCTCAAGCTCCGTACTGGCCGTTGGGCTGGTGGTGCTGGTCGCGATCATGGCGTTCACCGTGATCGTCTGGGGTCTTGGCGTCGGCCCCGTTTACACCAACTGACGTCGCTCAAAAAACCAACACAATCTGCCAACACAGGCCGCCGCAAGGCGGCCTTCTAATCTGCGCAACGACCATTCGGCGCCTGGACGATTCGGAATGCATCGGCTTTGCGGCATACTCACCCGCTCTGGAGAGCCGTTAAGCATGCCCGAGCAACTCAATACCCGCGTCGAAGACTGTTTCCAACTCGCTGAATCCTTTTTCAAACGACCTTTCAAACGCCCGGTGGTCAGCCTCAAGTTGCGCGGCCAGAAAGCCGGTGTCGCCCACCTGCACGAGAACCTGCTGCGCTTCAACCCGCAACTGTACCGGGAAAACACCGAAGACTTCCTCAAGCAGACCGTGGCCCATGAAGTCGCGCACCTGATCGCCCACCAACTGTTCGGCGAGCGCATTCAGCCCCACGGCGAAGAATGGCAACTGATCATGCGCGGCGTGTACGAACTACCGCCCAATCGCTGCCACACCTACGAGATCCAGCGCCGCAGCGTGACCCGCTACATCTACCGCTGCCCCTGCGACAACGACTTTCCGTTTTCCGCCCAGCGCCATCGCCTGGTCGCCCAGGGCCGGCGTTATCTGTGCCGGCGTTGCCGGCACACCCTGGTGTTCAGCGGCGAGATGCGGGTGGAATGAACCCGGTCCTGGCGCCCTACAGGATGACCCGGCCCTGGCGTAGCTCAGCGATGCGCTGCGCGCTGTAACCCAGCTCGGCCAGCACCTGGTCGCTATGGCCCCCCAGTTCCGCCCCGATATGCCGCGGCTCCGGCAACCCCTGGGAAAACTTCAGCGGGCAGGCCATCTGCGCCTGGTAGCTGCCATCGCCACGCGGCACCTGGCTGACCAGTTGCCGTGCCTGCAACTGCGGATGCGCCACCGCCTCCGCCAGGCCCAACACCGGTTCGACGCAGGCGTCGACCCCAGCAAACAACTCGCAGAGCTCGGCAAAATCGTGCTTCTCGAACTCGACCTGCAAGGCCTGCTTGAGCGCCTGCTGTTGTTCCGGCTGCGGCGACAGCCCCTGGGCCGCCAGTTCCGGACGCCCCAGGGCCTTGCACAGCGCCTGCATGAACGGCGGCTCCAGGCTGCCCACCGACAGCCAGCGACCATCCCGACTGCGGTAATAGTCATAGAAGCTGCCGCCATTGAGCACCTGCTGCTCCGCCGCGGGCTCGATCCCGCACGCCAGGTAGCCGGCCCCGGCCATGGCGTTCAGGCTGAACACGCAATCGGTCATGCTCACGTCCAGGTGCTGCCCCAGGCCGCTGTGCTGGCGGGCAATCACCGCCGCCAGCAGGCCGATGACCCCATGCAGCGAACCGCCGGCGATGTCCGCCGCCTGGATGCCCAGGGGCAGCGGCCCGCTGTCCTTGCGCCCGGTGTAGCTGGCCAAGCCCGCCAGGGCCAGGTAATTGATGTCGTGGCCGGCGCGATCCCGGTACGGGCCGGTCTGGCCGTAACCGGTGATCGAGACATAGATCAGCTTCGGGTTCAGCGCCTTCAGCGCCTCGTAGCCCAGCCCCAGGAGCTCCATCACCCCGGGGCGGAACTGCTCCAGGACGATGTCGTATTCCAGCACCAGTTGGCGGATCACCTCCAACGCCTCGGGCTGCTTGAGGTCCAGCGCCAGGCTGCGCTTATTGCGATTGAGGTAGGCATGGCTGGCGGAGACGCCCTGATCGTGGGGCGGCAGCACCCGCAGCAGGTCCATGCGGGTCGGCGATTCGATGCGCAGCACCTCGGCGCCCATGTCCGCCAGCAGCAAGGAGGCGAATGGCCCCGGCAGCAGCGTGGAGAAATCCAATACCTTGAGTGACGCCAGTGGCCCGTGCATGAGTACCCTCCCTTGCCGATTGACTGCCCACAGAGTAGGCAGCGTCTCGAGGCCCGGCAATCACCGCAAGCGCCACCCGGGCTGACCGTTGCGCTCAAACCCCGGGCATGAAAAAACCCGCCGCAGCGGGTTTTTCATCGACGTGGTGAAGTTACTTCACGGACGTCGGGGTTGGGCCTTCGGCAACGCCCAGGTCATCTTCTTCGCGAGTGTCGCTGATAGCACGACCACCGGAAGCCAGCTCGGCCTGCAACTGGTCTTCGTCCAGCTCCTTGACCCACTTGGCGACCACTACGGTGGCTACCGCGTTACCCACCAGGTTGGTCAGCGCACGGGCTTCGGACATGAAACGGTCGATACCCAGGATCAGCGCCAGGCCGGCCACCGGCAGGTGACCCACGGCCGACAGGGTCGCCGCCAGCACGATGAAGCCGCTACCGGTCACGCCTGCGGCGCCTTTGGAGGACAGCAGCAGCACCAGCAGCAGGGTGATCTGGTGAGTGATGTCCATGTGGGTGTCGGTCGCCTGGGCGATGAACACGGCCGCCATGGTCAGGTAGATCGAAGTACCGTCGAGGTTGAAGGAGTAACCGGTGGGGATCACCAGGCCCACTACCGATTTCTTCGCGCCCAGGCGTTCCATCTTGATCAGCATGCGTGGCAGGGCCGATTCCGAGGAGGAAGTACCCAGCACGATCAGCAGTTCTTCACGGATGTAGCGGATCAGCTTCAGCACGCTGAAACCGTGGGCGCGGCAGATGGCGCCCAGCACCACCAGCACGAACAGCACGCAGGTGATGTAGAAGCAGATCATCAGCTGGCCCAGCTGCACCAGCGAACCCACGCCATAGGCGCCGATGGTGAAGGCCATGGCGCCCAGCGCACCGATCGGCGCGAGCTTCATGATCATGTTGATGATGTTGAACATCACATGGGCGAAACGGTCGATGAAGTCCAGCACCGGCTTGCCATAGGCACCCAGGCGGTGCAGGGCGAAACCGAAGATCACCGAGAACATCAGCACTTGCAGGATGTCGCCGTTGGCGAAGGCACCGACGATGGTGTTCGGAATGACGTTGAGGATGAAGCCGACGATGCTCTGGTCCTTGCCGGCGGTGACGTAGGCCGCCACTTTCGAGGCATCCAGGGTGGACACGTCGATGTGCATGCCGTTGCCCGGCTGCACCACGTTGACCACAACCAGGCCGATCAGCAGGGCGATGGTCGAAACGATTTCGAAGTACAGCAGCGCGTAGCCACCGGTCTTGCCCACCGATTTCATGTTCTGCATGCCCGCGATACCGCTGACGACCGTACAGAAGATGATAGGCGCGATGACCATCTTGATCAGTTTGATGAACCCGTCACCCAGGGGCTTGAGGGCCACACCGGTCTGCGGGTAGAAGTGACCGAGCAGGATGCCGATGGCGATGGCAACGATCACCTGGAAATACAGGGATTTGTACAGTGGCTGACGAGTCGTCATTGCAAAGTTCCTCAAGAGCACCGTTGCACACCATCCATCGATGCACACGACGCCTAAAGTGCGAACCCTCCTGCACTGGAGGGATTTGTTGTGTAGAGCTGCGGGGAACACCTTTCGCTGCTCCCTTCTCCTTGCTCGCTATCGCAAAGCCCGTGCCAGCTTGCCAAAAAACCCTGAAGGCCTTTGGACACCAGGGTTTGCGCTCGCCTTCGCTCTCCCTGCCCCTACATGAAGTGGCGGATTTCCGCCCATCGCCCGACGCTCGTCCTACAATTTGGCGGATATCCGCCTTGCCCAGTCGTTGTCGGCTGTTAACATCCGCCACTTAATGGACGGATCAACCTTCATGCGCGAACGCACCATCGCCAGTCATTTCGCCCGCGCCGCCCTGGGCGGGGCGCGCCGACGGGGCTACGACTATTCGGAGCTGCTGCAGACCCTGGGCATCAGCCTCGAACTGCTCAACGAACCCAAGGCCCGTATCGCCCCCGAGCAGTTCGCCAGCCTGCTGCAACAGCTCTGGCAAGTCCTGGACGACGAGTACCTGGGGTTTGGCGACGGCCCGAGCAAGCGCGGCACCTTCGCCATGATGTGCCACGCCCTGATCCACTGCAGCAACCTGGAAAAGGCCCTGCAGCGCGGCCTGCTGTTCTATAGCCTGTTCCCCCAGGCACCGCGGCTGAGCCTGACGCGCGAAGGGGACATGACCCGCCTGAGCCTGGACGACGCCGCACTGTGGGACCCGGACCATTTCCTCAGCGAGAGCCTGCTGGTGATCTGGCATCGCCTCGGCAGTTGGTTGATCGGCCAGCGCATCCGCCTCGAGCAGGCCTGTTTCAGCTACCCGAAACCCGAGCACGGCAACGAATACGACCTGCTGTTCCCCTGCCCCCTGATGTTTTCCCGCGACTGCAGCAGCCTGCTGTTCCACAGCCGCTACCTGAACATGCCGCTGCTGCAGGACGAACGAACCCTCAAGCACTTCCTTGAACGCTCCCCCGCCGACCTGCTGGCCCGCCCGGACGACGGCGACAGTCTGAGCAGCCAGCTGCGCCGCCTGCTCAGCCGCGACAGCAACCATTGGCCGGACCTGGAAAGCATCGCCCAGCACCTGCACATCAGCCCGCAGACCCTGCGCCGGCACTTGCGCGAAGAAGGCACGAGTTTTCAGGGGTTGAAGGATCAGTTGCGGCGCGATATCGCCATCTACCACCTGCGTCGGGCCGACCTGTCGTTGCAACAGATCGCCGAGCAGACCGGCTTTTCCGAGCCATCGGCCTTTCACCGCGCGTTCAAGAAGTGGACCGGGCTGACCCCGGGCGCCTACCGCGCCCAGGAAATCTGAGCGCGCCGATCAAATCGCCGGGAAGTGAATGCGGAACGCGGCCCCGCCCAGGGTGGAATCGCCAAGGGTCAGTTGCGCGCCGTAGCTGTCGATGATGTCCTTGACCACCGCCAGGCCGATCCCCTGCCCCGGATGCTGGCGATCCAGCCGTTCGCCGCGCTGGAGAATCCGCGCCCGCTGGTCCGGCGGCACGCCCGGCCCGTCGTCCTCGACACACAACTGCGCGCCGTGGAGGTCTTGGCGGACACTGATGCGCACCTCGCTCAGGCACAGGCGGTAGGCGTTCTCCAGCAGGTTGCCCAGCAATTCGAGCAAGGCTCCATGCTCGATCGGCACATAGCAGCGCTCCGGCAGATCGAACGAGACCCGCACCTGTTTGTCGCGGTAGACCTTGTCCAGGGTGTCGCACAGGCTTTTCAGCACCGGACGCAAACGCACCTGGTGGCGCACCAGGCCGCTCTTGCGCAGGCTGGCGCGCTGCAGCTGGTAGCTGATCTGCTGGCTCATGCGTTCGATCTGGGTCTGCAGCACCCAGGCCTGTTCGCGGTCTTGAGGACGCAGGGCCATGTCCTCGCTGACCCCTTGCAACACCGTCAGCGGGGTCTTCAGGCTGTGGGCCAGGTCATCCAGGGAATCGCGATAACGGCTGCGTTGCTCGCGCTCGCTGTGCAGCAGGCGGTTCAACGAGCCGGTCAGGCGCAGCAGTTCGCGTGGATGTTCTTCGCTGAGGCTTTGCCGGGTGCCGCTCTCGATTTCGTCCAGCTCCTGGCTCAGCCGGCGCAATGCCTGCAGGCCCCAGGTCAGGCCGAGCCAGAGCAGCGCCAGGAGCACCAGCAACGCGGCGCCGAACCCGAGGTAGAGGTTTTCCCGCACCCCTTCCAGGGTCAACTGGTACTCACGCACCGGCTGCAAGGCGACGATGCTGAACGCCGCGCTTTTACCGCCCAGCAGCTTGACCTCGACGTCGTAGACGAAAAACTCCTGGCCGTTGACCTCGCGGATACGCGCGAACTCGTTGCCGCGCCCGTCATACCGCGGCTTGTAGTTGATGTTCTCTTCCTGGGTCGCCTTGGAGCGCCAGACCAGCCGCCCTTCCCGGTCGTAGATGTAACCCAGGAGACGGCTGTCGGTCAGGTTGAAACGCTCGTCCGGCAGTTGCGCCGGCATTTGCAGGTGATTGTTCTCGACCCGGGCCGCCGAGATCAGCGTGGTCACGTCGGAGGCCAGGCGCTGCTCGATGGAGTCCTGCAGCGCCAGGCTGAACGCGCCTTGCATGGCCGGCAACAACGCCAGCATGAACAGCACCGCCAGCGTCGTGGCCGCCAGCATCAGGCGCAGGCGTAACGATCGGATCATCGGCAGCGCTCGTTGAACAGGTAACCCAGGCCACGCACGGTATCGATGGGCTTGAAGCCCGACGGCCCTTCCAGCTTGCGCCGCAGGCGGCCGACCAGCACCTCGATCACGTTCGGATCGCGCTCGTCATCGTCCGGGTACAGCTGCTCCATCAGCCGGTCCTTGGCCACCACCTGCTGATGGTGGCGCATGAGGTACTCGAGAATCCGGTACTCGTAGGCGGTCAACGCCAGCGGCTGTTCGTCGAGCGAGGCCTGCTTGCGATTGAGGTCGAGCAGCAGCGGGCC
Organism: Pseudomonas sp. GW821-FHT09E12; assembly: GCF_059416085.1. Lineage (NCBI taxonomy): Bacteria > Pseudomonadati > Pseudomonadota > Gammaproteobacteria > Pseudomonadales > Pseudomonadaceae > Pseudomonas > Pseudomonas sp. GW821-FHT09E12. The sequence continues at coordinate 438,102 of NZ_JBWKOM010000006.1, read as the reverse complement.
GGCGATGATGGTCGACTGGGTGAACCCGCTGGAGCGACGCAGCAGCGCATTCAGGCGTGCGTCCAGCTCCTCGAACTGGAAGGGCTTGACCACATAGTCGTCGGCGCCGGCGGCCAGCCCTTCGACCTTGTCCTGCCAGTTGCCGCGTGCCGTCAGGATCAGGATCGGAAACGCCTTGCCCCGCGAGCGCAGCTGGCGGATCAGGTCCAGCCCGCCTATGCCCGGCAGGCCCAGGTCGATCACCGCCAGATCATGGTTGAACTGCTCGGTCTGATACAGCGCCTCCTCGGCATTGGCCACGGACTCGACCACATGGCCGCTGTCCGTGAGGCGGGTTTGCAAGTGATGGCGCAGCAGCGCCTCATCTTCAACGACGAGCAGTTTCATGCAGCTCTCCCAGGCAAAATTCGACATCTCCAAGGGCGCTCAGGCGCCCTGATCGTATATATGGCAACGCCGGATCTTGCCTTGGCAGATCCGGCGCGCTCAGAACCAGGACAATATTTTAGAAAGCGTAGTTGGCCGACAGGTAGGTCTGGGCGCTGCTGGTCAGGCTCAGCGAACCCTGCTTGCTGCCACTGCGCTCGCTCATCTCGGTGCTGGCATTGCTGCGCAGGTAACGGTAACCCAGTTCGACCGAGGTGTTCTGTGAAACCTGCTGCAGGACACCGGCCTGCACGCCGACGGCATAACCGATATCGCTGTCGCGGCTGAAGCCTGGGGAATCCTGGGTCAGCTTGGTCAGGCCCGCGGTACCGCCGCCGAACAGCTTGGTGCTGCTGGTCACCGGCAGGAACACATCGTAGCTGCCGAGCAGGTTTTCCTGGCGCAGTTTAATGCCATTGTGCGAGCCGGAGACATTGTCGTAGGTGGCGTAGTAGCGGTGCTGGTCATTCTGCTGACCCAGGCGCACGCCCCAGGTGTTGTCCTTGCCGATCACACCGTCGGCGTTCGGGTTGTTCAGGTTGCTGTTGAGCAGGCTGGACTTCTTGACCTTGTCGCTGGTCTGGCCATAGGTAAGGCTGGCGAAGTTGCTGTCGGCGGCCTGGACGACAGCGCTGGCGCCGAGAACAGTGAAGGCCAGGATCATCTTCTTGAAAGTAGTCATGGGTGTTTCCTCATTCGCTATGTGTTTTTGGGTACGGGAGCCAGACTACCGACCCCGCCCTGAACTCCCCCTGAACACACTCTGAACCTCGGCTGAATCAAATCGACTAGGCTGTTGGGCAGTCTTTTAAAAGGAGAACGGACCATGCGCGCGCTTTTCGCTTGCTTGTTGTTGGCTTTCTGCGGCTTGAGCCAGGCAGCCATCAAGCCCCAGGAAATCCCCTACCAGAGCCCCGACGGTACCCGGCTCATCGGCTACTACGCCTATGACGACAGCCTGCAAGGGCCACGTCCCGGCGTCGTGGTGGTGCATGAGTGGTGGGGCCTGAACGACTACGCCAAACGCCGGGCCCGGGATCTCGCGGCCTTGGGTTACAGCGCCCTGGCCATCGATATGTACGGCGACGGCAAGAACACCGAGCACCCGAAAGACGCCATGGCCTTCATGCAGGCCGCCTCGAAAGACAGTGCCGCCGCCAGCGCGCGCTTCAAGGCCGGGCTCGACCTGCTGAAGAAACAACCGCAGACCGACCCGGCCAAGCTGGCCGCGATCGGCTACTGCTTCGGCGGCAAGGTGGTGCTGGACGCAGCGCGCCAGGGCCTGCCCCTGCTCGGTGTGGTGAGTTTCCATGGCGCCCTGGTCACCAGGGCCCCGGCCACTCCCGGCAGCGTCAAGGCGAAAATCCTGGTGGAGCACGGCGCCCTCGACAGCATGGTCACCGCCGATAACGTCAGCGCCTTCAAGGCAGAAATGGACAAGGCCGGCGCCGACTACCGGTTCGTCAACCTCGAGGGCGCCAAGCACAGCTTCAGCAATCCGGATGCCGACCGCATGAGCCACGGCGAACATGGCGGGCTGGACATCGGCTACAGCAAGGCCGCCGATGAACGCTCATGGGCGGACATGCGAGAGTTTTTCAAAAAGCTGTTCGACTGACCCCGCGTCGACCGCCCCGAGACCTCAATTCCCGGGGCGGCGGCATCGAGGCCGACGCTTGCCAGGCTACCCTCCAGCCTTACAACCCGGCAAAATGCCTGGCATGAATCACATCCCCACCCTCCCCGCCTGCTGCACCCCACTCGACGACCAGTGGCCGCTGCCCGACGCCCTGCCGGACACCGTCCTGCTCGGCACCCATTTCGATGCCTCGCGCCTGGCCAGCAACGACTTCCAGCGCAGCGCCATCGAGCCGCCCGCGAGCATTCAACGTTCGGTGGCGAAACGGCAGGCCGAGTTTCTCGCCGGTCGTTTCTGCGCCCGCGCCGCCCTGCATCGCCTGGATGGCCTGGACTGCATTCCGCCGATCGGCGAGGACCGGGCGCCGGTCTGGCCGACGCACATCAGCGGCTCGATCACCCACAGCACCGGGCGCGCCGCGGCGATTGTTGCGCGTAAGGAACACTGGCGCGGGCTGGGCATGGACCTGGAGAACCTGCTCAACAGCGAACGGGCGGAACGCCTGGCGGGGGAAATCCTCATCCCGGCCGAAATGCAGCGCATGGCTGCCGCCCCGCGGGAACAACTGGCGCTCTGGGTCACCCTGACCTTTTCGGTGAAGGAAAGCCTGTTCAAGGCGCTGTACCCGATCGTCCGGCAACGCTTCTATTTCGAACATGCCGAAGTGCTGGAGTGGACGGCCAGCGGCCAGGTCCGCCTGCGCCTGCTGACCGACCTGTCCAGCGAATGGCGCAATGGCAGTGAACTGGACGCGCAATTCGCCCTGCAGGACGGGCAACTGCTGAGCCTGGTCAGCATCCGGGCTTGATGCCCGGACGAACCTGAGCGCAAGCCTTCAACCTTTATCCTGATGCCGTGGCCAGCTCAGGCTGAAGCAGGCGCCACCGAGGGTCTTGCTCCTGCTGATCAATGCCCGACCGTCGTGCCAGTGAATGATCCGCCGCACGATCGACAACCCCAGGCCGTGCCCACCCGAAGCGCGGGTACGGCTGTCATCCAGGCGCAGGAACGGGGTGAAGATCCGCTCCCAGGCGCTTTCCGGAACCCCTGGACCATCGTCCTCGACATCGACCCGGCAACGCATCTGCCCCACCTGGTAACTGACCAGCACCTGCGACTCGGCGTGGCGCATGGCGTTGCTCACCAGATTCTGCAACGCCCGATGCAGGTAGCGCGGCTCGGCCTCGACCCAAGCGCCATCGCAATCCGCCGCGGACAGGCACGAACCACGCTGCACCTTGACCTGCGCCCGCAACGGCGCCAGCTCGCTGATCACCTGGTTGATCAGCGCGTCCAGGTCGATGCGCTGGAAGTTCAGCGCTGGCGAACCCTGCTCCAGCCGCGCATAGGTGAGCATTTCGTCCACCAGCCGGTCGAGGTCCTGGATATCGTTGTCCATGCCCTCCATATATTTGTCCCGGGCCTGTGCGGTGGTCGCCGAGCCGATCATCTCCAGGCCAAAGCGCAGGCGCGCCACTGGCGTGCGCAACTCATGGGACACCGCACGCACCAGCTCGCGCTGGATCGCCAGCAAGCGCTGCAAATGCTCGGCCATGCCGTTGAAGGCCGCCGCCAACCGTCCCACCGAGTCGGCGCCACCGGCCGGCACCCGGGCTTCCAGGCTGCCCTTGGCAATGCGCGTGGCCGCCGATTCCAGGCCACGCAAGCGTCGCTCCAGCTGGCGTACCAATAAATAGACGATCAGGCCGATCAGGCTCAGGCCCAGCACCGCGATCAACACCAGCCATTGCGGCGGGTAGGGATTCATCTGGTACAGCGGACCGATTTCCAGCACCCAGGGCGTGCCCACCATCCCTGCGAACACGCGGATCGAATCGCCGCCCTTGCCCAGCGCCATCACCGTATCGCCCTCGGCAACCCGGCGACGCTGGTCCTCGTCCATGTCCGCGTCATCCTGGGTGACCAGGTGCATGTCGAAGCCAAAGCCTTTGTTCTTTTTCAGTGCCGCCAGGCGTTCCGGCTGCTCGGCCACCGGAAAGCGCACCAGCTCGTCGGCCAGCAGATAGATAGTCGCCCGCGCCAGTTGTTCGCTGATCTGCTGCACTTCACCGGTCAGCAACAATTGCTCAGGTTCGCTGACCAGACGGTAGACCCGTGCCGCGTAAGGCCCGGTCTGCTCCACCAGGGCCTGGCCGCGCAAAACGCGGTTGCGCTGCCCGAGGTCGAGGCCGGTCTGGGTGAAGGTCTGCAGGGTCAGCGGGATGCCCAACAGGCGCTCCCACACCGCCAGGGCGCGGCGGCGCTCGATCTCGCTCATGGGCTGCAGATTGTCGGCCATCAGCGAGAACGTGCCGTGGGCCAGGCGCTCGCGGTATTGCTCGCTACGCACCTGGTTGAGCAGGTGCAGCGCCAGTACGCCCAACAGCGCCACCAGAATCAGGGCGGCGCACATGCCGCCGTAGATGCGCAGGAATATGGAGTTCACGGCAACAGATCGGCAGCGGCTTCGGGGACGAACAGATAACCCTTGCTGCGGATGGTCTTGATCAGCCGCGGGTGCTCCGGGTCGTCGCCGATTTTCGGACGGATCCGCGAAATGCGCACATCGATGGAGCGGTCCTGGCCGTCATAGCCGATGCCGCGCAGGGCGGTGAAGATTTCCTCGCGGGACAGAATGCGCCCGGCGTTGGCCACCAGCAGCCAGAGCAGGTCGAACTCGGCGCTGGTCAACTCGATCCCGGCGTCGTGCAGCCAGGCCTCGCGCAAGGCGCTGTCCACCACCAGCGGGCCGAATTGCAGGCGCCGGGATTTCTCCGGCGCGCTGCTTTCCACGGGTTCGCTGCGCCGCAGCAGGGCCTGGATCCTGGCCAGCAACAGGCGCGGACGGACCGGCTTGCACACGTAATCGTCGGCACCGGTGTCCAGCCCCAGTATCTGGTCCATGTCGTCGGTGCGCGCGGTCAGCATCAGGATCGGCCCGTCGTAGCGATTGCGGACCTTGCGGCAAATGCTCAGGCCATCCTCGCCGGGCAGCATCAGGTCGAGGATCACCAGATCGGGTTGTTCGGCAATGATCCGCGCCGCGGCCAGGGCGCCATTGCCTTCGATGGCGACACGCAATCCATTGCTCTGCAGATATTCACAGGTCAACTCGGCCAGTCGCTGATCGTCCTCGACGATCAATATCTGCCACGCTTCTTGCTCCACGGTGACCTCTGCTTGCCAGATACGGGCTCAGGAAGAATCCGCCCGTCTTTTTGTAATGTGAGATGGATAAAACAATGTCTGGAAGGCCCGATTGTAGCAACGGCAAAGGCCGTGAACACAAGGCGCTGAATGCGCTCGGTAAAGGCGTTTTTTTGTGATAGGGTTCGCGCCCGCAAAAATCCGCCCCGGGCAGTTTTGCAGGGTAAAAAACAGTGACAAACGGTAGGATCCAGCCCTGCTGCGGCCTGCGTGAGGTTTACCTGCTTCATACACAATTTACGCACAACCTTATCCACAGGCTGTACGTTGCAATCACCCCCAAAAACGCATTATCTTGTAGCTCGGCTGCAAAAAAACCCTACATCTAGGGTTTCAGGCCAAAAACCAAACACAAATCAGACAAGAAACTCAAGCGCTTTTCTTGCACTCGTTTGGTGGAACCAATCGGATTTTCAGAAGCCAAACCGCGCATGCGGATGGCTGCGGTTTTCCAGCCCACGGCGAGGAAAACGGTACGGGTGTTGCAGTACATGACTGTCACCCATCAGGAATACGGTCACGAGCCACTGCTCGCGACCTATGACTTCGGCATGGAAGCGGCGCCAACAGCCCCCCTTCCTGAACTGTCCCGAAGTCGTTATGCCCGGCGTGCGCCGGTTGTAGTGCTTCAGGACGGAACGGTGGGCACCCAAAGGGTGCCCAAACAAACATAGAGAACGTGGAGACACCCATGCAAACCGACACAACTCGCGAGAACCCGCAGGCCAAAGCGCCGCAGGCTGCCGATTCCAACCTGGATCTGTCTGCCACCGCGCCTGGCCAACTGCGAGTGATCAAGCGTAACGGCACTGTCGTTCCTTACACCGATGACAAAATCACCGTCGCCATCACCAAAGCGTTTCTCGCAGTTGAAGGCGGCACCGCTGCCGCTTCGTCGCGAATCCACGACACCGTCGCTCGCCTGACCGAGCAGGTCACCGCCACCTTCAAGCGTCGCATGCCTTCGGGCGGCACCATCCATATCGAAGAGATCCAGGACCAGGTCGAACTGGCCCTGATGCGCGCCGGCGAGCAGAAAGTTGCCCGCGACTACGTGATCTACCGTGACTCGCGCGCCAAAGAGCGCGCCACCCGCACCCCAGGCGAAGAGCCGGTGCAGGCTCACCCGTCGATCCGTATCACCCGTACCGACGGCAGCTTCGCGCCTCTGGACATGGGCCGCCTGAACACCATCGTCACCGAAGCCTGCGAAGGCCTGGAAGAAGTCGACGGCGAGCTGATCCAGCGCGAAACCCTGAAGAACCTCTACGACGGCGTAGCGCTCAAGGACGTCAACACCGCCCTGGTGATGACCGCGCGCACCCTGGTAGAGCGCGAGCCGAATTACTCGTTCGTGACTGCCCGCCTGCTGATGGACACCCTGCGCGCCGAAGGCCTGAGCTTCCTGGAAGTGGCCGAGAGCGCCACTCACCACGAGATGGCCGACCTGTACGCCAAGGCACTGCCGGCCTATGTCGCCAAAGGTATCGAGTTCGAACTGCTGAACCCTGTGCTGGCCGAATTCGACCTGGAGAAACTCGGCAAGGCGATCAACCACGAGCGCGACCAGCAGTTCACCTACCTGGGCCTGCAGACCCTGTACGACCGTTACTTTATCCACAAGGATGGCGTGCGCTTCGAACTGCCACAGGTCTTCTTCATGCGCGTGGCCATGGGCCTGGCAATCGAAGAAAAACAACGCGAAGACCGTGCCATCGAGTTCTACAACCTGTTGTCGTCCTTCGACTACATGGCTTCGACTCCGACCCTGTTCAACGCCGGCACCCTGCGTCCACAGCTGTCGAGCTGCTACCTGACCACCGTGCCGGACGACCTGTCGGGCATCTACGGCGCCATCCACGACAACGCCATGCTGTCGAAATTCGCCGGTGGCCTGGGCAACGACTGGACTCCAGTGCGTGCGCTGGGCTCGTACATCAAGGGCACCAACGGCAAGTCCCAGGGCGTCGTGCCGTTCCTGAAAGTGGTGAACGACACCGCGGTAGCCGTGAACCAGGGTGGCAAGCGCAAAGGCGCTGTGTGCGCCTACCTGGAAACCTGGCACATGGACATCGAAGAGTTCATCGAGCTGCGCAAGAACACCGGTGACGATCGTCGTCGTACCCACGATATGAACACCGCCAACTGGATTCCTGACCTGTTCATGAAGCGCGTCTTCGATGACGGCAAGTGGACCCTGTTCTCGCCATCGGAAGTGCCGGACCTGCACGACCTGACCGGCAAGGCCTTCGAAGAGCGCTACGAGTACTACGAAGCCCTGTGCGAATACGGCAAGATCAAGCTGTTCAAGACCATCCAGGCCAAAGACCTGTGGCGCAAGATGCTGTCCATGCTGTTCGAAACCGGCCACCCTTGGCTGACCTTCAAGGACCCGTGCAACCTGCGCAGCCCGCAGCAGCACGTGGGCGTGGTCCACAGTTCGAACCTGTGCACCGAGATCACCTTGAACACCAACAAGGACGAGATCGCCGTTTGCAACCTGGGCTCGATCAACCTGCCGAACCATATCGTCGACGGCAAGCTGGACACCGCCAAGCTGCAACGCACCGTGAACACCGCGGTACGCATGCTCGATAACGTGATCGACATCAACTACTACTCGGTACCGCAGGCGAAGAACTCCAACTTCAAGCACCGTCCGGTCGGCCTGGGGATCATGGGCTTCCAGGACGCGCTGTACCTGCAGCACATCCCTTACGGTTCCGATGCCGCTGTCGACTTCGCCGACAAGTCCATGGAAGCGGTGAGCTTCTACGCGATCCAGGCGTCCTGCGACCTGGCAGACGAGCGTGGCGCCTACGAGACGTTCCAGGGTTCGCTGTGGTCCAAAGGCATCCTGCCGCTGGATTCGCAACAGATCCTGATCGAGTCCCGTGGCCAGAAGTACATCGATGTCGACCTGAACGAAACCCTGGACTGGGCACCGGTGCGCGCCCGTGTACAGAAAGGTATTCGTAACTCCAACATCATGGCCATCGCGCCGACCGCAACCATCGCCAACATCACCGGCGTGTCGCAGTCGATCGAACCGACCTACCAGAACCTGTATGTGAAATCGAACCTGTCGGGCGAATTCACCGTGATCAACCCGTACCTGGTTCGCGACCTCAAGGCTCGCGGTCTGTGGGACTCGGTCATGATCAACGACCTGAAGTACTACGACGGTTCCGTGCAGCAGATCGAGCGTATCCCGCAAGAACTCAAGGAGCTCTACGCGACTGCCTTCGAAGTGGAAACCAAGTGGATCGTCGACGCCGCCAGCCGTCGCCAGAAGTGGATCGACCAGGCTCAGTCGCTGAACCTCTACATCGCCGGTGCTTCGGGCAAGAAGCTCGACGTGACCTACCGCATGGCTTGGTACCGTGGTCTGAAAACCACTTACTACCTCCGTGCCCTGGCCGCGACCAGCACCGAGAAGTCGACCATCAACACCGGCAAGCTGAACGCTGTTTCCAGCGGCGGCAACCACGGAGACGACTCGGTCCTGGCGGCTCCAGCCGGTCCAGCTCCAGTGCCGAAGGCTTGCGCCATCGACGAGCCGGATTGCGAAGCTTGCCAATAAGCTGAGCCGATAGGCGCCTGTCGGCGCTTATCCGAACCCCCGACAGGCCCCTGGCCTGCCGGGGGTTTTCTTTTGCCTGGGAAAAGCCACAGCGCCGGACGGCACCCGAGGACGAAGCCCTCCCACAACTTGCTGCACGCGATTTGCCAGAAGCCCCCATCGCCAGCTTCGCGGGAATGAACCCGCCGAATACAGCCCTGCGGGCCAGGCAGCCGCAGCAGGACCGATACACCTCCTCCGCATGCCATATCCCTCATCGCGAGCAAGCTTCGCTCCTACAGAAGCAGGCCACGGCCGATGAATCTTGCAGGCACAAAAAAGCCCCTGCGGTGAGGGGCTTTTTTCGAGCGCTGTCAGCCAGCCATTATCAGGTCATCTGAATAATGGTCTGCATGATGGTGCTCTGGGTGGAGATGGTCTTGGCGTTCGCCTGGTAGTTGCTCTGGGCCTTGATCAGGTCCACAAGTTCGTTGGTCAGGTTGACGTTCGACTCTTCCAGGGAGTTGGACATGATCGAACCCAGGGTACCGGTTTGTGGAGCATCGTAACCCGGTACGCCCGAAGCGTAGGTTTCTCTCCAGCTGGTGCCGCCTACCGGCTGCAAGCCTTGTTCGTTGGTGAAGCTGGCCAGGGAGATCTGGCCGATGGCCTTGTTCTGGCTGTTGCTGAAGTTGGCGAACAGGGTACCGGTGCCGTCGATGGTCAGGTTGGTGATCTGGCCAGTGGCGTAGCCGTCCTGCACCGGCAGCGAACGCGCGGTATCGGCGTTGAACTGAGTGGTGCTGGTCATGGAGATGGTCACGCCGCCGGGATTGGCGCTGGCACCGTTGGCCGTCCACGTACCGTTGGTCACAGTGCCAGGCACCCAACCCGCCAGGGTCAGGTTGTTGCCCGGATTAGGCGTAGTGGCAGGCGGAGTGATGACCGAAACCAGTTTGCCGGCGGAGTCGAAATTCATGGTCGATGCGACTGGAGCCGTAGCGCCGGTGGTGGTCGGAGCGGAACCATCGAGGTTACGACCATCGACCAGGGTGTAGGTTTTCCAGGTGTTGGCACCGGTTTTCACCATGTACTGGTCCAGCTTGTGCTCGTTGCCCTGGCTGTCATAGATCGGTGTGCTGAACTGCTTGGTGTAGGTTTCCACCTTGGTCGGATCGAAGGCAAAACCTGTCACGCTCTGGTCAATGACCGGCGCAGTGGAGTTCAGGTTGATGGTCGAGGACACCGAGCTGGTGGCCTTCGGCGACAGGTTCGAGGTGTCGATACGCAAGTCGGTCAGCACGCCGTTGACGATCTTGCCATTGGCATCGACCGCATAGCCTTGCAGGCGGGCAGTGCCATCGGTGTTGGTGATGTAGCCGTCCTTGTCAGTCTTGAAGGTACCGGCGCGGGTGTAGGTCAGCGAGCCGTTGTCGCTCAGCACGAAGAAACCCGAACCCTGGATACCCATGTCCAGTACGTTGCCGGTGTTGTTCACGTCGCCCTGGCCGAACTGCTGGGAAACGTTGGCCAGGCGCACGCCATTACCTATGGTCTTGCTACCGGTGCCCAATTTGGTGGCCGAGTAGACGTCGGCGAATTCGGCACGGGACGATTTGAAGCCGGCGGTCGCCACGTTGGCGATGTTGTTGCCGGTCACGTCCAGTTGCTTGTTGGCAGCATAGAGACCGCTAAGGCCGATATTAAAAGACATATTCCACTCCTTGTGCCGTGTTAGTCGGCTCTAGATACCAATGGTTTGAACTTTGGAGAGCGCCACGGGGCTGCTCAGTCCCGCAAGGTTCAACATCAGCTCACCGCCGGTCTGGCTGATGGTGACGCTGTTGACCGTCGCCGGCAGGTAGGTGACCAGATCGGTCGCCTTGCCATCGATCTTTGTGCTGGCCTTGAAGGTGTAATTGCCCGGATCGGCCTTGGTGCCGTCGGTCTTGGTGCCGTCCCAGACAAAGCTGGTACTGCCGGCCTTCTGGCTTCCCAGGTCGAGGGTCTTGACCGTTTTGCCATCCTTGTCGGTGATGGTCACGGTGACGCCGCTGACTCCGGTAGGCACTGTCACCGAACCGGTCATGCTCTTGGTGGTGTCGACCTGAGTGGTACCGGTCTGGACGATCACCGAACGACCCACCAGGGACGAAGCCTGCAGGGCCTGGGACGACTTGTAGTTGCCAGTGATGGAGTTCACCGAGGTATTGAGGGTGGTGATCCCTTCCAGGGTGGAGAACTGCGCCAACTGGGCAACGAATGCGCTGTTGTCCTGTGGGTCCAGCGGGTTCTGGTTTTTCAGCTGGGTCACCAGCAACTTCAGGAACGCGTCCTTGCCCAGCTCATTTTTGCCCTTGACGCTATTGGTGGCCGCCGCCAGGCCGTCATTGCTGGTGGTCGGGGTCTTCTTCGAGGAGTTCGCAAGGACCTCCTTGAGCGTCAGGCCACTGGTGGTATCGGTAACACTCATCTGAGTCGCCCCTTATCACTGACCGAGGGTCAGGACCTTCTGCATCATGGTTTTGGCGGTGTTCATCATTTCCGCGTTGGTCTGGAACGAGCGGCTGGCAGAAATCATGTCAGCCATTTCTTCCACCACATTGACGTTGGGGTAGTAGACATACCCCTTGGCGTCGGCGGCCGGATGGTTAGGCTCGTAACGCGCTTCTAGGTTGCTCTGGTCCTCGACCACACCCAGCACCTGAACGCCCTGACCGGCCGCGTCCTGATTCTGGAACAGCGACTCGCTGCCACCGCTTTGCGCGCCCTGGAACATGGTGGCGAATACCGGATGGCGCGCACGGTAGGTCTGGTCGATGCTCGAGGAGACTGTCTCGGCGTTGGCGATGTTACTGGCGACGGTGTTCAAGCGAGTGGTCTGGGCACTCATGCCACTACCGGCAATATTGAAAACACTGGCGAGGGACATGGATTACTCTCCGCGCAGGGCTGACACCAGCCCTTTGAATTTGCTGTTGAGCAGCGTGAAGCTGGCCTGGAAGTTCACCGAGTTCTCGGCGTAGTTCGACTGTTCCAGTTGGGCATCCACGGTGTTCTGGTCGATCGACGGCTGCATCGGTGTGCGGTACAGCAGCGATTCGTCGCCGCTGCCCAGGCCTTCAGCTTCGATGTGCCGGCTGTTGGTCATGTTCAGGGCAAAGGTGCCGTTCTTGGCTTTCTCGTTCTGCTCGGCGAGCACGGCAGAGAAGTCCAGATCCCGAGCCTTGTAGTTCGGGGTGTCGGCGTTGGCGATGTTGTTGGCCAGCACCTCGGCACGCTTGGCGCGAAAGCCAAGAGCCTGCTCATGAATGCCGAGCGCTTTATCGAAGCTGATGCTCATGTCGGGAAACCTTCGACCAGATTTTTCGTAAACGGGATATAGCAAGCTGCGTGCCAAGTGCTAAAAGCCCGTAAATCAAGGCTTTGCCGGCAGCGGCAAAGCGGCAATGCCAGAAAAGCGGCAAGGCATTTCCGCGAAACGTCAGCAAAGCGGCAATGCAGCGGTTGCCGCCTCTCCTGCGCTGGCGCAATTGCGGGCACAAAAAAAGAGGCCCGAAGGCCTCTCTTTTTCAACAACGACAATCTTACTTCGCCTGGTAAATGATCCCAGGGCTGCACTGGACCATCTGGTAGTGGTCGGGCAATCCATTGAGCGCCTCGGAAGCGCCGAGAAACAGGTAACCACCCGGCTTCAGGGTGCTGTGAATGCGCATCAGGATGTCCTTCTTCACCTCGGCGGAGAAGTAGATCAGCACATTACGGCAGAACACGACATCGAATTTGCCCAGGCTGGCATAGCTGTCCAGCAGGTTGAACGAGCGGAACTCGACCCGGCTCTTGATCGGCGCCTTGACCACCCAGCGCCCCGGCCCCTTGGGGTCGAAATAGCGCTGCAAGCGATCGGCCGACAAACCACGACCGATCGCCAGGCTGTCGTACTCGCCGGTCTTGCAGTTGTTCAGCATGGTCCCGGACAGGTCGGTGGCAACGATCTGCACCCCCATCTTCAATTGCCCCATGTTGGTCTTCTCGAACTCGTCGATCGACATGGACAACGAATAGGGTTCCTGCCCCGAGGAACAGGCCGCCGACCAGATGCGCAAGCGCTGGTTGGGGCTGGCCTTGATCGCCTCCGGCAAGACCTTGTTCTTCAACACCTCGAATGGATAGGTATCGCGAAACCATAGGGTCTCGTTGGTGGTCATGGCGTCGACCACCATCTCTCGCAAACCGCTGCGCGGCTGGGACTGAATGCGCTGAACCAGCTCCCCGAGGGACTTGATGCCTTGCTGTTCCATCAGTTTGTTGAGACGGCTCGACACCAGATATTGCTTGTTCTCACCCAGCAAGATCCCACAGGCTTTTTCCAGGAACACCCGGAACTGTTCGAAATCCAAATTACCCGTAGACAATGATGCCGCCTCTTAAATCGTGTGACCGCCGGGGATGGATATCCCTAGCTGTTATCTGCTGCTTTGATCCGGTCGACAACCCGGGATGCCAGGTCATCAGGACGAAACTTGGCAAGGAAGTCATCGGCACCGACCTTCTTCACCATCGCCTGATTGAATACACCTGACAACGAAGTATGCAGGATGATATGCAGCTTTTGCATGCGTGGATCGTTGCGTATTTCAGCCGTGAGGGTGTAACCGTCCATCTCCGGCATCTCGATGTCGGAGATCATCATCAGAAACTCTTCTTCAGGTTTCTTGCCCTCGTCGACCAGCTTGCGCAGGTAATCCAGCGCCTGTCGGCCGTCGTTCAAGGCCACCACCTCGACCCCCACTGTCTGCAGGCAACGCGTGACCTGCTTGCGCGCCACCGACGAGTCATCGACCGTCAGTACCCGCAGTGAAACAGCCTTGTGCTGAGTCTCGACATCCACCACGCCGACCGAAATGGTCTCGGGCGTCGGCGCGACCTCGGCCAGCACCTTCTCGACGTCGATGATTTCCACTAACTGATTGTCGACCCGCGTCACCGCCGTCAGGTAGTGATCGCGCCCCGTCCCCTTGGGTGGCGGATGGATCTCCTCCCAGTTCATGTTGACGATGCGCTCGACCGACCGCACCAGAAACCCCTGGGTCTTGGTGTTGTACTCAGTGATGATGACAAAGGGGTTGCTCAGATCCTGCAACCCGCCTGAACCGGTGGCCATCGCCAGGTCCAGGATCGGAATGGTCGCCCCTCGAATATTCGCGACACCGCACACCACAGGACTGGATTTGGGCATCAACGTCAGTTTGGGGCATTGCAGCACCTCCCGAACCTTGAACACGTTGATCCCATAGAGCTGCTGCCCGTCGAGACGGAACAACAACAGCTCAAGGCGATTCTGCCCTACCAGTTGCGTGCGCTGGTTCACCGAATCCATTACACCAGCCATGCCAGACTCCCCAAAGCTTAAGTTCCGACGCGCGCTCATCGCTAAACGGCACGGCGCTTGCTTTTTAACTGTTATGAACGCCAAAACGACATTTTCCCGACGCCTGACATCAAACTACCGCAGATTGCTGTACGGGCTGTCGGCTTTGTTTTTTTTAAACCCTGGCCATCCTGCCGTTGCTGACTCGGTAACCCTGCCTGATCTACTTATCGGCGTCACTCAAGGGTTTCTTGAATTCACCGTAGAAGACTATTTAGCCACCAGTCAAACGCCTGGGCGCTACGAGATCCAAGTCAATCAACTCGACCCGCGGCTGCGCATGCCGCACTGCGACAAGGAATTGACAGCGACCCTGGAAAGCCCGGCGCAACCGCTGGGACGCGTGACCGTTCGCGTCCGTTGCGACGGCGCCTCGCCCTGGACCGTATTCGTGCCCGCCCAGGTCAAGCTGTTCCGCGAGGTGGTGACCACCACCCGGCCACTCAAGCGCGCCGGCATCATCAGCCCCGAAGACGTAATGCTGCGCGAGCGCGATATCGGCCAGATCAACCAGGGCTATCTGACTTCAGTGGACCAGGCCATTGGGCAGAAGCTTGTCCGACCAATGGTCGCCGACCAGCTCGTCACCCTGGTTCACCTGGAACAGGCGGAAGTGGTGCGCAAGGGCGATCAGGTGGTGATCTCTGCCCGTAGCGGCACGCTGAACGTGAAAATGCCCGGCGAAGCCTTGTCCAATGGCGGCATGAGCGAGCAGATACGGGTCAAGAACCTCAATTCACAACGGATCATCAAAGCGCGGATCACCGCGCCGGGACAGGTGGAAGTCGCCATGTAGACGACTGGCGCTGTGCACTGTTGCCCCCTAAACTGTGGCCCATGCAGGGCAACAGCGGCGCGTGCGGGCTTATCGATATTTGAGCCTAAAGTTTTCCGGCGTATTGCCGAAAACAAGTCAAGCGTCCAAATACCCAGAGGTTTTTTTTACCATGGCCATCGATTTCAGCCGTTTAAACAGCTCTCCCTCACTCACCGGCAGCACGCGCACCAGCGCCAGCAAGGAAACCGGCGACGCCGACAAATCCGCGCCGCTGAACGCTCCGGCCGAACAGGCCAGCACCAGCGGGGAGTCAGTACACCTCAGTAATGAGGCTCAACAGTTGCAGAAGATCACTGACAAGCTGCGCGACCAGCCTGCCGTCGACAACGCCCGCGTGGCCGAGCTGAAGCAAGCGATTGCCGATGGCAGCTATAAAGTCGACAGCAACCGTGTAGCCAGCAAACTGCTTAATTTCGAAGCCCAGCGCTAGCCAATAAGGCCTGCGCCAGTTTTTTGGACGCTTAAAACCCAAGGCCATACATGCACGACACTAATTTGCTGCAACTGATCACCGACGACTTTGCTCCAGCTCAACAATTGCTGGAATTGCTGCGCACCGAATCCCTAGCCCTGCACGGTCGCGACATGCCGCTGCTGGAAGAGATTCTCGCGCAGAAGCAAGCCCTGATCATTTTGCTCGAGCAGCATGGCCGCAAACGCAGCGAACTCCTCGCCAGCCTGAACCTTCCTGCCAGCCGCGCCGGCCTGGAACAGTTGGCCAGCCACTCCTCGATCGGCGACCAGTTACTGGCCCAGAGTGACGTGCTGACCCAAATGCTTGCCGATTGCCAGGCGGCGAACGAACTCAACGGTCGCTCGATCCAGGTTCAACAGGCCACCACCGCCAATCAATTGAAAATCCTCACCGGTGGCGAGCCTCCAGCCCTCTATGATGCCCGTGGCTCAACCGCCAAGCTGGCCAAGCCTCGCCCGCTTAGCCAGGCCTGACCCCAGAGATGAGCGCGCCCTATCAAGTCGCGGAACATGCTGGCAAAATGCTGGCTCTTGCGTGTAGTCGTATTTTGTCTGGAGATTGATGAACCGTGTTCAATGCCGTAAACGCAGAAGATGCGCCGCAGCCACCCAAGGTGCTGACCACCCCCTTGGAAATCAACTCCACGCTGCGCTTGCTGCAAGACAGCCATGACCCGCTGATCATCACTTTCCATGAACGCAGCCAGCGCTTTCAAAGCTATCTGGTCGAGATCGATCGTGACAGCAACATGATTGCCCTGGACGAAATGATCCCCCGCGATGGCGAACGCTTCATGCTCGCCGGCGAACCGTTTCGCGTCGAAGGCTTTCACGAAGGCGTGCGCATCGCCTGGGAAAGCAATGGCATCCCGACTATCGACGAATCCAATGGTGGGCGATGCTACCGCGGCACCCTGCCAGACGAAGTGGTCTATCACCAGCGCCGCAATGCCTTTCGCGCAGCCCTGAAGCTGGCCCAACTGGTCAACATCGAACTGGGCGGCGAAAAACTCAAGGCGCCGATCGTCGGCAAGCTGCTGGATATCTCCGCCACCGGTTGCAAGTTGCGCTTCGAGGGCGACATCTCCAGCCGCCTGCAACTGGGCCAGGTCTACGAGCGTTTTATCGCCGCCCTGCCCTTCGGCAGCATGACTGCGCCAGTGGAACTGCGTTACCTGCACCACGAAGAGAAGATCGACACGACTTTCGCCGGTGTGCGCTTTCATAACATGAGCGGCCTGGTTCAACGCCAGGTCGAGCGCTTTGTCTATCAGCTGCAACGCGAAGCCCGGCGCTTCGACAAAGACGACCTCTGAGATTCGAGCGTCGATAAAAAACGGGCAGTCCCTTGCGGGGCTGCCCGTTTTTCGTTTCTAGGGCCTGGCCCCACTGAACTGGTCCGGCCCTGGCTCATCCGGCTTCACTACCGGCTCCTCAGCCTCAACCTCATCCGTGGCCGGCGTCTCGACCGGAGGCTCGGCTTCCGGCGCGCTGGTCTGTTGCATCTGATCTTGCACCACTTGCTCATCGACCCGCGGATCGAGCGCGGCCACCAATGGCGAACTGGACATGCTGTCCGGCATCGCCACGTGATGCAGCGGCGCATCATCGACCTG
Source organism: Pseudomonas sp. GW821-FHT09E12 (assembly GCF_059416085.1). Taxonomy (NCBI): domain Bacteria; kingdom Pseudomonadati; phylum Pseudomonadota; class Gammaproteobacteria; order Pseudomonadales; family Pseudomonadaceae; genus Pseudomonas; species Pseudomonas sp. GW821-FHT09E12. The sequence goes on along the minus strand of NZ_JBWKOM010000006.1, from coordinate 420,909 downwards.
ATGCAGGTTGGTCACGGCTTTCGGCCGGATGCGCCAGACCAGTACCAGGGCAAAGAAACTGAAGAACGCATAGAGCATCTGGCTGCCGAACAACTTCATCAGCACCCCCGCCACCAAAGGCCCGACACTGGCCCCGACGCCATAGGTCACCAGCAGCATCGCGGTCAGCGAAACCCGCCGATCGCCTTCGACATGGTCGTTGGAGAACGCCACCGCCAGCGGGTACAGGCAGAACTGCACCAGCGAACAGAGGAACCCCAGGGCGAACAGCACCTCCAGTGGCACCTGGGGCAGAATCGCCAACGGCAAGGCCACGACTGCCAGGAAGCAGGCAAAGCAGCGAATCAGCAGGGCCCGATCATAACGGTCGGACAGCCATCCCAATGGCCACTGCACTACCAGCCCGGCAAAAATGCAGCTCCCCATGAACAGGCCAACCTGCTCGGTACTCAAGCCCTGCTGGGAGGCATACAGCGGTGCCAGACCATAGAACGAACCGACAATCAGCCCCGACCCGAGCACCGTGCTCAGCGACTGCGGAACGCGCTTGATAAAGAAGCGCGGTTCCATGGGCGCCGGATGCAAAGGCGCCGGGTGAATACGCCGGGTCATGGCCACCGGTACCAGGCACAGGGCAAAACACAGGGCCACCAGCATCAGCAACTCAAGCCCGAGGGCCGGATGCATGACCAGAATCAACTGCCCCAGGACCAGCCCCAGATACGAGGCGATCATATAGCCGCTGAACACCAGCCCGCGCTGCTTGGCATCGGCCTGCTCGTTGAGCCAGCTTTCGATGACCATGTACTGGCACATCATGCCCAGGCCGACGATCATCCGCAGCACCAGCCAGGCCGGCAACCAGTCCACCAAGCCATGCCCCAGCACCGCCGCACCGACGATCCCGGCACAGGTGGCGTACGCACGGATATGGCCGACCCGGGCAATCAGGCGGTGGCCGATTTTCCCGCCCAGCACCAGGCCGAAATAGTTGGCCGCCATCAAGGCCCCCACCCATAACCCGTCGACATGATCGGCGGCCAGGCGCAACGCCAGGTAGGTACTGAGTAAGCCCGAGCCGATCAACATCATCAGCGAGGCGAAATAAAGCGCTCGAAAGGATTTCCAGATTTGGCGCATCGGCGTTCCGAGCGGCTCCTTGAATTGAGTGTCGGGCCATCTGGACGATAGCCCGACTGCGACGGTTCGGTTAAGCCTGGGCCGCTAAGACGCGCCGCTCCCAGGGAGTTATTTCATCAAAGAAACTGGTCAACTCCATGGTCTTCGAAGCGACGTAACCTTCGACGAACTCATTGCCGAACAATTCCTTGGCCAACTGGCTACGTTTCAGACGCTCAAGAGCGGCATGCAAGGTACAAGGCAGAGATAAACTGTCCGGCACGGCAAACTCACCCTGAATCGCCGGCGTCGGTTCCAGCTCGTTTTCGATACCGTGCAAACCTGCCGCCAGGCTCGCGGCGATCGCCAGATACGGGTTGGCATCGGCACCCGGCAAGCGGTTCTCGACCCGCCGCGCCACCGGCGAACTGGCCGGAATGCGCAGGCCTGCCGCCCGATTGTCATGGGACCAGCAGGCATTGTTCGGCGACGCGTAAGGATGGCACAGGCGCTGGTAGGAATTGACGTTCGGTGCGAACAGCGCAGTGAAATCCGCCATCCCCGCCTGCAGCCCGCCAATGAAGTGGCGGAACATCGCGGTCGGCTCTCCGGCCTCATCACTGAACACGTTACGCCCGCTGGCCGACTCCACCAGGCTCTGGTGAATATGCATCGAACTGCCCGGTGTGTGCGCCAGCGGCTTGGCCATGCACACCACGGTCAGACCATGCTTGAGCGCCACTTCCTTGAGCAGGTGCTTGAACAGGAATGTCTGGTCGGCCAGCAACAGCGGATCACCGTGCAGCAGATTGATCTCGAACTGACTGACGCCCATTTCATGCATGAAGGTATCGCGCGGCAAGCCCAATGCCGCCATGCAGGCATAGACCTCACTGAAGAACGGCCGCAAACCGTTGTTGGAACTGACGCTGAACGCCGAATGCCCATCCTCGCGACGACCGTCCAGGCCAAGGGGCGGTTGGAAAGGTTGGGTCGGGTCGGTATTGGGAGCAAACACGAAAAACTCCAGCTCGGTCGCCACCACCGGCGCCAGGCCGTGAGCGGCGTACCGCGCGATGACCTCTTTGAGCTGGCCCCGGGTGGAAAGACGCGAGCTTTCACCGCTCAGCTCGTCCGCATCGCAAATCGCCAGCGCACGCGGCTGCGAACTCCAGGGCAGGCGATGAATCTGTTGCGGGTCGGCAGTGAGCGCCAGGTCGCCGTCGTCACTGCCGTAAAAACGCGCGGGTGGATAACCCCCCATGATGCATTGCAACAGCACCCCACGGGCCATCTGCAGACGCCGCCCTTCGAGGAACCCCTCGGCGGTCATCACCTTGCCCCGTGGCACGCCGTTCAGATCCGGAGTGACACATTCAATCTCGTCAATGCCCGTCAATCGCTGAGCGAGTGAACTGCGGCCATCGGTTGTCATGACTCAATCCTTGTTGTTGTACGAGCCGAGAACGGCGACCCGTACAAAATAGGCTCCGGCTGTTCGGAATATCAAGCAGGGACACTCGAAATACCCGGATAAACAACCATCATCCGGCATGCCTTCGCAAGGAGCGCTCTCAAGGAACTTGTCACAAAACACAAGCCAGCTTGCCGAGCTGATGATTTATCGGCCTGCCACGCCCGCCCTATGATTTTTTCGCCCCCGCCAACTCGCTTGGCCGGGCTCGGCTGGTGAGGCATGCGCAAGGCCCCTGCTGACCAGCCCGACCGTCGCGCCGTCCATCGAAACCCATTGACAGCGCTTACCCAGGGAGCAGCCACATGCCGCTCCCATTCGCCACAGGAGCTCCACCATGCCCAATGATTTTCCCCAACCCGTGGACGCAGCGCTGGTGCCACGCTTCGCCGGGATTCCGAGCTTCATGCGCCTGCCGGTCTTTGATGACCCGGCCCAGGTGCAGATCGCCCTGGTCGGAGTGCCCTGGGACGGCGGCACCACCAACCGCGCCGGCGCCAGGCATGGCCCGCGAGAAGTGCGCAACCTCTCCAGCCTGATGCGCAAGGTGCACCATGTCAGCCGTATCGCCCCCTATGACCTGGTGCGCATCGGCGATCTCGGCGACGCTCCCGTCAACCCCATCGACCTGCTGGACTCGCTGTCGCGCATAGAAGCCTTTTTCCGCGACTTGCACGAAGCCGGTGCCGTGCCCCTGGCCGTTGGCGGCGACCATCTGGTGACCTTGCCGATCTTTCGCGCCCTGGCCCGCCAGCGGCCAATCGGCATGGTGCATTTCGACGCTCACTCCGATACCAACGACCGCTATTTCGGCAACAATCCCTACACTCACGGCACACCGTTCCGTCGTGCCGTGGAGGAAGGCCTGCTGGACCCGCGACGCACCGTGCAGATCGGTATCCGTGGCTCGGTCTATTCGGCCGATGACGAGGCCTTCGCTGCCGAGACCGGCATCCGCGTGATCCATATGGAAGAGTTTGCCGAGATCGGCGTCGCCGCCACCCTGGCCGAGGTCCGACGCGTGGTCGGTGAAGGCCCGACCTATGTCAGCTTCGATGTCGACGTGCTGGATCCGGCCTTCGCCCCCGGCACCGGTACCCCGGAAATAGGCGGTATGACCACCCTGGAGGCCCAGCAGTTGATCCGTGGCCTGCGCGGCCTGAACCTGATCGGAGCCGATGTGGTGGAAGTGTCGCCGCCCTTCGACGTCGGCGGCGCCACGGCGCTGGTAGGGGCGACCATGATGTTCGAGCTGATGTGCCTGCTGGCCGAATCCATCGCCTCTCGCCGCTGACTCGCAGATCCGCACCGGTGTAGGCTTTGCCCATCCCCTTGCCGCGCCTGATGGAGGCCAATGTGCTGGGCAGCCTATCCGATATCGACCTGCGCATGCTGCGGGTCTTTTGCACCATAGTCGACGCCGGCGGCTTCACCGCGGCTCAGGCCAGGCTCAATACCAGCCTGTCGCGCCTGAGCGTGGTGGTACGCGATCTCGAGGAGCGCCTGGGCTGCTCGCTGTGCCGACGTGGTAGCAGTGGCTTCCAATTGACCGAGGAAGGCCTGGAACTGTTCGATGCTGCGCAGTTGCTGTTTCGCGACATCGAGCGCTTTCGGCAGCAGGCCAACCAACTCGGCGGGCCGGCACGCGACCACCTGCAGATCGGCAATGTCGACAGCATGCTCAGCCTGTCCTATGCGCCATTGCCCCTGGCCATCAACCTGTTCCGCCAGCGCCTGCCGGAAGTCCGCCTGGGCCTGCACATACTGCGTCCCGACGAGCTTGAACAGGCCGTGCTCGACGAGCGCCTGCACCTGGCCATCGGAGCCTTCCACCACCAGCTCTCCGGGCTGCGCTACCAGCCGCTGTTCGAGGAGGAACAAAACCTCTATTGCGCTGCTGGGCACCCGCTGTTTCAACGCAGCGACACTGACCTGACCCTGGAAGAAATATGCAACACACCCTATGTCGGCCGTGGCTACATGGCTGAGAACCAACGCCCCCATGGCCTGTATTTTTTGCAGAGCGCCACCGTCTACACCATGGAAGCGATTGCCACCCTGGTGTTTTCCGACAGCTATCTGGGTTACCTGCCCAGCCACTATGCCGCCAACTGGGTGGCCAGGGGCCAAATGCGCGCCCTGTTACCGCAGCGCCTGGCCTATCGTTCGACCTTTCACTGCATCACCCGTCAGGGTCAGGAGTCGAAAGCCGCCCTGACCTGCTTTCTACAGGCCCTGGAGCAAGCGCAACAGCAGCTGGCTCAGGGCAGGTAGAGACTGAACACACCGCCGCCCAAAGGCCCGCCGTTGCGAATCTCGGTACGTCCGCAGACACCGTTGCGCTGATGCAGCGCGGCAATGCGCCCGGCGAAGTACAACCCCAGGCCGGTGCTGCCGCTACTGTGATTGATGCCTTGCACGTAGTCGGCCTGGTTATCGATCATCGGCTGCGGATAACCCTCGCCATCGTCATTGATGGTCAGCACCGTCTGCCCACCTTCATCGTGCACGCTGACCAGCAACGCATGGCGCGCATAACGAATGGCGTTGTTGATGCAGTTGTCCAGCACCGAGGCGATCAATTCCCGATCGAAGAACCCCAGTGGGGTCAAGGGATCGACTTCATAGGTCGCGGCAATGCCACGACTGGCGAACACATCCTGATGGCTGACCAGTTGCGCCTCGATGAAGTCATCCAGTTCGTGGTAACCCGGCTGCACCGGCAACTGGTTGACCCCCAGTTTGTAGAGCCCCAGCAGTTGCACCAGCATGCCGTTGAGATGGGCAAACTCGAACTCCATCACGCCCTGCTCCAGCGTGCCCTGGTGCGCCTGCGGCAGTGCCGCCAGCCACTGGGCATGGGCCTGCATGAGCAGGGTCAGGGAGTTCTTCATGTCGTGCACGGTAGAGGCGATCACCGTGGAAAAGTCGAGAGCCTGTTCGTGGGTATTCATTCGCCAAACGCCTTGCTTCGCAGCTTCTGATAACGCGGATAACGCGCGTCGGTATCGGGCATCAGGCCGACCATTTTCAGGCAGGTCCGGCACTCATCCAGCAGTGCCGTGTCCTGGGTGATGTCGGTGCCGTGCAATAGCGACTGCGCCATGTTCAGGGCAATACTGATGTTCTTCGGTTGCATGGCCAGGGCCCGACGGAACAGATCCCGGGCTTCGCCCAACGCGCCGGCCTTGTAGCTGCGCACGCCTTGACGGTTCATGTCCGCCGCCGCGTTGGCGGAGTTGAGGATCGCCGGGTCATCGGTGAGCTTGGCAATACCTTCCATCACCTTCGGGTCGTCGCCGTAGATTTCCGCACAGTTTTTCAGCATCGATGCACCGGCATCGGCCTGTCCCAGCATCTGCAGTTGCTTGGCCACCAGCAACGCCGCTTCCGGGCTCATGAACTGCTCCATCCCGTCCAGACGCAGCATCGCCTGCTCGGTGAGTTTTTCCGCCGTTTCAGCATCGTTGAGCAACAGGCTGGTGGCCTTCATCAGGCGCGCGCGAATCTGCAGCCCCGGATCGCTGGGGTTTTCCTTGGCCACCGCACTCAGGGTGCTGTTGATTTCCAGGCGCGTACGGGTATCCAGGCCCCTCTCGCTGCCCTTGCTGATCAACGCATGGGCCAGGCCAAGGTTGCTTTCCGGATCCTTGAAACGCGATTGCGCGCCTTGCGACACCGCCTGGCGATACGCCTTGGATGCGGTCTCGAAGTCTTCGTTGGTCATCGCCAGCTTGCCCAGCAGCGCTTGCCGGCGCACGGCCAGCGGCGACAGGCGCACCGCCTCCTCCAGCACACTCTGGGCGCGCTTGGAATCACCCTCGGCGAGCAGCACATCGGCCATGCCATCGTAGAGCGCCGGCATCATCGGAAAGGCCTTCAAGGCCTTTTCATAGATGGCCTTGGCCTGGGTCACCTGGCCACGCTTGAACAGCAGACGCCCCAGGCCGACATAGGCCCACGGCAACGGGCGATCCGCCAGGATGCTCTCGTACAACCGCTCCAGCGCCTCGTTCTGATTCATGTCACGCAAGGCATCGGCCCGGTAGCGCAGGCACAACGGCGCATAACGCGGATCCTGCTTGCACAGGGCGATGCAGGCATTGAGCACCTCGAGCGGCTTGCCGCGATCGAGCGCCTGCAGGATCGGCTTGAGCAACGACTTGCGCTGCTGCAGCCGCTCCAGCCGCTGGGCCAGGCTGGAGCGGTTGAAAGGCTTGGTCAGATAGGCGTCCGGCTCGTGCTCGAGGGCGCTGAGCACCATCGACTGGCTGGTCTCGGCGGTGACCATGAGAAACACGCTTTCATGGCTGATCAGCTTGTCGGTCATCAGGTCTTCGAGCACCTGCTGACCATTCTTCTTGCCGTCGCCCAGGTGGTAATCCTGCAGGATGAAGTCATAACGCTTTTGCGCGCACATGCGCAGCGCCTGCTCGCCTGTATCGGCAGTGTCTACGTCCTTGACGCCCAGCTCACGCAGCATGGACCGGACAGAACTGCGAAAATCCGAGAAATCATCGACGATCAAAAAGCTTTTTTGGTGGTACGCCAGCATCGAAGATTCCAGACCCGTAAAAAAGATGAAGCCCGCGGCAACAGCAGGACACGCTCAAGGTCGTCACCCTTGTTGCCCCCGGACAACGATAATGGCCACAGGCCATCAATGCATTCTACATCAACCCACAATGGCGCCCGCCCGCTCTCGCCGGACACTCGGTCCATGGCCCCGCCATTTGACCTGCAACAACATCCATGGGGTTATCGGCCGATTCTGGCGTTCCCTTATAGATAGTTGCCAAAAGCATTCGATATCCTTGCTCGCGCCGCCCGCCAGCTCCGATTGCGGCAAACTCCATCGGGAATATCAGCCGCGCGGCATCAACTTTAAGCCAGCCACGCCGATACCTTGCAGACAGACAGCAACAGTCAAAACGAGCGCAACATGCAAACCTGTATCCAAAACCTCATCGACCAGGGCGCCCATATCTTCGGCGAGATCCTGGACGCTGACCGCACGCAGGCGCTGTACCGCGAAATGATCGCCGCACGGGCCTTCGGGGCCAAGCTGTTCATGGACGAGGCTGAATACCTGGCCCAGGAAAACCACCTCAACGCCAACCCGAACAAGACCTTCAACTTCCTCAATGGCTTCGAGTCGCAATTGCAGTTCATCGAGCAGGATCCGCGCCTCACTGCGGTCCTCGATGAAGTGCTCGGCGCCGACTATGAGGTAGTGATCAAGAAAGCGGTGTGCGGCGTACCGGATTCGTGGCTGCCGGACTGGGTGCGGGAAAAGATCCGCGATGTGAATGTGGCGAACCTGGGGCCCTATATCAAAAAACCCTTTCGCGACATCACCTACTTTCGCGGGATCGACTTCCACCAGGACATCATCGATTGGCCCCAGGGCCGGGTGGAACTCGACCCCTCGACCTTTCTGACCCTGTATGTGTACCTGCACGACGTCACCGAAAACGACTCGCCCCTGCACCTGATGCCCGGCACTCACCGCTTTGGTGCCACGCTGTTCCCTCATCAGTTGGAACATCAGGAGCACGACCAATGGACCTACGCCGACGATCAGGGGCAGCAGATGGCCTGCCAGGATTACCGGCTGACAGGCGGGCCGGGTTACGTCGGGCTCTGGCACAACTGCACCTTGCACGGTACGCGGCCAGTAGCCAACGAGTCAGAGCAGTTCCGCCTGTCGCTGCGCTACCTGCTGGGCAAGTCCCGGAGTAACACCGGCAAGACCGCGATTGATACCATCAACGCCGCAATCCAGGGCGAGCTGCAACCGATAAGGACCCGACGCGACCTGAACGCCAAGGGTATCGCCCAGATCAAGGGCAACATCATCAATAACAATGGCTAGCGTCACCGCCTTTACCGAGCGGGCGAACCGCTCGGGTGACGATCTACCACCGGCAGCACCAGCAAGACGAGGTCAATGTGTCGACAGGGTTTGGACAAAAAGCGCGGGTGCTGATATTCGGCACCGGCGCCGGCGGGGTCAACTTCTACAAGTACAACCGCCGCCGCTACCGGGTGATCGGCTTCGTCGATAACAATCAGCAGAAGCAGGGCCAGCGCCTGTTCGGCAAGTTGATCCACGCGCCTCAACAATTGAGTTCGCTGGCTTTCGACAAGATCATCATCGCCAGTGATTACTACCGCGAGATCCATCCGCAGCTCACTGAGAAGCTGGCCATCAACGAGCAAAAAGTCGAAGTGTTCCATGGCGCGCAGATCAGCTCGCAGCTCCCATGGTTCCAGCGTATTGGCAAACGCCTCGAGCAACTGGGCTATGAACGACTGTGCAGAAAGCCGGGACTGATCAGCGACCTGCTGTATCGACTGTTTTTTCGACGCCAGGATACCCGGCGCCTGGCCTTGCGCTGGCTGGATGAAAGCGACGAGCACAAGGTCCATGTGTTTCGCCCGAGCCAACCGGGCACCAGCCAGCCCCCACGGTTCCTCCATCAATCGACACCAGCGATCACCCTGGCGTTACCCGAGATCGCCCTGTATCACTTCCGGCAGGGACAAGTCTGCTCGGTGTCCCGTTCGGTGATACTGCCCGGCGGGCAATTGGTGCTGGAGCGAGTGCCCACGGCGAAATCCCTGCAGGCCGACTATAGTGCCGCGCACCTGCTCTACCATGGCCAGCGCCTGGCCCTGGTCAGGACCGGCACACCTGTAGAGCTGGAAAAAGGCCTGCTGATCAGCGGCTGCAACGAGCAGAACTATTACCACTGGACAGTAGAAGTCTTGTCGCAACTGCAATTCGTGGCCGAACTGCCGCCGCAATATGCGGACTATCCTCTGCTGATCTCCAAGAGCAGCCAGAACATTCCTTCGATCAAGGCCCTGATCGAGGCGATCGGCGTTGGCCGCCCGCTGGTGCTCCTGGACAACATCACCAGCTATCAGGTGGCCGACCTGCTGCTGATCAGTGCTCCGAACAATATGATCCCGAACTTCAAAGGCGCGGCACAGAACAGTGCCAGCAGCGGCTTCGTCCGCCCGGAGTCGATCCATTTCCTGCGGGAAAAGGCGCTGCATCTGGCCCATGACATTCCCATCGGCGAACTCCCCAAACGAGTATTCCTGGCCCGCAAAGGCTTTCTCCGGCACTACAACCAGGCCGAGATCCTCAAGCTGCTGGAACCCTATGGGTTTACCTGCGTGTACATGGAAGAACAGGACATCAACCATCAGGTGGCGATCATGGCCAATGCCGAAGTCATAGTCGGCCCCACCGGCGCAGCCTGGACCAATCTGATTTTCGCCTCGAAAAACGCCCGCGCACTGTGCTGGATGGCCGAGGAATACGCAGAGCTGTCGTGCTTTTCCAACCTGGCGGCGGTCGTCGGCGTGGAAATGGACTACATCGCTTACCGGGTAGGCTCGACCGACTCCCGAGAACTGTATTACCGGAATTATCGGGTCGACGCCAAGAGCGTTGAAAACTGGCTGCAACAGCATTTGTCGAAACGGCTCGAAGGGGAGACGCGATGAAAATTCACATTCTGCCGCTGCAGACCCACGGCGATGACCGTGGTTCGCTGATCGCCCTGGAAGAAGGGAAAAACATCCCCTTCCCGGTGAAGCGGGTGTACTACATGTTCAATACCGGTGAAGGGGTTCGCCGCGGCTACCACGCCCACAAGACCCTCAAACAGGTGGCCATCGCCGTACGCGGCTCGTGCCGTTTTCTGCTGGACGACGGTCGGGAAAAAATCGACATCACCCTGGACAATCCTTGCCAGGGCCTGCTGATCGAATCCTTTATCTGGCGTGAGATGTATGACTTCTCTCCAGACTGTGTGCTGATGGTCCTGGCCGATCAACTCTACGAAGAAGGCGACTATGTTCGAGACTATGCCCAGTTCATGGACATGCTCGGACAATGACCCAAATGATGAATATTCCGTTTTTGGATCTGAAAGGCATCAATCACGAATATGCCGATCAGCTCAAAGCCGCTTGCAGCCGTGTGATCGACTCCGGCTGGTACCTGATGGGGCGTGAGCTTGAGCAATTCGAGGCCGCGTTCGCCGATTACTGCGGCAGCCGGCATGCCATCGGCGTCGCTAACGGCCTGGATGCTCTGACCCTGATCCTGCGCGCCTGGAAAGAGCAAGGCCGGCTGCAGGCCGGTGATGAAGTGATAGTGCAGAGCAATACCTTTATCGCCACCATCTCGGCCATTCTGGAAAACGATCTGGCGCCGATCCTGGTAGATGTCGACCCTGCCACCCACAATCTGGAGATCGAAGCCGTCGAACGGGCCATCTCGGAAAAAACCCGGGTGATCCTGCCGGTGCATCTTTATGGGCAGCTGTCGCCGATGCCGCAGATCATGGCGCTGGCCCACAAGCATGGCCTGCTGGTGCTCGAAGATGCCGCTCAGGCCCATGGCGCCGAGCTGGCCGGGCGCAAGGCCGGCAACTGGGGCGATGCCGCGGCGTTCAGCTTCTACCCCGGGAAGAACCTCGGAGCCCTGGGCGACGGCGGAGCCATCACTACCAACGACGCCGAGCTGGCAACCCTGGTCCGGGCGCTGGGCAACTACGGTTCGCGCGTCAAATACCAGCACGATCATCAGGGGGTGAACAGCCGCCTCGATGAAATCCAGGCCGCGATGCTGGGAGTGAAGCTGGCGCATCTGGACAACGATACTGCCCGTCGACGCAGCATCGCCCACTACTACGGCGAACACATCCGGCACCCGGGAATCACCCTGCCCTCGGTGACGACTGCGAGCGCCCATGTCTGGCACCTGTATGTCATTACCTGCCCATGGCGCGATCAGCTGAAGGCGCATCTGGCCGAGCGTGGCATCCAATGCCTGGTTCACTACCCACTGGCGATCACCGAGCAGCGGGCCTACCGCGATCTGGCCAGGACCTCCCAGGCATCCCGGGCGCCGCTGCATGACTCGATCCTGTCATTGCCGATCTACCCGACATTGGACCTGGAACAACAGCAACACATTGTCACCGCCATCAACCAGTTCACCGCCCACTGATGCGCCTGTTGCGAGGTGCCTAGAAAGCACCTCGCAACTGAGCAAACTGCTCGTCAGTCACATAGTCGGCGAGTGCCCGACCGCAATGGTCGGCAGCCTCCAGCCTAGCGCCCTTGCGCAACAACAACGGAAAGGTTCTACGACAACGCCCGGCCAGGTAGGCATCCTTGGCATACATCAAGGGCGTCGTGCCTTTGTTGTTGGACCGCTCCGGGTCGGCACCTTGCTGCAATAGCCAGTCAACCACCTCATAGGCACCCGCATAACTGGCGACGATCAGCGGCGTCCAGCCTTGCGAGTTGGCATCGTTGTAACCGGCAATATTGGCCTGCAGTGCCACCACTGCCTCCAGATCGCCTCGTTCACAAGCCTTGAGCATCTCCGGCAACCGATCAAAATTCAGCCGGACGTCATAGTCGATGGTGCAGAGCTCGACATAATCGTCAGTTGTGCTGATCAGGGTCCCGGCCTTGAATTGCGAACGCCCAGGCAGAATCGTCGCCGAGACCACCGGTTTCCCATCCCAGCGCAAGAATTGATATTCACGAAAGGCGAACGCCCTGATCTGGTTGCGTAGCGCCCAGGCCGTCGACAGCGGATCGATCTTCAACGCCCCATAGTCGATGGCGTCCTTTGAAAAGTAGCTGGATCCCGCCGCACTCTGTGGCTGCGCTCTGACGCCATCATCGACCAGCCTGGCAAACCACTGCTCCAGCAACTGGCCGGCATGCTGGTTAAAGGCGAAATAGAGATCGCGGCAGGTCCACCAGGACGGGATTGGGAATACCTGTTGCGCGACGATGTCCCCGGTATCGATACCCCGGTCGATGAAATGCAGGGTCACGCCCGCCTCGGCCCTGGACTCCAGCAACGGCCAGACCGAGGTAAACATACCCTTGTATTCGGGCAGCCTCGAGAAATGAATATTGAACACACGACTGATAGAGAAGCGCCCAGGCACGACGATCCGGTCGAACTCCAGGGAAATGAACGCGATGGACGCGACTTCATAAGCCGCCTCCAGGCTGATCTCACGCACACCATACTTTTGCGCGGCCGCCCGCAACGAACGTTGCCAACCATCGACGCCTGTATCGTTACGGTTGCAGACCACGGCAATTTCGTCGGGCGAAAATTGTCGCAGAGCCCGCTCCAGGCCAAATACCGAAATATTGTTTTTTCCAGCAATGACAATCATGGGTGACTCCACAGCATCGAGAACTGCGTGTACCAAACGTAGCCGTTACCAGGAAATAAAGACGAAAACCACGTTTGGCCTGAAAGCCCGGAAATAGATGGTGTCCCAGGGCAGGTTCGAACTGCCAACCTTCCCCTTAGGAGGGGGATGCTCTATCCAATTGAGCTACTGGGACAAATTGACCACCGCGTGTACTCCACGGCGCAAAGGACGGCGTGCATGTTAACGGTCAGCCCTGCTTTTGTCATGTTGTGAGTAGGGCTTTTTAACCGGTGGCGGCCTCTGATCATCAGGCAACTTGCCAGAGCCGCCGTGCAAATTGCATCACTGCAAAAAGCCATCATTGCAGAATGCAATCCGCCATCGTCTAAAAACCCTATCAAATCATTGTTTTTAAAGGGTTTATTAGAGGTTAGACTCTTGGCATGAGCGCTGCTTCCTCTCTATGAAAGAACAGTGGAGATCAAGCCCATGAACAGCGCCCTTCTTCTATCGAATGCCATTGCCATCGCCGTACTGGTGGTCTTCCACTTTCAGCCTGATGGCCGCGCGGATCAGAGCCCCCAGTACAAGGCCCACTACGTGCAACACCAGGCCCCGCAATTGGCTGTGATAAGCAGCGCATCGGAGAATCCTGGCATCGCACAGGTCGCCGATGCCCCAGAAGCCGTTGTTCTACCTGCCAACCCAAGACCCGAAAGCTGGGTATTTTGAATATCACCCCATCAGGAGCCTGTTAATGTCCCGACTTGCCAAAGGCCTTCTCATCCTGGCAGTACTCAGTGCCACACTGGGTTGCTTCACCACTGAAAATACCCTGGGTGATGCGCTCTTGGTTGCCTGTGGTGTTTTTTCCGGCCTGTTCCTGCTGGCGCTGGTGTTGGGACGTAAGATCAAGTTCGACCCTGTATTGCGCTGATCCCCTGCGATCTCAATAGCTTCAGAAAACGCTCAAGCGTCACGGACAGCTCGCTCGAGTTGTCCAGAAAAAACACGGACTCTCCCAGCACGGGCCCGCCCTCAGCGGAAAAAAGAGCGCTTCTCTCGAGTCTCGCCTCGATCTGCGCCGCACTTTCGCGACCGCGGTTCATCAGTCTTTGCCGCAGCACGTCGATATCCACCGTTAACAGAATCGCCAAAAGCTCCGGATAACGCTGGCGAGCCTGATCCAGGTGAGCCCTGGAGCCATTGATCAGGACATGACGCCCACTGGCCAGCCATTCGTCGATCTGCACGGGAATTCCGTAGGCCAGGCCATTGGCCCGCCAGCACAAGGCAAAGGCGCCCTGCCGCTCAAGACGCTCGAACTCGTCAGCACTTACCCCATGGGCCGCCTCCCCCACGGATTCCGCGGAACGGGTGATCACCCGCCGCACCATATCACAGCCGAGTTGCGCCAAAGGACGGCGCGCAGCCTCGATCAGGCTGTCCTTTCCCGATCCGGAAGGTCCCATCAAATAAATCAGTCTGCCTGGCATTTGAAGACTCCATGGCGCTCGCAGCCTAGTAAATCGGCAATTTGCCACTATCCTGTACAAGGTAGGAAACAATGATCGGATCCGCATGCATGCCCGTCTGGCGACGCACAAGCGCACCACCATCGGACATCAGGACGCGGGCAGATAGGCGGACCAGGCAATCTTTTCAAACCAGTCCGCATTTCTGATAATTGGTGCTGGCATAACGCCTTTACCCAGTTCAATATTTGTCACAGAATTGACGCCAAGGATCTGGCTACTTTGAGGCATGATGCGGGCCTCTTAACAATTCAGGTTGAACATTTGGCAGCAACGCTTGTCCTAACTGACATCCCGCGGCCAATTCCGAGAACCGCTCCCCTGAACTAACCGGTTAAATATATGCGCCCATTGAAACAGGCAATTTATTCCAGCCGTACGGCTGACAAGTTCGTCGTACGTCTACCCGACGGGATGCGTGAACGCATTGCCGAGGTGGCTCGCAATCATCACCGCAGCATGAACTCCGAAATCATCGCGCGCCTGGAACAGAGTCTTATTCAGGAAGGCGCCTTGGGTGAAGAGTTGAGCATGCGCCTGGACAGCCCAGAACTCTCCTTGCATGAACGCGAACTGCTTCAACGTTTCCGTCAACTTTCCCACCGCCAGCAGAACGCTCTTGTTTCGCTGATCGCCCATGACGCCGAAATGGCCGCAGACGCTTCCTGATTCGACCTCGAAAGCTAGAGCCAGCCTTGTGCTGGCTTTTTTTTGCGCGAAATTTGCTGCTCGAACGCTACAAACACAGAAGCCTGGATGGCAAGGGGATGGAGAAAACGATACAGCCCCATTAGAGGGGCTGCATACGGGATCAAAGCAGGAAGATGGTGGCCAGCCCAAGGAAGATGAAGAAGCCGCCACTGTCGGTCATGGCCGTGATCATGACGCTGGCCCCCATGGCCGGGTCGCGCCCCAGGCGCGCCAGCGTCATCGGAATCAGAACCCCCATCAGCGCCGCCAGCAACAGGTTGAGCGTCATGGCCGCCGTCATCACCACACCTAACGACCAACTGCCGTAGAGCAGGTAAGCCACCACGCCAATGACTCCGCCCCAGACCAGGCCGTTGATCAAGGCTACCGCCAGCTCCTTGCGCATCAGACGCGAGGTATTGCCGGTGCTGACCTGGTCCAGCGCCATGGCGCGAACGATCATGGTGATGGTCTGGTTACCCGAGTTGCCGCCAATACCCGCCACGATCGGCATCAGGGCCGCCAGGGCCACCAGCTTTTCGATGGAGCCCTCAAACAGACCGATCACTCGCGAAGCGACAAATGCGGTGATCAGGTTGATTGCCAGCCAGGCCCAGCGGTTGCGCAGGGAACGCCAGACCGAGGCAAAAATATCTTCTTCTTCACGCAGACCGGCCATGTTGAGGACTTCGGTCTCGCTCTCCTCACGAATCAGGTCGACCATTTCATCGATGGTCAGACGGCCGATCAATTTGCCGTTCTTGTCGACCACCGGCGCCGAGATCAAGTCGTAGCGCTCGAATGCCTGCGCAGCGTCGTAGGCATCTTCGTCCGGATGGAAACTTACCGGGTCGCTGGCCATGACTTCCGAAACCTGTTTCTCCGGATCATTCACCAGCAACCGCTTGATGGGCAGCACACCTTTGAGCACACCGTCATAGTCGACGACGAACAGCTTGTCGGTATGGCCTGGCAACTCTTTGAGGCGACGCAGATAACGCAGAACCACTTCAAGGCTGACATCCTCACGGATGGTCACCATCTCGAAGTCCATCAACGCACCGACCTGCTCCTCGTCATACGACAAGGCGGAGCGAACGCGCTCGCGCTGCTGGCCGTCCAACGCCTCCATCAGCTCATGGACAACGTCTCGCGGCAGCTCGGGAGCCAGGTCAGCAAGTTCGTCGGCGTCCATCTCCTTGGCAGCAGCCAGGAGCTCATGATCGTCCATGTCGGCGATCAGGGTTTCACGTACGGAATCGGATACTTCGAGCAGGATGTCGCCGTCACGCTCAGCCTTGACCAACTGCCAGACAGTCAGACGCTCGTCGAGCGGCAAGGCTTCAAGGATGTAGGCAACGTCGGCAGAGTGCAGATCGTCGAGCTTGCGTTGCAGCTCGACAAGGTTTTGCCGGTGGACCAGGTTCTCGACCCGATCCTGATGATGACCTTCCTGACGATGAGTCAGGTCTTCGACCACCCGTTGGCGCTGCAGCAGCTCAACGACTTGAGCGAGGCGATCCTGCAGACTGTCTTGTGTTTTCTTTACTTCTACTTCGGTCATAGGCGAACTCCACTCCCAGCAGAGGAGCACGCCGGAAGGATCAATCAGTCAATTCATGATTGTAAAAACGGGATACTGAGTAACTACTGGGTAAGTCCATGGAGGTATTCCACAAGCCCCGGCGGGGCTGACGGGCGCAATCATACACCGCTTGACGGCTTTAAACGTTAAAAAATCATGGCAAGAACAAGCGCTTGCGGCGCAAAGCTGAAGAAGCGCTGAATCTATAAAGCTGCGACGCACCATCCGAAAAAGAAAACACACCCCAGACGAAAAAACTGCGCCCGGAACTCGCTCCCGTTATCGATTCACAATTGCCGGGAGCCTTCGAAAGGCCACATCAAAAGGACAGGCACACGCTGAATACGACGCCAGAATGATTGCGACGTTCAAACAGAGGAACCAATAAAGAAGGGAGAAAACCCAAACGGCAGAAAGCAAAAAGCCCGCAATAAATGCGGGCTTCTTGGTATATGG